>NZ_QHJJ01000003.1:0-1398945 GCF_003947465.1 Amycolatopsis sp. WAC 04182
CGGGACACCACCGAATGATCCCGCCCAATCCAGGCCCCAATCTCCCGAAACGACTTCCCCTGCCTCAACCCGAACGCGATCAACTCACGCTCCACCGAACGCAACGGCACACCACGCGACACGAAACACCCCCTCGCTACCCAGAACGATCATTATCCCCGGCCGGTGCACTGACCATCTGAGCCCGAGCTTGAGGGGTGTCCGAGACTTTCCTTCCTGAGTTGCCGCAGGAGTTGTGGCGTGCTGGCAAGCTGGAGCTTGCGCATGGTGTGCAGCAGTCTTTGCAGGTGATTCGGATGGCGACCGCCGGGTTGGGGCGGTTTTTGGCGGAGATCGAGTCTCGGGGTGTCAAGGACTTGTACGGGTATGGCCGTACGGATAAGTGGTTCGCCGATATCGCGGGGTTGTCGGTCGGTGAGGCGCGTGCGGTGGTGAACCGGGCGATCGCGTTGAACCCGACGCGTGCTTTGGATGGCACCGAGGTTTCTGCTGTGGCACCGGTTACTGCCGCGGTGGCGGCGGAGGGGTTGGTCGGGGATGAGCGGATCGATCAGATCCTGGAGTTCTTGAAGAGACTCCCGGCCGACACCTCTACCGAGGATCGGGCGAATGCCGAGAAGATCCTCGCGACCCTCGCCCGCGACGCCGGTCCCCGGCAACTCGCGGACGCTGAAGCGAACCTCCTCGCGCTGCTGGACCCCGACGGGAACGAGCCGAAAGACCCGGAACCCAAGGAGCCGCGCCGGGAGATCACGCTGGAGCGGCGTAAGGATGGGTTCTGGAAGCTGACCGGTCTGCTTGATGACGAGACCGGGGCCCGGACGGCTGCCGCGTTGGAGGCGTATGCCCGGCCGCGGCCGGTGGACGAGTTCGGGCAGGCGGATTTGCGGATGAAGTGCGAGCGCATGGGTGATGCGTGGGTCGACATCCTGGATCTGGCGATCGCGTGCCCGGATCAGCCGGGCACCAGCGGCTACCGCACCTTGCTGCATGTCACCATCGGCCTCGACGAACTCAAGTCGGGTCTGGGGACCGCGTGCTTGGATTTCGTTGGGACGATGACCGCCCGGGAAGCCCGGCTGGCGGCCTGCGACTGTCTGATGTTGCCGGTCGTGATGAGCGCTGCGGGTGAGCCCTTGGATGTGGGGCGGCTGCGGCGATTCGTCACCCCCGGCCAGCGGCGTGCGTTGAACATCCGGGACGGGGGCTGCGCGTTCCCGGGCTGTCATCGCAAACCCAAGAACTGCCACGCTCACCACATTCATCACTGGGCAGACGGCGGCCCGACGGATCTCCGGAATCTGGTGCTGGTATGCGGTTTTCACCATCGGTTGATTCATCACGGCGACTGGGAAGTGCGGATGGCGGCCGATGGGTTACCGGAGTTCATCCCACCGCAATACCGAGACCCGCTCCGACAGCCTCGCCGCAACACTCTCCATCACGTCTGACCACCGAGGAGCCCGTCGGCCACACCGGCGACGGGCCCCTCGCCATGCCCCGCGCTCCGTGAAGGCCTCCTTACCTACCCTGAGAGTAGGCAAGGAGGCCTTCACAGCTCGCCGCGCCGCTCCTACTCGACCAAAGACCCCACGCCCTGAGCACAAGAAGAAGCACAGACTCAAGTCGCGGAATCCCACCAGCTCACCACCCGAGTGCGCGCCCCGAACCCTTCGTGCGTGAGGTCGCGTTCCACCTGCCAGCGCAGGGGGGCGAGCAGCCACGGGAGCATGCCAAGACCTCAAGCCTGATGCCGCCGCGCGAGCGCCTCCGAACCTTGAGCGAGCAGAGAGACGTCGGCGCCGACCAGGACGAACGAAGCACCGGCGTCGAGATAGCGCTGGGCCTGTGCGGGGTCGAAAGCGTTGACTCCCACCGGTTTTCCCTGAGCAAGGACAGCCTCGAAGGTGCTCAAGACCGCCGCCGTGACGTCAGGGTGCGTCTGCTGCCCGAGCAGGCCCATCGAGGCGGCCAGGTCGGACGGCCCGACGAACACCCCGTCGACGCCATCTACAGCGGCGATCTCGGCAGCGGCCGAGACTCCCGTCGTCGACTCGATCTGGACGAACAGCGACGTGAACTCCTCGGCCTTCGCGAGATAGTCCTCGACCCGGTTCCAGCGCGCCGACCGCGACAGGGCGCTGCCGACACCGCGCACGCCGCGCGGCGGATAGCGGACGGCCCGCACCACGGCTTCCGCCTCTGCCGCGCTGTCGACCATGGGCACCAGCAGGTTCTGCGCGCCCAGGTCGAGTAGTTGCTTCAGCGCGACCGCGTCGCCGGACGGCGCGCGCACCATCGGTGTGATCGGATACGCGACGATCGTCTGCAGCAACGACTGCACCGTCTCGAGCCCGGCGGGGGAGTGCTCGGTGTCGACGAGCAGCCAGTCGAGCCCGGAACCCGCGCAGATCTCCGCGACGACCGGGCTGCCCGACGTGACCCACATGCCGATCAGCGGCCGCTCGCCCAACCGATCCCGGAACGGCGGGGCTAGACGAAGCGGCATGTGATCGCTCCCAGGTCGCGGTAATCGGCGGTCACGGTGTCGCCGGGGTGCACCCACATCGGCCGCGTGAACGACCCGGCCAGCACGATGTCGCCCGGATCAAGCTGGTCACCGTGCTGGGCGAGTTTGTTCGCCAGCCAGGCGACGCCGTTCGCGGGGTGGTTCAGCACCGCGGCGGCGACGCCGGATTCTTCGATGGTTTCATTGCGGTACAACAGCGCCGAAACCCAGCGCAGGTCGACGGCGTCCACCGCGACCGGGTTGCCGCCGTAGACCATCCCGCCCATGGCCGCGTTGTCGCTGATCGTGTCGACGATGGTCCGGCCGGCCATTTCGATCCGGGACGACAGGATCTCCAGCGCGGGTACGACGTACTCGGTCGCGCGAAGGACGTCGAACACCGTGGTGCCCGGTCCGGCGAGGGGATCACGGAGCACGAAGGCCAGTTCGACCTCGATGCGCACGTTCGAGAACCGGCTGTGCTGGATCACGGAACCGTTCTCGAACACCATGTCCGCGAAGATGGCGCCGTAGTCGGGTTCGGTGATCCCGGTGGCGGCCTGCATGACCTTCGACGTGAGCCCGATCTTCCGGCCGACCGGACGCCGTCCCGCCGCGATACCCCGGCGCCGCCATTCGTTCTGCACGGCGTACGAGTCCTCGACGGTCATGCCCGGATAGCGCGCCGTCAGCAGCGGGATCGTCTCCCGGGCCTCCTCCGCGGCCGCCAGTTCGTCGGCGATCGCGGTGATCGTTTCCTGTTCGAGCATGTCCCCGCCTCAGAGCTGGTTGCCGAGTTTGTACTCGCCCTGTTTCCAGGCCGGCAGTTCGGCTTCTCCTACACCCTTGCGGGTGTAGGAGAAGCCGTCGGCACCGATGGTGACCTCCAGTTCGCTCTCTTCGGTCCGCGCGGCCACCGGCTGCGGCTTGCCGTCGAGGTCGAGCACGAGGGAGGCGTCGGTGTACCAGGACGGGACCACCGGCGTGCCCCACCAGTCGCGGCGCTGGTTGTCGTGCACGTCCCAGGTCACCACCGGGTTGTCGGGGTCGCCGGTGTAGTAGTCCTGCGTGTAGATCTCGACGCGGTGCCCGTCCGGGTCGCGCAGGTACAGGTAGAACGCGTTGGATACGCCGTGCCTGCCAGGGCCGCGTTCGATGTGGTCCGACATCCGCAGCGAGCCGAGTTTGTCGCAAATGGACAGGATGTTGTGCTTCTCGTGCGTGGCGAAGGCGACGTGGTGCATCCGCGGCCCGTCGCCGCCGGTCATCGCGGTGTCGTGCACGGTCGGCTTGCGGCGCATCCAGGCCGCGTACGTGACGCCCTGGTCGTCCTGGATGTCTTCGGTGACCCGGAAGTTGAGGTCTTCCATGTGCTTCACCGCGAGCGGGACGTCGGGCGTGACCTGGTTGAAGTGGTCGAGCCGGACCAGCGCGCCCGGGACGTGCAGGTCGTAGCGCCAGCTGAGTCTGTCGACGTGCTGGACGTCGTGGAAGAACTCGAGCGGGAAGCCGAGAGGGTCCTGCACTCGCACCGAGTCGCCGATGCCTTGGGTGAACCCGTTCTCGTTGCGCTCGACCCGGCAGCCCAGCTCCGTGTAGAACGCGACGGCCTTGTCCAGGTCCTCCGGCGACCGCACCCGGTACGAGAACGCCGCGACCGCGGCGACCGGTCCCTGGCGCAGCACGAGGTTGTGGTGGATGAACTCGTCGATCGTGCGGAGGCTGACCGTGGTCTCGTCCTCTTCGGTCACCGTCAGTCCGAGGACGTCGGCGTAGAACGCGCGCGAACGCGCCAGATCGGTGACGACGAGTTCCATGTACGCGCAGCGCAGGACGTCCGGCGGCGGCGATTTCGGGGTGGGGATCGGCTTCATTGCGTCATCCTTTGTGGACGGAGGGTCGGGGTCAGCCCTTGCCGAAGGCGGGGTTGTGCACCTCGCCGAGATTGATGTGCACCGCCTGCTGGTCGGTGTAGAAGTCGATCGAGCGGTAGCCGCCCTCGTGTCCCAGCCCGGACGCCTTCACTCCGCCGAAAGGCGTGCGCAGGTCACGGACGTTGTTCGAGTTGAGCCAGACCATGCCCGCTTCGACGGACTGCGCGAAGTTGTGCGCCCGCTTGAGATCGTTGGTCCAGATGTAGGCCGCGAGCCCGTACTTCGTGTTGTTCGCCAGCGCCAGTGCTTCGTCTTCGCCGTCGAACGGCGTGATCGCGACGACCGGGCCGAAGATCTCCTCCTGGAAGATCCGGGCGTCCGGTTTGACGTCGGCGAACACCGTCGGCGCCACGTAGTTCCCGGTCGGGAAGCCGTCCGGGCGGCCGCCGCCGGCGACCAGCCTGCCCTCGGTCTTGCCGATCTCGATGTACTTCATGACCTTGTCGTAGTGCTCGGGGTGCACCAGCGCGCCGACCTCGGTCGCGGGGTCGCTCGGGTCGCCCACCTTGACCCGCTTGGCCTGCGCGGCATAACGCTCGACGAACTCGTCGTAGATCGCGCGCTCGACCAGGATCCGGCTGCCCGCGGTGCAGCGTTCGCCGTTGAGCGAGAACACGCCGAAGATCGTCGCGTCGATCGCGGTCTCCAGATCGGCGTCGGCGAAGACGATGGCGGGCGATTTGCCGCCCAGTTCCATCGACAGTCCTTTGAGGAAGGGCGCGGCGTTGCCGAAGATCAGGCTGCCGGTGCGGCTCTCGCCGGTGAACGAGATCAGCGGGACGTCCGGGTGCTTCACCAGCGCGTCGCCGGCGTCTTCACCGAAGCCGTTGACGAGGTTGAACACGCCCGGCGGCAGCCCGGCCTCCTCGAAGATCTCCGCCCAGAGCGACGCGGAGAGCGGGGTGAACTCGGCGGGCTTGAGCACGACGGTGTTGCCGGTCGCGAGCGCGGGTGCGAGTTTCCACGACTCCAGCATGAACGGCGTATTCCACGGCGTGATCAGCCCGGCGACGCCGATCGGCTTGCGGTTGACGTAGTTGATCTGGCGGCCGGGCACCTTGTAGGTGTCGTCGGCCTGCGCGACGATCAGGTCGGCGAAGAACCGGAAGTTCTCCGCCGCCCGGCGCGCCTGGCCGAGCGCCTGCGAGATCGGCAGACCCGAGTCGAAGCTCTCCAGCGCGGCCAGCCGCTTGTCCCGCGATTCGACGAGATCGGCGATGCGGTTCAGCACCCGCGACCGCTCGCGCGGCAGCAGCTTCGGCCAAGGCCCCTCGGTGAACGCCTTCCGTGCGGCGGCGACGGCGCGATCGATGTCGGCCTTCTTCCCCGCGGCGGCCTGGACGTAGACCTCGTTGGTGACCGGGTCGATCACGTCGAAGACGGCGCCGTCGGCCGAATCGGCGAGTTCGCCGCCGATGTAGTGCCGGATCCGCTCCGGGACACCGTCCGGGATCGGCCGGGGAGTCGTGCTGGTCAAGATTCCTCCTCAGTCAGCGGTTCGCGCGCTCTCGAGCGTCCAAAAAGGCCTGCATGGTGGCCCAGCGGTGATTGCGCGCGGCGAATTCGATGTCGAGCGGGTCGGCCTTCTCGGTGATCAGCCGGAGGATCTCTTCGTGTTCCTCGACCGACCGGTGCGCGCGGTCGGGGACGAACGCGAACGTGGAGTCACGCAGCCCGGACAGCCGGGTCCAGCCCTGGTGCACGAGGTCGAGGATCTGCGGGTTGGGGCAGCATTCGAAGAGCAGCGAGTGGAACTGCTGGTTCAGCGCGGTGAACTCGTGCGCGTCGAAGTGGTCCAGCAGCGCGATCATGCGCTCGTTCACCCGCCGCGCCCGCGCGATGTTCTCTTCGGACAGTTGCGGCGCGGACAACGCGGTCGCGACGCCTTCGACGACGCCGAGGGTCTGCATGGCGTGGACGTACTCGTTCTGGTCCACCATCGCCACCCGCGCGCCGACGTTGCGCTCGAAGGTCACCAGCCGTTCGGCCTCCAGCCGCCGGATTGCCTCGCGCACCGGGACGACGCTCATGTCGAGCGCGCCGGCGATCTCGGCGAGAACGAGCCGGTAGCCAGGTCCGTACTCGTGCCGGGCGATCCGCTCACGCAGCCATTCGTAGGCGAGTTCGGATTTGCTGGTCGTCTTCACTGCTTCTTCTGCCATGCCTCATACCTTTCCCGCCACAACGGGTTCAGCGGGAAGAGCCCCTCGATCGGGCGGCCCTGTCCGACCTGCTCGGCGATCCACGCGTCCTCGTCTTCCTGGACGAGCGTCGCGTCGACGATCTCCTCGGCCAGCGCCGGCGGGATGACGACCACGCCGTCGTCGTCGCCGACGATGACGTCGCCGGGCAGCACGGTGGCCCCGCCGCAGGCGACCGCGACGTCGGTGTCCCACGGCACGTGTTTGCGGCCGAGGACCGCCGGATGCGGGCCCTGCGAGAACACGGGGAGCCCGGTCGCGGCGACGGCTTCGAAGTCGCGGACTCCGCCGTCGGTGATCACGCCGGCCGCGCCGAGGTAACGCGCACGCAGCGCCAGGATGTCGCCGAGCGTCCCGGAACCCTTGTCACCGCGGGCTTCGATGACGATCACCTCGCCGGCGCCGACCGAGTCGAACAGGCGCTTCTGCGCGTTATAGCCGCCGCCGTGGGACTTGAACAGATCCTCGCGGTTCGGGACGAAGCGCAAGGTCCTCGCCGTGCCGACGACCTTCGAGCCGGGCAGATTGGGACGCACGCCGTCGATCGCGACGTTGTTCAGCCCGCGTTTGCGCAGCTGGGCGGACAAGCCCGCGACAGGCGCACGAAGAAGCTTGGCGCGCAGTTCCTCGCTGAGCGTGGGCGAGTTCTCTTCGACCGCCTCGGCGGGAGTTCCCCAAGCTTCGGCACGCTGCTTGTCGTCGACCTCGGGCAGGCTGCCGATGTCCGAAAAGGACCGGATTCCCTGGGTGACGGTGGTGTGGAGCCGTCCGCTGCTGACCGAGGTGCCGGGAACGTCCACTTCGACCACCACGACGTCGCCGGGGGAGACCACCGTCGACCCGGCCGGGGTCCCGGTGAGGATGACGTCGCCCGGTTCGAGCGTGAAGTGCTGGGAGAGGTCGGAAACGAACTGCCGCAGGGGGAACAGCAGTCCGGCCGTGGTGTCCTCCTGCACCAGGTCGCCGTTCACCCAGGTGCGGACGCGCAGCGACGAGGGGTCGACGTCGCGTGCGTCGATGAGGCCGGGGCCGAGCGGGGTGTAGCCGTCACCGCCCTTGGACCGGACGTTGGAGCCCTTGTCCGCGGTGCGCAGGTCGTAGAGGCCGAAGTCGTTCGCGGCGGTGACCGCGGCGACGTGGTCCCATGCCTTGTCCGGTTTGACCCACCGGGCCGTGGTGCCGATGACCAGCGCGATCTCGCCTTCGAAGGCGAGCAGTTCGGTGCCCGCGGGACGTTCGACCGTGCCGCCGGACGTGCCGATCGAGCTCGACGGCTTGAAGAAGTACGACGGGTTCGCCGGACGTCGCCCGCGCTGCTCGGCGCGGGACGCGTAGCTGAGGTGGACGGCGATGATCTTGCCCGGCCGGGTGGCATGCGGACCGGACGCGCGGCCGGAAGGCGCTGGTGTCTCGTAAGTGCCCATGTTCCCCTGAATCCTCGACCCTTGCTTCGTATCTAATAACGTATATGATTCCGTGCCACAGTGGCAAGGCGGTCACCGAGTGGCCTTCGCCTCGCCGGGATCCCTGCGGGCCGCCACTCGCGTCAGGCCTATGTCAAAGGAGTCAAGGTGTCGAATCCAGCGCAGGATGAACGCACGCCCGGCCGGACCGCCCCACCGTCTTCCGATCGGCGCCGGGTCGCGTTCGCGACCGTCGTCGGCACCACGGTCGAGTGGTACGACTTCTTCGTTTACGCGTCCGCCGCCGGCCTCGTCTTCGGCAAGCTGTTCTTCTCCGGCCTCGGTGCCAACAGCACGCTCGTCTCCTTCGCCACGGTGGGCGTGAGCTTCCTGTTCCGTCCGCTCGGGGCGTTCCTCGCCGGGCACTTCGGCGACAAGTACGGCCGCCGGGTGGTCCTGGTGCTCACCCTGATCCTGATGGGCGCCGCGACCACACTGATCGGCGTGCTCCCCACGTTCGACCAGATCGGTGTCCTCGCGCCGGTACTGCTGATCCTGCTGCGGATCCTGCAGGGTGTTTCGGCGGGCGGTGAATGGGGCGGCGCTGTGCTGATGGCCGTCGAGCACGCGCCGTCGAAGCGCAGGGGACTCTTCGGCGCCTCGCCTCAGATCGGCGTCCCGCTCGGGCTGCTGCTCGCCTCCGGTGTCCTCGCGCTGACCAGCCTGCTCGTGCCCGGTCAGGCGTTCCTCGACTGGGGCTGGCGCATCCCGTTCCTGCTCAGTGTCGGGCTCATCCTCGTCGGCCACTACGTGCGGCGCCGCGTCGAGGAGAGCCCGGTCTTCCGCGAGATCGCGGAACGGCGTGAGCAGACCCGGACCCCGATCATCCAGCTGTTCCGCAAGCACGCCGTGCTCGTCCTGGTGGCCGCGCTGGTGTTCGCGGGCAACAACGCCGTCGGCTACATGACCACCGGCGGATACATCCAGAACTACGCGACCAACCCGAAGGGCCCGATCGGCCTCGAACGCGGCCCGGTGCTGTGGGCGGTGACCGCGTCGGCGGCGACCTGGCTGCTCTCGACGTGGGCGGCGGGCGCGGTGTCCGACCGGATCGGCAGGCGGCGCACCTACGTGGTCGGCTGGATCGCGCAGCTCGCCGGCGTCGCGCTGCTCTTTCCCTTGGTGGACACCGGGAACATCGTGTTGCTGGCGCTGGGGCTGATCATTCTCAGCGTCGGGCTCGGCTTCACCTACGGCCAGCAGGCGGCGTTCTACGCCGAGCTGTTCCCCGCGTCGATCCGGTTCTCCGGCGTTTCGATCTCGTACGCGCTCGGCGCGATCCTCGGTGGTGCGTTCGCACCGACGATCGCCACAGCGCTGGTCGACGCGACCGGCACTTCGGTGTCCGTGGCCGTCTATTTGGCCGGGATGACCGTCGTCGGGCTCATCGCCACCTTGCTGCTGCGTGACCGGTCGGGAATCCCGCTCGGGCCGGATCACGAAGCCGAGCAGGCGGTCAGCCCGCTGCGGTTCGGTAAGTGATCAGGCCTTTCGAGATACGGGGTCGTGAGTGGTAATGAGCGTTCTAACCGTCATTGCCACTCACGACCCTCTTCGAAAATTGGACTTTAGACACTAAACAGGCATTTCGACGCACGTGAGTGTCCCTTATGGACACTCATGCTGCGGCTGACTCCCGTGGCCACTCCGGCATCCCGTCACGAAGGCCGCCTCTCTCTGCCTCGCCCCAGCGAAGAGGTCTTCATCGCAAAGTCCCGGCCTCTTGTGGACACTGTGAGCAGAGCTCGCCCCCGCCGTCCGTGACGCTCATCCGCCGAGTGCGTCGCGGACGGCCTTCGCCGCCGCCTTGAGCCGCTCCGCGAGCTCGGCCGGGGTTCGCGTGCTGGACAGGTAGACGACCGCGAGCGCCGCGGGGGCGTGGCCGCGCAAGGAGAGCGGCACGGCCACCGAGCTGAGATTCTCGATCACTTCACCATGGCTGTCCGCGTAGCCGCGGGCGGCCACTTCCTGTACTTCCACGGGCCGGTCTTCCGGCGGCAGCTGGGAAAGGATCGCGCGGCCGGGAGCGCCCGCGGTGAACGGATGCCTGGACCCCGGGCGCTGCGCGACGGACGCGACGGCGTGCCGGGGTTCGACGCTGACCAGGGTCACGCATTCCTCGCGGTCCATCACCGCCACGAAGCACGTCATGCCGAGTTCGTTCGCGACCGCGGTCAGTTCGGGCAAGGCCGCGGCCTGCAGATCGTGTTTGATTCCCGCCGCGAGCGCGGCCAGCCGGGCGCCGAGCTCGTATTTCCCGGCGGGTTCCCGCGTGAGAAGCCCGTGCTCTTCGAGAGTGCGGATGAGCCGGTACGCGATCGACCGGTGCACGCCGAGCCGTTCGGCGATCCGGTCGACACTGAGCGGTTCTTGGGCGTCGGCAAGGACTTCGAGCACGCGGATGCCGCGGCTGAGCGTCTGGGACGTGCTCGCGGTCTTGCGGGACTCCGAAACCATCGTATACGATCCATTTCGATAGTTGAACTGGCTGTTCGATTATAGAACAGGAACAGACGATGATGTCACGCGAAACCAGTTTCTCGCCGGGTTCGAGCCTGTATCGGCCGCCTGCGCAGTTCTTCCGCGGCTGTCTCGGCCGGTTCGCGACGGGTGTCGCGGTGGTGACCTTCGACGCCGCGACGAAACGGCACGGCCTGACGGTGAACTCCTTCACCGCGGTCTCGATGGATCCGCCGCTCGTCCTCGTCTCGATCCAGCGCACCGTGAAAAGCCACGACCTGCTCGCCGGCCGCCCGTTCGCGGTCAACGTCCTCGGCGCCGAGCAGGAGGCGCTGGCGATGAACTTCGCCGGCCGTCCGAGTCCCGAAGGCGCGCCGACGTGGGTCGAAGGCGGGCACGCGCCGCGTCTCGGCGGCGTCCTCAGCTGGTTCGACTGCACGCCGTGGGCCGCCTACGACGGCGGTGACCACACCCTGTTCCTCGGCGAGGTCCAGGAGTTCGACTACCGCTCCGGTGACGCGCTCGGCTTCGTCAACGGGCAGTTCTCGACCATCCACGAATCCGCGCAAGGCCACGAATCCCTTTTCTGACAACGACGTCCACCCCGAGAAGGAGAGCACGACATGGGAGCCCGTACCGGACAGCAGTACCTCGACAAGCTCAACGCGATGACGCCGGAGCTGTACGTCGACGGCGAGAAGGTGACCTCGAAGGTCGCCGAGCACCCGGCTTTCCGCAACAACGCGTTGACCTACGCGAAGCTGTTCGACCTCCAGCACGACCCGGCGCACCGTGACGTCCTGACCTACGAATCGCCGACCACGGGGGAGCGGGTCGGAACCTCATTCCTGGTGCCGCGCAACGAGGAAGACCTCAAGCGCCGCCGCGCCGCCTTCTCCGTGTGGGCGCAGTACTCCAACGGTTTCCTCGGCCGCACCGGCGACTACATGAACTCGTCGCTCACCGCGCTCTCGACCGCGAAGAAGTTCTTCTCCCAGGCCGATCCCGTCTACGGCGAGCGCATCGCGAAGTACTACGAGATGGCGCGTGAGAACGACCTCCTCGCGACGCACACCCTGATCCCGCCGCAGGTCAACCGCTCGGTGTCGGGCAGCCAGCAGGGCGGCGGCAACCTGTCGGCGAAGGTGGTCGAGGAACGAGAAGACGGCATCGTCGTCCGCGGCGCGCGGATGCTCGCCACCATCGCGCCGATCGCCGACGAACTCCTGGTGTTCCCGTCGACAGTCCTGCGCGGCACTCCGGAGGACGCGCCGTACTCCTACGCTTTCGCCGTCCCGAACGACGCACCAGGGCTGAAGTACTTCTGCCGCGCCGGACTCGACCATGGGCGCTCGCACTTCGACGAACCGCTCGCCTCCCGCTTCGAGGAAATGGACGCGGTCGTGGTGTTCGACGACGTCTTCGTCCCGAACGAGCGCGTCTTCCTGCTGGGGCATCCGGAACTGTGCAACGCCTGGTACTCCGAGACCGGCGCCGGCGCGCTCATGACCCACCAGGTCGTCACGCGCACGCTGGCCAAGACGGAGTTCTACCTCGGCCTCGCCAGTGAGATCGCCGCCGCGATCGGCATCGGCGGCTTCCAGCACATCCAGCAGGACCTGTCGGAGCTGATCTCCTACGTCGAGATCGAGAAGGCGGTGCTGCGCGCGGCGGAGGCCGACGGGAAACTGAGCGAGGACGGCGTCTTCCTGCCCAAATGGGAAGTCCTCAACGCCGCCCGGAACTGGTACCCCACCAAGGTTTCGCCGCGGCTGACCGAGATCATCCGCAAGTTCTCCGCGTCCGGGCTCATGGCCCTGCCGGGCGAAGCGGACTTCGAGACCGAAGGCCGTCCCGACATCGACACGTACCTCCAGTCGGCCACCCTGCCCGCCAAGGACCGCGCCCGGCTGTTCAAGCTGGCGTTCGACGCGTCGGTCTCGAGCTTCGCCGGGCGGGAGTCGCTGTACGAGTACTTCTTCTTCGGCGACCCGGTGCGGATGGCGGGCGCCCAGGTGAACGCGTACCCGAGGGAAGCGTTGCAGGAACGGGTCCGGGAACTGCTGGCGCGCGACGAGTGACCGGAGCCGAAGGGCGCTTTCCCCGCATGCGATGGGGGGGAAAGCGCCCTTCGCCGCGTCCGATGCGGGGAAAGTCCCCTTCGGCTCGTCGTGGACGGGACACGCCCGGGATGCAAGAACTTGATTCATTCCAGAAAATGGGCCAGACTGCGCCCGTGCCCACGACCCAGGACTTCGAGCGGATGCTGCGCGGGGCCGCCTTGCGCGTGACGCGTCCCAGGGTGGCCGTGCTGACAGCGGTACGCGACCACCCGCACGCCGACACCGACTCGATCATCGGTGCCGTGCGTACGGAGCTCGGCGAGGTCTCTCACCAGGCCATTTACGACGTGCTGCGGGCACTGACCGCCGCGGGTCTCGTTCGGCGGATCCAGCCGTCGGGGTCCGTGGCACGCTACGAGTCCCGGGTCGGGGACAACCATCACCACGTCGTGTGCCGGACCTGTGGTGCCATCGCCGACGTCGACTGCGCCGTCGGTCCCGCACCCTGTTTGACCGCGTCGAACGACCAAGGCTTCGTGATCGAAGAGGCCGAGGTCATCTACTGGGGCCGCTGTCCCGACTGTGCCATCGAACCCCGTTCCTGAGCCCTGCAGTTTCTGATTCCCGGAAGGATTCCCGTGTCTGACAGCCCGGACGCCGTCATCGGCGAAATGAACGAAGAGAGCGCGGGCGGCTGCCCCGTCTCGTCGGGCCGCCGCAACCACCCCACCGAAGGTGCGGGCAACCGTGACTGGTGGCCGAACCAGCTCAACCTGAAGATCCTCCGGAAGCACTCGGCCGCGTCCGACCCGATGGACGCCGGGTTCGACTACGCCGCCGAGTTCAAGACCCTCGACCTCACCGAGCTCGCCAAGGACGTCGACGCCGTCCTCACGACGTCGCAGGACTGGTGGCCCGCGGACTTCGGCCACTACGGCGGCTTCATGATCCGCATGGCGTGGCACAGCGCGGGCACGTACCGCATCGAGGACGGCCGCGGCGGCGCGGGCGCGGGCATGCAGCGGTTCGCCCCGCTCAACAGCTGGCCGGACAACGGCAACCTGGACAAGGCCCGCCGCCTGCTCTGGCCGGTCAAGAAGAAGTACGGCCGCAAGATCTCGTGGGCCGACCTGATGATCTTCACCGGCAACCGCGCCCTGGAGACCATGGGCTTCAAGACCTTCGGCTTCGCCGGTGGCCGCGCCGACGTCTGGGAGCCGGACGAGGACGTGTACTGGGGTCCCGAGCGCACGTGGCTCGGCGACGAGCGCTACACCGGTGACCGCGAGCTGGAGAACCCGCTGGCCGCCGTGCAGATGGGTCTCATCTACGTGAACCCGGAAGGCCCGAACGGCAACCCGGACCCGCTGGCCGCGGCCCGCGACATCCGCGAGACCTTCGGCCGGATGGCGATGAACGACGAGGAGACCGTCGCGCTGATCGCCGGCGGCCACAGCTTCGGCAAGACGCACGGCGCGGCCGACCCGGACAAGTACGTCGGCCCCGAGCCCGAAGGCGCTTCGATCGAGGAGCAGGGCCTCGGCTGGAAGAACACCTTCGGCAGCGGTAAGGGCCGCGACGCGATCACCAGTGGCCTCGAGGTCACCTGGACGCCGACCCCGACCCAGTGGAGCAACTGGTTCTTCCACAACCTCTTCGAGTACGAGTGGGAGCTGACCAAGAGTCCGGCGGGCGCCCACCAGTGGGTCCCGAAGGACGGCAAGGCGAAGAACACCGTGCCGGACCCCGAGGACGGCAAGCTCAACCGCGCGCCCGGCATGCTCACCACCGACCTGGCGCTGCGTTTCGACCCGGTCTACGAGCAGATCTCGCGCCGGTTCTACGAGAACCCGGACCAGTTCGCGGACGCCTTCGCCCGCGCCTGGTTCAAGCTGACCCACCGTGACATGGGCCCGATCCAGCGCTACCTCGGCCCGCTGGTGCCGCAGGAGACGCTGATCTGGCAGGACCCGGTGCCCGCCGTCGACCACGAGCTGATCGACGACGCGGACATCGCCTCCCTCAAGGAGAAGCTGCTCGCTTCGGGCCTTTCGGTCTCGCAGCTGGTCTCCACCGCCTGGGCCTCGGCCTCGACCTTCCGCGGCAGCGACAAGCGCGGTGGCGCGAACGGTGCCCGCATCCGCCTCGAACCGCAGCGCGACTGGGAGGTCAACGACCCGCAGACGCTGGCTCAGGTGCTGCGGACCCTCGAGGGTGTCCAGGAAGCGTTCAACAGCGCCCAGACCGGTGGCAAGAAGGTCTCGCTCGCCGACCTGATCGTGCTGGGCGGCGTCGCCGCCGTCGAGCAGGCCGCGAAGGAGGGCGGCCACGAGATCACCGTGCCGTTCACCCCGGGCCGCACCGACGCGACGGAGGAGCAGACCGACGTCGAGTCGTTCGCTCCGCTCGAGCCGACCGTCGACGGGTTCCGCAACTACCGCGGCAAGGGTCACCGTCTCCCGACGGAGTACCTGCTCCTGGACCGCGCGAACCTGCTGAACCTGAGCGCGCCCGAGATGGCCGTCCTCGTCGGCGGCCTGCGCGTCCTCGGCGCCAACGCCCAGCAGTCCAAGCACGGCGTGTTCACCGAGAAGCCGGGGTCGTTGACCAACGACTTCTTCGTGAACCTGCTCGACATGGGGGTCCAGTGGACCGCCACGTCGAGTGAGGCGGAGACCTTCGAGGGCCGCGACTCCGCGACCGGCGAGGTCAAGTGGACCGGTACCCGTGCCGACCTCGTGTTCGGCTCGAACTCCGAGCTTCGCGCGGTGGCGGAGGTCTACGCCAGCGACGACGCGAAGGAGAAGTTCGTCCGCGACTTCGTGGCGGCGTGGGACAAGGTCATGAACCTCGACCGGTACGACCTGGTCTGAAGCTAGCCGACCGAACGTCCGGGCCCGTCGCTTTCGCGGCGGGCCCGGACGTTTTCACTGGTGCTGCATGTCGGGTTCCGGGTAGTCGCCCGCCTTGCGTTCGAGCGCGGTGGTGAGAAGACCCAGCGCGATCATGCCGACGCCTAGGCCGAGATGCAGCCAGTTGTCGGCGACGTTGAACGGCAGGAAATTCCCTGGGCTGCTCTGCGGGATCGCCAAGCCGACGATCCACAGGAGCAGGTAGATCCCGCCGCCGACCATCAGGAAGATGCGGGAAGCGGCGCGTTTGCGGGCGGCGAGCACGCCCACCACACCGAACAGCAGATGCACCAGGTTGTGCAGGATCGACACGGCGAAGACGCCGAACAAGCGGGCTCCGGAGTGATGCCCGGCGAATTCGAGCTCGTCGTAGCCGGTGGTGATGCCCGGGATGAAGCCGAGCACGCCGGCCACGAGGAAGACGGCGCCGACGGCCAAGGCGGCCACTTGCGGCGGACGCCGTCGGGTGCGAATGCCGTCGGCCTGTTCGTCTTTCATGCCGGCCGAGTACCCCGGGCGCTCCGGGATAATCCTCGGTCGGCGGCGGTTCAGACGTCGCCGGACGCCAGGAGGGTCAGCAGTTCGGCGTGCCCGGCCTGGGTGATCAGGCTGGCGGCGTCGAAGTAGATGCGCTCGTTCGTGATCCGGTCTTCGTCGAAGAAGAACACCGCGATGATCGGCACCCGGAACGCCTTGCCGGTGGGCGGGCGGCCGTAGAACTCGCCGAGGTTGGTGCCGAGCAGGTCGAATTCGACGATGACCGACTCGTCGGCGAAGTGGTACCGGACGTTGTCGTGCCGCTGGTCCGGGAACGCCGTCCGGGTCATGCGGTAGTACGCCATGACCTCTTCGTCGCCGTCGAAGATCTGCCCGGTCGCCATGATCTCGTAGTGCGGATGGCCGTTGAAGGTGCCCAGCGTCCGGTCGAACTCGTGAGCCACCTCGGTGTCCATGTGCTCTTCGATGATCTTGAGGCGGCGCTCGCGCAGGTCTTCGCTGATCACTGGTCCTCCGGGTGGCTCCTGGTCGCGATCCGGAGCCTACCGCCCGCGGCCTCGTCGTCGGTCCCGTAGAGCAGGCTGCCGCACGAGCGCGACAGGCAGGTCATGGCCTCGATCTTGTGGCCGGGGAAGTCGCCGATCCGCACCGGAACGGGGGAGAGGGCGATCGAACCGTCGGAGCGGAGGACACCGGCCTCGTACACAGCCGAATCGAAGGGTCCTTCGTCGCCGGGATCGGAGGCGGCCGAGACCAGGACGCGGTCGTCGGCGGTGATCTCGACGTCGGAGGTGTGCCGGACGTGGGTGGCCGGGTACGGGACGCGGAACTTGAGCGACTTCGGCTTCTTGAAGGACAGCTTCGAGACCGAGAACTCCGCCGAGTAGAGCGTGGCGGGGCGGGCGTCCTGGCCGCGGTCCGCCCAGACCGCGAACAATCGGTCATGCACCTTTTTCAGTGCGAAACCCTCGTAATTGTCGTCCGGGTCGCCTTTCGGGACCTGGAAAGTGCCGAGCACTTTCAGCCGCCGGTCCTTGAGCGTGAAGTGGAAGCCTTTGCCGTCGCTGGCCAGTGCGACGAATTCGCCCGTCCTTCCCGGCACGGGTTCGGCGGCTTCCAGGTCGACCGGGAGTTCGCCTGGCCACTCGATCGGGTCCACTTTGGACACCTTGCCGTGGTCGAGCCGGACCCGGACCGCCCGGTTCTCGCCGGGCTTTTTGCTGTCCCGCAGGACGAGTGCGTCGATCCGGTCGTCGTCCCTGTCCAGGACGGCGATACCGCTGGCGCCGGAGGTCATACCGGTGCCGATGGACTGCCAGCCGTCGTCCGCCAGTGCGGCGGACGGCAGGAACAGGGGAACGACGAAGGCCGGAAGAATGGCGAAAGCAGCGAATTTCATGTCGTGCCCCGCTCAGCCGCAGGAGAGGGTGCCGGCTCGGAGCGCGTGGCCGCCTTCGTTCCCGTCGTCGGCCCAGACGACCTGTTTGCTCCCGGAGGCGCACGTGGACGAAATCGCGAAGCCTTCGTTGTTGTAGTCCGGCATGCCGCTCGGCCGGTCATACGTGGCCGTGACGGCGAACTTGCCCTGCGCGTCGACGGCCAGCGTCGTCGAGTCGCCGCCGCAGGTGTCGTCGCAGACCGCCCACAGCTTGCCGGTCGAAGCCTCGTACTCGAGTTCCATGATCGAGCCGAGCCCGCTCGCGAAACTCGCGACCCGGGTGTACTTCCCGCCGGCCTGGTCGAGCGCGTAGGCGTAGATCATCCCGTTGCCTTCGAGGCCGACGAGATAGAGGCCGGTGCCGTGGCCGGGATAGCTGCTCGGGTTGTACGGCGCCTTGGTGCGCTGGTCCACGAACCCCTTGGCGGTGAGGGCGCTGTCCGGGATCCACGAGACGGCTTCGAGGCCGTCGTTGGCCGAAACCTTCGGCAGGTCCGCCGTCAGGTTCCATTCGGCCTTGGCGCTGAGGGTCTTGGCCGAACCGGAGACGTCGTACCGGAGCACCTTGAGGGCACTCGTCTTGCTGTTGTCGCCGTCGCGTCCGGGGTGGCCACGACGGCCTCGGCGTCGGGGTCGCCCTTGCCGTCGCGGTAGCGCAGCTGCTTGCCCGACGACCAGCCGTTGGCGGTGTCCGGCTTCCATTGGGTGCCGTTGCGTACGAGCCGGTACAGCGTGCCGGGACCGTTCTTGACCGCCCACAGGACGTCGGGGCTGCCGAAGGACAGGCCGCTCATGTTGCCGCCGAGGACGTTCGAACCGTCGGCGGTGGTGACGGCCGAGGCGCCCGGCCAGGGGCTGTTCGCCGTGGTGCTGGCGGTGGCGGTCGCGGCGGGCAGCGTCAGCAGGGCCGCGGCGGCGGTGGCCACGGCGGCGGGCCGGATCCGGCGGGGTGATCGGGGCATTCGCGCTCCTTCGGGGCGGACGAAGTGGGTCGCGGCGTGTCGTCACAAGTTAAGTAAGTTTCCTTACGAACACAAGATATCGCCAGGTTCTCACGAAATGAAGCAACGGTGGATTTACAAATGATGTCTACTTGTCAAACCTGGTGTACATCACCTACAGTTTTGTAAACTCAGCCAACGGAGGAGGGTGCGATGAGCGAGATGACGGGCACGATCCCGGCGGGCTCGACCGAACGGTGGACGGACCGCAAGCGGTATCTGTGGCTGATCGGCCTGGTGGTCCCCTCGCTCGCGTTCCTGGCCATCGGGCTGCACGCGGCCACCGGATGGGGGGTGTGGTTCTGGATCGGGCCGATCGTGATCCTGGTGATCGTGCCGCTGATCGACCTGCTGGCCGGGCTGGACCGCAGCAATCCGCCCGACGACGTGATCGAACGGCTGGAGCGGGATCGCTACTACCGGTGGATCACCTTCGCCTTCCTGCCCATCCAGTACGCGGGTTTCGTGGTCGCGTTCTGGCTGATCGCCCGCGGCGACCTGTCCGTCGCGGACAAGATCGGGCTGGCGATCTCGATCGGCTGCATCGGCGGTATCGGCATCAACACCGCGCACGAACTCGGGCACAAGAAGGAGAGCCACGAGCGCTGGCTGTCTAAGATCGCGCTGGCGCAGAGCTTCTACGGCCACTTCTACATCGAGCACAACCGGGGCCACCACGTCCGCGTGGCGACCCCGGAGGATCCGGCCAGCAGCCGGGTGGGGGAGAGTTTCTACCGGTTCTGGCCGCGCACGGTGTTCGGCTCGCTGAAATCCGCGTGGGGCCTGGAGCGCAAGCGGTACGCCCGGCGCGACCGGCATCCGTTCCGCATCGGCAACGACGTGCTCAACGCCTGGCTGATGTCGGCGGTGCTGTGGGCGGCGATGACCGTGTGGCTGGGGCCGGGAATCCTGCCGTATCTGGTGATCCAGGCCGTGATCGGCTTCTCGCTGCTGGAGGTCGTGAACTACATGGAGCACTACGGCATGCGGCGGCAGAAGGTCGGCCCGCCGAACCGGCGCCGCTACGAACGGGTGGATCCCAGCCACAGCTGGAACTCCAACAACATCGCCACCAACGTGCTGCTCTACCACCTGCAAAGGCACAGCGACCACCACGCCAACCCGACCCGCCGCTACCAGACGCTGCGTGACTTCGCGGAGTCGCCGGTTCTTCCGACGGGCTACGCCGGGATGATCGTGCTGGCGCTGGTCCCGCCGGTGTGGCGGCGAGTGATGGATCCGCGTGTCCTCGCGCATTTCGACGGCGACATCTCCCGCGCCAACATCCAGCCGTCGAAACGAGCCAAGATCCTTGCGCGCTACGGAACGCGCGTCACCGCGCCGTCCCGGGTCGCCGCCGACACGCACGGCGACGCGACCGAGGGCGGCATGTGCCCTGGCTGCGGCTACGTCTACGACGAGAAACTCGGCGACCCGCGTGAGGGTTTCCCCGCCGGAACGCCGTGGTCGGCGATCCCGGATTCGTGGTGCTGCCCGGACTGCGGGGTGCGGGAGAAGGTCGATTTCGTGGCACCGGGAAGGGTCGGAGCATGATGAAGATCGAAGCGGACCGCGCGAAATGCGACGGGCTGGGCATGTGCGAGGCGATGGCGCCCGACTTCTTCGAGGTGGGCGACGACGGGACGGTCGTCGTGCTCGACGAGCGGCCCGGTGAGGAATACCGCCAGGACCTGTCGGCCGCCATCGACGCCTGCCCGGTCCTCGCCCTGAAGCTGCGGGACTGACGATGGCGCTGGTCGTCGTGGGAGCGTCACTGGCCGGACTGCGCGCGGTCGAGGCCGCGCGCCGGGACGGGTACCGGGGGCGGATCGTGCTGATCGGCGCGGAGGACCACCCACCCTACGACCGGCTCCCGCTGTCGAAATCCTTCCTGGCCGCGGACGGTCCCGGGCGAGTCGACCCCTTCCACACCGAGTCCGTGCTGCGTGACGAGTTCGGCGTCGAGCTGATGCTCGGCGCGCCGGCGGACGGGCTCGACACCACCGCTCGCGAGGTGTCGGTCGCGGGGACGCCGGTTCCCTACGACGCACTGGTGATCGCGACCGGAGCCACCGCGCGGCGGCTCCCCGAAAGCGACGGGGTCGCCGGGGTCCACACGCTGCGGACGGCCGACGACGCGCTCGCGGTCCGCGCCGCACTCGATGACGGTGCGCGCACGGTCGTGATCGGGGCGGGGTTTATCGGCTCGGAGGTCGCCGCCGCGGCCCGGAAACGCGGGTTGTCGTCGACGATCGTCGAGGCGCTCGACGTCCCGCTCGTCCGATCGGTCGGGGCCGAGGCGGGCGCGGTGTGCGCTTCACTGCACCGCGAGGCGGGCACGGATCTGCGGTTGTCCACGACGGTCACCGGCCTGGAATCCGACGGCGGTGCGGTGACCGGCGTCCGGCTGTCGACCGGTGAGGTGCTGCCCGCGGATCTGGTGGTCGCCGGCATCGGCGTCGTCCCGGCCACCGGCTGGCTGGCCGGGAGCGGGATCCCGCTGCACGAACGCGACGGCGGCGTGGTGTGCGATGCGACGCTGTCGACCGGAGTCCCCGGCGTGTACGCCGCCGGCGACGTCGCGCACGCCTCGAACCCGTTGTTCGACGGCGAGCTAATGCGGCTGGAGCACTGGACGAACGCCGCGGAGCAGGGTGCCGCGGCCGCTCGTCACGCGCTCGCCCCGGAGTCTGCCCGCGCGCTGGCGCCGGTGCCGTACTTCTGGTCGGACTGGTACGACCACCGGATCCAGTTCGTCGGCACCCCGCGGGCGGACGAGGTGGTGGCCGCCGTCCCGGAGACCGGTGGCTTCACCGCGCTGTACCGGCGAGGGGACCGGGTCGTCGGGGCGCTGACGATCGACCGGCCGCGCGAGATCATGAAGTACCGACGTCAGATCGCGGGGCGGGCGCCGTGGCCAGAGGCGCTGGCGTTCGCGGCGGCCACGGCGGCCTAGAAGTGCCTCTTTTCGGCCGGAGGCCTCGGATTTGTGGAGGTGGCCGCCGGCCTGGCCGGGTGAGCGACCAGCGAATGCCGCGGCCCGGCTGCGGAAATCCGAAAGCGCGCCTGGAAAGGCACAGCCTAGAATGACGATCATGAGTGAGGCACCGGTCACGGGGGGTCCGTACCGTCGACCGATCGTCGCGTCGGCGATCGAGTTGACCGTGCGCTCCGGCTGGTCCTCGGTGACGATGAGCAAACTCGCGGAGATCGTCGGCGTCAGCCGTCAGACCGTCTACAACGAGCTCGGTTCGAAGAGTCAGCTCGCCGAAGCGATGATCTCGCACGAACTCGCCCGGTTCCTCTCCGTGGTCCGTGAAGCGTTCGAACGGCACCCCGACGACCTCGTCGAGGCTATCCACGACGCCGTCCGCGGTGTCCTCGAACTCGCCGACGACAACCTCCTGCTGCGCGCCATCGTCTCGGCCACGCACGGCGCCGACACCGAGTTGCTGCCGCTGTTGACGTCGCGGGCCGGAAGCCTGCTGAGCGAAGCGACGATCATGCTGCGCGGTCGCGTCCGCGCCTACGGTCCACCGCTGGACGCCGAGCAACTCGACGTCGCCATCGACGTCGTGGTCCGGACGGTGCTGAGCCACATCATGCAGCCGTCGGACACCCCGGGGCGCACGGCCGACGCGCTCGCGTGGATGGCTTCTCGCGTGCTCGGCGCGACGACGGCTCGGTCACTGCGGCATCCTTCGCAGAGTTAGGCGCTGCCGCCGGAAGCCCGGACCATCGGTAGCCGGAAATCCCCGTCGTTCGCCCGTCGCGGTGAGCGGAATGTACCCCCGTGCGAAACCTCTCTCGGTCGGCGTCACATCGCGTTACCACTGGCGGAGATACCCGTCAGTAGTCAGGCGACCACTCTTGTGACAGCACACGCACGGTGAACGATCCGCTACTCTGATCGGCGCGACTGAACAGGCTGCACCGATCAGCACCGCAACGCACCAGGGCGAGGGGTTCGAGGGGTGGACGCGTGACCGAAGCAGAGAGATCGTCATGGCTGGGTGACCTGGGGTTCTACATCACGGCCGATCGAGTGGCGGAAGACCGGGTGACGGAAAACGTCCACCGGGCCGCGGTCGCCGAAATCGCCGTCAACGACCGAGTGCAACAAGCCGCCGATGGTCCCGGGTTCCGGCTTGATCGCGACCACGCCGAAAGGATGGTCCAAAAAGCCAAAGAGATTTTGGAACACTTGCGAAACGATCAGACGATCACCCAGTCGCTGGAGCGAATGCGGTCGGCTGCCGAGGATCCGGTGAGCATGGGATTCACCAAGGCGGCCACGTGGAACGGTGATCAGCCGGGAGCGTTCGCCTATGGGGCGGGGCATGTTCGCCTTGAGATGCTCTATCTCAAGGAATTGGTCAAGCGACTTGAGAAGGCGTTGGGCCGGACAGCCGAAAATGACCGAGAATCCGGCGAAGCCCTTAAGGGCGGCGTTCAAGAAGGAGCGATTTAATGCGTCGGCAGGTCATCACCATCGCACTCGGTGCGGCGACGGCATTGACCGTCGCGGCCTGCTCGGGTAGCGGCGCTGCCCCCGGAACGTCGACTCCGGCCCCGCCGACGACGCCGACGGCAAGTTCAGGGCAGGAATTGCCGTACGCGGGTGCGCCGAAGGTGCCCATGCCGCTCCCGGAGTCGATTTTCTCCGGTGACCCGTGCGCGGACACCCTCAACGCCGACCAGATCCTCAAGGCCGTAGGAAAGCCTTCGGAAACCAAACGTGTGGACGCGGACACGGTCGGTCCGGGTTGTCAATGGCTCAATAAAAGCACTACCGGCCAGGTGACCATGCGGTATGCCACCAAGTTGCCGGGCGGCTTGAGTGCCATCTACGAGAATGTCAAGCCCAGGGCTGAAATCTGGAAGCCGATTGCTTCCCTGCGAGGTTTTCCGGCTGTTGCGTATGTCTCCCCCTCTGGTGGTTCGCCTACCGAGTTTTGTCAGATCAGTATCGGGGCGACCGATAGCACCACCATTGAAGTGTCGATATTCCTCAGCCTCAACTCGGAAGGCAAGAAGGATCCGTGCGAGTCGGCTAACACGGTGGCGGATCTCGTTATGACGAGTCTTCGTGCGAAGGCGGGTGTCTAGGTGTGAGCTTTCTTTCCGGTCTCGTGCATGGTGTCGGGGGCTTGTTCTCCGAGCTGGGTAAGGCTGTCGGGGATTCCTTGAAGAGGGCGGTGAACTGGACCCGCGATTTGTTCGGCGGGGACCTGGGGACGCAGCCGGTGCCGGTGCCCACATTCGTGAAGCAGGTGCACGCGGGTACCTCCAGTCCGTGGCACGAGGCCGCCACGCAGGCGGGGTTGGCCTCGGCAGGGCAGGGCGACCACGCGGGTGTCCTCCGGGAGATCATCGGCGGCCTGGACTCTTCCTGGTCCGGTGCGGGCGCGAATGCCGCCCGCGAGCGTGTCCATAAGCTCTATGCGGTGGCTGATTCGGCTGACAGGTCCATGGCACGTAATCAACAGTCGGTGTTGACGGCGGCGTCTGGGTATGAGTACACCAGAGCCACCCTCAAACCGATGCCCCCGCGCCCGGACAAGAGTTTCGGGGATGTGATTTCGCCGTGGGACACCGACACTGAAAAAGCGATCAACGACTACAATAAAAAGGCGGAATTCAACCTCGCGACCTACAAGAGCTATGAAAGCCAGCTCAAGCAGGCGCAAAGCGGTTTGCAAGGCGACTACGGGCAGCTGGGTTTTTATGACGGCGCGGATATCATGCTAGCGCCTCCTCTCAAGAAGGGTGTGACCCCGCCACCAGGGCACCCCTCACCCTCTCCGAGTGTGGAGGGGCGCAGTGACGGTGACGGTGGCGGCTATGCGGGTAGTTCGGGGTTCACTCCGTCCCCCGCCCCCGGTCACACACCCGGCACCCCCGGGAGTGGTTCTCACGCCGGGGCCGGTGTGGGAGGAGATCACACCGCGACCTCTGGCTACAGCCCGGCCGCGCGCGATGGCCTGTCGGCCCCGAACATCCCTTCCCCGTCGAGCGGTCGGAGCGAGACCGGGCCAGGGGTCGGTAGCGGTTTTCCGCCCGGCACGCCCGGCTCTACCGTCGGCGGGGCTGGTGGGCGCGCGGGCGGCGTGGGTGCTGGTCGTGGCAGCGGCGCGGGGGTCCTCGGCGGCGCGGGCGGTAGTGAGTCCGGCCGGGTGGGCGCGCGGTCGACCGGTACCGGCGCCCCGGGCGCGCCCGGTGGCGCGATGGCTCCCGGCGCGCGCGGCGACAAGAGCGAAGACATCGAACACGCCCGTAAGTACGGGCTGGACGAGGCCCCGTTGGAGATCGCCGACATCGATCCCGAGAGCGGGTTCACGGTTGTTCCGCCGACTATCGGAACATGACCAATTTCCCTTGATATGCAAGGAAAAACGCGCTATGGCTCTCATTGACGCGCCGCTGGTGTTGCCGAAACTCGCGTTACTCACGGTGTGGGGGTGGCACGCGAGCGAGTTGGGGGACCCGCACCCGATCTTCGGCACCAACACCGGGTACTACATGCCCGATGGGGCTACGGCGCGGATCGAAGCGGGCACTTGGGAACTGCTGTCCGAGCATCGATTGGCGCGTGGGCAGCGGGTGAACCCGCTCCTGCTCGACACTCTCAAGGTGGTGGGCGGAGCGGATCGTGAGTTCTACGGGTGGACCGCCTACCCGGCGGGGAGCAACCGCGACGGGGGCGGGTTCTTCACCGGTTCCCGAGATCGCGACGCGGTGCGGGTGCTGGTCGATGACGACGCGGTGATCCTGCAACCACTACCGGACCACCGGTACCTGGCGGTGGATCTGGTGGAGGTGCTGCCCCCTGTCGACTCGGCGGAAATCCGGGACCTGTCCATACCGCGCACGGCCCCCGCGCGGCCGGTGGCGGTTGCGGCGAGCCGTAGCCCGCTCGCGCACTCCGACCCGGAACAAGGCGATCCGGACCGGGACCTGATCACCGAGCTCATGCACGCCCCACGCGACGCGACCCACCAGCTGTATACAGCATTCTCCACCGCGCGCGGACGCTCCCGGAGTGTGCCGATCACCGTCGTGGACTTGACCGAGCACGGGCGGGTGATCACCTACACCAACACCGACGAGGACGGCACCGAGTACATTCACGCGGCCGGTGGCGATGGGTTGGTGCGAGTCCTGGAAAACACCAACCGCGCCCTCTGACACCGAACGCTTGTACGTCAGAAGAGGGCGGGTCCCCTTGGCGACGTTCGGCGCACCGCCGAAGCCACAGTGGGGACACCGAAGTGGTCAGCGGCGGACGACGCGAAAACTGTCGGACCCGTATGCGAGGCTCCACCGATGATCGTCGTGTTCGATGCCGAGCTCTGGGTCTGGGACGCCCGCCGCGGGGAGACCTGGACGTTCGTCAGCCTGCCCCAGGACATCTCCGAGGAGATCCGCGAAATCACCGACGGTCCGCGCAGAGGGTTCGGCGCGGTCCGGGTCCAGGTCGGTATCGGTGGCAGCAGATGGAAGACGTCGATCTTCCCGGACGCCAAACGAGGCGCGTACGTGCTGCCGGTCAAGAAAGCGGTCCGCAAGGCCGAAGGGATCGAAGAGGGAGATGTAGCGGAGGTGACGGTTGAGCTGATCGACCTCTGACCGTCAAAGCAGGCGTTCACCGAGCGGTGTCGTCAGGTAGAGGACGCTGCGGCCGGAGCGTTCGCGTGCGACCAGCCCGCTGTCCCGAAGGACCTTGAGGTGCTGGGAAACGGCGCTCGGGGTCACGCCCAAAGCACGGGCCAGATCGGTCGTGGTGGCGGGGGACGACAGCGCTGTGAGGAGGTCGGCCCGCATCCGTCCCAGTAGCCGTACGGTGCTGGACCCGGCTGAACGGGTTCCGGCGGCCCACAGGGCGCCGGTTCCTCGCGCGGGATAGCGGATCGTGGTCTGGGTCGAAGTGTTCTTCTTGATCAGGACGTGGGGCGAGCCCAGGACGACAGGCATCAACACGAGCCCGCCAGGTCCTCGCGTGACGACACCGTGCCGATTCCGCCAGCGCTCGCCGGCCAGCGTCACCCGGTCGGCGCGCCAGCGCAGGTCCGGATGCAGATCGGCGAACAACCGCTCAGCACCGCCGGCGGTCAGTTGCCGGGCGCGGAACCCGACATCGGCGTCCAGCACCGCCCGCAACCGCGGCCAGTGCGGTGCGACCAGGCGGTCGTGCGCTTCCCGTAGCTCGTCGGCGATCTCTCGCAGACCGGACGCGGGGTCGTCGGCGAGAGCCGCTGCCACGACGGGAAGCCTTGTGTCGAAAATCCGGCCGAGGCTTGCCCGCACCCGAGCTTCCGGGGTCCGCCGTAGCGCGTCCAGGTCGTTGTCGAGGGAGTCTCCTGAGTCCCGGGGAGCGGGGACGAGGAACTCCGGCCAGCTGAGCCTGCCGTTGACGAGCAGCGGCCAAGTCCGGGAAAGATCGAGTGGCTCGCGATCGAGTTCCTCCCGCGCCCACCGCAGCCAGGGCAGGTTGACCGGATTCCGGTCGAGTCCGGCGAGCTGAAGCAGACAGGCCACGGTTTCGGACAGTGGCGAGATCGCGAACCGGGTCGCGGCCAGTTCGGCGACACCGAGTTCGAGGGTCATCGGCATCGTCCGAGTATGTAGGCCCGAGCTAAATGGTGTCCCGGGATCACCGGGCGACGCCACGATCCGATCATGCCCAGCCTGCCTCGCGCCTACCGACGACTGTGGTGGGCCACCGGGATCGACAGTCTCGGAAACGGCGTCTTCACCGCGACGCTGCCCTTGCTGACCGTGACGGTGAGCCACGACGCGAGGGACATGGCCTTGGTCTCCGCCGCGACGTACCTGCCGTGGCTGCTGCTGTCGCTCGTCGCGGGATCCGTGGTCGACAGGGTCGACCGGATCACCCTCATGTGGCGAACGCAGACGCTCCAAGCCCTGATCGTCGGCGTGCTCGCCGTGCTCGTCGCTGCCGGCGGAGTCACCGTGCCGGTGCTCGTCGTACTCGCGTTCGCGCTGGGGTCGTGCGACGTCTTCTACGACAACGCGGCGCAGACGGCGCTCCCGGACCTCGTCCCGAAAACCCTGCTGGACCAAGCGAATGGCAGTCAGCAGGTGGCGTTGGTCGTCGGCAGGCAGTTCGTGGGCCCGCCTCTGGGGAGCCTGTTCTTCGCACTCGCGTGGACGCTCCCGTTCGCCGTCGACGCCGTGTCGTTCGTCGCTGCTGCCCTGCTTCTGGCCGGGCTGCCACGCCGACGACACGTGCCCTCTGAACGAGCGAAGGTCCTCGACGGACTTCGCTGGCTGAGGAAACACCGCCTGCTTCGCACTCTTGCTCTGTTGCTGGGCGTCAACACGTTCTGCGGTCAGTTCGGGAACGCGACTCTCGTACTGTTCGTGACCGACGTGCTGCATCTCGGCGCGGGAGTGTTCGGCCTGCTGCTCGCCGGTGCGGCGGCCGGCGGGGTCGCGGGCGGACTGGTGATCGCGCGGCTGGTCGCCCGGCTCGGCGACCTCCGTGCGCTCCTCGTCTCGCTCGCCCTGAACGCGGTCGTGTTCGTCGGTATGGGGTTCAGCCCGAACGTCGCCGTGCTCGGCGGGCTCCTCGCGGTGAGCGGTTTCGTGACGACGATCTGGAACGTCGTCACGGTCAGCGTCCGGCAGCGAGAGGTACCCGCCTCGCTGCTCGGCCGGGTCAACAGCATGTACCGGCTGCTCGGCTGGGGGCTGATGCCGCTCGGCGCGCTGACGGGTGGACTGCTCGCGCACAGGTTCGGGCTTCGCGTTCCCTATCCGGTCGCGGGAGTCGTGCGAGGCCTCGCGCTCTTGGCCGCCCTTCCGGTGCTGATCCCGGCGATGCGGGACGCTGCTCCTCGGTGAGTTCGGCCAGCTGTTCCGCGTTTCCGAGGACGAACTCGGCGTCCAAAGCGGACAGACGTTCGGCCGGGCGCAGGTGGGTCCGGGCGGGCTCCCAAAGTCCCGAAAGGACCTGTTTGGACAGTGGCGGCCGGTCGTAGGGGAGATGCGGCTCCGCGCCCAGCACCGTGATCCGGTCCGGGTAACCCTTGCGGCGCAGGGCTTCCACCGTGCCGAGGCCGGCGGCGGAGGCACCGACCACGAGCAGGGTCACTCGCTCACCGTGATGGCGGCGCCGGGGCAGACGTCGGCGGCCTCGCGGACGATGTGGTGGGAGTCCGTGCCCGGAGATTCCTGGAGCAGGAGCACGATACCGTCCTCCTCCCGCTGGTCGAACACGTCGGGGGCGAGCAGCACGCAGGTTCCGGCGCCGCAGCACTTGTCCTGGTCGACGGTGATCTTCATGGTCCTTTTCCTTCGTCAGGGCCGGGGGTGACCGGTGCGAGCCAGATCCCGGCGAGTGCGTCGATGAGCCCGGTCGCGGCGTCGTGCCAGGTGGACCGGGGAGTGGGGGTGCCCTCGGCGAGGGCGCGTTCGCGTTCGGCGACCATGTGGACCAGCAGCTGGCGGGCCATGTCGCCGCGTTCGGCGCGGACGTCGGCTGGCAGTTCGGGCAGGCAGCGGTGGAGTCCTTCGACGATCCGCACCAGCGACGGCGAGGTCAGGGATTCCTCGACCATGATCGGGCGGAGCGCGGGGTCGGTCATCACCTGCGCGCCGAACCGCGCGAACCAGGTCGGGCTCCCGAGGGTGGCCAGATGCTCGGCCACCGGGGTGACCAGGCAGCCGATCCAAGCCCGCAGATCCGTGCTGTCGCCGATATCGGCGAGCAGCCGGCGGCGGATCTCCTCGATCTGCCCCGAATGCCGCCGGGCGATCGCGCGCACCAGGTCGGCCTTGGTACCGAAGTGGTAGCCGACCGCGGTGTTGTTGCCCTGCCCCGCCGCCTCGCTGACCTGGCGGTTGGACACCGCGAACACGCCGTGTTCGGCGAACAGCCGTTCCGCCGCGGTCAGGATCAGTTCCCGCGTCGCGTGCGCCCGTTCGGCGCGGGCACCGGTGATCTCACTCGTCATGGGCATCACCATCGCACGGGCAGTTCCCGCAGGCCGCCGACGGCGAGCCCTTCGACCTTGCGCAGATCCTCCGCCGCGACGGCGAGTTCCAGCGTGGGCAGTTTCTCCAGCAGGACACCGAGGACGACCTGCAGTTCGGTACGGGCGAGCGGTTGCCCGAGGCACGCGTGCGCGCCGGCGCCGAACGCGAGATGCGGGTTCGGGCTCCGGTCGAGCGTCATGTCGGCGGCGGCCTCGAACGCGGTCTCGTCGCGGTTCGCCGAAGCCATGCTGCACATCGCCGTGGTGCCCGGCGGCAGGATCGTCCCGCCGACCTCGAAGTCCTCGGTGAGGTAACGCGACATGCCGATACCCGCGTTGGCGTCCATGCGCAGGGATTCCTCGACGGCGGTGCGGATCAGCGATCGGTCCACGAGCAGCGCTTCCCAGCGGCTCCGGTCCTCCAGCAGCATCGCCACCATCTTCGCGATCATGTTCGCGGTGGTCTCGTGGCCGGCGATGAGCAGGCCGATCCCGGTCGCGACGAGCAGCGCGTCGGACCAGCGCTCGCCGTCGGCGTCGGTGGCGGTGATGAGCGCGCTGAGGATGTCTTCACCCGGATCCGCCCGCTTGGCCGCGATGTGCCCGCCCATGTACCGGCCGAATTCCGCCTGCGCGACGTCGAATTCGGCCTGGGTGTAGCGGGTCATGCTGAGCATGACGTCGGACCAGTGGGCGAACCGTTCCCGGTCGGTGTCGGGGACGCCGAGCATGTCGCAAATGACCCAGACCGGCAGCGGGAAGGCCAAGCCGGCCTTGAGATCCGCGGGCTGGCCCTTCGCGACCATCTCGTCGATCAGCTGGACGGCCATCGCCTCCATCCGCGGCCGCAGGGCGGTCATCCGCTTGGCGGTGAACCACTTCCCGAGCATCCGGCGCCATTTCAGGTGCGCTTCGCCGTGTTGCGGGATCACGCCCGCCATCTCGCTGTTGAAGACCCCGCCCGATTCGGTGTCCGCGACCCGCGCCGCGTCGTCGGCGGGGGTCGGCCTGGTGAACCGCGGGTCGGAAAGGACGCGTTTGACGTCCGCGTACCGGGTGAGCAGCGTCGCCTCGTCGCCGCTGGCGAGCGTGACCTTCGCGACCGGGCACTTCGCGCGGAACTCGGCCCATTCGACGGGCGGCGCGAGCGCGGCCTCGGTCGGGAACGGGAAAGTCGGCAGACGCTCCGTCATCGAAGCTCCTTCAGCGTGGCGGGGTTCGGTGAGGCACACAGTGCCCGGCTTGCTGGCATAAGTCAATCAACTGACTTAAGTTGAATGTTCAGCATCATGCGCGACGAATTCCCATCAGAAAGGCTCGCTTCGGCGACGGCGACGATGAGTGCGTAACTCGGCGTCGGTGGCGCGCTCGGCTTACCCGCGGCCGCGTTGCGGGCGGACAACGCCGACAGGCGTCTGCTGTTCTGGACGGCGGGCTGGGCGAGCGGGCGGACCTTGGGCCCAAGGCGGATTCCGGCTGATCATGGGACTCGGTTCGGCGACCACGCTCGTCGCGCCGGCGATCGCGGCGTTCATTCCCGGCCGGTCTTCGCCAGCTTCGACGGCCACCAGATCTTCCGTCCGACGTCCACCGCGAGAGCCGGTACCAGCAGCGAACGCACCAGAAGCGTATCGAGCAGGACGCCGAACGCGACGATGAACGCCAGCTGGGCCAAGAAGAGGATCGGCAGGACGGCCAGTGCGGCGAAGGTCGCGGCGAGCACGACTCCCGCGGACGTGATCACGCCGCCCGTGACGCGGAGACCGCGCAGTGTCCCGTCCCGCGTGCCGCTTCTGCCCGCCTCTTCGCGGACCCTGGTCATCAGGAAGATGTTGTAGTCGATTCCCAGCGCCACAAGGAAGACGAAGCCGAACAGCGGGACGACCGGGTCGGCGCCGGGGAAGTCGAAGACGTGGTTGAACACCAGCGCGGAGACACCCATCGTCGCGGCGAAGGACAGCACCACCGTGCCGATCAGCAGTAGCGGCGCGAGCAGCGACCGCAGCAGGAGGGCGAGCACGAGGAAGATCACGACCAGGACGATCGGGATGATCAGCAACCGGTCGTGCTCGGAGGTCTCCCTCGTGTCGAGCAGGGTCGCGGTCGGACCGCCGACCTTGGTGCCGTCGACGGTGTGCACGGCGTCCCGGATCCGTTGGACCGTCGCGACCGCAGCGTCGGAGTCCGGGGGATCCGCGAGGACCGCGTCGATCTTCGCGAGCCCGCCCGCTTCGCCGCTTTGACGGACATCCGAAACGCCGGGGACGCGGGCCAACGCGGTGACCGCCGGAGCCTGGCCGGCGGGGGTGATGATCACCGTGGGCGAGCCCGAGCCGCCGGGGAAGTAGCGCGAGAGGACTTCCTGCCCCGCGACGGAATCGACCGGCGTGAGGAAGACGTCGGACTGCGCGGTGCCGGAGGCCTTGAGTTGGGGGAGGAACGCCCCGCCCGCGAGCAGGACGACCGTGGTGACGATCCAGATCGTGCGCGGGGCGCGGGCCACCCAGCCCGACACGCGTGCCCAGATCCCACCGGTCTCTTCCTTCGGAGGGGCCACAGCCGGGCGGAAGGGCCAGAAGGCGTTGCGCCCGCACAAGGCCAGCACCGCGGGAAGGAACGTGATGGTCGTGAGGAAGGCGGCGCCGATGCCGATGGCGGCGACCGGGCCGAGTCCCTTGTTGGAGTTGAGATCGCTGAACAGGAGACAGAGCACGCCGAGGACCACGGTCCCCGCCGAGGCGGCGATCGGCTCGATGGTCGAGCGCCAGGCCGTGCGGAGCGCGGAGCGCGCGTCGTCGGTCGCCCTGAGTTCTTCGCGATAGCGCGAGATCATCAGGAGCGCGTAGTCGGTGGCGGCGCCGAAGACGAGGATGAACAGGATGCCCTGGCTCTGCCCGTTGAGCGCCAGCACGTCGTGATCCGCGAGCAGGTACACCGCGAGGCTCGCCGTTCCCAGTGCGAACACCGCGGACAGCAGGACCAGCAGGGGGAGCAGCGGGCTTCGGTAGACGATGATCAGGATGAGTGCGACGACCGCGCCCGCGACGAGGAGCAGCAGCCCGTCGATCCCGCCGAACGCCTCCTTGAGATCGGCGACCTGGGCGGCGGGGCCGGTCACGAGCACCTTCAACCCGTCGGGGGTGTCGCGGGCGAGCGCCTCTCGCAGTGCCTCGACGCCCTCTCCGGGGTCACTCTTGGCGTCCAGGAGCACGACGACCTGCGCGCCCGCGTCGCTGCCCGGCGCCGGTAAGAGCTTGGCGTTCGACGTGCGGTCGGCGAGGAACCGCTTGTCGTTCTCGGTCAGGCCGGAGGGGCGCTCGGCGACGACGATCGCCGGGATCACGGAGGCCCCGGCGAACTGCTTCTGGAGTTCGCCGACCTCGGTCGCTTCGGCCGATGCCGGGAGAAAACTGTTGCTGTCGTTCTCCGTGACCTGGCTCAGCTTCCCCGCGTACGGGCCGCTGAACCCGCCGAAGATCAGCCACGCGACCGCGACGAGGGCGGGGAGCAGCCAGCGCAGAGGCGACCGCGTGCGGGCGGGACGTTCGACTTCGGAGATCATGGACGGATGGCTCCCGTGGCAGTGCTACTTCGACGAGTGAATAGTTCGACCATCGAAATAGTAGGGTGGTCACCCGGACGGGGCAACGCGAGGGGAGGTTCCGGACATGACCACGGGCACTGAGGACGCTGACGACACGGAGGCCGTCACGGACGACTTGCTCGTTCTCCTGCTGCGACAGCTGACCGTCGAGTCGGACCGGTTCGCGGAGATGTTCGGTGAGTCACACGGTCTGCACCGGACCGACCTCAACGCGCTCGCGGTGATCATGGACGCCGCCCGCATGGGGGACCCGATGAGCCCTAGCAGGCTCGCGAGCGCCCTGCATCTGAGCGCGTCGGCGACGACGGCGGTGCTGGACCGGCTGGAGCGGGCCGGGCATCTCTACCGGGACCGGAGCTCCACCGACCGGCGCAAGGTCGAGTTGCGGATGCACGACCAGGCGCGGCGGATCGGCGCCGAGTTCTTCCAGCCTCTCGGGCAGCGCTACGCCGAAGCGTGGCGCGACATGGGGGAGGACGAGCGGCGGGCGGTCGCCCGGTTCCTCCGGAGCAGTATCGCCGCGACCGTCGAGGTGCGCGGTCGCCTGGCACCGTGAACACTCGGGGGCATGCGATGTGTGGTGCTCGGAGCGACCGGTTATGTCGGCGGACGGCTGGTACCGCAACTGCTCGACGCGGGCCACGAGGTACGAGTGGTGGCGCGCTCTCCGGAGAAGGTCGCCGAGGAGCCGTGGCGTGACCGCGTCGAGGTCGAACGCGGCGACGTCACCGATCCGGCCTCCATCGAGACGGCACTGACCGACTGCGAGGTCGTCTACTACCTCGTGCATTCCCTGGCGCGCAAGGACTTCGTCGACGTCGACCGGGAGGGCGCGCGGACGGTCGCCGAGGCGGCGAAGACGGCGGGAGCCCGGCGGCTGGTGTACCTGGGCGGCATCGTGCCGGACGACGAGGAACTGTCGCCGCACCTGGCGTCGCGCGCCGAAGTGGGCCGGGTTCTGCTGGATTCCGGGGTACCCGCCGTCGTCCTTCAAGCCGCGGTGATCATCGGCTCGGGTTCGGCGAGTTTCGAGATGCTGCGCTACCTGACCGAGCGGCTCCCGGCGATGGTGACCCCGCGCTGGGTACGCAACCGCATCCAGCCGATCGCGATCCGGGACGTGCTGCACTATCTCGTGCACGCGGCCGAGCTACCGGCCGAAGTGAACGGTGCCTTCGACATCGGCGGGCCGGACGTACTGACCTATTTGGACATGATGCGCCGGTACGCCGTCGTCGCCGGTCTGCCGAGACGAGCCGTCGTACCCGTTCCGGTGCTCACGCCATGGCTGTCCGCGCAATGGGTCAACCTGGTCACGCCCGTGCCGAAGTCGATCGCCGTACCGCTGATCGAATCTCTGGTGCACGAGGTGGTCTGTCACGACCACTCGATCGCCGAGCACATCCCCGACCCCGATGCCGGCCTGACGCATTACGAGCACGCCGTCGAACTGGCGCTGACCCGGATCCGCAACGCCGACGTGCCGACCCGCTGGTCCGACGCGTCGAGCGCCGCGGCGCCTTCCGATCCGCTGCCGAGCGATCCGGATTGGGCGGGCGGGACGGTCTACGAAGACCAACGGGCGCAGCGGACGGACGCCTCGCCGGAAGCGCTGTGGGACGTCATCGAGTCGATCGGCGGGGAACACGGGTGGTACTCGTTCCCGCTGGCCTGGTCGGTCCGCGGCTGGGCCGACCGGCTCGTCGGCGGCGTCGGGTTGCGGCGCGGACGGCGGGATCCGCGACGGCTGCACCTCGGCGAGGCGCTGGACTGGTGGCGCGTCGAATACCTCGACCGGCCGCGCCTGCTGCGGTTGCGGGCGGAGATGAAACTGCCGGGGCGCGCCTGGCTCGAACTCGGCGTCGAGTCCGATGAGGACGGTCGGACCGTGTACCGGCAGCGAGCGGTGTTCGAGCCGCACGGGCTGGCCGGGCACGCGTACTGGAAGGGGATCGCGCCGTTCCACGGTGTCGTGTTCGGCGGCATGGTCCGCAACATCACCGGTGCGGCGCAAGGAGAAGCCTCGTGAGTGGCAGGGACGGCTAGAACCGTCCCCACCACTCACGAGACCCACTGCCTACAGAGCCGGGTAAGCGTTCTTCAGCAATTCCTGGAACTGGGCGGAGAACCAGTGCCCGGAGAGCGGCGCGTCGGCCAGCGCGCCGGACATGTTGTTCTGGTTCCGCGGGTTGCCGGTGTACGTCGGATCGCACATCCGGTCGAAACCCTTGCCCTCGGTGTTCGGGATCTCTTTGCTGGAACCGTCGGATTCACCCGGCGGCTTGATCCAGACGTAGGCGTCGATCCCGGCCTCCGGCGCGGCCTTGGGGCGTTCGCCGAGTCCCGCGCCCGCCTGGTTGCACCAGTTCCCGAGATGGATGCGGCGATCCGTCCGGCTCCCGTTCACGTAGGCGTCGACCGTGGTGGACGGCCCGGGGCCGGACGGCCGCGCGGTGCCGCCCCAGCCGTTGCGGGAAGTGTCGATGAGCATGCCGACGTCCGCCGGGAAGCCCGCCCGGATCGCCTCCTGCCGGAATGCCTGCGCGTAGGACAGTTCGTCGACGTAGCGGTTCCAGTCCACCCACTTCGACGTCCGCACCGAAGTGCCGCCGACACTGTCGTTCACGGTGAAGTACGGCTCCTTGAGCGCCCCGTAGTTCGCGGTGTTCGCGATGAAACCGTGCACATTGGCCAAGGTGCTGCCGGAACTCTTCGCGGCCTGTGCGAAGAGCGCGGCGGACGGGCCGAGGTTGTCGTCCCAGCCGAGCCAGCCGTGGTGCCCGGCGTCGATGTAGTTGTAGACGTTGGGGATCGCGCCGAACTTCGCGAGCGCGTAACCGACACCGGCGACGTAGTTCCCGTTGGCCTTCATGACGTCGCATTGCGGGGTGGCCGTCGGCCGGGGTGTCACGTTCGTGACGAGGTTCGGCAGTGAGTCGATCTCGATCACGGTCACCACCCGCAACGCCGCGTACTTCGGATCGCCGAGGATCGTGGCGATCGGATCGATGTACTCGGCCTTGTAACGCGGGAGTTCGTCCGCCTTGAGTTCGCCGTTCGACGCGAGCGCGGCGCAGTCACGGCCGGGCAGGTTGTAGATCACCAGCTGGACGACCAGCGGTTTGCCGGCGGCCTGCTGAAGCGCTCCGTCGAGATGCGCGCGCAGTCCGCGGCTCGTGCTCGTGCCCTCGATGGCGGCGATCCGGTCGAGCCAGACGCCGGTCGGCTGGTTCGCGATCCGGGCGCCGCCCGGTTCGGCGGCGGCCTTCGCCGACCAATCCGGGTTCACGTACACCCCGGCGCCGGCATAGGGGTTGTCCGCCTTCGGTCCGCCAGGACCGGGGGTCGTCGTGGTCGTGGTCGTGGTGGTGGGGGCGGTGGAACCGGTGCAGGTGGTGCCGTTCAAGGTGAAGACGGCGGGTTTGCCGTTGGTGCCGGAGTAGCTGCCGTTGAAGCCGGGGGAGACGGTGGCGCCGGTGCCGAGCGAGCCGTTCCACCCCGCGTCCCGGACGGTCACCCGGGTGCCCTGTTGGCCGAAATTGCCGTTCCAGCCCTGCTGCACCTGCTGGTTTCCGGGGAAGTCCCAGCTCAGCGTCCAGCCGCCGCTGATCGGGTCGCCGAGGTTGGTGACGGTCGCGGTGGCCCCGAAACCGGTGTCCCATTGGTTGGTGATCGTGTAGTCGACCTTGCAGCCCGGCGCCGCTTCGGCGCTCGAGCCCAGCACCACCGGCACCGCCACCATCGCGAGTACCGCGCCGACGGCCAATGGTGCCGAAACACCCTTTCTGCGGAATCTCATGCGTCGCCTCCTTGCGACCGGAATCCGATTTATGGGAGCGCTCCCATCGAGGACCGTAAAGGGGTGGCCGGGCCGTGACAAGGCCGGGCGATCCGAAATGTGGGATCGCTCCCGGAATACGACCAAAGGACTGAGCCGCCCGGTGGAAGGCTCGTCCTGACGGCGGCGAACCCTTCACCCGGACAGCGGGCGGGCGGTGACCGGAGAGGGCCGGGCCGTGTGGGATCGTGAGCGGATGAGGATCTTGCTCGTGGAGGACGAGCGACGGCTGGCCGAATCGCTGCGCGCGGGATTGAGCGCCGAGGGCTACGCCGTGGACGTGGCGCTCAACGGCCGCGACGCGCTTTGGTACGCCGCCGAACATCCGTATTCCGCGATGATCCTCGACATCATGCTGCCGGGGCTCAACGGCTACCGCGTTTGCCGGAGGCTGCGCGAACGGGGCGACACCACCCCGATCCTCATGCTGACCGCGAAAGACGGCGAGGACGACGAGATCGAGGCGCTGGACACCGGCGCCGACGACTTCCTTCCGAAGCCGTTCTCCTACGGTGTCCTGCTCTCCCGGCTCCGGGCGCTGATCCGGCGCGGGGGAGCGACCCGGCCGGGCACGCTCCGGCTCGGCGACCTCGAACTCGACCAGGCGAGCCGCGTCTGCCGACGCGGCACGGCCGAGATCCCGTTGACCACCAAGGAGTTCGCTCTCCTGGCGTATCTGATGAAGCGGCAGGGCGAGGTGGTCACCAAGGCCGAGTTGCTGGAGAACCTCTGGGATTTCGCCGCGTCGGCGACCGCGAACCTCGTCGAGGTCCACGTGAGCGCGCTGCGGCGCAAGATCGACCTGCCGTTCGGGGCGGAGACGATCCGCACGGTGCGCGGCGCCGGCTATCACGTGGTGGCCTCCGGTGCCTAGGTTCTCGCGGTCGACCCGCTTCCGGGTCGCGCTGACCTCGTTCGTCACGTCGCTCGTCGCGCTGGGCGTCGTTTCGGCCTGGCTCGTGGTCGATGCCCAGAACCGGCTGGAGGCAGGGGCGGCGCAGGTGGCGAGGGCGCGCGCCGCGGCGATCGTGCAGTTGCTGAACACCGGCGCCGCGCCGGCCGATCTGCTCCTGCTCGTCCGGGACTCGGCCTACGAGGTGGTGGACCAGTACGGCAAGCGCGTCATCGGGTGCCCGGGTCTGCGGCACGGTCTGCTGGTCCAGGAGGACGACTATCAGCGTGGTGATTCCGTGTCGGTTCTCGAAGCGGGTGCGGTCGACGAGTCGATGGCGGGGTCGGTCGGCTGCCGGGGAGTGCTCGGACGGGATGTCGAGACCACCGAGACACGCGTGCACGTCGCGGCGGAGGCGAGCGGCGACAGCAAGTACCGCATCTACGGCGCCGCCGTGGTCGACGAGTCCGGGCAGGCGGCGCTCGACGCGGTGCGCGTGACGTTGCTGGCGGGTGTACCGGTGATCGCGCTGATGATCGGGGCGGTCGCGTGGCTCGCGGTACGCCGTTCGCTGCGGCCCGTGGAGGCGATCCGCTCGGAGGTCGCGGAGATCGGCGCGCACGACCTCTCCCGCCGGGTCCCGGCCCCGGACAGCGCCGACGAGATCGCGAAGCTCGCCGATACGATGAACACGATGCTCGCCCGCCTGGACACGGCGGTCACCCGGCAGAGCCGCTTCACTTCGGACGCGTCGCACGAACTGCGTACTCCGTTGGCCTCCCTGCGGACCCAGCTGGAAGTGCTGCTCGCGCATCCGGACCGGCTGGACTGGCGCGACGCCTGCCGCAACGCGCTCCTCGATGTCACCCGGCTGCAGGACCTCGTCGGTGACCTCGTGCTGCTCGGCAAGCTGGACAACGCGGGGCCGGAACGAACCGCACCGGTGCGACTGTCCGAAGTGGTCGAATCCTGTCTCTCCGGGCGGCAGGGTGTCCGGGCCGAGATCGACGGGGATCCGATGGTCCTCGGCGACCGCGGCAGGCTGGAGCGGTTGCTGCGCAATCTGGTGGACAACGCGCAACGCCATACCCGCACCGGCGTCGAGGTTCGCGTGTCCACTGTGGACGACGTCGCCGTGGTCGTGGTCACCGACGACGGGCCGGGCATTCCCGCCGCCGACCGTGAGCGGGTGTTCGATCGCTTCGTGCGCCTCGACGACGGACGCGCGCGTGACGACGGTGGCGCGGGTCTGGGGCTGGCGATCGTCGCCGAGATCGCCCGGGCGCACGGCGGCAGTGTCGAAGTCGCCGACCACGACGGCGGAGCCCGGCTCGTCGTCCGCCTGCCGTTGGCGGAAGCGCGAAGCTGAAGACGCCTTCAGCTTCCTTAAGCTTCGGTTCAGCGTCCGTGCACGAACCTTCGGGGCATGTTCGCTCCTGCACGCCGCTCCTGGTGGCGGCCCCTCGGCCACGCCGACTATCTGGCCTCGTCGTGGTTCCCCGGCCTCACCGGTGTCCGCGCGCTCGCCGCTGTGGCCGTCGTGTTCTTCCACTACGGAGGCCCGGTCGTCGACCGCCTCCAAGGCTGGATCGCCGTGCAACTGTTCTTCGTGCTGTCGGGCTTCCTCATCACGACGCTGGCGCTGCGCGAGGAAGACCGTGACAGCCGGATCTCGCTGCGCGGGTTCTACCTTCGCCGGGTCTTCCGGATCATGCCGGTGTACTTCCTGCTCCTGGCGCTGACCACGGTCGCGGTCCTGCTCGGCGGGACGTACCAGAGCAGCAGGCTCGCCGACGCCATGCCGTACTACCTCGTCTTCGGCAACGAACTCGTCGACTTCAACACGCCCTATCCGACGTCGTGGTCGCTGGGCGTGGAGGAGAAGTTCTACCTCGTCTGGCCCGCGCTGCTGGTGCTGACCACGTTCGCGCGGAGCGGGAAGACGGCGCTGCGTTTGCTGCTGGGCGCGTCGGCCGTGCTGGGGGTCGTGCTGTTCGCGTTGCCGCTGGCGCCCTCGCACACCTGGGCGAGTCTTTCGGTGCACTACTGCTCGCTGGTCATCGGCTGTCTGCTGGCGATGACACTCCACCATCCGCGCGGGTTCGCCCTCGTCCGGCCGCTGACCAGCCCGGCCGTCGCGACGGTGATCGGCTGCGGGTTCGTCGTGCTGCAGTTCTCCGTCGGCCCGTTGTCGAAGGCACTCGGTGGGCACTGGCAGTTCGTCGTGCCGGTGTACGCGGCGGGCTCGGCACTGCTGCTCGTGGCCGTCGTGTCACCGGGCCCGGTCCGGGCGTTGCTCTCGAGCAGGCCGATGACCTTCGTCGGGGACCGTTCGTACGCGCTCTACCTCGCCCAGACCGGCGCGGCCGGAGTCACGGGCTGGCTGCTGCCCAGCGGCCTCGCCAAGGCCGCCGCGACCACCGGCGTCGCGGTGGTGTTCGCCTGCGCGCTGCGCCGCTGGGTCGAACAGCCCGCCATCGCCTACGGCCGGAAGGTGATCGGACGACGAGCGCCCGCCGTCCCTCCGATGGAGGCGACGGCGGGCGCTCGGTCGACGTCAGTGGTGCGCGGCCACCGCACCGGTGCCGGCGCTCTTCTTGACGAAGAGCGATCCGACGAACGCGGCAAGGCCGACACAACCGGCGACCATGAACGTCGTGCGGATACCGCCCGCGTCGGGGCTGGCCGCCCCGGCCGTGGTCGTGCTCGCCGTGGCCACCGCGATGAACAGGGCGGTGCCGAGCGCGCCGGCGAGCTGCTGAAGGGTGGCGAGGATCGCGCTGCCGTGTGAATAGAGGTGCTCGGGCAGCGAACCCAGGGACTCGGTCATCAGCGGCGTCATCATGAGGCCGAGCCCGCCCATCAGCAGGACGTGGATGGCGATGACCGCGATCAGGGGTGATTCGGCGCCGAGCAGGGCGAACAGCCACAGGGAGATCGCCATCGCGGCCGCGCCGGGGATGACCAGCGGCCGTGGGCCGAAGCGGTCGTACAGCGCGCCGACCGGGCGGCCGAGCAGCCCGAGGACCAGGCCGCCGGGAAGCACCGCGAGCCCGCTGACGAACGTGGTGGTGTGCAGGACGGTCTGCAGGTACAGCGGGAGCAGGATCGCCGCGGCGCCGAGCAGGCACATGAACAGCAGGGCCGTCAGCACCAGCGAGACGATGAAACTGCGGTGGGTGAAGGGACGCAGGTCCAGCAGCGCGCGGTCTTCCTTCTGGAGCCGCAACTGGCGCCAGGTGAACACCACGAGAGCCACGACACCGACCGCGATCGGCGCCCACGGCGGCACCGGCTGATGCCCGCCGGCGGATTCGCCCGACACCGACAGGCCGTACAGCACGCCACCGAAACCGAGCGCGGACAGGACCACCGACAGCACGTCCAGCGGCACCTTGCGGGTGTCGCCGTCCAGCCGAAGCTGAATCATGCCGACCACGAGGGCGGCGAGCGAGAGCGGCAGCACGATCCAGAACATCCAGCGCCAGCCGAGCGACGAGAGCACGGCACCGCCGATGGTCGGGCCGATGGCGGGCGCGACCGCGATGACGATGGTGATCGTGCCCATCGTGGCGCCGCGCTTCTCCACCGGGACCAGGCGCATCACCGTGGTCATCAGAAGCGGCAGCATGACCGCCGTCCCGCAGGCCTGGATGACGCGGCCGGTCAGCAGCAGGGCGAAGCCCGGGGCCAGCGCGCTGACCAGGGTGCCGGTGCTGAACAGGGTGAGCGAGGCGAGGAACACCTGGCGCGGGGTGAACCGCTCGAGCAGGAACCCGGTGGTCGGGATGACGACCGCCATGGTGAGCAGGAAGCCGCTGGTCAACCACTGGACGGTGGTCGTCGGGACCTGGAGGTCGACGGTCAGGTCACGCAGCGCGACGCTCAGGATGGTCTCGTTGAGGATCATCACGAATGCGGAAAGGACCAGGACCCCGATCAGGAGGCCGGCTTTCGCCGGTGCCCTTTGCTGGTCGTGGGCGGTTTCGGGCAGGGTCTCGGTCATCAGTGAAGGGCTCTCCTGGAAGGGCGCGGGTCCGCGTTGGCCGCCTTCGGCAACGGTGACAGCGAAGGCGAGGCTGTGAGTCTTTTCGTTCAGTCTGCCTGTGCCGGTCGGTGTGTGTCACGTGAATTTCCGTAGTGAGTACGGTCACTGCGCCTTCGGGCAGTGCGGGACCGCACGCGAGCGGAACGGTTTTTCGGTGGCAGCACGATAAAATCGGCACGTGACCACAGCGATCACGGCAGATCGATGGCATTCGGTGCGGCGAGCCTATCGGGTGACGGGCGCGCGGTTCGCGGACCTGGTCGCCCGCGTTCCGGATCCGGACGCGATGGTCACGGCGGAGTGGACGGTGGCCGAAACGGTCGCCCACGTCGCGATGATCGCGAAGATGTACACGTCGCTGGTGCGGCCGGACGGTGCCCCGGTCCTGGCCGCGCGCGGGCAGTCACAGGTCGAGAAGACCACTGTGGACACCGTTTCCGTGCTGAACACCTTGGTGTTGCGAGATTTTCCCGAACGTGACATCGAGGTGCTCGTCGCCGGATTGCTCGCGGACATCGAGGAAGTGCTGCGGGTGACCGAGGACGCGGACCCCGGCACCCCGCTGGACTGGCTCGGGGGCTCGAAGGTGCCGCTGGCCGGCGTCCTCGCGCACCTCGTCAACGAACTTCAGGTCCACGGCTGGGACATCGCCAAGGCGCTGAAGCTGCCGTGGACGATCCAGCCGGGTGATGCGGCGTTGTTCTTCGACCTGTTCCTGGTGGGTGTGCTGGGCAACGACGTCGGGCACCTTCTCGACACCGACGAGTCGCCGCGGGATCGACGGATCGCCGTGGCGTTCCGGTCCGCGTACACGTCCCGGTCGTGCTGGTGCTGCATCGGGGACGGGTGACGGTCGAGCAAGCCGGTCGACCGGTCGACGTGCGGATCTCGTTCGATCCGCCGACGCTGAACCTGATGCTGTTCCACCGGGTCGGCAAGGCGCGTTCCGCGCTGACGCGCAAGATCGTCGTCAGCGGCCCGCGGCCGTGGCTGTTACCCGCCTTCCTGCGGGTGGTCCGGTTGCCGTAGGCCTCCACACCTTGCCCAGTACAGGAAGGCCCCCTTCCTGTACCTAGGCGCAAGGAAGGGGGCCTTCATGTACCTAAGCGGGCAAGGAACACCGGTTCTTAGAGCGTCAGCGACCAGGTGTCGAGCACTCCCGTGTCACCGGGCCCGTAGTCGGTGACACGGAGCTGCCACTTCCCGCCCGCCGGCGACGACGCGCCGGGCACCGAGAACATCCGGGCACCGTTCCACGCGGTGCACGCCGCACCGCCGCTGTACTTGAGCGGATAAGCCTTGCCGTTCGGGTCCAGGACCGTCACACCGAGGTCCTCGGCGCAGGTGTGCCGGATCGTCACGGAAATCCCGAGCGACGCCGCGGCCGGTCCGGTGAGGGTCGAGGTCACCGGGCTGAACACCTGCCGGTAGTCGTGGATCGCGAAGTCGGTGCCGTTGCTCAGCGTCCGGCCACCGGTACCGGGTTGCGTCTTGACGGACACGACACCGCTCGCGGGTGACACGTTCCCCGCCGCGTCACGCGCCTTCACAGTGAAACCGTACGAGGTGTCCGGGCTGAGGCCGGTCACGGTGATACTGGTTCCCGTCGCGGACGTCGCCAGTGTCGAACCGTTGTAGACGTCGTAGCCGGCGACGCCGACGTTGTCCGTGGCCGCGTCCCAGGCCAGCGAGACACTGTCCGGCGTCGTGCCGGTGGACCGCGCGTTTCCGGGCGCGGTCGGCGCCGTGGTGTCGCCGCCGCCGGTCACCAGGGTGAGGTTCCATTTGGTCAGTGCCTCGATCACCGGCTGGAAGAGGGACATGTCCCCGTCGGTGGGGTTCTCCACGCACTGCGACGGACCGCCGTCGTGCAGGCCGACCGCCTTCGTGCCGAGCAGCCAGCCGCCGCCCGAGTCGCCGCCGAGCGAGCAGGCCGTCGTCCAGGTCAGGTCCTCGATGATCAGCCCGCCGCCGTAGTCGACGGCCTTGTGCGTGTACTTGACCTCCCCGCATTTCCACTTCGAGGTGTTGCCGGAGTGACAGACCCGGTCGCCGACCATGGCCTCGGCCGAGCCGGTGACGGTGATGGCGGGCTCGCCCCACGTGTTGACCGCGGCGGAGAGCTCCCAGCCGGGCTGCGTCACCGCGACCACGCCCATGTCGCCCTCGCGGGCGTTGACGCTGCGGGTTCCGCCGACGTTCGAAGTGCCGATCCGGTTCTGCTGGCCTTGCGCGCCATAGGCGGCCTGGTCGCGATCGTTCGTGCAGTGCCCGGCGGTGAGGAAATGCTTGGCGCCGGAGGAATCCGTCGCACCGAAACCGACCGAACAGCTGCTCTCGCCGCCCGGCCACCACGGGTTTCCGGTCTGGATCGCGCCGGCCTGCTGTCGCGGCGAAGACCCGGTTTCGGTGATCCGCACGCCGAGATGCCGTGCCCGGGAAAGGAAACTCTCGGTCTCGGCGGTTTTGCGGGAGTTGTCGACCGAGACGCCGACCTCATTGTTCCGGACGTCGACACCCCAGCCGAACACGCCGGGAACGCCGTCGCCGACGAGCGCGCGGACGGCCTCGTCGATCCGGTCGAGGTCCGCTTCGGACCGGGAAACCAGCCGCGGTTCGGCTCCGGCGGTCCGTGCCGCCTCGACGTCCGCCGCATTCGTGACGGCCAGGGTCAGCTTGCCCGTGGCGGCGTCGAACCAGTGCCCGGCGGACCGGGCGCGCAGCGCGGCGGGGAGCGACGCGGCCAGCCGGTGGGCCTCGTCCTGCGCGGCAAGCTGGGATTTCGCCTCGGACACGGTCAGGCCGAACGCGGCGGCCACGCCGTTCACCTCGGCGTCGGGGTGGACGGAAGCCGGTGGTGAAGCGGCCTGTGCCATCGGGGTGAATCCCGCCGCGGCCAGTGCCATGACACTGAGACAGGAAAGCATTCTGCGGTGTCGTCGCATGCGTACTCCTCGAATCGAAAAGCAGATGCGCCGACGGTAATTCCCTCACCTCACGGAATTGTAGGCCCGCGAGTCGTTAACAATTAAGAGTCCCAGTCCCACTCGAATCCGAACCTGCCGGGACCGAAACTCAACGCGACGCCGTGCGCGGAGTCGCCGCAGGGCACCACTTCCGTCCACTCCGCGGGATGTCCGTCCTGTTCGGAATAGCGGCGGCATCGGACCGGGAGCACACCGGGGGAGAATCGGATCTCGAGGACGTATTCCCGGGTGGGCAGCCGGAATTTGCGTTCGTAGTTCGTCGCGTGCGGGAACGGCGCGCTGTTCACCAGCGTGTGCTCGGTGATGACGGTTTCGCCCTTCGCGAGCGGCCGTTCGAAGAGCAGTTCCATCACGAGAAGGCCGTCTTCGGGCCGGTGCACGCTGCGGCCGGGGTGGCAGCCCCGCAGCGAGGTCACCTCGGGCAACGGCCGGTCGTGTTCGTCGATGTGGACGATCACTACCCACCGGTCCGGGCCGTCGGCTTCGGCGCGGAGCACCTGCCGTGACCGGAACGAGAGTTCCTCCTGGCCGGGGCCGACGGAGACGACGTCGTGCTGGCTGATCCTCGTCAGCCGTTCGTCCCACCGGGTGTCGACCGCACTGACGGCCGCGTCGATCCGCGTCCGGTCCGGCCAGTACCGGCCGAATTCCGGCAGTCCGTCGGCGCGGGCGGGCCACCGGCCTCGTGCACGAGGTGGGCCGAGCAGCGCGGTCAAACTGCCCGGTGCCACCTCCAGTACCTGTTCGAGGTGGCGGAGTCCGAGTACCGAATCCCGGCGTTCCGGGCGGCTTCGCCCGGACTGCCAATAGCTGAGCGTCGCCGCCGTGATCGAGACGCCGCGAGCGCGCAGGTGGTCGCGCAGGCGTTCCAGACTGAGGCCGCGCGCTCGGATCGCCTCGCGCAGCGCGTCGGCGAAGGGCCCGTCGCGGAGCAACCGCTCGAGCCCGGGCCGGGGAACCGCTCCGCCGGATGTCACGCGACGAGCATAGGTCCGTATCGCGGCGAACTGAACGGGGCGAGATCCTGACCAGCCCGTTAACCGTTAACAGGCGTGTCGAACCGGCGTCGCGAGTCTTCGATGTGGCCGAGGAACCGCTGCGTCCAGTCGCACATCCCGTCGACCGTCGCGCGGAGGCCGTGCCCGGCCTCGGTGAGGGAGTAGTCGACGCGCGGTGGCACCGTCGGGTGCACCGTCCGTTCGAGCAGGCCGTTGCGCTCCAGCATGCGCAGGTTCTGGGTGAGCATCTTGTGGCTGATGCCCTCGATGTCGTCGCGCAGTTCGGTGAACCGCCGGGTGCGGTCGCCGATCGTCTCGATGATCAGGAGCGCCCACTTGTTGGCGACGTCGGAGAAGATCTCCCGCGCCAGCGAGTCCGCCCGCAGCAGATCGGCGTCGTCCGAACCGTTGAGCTGCTTGGTCACCATGAGGTTCCCCAGTCACTAAAAAGTGCATTCTTCCAGGTCGACGCACACTCTCCTACAGTTTCTGGGTAACCACAAGTGACCACGAACGAGGAGTACGGATGAGCATCACCCTGGTGAATCCCGCGGGGCTGCCGGAGATCCCCGCCTACCGGCAGGTGTCGATCGCGACCGGGTCGAAGCTGGTCTTCATCGCGGGGCAGGTCTCCTGGGACGCCGACGGCGCCCTTGTCGGCGAGGGTGACCTCGCCGCACAGGTCGAACAGTGCTACCTGAACATCGGCACCGCGCTCGCCGCGGCCGGCGCCACCTTCGACGACGTCGCGAAGATGACCGTCTACGTCGTCGACTGGACGCCGGACAAGCTCGCGCTGTTCCTCGAAGGCGTGGACCGGGCCGCCGCCAAACTGGGCGGCACCCCGGTCCCGCCGGGAACACTGATCGGCGTCGCGGCCCTCGACGTGCCCGAGCACCTCGTCGAGGTCGAGGCGACCGCGGTCATCGACTGAGCACTCACTGACCGCGTGCTGCGCGCCAGATCGGGCTGTCGACGTAGTGGTTGTCGTACTGCTTCGAGGACGCGGCGATCTCCGCGGGGTCGGCTTCACCGCGTGCGACCCGGTCGAGGAGGCGGTAGTAGTCGAAGCGGCCCATGCCCGGGGTGAAGGTGACCAGGACGTCGGCGTCCGAGCCGGCGGCGGGGCCGAACGCGTGCGGCACCTTGGGCGGCACGGCGAGGAAGTCGCCCTTCTCCAGTGTGTGCAGCGTTTCCTCGACGAGCACCTGGAGTTTTCCTTCGAGCACGAAGAAGAATTCGGTCGCCCGGGTGTGGAAATGGGCCGGGGTGCCGAAGACGCCGTCCTTCAAGGTCGCGCGGTTCGCGGTGAAGCCCCCGTTGGTGGTGTCCGAATCGGCCAGCAGCGTGATCTCGCTGCCCGGCGCGTCGCTGACGATCTCGGCGTCGGCGGCTCGGAGAAGGATGGGGTCGAACATGGTGGCGCTCCCTGGTTTTCCGTGGTCAGCGGGCTCGCTGACAGGACCAGCTTCTCGCCGCGGCCGCCCTTGATCAACGCGGAAAGCCGACCCGATCGATAATGTGGAGGTTATCGATCGGGTGCCCGTCGAAGTACATGAAGGCCCCCTTCCTGTACCTAGGCGCAAGGAAGGGGGCCTTCATGTACTGGGCCCGCGATCGGCGAAGATCGGTCAGGCGGCGAAGACCTGCGAGTCGTCGGCGAACGCCTTGAACTCCAGGGCGTTGCCAGCCGGGTCCAGCAGGAACATCGTCCACTGCTCACCGGTCTGACCCTCGAAGCGGACGTAAGGCTCGATGACGAACGACGTGTCCGCCGCGCGCAGCCGGTCCGCGAGCTTCCGGAACTCCGGCACGGTGAGGATCAAACCGAAGTGGGGCACGGGAACGTCGTGTCCGTCGACGGGGTTGTGAATCCGCTGCGGCCGCTCCGGGGCGAGATGCGTGACGAACTGGTGTCCGTGAAGGTTCCAGTCGATCCACGTGTCGGAGCTGCGGCCCTGTTCGAGGCCGAGGACTTCGCCGTAGAAGGTGCGCGCGGCGGCGAGGTCGTCGACGGGCATGGCGAGGTGGAAGCGCGGGATGGGGGAGTCGAGGACGGTCATACCCAGGGGATCCTTTCCAGCGGGAAGTGCACGTGTCGCAATGTTAACATTAGGACAAAGTGTGGGGTCGCTAGTATCGGGCGTTCCGGTGGGGAGGATGAGGATGAGCGAACCCGGCAGGGTGGTGCCGGCACGGCGTCGCGGGCTGGCGGACGAGGTCGCCGACAGGGTCAGGGACGCCATCTTCGGCGGCGCCTATCCACCTGGCGCGCAGCTGCGTGAGGTCGAGCTTTCGGCGGCGCTCGGCGTCAGCCGCGGCCCGGTGCGTGAAGCACTGCTGAAACTCGAGCGCGAGGGCCTCGTCCGCAGCGAATGGCATCGCGGCGCGATCGTTACCACACTGTCCGATGTGGACGTCGCGGAACTCGACAGCCTGCGGTCGGCGCTGGAGCAGCTGGCCGTCCGGCTCGTGGTCGCGAACGCGCCCGAGGCGGACCTGGCCGCGATCGACGAGGTCGTCGACCGGATGGACCGGGCGCGCGACGAGCACGAGATGGTCCGCTGTGACATCGACTTCCACGACGCGGTCTACGCGGCGTCCGGTCATCGGCGGCTCGTCGAGGCGTGGCAGGCGATCCGGTCGCAGGTGTACCTGTTCCTGCTGACCCGGATCGGCGTGAGCTCCGACGGCTACCTCGCGAGCATTCCGGCCGAGCATCGTCGGCTGGCGGCCGCCCTTCGTGCCCATGACGGCGAGAAGGCGCTCGAACTGTTCGCCGTCCACCGCGGTGAAGCCTTCGAGGTGCTGACCAGGAAATGACCGTGCCCGGCGCGAACGGGACGAAATGGTGCGCGGGTCTTGACGGCAAGGTGAGCCAAGGCTTAACTCAAGCCCTGAAATAAGACGTGTCCCGGGTCACAGGCCCCGGACGCGGCTTGGCCACTCACCCCGAGGACCATCGATGCGAATCGGAAAGATCGCTCCCGCGCTCGTCCTGGCGCTGGCGGCCGCCGCCACGACGGCGTGCGGCGGCGGCGACACGTCGTCCAGTGCTCCCAAGGAGCTCGTGTACTGGGCATCCAATCAGGGCACCAGTCTCGACAACGACAAAGCCGTCCTGCAGCCCGAACTCGACAAGTTCGAGAAGGCCTCCGGGATCAAGGTCAAGCTCGAGGTCGTCCCGTGGACGGATCTGCTCAACCGGATCCTCGCGGCCACCACCTCCGGCAAGGGGCCGGACGTGCTCAACATCGGCAACACGTGGTCGGCCTCGTTGCAGGCGACGGGTGCGTTCCTGCCGTTCGACGACGCCGCGCTGGAGAAGGTCGGCGGCAAGTCGCGGTTCCTCGGCCCGTCGCTGGCGGCCACCGGGGCGAGCGGGCAGCCGCCGGTCGGCGTACCGCTCTACGGCCAGGCGTACGGCCTGTACTACAACAAGAAGCTCTTCTCGGAGGCCGGGATCACCAAGCCGCCCGCCACCTGGGAGGAACTCGTCGAGGACGGCAAGAAGCTCACGAAACCCGACAAGGGGCAGTGGGGGCTCTCGCTCCAGGCGGGTCAGGTCACCGAGAACAGCCACCACGCGGCGATCCTCGGCGCCCAGCACGGTGCTCAGTTCTTCACTTCCGAGGGCAAGCCGCAACTGGCCTCGGATCCATCGGTCGCTGCCGTGCAGCAGTTCATCGACCTGATGCAGAAGGACAAGATCGTCAATCCGGCCAACGCCGAATACGCCGACACCGCCAAATCCCTCAAGGATCTGTCGGACGGCAAAGCCGCGATGTTCATGAACCAGGCCTCAGCCGGGTCGTTCAAGAGCATCGGGATGGACATGGCCAACCTCGGTGTCGCGCCGATCCCGCTGCCCGCCACCGCGCCGCCGAACGGGCGGAAGGTGACCAGCTTCGTCGCGGGCATCAACATGGCGGTCTTCAAGAACACCAAGAACCCCGACGCCGCACTGGACTTCGTGAAATTCATGGTCTCGGCGCCGGAGCAGGCATTGCTCAACAAGACCTACGGGTCGCTGCCGACCGTCCAGGACGCCTACAGTGACGCGGCGTTCCAGACGGAAGACGTCAAGGTCTTCCAGACCGTGCTCGCGAATTCTGCCGAGCCGATGCCGCAGGTTCCGCAGGAGTCGCAGTTCGAGACCCTGATCGGCACCGCGATGAAGGCGATGTTCGCCGACGTCGCCGCGGGCAAGCCGGTCGACGGGGCCAAGATCCGGGACCAGCTGAACCAGGCGGACCAGCAGATCGCGGCCGGTGGTTGATGCCGACCGCTCTCGACGACGCCCCGGCCCTGAAGCCGGCCGGGGCGTCCCGCCCGCGGCGCGTCCGGCGCAAACGGCGCGGCATCGCGCTGCCGTATCTGCTCCTTCTCCCCGCGATCCTGCTCGAACTGCTCGTCCATCTGATCCCGATGATCGCCGGGCTCGTGATGAGCTTCTTCAAGCTGACGCAGTTCTCCATCCGGGACTTCTCGACCGCCCCGGCGGCGGGAATCGACAACTACAAGTTCGTCCTGGACTTCGACTCGGCGGCGGGGAAGGCGCTGCTCGGCTCGTTCTGGATCAGCGTCCTCTACACCGTTCTCTCGGTCGGGTTCTGCTGGCTCTTCGGTACCTCGGCCGCCGTGCTGATGCAGAAGAACTTCCGCGGGCGCGGCCTGCTCCGGACCCTGTTCCTGGTGCCGTACGCGCTGCCGATGTACGCCGCCGTGATCACCTGGTCGTTCATGTTCCAGAAGGACACCGGCCTGGTGAACGACCTGCTGGGCACCGACTCCTTCTGGCTCATCGGGGACAACAGCTTCTGGTCGCTGGTGGTGGTCTCGGTCTGGCGGAACTGGCCGTTCGCGTTCCTGATCGTGATGGCCGGGCTGCAGAACATTCCCGGAGAACTGTACGAAGCGGCGGCCATCGACGGCGCGGGCTGGTGGCGCCAGTTCCAGGCGATCACCCAGCCGATGCTGCGTCCGGTCAACCAGGTACTGCTGCTGGTGCTGTTCCTGTGGACCTTCAACGATTTCAACACGCCGTACGTCCTTTTCGGAGCGTCCGCGCCCAAGGAGGCGTCGCTGATCTCGATCCACATCTACCAGAGCTCCTTCGTGACCTGGAACTTCGGCCTCGGCTCGGCGATGTCGGTGCTGTTGCTGCTGTTCCTGCTCGTCGTCAGCACCGTCTACTTGGGACTGACCGCGCGGAGGAGGAACGCCGTTGTCTGAGCCTCGCTGGGTCCCGTGGGCCCGCCGATTCGTCCTCGGCTTCCTCGCCCTGTTCACGCTGGTGCCGCTGTACGCGATGGTTTCGTCGTCGCTGAAGCCGCTCGGGGACGTGCAGGGCACCTGGGAATGGGTGCCGACGACGCTGACCATCCAGCCGTTCTTCGACATCTGGGAGACCATCCCGCTCGCCGAATACTTCGTGAACAGCCTGGTCATCTCCGGCTCGGCCGCGATCCTCTCGGTGGTGATCGCGATCTTCGCGGCGTACGCCCTGAGCCGGTTCCGCTTCCGCGGCAAGAACTTCTTCAAGATGACCGTGCTGTCCACGCAGATGTTCCCCGGCATCCTGTTCCTGCTGCCGCTGTTCCTCATCTTCGTCAACATCGGCAACACCACCGGCATCGTCCTGTACGGCTCCCGGCTCGGGCTGATCATCACCTACCTGACGTTCTCGCTGCCGTTCGCCATCTGGATGCTCGCCGGCTACATCGACTCGATCCCCAAGGAGCTCGACGAGGCCGCGATGGTCGACGGCACCGGGCCGTTCGGCGCGCTGATCCGCGTGGTCGTCCCGGCGGCGATGCCGGGCATCGTCGCGGTGGGGATCTACTCGTTCATGACGGCCTGGGGCGAGGTCCTCTTCGCGTCGGTGATGACCGATTCGGGCACGCGGACCCTCGCGGTCGGTCTCCAGGAGTACTCCACCCAGGTCCAGGTGTACTGGAACCAGGTCATGGCCGCGTCCCTGATCGTCTCCGTCCCGGTCGTCGCCGGATTCCTGCTGCTCCAGCGTTATCTCGTCGCCGGGCTCACCGCCGGTGCCGTGAAATGACCAGCCCGTCGCTCCGTACAGAGAGGTCCGCCTTGAATCTGCACCTGCCCGCCGATTTCCTGTGGGGTGCGGCCACCGCCGCGTACCAGGTCGAGGGCGCCGTCGACGCCGACGGCCGCCTCCCGTCCATCTGGGACGATTTCGTCCGGGTCCCGGGTGCCGTCCTGAACGGCGACACCGCCGACGTCGCGTGTGATCACTACCGGCGCTGGCCGGAGGATCTCGCCATCATGAAGCGACTGGGCCTGGACGCCTACCGCTTCTCGGTCGCGTGGCCGCGGGTGATCCCGACCGGCCGCGGCGAGGTCAACAAGGCCGGTCTCGACTTCTACGACCGGCTGGTCGACGTGTTGCTGGAAGCCGGGATCCGGCCGTTCGCCACGTTGTTCCATTGGGATCTGCCGTCGGCCCTGCAAGCGAAGGGCGGCTGGCCCGAGCGTGACACGGCCTATGCCTACGCCGACTACGCCGCCGTCGTGGCGGCTCGGCTGGGTGACCGGGTGAAGGACTGGAACACGGTCAACGAACCGCTGTGTTCGGCCTGGCTCGGCTACCTCGAAGGGCGTTTCGCCCCCGGGATCAAGGATCTCAAGCAGGCGATCCACGCGTCGCACCATCTCCTGCTCGCGCACGGTCTCGGCGTACAGGCCATCACCGAGAACGCCGCACAGCCCGCGAACATCGGCCTGGTGGTCAATCTCAGCGGCATCGAACCGGCGTCGGATTCCACCGCGGACGTCGAGGCGGCGGCGCGGATGGACGGACACGTCAACCGTTGGTGGCTCGATCCGTCGAACGGCCGCGGCTATCCCGCGGACATGATCGAGGTCTACGGTGTCGAACCGCCTGTCGTCGGGGACGATCTGGAGGTGATCGCGGCCCCGGTCGGCTACCACGGGCTGAACTACTACTTCCGGCAGATCGTCGAGGACGACCCGGACGGTCCCGCCCCGCGTGCCCGGCAGGTGCCGGTCGAGGGCGCGGCCACCACCGCGATGGGCTGGGAGATCCACGGGCAGGGCCTGGCGGACCTGATCCACCGGCTCGCCAACGAGTACGGCGCCCGCGCCATCTACGTCACCGAGAGCGGGGCCGCCTTCGACGACAAGGTCGCCGAGGACGGATCGATCCACGACGCCGACCGCATCGCCTACCTGGAAGAACATCTGGGCGCGGTGGCGGGCGCGGCCGAAGCCGGTGCTCCGGTGAAGGGCTACTTCGCCTGGTCGCTGCTCGACAACTTCGAATGGGACAGCGGGCTGAGCAAGCGGTTCGGGCTCGTGCGGGTCGACTACGACACGCAGGTCCGCACGGTCAAGGCGAGCGGGCACCGGTACGCGGAGATCATCGCCGAGCATCGGAACCGCTGACCGGCCTCGCGAACGGTTCGTGCGGGCGGATGGACCGAGGGGGCCGGATTCGTCGCGCGGTACGAACGGACGCCCGCCGAAACCTCCTAGGGTCGCCATGAACGAGGCGATCCTAGGAGGCGAAGCATGCGGACACTTTTGCGCGGCGGTCGTGTCATCGATCCGGCGACGGGATTCGACGGCACGGCCGACGTGCTGGTATCCGGCGGGGTGGTCACCGCCGTCGGGGCGGGTTTGACCGCGGAGCCGGGCGACGTGGAGATCGACGTCTCCGGGCTCGTCGTCGGGCCGGGCTTCATCGACCTGCACAGCCACGTGCACACCATCGCGGGCCAGCGGCTCCAGGCGATGGACGGCGTGACGACCGCGCTCGACCTCGAAGCCGGATTGATGCCGATCGAGCGGGCCTACGCCGAGGCGGCCGCCGCGGGACGTCCACTGCACTACGGTTTCTCCGCGTCCTGGGGCGCCGCGCGGGCACAGGTGCTCGCCGGGATCGAGCCGGACGCGAATATCGACAGCGGGCTGGCGGTGCTCGGAAACCCGGCCTGGCAAAGGACTTCGTCACCGAAGGAACTGGCTGCCTGGCTGTCCCTTGTGGACGGTGAGCTGGCCGCGGGCGCGCTCGGCGTCGGCGTGCTGCTCGGCTACGCGCCCGATACCGACCCCGGCGAGTTCCTCGCGCTGGCCCGGCTGGCCAAGGAAGCCGGCGCGCCGACGTACACCCATGTCCGGGAACTGGTCGAGGTGAACCCGGAAACACCCATCGACGGTTCGGCGGAGATCGCGATCGTCGCGGCCGAGACCGGTGCCGCGATGCACCACTGTCACGTGAACAGCACGTCCGGCCACCAGATCGAGCGGGTGCTCGCGGCGCTCGAAGCGGGGCGGGCGGCGGGGTCGCGGGTGACCGTCGAAGCCTATCCGTACGGGGCGGGCAGCACGGGGATCGGCGCCGCCTTCCTTTCGCCCGAGCGCTTGAAGATGAAGGGGCTGTCCCCGTCCAGCGTGATCATGCTGGAGTCGGGCGAGCGCATCGCCGACGAGGGCCGTCTGCTCCAGGTGCGTGCGGAGGATCCCGGCGCGCCGTGCATCCTGGAGTTCCTCGACGAAAGCAGCCCGCACGACCTCGGCCTGCTGCGCCAGGCGCTCGCGTTCCCGGACGCCATCGTCGCCAGCGACGCGCTCCCCGTGTACTGGAAGAACGGCACCAGCGAGAGCACCGAATGGCCGCTGCCGCCCGGCGGCGCGACCCATCCGCGCACGGCCGGGACCTACGCCAAGACGTTGCGCCTGATGGTGCGTGAGAGCAAGGCCTGGACCTGGCTGGAGGCGTTCCGGCGCTGCTCCTACCTGCCGGCGCGGGTGCTCGACGAGGTCGCCCCCGGGGCGTTGGCCAAGGGACGGCTGAACGTCGGTGCCGACGCGGACATCGTCGTGATCGACCCGCACGCGATCACCGACGCGGCGACCTATTTCGACTCGACGCGGCCCTCCGTCGGCGTCCGGCACCTGTTCGTCTCGGGTGTCCCGGTCGTCACCGACGGGAACCTGCGCACGGAAGCGTTCCCCGGCAAGCCGCTGCGGGGTGAGCCTCGATGAGCGATCTGCTCGCCGACATCGAAACGCTGGTGCGCTGCGAGTCGCCGTCGTCGGATCACGAAGCGGTGGCCCGCAGCGCCGAAGTGGTGGCCGAACTCGGCCGGAGACTGCTCGGCGTGGAGCCGGAGAAGATCGTCGTCGACGGTGTCACCCATCTCCGCTGGACCTTCGGCGCCGGACCGCCTCGTGTCCTGCTGCTCGGTCACCACGACACGGTATGGCCGCACGGTTCACTGGAGACCCATCCGTTCTCCGTGCGGGACGGAGTGCTGCGCGGACCCGGTTGCTTCGACATGAAGGCGGGGGTCGTGATGGCGTTGCACGCGGCCGCGACCGTGCCCGACCGCGACGGACTGTCCATTCTGGTCACCGGCGACGAGGAGATCGGCTCGCCGTCCTCCCGCGCGCTGATCGAGGAGACCGTGGCGGGATGTGACGCCGCGTTCGTGCTGGAGGCGTCGGCCGACGGTGGTGCCCTGAAATGCCGGCGCAAAGGCGTTTCCCACTATCGGGTCGAGGTGGTCGGCCGTGCCGCGCACGCCGGGCTCGAACCGGAGAAGGGCGTCAACGCGGGGATCGAGATCTCCCACCAGATCCTTGCGGTGGCCGCGCTCGCCGATCCCGGTGCCGGGACCAGCGTGACGCCCACGGTCGTTTCGGCCGGAACGACGGTCAACACCGTTCCGGCCGCCGCGCGGGTCGCCGTCGACGTCCGTGTCTGGAACGAGGCCGAACAAGTCCGCGTCGACCGGGCCATCCGGGAACTCCGTCCGGTCCTGGAAGGCGCCGAGGTCCGCGTGACCGGCGGGATCAACCGGCCGCCGCTCGAAGAAGGTTCGTCGGCGGGACTGTTCGCCTTGGCCGGGGAACTGGCCGAGGAACTCGGGCTCGGAGAGCTGACTTCGGCGTCGGTCGGTGGTGCCTCGGACGGCAATTACACCGCCGGACTGGGCGTTCCGACGCTGGACGGCCTCGGCGCCGTCGGGGGTGGGGCGCACGCGGATCACGAACACGTCATCGTCGCGGAACTGCCGCGCCGTACCGCTTTGCTGGCCGCGCTCGTGGAAAACGTACTCGCCAAGCGGGGTCCGTCCGGTGCGACGAATCCCGCGGGCGAATCTGGTACGGCACGACGGTGACTCGGCCGAGGTGCCGGGAAAGGATTGCCCCGTGACAAATCTTGCTACGAACGCGGAAAGCCCGGCGTCGGTGGCGGTGCGCGACGAGGCTGTCGCCGCCGCGCGGGCCGCGGCCGTGGCTTCGGGCGTCGAAATCCGCGAGCTGACCGAGATCGCCGATCTGGCCGCCGTGGTCGGCCTGTTCGAGTCGATCTGGCGGTCCGGGCCGGGCGGCAGACCGGTGAGCACGGAACTGCTCCGCGCGATGTCCACGGCCGGGAACTACGTCGCGGGCGCTTTCGGGAACGGTGAACTGCTGGGTGCCTGTTTCGGTTTCTTCGGGAACCCCGGAAAGGCGAGCCTGCACAGTCACATCGCCGGCGTCGCCAAGGCGGGCGCGGGCCGCGGGATCGGGCACGCGCTCAAACTGCACCAGCGCGGCTGGGCACTGCTCCAGGACGTCTCGGTGATCACCTGGACGTTCGACCCGTTGGTGCGGCGCAACGCCTACTTCAACCTTGGCAAACTCGGCGCGCGCCCGATCGGTTACCTGCCCGACTTCTACGGTCCGATGGAAGACGACATCAACGGTTCGGGCGACACCGACCGGCTGATGGTCGGCTGGGATCTCCGGAGCCCGGAGGTTCGCGCCGCCGCCTTCGGCGAACCGGTCCTGATCGACGCGGAGGCGCTGGGCGCGATGAAGGCGCTCTCGGTCGACTCCGACGGCGGTCCGAGCATCGGATCCGCCGACGCGCCGACCGTGCTCGTCGCGGTCCCGCCCGACATCGAACGCTTGCGCCGCACCGATCCCGGTCGCGGCGACGCGTGGCGCGTCGCGCTGCGCGAAGTCCTCGGCGGACTGATGGCGGACAACGCCAAGGTCGCCGGTTTCGATCGTGCCGGCTGGTACGTGATCTCCAAGGAGCAGTCGTGAAACTCAGCGGTGTGGAACTGCGCCGGGTCCGGATGCCGCTCGTGGCCCCGTTCCGGACGTCGTTCGGTACGCAGTCCGAGCGGGAACTGCTGCTGGTCCGCGCGGTGACCCCGGCGGGCGAGGGCTGGGGCGAATGCGTCGCGATGGAGGCGCCGCTCTACTCGTCGGAGTACAACGACGCCGCCGAGCACGTGCTGCGGAACCATCTGATCCCCGCCCTGCTGGCGGCCGAGGACGTGACCGCGCACAAGGTGACGCCGTTGCTGGCGAAGTTCAAGGGGCACCGGATGGCGAAGGGCGCGCTGGAGATGGCGGTCCTCGACGCCGAACTCCGCGCGCATGACCGGTCCTTCGCGGCCGAGCTGGGGTCCACTCGCGACTCCGTGGCCTGCGGGGTCTCGGTCGGGATCATGGACTCGATCCCGCACCTGCTCGACGTCGTCGGCGGCTACCTCGACGAGGGTTACGTCCGGATCAAGCTGAAGATCGAACCCGGCTGGGACGTCGAGCCGGTCCGGCAGGTGCGTGAGCGCTTCGGTGACGACGTGCTGCTGCAGGTCGACGCGAACACCGCGTACACACTGGGCGACGCGCCCCTGCTGTCCCGGCTCGACCCGTTCGACCTGCTGCTGATCGAGCAGCCGCTCGAAGAAGAGGACGTGCTCGGCCACGCCGAACTGGCCAAGCGGATCCGGACGCCGATCTGCCTCGACGAGTCGATCGTCTCGGCCAAGGCCGCCGCGGACGCGATCAAGCTCGGCGCCTGCCAGATCGTCAACATCAAACCGGGCCGCGTCGGCGGGTACCTCGAAGCCCGCCGGGTGCACGACGTCTGCGCGGCGCACGGGATCGCGGTGTGGTGCGGCGGGATGATCGAGACCGGGCTCGGCCGCGCGGCCAACGTCGCCCTCGCCTCGCTGCCCGGCTTCACACTGCCGGGGGACACCTCGGCGTCCGGCCGGTTCTACCGCACCGACATCACCGAGCCGTTCGTGCTGGACGGCGGGCATCTGCCGGTACCGACCGGACCGGGGCTCGGCGTGACTCCGATTCCCGGCCTGCTGGACGAGGTCACGACGGAGAAAGCGTGGATCGGTTCGTAGCGTTCTACGAATTCCGGGGTTAGATTTGGTCGGATCGAACCGCTCGGTTCGGCGAGACCGGGTCTAACTTCGGGGGGTGCTGACACCGGTGCCCAGTAAGCCGCATACGAGTTTGGGGCGCGTCCTCGAAGACCTCGGGGACGTGCTCCTGGAACCGGTCGCCGTCGGCCGGACCACCCGCAAGCACCTCGGCGGGGTGGTCATCCATGATCCGCACGACGAATCCGACATCCCTGGCGGAGCCGTCGTGCTCGGCGTCGGGGTGCGGGACCAGGACGAAGTCGTCCGCCTCTTGCACGACGTGGGTGAGAGAGGCGCGGCGGCGCTCGTCGTCCGGTCTCCCGTCACCCCGGCGCCGGAACTCCGGCGGGCCGCGGAGTCGTCCGGGGTCGCCCTGCTGGGGCTCGCGCGCGGCGCGTCCTGGGCGCAGCTCGCCGCCATGCTCAGGACCTTGCTCGCCGAAGAGGACGTCGGCGAGGTCTCGCCGCAGACCCTCGGCGGAATGCCTTCGGGTGATCTGTTCGCACTGGCCAACGCGATCGCCGCGCTCATCGACGCGCCGGTGACGATCGAGGATCGCAACAACCGGATCCTCGCGTTCTCCGGCCGCCAGGACGAAGCGGACCCGTCCCGGGTGGAAACGATCCTCGGCAGGCAGGTGCCGGAGCGGTTCGCGCGCGGCCTCGAAAAGGACGGCGTCTTCGAGAAGCTGTACCGAGATCAGGCGCCCGTGTACGTTGATCCGCAGCGGTACGACGACAGTGCCATCGCGCTGCCCCGCGTGGCGCTCGCCGTTCGCGCCGGCGACGAGGTGCTCGGCTCGATCTGGGCCGCGGTGCGGGAACCGCTCAGTGACGAGCGGACTCAAGCGCTGATCGACGCCGCGAAGCTCGTCGCGTTGCACCTGCTCCGATTGCGGGCGGGTGCCGACGTCGAACGGCGGCTGCGCGCGGATCTGGTGAGCACGGCACTCGAAGGAGGCTCCGGCGCACCGGAGGCCATCGCCCGGCTCGGGTTGCTGGGCCAGCCGTTGATCGTGCTCGCCATGGGACTGCTCGGCGCACCCGACCCGGAGGACGATCTCCGGCTGGCCGCGGACCGCCAGCGGGTCGCCGACGCGCTGGCCATGCACTTGAGCGCCGTCCAGCCGCGGTCCGCCGTCGCGCTGGTCGGCGACGTCGCCTACGGCATCCTTCCGATGCCCGGCGGTCAGGCCGATTGCCAAGAGCGTTCGGTACGGGTCGCGTCGACTTTCTTGGAGCGAACGGGACGCCGGGCGGCGGCCGCGATCGGCATCGGACCGCTCGCGCTCGACGCGTCCGGTCTCCACGCCTCCCGCGACGGTGCGGACCGGGCGTTGCGCGTGCTGCTCACCAACGGTGGCGCCAAACGCGTCGCGACCGCCGAAGACGTCCACGTCGACGCGCTCATGCTGGAGCTGGCCGACCTCGCCGCGGCCAGGGGAGACGTCGCGACGGGACCGGTCGCGCGGTTGCTCGCCTACGATGCCCAGCACCAGTCGCAACTGGTGCACACCCTCCGGTGCTGGCTCGACGCCTTCGGTGACATCGGCGCCGCGTCCGCGTCGGCCTACGTCCATCCGAACACCTTCCGCTACCGGCTGCGGCGCTTGGCCGAAGTCGGCGAGATCGACCTCGACGACGCGGGGGAGAGGTTCGCCGCGATGCTGCAATTGCGGCTGCTGCCCCGCGACGCGCGCACCGGGCCGCCGGGCGCCGAAGACTGACTGTCGGTCTCCAGGCCCGAAAGGACGGTCGATTGTTCGTGTGATCGCACGAACTCCGCCCGGCGACCGCGTTTCAGAATGAGTGATCGGCGCCACGCTCGCGCCGTTCTCCCTTCTCTTCCGAAGATCCCGCGGAGGCGCCATGACGGCAGTGGTCACTGAGGACACCTGGACAGCACGGCGGATCAACCGGACCGCGCTCATCACGATGGTGGTGATGGTGTTCGCGTGGGCGGTCGACTACATCGACCGGTTCTCGATCGGGATGGCGCTGCCGATGATCGGCGCCGAGTTCGAGCTCAGCAAGACCGAACAGGGCTGGCTCGTCACCGTTTTCGCGCTGGTGTACATGGTCTGCCAGATCCCGGCGGGTTTCCTCGCCGACCGGTACGGCTCGCGCGGGCCGATGCTGGTCACGCTGCTGCTCTGGTCGGCGTTCACCGCGATGACCGGGATGGCGGGCACCTTCGGCATGCTGCTCCTCGTCCGCGGCCTTTTCGGTGTGTGCCAAGGGCTTTTCCCGGCGGCGTCGTTCAAGGCGATCGCCGAACGGACCACCCCCGGCAATCGCGCGACGGTGACCGGCGTGATGCTGTCCGCGGGCGGTATCGGCGCCGGCCTGGCGCCGCTGATCGTCGGCCCGCTGCTGATGGCGGTCGGCTGGCGGCACACGTTCTTCTGGATGGCCGGTATCGGCGCGCTCATCGGTGTGGCCGTCTGGACGATCCTGCCCAAGGCACTGCCCGAAAGGCTGAGCAGCCTTCCACGCGACGTGGTGAAAACCCCCGAGGTGACCCGCAAACAGCTGCTGAAATCCCCGGTGATCTGGAAGTTCACCCTGCTGTTCTGCGTCACCAACATGCTCAACTACGGGATGATCACCTGGGTGCCCAGCTACCTGCTGGAGTCCAGGGGTCTGTCGTTGAGCCAGACCGGGGTATTGGCCGCCATCCCGATGCTGGTCAGCATCGGCACGACCATCCTCGGCGGCTGGCTGTTCGACCGGTACTTCCACGACCACGGCCGCTGGTATCTCGGCTCGATCGCGCTGGTGACCGTGGTGCTGCTGACGCTGATGGTGAACGCGGACAGCACGACGGAGTTCACCGTCTACGAGACGCTCGCCCTCGCGGTGTTCGGCATGGCGACGATGGCGGTCTTCGGCCTTCCGCTGCGGGTACTGCCCACGGCGGTCACCGGGATCGGCATGGGAGTCATGAACTTCGGCGGCCAGGTGGCGGGCGCGGTCGCGCCGGTCGCGATGGGCTGGCTCGCCGACACCTTCTCCTACACCGCCGCGTTCGGTTTCCTCATCGGCACCACGTTCCTCACCGCCGTGATGGCGTTCTGGGTGCCGCAGAACCCGGCGCAGTTCTCGTTCGCTCCGGCGAAAGCCGGCACCGGATCTTGACCGGATCCGGTCACTCAGCGCGTGTCGCGAAAGCCACTTTCGCGACGTCTGATGTCCCGAAAGTGGCTTTCGCGAAACGCAACCCGACCCCACTTCTCCTCGAACAGACAGGAGTCCCATGCGCACCGCGTCCGAAGTCAGCGCAACGATCACCGAACGAGCGAAGGAGGCAGGCGTCCGGGTCCGGTTGCACGCGGCCGAAATCGACGGCACCCGGCGGTTCGGGGTCGACGAGCACGCCCCGGTCGTCACGGCGTCGGTCTTCAAGGTCCCGATCGCGCTGGAACTGGCGAAGCAGGGCGCCGAGGGCGGGCTCGACCTCGGTGAGCGGATCACCGTCCCACCCGGACACCCGACGCCGAGCCCGTACGGCCTCGCCACGTTCCGGCACGAGATCTCGATGTCCTGGTACGACCTCGCGATCCTGATGATCGGGATCAGCGACAACGTCGCCACCGACCTGATCCTCGACCGCGTCGGGAAGGAATCGACGGAGAAAACCTTGCGTGGCCTCGGATTCGAGCACACCACCGTGTCGCAGGACTGCGGAGAGGTGCTCGGCAGCATCGGCGAAGACCTCGGGATCTCCTACGAGGACGACGAAAGGCTGCTGACGGAACTCCCGATGGAACGGATCGCCTCGTTGCGCGCGCTCCAACCGGAGCACAGTTGTGCCACGACGGCCGAAGAGATCACCCGGCTGCTCGGAATGATCTGGCGTGACGAGGCCGCGTCGCCGACCGCGTGTGCGGACGTCCGGCGCTGGATGGAGCTCCAAGTGTGGCCGCACCGCCTGCGGTCCGGGTTCCCGGACGACGGGATCCTCGTCAGCGGCAAGACCGGGACACTTCCGTCGGTGCGCAACGAGGTCGGCGTGGTCGAATATCCCGATGGCGGCCGTTACGCGGTGGGGGTTTTCACCGACGCGATCGACGCGCGGTCCCGCGTGCCGGAGCGGGACGCGCTCATCGGGTTCGCCGCGGCTCAAGCCGTCGAATGGCTCAGGCTTTGCGCCGCGCGAGATGGCGAATGATCAGAAGCACGATGCACACGACGGCGACGGCGCCGGCGATCATGCGGAAGGTCCAGTCCAGTCCCGCGAACTGGCCGATCGAGTTGGCGGCCGCGCTGCCGAGGAGGACGATCCAGAGGGAGGCGGTGACCAGTGCGCCGCCGCGCTTTTCGGTGTCGTTCATGAAGAAGACGCTAGGGTTCGGCAGGGCGGGCGACCAGGGGACTGGCCTCCGTCGCGAGGTGGTGCTGGCGCTACCCCGCCGAACGAAGGAGTCTCAGCGTGGCGATCCAGCGGATGGACAACGTCCTCATCGTCGTCGAAGACCTTGACGCGGTCATCGCGTTCTTCGTCGAGCTCGGAATGGAACTGGAGGGCAAGGGGCCACTCGAGTGGCCGGGTGCGGAACGGGTCATCGGGCTCGAAGGCGTCCGCCAGGACGTCGCCATGCTGCGGATCCCGAACGGTCCCGGCCGGATCGAGCTGGCGAAGTTCCACCGGCCGAAGGCCATCACGCCCGAACCGAAGGACGCTCCGGTGAACACGCTGGGCATCCGGCGTGTCATGTTCGCGGTCGACGACATCGAGGACGTCGTCGCCCGCCTGCGTGTCCACGGCGCGGAACTCGTCGGTGAACTGGAGCGGTACGAGGACATCTATCGGCTCTGTTACGTCCGCAGTCCCGAGGGCATCGTCGTCGGGCTGGCGGAAGAGCTCGGAGCCTCGTGAGTGACTCAGCCCTTGCCGCCAAGGTAAGCCAGCACCGCCAAGACCCGCCGGTGCCCGCTGTCCTCCGGCAACCCGAGTTTCGCGAAGATGTTCCGGATGTGCTTGTGCACCGCGCCGTCGCTCACCACCAGCAGTTCGGCGATGGTCGTGTTGTTGTAGCCCTCCGCCATCAGCCCGAGCACCTCGCGTTCCCGCGCGGTCAGCCCTTCGAGCGGGTCGGTCGCCCGGCGGTGCGCCATCAGCTGGGTGATGACCTCGGGGTCCATGGCCGTCCCGCCCTTGACGACCCGGTCGAGTGCGTCGAGGAACTTCTCGACCTTCCCGACCCGCTCCTTGAGCAGGTACCCGACCGCGCCCTTGCCGTCGGCGAGGAGTTCCGCCGCGTAGCCGGTTTCCACGTGCGCGGACAGCACGAGCACGGGCAACCCTGGGTACATCTTCCGCGCTTTGACGGCGGCGCGGAGACCTTCGTCGGTGTGGGTCGGCGGCAGCCGGACGTCGGTGATGACCGCGTCGGGCCGGTCCTTGGCGACCAGTTCGAGGAACTCGTCCACGTCGTCCACCGCCGCGGCGACGTCGATGCCCGAGGTGTTCAGCAGCATCACCAGGCCTTCGCGCAGCAGCGCGTCGTCCTCGACGATCACGACCCGCATGGCAACTCCACTTTCAGTACGGTCGGCCCACCGGCGGGGCTGGACAGTTTCAAGATCCCGTCGAACGCCTCGGCCCGTTTGCGGATCCCGGACAGACCGCTGCCCGCGGCTTCGTCGGCGCCGCCGTGGCCGTCGTCGCGGATCTCGATGAGCAGGGTGTCGGCGGTGCCGTCGAGGGTGATCCAGGCGTGCTCGGCACCGGAATGCTTGGTGATGTTGGCCAGCATCTCGGCGACCACGAAGTAGGCGGCCGCTTCGACGGCGGCGGGACGGCGGCTGCGGGTGCGAACGTCCACGCTGCACGGAACCGGGCAGCGATCGGCCAGCGCGGTGACCGCGCCGTCGAGGCCGCGGTCGGTCAGCAGCGGCGGATAAATGCTGCGCACGACGGTCCGGAGTTCGGCCAGCGCGCCGGTCGCGGTGTCCTGTGCCTTGCCGAGCAGCTCCCTCGCCCGCTGCGGATCCTTGTCGAAAAGCGAATCCGCGATCCCCAACTGCAGGACCACGGCGGCGATCCTCGCCTGCGTCCCGTCGTGCAGGTCCCGTTCGAGCCGACGGAGCTCGGCGCCGTGCGCCTCCAGCGCGGCGGCACGCGACGCGGCCAGTTCGGCGACGCGGTCGATCAGCACGACCCCGGGCGCGGGCGCGAGCAGCCTGCGCGTGATGGAGGCCTGCCAGCGGGCCAAGCGGGGATACAGGAACAGGAGCGCGATCATGCCGGCGCCGGTGATCGCGCTGAGCGCGGCCAGCGGCCACGACGTGACCATGAACCCGAGCGAACTTTCCACCCCGCCGGGCACCATCGGCCAGATGAACGCCGTGACGATCTGGCGGAGCCCGCCGAGCGGAAAGGCGATGGCGAAGATGCCGATGACGAAACCGGTGGCGGCGTGGAAGGCGAGCCAGGCCAGATCCCGTCGCGAGGCCGGGTCGGTCACCGGGTTCCCGGATCGGTACGGCTGGGGGATGGGCTCGTCCAGCAGGCGCGCCGCTCGCCGTCGTTCGAAGTTGAGCGGGTACCTGATCAGCTTGAGCGCGTGCGGCACCGCCGGGATCCCGACACCGAACGGGCACATCATCAGCACGAACAGCATGCCGACGAGGACGAACCAGGAGACGACGGACGAGGCCGCGCCGACCGCCAGGTACCGGATCGCGGACCAACAGGACCGGAGCCGGGTGATCACCCCGTCAGTCTTCCATCCGGCCGTCGGCGGCCTCGGAGCGGAGCGCGTGAAGGCTTGCTTTGCGATACTCGGGGCATGATCTTGATCGTCCTCAAAGCACGGATCCGTCCCGAGAAGCGAACCGAGTGGCTGGCGGGTATCGAGCGGTACACGCGGCAGGTGCGCGACGAGCCCGGCAACATCTCGTTCGACTACTACCAGAACGCCGGTGACGAGAACGAATTCGTCCTGGTCGAGGTGTTCGCCGACAGCGCCGCCGGTGACGCGCACGTCGCGACCCAGCACGCCCAGGACTTCTTCCCGTTCATGGCGACCGTCGTCGCGGAGAAGCCCCGGATCAACTACCAGAACCTGGACGGCGACGCCTGGTCGGAGATGGCCGAGGTCACGCCGGTCGACTAGAGGCTGCCCTGTGAGTCTGTTCGATGGGCTTCGTGATCCAGGTGGTTCCTGGCGGTGCGGGCGGGCCGGCCTCGTACCGGGGTCGTACTCGGCCGAGCCCGCCCGTGCCGTCAGGGGCCGCCTGGGCGCGGAGACCGCGAACATGACTTGCAGGACACGGCCTAGGCGCTGTCCCTGGCGGTGCGGTCGATGATGGCGGCCAGCGTCGCCGCGGCTTCTTCGGGGACCCAGTGGCTGACGCCGGTCAGTATTTCGAGCCGATAGCCGGCGTCGACGTACTGGCCGGCGAGTTCGGCGCTTCGCCGGGACAGGGCCGTGTCGCCGTCGCTCCAGACGTGGGTGGTCGGCACGGTGACGCGGGCACGCAGGGCCGCCGGGTGTTGCAGCAGCATCGCGCGGTACCAGTTCAGTCCGCCGGTGAGGGCTCCGCCGAGCACGATGTCCCGCTGGACCTGGTCGACCTGCGCCGGTGTCATCCCGGTGCCCGCCAGCGTGCGTTCCAGTACGCGTGGCCGCCGCCGGATGGCGAATTCGGGCAGCCAGGGGATCTGGAACAGGAACATGTAGTAGGACCGGATGAGCTGGTCGCTGCCGAGCATCGCGCGGAGGAACGCTCCGGCGTGGGGGACCGAGACAGTGGTCAGCGACCTGATCAGATCCGGTCGCCGGGCCGCGGTCGACCAGGCGGCGTTGGCGCCCCAGTCGTGCCCGGCCAGGTGCACCGGCCCGGCCCCGATGGCCTCGATGAGCGCGACCGTGTCGGCCACGAGACGGCTCGACCGGTAAGCGAAGCGGCCGCGTGGGCGCGCGCGGGGCGAGTAGCCGCGCTGGTCGGGCACGATCGTGCGGTATCCCCGCTGGTGGAGCAGGTCGGCGGTCTCCGTCCAGGAGGCGCCGGTCTGCGGGAAGCCGTGCAGCAGGACGACGACCGTTCCGTCGAGCGGTCCGGTGTCGCGTACTTCGAAGGTGAGTCCGTCGTTGTCGAAGGAGTCGATACGGCGGGGCGCGGACATGGGCGGATCTCCCATTCTTCGGTGGTCTGGCGGGGCCACTCGACTATATGTTACCTTGAGTAACAGTGAATCGCGGTAACAGGTAGCCGCGCACTCTGTCGACGTCGTCAGGGAGGTCCGTATGACCAGCACCGATGTGCCACGCACCGCGGCAACGGCCGGGGCAGGCCGCCACGAGACCGCACAGCGGCTCCTCGATTCGTCCGCGATGCTGTCCTACGACCCCGCCACCGAGGTGGACTGGGAGACGCCGCTGGACAAGGACTTCCACGGCGCCAGCCCGGAGTGGAGCACGCTCTACGGCACGAGCTACTGGGCCGAGATGAGCACGGAGCAGCAGAAGGAGCTCACGCGCCAGGAAGCCGCTTCGGTCGCGAGCACCGGCATCTGGTTCGAGATGATCCTGCAGCAGATGGTGCTTCGCGACTTCTACGCCAAGGACCCGACCGACCCGGCGTTCCAGTGGGCGCTCACCGAGATCGCCGACGAATGCCGTCACTCGATCATGTTCGCCCGCGGCGCGGAGAAGCTCGGCGCGCCGCCGTACCGTCCCCGCAAGCTGGCCGTCGAACTCGGCCGGATCTTCAAGGCGACGGCCACCGGCGAAGCGGCGTACGCGGCCATTCTCGTCGCCGAAGAGGTCCTCGACGTGATGCAGCGCGACTGGATGCGCGACGAGCGCGTGGTCCCGTTCGTGCGCACCATCAACAACATCCACGTGGTCGAAGAGTCGCGGCACATGAAGTTCGCCCGTGAGGAGACGCGGGAACAGCTGGAGGGCGCGGGTTTCGTGCGCCGCCGGATCAACGCGCTGGTCATCGCGATCGCGTCGTACTTCATCGTCAGCAGCATGATCAACCGCGACGTCTACAAGAACGCTGGGCTCGACACCAAACGCGCCCTGCGCGAGGCGAAGGCCAACGAGCACCACAAGGCGATGATGCGGTCCAGCTGCGCGGGCCTGATGGAGTTCCTCGGCTCGTGCGGTCTGCTCACCCGCCCCGCGCTGGTGTTCTACAAGCGGGCGAACCTGATCTGACATGGCCTTCGCGATCACCCAGACCTGCTGCAACGACGCCACCTGCGTGTCGGTCTGCCCGGTCAACTGCATCCACCCGACGCCGGACGAGCCCGACTTCGGCACCACCGAGATGCTCTACGTCGATCCGGCCTCCTGCATCGACTGCGGAGCCTGCGCGGACGCCTGTCCGGTGGACGCGATCTTCCCGGCCGATCTGCTGACCGGATCGCTCAAGGTCTACGCGGGCATCAACGCGGCCTTCTACGCCGACCGTGAGACCGTCCCTTCGGCGGATCCGGCGCCGAACTTCCACCAGTGGGCCCCGCCGACGTTCGACCGGGCCATCCCGAGCGACTTCGCGCCGCCCGACATCGCCGTCGTCGGCACCGGCCCGGCCGGGATGTACGCCGTGGAGGACCTGCTCCTCCACACCAACGCGCGGGTCACGCTGATCGACCGGCTGCCGGTCGCGGGCGGTCTCGTCCGCTACGGCGTCGCCCCGGACCATCCCGCCACGAAGCGGATCGGCGAGACGTTCTCGCGCCTTCACGAGCATCCGCGGCTGCGGATGCGCCTGGGCACCGAGGTCGGCCGCGACGTGTCCGTGGACGAACTGGCCGAGCGGCACGACGCGGTCGTGTACGCGGTCGGTGCCTCGTCCGCCCGCGGTCTCGGCCTGGACGGCGAGGAACTGCCCGGCAGCATCGCCGCGACCACCGTCGTCGCCTGGTACAACGGTCATCCGGACGTGCCGGCGAACGCGGTGGACCTGTCCGCGGAACGCGTCGTGCTGGTCGGCACCGGGAACGTCGCGCTCGACGTCGCCCGGATCCTGACCGCCGACCCCGATGACCTCGCCGGGACCACGATCGCCCCGCACGCGCTGGAACGCTTGCGCGGCAGCAAGATCCGGGAAGTCGTGCTGCTCGCCCGGCGCGGTCCGGAGGACGCCGCCTACACCTCGCCGGAGCTGCTCGCACTGGCCGGGCGCGCCGGGGTGCCGCTCGTCGTCGACGATGCGGACCCGCGCACCGCCGCCGCGATCGACGCGGGCACCGGCAAAGCGGCGCTGCTGCGCGAACTCGGCCGTGAGACCGTCGACTGGACGGCGCCGCCGGGCTCGGACGGACGCCGGATCGTCCTGCGCTTCCACTCCGCGCCCACCGGGATCATCGGCGACACCCAGGTGCGGGGCCTTCGCGTCACGGGCCGGGACGAGCCGGTCGAGATCGCGACGGGTCAGGTCGTCCGCGCTGTCGGCTATCGAGGTGTGCCGGTGCCGGGTCTGCCGTTCGACGACACCCGCGGCACGATCCCGAACACCGACGGCCGCGTCGACGGAGTCAATGGCGCCTATGTGGTCGGCTGGATCAAACGCGGTCCCTCCGGCGGAATCGGCGCGAACCGCACTTGTGCGCGGGAGACCGTGGCGACACTGCTGGAGGACATCACGTCCGGCAGGCTGCCGGTGCGGGCGCGAAGGTCGCCGGTGGCCGCGCTGGCCACGCGGTTCCGGCGGCGCTGACCTTCGGGCGGCGTTTGCGCGTGACGCGAGCGCCAGGACTGAGCTACGAGGCGGCCGCCCGCCGGTTCAGCAGGACCGGCAGGACGCGATGCCCGTTGGAGATGAACGAGTCGAGGTGCCGCATCTCGTCGGGGGAGGTCGCGAGGGTCATGTCCGGGAAGCGGGCGAACAAGGCCGGTAGGGCGATCGCGGCCTCCAACCGCGCCAGCGGAGCGCCGATGCAGTAATGCGCGCCGTAGCCGAACGCGACATGCGCTTTGTCTGCGCGGGTGACGTCGAACGCGTCGGCGTCGGGCCCGTGCGCCGCCGGGTCGCGTCCGGCGGCGGCGTAACCCGCCAGAATCGCTTCGCCCTTCCGGATGACGACATCGGCGACGGCGATGTCCTCGACGGCGTAGCGCAAGGGCAGGTTGGCCACGGGTGCCTGCCAGCGCAGCGTTTCCTCGATGGCGTCGGCCCACGAGACCTCGCCGTCGCGGATCATGGCGAGTTGGCCGGGATGGGTCAGCAGCGCCGTGATGGCCTGGTCGAGGAGATTGACGGTCGTTTCGTGGCCCGCCGAAATGAACAGGATCAGGGTGTCGAGGAGTTCCGTCTCGTCCAGCCGGGCGCCGTCGTCCTGCGCGGCGATGAGGGCGGTGGTGAGGTCCTCGCCGGGGTTCGCCCGCTTCTCGGCGACGAGTTCGGTGAAGATCGAGTGGATGTCCTGGTAGGCGGCCAGCATCGCCTCCTGGCTCGCCGAGGTCCGGAAGAAGACGTCGACGGAATGGCGCAGCCTGCCGCGCGCGGAGTCCGGTACGCCGAACAGGTGGCAGATCACTTCGATGGGCACCGGGTAGGCGAAATTCTCCCGCAGGTCAACGGGTTCGTCCGTGGGCAGGGCTTCGAGCCCGGCCAGCAGATCGGTGACGATCCGGGTGATCCAGGGTTCCAGCGTGGCGATCCGGCGTGCCGTGAAAGCCTGCGTCACGAGCGAGCGCAGCCTTCTGTGGTCGGCGCCGTAAGCGGTGAACATGTTCCGCACCGAGACCCACACCAGCAACGGCCAGTCCGCGCTGACCTCGTCCAGCGCCGGCCAGTGCTGACGCGCGTCTTTGGACACCCGCTGGTCGCTGAGCAGGCCGCGCAGCAGTTCGTGACTCGTGACCGACCAGGCCACCACACCGCCCGGTAACTCCACCCGGGTGATCGGGCCACGCTCGCGCAAGCGCTCGTTCTCGGCGTGGATGTCGTGGCCGTGCGGATCCAGCAGCAGGGGACGCGTCACCGGGGAACACCCTTTCTCGGCGGAGCGGACCGAATCCAGCCTGCCAGCGGCGCGGTCGCCCGGCTATTCGCCATTCGGTGGCGAGTTTTCGCTCAGTACAGCTCGATGACGAGCCTGTCGGTGAGCGCGCGTGAGACGCAGAGCGCCATCTGGCTTTCGCGATCGGCGGCGGTCAGGCAGTTGTCCCGATGGTCCGGGGTTCCTTCCAGCACCCCGGACACGCACGAGCCGCAAATGCCTTCCTCGCAGGACTTGAACACTTCGATGCCGTTGTCCTCGAGGACCGCCAGGATCGATTTCCCGGCAGGCACCTCGAACTCCTCACCGGTGTCGAGTTCGACGGTGAGCGGGCGGTCGGCCGACGTGTCCACCTCGGCGGCTTCGAAATGCTCGACGTGCACGTGGTCCGCGCCGACGACCGGACCGAGCACGTCGCCCACCTGCCGCATGAAACCGTCCGGGCCACAGGTGTAGACGTGGGCCGAGGGCGTCAGGTCTTCGGCGATCGTCCGCAGGACGGCGGGCTGTCCGGCACGGGGCACGCCGAAATGCGTCCGCACCCGGTCGGCGAACTCCACCCGTTCTTCGAGGAGTTCCACGAAGGCCGCGGTTTCGCGGGAACGGGCGAAATAGTGGAGCTCGAATTCGCTGCCCCAGGTGTAGAGCTCGTAGGCCATCGAAAGCAGCGGCGTGATGCCGATACCGCCTGCGACGAGGACGTGCCGGTCGGCGTCTTCGGCGACGCTCAGCAGATTGCGCGGCTCGCTGATCTTCAGGTGATCGCCGACCGAGACCTGATGCAGGGCCAAGGATCCGCCGCGCGAGTCCGGTTCCCGTTTGACGGCGATCAGGATCGAACGCGGGTCGTCGGGGGCGCCGCACAGCGAATACTGCCGCAGCACCCCCGTCGGACCGACCACGTCGACGTGTGCCCCCGCCCGGTACCGGACGCGCAGCGGCTCGCCGTCCTGCCGGACCAGCCGCAGGGTACGGATTTCCGGCGTCTCTTCGGTGATTTCGACGACGCGGAAGAGGACGTTCGGCATCTGGGTGTCTCCTGGTCAGCGCATGTACAGGCCGCCGTTGGCGTCCCAGCAGGCGCCGGTGACGGAAGCGGCTTCGGGGGAGGCGAGCAACGCCACCATTTCGGCGATGAACGTCATGCTGCCCAGCCGCCCCACCGGGATCCCGGCCTTCATCCGGTCGAGGTTCTCCTCGCCGACGATCCGGTGGACCATGGGGCTGTCCTGCGGGCCGGGGGAGACCGCGTTCACGGTGACACCCTTGGCGGCGAGTTCGCGGGCGAACACCTTGGTCGCCGACAGGATCGCGCCCTTGGAGGACGCGTAGTGCCCGCCGGTCGCGGTGCCGCCGTTCTGCCCCGCCAGGGACGCCATGTTGACGATCCGGCCGTAGCCCGCTTCGGCCATGTGCGCGCCGAACAGCTGACAGGCGTGGAAGGTGCCGTTGAAGTTCACCGCCATCACCTCGTCGAGCTCCTGCGGCGTGATCTCCAGCAATGGCCGGGCTTGCGTGCGGGCGGCGTTGTTGACCAGTACCTCGACGCTGCCGAAGTCACCGAGCACCGACGCGAGCAGTTGGTCGATGTCGGGACGGCTGGCGACGTCGACGCGATAGCTCTGGGCGTGCGCCCCGCTCCGGTCCAGTTCGGTCGCGAGTCGCTTCGCGGCCGCTTCGTCGAGGTCGGCGATCGCCACCCGATGACCGCCACCGTGCAGGCGCCGGACGATCTGCTCGCCGAGCCCGGTCGCCCCGCCGGTGATCACGGCGACCGGCGCGGTGCCGCTCACAGCAGGAATCCCGCGGCGGGAACGGCTTCGTCGGCGTTGACCAGCCGGACGACCTTGCGGGCGAACCGATCCTCGTCGCCCTGGGCGCCAAGGCGGACCACGTAATCGACGTCCGCGGCCCACAGGTCGTGGCGGCCGCGCTTGTACGCCACGATGATCTGGGCGGCCTTGAGCGTGACCGACCGGTCGTCGACGTCGACGGGGATGAAGCGCGAGACGGTCCGCACGGTGATCGCCGAATCGACCGCGGCGAGCGCGTAGCCCTCGGTCATCCGCCGCACGCGCAGCCCCCGCATCCGGGCGTCGTCGTGGACCATGTTGAGGACGTCGTCGAAGTCCTCGGCGTCGCGCTCGATCGGGATGATGTACCTCCCGTCTTCGGCGTAAAGCCGTTGCCAGGCCTCGTATTCCTTGGCGTCCAGCAACGCGGCCTCGCGCCAGGCCAGCTCGATCGCGCGGATCACCCGCGGATCGGTGAGGGTCTCAGTCATCGCTCATCATCCGCTTCCATTGGGCGTACGCCGCCCGCATTCCGGTCTCGTCGGTGACGTGGCTGGTCGGCCAGCCCTCGGCGGAGGGCTTTTCGCGGCCAAGACCGCGGTTGACCATGATCGGCATTTCGGGCGCGCCCTGGGCACCGCGCTGGACCCGGTCCCACCCTTCGGAGTCGTCCGGGGTGCCGAAACCGAACGGCCCCTGGAAGTGTTCGTGGGCGCGCAACCGCTCACGGTTGACCGGTCCGACGATCTCGGGCGGGCCGTCACTGCCGAGCGCGACGTGCTCGATGACCGTCTCGTCGACGCTGATCGGCCGCAGTACCCGGAAGAACGAGATCGACATCGACACGTTCGGGAACAGGTTGAGGTTGAACCCGGTGCCGTGCACGGCACGGACGAGCCTGCGGATCTCGGCTTCGTCCGCTCCGGCGGCTTCGAGCTGGGCGACCAGGCCGTCGAACCGCGGCTGGAGCGGCTCGCTGCCGTCGTCCGCCTCCAGATCGGAGTGTTCGGGGACCATCTGCATCACCGAGTGGCCGTTGCCGAGGTCGTGGGTGACCGCCGTCGGGTCGGTCATGAACGACATCATTTCGGCGGTCTCGGCGTCGACCGACGCCATCCAGGAGCGGTGCACGATGGGGAAGTGGTACCCGTCGGTGGTGTTCTCCAACTGGATCTTCCAGTTGCCGCGGTAGGTGAACCGGTGGGTGCCGAGCACCTTCACCGGGTAGCCGCCACCCTGCGCCATGAAGCGGTCGATCCACAGTTTGACGTCGCCGAGGAAGTTGGTGAGCGGTTCGGCGTCGGCGTTCAAGGTCGCGAAGATCATCCCGCCGTACGACTCGGTGCGCAGGGTCTTCAGCCCGAGATCCGCCTTGTCCATGACGCCCTCGTACCCGTCGGGGTACGGGATGCCGCGCAGTTTGCCGTCCAGCCCGTAGGACCAGGCGTGATAGGGACAGGTGAATCCGTTGGCGTGGCCGGACTTCTTCTCGCAGAGCGACGCGCCCCGGTGGCGGCAGCGGTTCACGAGCGTGCGGATCTCGCCCTTGCGGTCCTTGGTGACGATGACCGGATGCCGTCCGACATGGGTCGACTTGAAGCTGCCTGCCTTGGGCAGTTCCGATTCGTGGGCGACCCAGATCCAGGACCGCTCGAAGATCTTCGTCATCTCCTGGTCGAAGATCGCGGGGTCGGTGTACATCCGGCCGGCGACCCGGTCGCCGAGGACGAGGTCCGCGGGCGGCAGGTCGTACACGGTGGCGGCGGTGAATTCGGTCATCGCGATCAGCCCCGGTATTCGCGCGGAGTGAGCGCGCGGCCGATACGCGCTTCGATCTTGGCGTACTTCCACAGCTTCCACGGGCTGTCACCGACCGGCGTGCTGCGCAGGAAGTCGCACGCCTGCTTGACGGTTTCCTGGGAATCGACGTCGCAGAGCAGGTAGCAGGTCCACGGCCAGCCGTCGGACGGGCCGACCATATGCGAGTCGTCGTCGATGTCGCCGATGAAGTCCACGCCGGGTAGGCCCTTGATGCCGTCCATCAGCGCGACGAAGGCGGTCCAGACGTCGCCGGCGGCGACGCCGCCTTCCGGAAGGTCGAAGAAGTTCTGGTTGATACCGATGCAGAACAGCACGCGCAGCGGGGTATCGCTCATGGTGGTGGTCCAACTCCTCGTCAGCGGTCGGTGGTGGGTCACTGGAAGCCGGGAACGGTGGGTGGGTGGCCCATCAGCACGGCCCCCGCGGCGTCGTACATGGCCGGGCCCAGGAAGGCGTGCTGCTGGGGGACGAGGGAGTCGCCGAGCAGTCCTTGCAGCGGGTGGTCGGTGGCGATGGCGCCGGTCCCGGACAGGGAGATGACCCGGTTGACGGTCTCCGCGGCGGTCTTCGCGAGGTGGGTCGAGGCGAGGCGGAGATGCGCGTTCTGCTCCGGCGTCACGGGGTCGCCGTCCAGTACGGTCTGCCAAGCCTCATGGGTGACCTCGTAGAAGTACGCCCGCGCCGAACGCATCGTCGCCTCGGCTTCGGCGAGGCCCGTCCGGTAGTAGGCGCGGTCGGCGAGTTTCGGCGCGCCCGTCACGCCCGAACGGCCGCTCCCGACCTCGGTCGCGAAGTCGAGCGCCGCACGGGCGACACCCGCGCCGACGACCGCCAGGACCTGGGATGCGTAGGCGAGGGTGGGGTAGCGGTACAACGGCTCGTCGATCGTCGGCGCACCGCCGCGGATGAACGTCCACTCCCGCGGGACCTCGACCTTGTCGACGACCAGGTCGAAGGAACCGGTGCCCTTCATCCCGACGACGTCCCACTCCCGGACGATCTCGACCTGCTCGGGCCGCAGCAGCGCGGTGCGCGGCTTTCCGGCTGTCGTGTCGTCTCCGGGTATCCCGACGCCCAGGACGTCCGCGCCCATGCAGCCGCTCGCGAACTTCCAGCGGCCGTCGACCAGGAAGCCCGCCGCGGTGGGTTCGGCCCGCTGCACGGGGAAGAGCCCACCGGCGAAGCACACATCCGGACCGTCGGCGTACAACTCGGCCTGCGTCTCGACGGGCAGCGCCGCGAGATAGACCAGCGCGGAGCCGAAACTGGCCACCCAGCCGGTGGATCCGTCGACGACCGAGATCCGCTCCACGATCCGCAGGAACTCGGCCGGGGGCAGGGGACTGCCGCCGAACCGTTCGGGGGTGGCGGACCGGTAGACGCCTGCTGCCTTGAGCCGGTCGACGAAGTCGCGGGAGACGTACCTCTGGTCCTGGAACTCCTGACGGCGCTCGAGGAGTTCGGCCAGGACATCCTCGAGCGTCGTGGCCGGGCTCTCCTGGATCTGGGCCATCGGGCGCTCCTCGCGTCGTAGGGAAGATGTCTCCGACGCTAGGGATCACCGCCGCGCGTGGCCATTGGTCATTGCCTGCCGGTGGCGGGGGATTCCCACGCAGGGCGGTAGGGGAAATCCTTACCGGAGGCCCCGGCGGCGAACTCCTATGCTGAGGCCGTGGAGGTCGACCCGATCGCGCCTGAGCTGGCCACCGGCGACTTCGTGGCGATGATGAACGCCTCGAAGGCGTGCGTGCTGGTCCACGACGCGGCGACCAAGAACATCCTGTGGGCCAATCCCGCCGCGTGCGAGATGCTCGAATTCAGTCTTTCCGAGCTGCGCCCGCTCAAGGCCAACCACATGAGCAGCTCAGCCCAGCAGTACGACCGGGTCATCGGACGGGCGTGGCTCCAGGCGGCGGTGGAACACGGTTCGAGCCGCATCGTGTGGCACTACCGGAGCAAGTCCGGCCGCGTCATCCCCACCGACGCGGTCGCCATCCGGGTCGAGCTGGAGCGGGGACCCGCGGTGATGGTCCAGTTCCGCGACATCCAGCGCGCGGAGGAGGTCGAACGGGAGCTGAAGCTGACGACGTCGTACGTCGACGCGCTGGCGCGGCACACCTCGACCGTGGCGTTCATGCTCGACGCCGCCGGAGCGGTGCGGTTCGCCACGGACAGCGCGCTGACCTTCCTCGGCCTGACCGGCGACGACGATCGGCTGGCCGGGGAGCCGCTGGCCGCGTACGCGCGGCTGTATCTCGGTGGCAGGCCGGTGCGCTGGACCGAGGTGGTCGCGGGCGCGGATCCGGTCGGGCCGGTGCAACTGGAGTTGCCGGGGGAGAACGCGACCTGGCTGGAAGGGAGCCTGGAGCGGCTGTCCGAGTCCGAGGTCGACGCGTATCTGATGATCCTGCACGACGTCTCCGAGCGGGTGCGCGGCGAAGCGCGGCGAGAGCTGGAACTACGGCACGAGAACTACCTGGCGCGCTACAACGCCATGGGGGACATGGCGATGGCGATCGCACACGAACTCGGCCAGCCGCTGGCCGCCGCCGCGAACTTCATCGCGGGCATCCGCGCGCGTGCCGCCACGATGGCGGACGGCGGTGACGTCCGTGAGCAGATGGGCTACGGCCTGGACAGCGTCGCCCGCCAGATCGACCGGGCGAAGGAGATCGTCGGTGCACTGCGGTCCTTCGTCGGGCATCTGGAACAGGTCGAGCAGATGGTCGACCTGAACGAGATCGTCCGGGAGTGCCTGTACTTCATCGAGCTGAGCGCGGCGCCGCACGGAGTGGACGTCGAGGTCCGGCTCGATCCGTCGCCGGTGCCGGTGCGGTGCGAACGCGTTCTCACCGGTCAGGTGGTGATGAACCTGTGCCTCAACGCGATCGACGAGACCGCGGAATGCGAACCCGTGCGACGGCGGATCACGGTGGGCACCCGAGCCAAGGAAGGCGTCGGCGTCCTCACCGTCGACGATCACGGCCGCGGTATCGCCAGGGACCCCTTCGCCGAGTCGTTCACCAGCAAACCCGGCGGCAGCGGGATCGGGCTGGCGCTGAGCCACCGCATCATCACCCGGCAGCACGGAAGCATCTGGGCCGAGCGGCGCGAAGGCGGTGGCTCCCGGTTCGGGTTCGCGCTTCCGCTGGACACGTAAGGGAAATCCTCAGGCGGCGCGGTGGAACTCGGGATATCGCCGGTTTCGGCCACGGCTCTAGCGTCGAGGTATGCCCGATGAGCTGACCACGACCCAGCGACGGTTCCGCGCGGCGATGGCGAACCTTTCGACGGCTGTCAACATCGTCACCACCGACGGCGTCAGCGGCCGCGCCGGCATCACGGTGAGCGCGGTCTGCTCGGTCACCGACACGCCGCCGACCCTGCTGGTCTGCGTCAACCAGTCGAGCTACACGCACGACATCTTCCGGACCAACGGGCGGATGGCCATCAACGTCCTGGCGCCCCAGCACAAGGACCTCGCCCTGCAGTTCGCCGGTGCGACGGACGTGCCGATGCTCGACCGGTTCCGGTTCGAGGTCTGGGATCACGAGCGGTTCCGCATCCCCGTCGTCCGCGACGCGGCCGCCGTCCTCATCGGCGGCGTCGGCGCCGAGTTCACCCAGGGCACGCACACCGTGCTCTTCGTCGAGGTCGAGGACGTCTTCGTCAACGAGGACGCCGGGGGCCTCGCCTACTTCCGGCGCGAATTCCACCGGATCGCGCCATGAACGAGCGCACCACGTTGATGTGTTACAACGACACCCACGGATACGGCTGGCGCCATGTGGATCTGTTCGTGCACGACGCCGAGGGCCGTGAGCTGGAGTGGGTCCACTGGCAGGTCCCCGCCGACGGGCCCGATGCCGCCGACGAGGTGACCGCGCGGGTCGAGCCCCTGCTGAGGCGTACTTCGGAGTGGCGGCACGGGGTCAGCGCCGGCGGCGTGGACTACTGGGAAGCGGATGCCGCGTGGGAGGAGCAGTGAGGCTCGCGCGCCCGTGGCCGCTACGGGAACTCGTCCGGGATCTGCGGGAGGGGCGGACCACCCCCGAAGCGGCGTCGAACCGGGCGCTGGCCCGGATCGCCGAGACGGAAGCGGATCTGCACGCCTGGGTCGAACGGACGGCCTTCCTGCCGGGCGCGGGTGGTCCGCTCGGCGGCGTGCCACTCGGGGTCAAGGACATCATCGATCTGGCGGGCGTGCCCACCCGCTGCGGTTCGGCCCTGCGCGCGAACGCCGCTCCGGCGACCTCGGACGCGGCGATCGTGACCGCGTGGCGCGCGGCCGGCGCCGTGCCGCTCGGGAAAACGGTCACCACCGAGTTCGCGTTCTTCGCCCCCGGTCCGACCCGCAATCCCGCGGCCCCCGGTCACACCCCGGGCGGCTCGTCGAGCGGATCGGCCGCCGCCGTCGCGTCCGGGCAGGTTCCGCTGGCGCTGGGCTCGCAGACCGCCGGATCGGTCATCAGGCCGGCGTCATACTGCGGGGTCGCGGCGCTGGTCATGACCCATGGTCGGTATCCGGTCACCGGGGTGACGGGGCTGAGCCCCAGCCTGGACAGCCACGGCGTCTTCGCGGCCACGGTCGCCGACCTCGCGATCGCGTGGTCGGCGCTGTCCGGTGAACCCGCTCCCGTTCGACCGCCGCGGATCCTGGTGTGGTCGGCCGACGCGCTCGAGGTCGTCGAAGCGCCGATGCGGCACGCCGTGACAGAAGCGGCGAAGCGTCTGCGGGAAGCAGGGGCGACGGTCTCGGCTTTCCGCGACGAACGGCTGATGGCCGGCCTCACCGATGCGCATCCGGTGGTGATGGCCTACGAGGCAGCCCGGGAAAGAGCCGCCGAGCTCGCCGTGGCCGAGCGGTTGAGCGCTCCCTTGGCGCAGCTGCTGCGGACCGGCGCCGCGACTTCGTCCGACGAGTACGACAGCGCCCGCGCGACCATCGCCGACGGCGCGCTCCGGCTCGCCGAGGTGTTCGGCTCCTACGACGTCGTGCTCGGCCCGGCCGCGCCCGGTGCGGCGCCGCGAGGACTGGAAGCGACCGGGAATCCCGTGCTGAGCCGGGGCTGGCAGGCGCTCGGCCTGCCCGTGGTCGCGCTGCCCGGGTTCACCGACCCGGAGGGCATGCCGCTGGGCCTTCAGCTCGTCGGGCGTCGCGGCGGGGAAGCCGAACTGCTCGGGCACGCCTGCTGGGTGGAACGGACACTCGCCGGGGATTCATGATAGGGAGCTCTCCATGGTCACCACCGATTCCGCATCCGGCGGCGAGACGTCGCCGGTGGTCTACATCGTCGACGACGACGAGGCCATCCGCCAATCCCTGGTGTTCCTGCTGGAGAGCGTCGGCATCCAGGCGCTCGTCTATCCGGACGGGCCGACGTTCCTGGAGGAGTTCGACCCCGACGAGCCGAGCGTGCTGATCATCGACGTCCGGATGCCGGGGCTCAGCGGGCTGCAACTGCAGGAGAAGCTCGTCGCGCGCGAATTCCCGGCCCCGGTGATCTTCTGCTCCGCGCACGGCGACATCCCGATGTCGGTGCGGGCGCTCCGGCTGGGCGCCGTCGACTTCCTCGAGAAGCCTTACGAGCCGCAGCGGATGCTGGAGGTCGTCCAGGCACAACTGGTCGTCGCGGCGGAACGGTTCTCCGCGGCCGCTTGCCGCAAAGCGGTCACCGAGCGGATCGCGACACTGACCCCGCGCGAGCGCGAGGTGCTCCGGCTGGTGATCGACGGCCTGCCCAGCCAGCTGATCGCGCGCCGGCTCGGCACCAGCGTGAAAACCGTCGATGTGCACCGGGCCCGGATCAAGGCCAAAACCGAGTCGGACAGCCTCGGCACCCTGGTGCGGGACGTCCTGCAACACCAGGTCACCGTTTAAGTGCAAGTGGTCTCGTGTTTGGAGGCGTAACTCGCGTGATTGAAGGCGTAACTCGAAGATGCGCCTCCAATCACGCGAGTTACGCCTCTGATCACGCGAGTTCTGCGTCTGATCACGCGAGATCGCCTAACTCACGAGCCCGGCGCCATCAGCACCGACGCCGCCGGGAAGTCCGAAGCGAAACCGCCGGGCAGCGGGGCGACGAAGACGTTCTCGGTCCGTGTGCGGGTGATGAGCCAGCGGCCGTCGTGGCGCCGGAACGCGTTGTTGAGCCTGCTGGATCGCAGCAGGCCGGTGCCGTCGGCGTACAGCCACGGCTGGACGTGGATCCATTGCCCCTCGGCCCGGTCGCCGGTGACGTGGATCTGCTCCGACGTCAAGTAGTGGGCGTTGAGGACCAGCGCCGGATCCCGCTTCTCGCCCCAGAATCGCTCGAAATGCGCCCGGATCCGGTCCTTGCCCACCGCGCGCCCGAACTGCCCGTCGTAGTGCTCGCCGACGCCCTCCCAGACGGCGTCTTCGGCGTACAGCTCCAGGATCAGGTCGATGCGCTGGTCGTCGCCGGTGACGCCGTACTCCGGGCAAGGGGTGTCGCAGAGGAACATGTAGCGGGCCTGGATCCGGCGGATCTCGGCCTCGGCCTCCAGCACCTCGACGCGGTGACGCAGGTCGGCGAGTTCGTCCTTCATCGGTGGGTCCTCACGGGTGCGGTTTCGGGAAGGGCCAGCAGGCAGACGACGGTCAGTGCCATCCCGCCCGCGAGGTAGTAGCCGACGGACGTCGACGTGCCGGTCCATTCGATGAGCCGGTTCGCCATCGACGGCGCGAGGCCACCGCCCAGCACCGCGCCGAGCTGGTAGGCCAGCCCGGCGCCGGACTGCCGTTGTTCGGGCGTGAACAGCTCGGTCAGGTAAGTGATCAGCGGGCCGAACAGGAACCCGGTCAGGGCGAAACCGACGGCGATGGCGAGCGTCCAGGCGGCCAACGTGCCGATCCGCGCGATCGGGAACAGGAGGAACATGTAGGCCAGCACCGCGACGGCCGACGCGACCATCACGGGTTTGCGGCCGAGCTTGTCGGACAGCCGGGCGCCGGCCACGACCGTGACCGCGTGGAGCGCGAGGCCCGGCAAGGTGCACCACAGCACGTCCTGGATGTCCAGCCCGAGGCCCTTCGGCGCCGGACCGGCGGCATAGGAGAGCATGAATCCGGCCAGGACGAACATGACGCCGTTGAGCCCGGTGTTCGCGCCCGCGGCGAGCAGTAGTTTGCCCCAGTTGTCGCGGATGACGTTCCAGATTGGCAGTTTGACGATCTTCTTGTCCAGTTTGCTGGCCGCGAGTTCGTGGAACACGGGCGATTCCTCAAGGGCCCGCCGCGCCCAGACGCCGATGGCCAGGACGACCGCGCCCGCGATGAACGGGATCCGCCAGCCCCAGCTGGTGATGACGCTCTGCGGCAAATAGAAGATGAGTACGAACGCGAGGTTCGCCAGCAGCGCGCCCAGCGGCGATCCCAGTGCGACGAACGCGCCGAACGCCGCCCGCCGCGACGGCGGCGCGTGTTCCACGGCGAGCACCGACGCCCCGCCCAGTTCGCCGCCGCGCGAGAAGCCGTGCACCAGGCGCAACAGGACGAGCAGCAGCGGCGCGGCCACACCGATCGTGGCGTAGCCGGGCAGGAGTCCCATCAGGACGGTGGCCGCGCCCATGAGGTAGAAGGTGATGAGCATGGCGCGGCGCCGGCCGTAGCGGTCGCCCACCCAGCCCATCACGATCGCGCCGAGAGGCGCGACGACGTAGCCGATCGTGTAGGTCGTCAGGCTCATGAACGAGGCGAACCAGGGATCGGTGTCGCCGGAGAAGAACACCTTGGGGAAGACCAGCGCGGAAGCGACCGTGTAGATCGAGAAGTCGAAGAACTCCAGCGATGTTCCGGCGCCCGCGCCGATCGCGAGCCTGCGGGTCTGGGCGGAGGTGGTCTTGGATGGAGCGGTGGATGCTGTCATGCGCTCTTCCTTGAACGGTGACGGACGGTCGGCGTTGCGCCCCTCCCCGGCAACGTTCGTCCCAACGTAGGAAGCTCCCCGTGCCGCGCCTAGTGGAGGAACCCGCTGCCGGACTGAAGGTTTTCCCTACCGAGTCACCGCTATCGAGGAGGTCCGCGCGTGAGCGCGATCAACGATCTGCCCGCCACCGTCCAAGCCCGGATGCTCGCCGCCGGCGAGTTGTCGGCGAGGGAACTGCTCGACGCCACCCTCGATCGCGTGGCGGAGCTGAACCCGGTCCTGAACGCCGTCGTCAGCATCGACGAGGACAGGGCGCGGGCCGCCGCCGCGGCGGCCGACGAAGCGCAGGCGGCCGGGCGGCCGCTCGGGCCCCTGCACGGGCTGCCGCTCGTGGTGAAGGATCTCCACGCGACCGCCGGGATGCGCACCACCTTCGGCTCGCCCGCGTTCGAGGACAACGTTCCCGCCGCCGACGAACTCGTCGTCGCCCGGATGCGGACGGCGGGAGCGATCGTCTTCGGCAAGACGAACGTTCCCGAGTTCGGCGCGGGCTCGCACACCTTCAACCCGGTGTTCGGCCTGACCCGCAACCCCTACGCGCCGGACCGTTCCGCGGGCGGTTCGAGCGGAGGCGCCGCGGCCGCGCTCGCGGCGGGGCTGACGTCGCTGGCCGACGGCAGCGACATGGGCGGATCGCTGCGGAATCCGGCCTCGTTCTGCAATGTCGTCGGCCACCGCCCTAGTCCGGGGCGAGTCCCGTCGTGGCCGGCGAAAGACGCCTGGTTCACCCTCGGCGTCCAAGGTCCGATGGGCCGTACCGTCGCCGACGCGGCCCTGCTGCTGTCCGTCCAAGCGGGCCCGGACGAGCGCGCTCCACTGTCGTTGCCCGAGTCCGGCGCGGTGTTCGCCGCCGGATTGCCGGCCCGGCTGGACGGCCTGCGGATCGCGGTCTCACCCGATCTGGGCGGACGGGTTCCTGTCGACGCCGAGGTCGCGGCGATCGTGGAAGACCAGGTGGACGTGCTCCGCGGCCTCGGTGCCGAAGTCGTCTCCGGCTGTCCTGACCTGACCGGAGCCGAGGAGGTCTTCCAGACCTTCCGCGCCTTGAACTACGCGCAAGGGGTCGGCGATCTGGTCGACGCCGAACCGGACAAGGTCAAGCAGACCATCCACTGGAATGTCGCGAAAGGACGGGCGCTCACCGGCGAGGACGTCGCCCATGCCATCCGGCTGCGCACCGAACTCTTCCACCGTGTCCGCGCCTATTTCTCCGCTGTGGACGCTGTCGTTCTTCCCTCCAGCCAGGCACTTCCCTTCGACGCCGAGCTGGAGTACCCGAAGACGGTGGGCGGGTCCGAAGTGGACGACTACCTGCACTGGATGCGGGCGGCCTACCTGATCTCCGCCACGGAATGCCCGGCGACCGCGGTCCCGGCGGGCTTCACCGGCGAAGGACTGCCGGTCGGGGTCCAGGTGGTCACCGCACGTCACGCCGATCTGCGCGCGCTCGGGATCGCGCACGCGCTGGAGAAGGCGAACGGTCACACCGCCCGCAGGCCGCCTCAGAGTGGTGCCAGCACTACCACGAGTCTTCCCTCACGTGGGATCGATCCGGACCTTCCCCGGCCGTAGGTTTCAGGGGAGAGATCACCACCGGTTAAGGGGAAATGATGAATTCAGGGGGCACACGCGCCTTGACGCTGGAATCCGTGAGCAAGGTCTACGGATCCGGCGACGGCGCGGTCACGGCCTTGAACGGGGTGACCGTCGAGGTGCGCAAGGGCACGTTCACCGCGGTGATGGGACCGTCGGGATCGGGCAAGAGCACCTTCCTGCACTGCGCGGCAGGGCTGGACAAGCCGAGTTCCGGCCGGGTGCTGCTGGGGGACACGGAACTGAACAGGCTGCGCGAGAAAGCGCTCACCGAGCTGCGGCGGACCCGGATCGGGTTCATCTTCCAGGCCTACAACCTGTTGCCGTCGTTGAACGTGCTGCAGAACATCACGCTGCCGATGCGGCTGGCCGGGAAGAAGCCGGAGCCGCAGTGGCTGCGCGAGATCGTCGAGGGAGTCGGGATCGCGAAGCGGCTCGAACACCGCCCGTCGGAACTCTCCGGCGGCCAGCAGCAGCGGGTCGCGATCGCTCGCGCGCTGATCACCCGGCCCGAGGTCGTCCTCGCCGACGAACCGACCGGGGCGCTGGACACGCGCACCGCGCGCCAGGTCCTCGACCTGCTTCGCTCCATTGTGGACGGTATGGGGCAGACCGTGCTGATGGTCACCCACGATCCCGTCGCCGCCTCGGCCGCGCACGGCGTGCTGTTCCTCGCCGACGGCAAGCTGGCGGGCCACCTCCCGGAGCCGACTCCGGAACGGGTCGCCGAGCGCATGACCCACCTCGGGGAGTGGTGACGTCATGTGGGATTTGGCATGGCAGACGACGAAGACGCGTTTGAGCGGGTTCATCGGCGCGTTCGTCGCGATCCTCTGCGGGACGGCGCTGGTCGCCGGATGCGGCATCCTGATGGAATCCGGGCTGCGCGCCGGTGTCCCGACCCAACGCTACGCGGACGCGGCGGTCGTCGTCGGCGGTCAGCAGAAGGTCGACCCGCCTGGCGCCGGTCCGCTCGAGACCCAGCAGGTCGCCGAGCAGGCTTCGGTGCCGGTGGCCCTCACCGGGGCGATCTCCGCGGTGCCGGGGGTCCGCGGGGCGGTGGCCGAGCAGAGCTTCCCGGCGAACGTGGTGACGGCCGACGGCCAGGCGCTGACCGGGCCGGAAGGCGGCCAGTCCTTGGGGCACAACTGGGACGCCGCGACGCTGGCGCCTTTCTCGCTGCGGGACGGCCAGGCGCCCACGGGGGCCGACGAGGTCGTCCTGGACGCGGATCTGGCGTCGCGGAGCGGGGTGTCGGTCGGTCAGCGGGTGAAGATCGCCGTCCGCTCGGCTCCGGTGGAGTTCCGGGTTTCCGGTATCGCCGCCCCGAAGTCGGGTGACGGCCTCACCCGGCAGTCCGCGGTGTTCTTCTCGCCGGAGAAGGCCGCCGAACTCGCCGGGACACCCGGCCAGGCGCACGCGATCGGCGTGCTGGCGGACCCGGGGGTCACGCCGGGCGACCTCGCCGACCGGATCCGCGACGCGGTCGGCACCGGCAAGGTGACGGTGACGACCGGGGTGGAACGCAGCACGGTCGAGTTCCTCGACGTCAGCCAGACCCGGATGCTGCTGCTGGCGCTGGCCGGCTCGTTCGGCGGCTTCGCGCTCCTCATCGCGGTGTTCGTCGTGGCCAGCACGCTGGCGCTGGTCATCAACCAGCGACGCCGGGAGTTCGCGCTGCTGCGGGCGATCGCGGCGACTCCTCAGCAGATCCGCAAGCTCATCGGCGCCGAGACGATGATCGTCGCGGTGGTCGCCGGGGTACTGGGCAGCGGCCTCGGGGTGGCGGTCGGTTTCGGGCTGAGGAACGCGTTCGGTGCCGTCGGGGTGATCCCGCCGGACTTCGAACTGGCGATCAGCCCGATCCCGCTCGTCGCCGCGCTGGTGCTCGGTCTCGGCACGGCACGCCTGGCCGCCTGGTCGGCGTCGCGGCGCCCGTCGTCGATCCGCCCGGTGGAGGCGCTCGGCGAGGCCGCGGTGGAGCGGCGTGAACTCGGCCGGGTCCGCGTCGTCATCGGCTGCGCGCTGGTGGCGGCCGGTTTCGCCGGATCGATGGCCCCGATCTTCGTCCGCGGTGACGCGGGGCTCGCGGCTTCGGGCGGTTCGTCGCTGATCATCGTGATCGGGCTGGCCGTGGTCAGCCCGAAGGTGGTCGCGTTCATGACGCGGCTGATCGCCCCGGTGCTCAACCGGACGTCGCGGATCAGCGGCTACCTGGCCGCCGCGAACAGCCAGGCGAACGCGCGGCGCCTCGCCGCCGCGGTCACCCCGGTGATGCTGGCGGTCTCGTTCGCGCTGACGATGTTCTACAGCCAGACCTCCGCGGCGGCCGCGCGCCAGGAGGAGACCGTCGAGTCGACCACCGCGGACCATGTGCTCGCCGGGAGCACGGGTGGGCTCTCGCCGGAGGTCGCCGAGGCGGCGCGGCGGATCCCCGGGGTGGCCGCCGCGACGGCGGTCGTCCGCACCGAGGTGATCAACACGGTGCAGGAGCAGGACAGCCTCCGCGTCGAGCGGTACGCGGCGCAGGGACTGGAGGGCGCGCAGATCCGCGGCAACTTGGAGCTGGGCGTGGTGTCGGGCAAGATCACCGACCTGACCGGGAACACCGTCGCGATGAGCGAATCGGAAGCCGGCTGGTACGAAAAGAAGATCGGCGACGAGGTCGAGTTCTTCTTCGGTGACGGCGCTCCGGCCAAACTGCGGCTGGTCGCCACCTACAGCCGTGACCAGGCTTTCGGCCGTTACGTGTTGCCCGCGGACCTCGCCAGGGCGCACACCGGTGATCGGATGGACGATTCGGTGCTGGTGCGTCAGCAGCCCGACGCGGACGCCGCCACCGTGACCGCCGCGCTGCAGGCTCTCGCGAGCCGTTACCCGGGACTGGTCGTGACGCCGGGATCGGCGGTGGCCGCGCCCGCCGGCGGGCAGCAGCAGGCCCAGTTCTACGTGAACCTGGTCGCGGTCGGCGTGATCCTCGGTTACGTCGTGATCTCCGTGGCGAACACGCTGGTGATGAGCACGGCGCAGCGGGCCCGGGAGTTCGCGCTCCTGCGCCTGATCGGCACGACGAAACGCCAAGTGGTGCGGATGATGCGCTTCGAGGCGCTGACGACGGGCGGTGTCGCGGCGCTGCTGGGGACCCTGGTGGCGGGGGTTCCGCTGGTACTGCTGAACCTCGGCCTGCGCGGCACCCCGCTGCCGTCCGGCACGATCACCGTCTTCGGCGGGGTCGTCGCCGGGGCGATCCTGCTCGGCCTGCTCTCGCTCGGCCTCGCCACCCGCGTGGCGCTGCGGGCGAAGCCGATCGAGGCGATCGGTCTCCGCGAGTAGCGCGGTCCCCGCCGTCCGGTCAGCCCTCCGCGGCAGGCCGGACGGCGGGGATCTTCCCGCCGCGGAAGGCGTCCACGAACAACCGGTGGTCGTCCCGTGACTGCTCGGCGTAGGCCATCCCGAACTCGGTCAGCGTGCGGACGAACTCCTCCTCACGGTCGCCGATCACGTCGGCGATGGCCGCTTCGCTCTGGAAATCGACGAGGGTCTGCTCGGAGTCCGAATCGGACACACAGTGCATCTTCGCGGTGGCCCGGCCGAGGTAGTCGAGCACCGGCCCCATCTCAGACGGTTCGGTCAGATCCGACCAGTCCAGGTCGTCGACGTACGGCGACAGCTCCGAGACGACGAACCCGGTCCCGTCGATCTCCGTGTACCCCAGCCAGGGATCCGCGTGCGCCTGCAACGCGCGCTGGGAGACGGCGGTCCGGTGCCCCTCGTTGGTGAAATAGCGGCGGATGCTCTCTTCGGACACGATCCGGCTCGGCGCCGCCACGTTGCCTTGCTTCATGGACAGGACGACGTCGTTCTCGAGGGCCTGGGTGCGGCCTTCGACGAGGATGTTGTACGCGGGCAGCCCGGCGGAGCCGATGCCGAATCCGGTCCGGCCGACGATGTCCTTGACCCGGTAGGTGATGCTGCCGAACCGCTTGTTCTCCGGGATGGTGTCCAAATAGGACTCGAAGGCCTTGGTCGCGATCTCGTGTTCGGCCTTCTCGAGGACCCGGACACCGGGTCCGTGCCGGAACCTGCGGTCGTAGTCCTCCACAGTGGTCAGTTCGTCGAGCAGGTCGATCCGGGTCTTGAGCCGGGCCCTCAGGAGGACCTGGTGCAGGACGCCCTCGGTGCTGTCCAGCTGGAGCCGGACGAGTTCGTCGCCGGGCCGCTCGGCGTACTCGCGGACCTGTTTGACGTAGGCGCGCAGATAGGTGCCGATCAGCGTCTCGATGTCGTCGTCCGAGATCGCCTTGCTCCACGCCAGCAGCGCGACACTGGCGGCCAGCCGTTTGAGGTCCCAGGTGAAGCAGCCGAGATAGGCCTCGTCGAAGTCGTTGACGTCGAACACCAGCGTCCCGGACGAATCCATGTAGCTGCCGAAGTTCTCGGCATGCAGGTCGCCCTGGATCCACACGCGACTGGTTTCGGCGTTCGCCCACGGATCGTCCTCGTGCGCCATGTCCGCGTAGAACAGGCACGCCGAACCCCGGTAGAAGGCGAACGGGGCGGCGGCCATCTTGCGGAACTTGCGGCGGAACGCGTCGGCGTCCGCGCGCATGAGGTCCTCGAAGGCCTCCACCAGCACTTCGACGATCCGCGCCTGACGTTCGTCCTCGCCTCGCTCGCGGATCAACCCGACCACACCTGTCATCACGACCTCCAGACATCGTTCACGGTGCCACAGGTCGGTTCGCCGGGCAGGTCAGATCTTCCGGAAACGCGCGTCCAGTAGCGCGAAGGCGCCGAAGGCGGCGATCCCGGCCGCGAGCACGAGGAGCATCGGACCGCCGTAGGGCTGGGCGGAGAGCGTCTTCAGCGCGGCGTCGAGCCCGCTCGCCTTGGCTGGGTCGAAAGTGACCGCCGCGACGACCGTCAGCACGCCGATGGTGCCGTATGCGGCGGAGAGCGCGATCCACCCGACCTGCCCGAGCCGGATCGTCGTGCTCCTGGCGGGACCGGACGCGCCGCCGAAGTCGAGCTCCCGCACGAAGGTCTTCCGGAAGCCGCGCTGGGCGAGGAACACGGCCACCGCGACCACGGCGATCCCGGCGGCGGTGATGAGGACCGGCCCGTACGACTCCGCGAGGATCCCGGCGACGAAAGAGCCTTGCCCGTCGTCGGCGCCAGCGACGGCGATCTTCACCGCGCTGTAGGAGACGAGGCCGTACAGCACGACCTCGATGGCACTGACGATCCGGCGCACGGTCCGCCGCCGTGCCTTGACGTGCCGGTGCCCGGTGATCGCCTCGCTGAGCTGCCACAACGCCAGGACGGCGAGACCGGCCGCGATCAACCACAGCAGCCACGCGCCGCCCTCGGCGACCACCATCTGCAGTGCGCCCGCCTTGTCCGCCTTCGCCTTGTCGCCGAGCGCGACCTGAGCCGCGAGCCAGGCGACGAGCAGGTGCACGACCGCGTAGCAGACGAGCCCGCCTCGGGCGATCAGGCCGAACGTCTTGCTCTCGCGCATCGGGCGATCCTTGCCGAGCGGACGGCCGCACGCCAGACCCGGCCGGAGCAACATGTCGGGCAGGTCACTCTTGATCTCCACCGAGGTCGAGGGTGAAGGCTCGGGTTCACCATCTGCTCCGAGGAGTGAACATGAGTGAGGACAAGGGCTTCTACTCGATCATCGAGTACGCGGTCGACGGGCCCGAGACCCAGGCCGCGTTGGTGGACGCCTTCGCCGAGATCCAGGACCGCTGGGTGCGGTTCTACCCGGGTTACGTCTCGGCCCGCTTCCACGCGAGCGTGGACGGGACGCGGGTCGTCAACGTCGTCAGCTGGGCGAGCGAGGCGGACTACCGGCATTTCGAGGAGACGTCGGACACCGCCGGACGGCTCGCGGCCATCCAAGCGGCGCTCGACGGTCTGCCGGGCGAGGTCGAGTCGCTGGTGACCGCGAATCCCCGCTACCGCGTCGTCCGGGAGACCGGCCCCGGCCCGCGGCGGCGATAGAGGGCTCGGATCCCGAAGGCCGCCAGCAGGCCGAGGACGGCCAACCCGAACGGCCGGAGCGTGACCGTCCACGGCCACGCTTCGCCGTCGAGCGCGAGGTGGTCGGTCCGGTATTCCAGCGTTCTGGCCGTCCATCGCGTGGTCGCGGTGTCCGTGGTGCGCACGAGGTCTTCGAGTACGGCGTCGAACGGGAACCCCGGCGCCGTGTGCAGATACACCGGCGAGAGCCCGGAGTACCGATCGGCGGCGTGACTCGCGGCCGCGTCGGCGCCGGGGACGATCAACCGGTCGAGTTCGGCGGTCGCCGGCGTGCCGCGCGGCGCGAAAGTGAGCCCGTTCCGGGACCGGATCGGCGTGCCGTCGAGACCGATCGCCGTCGTCCCGACCGCCAGCGACTGGCCGTAGGTGTCGAACACCGCGGCGAGTTCCAGTTCCCGGATCCCGTTCGTCAGCAGCACCCCCAGCGTCGGCTTGTCCCACCGGAAGGCGGTGTTGAACCCGACCACGGTGTCCGCCGCTTCGAAGCCGTTCTGCGTCATCGGCGGGCTGGAGCCGGGGGAGTAGTGGGTCCAGCCGACGGCTTCCGCCGCCTTCCGCGCGGCTTCGGTGCCGGCGAAGCGCTCGGTGAGCCGGAGTGCCCCGTCGATCCCGGAAAGGATCCCGGCCGTGGTCAGGATGTTCCCGTCGTCGACGTAGCGCGTGCCGCGAACCCAGTCCACGGCGGGGAATTCGTCCTCGAACCCGCCGATGCGGAGCCAGTGCGCGGTGGCCTTCCGCCCGTCGAGGAGCCCGGCCGTGGCGAGGACGCCCGAACCGTTGCAGACACTCATGAGCAGCGAGCCCCGCGCCGACTGGCGCTTCAGCCACTCGGTCACCGGACGCGTGGTCGGCTCGCCGAGATCCGGCAGCGCGGGCACCACCACGACGTCCGGCGCGGCGGACGAAAGAAGCCGGTCGAGATCGGTGAAACCCAGATCGGGGATCAGGTCGAGGCCGCCGGTCAGCGTGACCGGCCGGGCCTCCGGCGCGACGGTGTAGACGTTGAACACGCCGGTCGCCGCCAGGACCTCGTAGGGCGCGAGCGCGTCGGAGACGACGGCCCCCTCGTTACCCACGACGACCACCGCGGTGGGCTTCGCGGGATCGTGCGGCCGATGGGCCGGGTGCGGCGCGATGCCGTCGGTTCTCTGCGTGTAGCGGTTCTCGAAGCTGGCGCTGAGGGTGACCGCGCCGAGAGTGACCGGCAGGGCCAGCGCGGCGACGGTGAAGGCCAGCACGGTCAGCGTGACACGGACGAAGGATCGCATGATCAGAGTCCGTACTCGGCGCGGCGGCGGACCATGGCGGCGAGCATCGCGGGCACCATCAGCACGTGCCCGGCCGTCATCAACGTCGCCCCGGAGACCAGGCCAGTCCAGAAGAACGGCAGGAACAGCACATAGGGCAGGTACATCGCGGCCGACATCTCGGCGATCGATGCCCAGCCATGGCGCCGGATCCGCATCCACAGCGCCATCCCGAGCGACATGTTCGTCGCCATCACCAGCGCGTTCGCGGTCACGTTCCCGGGGAGGCCCGGCCACAGGAACGACCAAACCGGCTCCAGGACGATCATCCCCACCACCATCGCGACCAGCATCTCCACGGCGTGGCGGGCGAAGTGCAGGACGGCCTGCTTACGGGTCTTCGGCTCTGTCGTGTGCTTCATATCGGCTCCCTCGGTCGATGCGATGGGAGCAATGTTCGGGCGTGGCGGGGCACGCGAGCAGGTGCCGGAAGTCATGTGCGAGGTCATGTGACCGCGCTCAGAACAGGCCGAGTTCCTTCGCGCGCAGGGCGGCCTGGGTCCGATCCCGCACCTGGAGCTTGGACAGGACACTCGTCACGAGGTTCTTCACCGTGCCTTCAGCGAGGAACAGCGTCTTGGCGATCTCGCGGTTGCTGCGGCCGTCCGCCAGGAGCCGGACGACCTCCAGTTCACGCTCCGAAAGCGGGGTCGCCAACGGCCGAGGTGCCTCGGCGGGCAGCCGCGCCACCCTCGCGACGAGCTTCGCCGCGACCGACGGCTGCAGCACCGATTCGCCCCGTTGGGCCGCGACCAGCGCTTCGACCAGCCGCGTCGACGAGACGTCCTTGAGCAGATAGCCGACGGCGCCCGCGCGCAACGCGGCGAACACGTCCTCGTCGTCGTCGAACGTCGTCAGCGCCAGTACACGCACGTCCGGTTGCTCGGCCCGAAGCCGCGCGGTGGCCGCGATCCCGTCCAGCACCGGCATCCGCAGATCCATCAGCGCGACGTCGGGACGGAGTTCGGCGCAGCGCCGGACGGCCTCCTCGCCGTTCGCGGCCTCGCCGACGACGTCGATCTCCGGCTGGACTTCCAGCAGGGTCGCCAACGCCTCGCGGAACAACGCCTGATCGTCGACGATCAGCACCCGGACGCTCATCCCGGCACCTCCACGGTGAGCGTCAAGCCGTGCCCTTCTTCGGATTCGATCGAGACACTGCCACCGAGCCCCGCGACCCGCTCGCGTAATCCGACGAGACCGAAACCCTTGTCCGGTGGGGGATCCCCGGCGAGCCCGAGACCGTCGTCGCGGACCTCGAGCCGGACTCGATCGGTGACGGCGTAGTCGAGCACCACGGTCGCGGCGGTGGCCCGCGCGTGCTTGCGCACGTTGGTCAGTCCTTCCTGAGCCGCCCGGAACAGCGACTCCTCCACGTCGGCGCGGGTGTCGCGCGCGGTGCCCTTGACCTCGAACCCGGTCGGCACGCCCGCCGCGGAAGTCTCTTCCGTCAGTGCCCGCACCGCGTCGGCAAGCGGTTCGGAACGCGGCTCCCGCAACGCCGACACCGACCGGCGGACCTCCGCCAGCGCCTCGCGCGACTGGTCCTGCGCCTTGGCGAGCATCCCGTCGGCCCGTTCCGTGTCGCCGGTGCCGATCACCGCGCGGGCGGCCTGCAACATCATCTGGACGACGGTGAGGTGGTGACCGAGCCCGTCGTGGATGTCGCGCGCTAGGCGGTTGCGTTCCTGGATGGTGGCGAGCTGTTCGGCCTGCGCGGCCTGATCGCGAAGACGTTCGTGCGCCTCGGCCAGGTCCTCCCGCGCCCGCTTCTCCCGGACGACCAGCTCGGTCACCACGGCGGCGAAGACCATGACCGCCAGCGTCCCGAGCCCCTCGCGGAGCCCGTCGAGCGGCGCCATCGGCAGGTGGATCAACGGGATCAGCACCGCGACCCCGAAAGCCACCGGCAGCGGCAGCAGCAAAACGGTGTGGCAGACGAGGACCACGAGAAGCAGGACGGAGCCGACGGCGGCGCCAGAAAGCGAGAACAGGGTGAAGCCGAGCGGTAACTGAACGCAGACGTACGCGATCGCCCACGCGCGTCCGTGCCTCTGTACCCAGGGGAAGCCGGCGATCGCGATCGCCGCGTAGACCAGCCCGGCGACGAGCGTCGGCAGCACGAGTGTCTCGTATTTGGCCGAGCCGAGCGGCAACGTCACGTACGCGACGAGGGTCAGCACGGCCAGGGCCCGGTTCACGGACACACCATGCCACGTACGGCGGGCCAGATGGGCGAACTCGCGTGATCAGACGCCGCACACGCGAGTTCGCTCTCCAATCACGCGAGTTCGCCGTTCAATCACGTGAGTTCCGCGTCTGATCACGCGAGTTACGCGTTTCGTCCTCTGAATGCGGTGGTTGCGCGTGCAATTACCGCATTCAGAGGACTGAACGCGGTGTCAGGCGATGGTGCTGTTCCGGATCTCCAGCGAGAACGGCGTCTGGACGTCTTCCGGTTCGAGGTCGCTCCCGCCCGCGATACGCCGCCGCAGCAGGTCGACCGCGGCCCGCGCGATCGCCGCCTTGTCCGGCGCAATCGTCGTCAGCGACGGCAGGCTGTACGCGCTCTCCTCGTTGTTGTCGAAGCCGACGATCGCCATGTCCGACGGCACCTGGACGCCGCGTTCGGCCGCGGCGCGCAGGGCGCCGATGGCGAGAAGGTCGTTGAAGCAGAAGACCGCGTCGGGCGGTTCGGGCAGCGCGAGGAGATGCGTCATCGCTTCGGCACCGTTGGCGCGGTGGTAGCGCAGGGCGGGCAGGACGAGTTCCGGGATGGGCACGAGTCCCGCTTCTTCGAGCGCGGAGTGGTAGCCCTCCAATCGTTGCGCGGCCGTGTGGCGTTGCGGATGCGCGCCGATCGCGGCGATCCGGCGGCGGCCGAGCGAGATCAGGTGCCGCACCGCGATCCTGGCGGCCTGGACGTTGTCGATGCCGACGTGGTCGATCGGGACGTCGACGACGTGCTCGCCGAGCATCACCAGCGGCACGCCCGGCGCCAGATCCTCGAAGTCGTTGGTGTGCAACGCTTCGGGGCTGATGATCGCGCCGTCGATCAGATGCGGGCCGAGCGCGGACAGCGTGTTGCGCTCGCGCTCCCTGGTGCCGAGGGTCTGTTCGATGAGGACGTTCCACTCGTGTTCCTGCGCCGCCTGCAGCACCAGTCCCGCCAGCTCACCGAAGTACGGGATGCTCAGCTCGGGCAGCATCAGCCCGAGGAACCCGGTGCGGCCGCGGCGGAGGTTGCGGGCGCCCAGGTTGGGCCGGTATCCGGTCGACGCCAGTGCCTCCTCGACGCGCTTGCGGTTCTCCGGCTTGACGAAGTCGTAGCCGTTGACCACGTTCGACACGGTCTTGACCGAGACGCCCGCCAGCTTGGCGACGTCCTTGAGCGTGGCCACCCTCGCTCCCCTCTGCAGTGCTCCGGCACAGATCCGGCACAGCCTAGCCGCGCGAACGGCGGATTTACAACGTTGTACCAACGATGTAAATCTGGCATCGTCCCTATGAGTGACATGGGTCACCGCAGATCCGTGTGCTCGACTTCCCCGAGGAGCGATCGATGTCCCTGCCCATCCGCCGCACCCTGCTCCTGGTGACCGGCCTCGCGCTCGCGCTGACGGCCTGCACCAGCCGCGAGACCCAGCAATCCGCCCCGTCGGGGGCGGGACCGGCCGCTTCGGCGGCGCCGAACCAGGCCGCGGGGCCGGGATGCGCCCGCGAGAAGACCGGCTACCCGCAGGTGGACGTGAAGAACGCGGTCATCGGCTTCTCCCAGTCGGAGAAGGAGGCGAACCCGTTCCGCATCGCCGAGACGCAGTCCATCAAGGACGAAGCGACGAAACTCGGTGTCCCGGCGGACAAACTCCTGATCACCAACGCGCAGAGCGATCTCAACAAGCAGGTCAGCGACATCAAGTCGTTGCTGGATCGGGGTGCGCAACTGCTCATCGTCGCCCCGCTGAACTCCGACGGCCTCCAGCCAGCCCTCGACGCGGCGAAGGCCAAGAAGGTCCCGGTCATCACGATCGACCGCAAGGTGACCTCGCAGCCTTGCACCGACTACCTGACCTTCATCGGCTCCAACTTCGTCGAGCAGGGCAAGCGCGCCGCGCAGGAGATGGTGAAGGCCACCGGCGGCACCGGCAAGGTCGCGATCCTGCTCGGCGCGTCCGGCAACAACGTGACCACCGACCGCACCAAGGGTTTCAAGGACGAGCTCGCTTCGACCACGGGGATCCAGATCGTCGCCGAGCAGACCGGCGAGTTCGACCGGTCCAAGGGGCAGGCGGTCATGGAGCAGCTGATCCAGAGCAACCCGGAGATCACCGCCGTCTACGCCGAGAACGACGAGATGGGCATCGGCGCGGTCACGGCGCTCAAGGCCGCGGGCAAGACGCCGGGCAAGGACGTCAAGATCGTCTCGATCGACGGCACCCGCAACGCCGTCCAGCTCATCGCCGACGGCAGCTACAACGCGGTGATCGAGTCCAACCCGCGCTTCGGCCCGCTCGCCTTCTCCACGCTGCAGGACTTCGCCGCGGGCAAAGAGATCCCGCCGACCGTGGTGATCTCCGACGACCAGTACGACTCGGCGAACGCGGCCCAGAAGCTCGGGAACGCGTACTGACGATGGAACCGGTTCTCGAGGTCGAAGGCGTGACGAAGACGTTCGCCGGGGTGCGCGCGCTCGACGACGTGTCGTTCGCGCTGCGGCCGGGTGAGGTGCACGCGCTGGTGGGCGAGAACGGCGCCGGCAAATCGACGCTGATCAAGGTGCTCACCGGCGTGCACAGGCCGGATTCCGGCACGATCCACGCGCGGGGCGCGATCTCCACGATCTACCAGGAGGTCAACCTCATCCCGCTGATGAGCGTGGCGAGCAACGTGTACCTCGGCCGCGAGCCGCGGAAGCGGTTCGGGCTGGTGGACTGGGCGCGGATGAACGCCGACGCGGCGGCGCTGCTGAAGGACTACGGCATCGACACCGACGTCCGCCGTCCACTCGGGACACTCGGTGTCGGCGCGCAGCAGATGGTCGCGCTGGCCCGAGCGGTGTCGGTCGACGCCGACGTCGTGATCATGGACGAGCCGACGTCCTCGTTGGAACCGCGCGAGGTCGAGACGCTGTTCGAGGTCATCGGCAGGCTGCACGAACGCGGGATCGCGATCGTGTACGTCAGCCACCGGATGGACGAGCTCTACCGGATCTGCGACCGCGTGACGGTGCTGCGGGACGGCAAGCGGGTCCACACCGGACCGCTCGCCGGCCTGCCGCGGCTGGAACTGGTGTCGATGATGCTCGGCCGCAGTGTCGGCGACATCCGTTCGCACGGCGCGACGGCCTTCGAGGGCGACCACGAGGCGGGCCGGGAGCCGGTGCTGCGCGCGGAGAACCTCACCAGCGGCAACCGGCTGGGAGGGGTCTCGGTGGAGATCAAACCCGGCGAGATCGTCGGCCTCGCCGGGCTGCTCGGCTCGGGAAGGACCGAGACCGCGCGCGCGATCGTCGGCGATCTGCCGCTGTCCGGTGGCACCGTCCTCGTCGGGGGAAAGCAGGTCCCGCAAGGGAACGTGGCCGCCGCGATGCGCGCGGGGGTCAGCATGCTCGCCGAAGACCGCAAGACCGAGGGCATCATCCCGCATCTCTCGGTACGGGAGAACATCGTGCTCGCCGCGCTGCCGAAGCTGTCCCGTTTCGGCTTGGTCAGCCGTGCCCGGCAGGACCGCATCGTCGACACGTTCGTGAAACGCCTGCGGATCAAGGTGTCCAGTCCTGATCAGAAGGTCGCGGAGCTCTCCGGTGGCAACCAGCAGAAGGTGCTGCTCGCCCGCTGGCTCTGCACCGAACCGAAAGTGCTGCTGCTCGACGAGCCGACCCGGGGCATCGACGTCGGCGCGAAGGCGGAGGTGCAGGCGCTCATCGACGAACTCGCGAAAGACGGGCTCGCCGTCCTGCTGATCTCCTCGGAGATGGACGAACTCCTCGACGGCGCCGACCGGCTGATCGTGCTCAAGGACGGCGCGGTGGTCGGGGAGCTGACGGGGGACCAGCTCACCCAGGACCACGTGCTGGCCGCGATCGCTTCGGGAGGCGCGGAATGACCAGCACCCAGCGAAGAACGGAGGAACCGGGGCCCACCATGACGGAGACGGCGAAAACGGTGGACCGGACCCGGGTGGCGCGATGGCTGCAGGAGTACGGCGTGTACGTCGCCGTCGTCGCGCTCGTCCTGTTCAACATCGCGTTCACGGCGAACTTCCTGACCGTCGGCAACTTCCGCACCCAGCTCATCCAGGCCGCGCCGGTACTGGTGGTCGCGCTCGGGATGGCGCTGGTGATCGGCACCGAAGGCGTCGACCTTTCGGTGGGCGCGGTGATGGCGCTGTCGGCCGCGCTCGTCCCGCTGTACCTCGGCTACGGAACGCTGCCCGCGGTCGCCATCGCGCTCGCCGCGGGACTGGCGGCGGGGGCGTTCAACGGCGTTCTCGTGGCCAGAGTCGGGATTCAACCCATCGTGGCGACGCTGGCGTTGCTCGTCGGCGGACGCGGGCTCGCGCTGGTGCTCGCCGACGGCCAGCTGATCCAGCTGCACGATCCGGGTTTCCTGGCGCTCGGCACCGGCGAGGTGCTCGGGATCCCGGTGAGCGTGCTCATCGCGGCCGTCCTGGCCGTGCTGATGGCGGCGCTGGTCGGGAAGACGGCGTTCGGCAGGCGGCTGGTCGCGATCGGCGGCAACCGGCGGGCCAGCGTACTCGCCGGGCTGCCGGTCACCCGCGTCCTCATCGGCGTCTACGCCATCTGCGGGCTGCTCGCGGCACTGGCCGGGGTGCTCTCCACCGCCCGGCTCGGCGCGGGCGACCCCGCGGATGCCGGCCTGCTGATGGAACTGTCCGCGATCACCGCGGTCGTGGTCGGCGGCACCCCGCTGACCGGCGGCCGGGTCCGCATCCTCGGCACGGTGATGGGTGTCCTGCTCATGCAGCTCGTCCGCGCCACGCTCATCAAGCACAACCTGCCGGATTCGACCGCGCAGATGATCCAGGCCGCGATCATCGTCGGCGCGGTGTACGTCGCACGGGAACGGAGCAGCCGATGACCGCGGCGCCCACGATGGCCGCACAGGACTCCACGCGGCGCGAGCTGATGACCGGAGTGCTGCAGAAACAGGGCGCGGCGATCGCGCTGGTGCTCATGGTCGCCGTCGCGTGGCTGCTGTTCCCGCGCTTCGGCAGCCTGGACAACCTGCGCGACATCGCGTTGCAGAGCTCGTTCCTCGCCATCATCGCGCTCGGGATGACGTTCGTGATCATCACCGGCGGGATCGACCTGTCGGTCGGGTCGGTCTACGCGCTCGGCGGGGTCCTCGCCGCCTACGGGTCGCAATGGGGATTCCTCGTCGCGCTGCTGCTGCCGCTGGCGGTGTGCGGGCTGATCGGCCTGATCAACGGGTTGCTCGTCGCGAAGACCGGGATGGCACCGTTCATCGTCACGCTGGCGTCCCTGCTGTTCGCCCGCGGGCTGCTGCTCGCGATCACCAGCGAGGGCGCGACAACGTACAAGATCCCGGAAGGCGAGGCGTTCGTCGAGCTAGGGCGCGGCACGCTGTTCGGGTTCGGCTATCCGGTGTTCATCGCGGCGGCGCTCTGCCTGGTCGGCGGGCTGCTGTTGCGGCGGACCCGGTTCGGCCAGTCGGTGTTCGCGACCGGCGGCTCGGAGCAGTCCGCGAAACTGATGGGACTGCCGGTGGCGCGCACCAAGGTCACCGTCTACGTGATGAGCGGCGTCCTTTCCGGGCTCGCGGGCGCGCTCACCGCGGCGTACCTGCAATCCGGCGTCACGGTGATCGGGGTCGGCCTCGAACTGGACGCCATCTCCGTCGTCGTCATCGGCGGCACCCTGCTGACCGGCGGGATGGGCACGATTCTCGGAACGGTCATCGGCGTGGGCATCCGAACGGTCATCCAGAACGTCATCAACCAGATAGGAACCCTCGACAGCAACTACCAGTCGGTGGTCAGCGGTGCGTTCCTCTTGGTGGTCGTTGTGCTGCAACGGTCATTGGCCCGTACGACCGCCCGGAGATAGGGAGATCGCATGCACCGAAGAACCGTGCGCGCCCTGAGCGTCGTGGCCGGTCTGCTGGCCGCCGCGACGACACTCGTCCCCGTCGCCCAAGCCGCTCCGGTCCCGCTCCCGACCCCGTGGACGGACCTGGTCTCCCCGTCGAACGCGCTGCCCGAGTACCCGCGCCCGCAACTGGTGCGCTCGGAGTGGCTCAACCTCAACGGGACCTGGGGTTTCACCGGTGCGCCGAACCTGAACTCGCCGCCGATCGGCAGGCCTCTGGGCGAGAACGTCCTCGTGCCCTACCCGATCGAGTCGATGCTTTCGGGGATCAAACGGCACGAGGACAACATGTTCTACCGCCGGGCGTTCACCGTTCCGTCCACTTGGGACGGTCGGCGGGTGAAGCTCAACTTCGGTGCCGTCACCTGGGAGACCAGGGTCTGGGTCAACGGGACGCCGGTCGGGAGCCACACCGGCGGTTTCGACGCCTTCTCGTTCGACATCACCCCGGGGCTCAAAGCGGGGGAGAACGAGATCGTCGTCGGCGTCGCCTCGCCAGTCGACGGAAGCCGGTACCCGGTGGGGAAGCAGCGCAAGACGCCCGACGGCATCTTCTACACGGCGGCGTCGGGGATCTGGCAGACCGTCTGGCTGGAACCCGTGCGGGCCGAGCACATCACGCGGCTCGACACCACCCCCGATGTTCCCGGCGGCGCGCTCGACCTCGTCGTCCAGGGGACCGCCGGGCAGCAAGCGACCGCCGAAGTCCTTTCGGGTGGTCAAGTGGTCGGGACCGCCACCGGTGCCGTCGGTTCCCGCCTGCGGGTGCCGGTGCCGAACGCGCGACTGTGGTCGCCGGACGACCCGTTCCTCTACGACCTGCGTGTCCGGCTGCCGGGAGGCGACGTCGTCACCGGGTACTTCGGCATGCGGTCGCTGGGCAAGGCGATGGTCGGCGGCGTGCTGCGGCCGCTGCTCAACGGGAAGTTCGTCTTCCAGCTGGGCACGCTGGACCAGGGATACTGGCCGGACGGCATCTACACCGCGCCGACCGACGAGGCGCTGCGGTTCGACCTCGAACGCCAGAAGGCGCTGGGCTTCAACATGGTCCGCAAGCACATCAAGGTCGAGCCCGCGCGGTGGTTCTACCACGCCGACCGGCTCGGGCTGATGGTCTGGCAGGACATGCCGTCGCTCGACTCGATCGACGAGGTCCCGAACGGGCACGCGAACTTCGAGGCCGAACTGCGGCGGATGATCGAGCAGCACAAGAGCATCACCTCGATCGTGCAATGGGTCCCGTTCAACGAAGGCTGGGGAGAATACGAGGCCGGGCGCATCGTGGACCTGGTCCGCTCGATCGACGACACCCGGCTGATCAACCACAACTCGGGATCCAACTGCTGTGTGTCCGATCCGGATCCGGGCAACGGTGACGTGATCGACGACCACGCGTACCAGGTCTCCACCGGTACGAGGCAACCCGACGCGCGCCGGATCGCCGTGCTGGGTGAGTACGGCGGGCTCGGCAGGCGCGTCGTCGGGCACGAATGGGAACCGGGCAAGGGTTTCGCGTACGGCGCTCTGTATCCGGACGAGACGTCGCTGACGAACCGGTACGTGGAGATCACGAAGCAGGTCGGGCGGTTCGTGCACGGCCGCGGGCTTTCCGCGTCGGTCTACACCGAGCCGTACGACGTCGAGAACGAGGTCAACGGCTTCTACACCTACGACCGTCGCGTGCTGAAGATGACCGAGGCGCGGGTGCGCGAGATCAACCAGAAGGTGCTCGCCATCGCCAAGGGCACCGAGGTGGGCCGGGGTGAACTCGTGTCGTTGCGGGTCACCACGGCGGGGTACACGGATCGCTATCTGCGGCACCAGGACGACTTCGTCAGGACTGATGTCTTGGGCGAGGGCAGTGCGGACCTCGCCAAGAAGGACGCGACGTTCTGGGCCCGCCAGGGGCTGGCCGACGCGTCGTGCCTGTCGTTCGAGTCGCGGAACTACCCCGGGCATTTCCTGCGGCATTCGTCTTCACGGATCCGCAAGGACGCGAACGACGGATCGACCATGTTCGCCGGGGACGCGACCTTCTGCGCGAGGGAAGGCGCAGGCGGAACGGCCTTGGAGTCCTTCAACCAGCGTGGCGCGTACCTCCGGCACTACGCCGCGACCGTCTATCTCGCGCGCAGCGGCGGGCCGAACCCGTGGGACACGCCGTCGAGTTTCGCGGCGGACACGACGTGGGCGGCGTCGGTCCCGCTTTGGCGCAGCGGCGCGGATCTGCCGCTGGACCAGGCGCGATCGTTCAAGGTGACCACACCCGGCTTCATCGACCGCTTCTTGCGGCACCGTGACGGTCTCGCGAGGACGGACGTGGTGAACGGGGGGAGCGCGGCGTTGCTGAAGGCGGATGCGACGTTCTTCGTGCGGCGCGGCCTCGCGGATCCGTCGTGCTACTCGCTGGAGGCGCGTAACTATCCGGGCCAGTTCCTGCGGCACGCGGACTTCCGGGTGCGGCTGGGCGGGAACGACAACACCGACCTGTTCCGGAAGGACGCGACGTTCTGCGCCCAGCCCGTGGCCGGTGGAGTCCGGCTGGCGTCGGTGAACGAACTGGGCACGAACATGCGGCACTACGCCGAGGAGGTCTACGTCGCCGCCAGCGGCGGTGGCCACCTGTTCGACAACCCGGTCTCGTACGACCAGGACGTGACCTGGGCGGTCTCCGCGGCTTGGGCTCCGTAGTCCCGGCTCGTGAGTGGCAAGGACGGTTAGAGCCGTCCTTGCCACTCACGAGGGCGATGACCACTCCCGGTAACCTTGTCCCCATGACCGGCCCGGACACACCCGCCTCCTTCAAACTCGCGTACGTCCCCGGCGTGACGCCCTCGAAGTGGGTCCGGATCTGGAATGAGCGGTCGCCCGACGTCCCGCTCGAACTCGTTCAGACGACCGCGGCCGAGGCCGCCGCGCTGGTCCGGGAGCGCGAGGTGGACGCCGTCCTGCTGAGGCTCCCGATCGATCGCGAGGGACTGCACGCGATCCCGCTCTACACCGAGACGACCGTCGTGGTCGTCCCCAAGGACCACTTGGTCGCCGCCGCGGACGAGGTCACCGTCGACGACATCGCCGACGAAATCGTGCTGCACCCGCTCGACGACACGCTGGACTGGGACGCGCCGCCGGGGAAACCCGCGCTGGAGCGCCCCGCCACCACGGCGGACGCCATCGAGCTGGTCGCCGCCGGTGTCGGGCTCCTGGTCGTCCCGCAGTCGCTCGCGCGGCTGCACCACCGGCGTGACCTGACCTACCGCCCGATCTCCGGCACACCCGAATCCGGTGTCGCGTTGTCGTGGCCGGACGAAGAGACCACCGACCTGATGGAACAGTTCATCGGGATCGTGCGCGGCCGCACGGTCAACAGCACGCGCGGGCGGCAGCAGGTCCCGGAAAAGCAGGCGCCGGAGAAGAAGGCCCCGGCGAAGGGCAAACGTCCCCAGCCCGCCGGCCGGAAGCCGCAGGCCGGGAATCGCCGCGCTCCCCAGGGCGGGAAGCGCGGCAAACCCCGTCGTCGCAGTTAAGAGACTGGAAGCGGCGGCAGCGCATAGCCACGGTTCACCGTGCGAGGCAGGCGAGCGCCTTCGTGGCGAGTCGCCGAACCTCGCTCCAGCCGCTGTCACTGAACCAGGCCGCGTCCGAACTCATGGAGCCTTGGCGCTCCGACACGGCGACGACCGCGGCCACGACGTCGCGAATCACGTCGCTCTCCTGACCGTCACGGAGGATCGTCCCGATCGACGTGACCGGATCCACCAAGTCCCACGGGGTGTCGTCCACCAGCCAATGGACAGCATTCGTGAGGTCCGGCCATCGGGGGTCCCGGCCCGCGCCGTCCATGGGTTCATGAGGGCAGGTCGCTACCGGGTTCCCCGCTCCCTTTTCAGGAGGCGAAGCGGGTAGAAACCCGGTGCCGCCTCGGCCCTGGACCGTGTCCGAAGACGTAACTCGCGTGATTGGAGGCGCAACTCGCGTGTCTGGGGACGTATCTCGCGTGTCTGGAGCCGGATGACGGCCGGCGCGTGTGTTACGCCTCCAATCACGCGAGTTACGGCTCTAATCACGTGAGTTCGCTCCTCGCCTATCCGCAGGGTCCGCACCCCGACGCGCGTGAAGGCCCCCTTCCCTCGGCTGAGCCGAGGGAAGGGGGCCTTCACGCGCAAACGACCTACTCGGTCACCGGGAACTCCGGCGTGTTCGCGCTGTGCCGACGGAGTGCTGGGCCTGTGCTTTCCGCGGGTCCAGCACTCTCCGTCGTCGCGGTCAGCTTTCGCTGCGGGCGGCCTTGAGGCGCGCCTCCTCCTTGCGGACCTCGGCCAGAGTCTCGCGCTCCCGCTTCAGCCAGTCGGGGTTCTCGTTCTTGACCGCGTCGATCTGCTCGGTCGTGAGGGCGCCGGTGATCCCGCCGCGCGCCAGGCCGCTGATGGAGACGCCCAGCTTCGCCGCGATGACCGGACGCGGGTGAGGCCCGTTGCGGCGCAGTTCCCGCAGCCACTCGGGCGGCTCGGCCTGCAGCGCGTTCAGTTCGTCGCGGGAGACGACACCCTCCTGGAACTCAGCCGGGGTGGCCTCCAAGTACACACCCAGCTTCTTCGCCGCTGTCGCGGGCTTCATCGTTTGAGGGGTTTTCTGCGACGTCATTCCCTCAGGGTAACGAGCGGCCCGGGCACCGCCGATCACACCCGGTGATCAGCCCTCGGCCTGGTCTTCGAGAAGGTGCGGCGGGGGACGCCGCGGCTCGCGGACGCCGGCGGGGTCACCGCCGCCGGTGATCCAGACGGTCACCACGCTCCACCGCGGCAGCCGCGTCCCGGCCGCGGGCACCTGCGCGACCACCTGGCCGTTCAGCAGGGGATGCGGGCTGTCCGGATCGGGGCCTTGCAGCGACAGGCCCGCGTCATGCCCGGAGAGCCAGGCGTCGAGCGCCTGCTTTCCCACGAAGTCGGGCACCACGGCCACGGTTCCTCACCCAGGGCCAGGGTACCGTCAGGCGCCCTTCGCCGGGAGGGTCACGACACCGAATCCGGCGAGCACCCCGGCCACGGCGACCGCGGCGAGGACGACCCAGGCGATCGGATGCCCGAGATTGAGCGTCCAGTACGTCCCGACCCGCCGGTGCACCAGGAGCGCGGGGTCGTTCCGGTTCAGGTAGACCATCCCGGCGGCGTGCCAGTGGCGGTCGTCGTCTCGTTGTTCGTACCGGGTCTCCGGTTCGTCGCCGGTGGGAGACAACCGGTGGCCGGCATCGCCTGCCCGGACGGAGAAGACGATCCACGCGATGAACGCGGCGAGGAGGGGCAGGTAGCCCACGATCGTCGTCGGCACCGTCGTCTCGATGACCTCCCACAGCTGGAGCGAAAGGACGAGCATGGTCGCGTTGACACAGCCCGCGGAGATCAGCAGCAGGCTGAGCACCCCGTGCAGATACTCCCTGTACCGCGAAGCCGACGCCGACGGCTGCGCGGCGTCGATCTCGGGCCGGGCCCGTGAGATCGCGATGGTCAGTGGCGGGATCAGCACGACAACCAGGATCTGCGTGAGGACCGTCGAAAAGTTCGCCGTGCCCTCGACCAGGCCGACGACCGCCGTGACGACGGTCAGCAGCACCGCCGGCACCAGCAGTATCCACTGTGGACGGACCGGATCCGAGCGCAGCGAGGTGTCGGCGGTGACCGCCTGCCGGGTCTCGGCGTACCAGCCCTCCTGGCGTTTCGCGGCGGCGATCGCACGACCGGCCAGGCCGCCGAGCAGTGAATAGGTGACGACGAGACCTACCAGGACGACCTCGGGCGCGATTTCGTCGATGAGGACGACGGCGCAGGCGACAACCGCGCCCGCCGCGATTCCCCGGTTGTAGCGACGCCGCGCGCGGAGGATGACGGCCTCGCCGGTGCGCCGGGCCGGGACTCGGACGCCGAAGGGAAGGGTCGGCCGCGCCAGGGCGGGTGCCGAGGCGAAGGTGGCCGCGGTGAACGCGATCAGGGCCAGGTTCAGCCAGAGCGGTCCGGTCATCGCCGGGCGCTCACGGCGAAGGAGTCCAGCACGGACTCGCACCGGCTGGTCACCTCGCGCGGGCCCAGGCCCAGAGCGACGGCTTCGGCGAGCAAGGTGCGCAGGCGCTCCTGCCATTCGTCCGCGTAGCCGTCGTCCGCCGGACCGGAGGACGCGTCCCGCCGGACGACCGCGCCGGTCTTGCGGTTGATCCGGATGAAGCCCTGCGTCCGCAGCAGGTCGTAGGCCTTGTTGACGGTGTGGAAGTTGATCCCGAGATCGGCGCCGAGCTGCCGGGTGGAGGGCAGGGCGCTGCCCTCGGCCAGCACGCCGTCGGCGACGGCTTCGACGATCCGGTCGCGGATCTGCTGGTAGATCGGCACCTCGCTGTCGAGGTCGAGAGTCAGCAACACCTCGTAAGGATATCTGCTATACACTTACTATAACAACTACATCAGATGGCTATGGAGGGAAGTGGTCGCGATGGCGACGTTGGACATCACCGAGGGTGGAGTCCGGGTGGGTTTCTCGGGCTGGGAGCGGCTGGCCGTGTGGCGCGACGAAGTCGTCGTGCCGCGGGCGGCGATCAAGGTCGTCGAGTACGTCGAAGCGCCCTTGCGGCGGACGCGCGGCGGCCGGGCCGGGGCTCTGATCAGCGGAGTGCTGAAGGTGGGTTACTGGGGGCTGGGCACGGGGATGCGCCAGCTGGTGTCGGCCCGCAGGGGTGTGCCGGGGCTGCGGATCGAAATCGATCGCGGGGTCGCCGGGCTCCCGTTCGACGAGGTGCTCGTCAGTGCGCCGAACGCGGCGGAACTCGCCGACGCGCTCGCGCCGAGCAACGTCTAGAGGTAGTCGAAGAACCGGTCCCACCACGACGGCGGCCGGTCCGGGGGATAGAGGGCGTCGAATCCGCTGATCCCGGTGTACTTGGTCCACAACGGATGTTCGGAGACGGGCAGGTAGCCGAGCGCTTCCAGCTCGTCTTCGACCTGTCTTCGGACCGGTGCCGGGAAGAACTCCCGTTCTTCGTCTTCGTCGTAGCTGCCCGGATTCCCCAGCGTCACCGCGACGAGGCCGCCGAAATTGCTGACGGTGACGGTCACCTGGTCGTGCGCGGAGGTCGCGCTCGCCGGGATCACGATCCTGCCGAGGTGGCTGGCGTCCTGGACGTGGCGGTCGACTTCGCAGGTGCAGCCGAAGCGGTGGCCGAGTCGTTCGGCCAGTCGCTCGAACCGGGCCCGTTCGGCCGGTCCGTCGAAGTCGTGCGGCACCTCCCAGTGGCCGGGTTCGTCCAGCTCTCGCAGCATTGCCCAGGTCTGCTGTTCGTCGAGGGGCATCGTCGCCTCCCGGCCTCGGGTGGTCTAGTCCACTTTCCGAACTGACCTTAGCCAGCCGCGACCCGCGCGGACAATGGTGGGACGAATTCTGGTCCGAAAAATATTCGCCGACGCTCATGGGTAGCGCCAGCGCTACCCCGGATTCGGCAGTCAGCACTCCTGATCTTCGCGCCCGATCCGGCCAGAGTCAGAAGTGTCGATCCGTTCGAGCAAGGAGTGCGAATGACAGTACGCAAGGGCGTCGTGGTCCTGACGGTGGCGGGCCTGATGGGCGCCGCGTGGACCACGGCGGCGGACGCCGCCCCGGCCAAGGGGACGGAGGTGCAGAAGGGCCTCGATGCGTTGGTGCGTCAGGAGAAGTTCCCCGCCGCACTCGCCTATGTGGCAGACGGAAGGCGTGCGGCGTCGCTGGTCGCGGGGTCCTCGCGGATCGATCGCCAGGTCCCGGTTCCCCGGGACGGCACGGTCCGGGCGGGCAGCAACACCAAGACGTTCACGGCGGTCGCGGTCCTGCAACTGGTGGCCGAGGGCAAGGTGGATCTGGACGCGCCGATCGAGAAGTACCTTCCCGGGATCGTGCGCGGCGAGGGCATCGACGCAGGCAAGATCACCATCCGGCATCTGCTGCAGCACACCAGCGGGTTGCCGAACTACACCGAGTACCTCGGGCTCGAGAACTTCGAGCAGGTGCAGCACCGGTACGTCCCGAACCACGAACTGCTCGCCGCGGCCTTGAGCCACCCGGCGAAGTTCGCGCCGGGCACCAAGTGGGAGTACAGCAACACCGGCTATCTGCTGGCGGGCATGCTGATCGAGAAGGTGACCGGGCGCCCGATCCAGGAGCAGATCACCGAACGCGTGATCAAGAAGGCGGGCCTGAAGCACACGTATTGGCCGCAGGTCGGCGACCAGACCATCCAGGGACGGCATCCGCAGGGTTACGCCATCGGCAACGCCGCCACCGGCAAGGTGATCGACGCGACCGAACTGGACCCGTCCTGGGGTGGTGCCGCCGGGCAGCTGATCTCGACGCCCAGCGACCTCGGTATTTTCTTCAAGGTGTTGCTCGAAGGCAGGTTGCTGCCGGCCGCTCAGCTGGCCGAAATGCGGAAGACGGTCGACGCGCCCCTGTTCCCCGGCACGAAATACGGCCTCGGCCTGATGAGCAATCCGCTCAGCTGCGGCGGCGTGTACTGGGGACACGGCGGGGACATCCACGGTTTCGAAACCCGCGGTGGGGCCACGGAAGACGGCCGGATCGTCGGGCTCGCCGTGACCGCGATGCCGGGCACCTTCGGCGACGCGGAGAAGGGTTCCAAGGCGGTCATGGCCACTGTGGACACCGCGTTCTGCAAGTGACGGGCGCACCCCGGCCCACGGGCTACAGGTTCTCGATGGCCGTCCGGAAACCCTCCAGCGCGGCGCGATAGAAACGCGGGCCGTACGACACCCGTGCCACGCCGACATCCCGGAGCGCGGCCAGATCCAGTTCGTCGCCGACGTTGCCGTTCACCGGACACGCGAGTTCGGTGACCAGCGCGGTGATGTCGTCCCGGCGTCGCACCCCGATCGGGTACACGCAGTCCGCGCCTGCGTGCCGATAGAGCCTGCCCCGCCGGATGGCCTCGGCAAGCCTTTCCGGCTCGGGGATCCCGCGGTCACCCAGGAAAGCGTCGACGCGGGCGTTGACGACGATCGGAACGCCCGCCTCGGTCGCGGCCGAGCGGATGTCCGCGAGCCGCTGGGCGTGCTCGTCGGCGTCGACCAGCTTGCCGCTCCGGTGATCGGTGTCCTCCAGGTTGCAGCCGACGGCGCCGGTCTCCAGCAGCCGGTCCACGAATTCCCTTGGTGCCAGGCCGTAACCGGCCTCCGCGTCCACGGTGACCGGCAACGACACCGCGCGGGCGACCCGGCTCGCCGCCGCGAACATTTCCCGCCACGGTGCGCCTTCGCCGTCGGGATAGCCGAGCATCGCCGATACGGCGGCGCTGGCGGTGGCGATCGCGGGGAAACCCGCTTCCGCCACGACTTCGGCGCTCGCGGCGTCCCAGACGTTCGGCAGGATGAGCATTTCCCCGCTGTGCAGGGCACGGAGCGTTTCGGCGCGAGTGTTCAGGTCGGTCATCGGTTTCCTCCTCGATCGGTACCGGACAGGGCAGGTGCCCGTGGTGTTCCGGCCGGTCGCCTGCCCGGCATCCCCAAGGCGACCAGCATGCCCGCGAAGGCGAACGCGACGACGGTGCCCATCGCCGCGGTGAAACCGCCGCCGAAGTCCTCCGGTGACCCGTGACTTCCGGCGCCGGCGAAGACGGCGACCGCCACCGCGACGCCGAACACCCCGCCGAAGATCCGCACCATCATGAAGGCGCCCGACGCCTGCCCGATCTCGTGCGGCCGGACGGCCCCGACGACCGAACGCTGCGCGGCGGGCATGGCCGAAGTGAGGCCGACACCGCTGACGATCAGCCCCGGCAGCAGGGCGGCGTAGCTCGTGCCGGGGCCGGCGACCAGGGCGATCCAGCTCGTTCCGGCGGTCTGGAGTACCAAACCGGCGGCCACGAATGTTCGCGCGTTGTACTTGTCCGCCAGTTTGCCCGCGACGGGCGCGCAGATCATCAGGGTCGCGGTCCACGGCATCATGCGCAGTCCCGCCTCGAACGGCCCGAGTCCTTGCGCTGTCTGGAAGTACTGCGGCAGGAAGAACAGCGTGCCGTACAGCGAGGCGAAGACACAGAAGTTCGCCGCGTTGGCCGTGGAGAAGGCCCTCAGCCGGAAGAACCGCATCGGCAGCATCGGCGCTTCGCTGTGCCGTTCCCAGAACACGAACGCGACGACCAGCACGACGCCGAGTGTCAGCGAGCCCAGGACCTCGGCGCTGCCCCAGCCGGCGAGGTTTCCCCGGACGAGGCCCCACACGATGCCCAGCGATCCCAGTGTCACCAGGACGACGCCGCCCTGGTCGAACCGTGTGGCCGGTCCGGTGCTTTCGTCGACGCGCCGGAGCGTGAGCAGGACGGAGACGACGCCGACCGGCAGGTTGAGCCAGAAGATCCACTGCCAGGCCAGCCCTTCGGCGATGGCGCCGCCGATGAACGGGCCGCTGAACGTCGCCAGCCCGGTGAGTCCCAGATAGAGCCCCATCGCCTTGCCCCGCTGTTCGGGCGGGAAGATCGCGCTGATCAGGGTGAGCGACAGCGGGAGGACCATCGCCGCACCGGCACCCTGCGCGGTCCGCGCGACGATCAGCGTGCCGATGTCGGTGGAAAGTGCGCAGCCCACCGAGGCGAGGGTGAACACCGTGAGGCCGGTGACGAACATCCGGCGTCGGCCGAACCGGTCGCCGAGCGCCGCGCCGGTGAGCAGCAAGACGGCGAAGCTGAGGTTGTAGGCGTTGACGGTCCATTCGAGCTGCTCGATCGACGCGGACAGATCCCGGCGGATCGTGCCCAGCGCCGTCGTCACGACCTGACTGTCCAGCGCCATCATGAACGACGCCGATGAGGCGAGGCCCAGAGCCCACGCCTGTTTGGGGGTCAAGGTTTCTCCTTGTTCCGGGCATGACGGGGCACACGCCCGGCAGGCGTGGCCGCGGAAGAGCGGAGGATCAGCCGCGCAGCGAGCGGGGAAGGCCGAACGCGGCGAGCAGCGAGTTGTCGAGGAACCGGGTCACCGCGGTGATCCGGTCACCGGCCAGTTCCAGCACGAGCACCCCGTGCGCGTGCCCGATCGGCGTCCTCGGATCACGGAGGTAGCAGCCGAAGGCGGGTTGACCGTTCGCGCGGGTCGGGACCAGCGAGTACCGGCGTCCGTCGCAGAGCGCGACAGTGGCCAGGAAGTGCCCGACGGCGTCCGGGCCCTGGTACTCCCAAGGAAGCGGGGGCATGGTGAGCCACGCGTCGTCGGTCAGCAGCGCCACGATGGCATCGACGTCGCCGGTCTCGAAGGCTCGGGTGAACTCGTCGACGATCCGGCGTTCCCGCGGCGAATCCGGCAGGGGAGCGGTCTCGCGTCCGCCGTCCGGCATTTCCTCGGCCAGCGCCGAACGTGCCCGGTTCAGCGCGCTGGTCACGGCGTTCTCCGTGGTGTCGAGGATCCCCGCCACCTCGGCGGCGCGGAACCCGAGGACGTCCCGCAGCACCAGCACGGCCCGCTGTCGCGGTGGAAGTTGCTGGAGTGCCGCCAGGAACGCGAGCGAGATCGACTCCCTCGTCTCGTAACGCGCCTCGGGGCCGGGCCTCGGATCGGCGATCCCGTCGAGCAGGACGTCGGGGTAGGGCTCCAGCCAGCTGGGCTCCGGGCGACGGCGCGACGGCTCGGGCAACGGGACCTCCGGTCGGTAGGCCGCGTGGTCGTGCGGACGGCGGCCGCCCGCCCGCAGCGCGTTGAGGCAGCGGTTGGTCGCGATCCGGTACAGCCAGGTCCGCACGGACGCGCGTTCCTCGTACGCGTCGATCCCGCGCCACGCGGCCAGCAACGTCTCTTGCAGCAGATCCTCGGCGTCCTGCACGGAGCCCAGGATGCGGTAGCAGTGCACCTGCAGCTCACGGCGGTACGGCGCGACGAGATCACGGAACGCCTCGCCGTCACCGGTCTTCGCCAAGCTCAGCAGCTCGTCCGCCCCCATGCCCGTTCCTTTCTCCTGTGGTGTCCCTCGAAAGGATGGACACCGCCGCCACCGGAAACTGGTCGGATTCCTCCGAACTCGCGGAAAATCGGTTCCCGGCCCGCTGCTCCGGTGGCTAAACTCCCCGCGAATCATCCCGGCGAGGAAGGACAGGACAGTGCGTCATCACCACGCCGTCGTCGTCCCCTCGGCCCGCTACGAGGTGATCCTCGTGTCTCCGCGCGTCCGGTGCCTGCCGCGCGGCTAGCACCGGCCCGTTGACGAACGCCTGACTTTTTCGCGCCCTCTTCCCGTCGTCTCGCGACGGCGAGGGCGCCTGCCCACGTTCGCCCGAATCGCGCAGTCCGAGCTCCGGAGATTCCTTTCGAAAGGCCCGCGCCATGCGCACCGTCCCCCTGTCCGCCGTCCGCAATCTGGGCATCCTCGCCCATGTCGACGCGGGCAAGACCACCCTCACCGAACGGATCCTGTACGTCACCGGCACCACCTACAAGCGCGGTGAGGTCCACGACGGCACGACCGTGACCGATTTCGATTCCCAGGAGCGCGACCGTGGCATCACCATCTTCGCCGCGGCGGTCAGCTGTTCGTGGGACGGCCATCTCGTCAACCTGATCGACACCCCCGGCCACGTCGACTTCTCCGACGAGGTCGAACGGTCGCTCCGGGTCCTCGACGGCGCGATCGCGGTGTTCGACGGCGTCGCCGGGGTCGAACCGCAGAGCGAATCGGTGTGGCGCCAGGCCGACCGGCACGGTGTACCGCGGATCGCGTTCGTCAACAAACTCGACCGCGCGGGCGCCGACCTGGACGCGGCCGTGGAGTCCATCCGGGAGCGGCTGCATCCGCGTCCGCTGGTGGTCCAGCTGCCGATCGGGGCGGAAGACGGTTTCGCGGGCGTCGTCGACCTGCTGCGGATGCGGTCGCTCGTCTGGGCCGACGGCGCCGAGAGGGCCGAGGAAGGACCGGTTCCGGAGTCCCATGTGGACGAAGCGAACCGGCGTCGCCGTCTGCTCGAAGAGACCGTCGCGGAACTCCATCCGGCCGCGCTGGACGAGTTCTGCGAGTCTTCGGCGGTTTCGACGGAAACGCTGGTCTCGGCGCTGCGCGACCTGACCCGCACCGGGGACGGCGTCGTGGTGCTGTGCGGCTCGGCCTACCGCAACCGCGGTGTGGAGCCGTTGCTGGAAGCCGTGGTGGCGTACTTGCCTTCGCCGTCGGACGTCCCGCCGGTCCAGGGTGAGTACGAAGGCACGGTCCAGGAACGGCCCGCCGATCCGTCGGCGCCGTTCGCGGCGCTGGTGTTCAAGGTGACCTCGACGGCCACCGGGCGGTTGACGTACCTGCGGGTGTACTCGGGCACGATCCGGACTTCGGAGGCGGTGATGGACGTGGGCAACGGTCGTATCGAGCGCGTCGGCCGCATCCTGCGGGTCCAGGCGGACCGGCACACCAGGGTCGACAGCGCGGTCGCGGGCGACATCGTCGCGGTGGTCGGACTGAAGACGGCGCGGGCCGGCGCGACGCTGTGCACGCCGTCGAAGCCGCTCCTGCTCGAGCCGCCCGTCGTGGCCGATCCGGTCGTGTCGGTCGCCGTCGAGGCGCGCACGGGACCCGACACGGAACGGCTGATGGCGGCGCTGGCGCGGCTGGTCGAGGAGGATCCGTCGCTGGTCATCCGGACCGATCGCGAGACCGGCCAGACCCTGCTCTCGGGAATGGGCGAGCTGCATCTGGAGGTGGCGGTGGAGAAGATCCGGCGCGACCACGGCCTGGACGTCGGCGTTGGGCGGCCTCGCGTCGCCTATCGCGAGACGGTGGCTCGGGGCGTGTCCGGTTTCGTCTACCGGCATGTCAAGCAGGACGGCGGCGCCGGGCAGTTCGCCCACGTCGTCATCGACACGGAACCGTTGGCGGAGGGGGAATTCGAGTTCGAGTCCACTGTGGTCGGTGGCCGTGTGCCGCGGGAATACGTCCGCGCTGTCGAAGCCGGTTGCCGTGACGCGCTGGCGGAAGGCCCGCTCGGCGGGCACCCGGTGACCGGTGTTCGGGTCACGCTGACCGACGGGGCCACCCACTCGAAGGACTCTTCGGAGATGGCGTTCCGGACGGCGGGGCGGTTCGCGCTCCGGGCCGCTTTGGCCGCCGGTGCGATGACGCTGCTGGAGCCGGTCGCCGAAGTGACCGTCACCGTGCCCGAAAGCGCCGTCGGCGTGGTGCTCGGCGACCTCGCCGCCCGGCGTGGCCGGGTGCTGGGATCGGTGGTGCGCGCGGGAACGACCGTGGTCACCGCGACGGTGCCGCTGGCCGAACTGTTCGGCTACGCGACGCGATTGCGCAGCCGAACCCAGGGTCGGGGCACCTTCACCGCCCGGCCGACCGGCCACGCCCCGGCACCGGAGGGACAACCGGTCCGGTAGCTCGACGATGGCCCGCCCACGAAACTGTGGGCGGGCCATCGCCCGAACCGCTGTCACCCGGCGATCGGGCGCCGGATGGCAGCCGTCTTCAGCCGATCACGCCACCGGCCACGGCGGACGGCAGTTCTGCCGCGGCAACGCGTGCGATCCGTTGGTGTACACGCCGTCCGCGATCGTGTCCTCCATGATCGAGCGGTGATCCGTGGGACGGGCCCACTGGTAACACAGGTGCTGGGCGAAGTACCCGCCCGGCGCTTCGATGGTGTCGAAGTGGCAGACACCGTCGGTCTCGATGCAGTAGCGGATGTACGGGATACCGCCGAAGTCGGTGCGGCCGGGACCGAACGACACGTAGCCGCCGAACGGCGACGGCGCCCCGGTGCCCGGCGGGAGCACCGCGCTGATCCCGCGTCCCGGCGGACCGACGGGCTGCATCGGGTCGGCGAAGATCTTCGCCCTGAACCGCGACTTGTCCACCGCCAGCTTCCCGTCGGCGATGTCGTTCAGCACCAGGTTCGCGACCAGTGCGCCCTGCGAGTAGCCGACGACGGTGAATTCCGCGCCGGGGTTCTCGTCGAAGGAGCTTTGGGCGACACGACGGGCTTCTTCGTGCCCGCGCGCGACACTCTGGTCCATCGGCGTCTGGTCGCAGTTCGGTGCTCCGGCGGCCCCCGCCGGGTAGTGGACCACCTTCTTGATCCCGCCCCGCAACCAGGCGTCGTTGTAGACGGTCGCGGCCCCGTCGCAGGTGCCACCGATGAGGATGTAGTAGCGCGCATCGTCGGCCTGGGCAGCCGGCGCGGTGACGCCGATCAGCCCGGCGGCCAGCGCGGCCGCCGCCAGGACCCCCCTGAGCTTCTTCACATTCATCGTCCTTTCGTTCGACTACGGTGCGTGTTCGAACGCTAGGGACGAGTCATGAAATTTTGATGAAACCTCCTCAGCGGTGCGCGAGCACGTTGACCACGTGACCGCCGGGATCGCGGACGAAGAACCGCCGGACGCCCCACGGTTCGTCGGTCAGTTCGTGCACGATTTCGGCGCCGGACGCCTTCGCTTCCTCGTACGCCGCGTCGACGTCGTCCACCTGGATCGAGACGGCCGGGACGACGGGCGCGGTCTCGTCGTGGGTCATGAGACTCAGCTGCACCTCCGGCCGCTCCGGATCGGCCAGGGTCACGATCCAGCCGTGATCCATCACCACTTCGAAACCGAGCACCCGCTCGTAGAAGGCTCTCGCCTGCTCAAGGGACTTGGTCTCGAGGTCGGCTACCACTCTCTTGATCGCCATGCGCCGATACTGGCACAGCCCTCCGACGGTTTCGGGGGAGCAGGAGCGGGGTCGCGAGCATGAGCGCGCCGGCGATGCCGACCGCCGCGCGCGGTCCGGTGAACGCGGCGAGCAGGCCCCACAGCGCGGTCAGCGACGCGGTGGTGAGCTTGCCGGCGATCGACCAGGCCGACAGCGTGCGTGCCGCGCGGTCGAGGGGAACCTGTTCGAGCCTGCTGGTGGCGAGCACCGGATTGAACACGCCGATGCAGGTGATCAGGCAGAATTCGACGACGATGACCAGGATCAGCCCGGGCACACCGGGCTGGATGAAGACCAGCCCGACCGGCCAGCAGATCCGGAGCCAACCGGCGGTGAAGAGGACTCGGTCCCGGCCGTACCGGGCGACCACGGTCCGGGAGAGCCTCGCCCCGATCAGCCCGCCGAGGCAGGGCACGGCGAAGGCGACCGCGTACTCCCACGGAGCGAAGCCGAGCTGCCCGAGCATCAGGACGGCCATCAGCGGCGCGGTCGCCATGATCAGACCGTTGACCACGATGGTGTTGACGAACAGCGGGCGCAGCAACGGGTGGGTGAGGATGAACCGCCAGCCTTCCCGCAGGTCGCGGCCGGTCAGCCGAGGACCTTCCCGTTTCGTGGGTGGTGGCTCCGAACCACCGACCGCGCGGATCCCGAGCGCCGAGAGCAGATAGCTGACCGCGTCGGCGGCGATCGTGATCACCGGACCGAAGAGACCGACGGCGAAACCGCCGAGCGGCGGGCCGAGCACGGTCGCGGTCCAGGTCGTCGATTCGAACCGGGCGTTCGCGACCAGCAGATCTTCTCGTGCCAGCAGGGTTTTCAGGAACGCCCCGCTGGCCGCCAGGAACGTGATGTCGGCCGCGGCGACGATGACGGACACGGCGAGAAGCTGGCCGAAGCCGAGCGACCCGAACGCGTACGCCACCGGGACGGTCAGCAGCGCCGCGCACCGGATCAGATCCATCGCGATCATCACCGGCCGTTTGCGGCGGAACTCGACCCAGGGGCCGAGCGGCAGCGCGACCACGGCGCCCACGACGAGACCGGCGGACGCCAGCAGCGAAACCTCCGTGGTGCCCGCGCCCAGCGCCACGATGGCGATCAGGCTGAACGCGTCGAACGCGAACCTCGTGCCGAACGCGCTCGCCGCGTACGCCGCCCACAGCCAGCCGAACCGTCGCCCCAGCGATCTCCCACCCACTCGCGAGATCCAAGCAAGCCGGGATCTCGAAGTCGAACAACGGGTCGTTGGCGGGTCACAACCGCGGGTTGTGCGACCCGCTCACAGCTCCCCGAGCGCGGTGACCGGTGATTCGACGCAGTCGGCGACGAACCGCAGGAATCCGCCGGCGGTCCCGCCATCGCACACCCGGTGGTCGAACGCCAGGGTCAGCTCGCAGATCTTGCGCGCCACGAGCGCGCCGTCGACCACCCAGGCGCGGTCGATGATCCGGCCGATGCCGAGGATCGCCGCTTCCGGGTGATTGATGATCGCGGCCGAGCCGTCGACCCCGAACACTCCGTAGTTGTTGACCGTGAACGTGCCGCCCGCCGGTCCGGGTTTGCCTTCCCTGGCCTGTGTGGTCCGTTCGCGAATCGCCGCCGAAAGCTCCCTTGTGGACAGTGAGCCCGCGTCGCGGACCACCGGCACGACGAGCCCACGGTCGGTCTGCGCGGCGAAACCGAGGTTGATGTCCCGTAGCTGGACGATCTCGTCGCCCTCGACACGCGAGTTCAGCTCCGGGTACTTCCGCAGGCCCGCCACGGCGAACCGGGCGATGAGGCCCAAAATGCTCACCGGGCGATCCGGGGCCGAAGCGTTGAGCGACTTGCGCGCCGCGACGAGTTCGGTCGCGTCGACGTCGACCCAGACCGTCGCCTCGGGGATCTGACGGCGCGAAGTCGTCAGCTTGTCGGCGACCGCCTTGCGAACGCCGGTCAGCGGGATCCGCGTTTCCCCGTCCGTCTGTTCGGGGACGGTGAGCGCGGCTTCGACGTCGGCTCGCCGAATGATGCCGCCCGGACCGCTTCCGGTCAGCTTCGTCAGGTCGATCTTGTTGTCCGTGGCCATCTTGCGGACGAACGGCGAGATCACACCCGGCGCCTTCGACGGCTTCTCGGGAGTCGCGACGACGGTGCGCGTCCGGCGGCGTCTCGTCGTGGTGGTCGTGCCGTAGCCGATGAGGACGTTGCCGCTGCCTTCGCTCGCGGTCGTCACGCCGGGTTCGCTGAAGCCGGGGCCGATGGTGAGCAGGGGAGCGCCGACCGGCAGGGATTGACCGGGTTCGCCGTGGAGGCGGGTGACGACGCCGGCGAACGGCACCGGCACTTCGACCGCGGCCTTCGCGGTCTCCACTTCGACGACGGGCTGGTCGACACCGACGGTGTCGCCCTCCGCGACGAGCCAGGTGACGATCGTGCCTTCGGTCAGTCCCTCGCCGAGGTCCGGGAGCAGGAAGTCAGGCACCGGCCACCACCGGTTCGTCGTTCCACTGCAGCCGGGCGACGGTGTCCAGGATCCGGTCGACGTCCGGAAGCTGATGGCGCTCCAGTTTCGGTGGCGGGTAAGGGATGTCGAGGCCGGTGACCCGCAGAACGGGCGCGTGCAGCTGGTGGAAGCACTGCTCGGTGACCCGGGCGACCACCTCGGCGCCGTAGCCGCCGAATCCGGCCGCCTCGTGGACGACGACCGCGCGTCCGGTGCTGCGCACCGAAGCGGTCACGGTCTCGTCGTCGAACGGGCTGAGCGACCGGAGATCGACGACTTCGACGTCCCAGCCTTCGGCGGTCGCGGCCTCCGCGGTCTCCAGCGCGGTGGCGACCATCGGACCGTACGCGATCAGCGTGACGTCCTTGCCCTCGCGGCGCACGACCGCGCGGTCCATGGCCGCGCCGTCCCGGGTGAAGGACACGGGTTCCTTCGACCAGTAGCGGCATTTGGGTTCGAGGAAGATCACCGGATCCGGTGAGTCGATCGAGTCGCGCAGGAGGTCGTAGGCGTCCTGGGGAGTGCCGGGCGTGACGACGCGCAGGCCGGGGGTGTGCGTGTAGTAGGCCTCGCTCGAATCGCAGTGGTGCTCGACGCCGCCGATCCCGCCCGCGTAGGGGATGCGGATGACCATCGGCAGCGACAGCGCGCCGCGAGTGCGGTTGCGCAGCTTCGCGACATGCGAGGTGATCTGCTCGAACGCGGGGTAGGCGAAGGCGTCGAACTGCATTTCGACCACCGGGCGGAACCCGCCCATCGCCATCCCGACCGCGAAGCCGACGATGCCGGACTCGGCCAGTGGCGTGTCGAAACAGCGCTCCTCGCCGAAGTCGGCGGTGATGCCGTCGGTCACCCGGAACACGCCGCCGAGCGGGCCGACGTCCTCGCCGAAGATGAGCACGCGATCGTCGTCCTTGACCGCGTCGCGCAGAGCGGCGTTGAGCGCCTGCGCCATCGAGATCTCGGTCATCAGGCCTCCAGTTCGGCGGCGACCAGCGCGCGCTGGGCGGCCAGTTGGCGGGTCGGGACGGCGTACACGTGCTCGAACAGCGACATCGGATCCGGCTCGACGTCGGCGTTGAGGGTGTCACGCACCCCGGCGGCGAACGTCTCCGCTTCGGCACGGAATCGGTCGATGTCGTTGCCGGACAACAGATTTTCGGTGGTCAGATAGGTTTCGAGACGGCGCACCGGGTCGGCCGCGCGCCATTTCTCGACCTCGGCCTGGTCGCGGTAGCGGGTGGCGTCGTCGGCGTTGGTGTGCGCGTCGATCCGGTAGGTGTGCGCCTCGACCAGAACGGGTCCGAGGCCCGACCGCGCGTGCGCGACGGCGTCGTCCAGCACCGCGAGGACCGCGAGGGCGTCGTTGCCGTCGACCTGCTCGGAGCGGACGCCGTAGCCGACACCCTTGTACGCCAGCGCGGGGGCGGCGCTCTGCTTCTCGAACGGCACGGAGATCGCGAACCCGTTGTTCTGCACGAAGAACACCACGGGAGCCTTGAACACGGCCGCGAAGTTGAGCGCCTCGTGGAAGTCGCCTTCGCTGGTGGCGCCGTCGCCGATGAGCGCGAACGCGACGCTGTCCTCGCCGCGGCGCTGCATCGCGTGGGCGAGCCCGGCCGCGTGGAGGGTCTGCGTCGCCAGCGGCGTGCACTGGGGAGCGACACGGGTTTTGACGGGGTCGTAGCCGCAGTGCGCGTCGCCGCGAAGCAGGGTCAGGATCTCACCCGGTTCGAGCCCGCGAGCGACCAGCGCGACCGAGTCGCGGTAGGTGGGGAAGAGCCAGTCGGCGTCGGTGAGGGCCAGCGCGCTCGCGACCTGGCAGGCCTCCTGGCCGGCACTCGACGGGTAGACCGCGAGACGGCCCTGTTTGGTCAGCGCGGTCGCCTGCGCGTCGAACCGGCGGCCGAGCACCATCAGCCGATAGGCCTCGACGAGCCGTTCGGGCGGCGGCTCCGAATAGCCGCCGTGCTCGTCGACGCGTGTGCCGTTCTCGGCGAGGAACCGCACCGGGATCCCGGACGGCAGCAACGCGGCGGCAGGGGTCTCCCGCGACATGGCGCAGCACCACCTTTCACAGACATATGATGCTGAGATGGTGGTTTCCGGGGTCCCAGTGTTCAAGAAGTACGCGAAATGAGCGACAAACTGTCCTCAGAATCGGTTCAGCCGGACCAATCGTCCAGTAGTGGCGTGGCTCACGGCCGCGATCCGGGACGATCGGTCCTTGCCCTCGACGACATCGATCGCGCGATCCTCGCCGAACTCACCGCCGACGGCAGGCTCGCCGTCCGCGCACTGGCGGAGCGACTGCACATCTCGCGCACCAACGCCTACGCGAGACTGGACCGGCTGATGTCCGAAGGCGTCATCACCGGCTTCGGCGCCCGGATCGACCCGCGGCGCGCCGGACTCGGGACAAGCGCGTACATCCTGATCACCGTCGAGCAGACGTCATGGCGGACGATGTCGGCCGAGCTGCGGCAGATCCCGTTCGTCGAGCACGTTTCGCTCGTCGGCGGCGACTTCGACATCCTGCTGCTGGTGCGGACACCGGACAACGCGTCGCTGCGGGACGTCGTGCTGGAACGGTTGCAGGCGCTGGACGGCGTGCGATCGACACGGACCTGGCTGATCTTCGAGGAACAGTCAGGCGTCACCCCTCGTGAGTGGTGAGGGATCTTCCTCGCTCGTGTCGTCTGGGGGATCTCGCGTCTATGAAGGATCTGGGACGTTGAGTGTCCTGAATCCTTCATAGACGACACGTGTGGCGGCGGCCTGGCACCTTCCTGTAACGCTCTTCGCCTTCTCGCCGAATACAGGCGGGTTCGATGGCGGAGGCGGAGGAATCATGGCGCGGGTCCTGCTCCTGCTGTCGGTCGCCGCGGTGTGCTTCGTGGCGGTCGCCTGCGCGAGGTCGGCTCCGGCCGCGCGCCCACCCGTCACGGTCACGACGACCACGACGACCTTGACGACAACAGTCAACGCCGGACGGGGGATGACGCAGCGCGACGTCGAGAAGCAGCGCGACGAGTGGCTCCGCCGGCATCCGGGTCGGTGCGCCGCGGGCGAGACCGGAGCCGTGGCACCCTGTTGACCGAGACGCACCACCGAGCACGCCATTCGGGTGATAACGGTTCGGCATTCGCTGTATCTGACCTGCTTCCCATTGACACCTTCCTACGATCGCGGCGACTGGGTGGAGGAATGCGGTGACGGTGGAGGGCGCGGGTCAGGACTACCTGACGCGGCAGATCGGGGCGCTGCTCGAAGCGATTCGCGAGGAGGGGCCGGTCGGTGAGGGCAGACGCAGTTTCCGCCTCGCGGGGCATCTCGCGGCGGAGGGCGGGTTCCATCTCGGCGACATCCTCGCCGCGACGGCGCAGCTGCTGGCGGTCCACGCGTGGAACAACGGCTATCTCGCGGCGGCGGAACTGCTGACGCGCCGGATGCGGGAGTTCGGTGCCGAGTCGGTGGAGCTGGTGCAGTACCTCGTGCGGTTGGAGACCGGGAGCGAGCAGGGCTGGCTTCCTCAGGACGACCGGGAAGCCCTCATCGACTACGCGCGGCGGGCCAGGAGGCCCGACATCGAACGCCGGGCGCAGGCGATCGAGCCGTTGCTGCCGGAGGTCAGTGACCCTGAGCGTCCTGATCGGATGGCCAGTGAGTCGTGAGATAGTGCTCGGGGTCCGCGAGGATGCCGCGGATCACCGAGCCGGCGGCCCCACGTACGGCGGCTCCGGTGCCGAGCGCCGAGCGGACGACCCGCACCGGCGACCATGCCGTACTGGGTACGCGGCGTTCGAGCTCGGCGAGGAGTGGCTCACGCAGCCACGGCTCCAGCCGCGCGTAGGTTCCGCCTAACACCACCGCCGGAACGTCCATCAGATTGACCACAGTGGACAGTCCGACGCCGAGATGCCCAGCGGCGGTGGTCACCGCGGAAACCGCCGTGTCGTCGCCGGATTCCAGCGCGGAGACCAAGTCGTCCACCGATTCCGCGCCCGCGAGACGCAGGATCTCCTCCTGTCCCGCCATCCGTTCCAGGCAACCGTTCGCGCCGCAGGAACACGGCGGGCCGTCGGGCGCCACCGGCAGGTGGCCGATCTCGCCGCCCGCGCCGCGGACGCCCTCGAACAGGGCGCGGTCCAGCACGATGCCCGCGCCGATGCCGATCTCGCCGGACACGTGGACGAAATCCGGCAACGCCGAGCCATGCCAGAGTTCGGCGAGTGCCGCGAAGTTCGCTTCGTTGGCGACGGTGAACGTCTCGCCGAGCCGGTCGGCGAGGTCGACGTCGCGCCAGCCCAGGTTGGGCGCCAGCCGCACGAGCCCGGATTCGACCAGGCCCGGAACCGCGATACCGACGCCGCCGACGGGGACGCCCAGCGCCTCCGCCTGCTTGCGTGCTTTGCGCAGGAACGCCGAGACGCGCTGGAAGACGCGCGGGGTCCGGTTGTCCGCGTACCGGACCTCCTGCGCCCGGACGGTGCCGGTCGGATCGACGAGGCAGGACGCCAGGTAGTCGACGCCGATTTCGATCCCGAGCCCGTGCGGGCCGGTGGGGGAGAGCGACACGACGGTGCCGCGCCGTCCGGGGCCGACACGCTGTTCGGGTTCGCCTTCGGCCACGAGATCCGCCGCGATCAGGCGGTCGACCACGGTCGACACGGTGGCCTTCGTGAGCCCGGTGGCGGCGGCGAGACCTGCTCGCGACGTGCCCGGTCCGTCCGCGATCGCGCCGAGGACGAGGGCGGCGTTGTGCTGCCGCACGGTGTGCTGTCCCGCCGGACGCGTGCCGATCATCGCGCGATTGTATTCGTTCGATGCCTGAACGAAAGCCTTGACCCGCCGCAGGGGCGTCGATAAGTTCAGGCATCAAACTAATTGGGAGGCGAGATGGCTCAGGCACCGACGCGTGAGGACAAGTTCAGCTTCGGGCTGTGGACCGTGGGCTGGCAGGCGAACGACATGTTCGGCCCGGCGAGCCGTCGGCCGCTCGATCCGGTCGAAGCCGTGCACCGTCTCTCGGATCTCGGTGCCTGGGGGATCACCTTCCACGACGACGACCTCGTCCCGTTCGGCTCGGCCGACGCGGAACGCGCGCGGCACCTCGAGCGCTTCCAGGGTGCGCTCGCCGACACCGGTCTCGTCGTCCCGATGGTCACCACGAACCTGTTCAGCCACCCCGTTTTCAAGGACGGCGGCCTGACCAGCAACGATCGCGATGTCCGTCGCTACGCGCTGCGGAAGGTGCTCCGGAACCTCGACCTCGCCGCCGAACTCGGCGCGTCGACGTTCGTGCTCTGGGGTGGCAGGGAAGGCAGCGAGACCGACGCCGCGAAGGACGTTCGCGCGGCGATGGACCGCTACCGCGAGGGCATCGATTTCCTCGCCCAGTACGTCATCGACCAGGGCTACGGCCTCCGGCTCGCGCTCGAACCGAAGCCGAACGAACCACGCGGCGACATCCTGCTGCCGACCATCGGGCACGCGCTGGCGTTCATCTCCACGCTGGACAACCACGAGATCGTCGGCGTGAACCCGGAGGTCGGGCACGAGCAGATGGCCGGGCTCAACATCGTCCACGGCATCGGGCAGGCCCTGTGGCAGGGCAAGCTGTTCCACATCGACCTCAATGGCCAGCGTGGCCCCCGGTTCGACCAGGACCTCGTGTTCGGGCACGGCGACGTGCTGTCGTCGTTCTTCCTGGTCGATCTGCTGGAGCACGGCGGCTACGACGGGCCGCGGCATTTCGACTACAAGCCGCTGCGCACGGAGAACATGGACGGCGTCTGGGCCAGTGCCGAGGCCAACATGGCCAGCTATCTCCTCTTCGCGGAACGCGCCCGCGCCTTCCGCCAAGATCCCGAGGTGCGCGCCGCGCTGGACGCCGCGCTCGTCCCGGAACTGGCGACGCCGACCCTCGACGAGGGCGAGACGGCGGCGGATCTGCTGGCGGACCGGTCGACGTTCGAGGACTTCGACCCGGACAAGGCCGCGGAACGCGGTTACGGCTTCATCCGCCTGTCCCAGCTGGCCCTCGAACACCTCACCGGGGCACGCTAGAACCGGTCGACGTCGAGGACGGCCTTGGCGAATTCCGCCGGGGCCTCCTGCGGCACGTTGTGGCCGATCCCGTTCAGGACGCGGTGCTCGTACTTGCCGGAGAACTTCGACCGGTACGCCTTGCCGTCGGTGTTCGGGCCGTCGAAATCGCTGCCGATCGTGATGGTGGGCACCGAAACCGCCGGCCCCTGCGCGAGTTTCGCTTCCAGCACGTCGAGTTTCGGGTCGCCGTCGGCGAGGCTCAACCGCCACCGGTAGTTGTGGATCACGATGGCGACGTGGTCCGGGTTGTCGAAGCAGGCCGCGGAACGGTCGTAGGTCGCGTCGTCGAAGGTCCACTTCGGCGACGCGATCTTCCAGATCAGCTTGTTGAAGTCGTGGCGGTTCTCTGTGTAGCCGAGGATGCCGCGCTCGGTGGCGAAGTAATACTGGTTCTCTCATCTTCGGAGTGTTCGGGAGCCTACCGGAGAAGGTCGGGGCTGCCAAACGGCGGTGGTTCAGGCGGGTCGGAGCGTACCGGAAAGGCGCGGAGTCCAGGGGAGGGATGCAAAGGCATGGATAAGGCATGGGCGTGTCAGTCCCGCTGTCGATGCGCAGGAAAGAGAGAATCTCGCTGGACACGCACCTGGACGTTCGCGATGGGTGGCTCGTGGGCCACTGCTAGGGTTGATCGCCGTTGTGGGCTTCGTGATTCCTTGACCAGGGTCGCCACGTAACCTACAGGTTCGTGGTGTGAGATCACGGCGGCAGAGCCAGCGAAATGCTGTGGAGTCGGATCGGCAGTTGGCGGCGATCCGGGAGCATTGCCGTCCTGCAGGGAAGGGCATGTGGGCGCTGCTCGCCGCCTACGGAGCGTGTCAGCCGCATTCGTTTCCGGTACGTAGCCGGGGCGATCAAGGTCGACACCTTGCAAGTTGGACTTTCGCGCGATAAGGCGGGGGTAAGTGGTGCGAAGATTTGCCGTATGGAGAGTTAAAGGCGGGCTACTGGCGACATTGCCACAAAGTCCGACACTCAAGTCGGTCCTAGTGACGCTTGGTGACTCTCGGGATGTGTCATTCCATGGCGAGATCCTGCTTACGTCGATCGATGAGACGGCGTAGGTCCGCACGTGTTGAGTCAAGCGTGCTGTCGGCGGTATATCCACAGAAGTGGAAGGTTGCCACGTTGGTGGTTCACCTGTCCGCATCTGACTGGTCGCTGCCAGTCAGGAGTTCAATCAAATGCGCTCCACTGATCTTCCAGCGGTTGCCGACGCGGCGCGAACCGATAGTTCCGTTTCGGCACATCGAGTGGACCGTCCATTTGGACTTGCCAATTATTTCGCCAACTTCGCGAGGTGAGAGCCAAGCGGTTGGCGCGATGCCGGTTTCGATGTTGTTGGATTGCTTGTTGATCATTCTTCGCCACCTTCAGGCGGAGTTCTCATTGAGCATGTCGGGTAATGGGTTGATGTCGATCTAGCAGCACTTTGAAAACTGGAGTCCTATGCCGCTCGTTGACGCGATGTATAATTTTGGGACCCTCTGAAATTCATTTGAGGCAAGGTTAATGCTCGTCTTAAGGTGCGCGTCTCTGTGTTGGATGGGAGCGTATGCTCTTGAATCTATTTCGCGGTGAGTTGACGGTCATCTTTTCTGTGTGACGCGCAAGGTTGGGTGAAAATGTTGGCCCCGCGTTTTGTGTGCGATTCTTGGGGGTTGAGGAAGTGGTAGCTGGGCAGTTGGCAGTGCGGGTGACGAACTCCTGACGTGCTTGATTCCAGCGTGAGTGCCATGCCGTTCGTTCATCTAGATGGGTGCGTCGCAGGCGCTGATAGTTCGCCGTGCCGTAGGAGGTCGCGTGGGGGGTGTACAGAATAGTGGGGGATTGGGCAAGGCAATTCGCCACTATTTCGTTTAAGTGCTTTGTGAGTTGCCAGCTGTCGCAGTCCTTGGTGCCGCCTCGGTAGCTGTGAGTGCGGTGGATGAGGCCAAACTGCTCAGCTGTATCGCGCGCTCGTCGCACTGATTTTGGATCAAGGAGAGACCTCTCGGCCCATGAGCGGACCGATAGGGACCCGGATCGGGTGACGATAGCGACCGCGATAGCATCGAGAGCCGCATACAGGGTTGAAGGTTTTAAGGCGGTTTGCTTGACGGATGAGTGCTGCAGGCGAAGAGACGCTGTAATGTGCAGGATCTGTCGCGTCAGCGCGATCTGATGGCGGTGATCGTCCCTGCGGAACTCAGCCGATGACCGGTGTTGAAGTCGGCGGCGCCGGACGCGGTCGATACGCGCTTCGTTGAGCGCGGGAAGCCAGCGTTCCGTTTGCCAACGCGAGTGGCCCAAGTACCGTGCTTGCGTGGGAGAAGCCTGCATGAAGTGTCTCCACGCAGCGTTCTCTGTGAGGTCTTGCTCGGCATCGACGATCGTCTGCGCGGGGGCCCAGATCCATCGTTGCCAGGCGTGTTTGCCGATGTCTGCTGCCTTGGTCCCAGGGCGGTTCGCAGCTCGCCAAGCCTGCTCCGTGGTCCAGCCGGCACGGGCTCGCGCGAGAGCATCGCCGTATTCGCTTTCCGAGCGGCTTGCGGCCCGCGGTGATCGTGCAGTGGGATGCCGAGAACGGTTTTGATATCTAGATCGGGGTTGGCTTGGGCTGGGCGCGGGTAGGTCGCGTGCTTCAAGGGTGCCGTCGAGGATCGGACAGGGGAGACCTAGACGGTGTGGTGCTGTGATGAGACGAAGTGTGGTGCGGACGGTCGCTGAGATCGCATGGTGTCGTGCGAGCTGGGCGCAAAGTGCACGTAGGTCGTCTCGGAGCTGCGGTGGTACGAGGGCGATGAGGTGAAGGTGTCCGGGGCGGCCAGAGGAGCGGCGTAGCCAGGGGAGGCCGAGGCGTTCGCACCAGGAGACGAGGGCGTCGCTGAAGGCATGTCCGGCTTCGGCGGGGGCTCCGGTGTCGCCGGGGTCGACGTCGATTCCGCAGGCAGATGGGTGGAGGGTGCCGACAGTGCTTACTGCGTTGGGGGGCCAATCGCTGATGCGGTTGGGACGCTGGTGAACTGCTTCCACGGCTGTGTTGTCGTCGGCGATGTAGATGTACGGCGGGCCGAATAGTGCGATGTCGAGGTCGGTGCATGCGGGGTCTGGAGCAGGTTGGTCGACGGCGCGGTGGTCGGGCTGGTCGTTGCGGAGGTCGTTCATTCGGATCACCAGTGCTGCGGTTGGGAGGAATGGATGCCGGTGAGTTCGAGGACCGTGCGGGGCTCACGCGCACCAGCAGGTTCGGCGCTAGTGGCGGGAACCCTGGACGTCGTGGCTTGTGGGGAGTGGCGGGGTCCGGGTTGTCCAGGGGAGGAGAGTCGGTACCTGGTAGTCCCGCATCTCGTTAGGGACGGTGGTAATGCGCAGGATGCTGGCGGTCCAGGTCATGCCGATTCCGATGCCGATGAGCGCGAGGTGGTCGCCTGGTTCTACGGCGTGGCGGGTGAGGAGGTGAGTCAGGCCGATGAGCTGGTCGTTGGGGCCGACGTGGCCCCATTGGTCGCCGGCGTGGATCAGGCTGCGCTCGGGCGGCAGTCCGAGTGGCTGCAGGCACTGGCTGTGCAAGAGACGGTGTCCGTAGTGCGGAAGTAGGACCCATCTGAGGTCGGCGGCGTCGAGCTGTGCGTGGCTTAGTGCTTCCGCTACGACATAGGTCAGCCCGGCCGTGTTGCGCTGATGAATGGATGCGACGCCGACTGCGTCGGTGTAGTGCGCTTTGCGTTCGCGGATGGCCTCGATCCCGACTTCGGTGGTTCCGGGCGGCTGGAACCGTGTCGCGCCGCGGTGGAGCTGTTCCAGCGTGGGGTCGCTCCAGGAGCTTGTCGCGAGGACTTCGGCCAGGCCGGGCTCGCGGCCGATGATGAGTGCGGAGCCGCCGTCGCCGTAGGCGATGTCGCGGTCGGCCGTGAGGTGGTCGAAGGCGGGCGGTCCAAAGGTTTCGCCCCCGGTGAGCATGACGGTTCCGGCGTCTTTGCTGCCCGCGAGGATGCGTGCGGAGAGGTCGAGGCCGCCGATCAGGGAATTGCTCATGGCGTTGATTTCGGTGGCGATGCCGGGACCGGCGGGGAGGCCGAGGCGTGAGCGGACGTAGGCGGCGCGGGACCAGAAGTCGAGTCCGCGGGATCCTCGCCAGATTGCGGCGTGAAAGTGGAGGTTGGGCACGGACAAGGGGCCGTCGGTGGTCATGGCGAGGCTCGCGAGCGCGTTGCGGCCTGCTTGGACCGCGAGGTCCATGCCGGTTCGGCCGCGGGCGAGGGAGATGGATCGCTGTCCAGTCGGGGAGTCGGTGCGGCGCGTCGAGGCGGCGGTGAGTTCGCGAACCGGCACGAGGTCGCCGAGCGCGGCTCCGATGCCGCGGACGTGGATGTCAGTCCAGCGCATGTGTACTCCTGGTGCCGGTCGAGTGGAGGTGTAGGTCGCGGACGATGGCCTCGGGGGAGGTGTAGTAGGCGCGTAGGTGATGTCGGGACAGACCCGAACAGGCCGCGACTTCGTCTAGGGACAGAGCTGCCTCGTCTCTGGCGCAGGTGTGGTGGGTCAGCAGGTCCTGTGCTGTGGCCAGGATGGATGCTCGCATCGGGGTCTCCGGACGACGTAGTGGCGGTGTGATGGGTCAGCGGATGTGGCGGACGTGACCGGTGCGGCGGCTCATGAGCCGGTGCATGTGGTCGCTGCGGAGCTTGTCCACTTGCCGGAGTACCCGAGGCCTCAGATCGGGGAGGTGCTCGATGTCGGCGCTGAATTCCGGATCGCCACGAAAACAGGTGATGAGTACGGAGGCGTTGAGGCTCAGATTCACTACGCAGTACGGCGTATCCGGTGGGATGTAGATCATGTCGCCGGGGCGAGGCAGAGCTGTCTCGAGGTGGTGTCCGGATAGGATCGCGGAGTATCCGCTGACGATGGTGAGTATTGCCTCGGTGGTCCGGTGCCGTTGGGGCGTGGTGGTTTTACCGCCAGGGATGTGCATGCGCCCGGCGGAGACCGAGCGGACGGGCACGGCTGGTGCGTAGATGATCGAGGTGTTGGCGCAGCCGTCGTCGTGGACGTGGGTGTCGGCTCCGGTCGGTGGCCGGTGAACCGCTCTGCTGGTGCTGGTCATGCACTGCTCCTGATGACGTGGTTTAGTGGAGGATGGGTGTGCGGGCGAGCTTTCGGGCGAGTCGCGTGTTGGCGGCGGCGGCGTCGGGTGTGCGTCGGCCGAGTCCGCAGGCCGCGGCAATCGTCCTGATTGGACGGTCGAACTCGTCCTCGGCGAGCTGAAGTGCGATGAGGGACGCTGCGGCGTGGTTTTCATCGACGAGTCCCGCGATGATGTCGATGTTGCTGCGGAGATGCCCCAGCGCGCGATAGAAGGAACGGTCGGTGGATGGTGCGCTGGTTCCCGTGCACAGCGGAATGTGCGCAGTCGGCATGGGGTAGCCGGCCTTGGTCAGGCGGCGTTCGACGGCGTTGAGGTAGAGGACGGCGGCGACCAGGTCCGTGGGTTCGAACAGCGGCCGATGAGCTAGGTCGCCGTAGCAGAGGTGGATGATCCAGTTGATCTCCGGCGGTGCGGCGGTGATCAGTTCGGCTGTCTGCTTCGCGAGCCCGAGTGCGAGCATCTTCCACAATGGCCGCGGGGTGCGTTCGAGCAGGGTGAGCACAGCGGGCGTCTCGAGTTGGAACGTGACTTCGGTATCCCAGCGGTTGTGGATTTCGAGGACGTCTTGAACCAGCGCGTCGCGGAAGATGGGGAGTGCGGCGAGGGCGGGCCGGGGAGCGCCGAAGCAGAAGTAGCTGAGGTCCAACGCATTGGGTAGCGATACCTGGTGCGGTGGCAAGGCTCCGGTCGTGCGCAGGCGTGGGCGCGTGGACATGGCGACGGTGACGTCACGCACTCGGCGTAAGGAGACGTCTTCGGGCGCGAGAAACCGGCCCGGCGCGAGGCGGTAGGTCGGCATGTCGTCATAGCCGGTTGAGTTGCCGGTACGGCGTGGTTGGAGCGCGGGGACGTTCGTGAGGCTGATTAGCCAGTCGATGATCCAGCGCGGGTCGCGGTCACTGGGCAGCGTGAGGAAGTTCGTGTCGCCGGCATGGTCGAGGAACCATTGCATGGCTTCCATGTCGGTCTTGGACGCCGCGGGTGGCAGTGAACCGACGAAATGGATTGACCGCTCGGAGATCTCGTCAGAGTAGGCGTGCGTACTAGGGGTGCTCTCGGAATGGATGGTCGTTGACATGCTTTCTCCCCGTCGTGAGTAGGAAATGGCGGTGGGTATGGGGTGTGCGGGCGGCGCGGGGAGTTTCGCCGCGGTGCGGTGTTCGGCGGGTGGTCTGCCGGTGCACGTGACCCGTCCTCGTGTGGAGGCGAGGACGGGTCACGGCGTCGCCAGGTGGCTGGAGTTAGCCGGTGACCGGAAGGGATCCGGGTTTCGGCTGGGGTTTGGGCGCCTGCCGGGCCTCGGGGGCGATGTGGTGGTTAGCGCGGTCCCCGGGACGGTTTGGCTGTGAGGCCTTGGGCGGCTCTCCGGGCTTGCTGGGTGTTGGGGTGCCTGGCGGATTGGTGACAGGAGGCGTTCCGGTGCCGCAGGAGACCGCCGCGACGGTGATGGTGAGCGCAGTGTTCTTGCGTGGTTCGCTCGTGGGTACGGTCGTGGTGCTACCGGAACCTGCTGCGGAGACGGTGATGACGGCGGCGGTGGCCTTGCCCTGGCCGGACGCTCCGGGCCGAACGGTGAGATTTCCCTTGCTGCCGCCGGAACCGCTGACGGTGGTCTTGCCGTTGCGGCAGGTGGCAGAGAACGGTCCGACTGTGGTTCCGCCTACGCGGACGCTGGCGACGGTCGCTTCGGCGAGCCCTGCGCCGGCCTTGACGCGGACTCCGCTAGCGACGACGGCGCCGGACTTGGTGGAGACCGATCCGCCGCCGGTTTTGATCGCGCCGCTGCTAGACACGCTGGGTTGTGGCGCGAGGGATTCGGTGCCACTGACGGAAATGCCGCTCGCGACAGAGATGGTTTCGGCGTGCGCCGGGGTGAGGCATGACGTCGCTCCGGCGGCGAGGAGAGCGCCGATGCTTAGTCCGGTGAGCATGACGCGTGTGTGGGCGTTATGGAATGCGGATGTGGTCATGATGGTCGCCTTCTATCGCTGTGGTCTGAACTTCAGTTGATGAGGACAGGGGTGCCGAGGGGCACTTCGGTGCTCAGTAGCCGGAGGGCGTCCGCGGGCACACGGATGCATCCGTCGCTGGATGGTTTTCCGAAGACGTTTGGGGTGGGCCATCCGTGGATTCCGGTGGTGCCGGGGCCGCCGCCGAAGGTTTCGAGGCTGGTGGAGTGCGTGCCAAGTGGAAGGATCACGGGGCTGAACTGCTGTGTCGGGTCGATCAGGGAGGCCAGCACGAACGTCCGTCCGGGCGGGGTCTCCGCGTTTGGTTTCCCGACTCCGACTGTCCATCGTCCAATCAGGCGGCTTCCATGGTGAAGCGACAGCTGGAAGGAGCTCCGCTCGACTGTGATGAGATAAGGGCTTGTTGCGTGTTCCAGAGAATCGTCCTGAGTGGACAACCATCCGGTGGCGCCGTTGGGTCGAACTGGCAGGAGTACTTGCACCCAGCCTGGTTCCTCGACAATGACGGGCACCCAGGTGTCGGAGGTGATCTGCGTGGGCGGCAATGCGGCGATGGCGTCTTTGCCGGGGGCGGAAAACACGGGAATCGTCCTGTTTGGATGAACGACATGCCCGGTGGGCGCCTGGCTGGGTTGGAGATCTGGGGGAGCTTCGTTGATGACGTCGAACGTCGTGGCCTTGGGCAGGCTCGCCAGATCCGATACAGCGGGCGGCGCTACGGGCCGGTGTCCTGCTGTCGTCGCGGTACCGGTACTGAGTGGCGTGCCGGACTCGTCGACGAGGTTGGTCACGAACAAGGGCAGGAAGGCGCATGCCAGAAGAGCCATGCCGGTGCCGGCAAGGAAACGTGTGAAGCTGACTGCGTCGGACGCGTAGTGCGGCTTCTTTCGCCACAGTTTCTTGCTGTGTACGTCCTCGGGAAAGGGTTCTTCGGTCACGACGAGTTCTCCGGGTTTGTCTGGGGTTGCGGTCTTCGCCGTGCCCGCCCCCGACGAACGGGCACGGCGAAGGGAGCTAGCGGGCAAGCGAAGAAACGAACGCGGGGCCCGGGGTACCTACACCTGTGACCGGGTCCCAACCGCGGCCGCTAGCGAGGTTCTGCGGCCGGGCGTCGAAGTCGACCAGGTAGCTGCCTGCCGCGCCGGGGACCTTGGCGCCGGGCAGGGCGTGCATCACCGGTGTCCACACGCCTGCCTTCTGCGGCACGACGTCGACGAGCACGGAGGGGGCGTCGCGCAAGGCGTAGAGAGCGGGATTCAGCAGACCCCCACGCTGTGTACCGCCCCGGGCCTGCTGCGCGTTCGCGGCCAGGCCTGCCATCAGCGGCGCGGCCAGCGATGTGCCGCCGGAGACGCTGAGGCCGTAGCGGCCCGAGGTGTCGGTGTAGCCGATCAGCAGTCCGGTATAGGAATCTGCGAGTGCGGCGACGTCCGGGATTGCTCGCCGCCCGTTGGAGACGCTGGCGGGAACGATTCCCTGCTGCCACTCGGGCGCGTCGTACAGGGCGGACGGCCCACCGCCGGCTCCACCGGCGAAAGGTCCGTCCGCATCAGACTGCGGAACCCACTTCTGTCCGGTCAGCGTGCTACCGCTGTTCTCCCACCCGGTGAGGACTTTGGGCTTGTTGTCCTGGCCGAGCCCCACTGTGGTGCCGCCGACGGCGGTGACGTATGGGCTCGTGGCGGGGAAGCTCGCAGTGGGTGTCCCGACGGCACCGCTGTTGTTCCCGGCGTCGCCGCTGGACACCATGATCGACTGCCCTTGGATGGAGGCTTGCAACGCCATCTGGTTGAAGAGATCCCGTGTGGCGGGCGGCATGCGCCGCTCGCCGTCCGCATTGCCCCAGGAGGCGCTGATCACGTCGGCGACGTTGTCCCCGACCGCCTTGTTGAAGGCCTCGTACAAACCGCCGATGCAGGACCTCGCGGCGTAGTAACGAAGTTCCGCCGCCGGTGCGATCGTGTGCGCGGCTTGCACATCGAGTGTCTGCTCGACGTTCCAGCTGCCGGAATCGCATTCCTTCTCGTCGGTGAAACCGCCGTCGGGAAGTACCTTGCTGTACTGGCCGGCCGCGAGCCCCGGTGTCTTGGTGTCTGCCGCTGCCCGGTTGATATCGGGGCCCAGCGTTGTTGAGTCGTAGGCGCCGACGATGCCGATCGTTGTTCCCGCGCCGGACTGGCCAGGGTTCAGGCCGTACATCGCGCGCACCGACGGTCCGGTGTAGCCGCACAGGAAGTTCGACTGGGCTCCGGCCGGATACTTCTGTGGTACGTCGCGGTTGTTCTGCTCGCCCCACCAGCGTGCACAGGTCTGGGCCTGGGCGGTCGCATGCGGAGTGGTGTGCTGGGGCAGGATGGTCTTTTCGCTGTCGTCGAGACCGAGGACGGCGGTGATGGAGGTCCTGAGTGCCGTCGGCACGCTGATTGGTGTCTCTGGGGCGACGAGCGTGGTGATCCGGTCGGCGACCTTATCTCGGTAGGTGGCCAGCTGTGTGCCGAACGCCTTCTCCAAGACCGAGGTCGGGGCGTGGGCTTTGACCATAAAGCGGTTACTGCTGACTTCTTGGACCGATACCCCCTGCCCGGTTAACCAGTCGCGCACGGAGTTCACCGCGGCTTCGGTTGGGGCGAACCGGTCGAGGAACTGCCGCGAGGTGAGGAAGTTGCCTCGCTCGGGGTTGTTCGGTGATGCCAGGCGTGTGGCAAGCGTGTGCGCGGAGGCAGGGTCGCGTAGGGAAAGGGCGACCTGGATCTGACGGACGGACTGATCGTTCGCTTCCCCGGTGCGTGATGGCGGTGTTGCCCACGCCGGCACCGTCCCAGCGACGGTGGCACGGGCGTCGGCATCGACCGGTTGGGCCGCGGCCGGTGCGACGGTGGTTAACGTCGCGGCGGCCAAGCCTGCGACGGCAGCGCTTAGCCAGGCGTTTTTCGGCATGGAAGTCCCCTCATGCGTAATCACGGAATGTAAATCGAATAGATGCGGGCGCGAATGTGCCCGAAAAGAATTCCTCGGAACCCGACGGTCCTACAGAGGCAGTCGGGCGTGATTTGCCGGATGGCCGGCGTGATGGGCGAGCGAGCCGTGTGCGGCGTTCACCGCGCAGGACGCGACGCCTGCGGCGGTCCCCGCGTGTGGTACCCGCCGTCGGCGGTGGCTCCCGGAGTGTCCATTGAAGCCTTCGATCTGCGAGCGCTGGAAGTGCGAAAAACTGGACGATCTGAGATCAAGGTAGGCCAAAGTGGCTAAAGCGTCAACTTTCTAAGACGATTGCTGTGATCGGTGGGCGTCGGCGGAGCAGGGCCGCCGCATGTTGGCTCCATGGCGGATGGCCGGGTGGCTCTACCTGCGCCGAGGTGAGTAGATCCACTCAGTCGACAGGTCGACCGGTGCGGATACACCTGAATGGACTAGTTCCCATGTCGGGAACGCGGTGGACAACACGTCACCGTGTGGCACGATCCAATATCGGGGAGTGAGGGGGTCGATCGAGTGACCGAAATGCGAGAGGTGGCGAGCCCAGCAAACGGCGCTCGGCCATATCTGACGCTGGCCGAGAGGTTTCGTGCTGAGGTGGTGTCACTATGCGACGAGCGCTACTGGACATTGCGCGAACTGAGCCGGCGGGCCTTCCTCGACGTCGGTTTCCTCAGCAAGCTGATCCGAGGTCTGGTGCCTGCCACGGTCGACGTCGCCAGAGCTCTTGATACTGCTTTCGGCACTGCATCCAGGCTGCAGAACCTGGTCATCCGGATTCGATCCGACCTTCATCCGCAACTCCCCGTGGGCAGGGAGTTCGTCGGCAGGGGGAGCCAACGCGCACGGCTCGACGGCCTCGTGGCCCAGATGACGACAGACTCCCCTGCCGCAGTGGCGGTCCTCGCGGGCCCGGCGGGGGCGGGAAAGACCTCCCTCGCGGTCCACTGGGCCAACTCACAGAAATCGGCGTTCGACCTGATCTTGTGGGCCGATCTCTACGGATTCACCGGCGACCAAAGTCAACGGGCTGAGCCTGGCGACGTCCTCGGCGAGCTGTTGAAGGGCCTGAGTGTCTCAGCCGGTCGTATCCCGGTCACTGAGACCGAACGGCTGCAATTACTTCGCGGCAATCTCAGTACTCGCTCTGCGCGTGTGCTCATCGTGCTCGACAACGCGGTCGACCTGGCCCAGGTCAAGCCGGTACTTCCCGGGACGCCGGGGACCCTGGTGCTCATCACCAGCCGAAGGCGGATTCGGGGACTGGCCCAGGTCGCGCGCACGGTCCACGTGCCCGTACCGCCGATGACCGAAGCCGACAGTGTCGATCTCCTCAGCTCGCTGATTGGGGCTGAACGTGCCGCGCAGGAGCCCGAGGCTGTTGCACGTGTCGTCGACCTGTGCGCGTCGCTGCCGCTGGCGCTCTCCATCGCCGGAAATCTGATCTCCGCCGATGCAAGGACCAGTGTGTCCCAACACGCTGAGGCACTCGCGGATCGCGGCCGGTTACGCATGCTCGACGGCGACCACGCTGGCATCGGTGTGCGCGCAGCGATCAGCTGGAGCGTCGCGTCCGCCCAGGCCGAGGAAGCGCGCTTGTTCCGACTCCTCGGTATCCACCCGGGACCGAGGTTCACCGCTGGCACGGCCGCCGCGCTGGCCGGGTTGACCGAACCCGAGACACTCCCACTGCTGGATCGGCTCGTGGACGCACACCTGATCCAGCAACACCAACAACGCCAGGGCGGCTACCGGTTTCATGACCTCCTCCGCGACTACGCCAGTGAAGAAATTCAGGACCCGCGCTGGGAAAACGAACGCCGCGATGCGACGGAATGCCTGATACGGTGGTATGTCCACAGCTGCCACGCCGCTGACCTCGCCCTGACACCACTGCGCGATCACCATGAACCACTCGACGCGCCACCAACCGGCATCTATCCCGCGACGTTCGACGACGCGAGCGCCGCGTTCGCCTGGTGCACAGCGGAGCTTCCCAACATCGCACCGGTCGCGCAGTTAGCGCTTGATCAGCAGATGTGGTGGGAAGCATGGCGAATACCGACCGTGCTCATCGACTACTTCATCTTCGCTCGACCGTTCCACGTCTGGACGAGCAGCATGCAGATCGCGCTGACCGCGGCCGAGAAAGCGGAGAACGACCTCTGGCTAGCCGAAGTCGCGGACAAACTCGCGGCAGCCTACTCACGCATGCGGGACTACGACCGTGCGGACGACCTGAGCCGCCGCGCGATCGCACTGACCAAAGACCGCGTTCCCGTCTATCCGCGCCTGGGCTGGTCCTACATGAACCTCGGTATTAGCGCACACGTTCGTGGTGACATCGCAACGGCGGTCGACCTGATCGGCCACGGTGTGGACGCGTTCGTCGCTGGCGGCTCGCGCATCGGCGAGCTCGCCGCACGTATCGAGTGGGGTACCGCGCTCCGTGACGCCGGTGATCGCGACCGGGCGCTCCAGCAAGGCCGCATGGCGTTGGAAGCGTTCCGGGCCGACGGTGATTCCCACGGGCTCGCGTCCGCGCTGGCTCCGCTCGCGCGCACGTGCAGAACCTTCGGGGAACTCGACGAAGCACTGGCGTGTAGCGAGGAAGCCGCCGAGTGCTTCCACTCGGTCGGCGACGCTTGGGGCGAAGCCGACGCACTCGAGATCAAGGGCCTTGTGCTCGTGGATTTCGGCCGCCGTGCTGACGCTATCGAGGCGCTGACCACAGCGCTGCGACTGGTCGAGCCTCTGGACGAGGTCAAGGCCGAGCAACTGCGTCGAGAAATCAGGACGCACGACGCTGCTAGCGGCTCGACATGACCGACCACAACCAGGATCCGCTCGCCAATCCGGACGAAGCAGGTCACGTCATGCCGACGTCCTACCCGTCTGCCGCACAACAGTACGGCCAGCGGCTCTACCAGCTTCGTACCCGCCACGGCCTCAAGGTCAGGGACCTCGAAGACCGGACCCGTGAACTCGTCGACGCCCGCATCGCCGACCTGCGCAAGCACCCCGAGACCGCCAACCTGACAACCCCAGAGCTAGAGGATCTCGCCGGGAAACCGGTCAGCAAGAGCGCGATTTCCCGCATCGAGAAGGGAAAACCTCCAAGCGTCGACGCGGGCAAACTTCTCGACGAAGCCCTCAATGCCCACGGCACACTGGAGATCCTCGCCGGCCCGGCACGAGCGGAGCCCTCAGGTCATCTGCCCGTCAAACCGCCTTACTTCGTCGGTCGACAATCAGAATTGGAGCAGCTGACCAGATTAACCTCCCAGCCGCCCGCCCACGAAGCGCCGACCCTGATCGTCATCGGCGGACTTCCAGGCATCGGCAAGAGTGCCCTCGCGTTGCAATGGGCGCATGGCATGTATGCCCGGTTCGACCTTGTGCTCTACGCAGCCCTGGGCGGATACACATCAGGAAGCCCAGCGACCCACACGGAAATCCTCGCAGACTTGCTCCGCGGCCTCAGCGTCGAGCGAGATCATGTACCAGCATCTGAGCATCAGCGAGAAACGCTACTGCGCGAGCACCTTTGTCGCCGTAAACAACAGGTTCTGGTGCTGTTGGACAACGCGCGCGACTCTCAGCAGATCGAGCCGCTGCTGACCAGCCTGGCGGGCACGACTGTCGTGGTCACCAGTCGACAGGAACTCTCCGGGTTGGTCATCGACCACAACGCCCGCACCGTCCGGCTCGACACCCTTACAGACAACGAAGCATGCGCGCTCGCGGCTGACATCATCGCAGACGAACGCGTCGAGGCTGAGCCCGATGCCGTGGCACAACTTGTGGACCTGTGTGCATCACTGCCTCTGGCAATCCTGGTTGCCGCGGAGCGCATCGCCGCCGACCCCGACACCAGCATCGGGGAGCACGTCGCTGCCCTGGCCGACGTCGAGCGGCGCCTGCAGTTGCTCGACATCGATGAATCCGGCGGCGTGCGAGCCGCGTTCGAATGGTCCTACCGGACACTTCGGCTCGACGCTGCACGGATGTTCCGCCTGCTCAGCCTGTATCCACGGCCTCGCGTCACTGCCCAAGCGGCGTCAGCGCTCGCGGGCGTGACCATCGCCAAAGGCCTTCGTCTTCTCGATGACCTGGCCCAGGCACACCTGCTGCACCAGATCACTGTCGACAGCTTCCACTTCCACGACCTCCTTCGCGTCTACGCCGCCGAGCAAGCCGACCAACAACCGGAGGACGAGCGGCAAGACGCGATTGTTCGGCTGGTGACTTGGTTCCACCACACCGTGAACGCGGCAGCCTGGGCATTGACGCCGATGCGTGACCACCACGTCCACCTATCTCCGACACCACACCAGGTGACCCCCCTGGCCTTCGATGGTTTCACCGCCGCGTTCGCTTGGTGCTCGGCGGAGCTGTCCAGTCTGCCGGCCGTCGCGCACCTCGGTATCGATCACGGCCTCTACTTCGAGACGTGGCGGATGGCGATCGACTTGTTCGAGTATCTGGTCCACAGCCGCACGACCGAGCTGTGGATCATGCTGATGGAACTTGCTGTCGAAGCTGCCGAAAAGGACGGTCACACATCCCGGCTTGCCGAGGCCCAAGAGAAATTGGCGGAGGGATACCGGCGAGGCGGACGCCTCGACGAGGCCCGCGAATTCGATGAGCGCGCGGCACGCACCGCCGGCGCGCGCGGACCGAGCCGCACACTCGGTTTCGCCCTGCTGGGTTTGGGCAAGGCAGCCCATACTGCAGGGGACCTGACGGAAGCCTTCGTGCTCACGCGACGCGCTCTCGACGTGGCCATTGCGGCCGGAACGCGAATCGGCGAGGCGATGGGGCACATCGCACTCGGCAGCGTGTACCGCGACCTCGCGACGCCCGACTTGGCGATCACCCACGGCGAGAAGGCTGTCACGATGTTCGCATCCGTCGATGACCAGCATGGTGTTGCTGTCGCACTGCTGCCGCTCGCCCGGACTTATCTGGCGTTCGGGCAGTTCGGCCAGGCCCTGCATGCGTGCGAATGGGCTCAGGAAGCGTATGCCGCGACCGCGGACCGTTGGGGGCGGGCGGACGCACTCGGTGTCAACGCCGAGGTACTCGATCGGCTCGGCGATAGCCAGGCGGCGGCGCGGTGTTTGCGTGAGGCCTTGCCGTTGCTGCGAGGGCATGACGACGGGATGGCGGGTCGCTTCGCCGACTACCTTGCCGGCCTCGAGAACCGCTAGCCGGGTCGCCAATGTCCGGCGCCGAGTCGGCGCGCTGGGTGCTCTTTGGGCAGGCGCGGGCCGTTGCCGAAGAACTTGTCGCGCAGTGTGCCGGGAGCGTATTCGCGTTGCATGAGCCCGCGACGCTGCAAGATCGGGACGACGTGCTCGATGAACTCCTCGAACGATCCTGGTGAGGTGACGTATTCGAGGTTGATGCCGTCGACGCCGGCGTTGTGCCAACGTTCGATGTTGTCGGCGATCTGCTCGGGTGTGCCGACGATCCGTCGGTTTCCCCAGCGGAGAAGGAGCTCGCCGAGTGTCCAGTCGTCGCGACTGGACCAATCGAGCAACTTCCGGACGGGAGCGGACACGTCGCGATGCCGGAGGTCTGCGACTTTCGCGGCAAGGTCCTCGGATCCCCAGTCGTGATAGAGAAACACACTCATCCTCGCGGCGTTCCCCTCGACGGTCTGTCGTTCGAGAAGTTCTGCGTCTCGACGGCGGGCCTCCTGTTCGCTGCTGGCGATCAAATAGGACTGTGGAACGAAAATCTTGACGTTGCTCGCTTCGCGTCCCGCGTCGATGGATGCTTGCCGTACATCGGCCACGATGGGCGCGGCGGCATCTGGGTCAAGAGCGCTGATGAACAATGCCTCGGCGTGTCGACCCGCGAAGGCCCTTCCGGTGGGCGACATCCCGGCCTGGAACAACAGCGGGGTCCGTTGCGGGGACGGTTCGCACAGGTGGGGACCATCGAGCTCGTAAAACTCGCCGCGGTGTTTGACGGCGTGGACTCTTGCTGGATCGGCGAAGGTGCGAGTAGTCGTGTCGCGGACGGCAGCGCCGTCTTCCCAGCTGTGCTCCCACAATTTGTATACCGCTGCGGTGTATTCCTCGGCCCGACGATAACGCTCGGCGTGCTCGGGCAACCCGCCGAATCCGAGGTTTCTCCCCGCGCCGGGGAGAAACGACGTGACGATATTCCAGCCGATTCGGCCGCCGGTGAGGTGGTCCAGTGTGGACATGCGTCGCGCGAACTCATAAGGATGGGCCTGGAGGACGTTGGACGTGAAGACGAACCCGAGGTGCTGGGTGTGGTAGGCCAGCAGCGGGATCAGGACCGAGGGGTCCCCGGTGGGGAACTGCATCCCCTCGGCGACGGTCGCGTCCCGGTTTCCGCGGAAAACCTCATATGGCGCCAAAACATCGGCGAAGAACACTGTGTCGAAGAATCCCTGTTCCAGCAGCATGGCAAGGTCGATCCAGGGCTGAGGAAGGTGATAGTCCAGTTGTCGGCTGTCGGGCTCGAACGCGAGTCCGGGCGCATGATGGGATGGCGCGACCATGGTGAAGGCGTTGAACGTCACGTACGGGCGGTTAGCCATGGTGTCCGTCCTGCGGGGTGGGGGAGAGAATGCTGGCGCCGATGGTGTCCTGGCAGATTTCGCCGGAATAGGCCATGAGCCATCCGGCTTGCGCGTCGCGGAAGGCCCGCTCGGTGTCTCCGCGGATGTAGCCGGAGCCGCCGCCGACGCGGACACCCAGGTCGGCGACATCCCGGGCGATGGAGTTGGCCAGCAGCTTGGCGTGCATCGTGGCGGGCAGGAAGCCGGGATCGATCTGGTCGGCGAGCCAGGTCATGTGCTGGGCATACATCGCGGCTGCTTCCAGCCGGGAGGCGACGTCTCCCACGGCAAAACGCACCCACTGCATGCCCGCCAGCGGATCACCGGTAGTTGGGATCGTTCGGGTTCGCGCGTGGATGGTGAGCGTGGTGAGCGCCGCGTCCGCGATGCCGAGAGACAGAAACGGGAGACCGGCGCCGATATGGTTGGGCCGCGGCCCGGTCGACGGCGGGCAGCGCCGATCTTCGGGGAGGAGGGTGCCGGCGAATTCGATGAGTTGGGATCGGCTGGCGCGCAGGCCCATGGTGTCCCAGATCGGAACGAAGGTCATCGTGGGATCGGTGTCTAGGCCGAAGAAAGTAGGCCTGTCGTCGACGAGCGCGTTGACCAGGAAGTGGTCGGCGACCTCACAGCCCGAGGAGAAGCGTTTCGCGCCGGACAGCCGGTATCCGCCGTCAGCGGGTTCGGCGTGCTGGAGGGGTTGTAAGAACAGGTTCCCGCTGCTCGGTTCGGACAGCGCGTTGGCGAACCGTGCGCCGCCGATGAGTTCGTCAGCCCAAAATTTCGCCATGTCCGGAGAGGACATTTCGATGAGGCCGATCGCCGCACCGATGTGCATGACCCAAATACACGCGGTCGACGGGCACGCGGCACTCAGGGTACGAACGATCGTTCCGTAGCTGCGATAGCTGAGTCCCTGCCCGCCGAATGCGGTGGGAACAAGAGCGGCGTCGATGCCGGCGCCGTGCAGGGCGCGTAGGTTCTCTACCGGCAGCGCACCGGTCGAGTCGCGCTCTGCCGCGCTCTTGGCGAATTCGTGTGCCAGCTCCGCGGCGGCGGCGATCCAGTGCTGTTCGTGATCTGGTGGCGCGAACGGGTGCGTCACGTCGGCTCCTTCTGTGGTGGGAGGTGGTGTGCACGTCGGGCTCTACGCCGTCCATCGACGATGAGCAGAACGATTGAGGCGATCCATGGCAGCAGTTGATAGGCCTCGACCGGCAGGCCGAGCGATCGGGTTTGCGCGAGCAGGGCGAGGCTGTCGAAGATGCCGATCATTAGCGCCGTGGCGCCGACCCCGATCGGATGACGGCGCGCCAGGATGACGACTGCGAGCACGATGAAGCCACGCCCTGCGGACATCATCGGGGCGAAACTGCCGATTGAGGAGAGTGACAGCACCGCACCCGCGAGCCCACCGAACCCACCCGCGATCAAGGCCGCAGTAGCGCGATGCCTGCGGACGGAGATCCCGAGGACGGACGCGGAGACAGGATCATCACCGACAGCACGCAGCCGTAGACCGAGCCTGCTAGCTCGCAGCATCCACCAGACGGCCAAGGTCGCGGCGATCGCGAGGTAGGCGGAGACGCTTGTGCCAGTGAACAGTGGCCCGAGCACAGGGAGCTGTTCCAAGCCCGGCAGGGAGATAGTCGGCAGTGTCGGCACGCTCAGGGCGGTGTTTCCGGCAGGATCGGCGACCTGGGCAACGTACGTGCTGAGACCCGTGCCGAGCAGGGTCAGCGTGATCCCGATAAGGACCCCGTCCCCGCCGCAGGCCAGCGCCGCCGCGTACAAGACGCCGAAACCGAGACCAACGACGACGCCCGCGCCGAGTCCTACCCAGGGACCGGCCAGCGCGGCACCGAGCACGCCGGCGAGTGCGCCGGACACCATCGTCCCTTCCAGTCCAAGACCGATTCCGGCGCCGGAACGCTCTAGGACCACCTCGCCGAGGCCCGCCAGGATCAGCGGCGTTGCCGAGCTGATGGCGCCGATCAGCACGAGGACCACGAAATCAGCCATCGTGGCCGCCACGTGCGGTGACAGTGTCGCCTGCCGCAGACCGGCGAGCCTTGGCGCGCCGGGCAAAAGCGATCGCGAGTACCGCCGCGCCGAGCAGGACGGCTTGTGCGACTATGCCGATTGCGGAGGGGATCCCGGTACGCACCTGTACACCGCCCGCACCGGTACCGATGGCCGCGTAGACGACACCGGCGACGACGATCGGGATAGGGCGGCACCCGCCGAGAACCGCGACGATCAGGCCCCCGAAACCGACACCACCGGCCACCGCGGGGGTGAGTCGCTCGTCGACGGCGGCCAGTTGGTACCAGCCCGCCAGCCCTGCCGCCGCGCCGGACACGACAGTCGTTCCCACAAGCGCTCGCACCGGTGTGACCCCTGCGCGTTCTGCGAGCCAGTGGCGCTCACCGAAGATCTCAAGCAGGACGGCGCTGCGGCCACGATGCCACCAGATCGCCACGATGAGCAGAACCAGGACGCCGAACACCGCGGAGCTCACCCGGCCAGGCACGGGAAGCCACGGAATGAGTGCGGCCTCGGGAAGGTTTGCGCTGCGCGCGGTCGCGGACCCGGCCGGGTCCCGCAGGTGGGTTCGCAGCAGATAGGCCAGCAGCTGCACGGAGATGAGCGTGGCCAGCAGCGCCGTCAGGATCTCCGATACCCGCCACCGCAGCAGTGCGACGCCGGGCAGCAGCGACCAGGCCGCGCCTCCACCAGCACCGGCCGCCGCGCCTAGCGGAAGCGCGACCCAGGACGGCACCCAGTCCCCCAAGGACAGCAGAACGGCGGCAGTGGTGGTGGCGCCGACGATCATCTGGCCCTCGGCACCTACCACGACAACACCTGCCCGCAGTGGCACCGCAGCGCCGAGCGCGATCACAACAAGCGGAATTGCGGACGTCACAGTCTGCGAGACGTTGTACGGCAGCCCGAACGCGCCGTCGACCCAGCCGACGACGGCGTCCACAGGATCACCGCCGGAGGCAAGGACGAGTACGACCACCAGGACGAAGCCCGCGACGGCGACCGCGGCGCCGATCAGATAGTCGCGTCGCAGCAAGGCCTTCACCCCGCATCTTCCTCAGCAGAGGCGTTCGAGGCGGCATCGGCGGCGGGAAGCCCGGACGTGAGCCGCCACACCACTGTGTCGTCGAGCTCGCCGATGGGCACGTCGGCGAGGATCCGGCCCTTGGACAGCACGACAACACGATCCGCGAGCTGACGGGCCTCGTCCAGATCCGCGGAGATCACCAGGACGGCTGCTCCGGCGTCGGCTGTCCGGTTGATCTCGGCATGGATCGCGCGGGCCGCCAGCAGGTCCAGGCCGAGTGTCGGTCCGTGGAGGACCGCGACATCCGGACCACTGCCGAGTTCGCGGCCGACGACGAGCTTTTGCTGGTTCCCGCCCGACAGCGCCGTGACAGCGACTCTCGGGTCTCGAGGGCGAACGTCGTGTCGATCGAACAACGCGTCAGCGGCCCGTACGAGAGCGGCCGTGTCGGGCGCGCCCCGGCGGGTAAACGCGGGTTCGCGCAGACGCGTCACCATCGCCGACCACCACGCCGCGCGCCCCGGTAGCAGCGCGTCGAGCCGACGTTCGGGCACGTAAGCCACTTGGCGCCCACCGGACACGGTGCCGTTCGCGGGGGCAATGCGCCCCGCCGCGACCTCGGCCAGCGCGCGCTGGCCATTGCCAGCGACGCCGACAACACAGACCACTTCACCAGCGCGTACCCGGAGGCTGATGTCCCGGACAGGGACCGGATCGCCGCATGTCGCAGAGACGCCCGACAGCACAAGGACATCCTCACCGGGTTCACGAGTCCGTACCGGAGGAGGTGACGGTGCCTGGTCATCGCCGATGATGGCGCGAGCCAAGGTCTCGTCGTCGACGGCGGCGACGGGGCCGCTGTGGACGACCCGGCCATGCGCGAGCACGGTCGCGGTGTCAGCGACCCGGCGCACGTCGGCGAGGTAGTGGGTGATGAGCAGGATCGCCACCCCGGTATCGGCCACCGCGCGCAGGTGGTCGAACAACGTGTCGACCTCCCGCGGTCCGAGCGCGGAGGTGGGTTCGTCCAGCAGCAGGACGCGAGCGCCCTGCGCCAGCGCCAGCACCAATTCCCCGAGCTGGCGTTCGCCCCGGCTGAGATTCCGTGCCGGGGTGTCCAGGTCGATCGGAACGCCCGCCTGCGAGGCCACGGATCGCAACTTCGCCGTGAGCTTTTGCCGGCGCACAACCCGGTGGGGCTGGCTCAGCGCGAAGGTCTCCACGAGGGTCAAATCGTCGACAAGGCTGTCGGCCTGCGGGATGATTCCGACTCCGTGTTCGATCGCGTCGATGCGTCCGCCGAATCGAACCGGTGACCCTGCGACCTCGACATGCCCGTCGTCAGGCGCTTCCAGCCCGGCCAAGATCTTTCCTGCGGTGCTCTTCCCCGCTCCGTTCTGACCGAGCACGGCGTGAATGTGTCCGCTCTGCACGGCCAGGTCGACGTTTTCGAGGGCTTGGACCGCGGGAAACCGTTTGGAGACCGAGCGCAGCGCCAGCAGGGGCGCCGCGGTCATCGGCCCGGCTGCCAGGGCGTGATGGTTACCGCGCCCGCTCGCAGGCGCTCCGCTAGATCGGAGATCCGCTTGTCCAGATCGGCGGGCATCCCCGGAGCTGCGGCAACCTTGGTCAAGTCGGCGGGCACGAGAGAGGCGTTCGCGATGGTCGACGTCGTGCCTTTACCGCCGAACGTGCCAGCCTTCAACCGCGCCGCCCAGTCCATCAGGATCGGTGTCAGGTCGGTCTTCACCTGGCCGATATTGACCGATGCGGCGGCATGGCTGGTCGACGCCGCCAACCCGATGGTCGCGATTCCGGCGGCTTGGGCTGCGGACGCGACGCCGGTGCTATACCCCTCGGCGTTGGTGGCGATCAGCTTCGCCCCGGCTGCGATCTGCGCGGCGGTGGCCTGGCTGGCCCGCGCGGCGTCTTCGAACGATCCTGTGTAGACCGGTGGGAGCTGCTGCGCTGATGGGTTGGCGGCTGCGAGCCCTTGGCCGAAGCCGTGCCATTGAGCCTCGAGGAAGGGGGCTCGCTCGCCGTCGACGACGCCGACCGGGGACAGCTGCGCCGAACCGGCGATATATCCCATCAGATAGCCGAGTTGTAGTGCGTCGTACGTCCACGTCTCGACAGAGGCGGTTGCCTTGTCCAGGATGTCCATCCCGCCAGTGGCGACATACCGCGCTGAAGGAATCTGTTTCGCGACTTTGAAGACCGTGTCCGAGAACCCTAATCCCCAGCCGATGACGAGGTCGTAGCCCGAGGTCGCGTACTGCCTGAGGGTGGCCTCTGCTTCGGCGTTGGTGACGTTCTCCGAGACCTGGACAGTGATCTCGCCGCGTTTCTGAAGTTCGTGCGCGGCATCTGCGGCGGTTTGGTTGAATCCGCGGTCGTTGGCGTTTCCGCCCAAGACGATCGCGACTTTCGGCACCGCGCCGACTGGAGCCGAGTTGTCGCCACCTGCTTTGCAGGCCGTCAGTTGCACAGCCACCACCGCCGCCAGCATGGCGACGACCCCACGCAGTTTCGTGCCTTTCATCCGTGTGTTCCTCCCAAGATCCCTCGGGCAGACCCTGCCAGACTCGACGCTGTCCCACAGAAAGAGGCAACACCTCCCGGCGAGCGGAATGGATCGTTTGTGCAGGTCAACGTTGTCCCTGCATGATCGGCAACGACTTGCCCTATCCAGCTCCGTTGGTTTTCAACAGACTGACAATCAACTAAGTAGACCGCCCATACCGTCACAGTGGCGCCGGACTCGGCGCAGGCATGCGGCTTAGATCTGCCCGGTACCGAACACAAGCGGGCTACCAGACGTAGCGAGGGAGAGGGGACGCCATGGCTTTCGGGGGCAGCCGGAGAGAACTCAGGCGGCGCTGCGACGATCTGATCGAGACGTTACCGATCCGCCCCGGATTCGAAGTGACGACCTTCCTCGAGGAGTTGAGCGCGCAGCGGAAGACGCCCTTGACGCTGTGGCGGATGAACGCCACGGCGGCGACGCCCAGCGGCATGCTCGTAACCACCAAGACGATGGACTATGTGTTCGTGGTGCGCGGTACCCCATTGGCGCACGTCGTGCACATCCTGGCCCACGAACTCGGCCACCTGCTACTGGGCCACCAGTGCTCGCGCAGCCCAGGATTCCCCGACAGTCGCAGCCAGCCTTGGGAAGAGCTGGAAGCGGAGGAATTCGCGTACCGATTCGCGGCGCGGGTAAGGCTGGTGGAACGACGGCACCGGATGCGCGGGTCCTACCGGGAGGTGCTCGCGGCGTTCGGATCACGAAGCCACCGGTACCAGTACGGTGTCTGACCTTTCCAGCGTGGCGGCTTACATTGCCGCGCTGGTCACTTTCAGCGAATGCGCGCGCAGGCTCGCCGTGGATCGGCACCTGCCTTCCGCGCTAAGCCGCGACTATCTCACGGTCGGGCTGTTGCTCGCCAGTGCTTCCCTCGTAGCGGGGGCGCCGGCCACGATGCGCTGGAGTGACCAGCACACGGGAGTGCAGCACGTCGCCTATCTGATCCACTGCATCTTGACCATGCTTGCGATGGTCTGTATGGCGGGTTTCCTGCGTACGGTGACGATGACGACGGTACGGGTGCGGACAACGGTCGCCTTGTTCGCGGGATGTGCTGGTGTCCTCGGCGGTTTGTACGTGCTGTTCGGCACGGCAGATCCGCAGTTCGGCGTTACCGGTCGACACCCGGCGTCGTTGGCGTTCACGCTGATCTATCTCGGGTTCATGATCACGTGGATTGTGGCGTTCATCCGTGGAGCTTGGCGGATATCTCGCGGCGCTGACTCGGAGGTGCGCTTCGGGATCTTCCTCGCTGCCCTGGGTATGGGTGTCGGGCTAGTCGGCTTGGTGTGGAAGGCGTTGGTACTGCTCGAAACTCTCGTCGTCCCTGACGCGCCGATCCGGAATTCCGCCTTCACGCTCCTCGCCGAGGCCCTCGGCGCTGTCCTGTTCGCGGCGGGATCGGGTTTCGCGGCTGCGGCACGCCGGGTCGACGAATCCAAGGATCAGGCACGGGCCGAAGCGATCAAACTCCTCTGGGAGCGCCTTCGGCCGGTCTGGTCGCAGTCCGAGTTGTACACAGGGGAGGACGACCTGGACTTCCGTAGGCAAGTCGTCCAGGTCTTCGACACCTGCCTGACGCTGCGAAGCTATGTCGATCCTACGCTGGAACCCACGATCGCCACGGTGATCACACAGCGGCGGCTGGGCGCGAGACGCGGGGCGCGCGTGACCGCGGCCGCTAAATTGAGAATTGCCCTCGCCGCCTTCGAGAGCGGCTCACACGTCGCGACGTCGGGGCAGAACGCCGATCCCGCGCCGCAGCCCACCCTGCTGGCGGCCGACGAACAGAGCGAACTCGGCTGGATCGCCGAGGTGGCGCGCGCATGGACCGACAACGCGGTGAACGACATCGTCCAGCGCGCCTGTGCCAGCATGGATCCCGGCAGGTGCCACCGGTGACCTCGTCGGCCGGCTACCGCTTCCCTGTGGTGGTACCCGTCATGACGATGGCAGCTGTTCGGTGTCCGGTGGTGACGACCGGCTGCGGTCGATCGCTTGCAGAACCTCCAGAAAAGCCATCCGCTGAACGACATCGTCCTGGCCCAGCGACTGAACCTCGCGGGGTCGGACCCCGGTGAACCCGATCTTGTTCATCAGCTCATAGGTCCGCCGGTCCAGGTCGTCAAGCCCTTCGGGGTCATCCAGAAGATCCTCGAGCTGACTGGCCGGAACCGAAGGGTCCAGCAGGCGGGCATCGATACGCCAGAAGCCCGCCAGAGCGAGCGCGACCGGTGCACGGAGGTGGCGTGTCTTGCCACTGGCATAGGAGTAGATCATCGCGCGGCTAAGACTCTTCTCGCCTGCCCGACGCTCGACCCACGACGCGATCTTCGGCGGGTATACCCTCTTCTGCTTCAAGCCGCGCGGCTTCTCGGCGATCACCTCGGGGTCGAACACCAGATCGCCCCGCCACAGGTAGCAGAAGGACTCGTGGTCGATCAAGTACGACAAGCGTTCCGCCAGGGTCGGGAGTGACAGCAGCGTGGTCGTCAGCTGGATCTGCGCTGCCGGCGTACGCAGCGGCACCGGCGATTCGGCAGGCTCCTTCTCGCTGATGTCCTCTGCCGCTGTCGTGTCCGCGTCGTCAACCATCGGCATCCCCCTTTCAGTTCACCGCACACCGTACCCAGGCGGTCGCCTGACTGAGCGTCTAGTCGTCTGAATGCTCACTTTAGTTGACATTATCGCTTGATCGCCTAGTGTTGACGATAGATAGTCAACAAAGTAAGACGATCTGAGTCCGGTTCGATGTGTGTCGTTCCGCCGTCGACCAGGGCTTCGTGTCGCTGGCTCCCGTACTGGCGGCATGCGTCAGGTCGCGAAATTACCCCGCATGGGCGATCGCCCACGCGGGTCCGGTCACTCTCCACCGGATCTTGTCGCCGACAACCCGACCGGGTTGTCGGCAGATCCCCGCTGGAGAGGAGGCGGAAGCGTGAGCCGACAAGTACCGCCGTCCAGGCCTTCCATAGCTAGACCCGCCGAATCGGCCTTGAGCCGCCCCGATCTCCAAGCCGCTGTCGACGCGGAGATCCTTGCCCGTGGCCTCGAGGTAGGACAGAGCGGTGCGGATACATCCCCGTCGGCTCGCGATGTAGACCGGAGTGCCTCGGTCGCCGCGGCGACCGCACGTGCGGTCGCCGCCAGCGTCTGGCAGGCCGGGCAACCTACTGGTGACCCCGCCGACTGGGCGGACTTCGGGCGCGTGGTTCCGGTGCTCGCCGCTTCACCGGGCGCAGGAGCCAGCGTCACCGCCGCCACCGTCGCCGACGCGTTACAGATCGCTGGCCGGTCCGTGCTGATGATCGACACCGCTGACCCGAGCCGGTCCGGCCTGAGCCGCGCCTCCGCAGTTGACGGCCCCCAGGTGCCAGGGCCTCATCCGGCGATCCGGATCCGGTTCTCCTGGCGTGCCCAGGCTCTGCTGGCCCGCGCGGAAACAACGCTCCCGGTCCTGGCGCCGGGAATGCTTCCCCCGCCGGCGTTCTGGCGCCCAGGTCCACGCAAGATCGATGTCACGGTTGTCGACATCGGACACGACCCGTGGCGCGTCGGCGCAAACCCTCTCCTCGGGGCAGGAGCGTGGCTACGCGGCGGGAATCCAGCCCCGATACCGATTCTCGCCGTCCGGCCGAGCACGCCATCACTGGCCCACGCCGAACAGATTCTCGCGAGGTTCGAAACCTGGACCCGCGTCGATGCCATCACGCTACCGGTGCAACTCGTGGTGGTTGGAGCTCGACGATGGCCCGCCACCGTCACGGCCACCGCCGGAATCCGCGTACAAAAGCTGCTCGACAGCGCCATCTTCCTGCGGCCTGATCCCGAGCTGGCCGCTCACGGTGTTACCGCCGACGTCACACCGTCCCGTATTCGCTCGGCCGTGCTCCCGGTGCTACGGCGACTCGAACTCGTACCCACCGACAAGCCCTCCCGGCTCCGTACGCCCGGTCCGAAGGACCAGGCCCGTGAAAAGGGAGGGCGCACTCATGATCGCCCACACCATCGTGGAATGGCTGACCCAGCAACCGGCCCCTCCAACGCCTAGCCCGGCGCCCCTGCCGAACCCTGTCCCAGTAGAGCCGCCGGGCGCCAAAGCGATCCTCGGCCTCCTCAACAACGTCAAGTGGGCCGCGGGTATCGCCTTGATGGCGGCGTTCTTCATCGGCCTCACCGTCTGGGCTGGTGGCCGCTGGGTCGATCACCACCGCGCGGGCAAGGTCGGCTTGGTCATGATGCTCTGCGCTATCGGCGGAGCCATCCTGTACGGGATCGGCTACTCGCTGATCGACGGATTCTCCAAGGGGTGAGCGGCATGTTCACTCCCGACACCGATCGTCGCCTCGTCCGCGCCCGGATGACGATTCTCGCCCTCATACTCATCACATTGCTTGTAGTTGGCCTCGCTGCGGCACTGGCCATCGCGAATTTCCGAACAACGACCACGCCGCCGCCAGGAGGAACAGGACCTAGCAACCCGGCTGCGCCCGGGAAGGTCACGACACTCGAGCCAGAGCCGACCCCGGAACCCGGCTGGGACGTTGTAGCACAGAAGAAACTCGCTCTGCGCCCGATGCTTCGCCTGCCGGCCGAGGCCGCGCAGCCCCACGCGCTGAGTCCACAGGCCGGGCCGGAACTGAAGATCCCGGAAGCGAGCCATACCGCTGGCGTGTGGATCCCCGGCGGGTTCCCGGGAACACCCGGAGGCGCCCTTGCTCAGCTGAAAACAGCCGATGAAACGGGCCTGCGAGGAGGAGATCCGGCTGTCTACGATCGGGCCTACACCGAGATCGCCCTACCCGGCGCGCCTGCGGTCGACCGCACGGGACTGCACACCTTGCTGTCTACCTTCCGCATGCGTGCCGGAATCGCGTCCGGGGAGCCAAAGCCAGGCTTGACGGTCACCTATGACGTGACCCACGGGCAGGTCAAGGGGACCACGGACCAAGGGCGTTATGCCGTGGTCTGCGTGCTCGGCATCCTCACCTTTGACTACAACGGACAGTCGACGTCCATGGGGGTCGGTGACTGCCAGGCGATGCGCTGGATCGGAGCCGCGTGGCGGATCAGCACGGGAAACCAGGCCGCGATGGCAGCGAGTGCGTGGCCAGGTAGCGCGGAATCCGTGCAGGCCGGGTATCGCAGCCTGGGTGGGATTCCGCGATGACTCCGGAGGACATTTTCGTCTGGCTGGGACGGACCGCCGGTGATCTGGTCGGTGGGCTGGCATCCAGCGTCTTCGAAGTAGCGATGCAGGGTATCTGGATCTCGGCGCTGTGGCTGCTGCGCGAGGCGTTCACCCTGGTCGACTGGCTCTCGACGTTCACAGTATCGACAACGGACGGACCTGTCGGAACGTTGTGGCCGATGATGCTGTGGCTCGGGGGCGTCATCGCGCTCGGGCTGTTCTTCTGGCAAATCACCGTCTCGGTCCTGCGTGGAGGCCGCGGGTTCATCCGTGTCATGTCCGGACCCTTCCAGTACGGTGCCGCTCTCGCAGTCACGGTCGGGGCGATCGCCGGCTTCCTCGCCGCCGCGGACGGAGCCACGACCGGAATTCTGAACGTCCTGCACGTCGGAAACTTCAGTGACGCCCTGAAGGTAATGGGGCTGGTCGACGCCGGCACCGACTCGGTGAAGGCTGTCGTGCTCGGGCTGACCGCGATTTTCGGTCTCGTTCCCGCAGTGCTGGGTTTCGCCATGGAGATGGTCTTCCGCGAAGCGGCCATCTATCTGTTGACGGCGACTGTACCGATCATCGCAGCCGGTCTCATCTCGAACACGACCGCAGTCTGGTTCTGGCGCGGCATGCGATGGGTACTGGCGATCATCTTTATCAAGCCGGGCATCGCCGTCGTACTGGTGATCGGCATCGGTGCGACTGGTGAGGCGAAGGGACTTTCAGGTCTGCTCGCCGGGGTCGCCATCCTATGGATGTCCGTCTGGGTTCCTCTCGTGTTGTTCAAGCTGTTCGCGTTCATCGATCCCAATACAGAAGCGGGGGCGGCCGTTCGTGGAGCGTTCTCCGATGCCGGGATGGACTCCTACGGCTCCGACAGCCCAGGCGGAAAAGCGGGGACATCGGCGTTCAACGCGGCCAAGAACAAGCTGTTCGGTGGTTCTGACAACGACGAGGAAACCGGCACCCCGGATGATTCCGAGGCGGCGAACACTGACCGTTTTGACTCGGCCACGGACGACGCCGAACCGGCCGCTCCTGACGATGAACCCAGTGACTCCACCGCTGAGGCGGAGGACAGAGATAGCGACCGAAGTGGACCTGAAGAAGGTGCGATCGCCACGGGGGGCAGCGACTCGCCGCCGCCTGATTCGGTCCGCGACGTCGGCGAGGCCCCCGAAACCGGAGACGTGTTAGCGGCCGGAGACGAATCCTCGGAGTCTGACGCCGCAGACGCGGCGGCTGGGGTGCTCCCGGAGGCGGCTGCCGCGTCCGCCGTCGAGGCCGCGGTTGAGGACGACAGCGACGACGAGGGCGGCGATCCGAACGCGGGGAAGGTGCTCGAATGAGCAGCCGCGTGTATCGAGGGCTCTCACGACGTGAGCACGACGGCTGGATCCTCGGGCTGACGCCGGCGCAGGCGCTAGCGTGCGTCGCGCTCGCCGTGCCGGTTGCGATCACCCTTTCCGCAGGTGAGATCACCAAGGCGTTAGTGATCGCGTGCGTCAGCTGCCCGCTGGCGGCACTGGTTGCGGTGCCTGTCCGCGGACGGACCGCCGCGCGCTGGCTGGCTCATCTGCTGCTGTTCCAGGTCGGCGCAGCCTTCGGCTGGACGCGCTGGCAAACCCGAGCCGCCACCGGGCAAGTCGACCCCGACGAGCCCGACTTGCCCGGCGCGCTGGCCCGGGTGCGATTCCCTGACGGGCCACCGCTGCGTGACCAGGGACGGGTCTGCCTGATCCACGACACTGGCGAAGGTCGCTGGGGTGCGACCGCGCGCCTGTCCCACTCCGGTGTGGGAATGCTGTCAGACAACGAATGCGAGCTGCTTGCGGCGCGACTGGGGAACTTGCTCGAAGCCCTTGGCCAGCGTGAGGTCATCGACCGGATGTCACTTCTGGTGCGGACTGTTCCCGATGACGGGGCTGACTACCGTGCATGGCGGGCCCGCAACGAAGTCGTCCCGGCGCCACCACTGGCAGCCGAGACAACCAGGGAACTCGACCGCACCATCGGCCTGCCCTCGGTCCGCCACGAGATCTTCGTGACGATCAGCGGACGGGAAGACACCCTCCGGCGCCCAGCTATCGCCGCCGGAGGTGGCGCCAACGGCCGCGCCATCGTGCTCTACCGCGTCCTGGACAGCATCGACGAACGGTTCCGTGCCCTCGGCGCCCACAGTGTTCGCTGGCTGTCGGGTGGACACCTGGCCGAAGCGATCCGCACCGGGTTCAACCCAGCGACGGCGGCCATCCTGAACGCGAGTCATAACCAGGGAAAGCCCGCGTCCACCAGGCTTCCGTGGGCGGCAGCCGGTCCGACTCATGCTCCGGCACCGTCCGCGCGGGCCTACCACCATGATGGCTTCTCCACCGTGTCCTATGCGGTGCTGATGCCACACCGCGGCACGGTGTTCGGTTCCCTCAGCTCTCTTCTGGCGGTGAAGACACCGGGCGAACGGCGCAGCCTCGCCGTGCACTACGAGATCATGCCGGCCAACCGCGCGCACCGGGCCGTACGCGGTACCCGGTTCCGGACCCGCGTCATACGGGACTGGAAGGCGACCAAAGGGTTCGCCGCCAGTGCCGAGGACCGCCACGAAGCCCGACGCGCCAGCATTCAGGAGGACGCGATCGCGTCCGGTCACGGCATGGTCAGATTCGCGGTCGCGACCGCGGTCACAGTGCCTTCGACCTGGCCGGTCGAAGACCACGCGGCCCGACTGGAAAGCGCCATCGCCGGGAGATTCCGGTTGCTGCGTATGGAACTCGCACAGGATGCCGCGTTCGTCGCCACCGTGCTTCCGCTCGGCATCGGCCTTCCCCGGCTGCGTGGAGGTGGATGGTGACCCGCGACCACGCAGCCGCCGAACGGTCCGTGCGGGACCTGCTGTCCACCTTCGGCGCACCGCCAGCAGTGAGAAAACCCGAGCAGCCGCGAACTCGACGTCGTGAGCCGGTCAACCGGGCGATCGCGCCTCGCCGTGGCCGCCGCCGCCCCGGGCACGGATGGTCACCAGTGCCACCGCCTCTGGCGGTGTATCAGGCCAGCACGCACGAAGTCGGTGGCGTCTTCCCACTCCTGGCGTCCAGTCCGATGCCAGCGGTCGGGGCGAGGATCGGCTATGACGTCACTGCCGGGGGAGCTTTCTACGTTCATCCCGTCGAGGCTGTGCTCACCGGTGCCTGCACGAATCCGAACGTTGTCGTGTTCGGCGAGCCGGGAACCGGGAAAAGCTCCACCGTCGTCGCCTTCACGACGCGCATGATGCCCTTTGGCGTGAAGACCTTGATCAGCGGTGACGTCAAGGGCGAGTACACACCAGTCCTGAAGGCGCTGGGAGCGACACCGATCGTGCTCGGCCCCGGCAGTCCGGCCCGCATGAATGCCCTCGACCTCGGCCCGCTCACGGCGCGCTGGGACACCTGGACTGCGAGGCGTCAACGCAATGAACTCACCTGGGTACTCGGCCGGTGGGTACAACTGCTCACCGCGCTCGCCGAAGCCCAAGGGTATGCCGCCACTGTGACGGACGAAGCCGTTCTTTCCGCCGTTCTGCACCGCGCCGTTGGCGCAGCGGACGCCAACACCCGGCTTCGCCCGATCACCATCCCCGACGTTCATCGCGCCCTTGCCGATCCGCCCGACGAGCTCTGGCAGGAGAGCAGGTTCGCCGACCGGCGCCAGTTCCTCGACCACCTGCGCCCCATCACCGACGCGCTGAACAACCTGGTTTCCGGGCCGCTCGCCGGCATGTTCGACGCGCCGACCAATGTGGAACTCGACTGGGACGCCCCCGCGCAATCGATGGACCTGTCCCGGCTGGACAGCCGCGGGGACAAGGCAGTCGCAGTCGCCCTGACGTGCCTCGGGTCATGGTCGGCCATCGCCACCGACCTCCAAGACGATGGCGAGATCCGCATCGTCGTCCGCGACGAAGTGTGGCGACAAATGCGGCTCGGAGTCCGCGCGCTGATGTCCTTCGACAGCGAACTGCGCCTTTCCCGCAAGCACAAGATCATCCAGGTCGCGCTCGTTCACAAACCCGCGGATTTCCTGACCGTTGGCGACGCCGGATCGCAGGCAGCGTCGATCGCCCGCGACATGCTCAGCCTGTTTAGCACGAGAGTCCTTTTCGGGCAGACAACCAGAGTCGCGTCCGAGCTCGGCGAAGCGCTCTCGCTGGCGGAGAAAGAACAACAAGCGGTATCAGGATGGGCCAACCACCGCCGCGGACGCGCCCTGTGGAAGACGGAAAACCAGACCGGACGCAAAGTGCAGACCGTGCTCAGTGCCGTCGAACGACGCCACTTCGACACTAACGTCCAACTGCGAAGCACTCGCCGAAGTATTCGGTCCGTGTCCGCCCATAAGCCCGACTGCGGCGAAGAGGATTACGATCGAATCGTCGCCCGTGACAGTCAATCTCTTGAGGTGTAAGGAGCGGGCTGATGGGTGACGCACGGATTCAGCTACAGCCCCTTCCGAACCTGCATGCAGCCAGAGAGGTTCACGTCGGATGGGACCAGGCGCTCCAGACCTACTATGCGCACGTGAGTAACGGCGTCGACGCAACTGGACGCGAAAATTTCGCTCTGAGAATTGGAACCACATTCGAGGAGATCTCTGACCCTCTGGTGGTAGTTGAAGCAGTCTGCGCCTACGCGGACGTGCCCGCTGAACTCGATCACCTCCTTGACGTCGGGCGAAGGCTTCCTAACGCAACGATGACTGACCTGCGTGAAGACTCCCGGGTCTATAAGAACGAACAACGTTACAACGACAAGATGAACGAGCTTTATCGACCAGGAGGATTCGCCACGCAACTGTCGCATGAACAGGTGAATCCCATCCTGGCTGAGCACGGCTGGGTCATGAGCGAAGTCAGTCTGATCAACGGCGGGCATTCGGAGACATACACCAGAGGCGGACACGAGCTCACGATCCCGTGGGGATGGCCGGATTCGCGCCACGGCGAAGAGCAGTTGCTGAGCCCAGTCATCGCCGACGGCAAGAAATATGGCGTGTCGACCCCTGAAGCGCTAGCAAAGACTCTTGCCCATGTCCGATACACCCCAGTTCCTGATCCCCGCGATCTGCAGAGGAAACACGAAGCTGTAGATGAAAACGATCTGATGGAGCGTGACATTGCGCTGCGGGAAGAGCCACCCGACGATGATCTCAGCTTCGGTACCGGAATGGGCTACTGATGAGCCACGAGAAGCGCGCAGGATGGGGCGCCGTGGTCTTCCTCGCCGTCGTGGTGCAAATCGTGGCACCGATCGCGACACTCGGCCTGCTGCTCATCGCCGCCGGCGGTGGCCCCGGACCGATTTGCGAGCCGCCGGAAACCGGAATCGGCAGGATCGTCAAAGACCCCACTCCTGCACCGTCCGCTGAACAACTGGACATTGCCCGCACGATCGTCACTGTCGTCCGGCAACGAGGCCTGCCTCGCAGAGCAGCGGTCCTGGCCATCTCGACCGGACTCGTGGAATCCAAACTGGCCAACCTGGACTACGGAGACCGCGACTCCCTCGGCGTCTACCAGCAGCGTCCCTCCCAGGGCTGGGGCACACCGGCGCAGATCCTCAACCCGGTCTACGCCACGAACGCGTTCCTCGACCGGCTGGTCGCCATCCCCGGCTGGGACACCCTGCCGCCCGGACAGGCGCAGCAGCGGGTCCAGCGCTCCGGCTTCCCGGATCGATACGCGCCGCGCGAATCTGAGGCAGCACGAATCACCAACGCGGTATGGAACGACACAGCACCGCCGGCGGCGCCTGTCCGGCAACGTACCGAGACCGCGGACCTGCCCGCGGGTTGCGTCGACGACGGCGGCTCGGATATCCCGATCAGCCCGAACGAGGTTGACCGCACCAAACTGCCCGCCGGCTACCAATACCCAGCCGACCCTCGGCAACGCGCAGCGGTCACCTACGCCCTCGCGCAACTAGGGAAGCCCTATGTATGGGGCGGAAAAGGCCCGAACGGATTCGACTGTTCCGGGCTCATGCTCGCCGCATGGGCCGCCGCAGGCGTAGGGATTCCAGCCGGAACTGTCAGCCAAGTCCATACCGGACACGCGGTCCCCGGCCTGAACCATCTCATGCCCGGCGACCTGCTCTTCATTCCCGGATCCCTAGGAACGCCAGCTAATCCGCGCCATGTCGGCATGTACGCGGGGCACGGCCTGATCGTCAACGCCTACGACTCCAGCACCGGTGTGATCCTCGAACCGCTGTCCGCGTGGAGCGGAAAGATCGTGATGATCCGCCGCGTCGCAGACCCCAGCACGCCCTCCCCGAACTCGGGAGGGAGACCGCCAGATGGGCAACAACCCGGCCCGCGTCAGCGGCATGGACCGCGACGCAGCCCTCATGGGCCTGATCATCGCCGCGCTCATACTGATCCTCGCCCTCGCGGCCGCGATCAACACTGCCGCGGCCGTGACATGCGGTGTCACCGGTAGCGGCTGGTCCTGGCCGCCCTTCCCGGCTTGGCTACCGAACGCGGGGCGCATCATCGTGGCCCCCGCCAGCCCCGGCGCGCACCTGCGCGAGCCGTGGGCATCGGCCCTCGACGACCACGCCACCGTGTTCTGGGCGATCACCGCAGTCCTTGTGGCACTGAGCGCAACAGCCGTCGTCACGCTCGCCATCGTCGGGCGACGGCGCTGGCGGCCGGTGAAACCCGGACACGCCACCCGCCGGGACATGCGCAAGACCTTGTCGCCGCGCCGCGCCCGCGTCACAGCCGCCTGGACCCGTGGTGACCTCACCAAGCAGGAACGCAAGGCCGCCGACCTCACGGAAGTCGCCGTCCCGCTACACCGAGGACCGAATCACCAACTGCTCGTGACCTCCCTGGAGAACCCGACAGGGGTGATCGCGCCGACCCGTTCCGGGAAGAGCCGCACCGACCTCATCCATAAGGTGCTCGCTGCGCCCGGTGCCCTGTACGCCTCTACCACGAAGCCCGATCTCGCCGAGTGGGCGATGCTTGCGCGCACACGGCGGCCCGACGCAGGACCGGTCCTGCTGTGTGACGCCACCGGCACTGTCCACTGGCCCGCCCGGGTGCGCTGGTCACCGATCACCGGCTGTCATGACCCGTCCGTCGCGTTGCGCCGCGCCGAAACCCTCATCGAAGCGTCCTCGCTTGGCCTCCGCGAGACCGGCGGCAACGACAAAGTCTTCCGTGGCCGCGCTTCGATCGTCCTCCAGGCTTACCTGCTCGCCGCCGCGGACCATCAGCGGACTGTGACCGATCTCGTCAGCTGGGCGATCACGAAACCCGCCGACCAAGAACCGGTCGAGATGCTCAGCGCCCGATATCCGAACTTCGCCTACAACCTCGCCTCGGAGATCGGCATGGTCGCTGAGACCTCCGACGCGGTCTGGATGTCGGTGCGCCGCGCCTTGGAACCCTTCATGGACCCCGCGATCCGAGACTTCGCCACACCACCGCCCGGCGAGGAACTCGACATCCAGGACTTCCTTCTGCGCAAAGGGTCCATGTTCGTCATCGCGGGCGAACACCAAGCACCGCAAGCCCGGCCAGTGCTGACCGCGCTCGGGGAGCAGGTCGTCACCACCGCCCAAGACCTCGCGCTCGAGCAGGAACGCCGACGACTCGAACCGGCCGCCACCATGATCTTCGACGAACTCTTCGACGGAACACCCGTACCGCGGCTACCCGGTCTGATCGCCGATACCTCCGGACGCGGCGTACTCATCCACTGGTCGGCACAGTCACGCTCCCAGCTCGACGAACTCTACGGCGAACACGGCCGACGGCAGCTGATCGACAACACCCTCACACTGACTGTTTTCGACAGCATCAAAGACGACAAGACGCTCGAATGGCTCTCCACTCTCGCGGGACACCACCGGCGCAAGACCTACCAGCAACACAGCGACGGCTGGTTCGGCGCTGGCCGCACAGCCACCGGCGCGGAAGACGCCTTGACCTACCGGCCTGGCGCCATCCGCACCCTCGACAAGGGCCGCGTCCTGATCATTCACGCCAATCTCCGACCGATCCTCGGCCGCACCGTCGACGTATCCCGCCGACAGGACTGGGACCAGCTCAACGCGGACGTCGACACCATCCGGGCCGGCAACGCCCAGATCACCACCGACGGCTACACCTACCAACGGGCCCAACAACTCCGTGCCGCCGCCACCGCGATCGGCGGCTCGCGATGAGCAACGAGGACATCCCCCGACCCCCGCGGCGACAACCCGACGAGCATCAGGACGGCACAGGCAACCGGCAGGAACCGACGGCAGGCGACACACCCGAACAACAGATCGCGATCCTGCGTGCCGCCATCGGTGACCTACGACGCGAGGTCGCGCAGCAGCACGACCTGGCCAAAGACCTCGCGCTACAACTGCAACGACTCGTCGCGGACGACGAGGCCGACCCGGACCAGAGAAAGAACCGGCCGGCCCCCTGGGTACCTTTCGACCCTCCCGCCTCAGGTGCCCGCGACCCGTTGGTCGGCATCGCCCTCTTCGTCGAGTACTACAACACCACTTACGTCGGCCTCCCCGGCTCGCGCGCCGTTGCCATCCCGGACTGCTGGCTGAACCACCCCGGACTCCTGGCCGAGATCGCCACACTCGCCTACTTCTGGCGCGCGGCGAACACCGGCCCCAGAGCCAACGTCAAAGACGCGCAGTACTGGCACCACACGTTCCGGCCCGGCTTCGCCGCCCGCCTGTCCAGCGAGTGGACACACGCCCACTGCCGCGCCAGCAGCCACAAGGACGCTGGCGCACCAGCACGGCCCGATCGCTACTCCGCGCACGGAAGTGACCCCACCCACGACGCAGCGGAAGACCAAGCAACCCCGGCCGCGCAGCCGCAGCCCCACCGCAACCAGGCGAACGACAAATAGGACAAGAGAGGAATAGGCCGTGGCGTACCCGAACAACCGTGTCCCCCTCACACCGCGGGACACGACCACGAACCCGCACCTGGAGATCGTCGTCGGATGGGACCGAGGAATGCAAACCTACTTCGCCCAAGTCTTCAACGGCACCAACGAATACGGCGAAGACATCATGCTGGTCGACATCGGCACCCGGGTCGGCGAGATCACCTATCCCGGCGCCGTCATTGACGCAGTCCGGCCGTACGCGGACATTCCCGACGACCTCGGACGAATGCTGGCCGCGCAACGAGAAGCCGACACCTCCACATACGGCCAGCTGCGCAGGGAAGCCGGACACGTCGCACGCGCTGCAGATCTCGCGGGGATCGATATCACAGTCGCACTGACCACCACCTCGCCAAAGGACGGTCGCACACAGGCCTTCGAGTCCACTGACGACGACGTGGACGGAGGTGAACACCTTGGACGCGGGATGGGGTACTGACGACAGCAATCGGTACGTGCGGTACCAAGCCGATAACGCGATCGACGAGTTCGAAGCACTGACCGCCGCAGGCATCGCTGCCCCCGTAGCTCGGCAGCAAGTGGCGATCGATAGCCCAACGACCTACGACGGCAGAACGATCGCCGAACACGCCGTCGACCAGTACACCAGCCTGCTCGACCAAAACTTCGGAGGAGACGAAGCTCAGGAACACGCTGCCGACGTCACCAGCTACGCGGTCACAGACTTCGAAGACGACGCGCACCTGCACCGTTCCACGGCCGCGATCTCCGAGGAGGACATCGTCGCCGATCTCGACGATCCCTTGAACTCCGGAGACATCGAAGACCTTGGCCGTGGGCTCGGCTGCTCCTGAGCACTCGGGACACTACGACTTAGCCATCGTTGCCGTGTCCACAATGGGCGTTGGGAGGATGTGGAAGCGCGGGCCCGGCGCGCTGAGGGGGAGGGTGCGCACCAGGCCCGCGTCCTTGAGGCTACAGCGCTGTCAGAAACCCATGCCGTTTCGTAGGTCCGCGGCTTCGGTGTGAGCCGCGTCCATGTCTTCGTCGTAGTGCTGGTCGCGCTCGTCGTCGAGGCGGTCTCGGTCGGCCGCGGCTGCGTCGCTGAGCGCTGCTGTCTCGACGCCGTCGAGTGTGTCTCGCGCGGCCTCGACGCTGAGCAACGCGTCGGACTGCTGGTCTTCGGGATCGTGCGGTATGGCCATGATGCTCCTCCATGTGTCGGTGACGGTTTTCCAGGCCTGGGCCTTGGTGCCCGGATGACCGGGTTGAGAGCCCAGGGGCATGTGGGGGTCGTTGCTCGTGACATGGAAGTTCTCGCGGTAGGCGGCGGCGAGTCCGATGGCCGTGTCCCAGCGCTCGGCCGCGGCTACGTCGGTGGGCCGCTGACCGATGTGTTCAGCCCACGAAGGGCGTTGGCGAAGCACCTGTTCACGGAGTTGGTGCACTCGTTCGGTGATCTCGGCGTTGAGTGCGTCGAGGCGTTCGATCCGGCTGGTGGGTTCGCTGGTGTGGCCGTGGTCGGCCACGGCCTGCCAGGGCAGCGGGAGATGGTGGCCATCGCCCGCGTCGAACTGCTTCGCTAGGACGGCGACCAGCGCTTCCCCTACGTCACGTGGGAGAACGCTGCGGGTGAGCGGGACGGTCCCAGTGACCTGTTCCGCGGCTTCTGCCAGCGCCGTCTCGACAGCGAGCCCGCGGATTCCGCCGCCGGCCGCGTGCCGCCACACGATGCCCCACCGTTCGTCGTCGACGTCGGCGTCCGGAAGCCGCTCGGCGACGATGGTCCGCCACAGCCGAACCTGATCGTCGCCCGGGACACCGATCAGGGCAGGTGGGTCGTGGGCGGCGACATGAGCGGAGACGCGCTTCGCGAGCACGGCAGCTGGGTCATCCGCCCAGCCGAAACCGGTGTGGTCGGTGACGGCGCGGACGAGACGCTCGGCTTGCCAGCCGAGATCCTGAGCTCGAGATAGGGCGGCGAGCGCGGCAGGTTCTGCGCCTGCGTTGATCGCGCCCGGGACGTAGCGGGCGAGGATGTCCAGGTAGCGGTCCTCGTCGCCGTCGCGAGCGTGCATGTCGTACTTACGTACCAGGATGTCCAGCGTCTCGATCACGTAGCTGTTCTCGACGGGCTCGAACTCGGTGACTGCTTCCTCGACCTCGACGGATTCGTCCGCAACCGGAGCGCCTTGGCCAGGAGCGGTGGTGGTCGTTCCCTGGGCCAGGGCATCCCATCGGGAGGTCAACGCGTGCCACGCGTGAGCGCGGGCACCGTGGCTGTCGGGCGCGGGGCCAAGTGGCTCGATGGGGTCGGCACTGGTGATTCGGAAGGTTTCGCGGTAGCCCGCGGCGAGGCCTACCAGTTCGTCCCATTCTTCCGCGGTGATCGGGTTGTCGGGACGTGGTCCGAGTTGTGCTGTCCACAGGGGTGGTGTGCGGATGGCGGCGGCACGGAGTTCGTCGACGCGGCCCGCGATTGCGGTGTTCGTCTCGGTGAGATATTGGGCGTGCCCGGGGACGTGGCGGACGTGCGCGAAGTCCGGTCGCGCTAGCCACGGCACAGCGGGCCGATGGGCTTCGCCGAGCTCTGCGCGGCGTTCCAGTTCGTTGGTCAGGACCGCGTCCGCATACAGGTGATCGGGCATGGGATCCGGCCCGGATGGGCGGCCAGCGAGGTGGTGTGCGACCAGCGTTAGTGCCGCGTCGATGTCGAATCCGGCCGCCAGTGCGCCGGTGGCGCGTTGCCAGACCCGCGTCCACTGAGGCTCTTCGACGGCGACGTGAGGAGCGATCGTGTCGATGATGACGCGCCATCGCGTGATGTCCTCGCTCGTGGCCGGCGCCAGCGGGTGCGGCGGCGACTGTTGTTCGACCCGTGTGGCGATGCGCTTCTGAAGTACCGCGCCCGGGTCATCGACCTTGTGCAGTGGACCGCCACGTAATGACTCCCGCACCAGCGGGTCTGGTTGCCAGCCGAGATCGTGCGCGTTGCGCAGTGTCTGGATCAGGGCGGCTTCGCTGTCCAGATCGACGGTCGTCGGCGCATGCCGGGCGAGCACGGCGCGATAGCGGTCCTCGTCGCGATAGGTGGCGGTGTAGTTGTAGCGCAGCACGAGCGTGCCCAGCGAGACCTCGACGTCCTGCGCCTCGCGCAGGGTTTCGGTGGCCGAGACCTCGGCCCCGGAGTGGTTCAGGACGCCGGTCAGCACGGATTCCGGCGTTTGCACCTGCGGGGTCTCTTGGTGCTGATCGATCACGTGATGGACCGTGATCACGTACATGAAGTTCTGCAACATCGCGCGGGTGATGCCGGGATAGAACTGCTCTCGGGTCATCGTCGGAGGGACCAGCAGGTGCGCGTTTCCGGTACTTGTCATGCCCTGTACCCGGTTCACTGTCGCCGCGTACGCCAGTTCGACATGGGCTTTCACGTAGTTGGCGGGGAGGGTGATCGTCCCCTTGTGAGACCGGTGGGTGACCGTGATGCGCCCGTCGCGGTGCACGGATTTCACGGTCCACACGTCGCCGTTCTTCACGAAGTCCTGGCCGCCGTACAGGCTCAGCAGGCGTTGGTTGTGCCGAGTGACGACCCAGTCGCCGACACCGGCGGTCGTGGTGTCGTGCAGGTCGACCTCGCGACCGCGGACGATGGCGCCGCGCCGAAGACGGACGTCGCGCGCTTCGGTGTTCAGCGCGACGGTGTCCTCGTTGGTCGGGACGATCAGCAGCGACTGCACGCCGCGGTCGAGGTCAGCCCGCCAGTTGGCGTGCGCCGCGTCGCGCATGGTCTCCAGCGAGCCGTCGAAAACCCGGTTGGCCTCGAAGTAGTAGTCGAGTCCAGCGGGATCGGCGTTGCGGATCTGGAGCGACGCGGCCGCTTGGTCACGACGGTCCTCGCCTTGGAAACGCACGATCTCCGAGAACCGCACGGCACCGACGTCGTGCGCGATCAGCCGGATCGCGCCACCGGCTTCCACGGCGGCGAGCTGCGCGTCGTCACCGATCAACCGGACATCGGCGCCGCGTCGTAGCGCGTACTTGATGACCGCGTGCAGCGTGTGCGTGCCCGCCATGGCCGCCTCATCGATGATGACCAAATCCCCGGCGGCGATCGGGAACGCGCGGTCGACGAACCCGAACCGTTGCGCCGTGGTCAGCTGGTGCAGCGTGTATGGCCGGGCTCCGATCGAAGCACCAAGTTCTTGCGCTGCGCGCGCGGACGGGCCGAAGGCGTACACGCGGTGGCCTGTCCGACGCCACGCCGTGGCGAGCACCTTCATGGCGGTGGTCTTCCCGGCGCCGGCCGGAGCCAGCGCCAGCTGCAGACGGCGGCCCGAGCGGGCGAACTCGGTCACCATCCGCCGTTGTCCGGCGTTGAGCTTCTGCCCCGCCATCGCCTTGTCGACGGTGTCGGAGCGCAGCCGGTGACCGCCGCGGCGACGGGCCCAGGCAACCAGGTCTGCCTCGGCGGCGAGCGTGGCGGTGGTGGTGTAGCGCGGTGACCGATGCTCGACGAAGACCGATTCGCCGTCCCGGCGGCGCAACGACACCGGTTCCAATACCGTGACAGGTCCGGTCAGCGCGAGCGTGTCCGGCTCTGCCAGAACCGCGGCGACCACGTCGTCGACGAGCTGTTCACGCGTCGCGGTCGGCACCGTGAGATGCGCGGACTGCCGGTGCGCCTCTGCAGCGAGGTTCCACCACGAGAAGTGACTGTAGTGGTCGGAGACGACCTGGCGGGTGACCCGAGCCAGCTTCGCGACGTCGACCGGCGACGATTCCTTGGTGCCGGTCAGGAACACTCGTCGCCCGAGGACGTCCAGGATGCTCGGCGGAACGATGTTGATCGCGTGTTCGCGCCAGACGCGCAGGTGCTCCGCCAGCGTCCGGGGAGGCTGCTTCCCAGGGCGATTGTCGTACTGCGCGGCCCGGTCGATCGCGAAGATCTCTTTCGGTTTCGGTTCGCGGCCGTGGGCTTTGGTGAACTCCACGATCCGCTTCGCGCGCGCCGCTTCGAATTGCTTGTGTCGCTGAGAAAACGCCTTCACCAGCGACACAGGGATTCCGGCGAGCTGCCACACCGGCCGGGTCATGTCGACGCCGTGCGCGCCGCGCTGCGTCCAGGACGCGCCCTGTTCGCGGAACAGGTCGCGCACGCGGCTGTCGAAGTACTCGCTCGCGGTGACGGTGGCCGCCAGGATGGTGCGACCGTCCAGCGCTGTCCACTCGCCGTCGTCGCTGCGCTGTACCTTTGAGGAGATCAGCGCATGGATGTGCAGGTGCGGGTCCGAAGCGCGGGAATCCCAATGCTCGAACAGCGCGGCGGTGATGCCGTTGACGTCCACCTGCGCCTCGCCCAGGTTGCCCCGGCGCGTGAACGCTGCATGGCGCTCCACATAGGACAGCGTGTCGCGGGCCGCCTGACGCACGATGCTGACGATCAGATCGCGCTCGATGGGCTTGGCGTTGGCCCAGGCGAGGGACACCGATTTGTCTGGCGCGAACACCATCTCGAACCCGGACACCGCGCTCTTCAAGCTGCGCTTCTGTTCAGCGAGCCACTTCTGAAGCTCCTTCTCATCCTCGGGGCCGGCGCCATCGTGCGCCTTCGTATACGCGGCAGTCTGAACAGCGTGACGTAGTTCGACGCGCTTCGCCGCGGGAATCGGTGCCCCAACGGGACGACCGTTCTCGCGGTTGTAGTCCTTGTAGGCCTGCGAGACCTGGCTTCGCATGTGGTCAAGCTCGGAGTACTGCGGGAACCGGCGGCCCAGCCGGGTCGCCCGCAGCGCCTCTTCCGCCGTGGCTCCCTCGGCGATTTTCTCGTTCTCGATGGCATCGGCGTGCGGATGCCGGCCCTCGCCGAACAGCGCGTTCATCTGCGCAGCAGTGACTTCGCCGGACAGTCCTAATCGGTCTGCTCCGGCGCCGAACCATTCGCCTGCCGGGTAACCACGGGAGAGGTAGTAATCACTCAACAGCTCGCCGGGCTCGAGCTCCCGGTCGCGATCGGCGCACGCGACCGAGTTCGTGAGGTACTCATGACCACCAGGGCTCAGCTTGCGTAAGCCCATCACCACGTTCGAGCGTACGCGCGAAATCCGACGATGCCCACCCGGTTCAGATGATCTGCAAGACGTGCTGTGTGCGGTAGGGGCCTGGTGGGTGGTGAGGTGGTAGGGGTGGGGGTGTGGTCGGCGGTGGCGCGGTGGGGTGGTGGTGTCGGGCTGGGGTGGCGGGCGGTAGGTGGGCGGGCTGGTGGGTGAGTGGGCGTGGTCGGTGAGCGGGGCACGTCGCGCGCTGGCCGCGCGGCGGGTTTGCCTCGGCGCCGCCTGCCGGAGTGAAGCGGAGGCCGGTGGCGCCGAGGCAAACCCTGGTGACCGACACAAAAAGCGGCCCCGTCAGCCTGTGGCTGACGGGGCCGCTTAGCTTTGTCGCTGGTGGGCTACTGGTTCGCGAGTTCCGTTCGGAGTTCCATCAGGTAGCGGCCGAGGAAGTTTCGGCCGGGGCGTGCGCACGCGGCGCGGCCACATCGGCAGTCACCCCAAAACTGGTCATGCCACCGGTTCCCCTCCACCAGCCGGGCGTCACCGGTCGCCAGAAGCAGACGTGACAATTCGGGATCGGCGAATTTGGCGCGCAGTACCGCGCGCATGACGACGTGACGGCCGGTGTCGTTCCAACCGGCACGCAAGGAGACAAGGCGTCCGCGTCGCTTCGCCTCGCGTGGTGTCGGTGCGGACGCGATGAGGCATCGCTCTAGGAGGTTCGGTGTCTTCGCTGCCTGGAACGCTGCTTCGTTCGTCGGGTACGGGATCCCACCTGTGCCCACGATGGTGTGCCGGTAGAAGTTGCTCATGAATTCGTAGCGTCCTCGGAATTTCTCGATGCTGTCCACGGGTCTCCCTCTGGGGCGGGCTACTGCTGGGTGAGGTGGGCGGCTTCGCGCCGGATGGTGTCGGCGGTGACCACTTCGGACACGCTTCCCCCGACGGTGGCCCACTGGCCGTGGCGGGTGAGTAGTTCGCGGAGATAGGCGGCGACTGCTGTGGGCTCGCTGGTCGGGATGTGCTCGGCGTCGGTGAGCTGCTGGTCTATGTCGGCGAGTACTTCGGTGAGTGATCGCACGGGTTCGGCTCCTGCCGGTTGGGGCCTGGCACCCGTGCGGGTGCCAGGCCGTTCGGGTGTCAGGCTGCGGCGAGTGCTGGCGCGGTGCGCGGGCGGGCCTGAAGGCTGCGCAGGACGTCTACCGCGTCGAGTCCGTACAGGGTGTCAATGATCGCGTGGCCCGGGTTCGGGCGCTGGGCTGCGATCGCGACTTCACACCGGATGACGTCGAGCGGAACGCGGTCCCGGTCCTGGCATTCGTGGCACCGGTTGTCGCTGCTGTCGGTGGCGTGTGCCTCGCGGGTGGGGCGTTCGAGGTTGCACGCGGAGCATTGATCGGTTGCCCGGCTGGGACGCAACGCCATGCGGTCGTAATCGTGGTCGGTCACGCGGTGCCCGGTGAGGTCGTCGACTCCGTCCCGGCTGTCGTCTAGGTCGCGTGCCCGCTGCCGCTCGTCTTCGTACCGGTCGACGGTGCCCTCGTTCTTGCGCACCACCCCGGCGCTCGGGATCGCGGCCACGATAGCGCGGTAATGCTCGTCGTACTGCTGTTCGAGTTCACCGGCGACCGTCTTTGCCTGTGCGCGTTTCTCGGCGGTCTGCCGCTTCCGCTTGGTCGCTTTGACTTCCGGCCGTGCCGGGGCTGTGGTGGTGTGCTGCTCGGGCGCGGGACGTTCGGCCGATTCGGCGTCGCGTCGGCAATTCTCGGAACAGTAGTTCATGTCTTCGGGAAGCACGCCGTCACAGTTGCCGCACCGGTGCGGCTCGTCGGGCGTCTCGGCTTCGACCCGTGAGTGTCGCTTGGCGGCGCGGGCGCGCGCGACTTCCGCGCGCGCTTTGCTGGCGTACACGCACGCCATGAACAGAGTCCGGTTTTGCTCGTCAAGCTTCGGCCACACCCGGTAACCGGTCTGGATGGCCTCGACCACTGCGGGGTGGTCCGCGCTCGGGTTCGACAGCAGAGCAGAGCACGCCATGTACGCCTCACGGTGCGCGCCTTGGGTGACGGCGTTGAGCCAACGCAACGCGGTAGCGGCGTCTTTGACGCGCGGCGGGGTCGCGCGCAGCATGACGGTAATGTCGTTCGGTTCCGTCGCCGTGATCGCGTGCCGGGATTCTGTCGAGTAGACGCACGCGCTGTACAGCTTGCGCTCTAGGTCGCCATAGCTGTCCCACTCGGCGTGTGCCGTGCGCACTCCGGCCAGAATGTCAGCGGTGAGCTGGTCGTCCGTCTTGAGCGCTGCGGCGCACGCGGTGAGGATCGCGGGCGGCTGCTCGGAGCTGCTGACGAAGATACGTTGCAGCTCGGTCAGCGCGGAACGGACGCGCGGGGGTTGAGACTGCAACGCGGTGACGATTTTTTCCACACTCGTACGGTGTGTTTCGTGAATGGTGGAAACCATGATGAGCGATCCTTAACTGTGTTTTTTGTGGCGTTCAGGCTTGGCGTCCCGATTGCCTTGCATGATCGATATTAGTAGGTGTTTCCGCAGGTCACAAGGCAAGAAGGTTTGTCAGTAGTACTCTTTTTTGGTGAAATATTGGAAGGGTTTTCGGTGACTATCTGTATGTCGTTGACGTGGCGTTATCCCCGTTCGTGGTGGAATTGCGCTCGCGTGTCTGCTGGCGGATTTGCCGCATTTCGGTAGAGGTGAGCGGGGGCTGAGTGGGTGGTGGGTGGCCCCGGCGCACCTGGGGGCAGGCCTCCGGCCTGCCCCTTAATGCCTGTCCAAGGGAGCAAGGGGACCCGAATACAAGGGTGGGGCCTCAAGATGTTTTTTGACCACGCTTTTCGGTCAAAAAAGATCTTGGGGTGCCCTTGTATTTGGGGCAGCGACCGGCACAATGCCGGGGCCACCCACCACCCACGGACGGGACATCCGCGGCGAACCGAACCACCGTCAGCTGCCGACGGAGCGGCCGGATGCCGGCCGGACCAGAAGGTTGGTCGGCTCATCCCGCGCGAGCGGCGACGCTATCCTGGCTTGAGCGCTCCGTAGGCTGACTGTGCCTTTGGCGGAGCGTCAGCGGGTCCGTCGCGGCCTTGGCGGACCACCGCATGCGGTGGGAGCCCTCCGGGGCTGTCGCGGCGGCCCCGCGCCCACATTGACCGGGGCAGCGGCCCGGAGCGCGCCTCGGGCCGCTCTTCGCCGACGGCGCCACAGCGATCGTGGCGTAGCCTCGGACGCATGACCGCAGCCCTCCCCAGCGGGGAGGTTCGGCATGGCCGAGAACACGGCGAGGCCACGGCGGCGGCGATCCACGGCGGCGTTGGAGCGTCTGGAGTCGGCACGCCGGCGACGCGCGGAGCAACTGGAACGCGAGCGGGCCAACGAACGCCGGATCGACGAGGCGCTGGGTCCGTTCGCGGAAGCGGCGGCCGCGGTCGAGAGCATCGAGCGGAAGCGGGACAGCCGGATCACCGCTCTGGAAGAGCAACTGGAACGCAAGCTCGCTGAGCTGGACCGGCAGAAAGAGGTCAAGACCGGCGAGCACCATCGGCGGTGCGACGAAGTCCGCGCGGATGCGGCGATGGAGATCGCCGAATGGCGTGAGGTGATGAGCGCCTCGGTGCGGCAGATCCGCGCGGCCGAGGTGACGCTCAGCGCGACGGCGACGTTGCTGGGCTTGCCGGTCAAGGCGGTGACAGCTCTTCTGCGCGATAGCGCCGACGACGAGGCGGAGGCGTCGGCTCCGACGAGCACGGCCCCGAAGGCGAGTGCCGGACGATTCAGTGCGTCCGGCGTGGACGGCGCGCCGCCGGTGAATGATGCGGCACCGGACAGCGCAGTAGTGGACCGGAAGGCGCCTGACGTGGGTGACGCGAGCGCCGGGGTTGACGAGCGCACCGCGCACCAGGAGATGTCGGACTAGCCGCTGGCGCGCGGAGGCCGCCGGTGACGGCGCCAGTTTGTCGAGGGTGGTGGCCAGCATCTCCAGATGCGGCCACCACCCCCCGACTGTGGTCAGGCGACCGTGGTGTGCTGTCGCGCGCGGTTCTCGGCGGCGCGCCGGGCGTGCTGTTCGAGCGTGAGCCGCTTGCGCCACCGGTAGTGAACGGCGATTCCGGCGAGACCGCAGCAGAGGATGAACCCGATCGCCCACCGGCTTGGTTCAGGACTGCTGGTGAGCTCCTCGATACGGCCGATGAAGAAGAAGCCGGGCATGGCGGTCAGCCCGGCAGTGACGAAGCGCCGATAGCGCTGGGCCATCCTCGGACGGATCGCGTTGCGGGTGCCGTAAGCGACGAGCAGTCCGGCGAGCGCGCCAATGACGAGCGCGCCGGGCAGGGCAGCCAGCAGAGCCGGATTGGTGAAGAGAGCGGCGAGCATGGCGGCGTAGCCCAGGGGGACGACGCCGCAGAACACTCCGGCGCCGGCGGCGAGGGTCAGGCCCGAGAACGTGATCCCGTAGCGTGTGCTCATCATTCGAGCGTAGAGCACCCGGAGCACGCTTGAGGGTGATCTTCCGGCCGTTACACGTCGAGATGAACGCGTCGCGCGGTCTTGCCGGTCAGGCACTGCCGGGCCTCATGGCGAGCCCGTCCCGGCCGGGTGGCAGCGCGTCGACCGGATATTCGCCTGCACGAAGCCAGAGACCATTCCAGCCGTCGACGGGGCCGCGTCCAGCGTGACGCAGCAGGTACACGGCGAGGTAGCCGAGCGCACGGCGGTCCAAGGGCAGAGTGAAGTCGGGATCGGGTTCGAGCTGGCGCCACAGCCATCGCGGATTGTCGGGGATCGAACCGGTGGCCACGAACCCGTAGGACACGTCGTCGCCGCCGGAATAGAACTGTGCGGCGATTGTGCGGGCGAGCGCGTCGCTGGCTCGACCATCGAGGGCGGTTCGGGACTCGATGGCGGTGCGCAGGGCGGCTTGGATCAGGCTGGCGTCGTCCATGCGGGTTCTCCGGGGGCGGTGAGGACGGAAGGACATCAGACGAGGCCGGTGGGCCAGCCGGTACGGCTGGCCCACCGGCCTCGGGGTGGGTTGGTGTCCGGCCGGTGGGGGAGTCCCGGCCGGACACCTGACCCGGCTTTAGAACGGCGGCTCGCTGCCGCCACCGACACCCGCGCCGACGAGTTCCGGCTCCTGGTCCGGAGCCGGACCCCACACGTCGTCGGCGGGAGCGGCCGCGGTCGCGGTGGTCGCGGTGGTGGTCTGGGCGCTCTGCGTCCTGGTCACCTTGTTCACCTTCGCGGTCGCGTAGCGCAGGGACGGGCCGATCTCGTCGACGTCGAGTTCGACGACCGTTCGCTTCTCACCTTCGCGGGTTTCGAACGAACGCTGCTGCAACCGGCCCTGTACCACGACGCGTGCGCCGCGAGTCAGGGATTCGGCGACGTTCTCGGCCGCCTGCTGCCAGATGGTGCAGCGCAGGAAAATCGCCTGTCCGTCCTCCCATTCGCCGGTCGCGTTGTTGCGCTTGCGCGGGGTGGACGCGACCGTGAAGTTCGCGACCGCCTTTCCGGAGGGGGTGAAGCGCAACTCCGGGTCGGAGGTGAGGTTTCCGATGACGGTGATGACGGGTTCGCCAGCCATGGTGTTCTCCTGGTTGTCGGGTGAGTGGAGCGCGGCGTAGCCCTAGCGCGCCCGGTCCGGGGGCGTTCCCGGACCTGCTCGTCCGACGGGGTGGACCGGCCTGGGCGCAACTGGCGGCGGCGGACGGCGGGTGACGGGTCGGTTCACCCGGTCGGATCGAGCCGGAACTCCGGGAACGACGTCCCCGGTCCGGGGGTGCTTGACTTTGTGCGGTCCACACACCCACAGCCAGGGGACGCCAGACCAACGATGTGGGGTGAGCTGGGCGGGGACGCCCATCGGGCGTCCCCGCCCAGCTTGTGTCGGTCTCCGCCTGCGACAATTGCCGGTATCCGCGAGAGAATTTTCGGAACCTAGGAGTTCGGCTGAGCGTCGTCCGCGGCGGCTAACTTCGAGGAAGCGTTCTCGGGGAATCCGGCGGTCTCGAGGATCTCGTCGACCGAGGTCACCAGCGTGGCCCCGCCCTCGCGGATCAGCGCGTGGCAGCCGGCGGACACCCCCGACGAGACCGGCCCCGGCATGGCCATCACGACCTTGCCCAGGGCTCCGGCCGTACTCGCGGTGTTCCGCGCGCCGCTGCGCCTGCCCGCCTCGACCACGACAGTCGCGGACGTGAGGGCAGCGAGAATCCTGTTCCGGACGAGGAATCGATGCCTTCCGGGCAAAGTGCCGGGCGGGTACTCACTGACGAGTGCGCCGCTGTCCCCGATGGAGCGCAACAGGGTCGCGTGCCCTGAGGGATACGCCACGTCGATTCCGCAACCGAGCACGGCGACCGTCGTCCCGTCCGCGCTCAACGCGCCCCTGTGGGCCGCGCCGTCGACCCCGTACGCCGCTCCGGAGAACACCGGCACCCCGCGGCGGCCGAGGTAGTAACCCACCTCGGCCGCGTTGTGCTCGCCGTACCCGGTCGCAGCGCGGGCACCGACGATCGCGATCGCCTGGTCGGCCGCTTCGTCGAGCCTCGCGGGACCGCGTACCCACAACGCCAGCGGCGGCGCCATATGGGCGCTGCTCCGGCCGTAGGCGGTCACGAGCGACTGCAGGGGTGCCGCCGGCCATTCGTCGTCCTCGGGCGTGACGAGCCTGGCCGCGCTGAGCCTGGCCTGGTCCAGGTCACGCTCAGCGTGGTCGTTGCCCCGGCGTCCGTCAGTCTCCTCAAGCACCGCTGGCGGACATGCTGCCCGCTTGACGCGTTCGGCAGCCTCGATCGCCCCGTATTCGCTGACGAAGCGGACCAAGGCCGGGGCCGGGGGCTCGGCCACGCGCAGCAGGTAGGCCCGCGCGATCCTGACATTCTCGAAGGCCATATTTTGTCACCTTTCCTTGCTGTCAGGCGGAAGTCACTAGGGCGTCGAAGGCGGTGTCGCGGGAGCGGTGAGGTGCGCGCGTGCCTCAGCGGCACCATCTCCCGTCACTGTTCGCAGCTCGTGCGGTGGCAGCTGTGCGTCGAGGATGTGCCGGAGAAGTGCGAGTAGCGGCAGACGAGCGGTTCCGGCGTCGGCGGCGAACCTGGCGGTCGGGCCGCCGTCCACCATGTAGGCGTGGAGGCCGGCCACAGCAGCGAGGTGGCTCGCGCATGGTTCGGGAGCGAATCGCCAGAGGTAGGTGGCGAGCGCCGCGACCGCACGCAAGAGGCTTGTCGGCTCAACACTGAATGTGGCGCTGCGGAAGGGCTCGGTACTGAAGGTAGCGATCAGGTCGGCGATCTCCTTGTCTCCTAACGGCAGGGAGCCCTTCGCCGCGGCCGTGATCGCGGAGTCTGCTCGGGCAAGCCGTTCGCGTGCGGCATCGGGCTGTCCCCGATCGGCCTGTGCTTTCCCGAGCGCCGACAGGATCTGGGGCTCCAGGCGAGCCCTGTCGGCAAGTGGAGCCGGGGTGAACGCTGCGGCGAGTTCGTCGCGAGAGCGCGCTGTCACGAGCCCTTCGGAGACGGCTGTGGCGGCGACGGCGGTGGCGAAAGGATCGGGCAGAACGCCGGTTCGTCCGGCATCCAAATAGGAACGCCAGGGTGCGCCTTCGGTGAAGCCGGGCACATGACCGAGCTCACTGACACGGATGCCGAGCTGCTGGATTGCATGCGTGAGAGCGAGCAGTTCGGTTTGATAGGGGAGTATCTGGTCTGTGTCGGAAGAAGCCGGGCACACGATGAGGCCGATGGCTGCGTGTATCGGTCGATCCATCGCACGGCGAGTCAGGGAATGTGCCAGCGCTTCGGGATCGCGGTCGAGGTTGTCGAGTGAGGACCTAGCGATCAACTCGGTGCGATTGGGGCGACGAGGGTCGTTGCCGATGAAGATGAGCACAAGCGAACTGTGGGGCACGAACCCGAGCATGTGCGGGATCGCCGCGAACACGTCGGTAGTCGTGGTCACCTTCACGGTGCGAGCCATGGAAGTGTCCTTTCAGGACGAACTAGTAACAGATGTGTGGTGCTCGACACCACCGCGGTGGGAGCGATGCGGCCTGCGAGAGTGATAGTCGAGCGATGTCGACTGCAGGCGTGCACTGTCTCGCGCCGGGAAGCGGCGAGCGACGTCTCGCCGTGGGGGGTGTTCTGGCTTGTCGCCGGCATTGCTGCTGTCGCGGGTTCAGACAGGACGTATTCGCCGTGGCGAGGTGAGAAGGTAGGAGGCGGCGAGATTCCCGTAGAGGGTGACCACGTCGTAGCGACTGAGCCAGACTGCGAACCATTTCTCGGCGGTGGCGCCGAGCCGGGCAGTGGAATCAGTTCCAGTGAGCATGCCTGGATCCAGCGTGCGGGGACTGGACCGGTAGTGGTCGAGGCGCCCTGCGATCATGGGGCAGGCGGATGAGGTGTAGGCCGCACATACCGGATGCAGCGCGGGTTCTGTGCTCGCTCGCAGCGGCAGGTCGGACTCGCGAAGAAGGAGAACCAGAGGCTGCGTGAGCGTGCGGCCACAGACTCCGCACAACCGGTTTCGGATCGCCTTTCGGACGTGATCCGCGCTGACGGTGCCGAAAAGGAAGCGACCGCTGGCGGTCCGAGGCGTGGTCCAGGGGACCACGAGGCCGTGATGAACGGGCCGGTGAGCGAGGGCGGTGGGAATCGGGGGAACGTTGGCATTGTGCAGATCGAATTGTGGCATAAATCCTTCCGGGCTTCGCGGGGCGTGCGAGACGGAACCGAAAGCGCATGGACTAACTGTGGGCGTGATCAGGTGACGAAATGCCCGTCGGGGATCGGGCAGGCACAGAAGCGAATATCGGAGCTGCATTCTTCGCATGGAACGGTCAAGAGCAAGCGGTAACAGCCGCGACCGCAGTCGCGTTCGTCCGCGCCGCAGACGGGGCAGAAGCCACAGGCGAGGCAGAGGCCGTGCTCGGGATTGATGGCGTCGGCGACGCCACAGTATGTGCATCCTTGATCGAGGCCCCACCATCCAGCGTGCTCCGGCGACAGGTAGGCGGCGTGTGTCTCGAAGTCGCGGTTGGAGTACCAGCAGTCGGCGTTCCATACTCCTTTGTGTTCGTTGAAGATGTAGCCGTTCCTGCGATAGCGGGGATTGGCAGTTAGAATGACGACCTTGTTGAATCGGCCGAGCCATCGTTCGATGAGCTTGCAGGTCTTGGGGTCGTCGAAGGAGGAGAACGGCGGGATTCCGAAAATGTCGTCCGCGGCGATGCGGGTGTCCGACCGGTCGTCGCCCTTGGCTGGCTGTGCTGCGGCGGGAAGAACCCCGTTGTGTGCCAGGACGGTCAGTTCGTCTCCACCTACAGGAAATGGGTGGTTGTTGGACTCGTTGACCGACCCGTGTGTGGCGAATCGGCTATGGAACAGTGCTGGGCCTTCGGGGTGGAGGCGGCGAAGGGCGGCGAACTCGTCAATGACAGCAGAGGCTTGCATGCCGCGGCCGGCAATGATGCGCGTGTCCGCGACGATGGCGTAGCCGTGACCATGGTCGTTGACGATCGCTCCGTTGCCGAGAGCGTCGATGTCGGGCTGGGTCCCCTCGGGAAGGTAGGTCAGCATGCACATGCGAGGTTCTCCAGTTCGCGGGTCAGAGGCGAGTACTTCGGCCGCGTGAGAAGCCAGCGTGTGAAGCTGTCCCAGTTCCAGGCCCCACGCTGAGCGAGGTCGGAGATGGTGAGGTCGCGTGTATAGCTGACGGAGGCATCCGCGAACGCGAGAGCGGCTTGGACCTGGCCGATGTCGAGACTGGAGGCGAAGACGCGCAGTTCGAGTGTGTCTTCCGGTTGCGTGTTGATGGCGAGGGTTCGCTGGGGAATCCGCTCGCCTTTGCAGGTCTCTTTGACCATGACCCGCTCATGGTCGTCGAAGGCGGCGTAGCTGGATTGCCGCCTGGCAAGTGTTTGGACATCGGAAGCGTTGCGGTAGACGAACTTCATCCACCGATATACGTGAAAGGAGTTGACGAAGGCTGCGCGGCTGATGTGGACGTGCAGGCCGATGTCGTCTCCGGTGCAGCCTTTGGCTTGCAGATTGTCGAGGAGATGCCAGGGGAATGATTCTAGTGCCCACCGGTAGGACATCGGGTGTGTGACGAGTTCGAAGCCGCGGGCGATGGATTCGTCCTGTTTGAGGTATCCGAGTTCGCCGAGTGCGCCGGTCGCGTCGTCGATGCACTCGGCGAGTTGGCCACGAGGGACGTTGATCTCCAGTTCCATGCCGAGGTAGCGCGGGCCGGTTCCGTGGAAGATCGGTTCGGGTTTGAAGTAGTAGTCGTGAATCGCGTCGTAGGCCGCATGGTCGATGTGGTTGACGCAGTAATCGCCTTGGTCGATGAGCCTTTCGCAGCTCAGGCACTCGTAATAGTCGTGGTCGCGAGCGCAGGAATAGCAGAATGCTTGTGGAGAGTCGCTGCTATCGACCGCCGTGCTGTACTCGTCGAACAGATTGCAGTCTTCGCAGACGTGGAAGTAGCCCACGCAGGCGTTACACAGTTCCCGTTCTTGGGTTGCGAGTGACGCGGTCTCGCCAGTCCGCCGGGTGCGGCAGTGATCGCAAGTGAATGCGGGCGGCCGGAGGGCGGAATGAACGGTGCACGTGTCGCCATGGCCGATGAGCGTCGGGCACTCGTCGCAGGGATAGAGGCCGAGAGTGTTGGTGCACACGACACACAGGTCGCCGTAGTCGTCGGCCGGCGCGGCGGCCGCGGTGGGCAGGTCGCAGTAGTCGCAGACCTGCATGGGTGCGACGCAGGTGGCGCAAGCCCGCTGTCCGCCAGCGGTGAGCCGCAGCGCGGTGACGGGGCTGGTGCAAAGGCCGCATCGCGAGGTGAGGTGGTTGTGGGTGATCGTCAACGTTCGTCCCTTTCGGACAGAAGCAAGATGCCTCGCGGGACTAGTCCGCGAGGGCATCTGCGAGTGGCGAGATTGACGTTGCGTTGGTGTGCGAAGTGTTCTGCTGCGTAACGTGTGCAGGGCGTACGACGCCCCGCTAGTTTCGGTGGCTACCTGCAGCCCTAAGGCTGGATCTGCTTTCTTCGCGCGTTCGTGAACTCTTCGGCAGCCCTACGCGGTCACCCAGGTCCAGCCTCGCCAGCCGATGGCGTATCGGCCGTCCGCGCCGGGCTCGACGTGGTCCGGGCGGTAACCCTCTAGGGCGGCGGAATTGGGCTCCACGACGATGAGGGTGTCGCGTTCCCAATACGTGCGACTGTATGCGTCATCGAGTGTCAGATGCGCATAGTTCAGCCACGCAGCGACGATTCTTGCGATCTCTGGCCGGAAATGCGGCACTGTCGCGCCGTTCCACGGTCGGTCTTCCACGGTTGCGGGAAACGCGACCTCGGAGTCCGCGAGTCTGACGAAGATTTCTCCTGAGGTGGGAACTAGATTGGATGGCTTGTGGAGTTTTCGGTGGATTGACTTGATTATCGCGGCGGTCGTCGTCGGGACCGACAACTGTAGGAACCAGGTTGTGTCGCCTTGGATCTCGTAGAGGCCGTCGTTGTCCGCCCAGACCTTGAGTGAGCGCTCCCACCGTGTTCCCGTCGCGCGAACGGTGAGGACTTGGCTGGTCGTGCCGTCGGTGTCGTAAGGATTCAGCCGTAGCTGCATTCCTAAAGAGGGGTTGTCGAGCATCCAGCGCTGGATGGCTGACAGGGCTTCGACACGTAGCCGTGCCCGAACGCCGAAGCGTGAGGACCTCAGCGGCGTGTCGTCGATGAGTGCGGGAAAGCCGGGATGGTCGTCGGGATCGATTCCTTCGGCGACGAGTTCGACGTAGTGTTCGCCGGGAACTGCGTGCAGCATCGTGTCCTCCGGTAGATCGTGGTCGGATGACGGATTGCCCTGAGCGTGGTGTCCGGGTTGGACAGCGCCGACTCATGGCGGAGTCGGGTCAGGTGTCGATTCCGGTGTCGAGGGCTACGCGAGCGAGCCGGGCGATCGTCCTCGGCTGAGGGCGCGTGAGGCTCACGAGGGAGACGGGAATCAGCCCGTTGACGGCGAGAGACCATCGACCGGCGGACGTGGCCCGCCGTGCGGACTCGCTGCGATAGATGACGATCGTGTCGTGGCCGTGCTGCGGTCGCGCACGTGCGGTGATCCTCAGCCCGCTGAAGTTCCGGCTCAGCGGGCGGGTGAGTTCCTGGTAGAGCAACGAGATCGGTGCCGCGTGGAGTTCGTGGCACAGCTCGCTGAGGATCCCTCTGGCGACCGACCATGCGGCGGGGTCGCCCACGCTCCACTCGCGTGGGATGTTGCTGTCAACCGAGAGCGGCAGGTTGTAGGGCGGGTATGTGCTGAGGCGTTCGTGTTCGGTCATGGCCGGACGGTCCTCGATTCGAGGACCTCGGCGAGCGCGTTGGTCAGCAGTGACCGGGCTTCGGCGCGAAGCATCGTCTGGGTGGCTGGCCGGAATTGGTCGAGGCCGCCGTAGAGAGGTCCGCACGCGGCGAGCACAGCGGCCTCGGTGCACTGTCCGTTCACGGTGAGGTCGGGGTAGGCGGCGTCGACGACACGGAAGGCGTCGGTAAGCCCGTGAACGTGCACGGATCGATGTACTTGAGCGATCAGTGCGGCTTTGAAAGCAGTGGTCAGCTGACAGCGCTTGATGCCTCGAGATGGCTGCTCGCTGAGCGGGACCGCGTCGAGTTCGGCTATGAGCAAGCGGCAGGCGCGCTCGAATGCGTCGTCATCCGCCGCGCCGGCGAGTGTCGCAGTAGCCACGGTGGTCCTCCGAGGTCGGTGCGGGTGAACGCGGCCTGGCAGCACACCTGGTTTCGGGCGCCCAACAGTCCATTCGCGACGTCCGCTGGATGCGGGGCGCCCGAGGCCAGGTGTGCTTTGATGCGGCGATGTCACCCGGACGGCATCGGGGGAACAGCAGGTCCCCAATATTGTTTATTCTCAGCCCGGTCGTGGAGTCTCAGCGGTGCTAACGCTGCACGTTGTCGCTGGCGGTGGGCAGCGGGAGTCCGCACACATAACAGGCGGTGCCTGGGGCACCGCAGTGCGAGCTGAGCCCTCGATCGAAAGGCTCGGCGGGGCATCCCCTTTCAAGTGCTTCGGCGAGAGCCTCCGCTCGGTCGGAGGGGAGGCAGGCTTCGCAGTGACCGTAGGTAGCCGCGATCTCGCCGTGGATCCGTGTGGAGCACGCCCTACAGGAGAGTCCGGCTTGTTTGAGAGCGAGTTCGAAGTCGATTCCGTTGCCGTCCTGCTGGCGTTGTTCGACACACAGGGGAAATTGTTGGATCTCGAGAGTGCTGGTGAAGCGACGCCATTCGGCCTCGGTGAGTTCGCCGACCTTGAGGTACCTGGCGAGCCACCAGTGTTCTTCAGTCCACATGAACAGGGGTATCCCGTAGTGGTCCGCGATCTCTTTGATGGCTTTCGCCGCGTCGAGGTGGGTGAGTGTCTCGGCGGCGTTGAGGTGTAGGCCGGAGAGGGTGGTCGACAGGTCGGGGTTGGCGATGTCGAGGGCGGCGATCAGTGTCTGCCGCCGGAGAAAGGCGTCCTCTTCGGCGAGGGCTTCTTGCAGATCTCGCAGGATCGGCCAGTAGCCGTCGTTGTCGTCGTCCTCGATCTTCCTGTTCGCCCAGTCGGTGAGGTTGTCGATGGTCGTTGTTTCGCAGCGGTCGGCGAGAACGGCGTGCGTGGCGACGGCATGGGCGTGGTCCAGGACGGCGGCCAGGGTGAGGAGTGCGCGGCCCCACCGCGTCGCGAGGGCCGGCGTCAGCTCCCAGGTTGTGCCTTCCGTGTCGAGAGTGGCGTCGAAGGGCGCGTGGTAGTGCAGGTCCAGCCCGGCTTCGAGTGTCCAAGTAGATGTGGTTGCGTTGTGGCTGTTGGGATCGAGCAGATCGACGGGCAGGGTGGGGGGCAGGGATTGCTGGGTGTAGAACTGCCGGGCGTAGCCGAGGAGTTGTGCGGCCGTGTCGCGGGCGGTGTGGCTGTCGTAAGTGACGGGCAGGCTGATGTCGTTGGCTCGGACTAGTTCGACGTACGGATGCTGCTTCGTGGGCGGAAGTGGTTCGCGCCTGAGAAGTAGCCCGTTGGGCGCGAGGGAATAGCGGGCTGTAACCAAAGGCTTGGGGTGTATCTCGGTTGTTCGACTGTCGCTTGTGGACATAGTTTTCCTATGTGGAATTGGTTCCGGCGGCGCGTGCCGGAGCAGATGGCTGCGTCATGTCGGCAAGCAGGCATGAGTGGAACGGCACGACACCGTTGATGTGTGACAGGTATGGACCGCCGAGGTCGGACTGGACGGAGTGTCAGTGGCGCGGCGTGTAGGGGCGGTCGCTGAGTACACGGCGGGTACGGCGGCCTTTGGCGATGCCGTCGCGGATGGTGCTCGTGAGTTCATTCCAGGTGAAGTCGGCGATGCCGAGGTGGCGACGGGCTGCTTCGGTGAGGTGGTGGGTGATCGCGTGGTCAGTGATCCAGCCGTTGGCGAGTAATTCACCGAGCGCCGCCGCTGCCGCGTAGAGGGTGATGTGGCGCTGTCCCTTCTCGGCAGTAGCGACGTTGCGCGACTCGGCGGAAACGGCCGCGTTGACGTAGGCGACCACCCGCCTGCTGGTTGCCGCGAGCACCGGCGCGTGTGGCGGACGCGGTGGTGGCGGCGGTGGTGTGAGGGCTGCGACGAGCCAGCCGGGGAGATCGGCGATGGGGAGGTCTCGGACGATGGTGTAGGGGAGCCCGTTGCGGCCGATAGAGCCTGGAGCGGTGACCGCGGCGCCGGGACCTCGGGTGTCGGCGCGCCAGCCGAGGCCCCGTCCGCGGTCACCGATCGTGCTCCGAAGCGTGGTTCCTGGTGGGCGCCGGAAGTACCGATGTTCGCCGCGCGGGGTTGCGACGATGAGGGTGTCGACGGGATCGCGTTGGCGGGCGCGTGCGGCGAGCAGGGCGATGACGTCGCGACCGTGTGCGACGCCGAGGTTCGCCCACTGGTCGGGGACGGGTCCGTGCGCCGCGTCGAGGTCGAGCACCAGCAGGCCGGAGGGGCCGCACGCGATCCCGACGTTGCTGTCGGGGAAGCGGGTCCACCAGCGGTGGATCGTGTCGGGTTCCAGGGTCGCGCGCTGTTCCCATCGCGTGATGGCTGGCCGTTTGCTTCTCGGTGCCTGCGGGAAGACCCGCCAGCCGCGTTGGATGGCCTCGAGTGCGGAGTCGTGAAGTGTCAGAGCCGTGGGAAGGACCAGAGAGCTGGATTCGGGTGTGGTCGTCACGGTCACGGGTAGATGTCCTCGGGCGCGGGGTCGATGACCATGGCGGTCGCGTTGTCGGTGCCGCCGAAGTACCTGGCGGCGATGGTGAGCTTGTGTGCGCAGGTACGGGAGTCAGTGAAGGTCCGGGCCGCGCGGGTAATGGAGCGCAGCGGGACCGGTTTGTGGATGCCGTCGCTGGTGAGGATGAGCCGCTGCCGGGGCCAGCGGGTGGTGGTGTGGCCCACGCTCGTGGCGGTGGCGGTGCCGATGGAGCTGGTGACGATGTGGTCGGATCGCCGTGCGTAGGCCTCGAGTTCATCGGGCCGTTCCTGGTACGAGCTGGCCAGGGCGGTGCGCAGTTCCTGCCCGCGGGTGTGGTCGACGGTCAGCTGGACACACTGGTCGGTTTCGACGCGGTACTCGTAGGCGCGGCAGTCGCCGACCCAGGCGATGTCCCAGCCACCGCCGTCCGCGGCCGACTGGGGCGAGGCCACGACCATGACAGTGTCCTCGTCGGGGAGACCGGGGAGCGCGTCCGTGGCGGCGAGCAGACCGGCGACAGCTCCGTCGCGGGCTGCGACTCGCGCGGCGGTCGCGGCCGCCCTGGCGGCGGCCTCGGCGGGCAGCGGGTGATCGCCGATGCCGTCGGCTAGCGCCCACGCGTGGTCTTCGCTGTTGAGGGAGACGTGCACGGCGGTCGCGTCCGCTTGGTAGTGGCGGTTGCTGATGCGGGATGCCCAGCCGGGGTAGAAGACGTCGGTGTAGGCGGTGCGGCGGTGCCGGCGAGCCAGGACTCGCGCGTCGTGCAGTGATTCGGCGCAGTCGGCCCAGCCGCAGCGGCAGACCGCGTGCGCCCAGTGTGGGCCCGCCGGTAGTTCGGTGTGCGGCCAGGCCGGATGATGCTGGGCGGAGAACGCCGACGTCGGATGGGCTTGCCGTGGGGAAGGTGTTCGAGGGAAGTGCATGATGGGCTCCGTTCGGCGGGCTGAGGAGCAGAGGTGGGTCAGGCCGAAGCGGGGTGTGGACGCGAGGACGTCCACACCCCGCAGGAAACGCGGCGACGGGGGACGCCGCTACGCGGCAGCCTCACCGCCGGTGGACTTCGAGTCCTCAGTGGACGGGGTCGGGGGCGAATCAGCGACGTCGCCGGACAGATCGATCGCGGACGGGTCGACGACCTCGTCGTCGGAATCGCCGTCCTCGGCGTCGTCATCGTCACCGCCGGCGGCGGCGGCACTGGCGGTGTCGGAGTCCTCGCCATCCCCGCTGTCGGTGACGTCCTCGGATTCGGGGTCGGGACCGATCTGTTCCACGATGACGTCGTCTACCTGCTGGGGCTTCAGGACCCTCAGTTCGATCGAGGAGGGCTCGTAGCCCCAGCCCATCAGCGCGGTCAGGTACTCCTGGTTCTCCGGGTACGGGGTACGCCACGCATCGCGGTGCAGTTCTTCCTCCATCGCGCAGAGCGTGAGGAACACGTCGTAGCGTGCCGCCTTCGCCGCCTTCGCCGTGCTGATCAGCTCGGCCAGCGGCCTCCGGCCGGAGTCGCCGGTGTTCAGCAGCGTGTTCGCCAGCTTGTGGTTGCGCTCCATGGCGCGGCGCAGAGCGCGCCCGCCCTTGAGCTTCTGCGTCGCGAGGAACACCTGGGCGCCCTTGAGCGCCGCGGACTTCGCGGCGAACGCTGCCAGCCACTCGTGGCGCCTCTCGATGGCGCCGTCCCACTCCGCGTTGCTGTCCCGAACCCAGCGGAACCTGATGGAATTGGCGCGACGCTGCCACTCGGCGGCGGCGTGAGCGGCTCGGGCCGCGTCAAAAGCCGCGGCGTCGTCTTCGTTCTCGTCCTCGTCGTCGGTGTCGTACGGGGTGAAGTCGGAACGCCCGGCGGGCGCGTTGGACAGGGCGTGGTCGTGCTCCAGGAAGTCCGCGCAGCCGTACCGCGCGTCGATGACGGTGCGCCCGTCCCGGTAGTCCTCGTACAGCCAGGCGGCGTGTCCCGGGCAGTTGCCGTGCTGCTCGACGGTAATCTCGCTGCCGGGCTCGCTGTCGGGGGTGAGGCGGAGACGGTCGAGTGACCGCGCCGGCCCGGTGTCCGCGTCGATCGTGTCGTCGAGGATCGTGACCTTCGCGTCGGTCAGCTCGCGGGTGAGCTGCTCGGTCTGGGCCCGGACCTGCTCGGCTTCGGCGTGCTTGCGGCGCTGGACGTCGGCTAAGACGCGGAAGTTGTTCGGCTCGGCGACGGCGAGCCGGATGAGTTCCTTCGCGTTGACGAGGTCGCCACGTGCCTCGAATTCCGCCACGATGGCGGCCTGGTCGAGGGTCAGGTCGTAGCGGTCGGTCGCGGCGCGGGCCAGGTCGCTGGCGCCGGCCTGGAGGACGTTCTCGACGTACTTCTTGCCGCCTTTACCGCGGCCGAGTTTCCGGGCGATGCCGGCGGGCTTGAGGTCGAAGGCGACCAGCTGCTGAAGGGCGTTGTACCTGTCGCCGAGTGTCAGGCCCTCACGGAGATCGTTCTCGTTGAGCTGGCCGATGATGCGGTCGATGGTGGCCTCGCGCTCGTCATCGGAGGGCGGCGCCTGAATCCAGACTGGTACCTCGCACTGCGCTTCCCGGGCGTTGAGCACCCGGCGCTGACCCATCGTGATGATCACGGTGCCGTCGTCGTCGCGGTAGCCCTTGACCGCCATGTCGACGCCCCGCTGCTTCATGTCCTGGATGGTGGTGGGGTCGGTGTCGGCGTTCTCGGTCCGCACGTTGACTCCGATGACCACATCATCCGGATCGCAATAGACGATGGTGTCGTACTCGGCCTCCCTCACTGCGCGCTGGACGCGCGACTCCTCCTCTGTCAGCGCGTCGGTGGAGGCGGACTCGTCGACGTCGCCGGTTTCGGGAACGACGACGTCACCGGTGGTGGTCGCGGGCTCGTCGGCCTGGCCGTTGTCGTCGCGCTGGGCCGGGATTTCCACAGTGCTGGTCACTGGGGCTCCTTCACAGAATCCGGCTGGTGACCGCACGCGCGGCCACCGGCCCTTTCGCCCGCGTGTCTCTGTCCTGATCCGCACTGGCGAGGATCGGGACGCGGGTGTCCCGGTCGGGACGCACTCGATCCAGCGGCGCCGCCTGCTGCGGGAGGAAGCCCGCCTTCCCGTGAAAGACGCTGTTCCATCGGTAAGCGCGGGCTTCCTCCCGTGCCAGGCGCCGCTAGAGTGCGGCGTTCCGACCCGGGATCACCGGCGTACCGGAGACATCGCCCATCCCGCTTGCTGTTCTCGTAGCTCGTTGGTACCGCGGTTGGTTCCTGCCCCGACGAAGCGCGCGGTCCATGCGGGGCACCGGTGCGTCGCGGCGCCCGGCAACGTACTCACCAGCCCGGCCTGCTCCCTCACGAACGGCCCGGCAGCGGAGTTCTCTCGGCCGGATTGAGCGTTGTCTGGATCTTCCGGTACCAATCCAGCGCGAAATCCAGGCAGTTGGACTCCGTACGATGGCTCGGACCGCAACCAGGGACGTACCGGCCGCGTCTGCTCCACGCCATCGAGTCCGAGCTGGTGAGTGCGGTGGCGTAGCGGGTGAGCCCAGTGATCTTGATGCCGAAACCATGGAGGTTGATTTGGTGCGCGGCGAAGGCGCGCACAATGTGTTCAACTTCGGCGCTGCTCTGGCGTCGGCACACCGAACCGATTCCCACCAGCGGCTCGGCGGTCAGTGTGATACCGGCTCGTTCGTAGAGATCTGCGCAGCGTTGGTAATCCGACCGGGTCCACCCTTGCAGTGTGGGAAGCCAGGGGAGTTCGGGTGCGAGCTCGCGGAGACGGACGAAGTTGTCCACTGTGCGACGCTGGTGCTCACGGACCGTCAAGCTGGTCCGCTGGAGGATGTGCGGCTCACACATCCAGTCCTGGGCCGCTGCCCAGCTAAGCATGCCGATCTCGTCCGCGTAGCGGCGGACGGCACGGACGTAGTCCTTGGCGTTGATGTGCCAGCGTCCGTGGAGTTGCAGTTCGGTGAATCCGCCGGAGTCGAGCGCCCAGTCGGTGACGGCGCGCGGGAGCGTGCGACGGTGGCCGAGGCGTCGGTGTGACACCAGCAGCGGGACGTCCGGTACGCGGGTGAGCCAGATGGGCTGATGGGTCCTTTAGTGAGCGCGCGACATGTTCAGCGGGTTCGTGTCGCTGCGAACCTGCGCGTTGGCCTGCATCGAGCTCTACTGGTGTTCGGCGCCGGGTGTCGCGAATGGAACATCCCGGGTGTGATGGATGTCATAGATGCCTCGTGGCCGTCGGGCGAGGACTTTGGTGCGGTCGGCAGTGTAGTGGCTGGGTTTGTCGGTCGGATGCGACCGCGTTTCTCGTCGACAACCGACCGCACCCGGTTCGGTATGGAGGCTTGTGTTCGTGGGGTCTGACCGCACCCGATCCCCGACTTGCTAGGCCAGCACACTCCACCCTTCCTCGATCCGCACCGCCACCCCTGGCCGCAGCGAAGGCGCAGATCTGTGTGGTGCCGTTGCCACCTGTTGCGAGATCACCACGTTGCCAGTCGGTGGACTACCAATGGCAGCTGATCCATTGAGAGAACGTGTTCCAGGGGCTGCCGTGGAGGCCGATCACGACGATGGCTACCGAACGCGCTCATGCCGATGAGCGGATGTTGGGACCACCGTCGGCCGGCTCCGTAGCGACCGCACGGTGGCGGCTTCAGGTCGTTCGCGCCTTTGCGAGGTTCGAGCGGATGATCTGGGTTGTGGGGTGGTCGGGGCCGAAGACTCGTTCGCTGTCGGTGAGGGTGGTCTCGTACAGCGGGATCGCCCGCGCAAGATCCCCCGCCGACTCGTAGGCGCTCGCCACGTTGTTGCGCGAGCTCAGTGTGTCGGGGTGGTCGGGTCCCAGCACCCGTTCCCGATCGGTGAGGGTGGTCTCGTACAGCGGGATCGCGCGGCTCAGATCACCCACTGACTGGTAGGCGCTCGCCAGGTTGTTGCGCGCGGTCAGTGTGTCGGGGTGGTCGGGTCCCAGCACCCGTTCCCGATCGGTGAGGGTGGTCTCGTACAGCGGGATCGCCCGCGCAAGATCCCCCGCCGACTGGTAGGCGTAGGCCAGGTTGTTGCGCGAGCTCAGTGTGTTGGGGTGGTCGGGGCCGAGCACCCGTTCCCGATCGGTGAGGGTGGTCTCGTACAGCGGGATCGCCCGCGCAAGATCCCCCGCCGACCGGTAGGCGTAGGCCAGGTTGTTGCGCGAGGTCAGTGTGTCGGGGTGGTCGGGGCCGAGCACCCGTTCCCGATCGGTGAGGGTGGTCTCGTACAGCGGGATCGCGCGGCTCAGATCACCCACTGACTGGTAGGCGCTCGCCAGGTTGTTGCGCGAGGTCAGTGTGTCGGGGTGGTCGGGTCCCAGCACCCGCTCGCAGTCGGCGAGGGTGGTCTCGTACAGCGGGATCGCCCGCGCAAGATCCCCCGCCGACTGGTAGGCGTAGGCCAGGTTGTTGCGCGAGCTCAGTGTGTTGGGGTGGTCGGGGCCGAGCACCCGTTCCCGATCGGCGAGGGTGGCCTCGTACAGCGGGATCGCCCGCGCAAGATCCCCCGCCGACTCGTAGGCGCTCGCCAGGTTGTTGCGCGAGCTCAGTGTGTCGGGGTGGTCGGGGCCGAGCACCCGCTCGTAGTCGGTGAGGGTGGCCTCGAACAGCGGGATCGCCCGCGCAAGATCCCCCGCCGACTCGTAGGCGCTCGCCACGTTGTTGCGCGAGCTCAGTGTGTCGGGGTGGTCGGGTCCCAGCACCCGTTCCCGATCGGCGAGGGTGGCCTCGTACAGCGGGATCGCCCGCGCAAGATCCCCCGCCGACCGGTAGGCGTAGGCCAGGTTGTTGCGCGAGGTCAGTGTGTTGGGGTGGTCGGGTCCCAGCACCCGTTCCCGATCGGTGAGGGTGGCCTCGTACAGCGGGATCGTCCGCGCAAGATCCCCCGCCGACTCGTAGGCGCTCGCCAGGTTGTTGCGCGAGGTCAGTGTGTCGGGGTGGTCGGGTCCCAGCACCCGTCCCCGATCGGTGAGGGTGGCCTCGTACAGCGGGATCGCCCGCGCAAGATCCCCCGCCGACTCGTAGGCGCTCGCCAGGTTGTTGCGCGAGAGCAGTGTGTAGGGATGGTCGGGGCCGTTGAGGCGTTGGTGGCTGTCGCAGGCTCGGCTGTAGTAATCGATGGCGGTGCTGATGTCGCCCTGTCCTTTGAGGTAGACGCCCAGTTCGTTGAGCAGGAAGCTGGTCTGGCTGGTGTCGGTGTCGGGCGTGGTGTGTTCCAGTAGAGCCCGCGCATGGGGCAGGAGCATCCGTAAGGCGGGCCAGTCTGCGGGAGTGCGTGGATCCAGCTTGGAGAGGTTGGTCGCCAGCATGGTTGTGGTGGTGTCACGGGCGGTGGCGATGTCTGCGGGCTGGCGGTGGGGATCGGTGGGGTCGGGTGTGCGGGTGACCGCCTGTACAAGGCGATGGACGGTAACGGTGTTTCCGGTGGGGGTGATCATGCTGTAGGCGGCCAGACGGCCCAGCGCCTCGGACAGTTCGAGTTCCTCCACCGCGCCGGCCAGCAGGTTCCGGGGGATTCCGCCTGGGGCGTACCAGGCCAGTTGCCGTAGTACCCGCCCTGCGGCTGGGGTGTCGGTCAGGTGGTCGAGGGTGACGTGCCAGACCCTCGCCATCGTCCGCTGCGCGTCACCGCCCTCCGCCGTCGCGGTGAACATCCGCGCCGGAAACCGAGCCAGCAACTCAAGATAGGCGGCGGGGCTAGTCCGGGTCTGCGCGAGGTAGGCGCCTGCCTGCTCGACCGCCAGCGGCAGCCACCCCAGTTCACTGCACAACTGGTCCGCGCCGGCCAGGTCCGCCTCGGGCCACTCCGACCTCACGATCCGAGTCAGCAACCGCAGTGCCTCGTCCTCGGCGAGCACGTCCAGAGGCACTGTCTCCACAGCCCGCCAGCTTGAGCGCTGACGACTGGTGATCACCACCGTGCCCGTCCGCACCCGCCCCAAGAACCCCGCCACATCCTGTGGGCTGGTCACGTTGTCCAGCACCAGCAGCCAGTCCTCGTGGGTCGCGAGCCACCGCACAGCCAGCTCGACCCGCTGCTCTGCAGGAAGCGCCACCGTCTCCGGCGCCAACGCGCCGGCCAGCTCACCCAAGCCCGACTCAAGCGCCGGCGCTGAATCGGCCGTCACCCACCACACCGGGGCGAACCGGTCGGCGTGCAGCTCGGCGAACCGGGCGGCCAGGGTGCTCTTGCCGACCCCGCCCAAACCGTGCACCGCCACCACCACCGCACGACCACCCGACCCGGCCACAGCAGCCTCCAACCGGGCCAACTCGTGTGTCCTGCCTACGAACACATCCGGCTGCTCCGGGATGCGACCCACCCCCGGTACTGCCAGAAGCGACTCCATCACCGGCACCCCCGACGCCTGACGGCCTACCCCTGCGCCGACGTCCTGAGGGGTCTCGTTAAGCCGAGGCTGACGGGGGGTCTCTTGCTGGCCGGTGGCACCAGGCCTGGCCTGCAGTGCCGTGACGATTCCGGTGATGAAGCGTTTGACCTGGCTGTAAACCAGGTCGCTGGGAGCACTGGGCTTGCAGATGTCGATGTGGTCCGCGTCCACTGGGATCGGTGTCTGGCCTGGGATTCCGGGGTCGGCCGAGCCCGCGTCGACAACCTGCACACCCTTGGTCGGGCGGGTCTCGTAGAAGATCTTGTGGTCGATATTCGTTGTCGGGTGTACAGCCCAGTTGCGGTATCTGGTGTTGAGCTGCCGTAGATGAGTGCTGTTGCGTTCCAGGGCGTCGACCGCTGGCGTCTTGCGGTAGATGATGGATAACGCCTTGACGACAGCCATGGTGACGACGTCGGAGCCGGTGTGCGGGGTGGCCAGAAAGACCACCCCGCGGGTGGCGGTGGCGAACTCGGTGTAGTCGGCGCGACCGTCGGCCGCGTGCAGCAGCATCTCCTTGACCACCAGGCCACCCATACTGTGGGTGACGAAACACAGCGGGCGTTGCCCGACTCCGTGACTTTCCAGGTGGGCCAGCAGGTTGATCGCCCGATCCTGGATCGGCATCGCGTGACCTAACCAGCGGCTCGACGCCGCGGCATACCCCAGCGACCAGACAGCCAATCCTTCAATGTCCCGCCCGAGCCACTCCGGCCAGAACGTACTCTTCCGCTTCGCCGACCAGCTCTTACGGGAGTCGCCATCGAGGCCGTGCACGAAAACGACGTCCAATACCGGGTTCTCGCCGGAACTCACTTCGACGAGCTCGGTCACCGCTTGCCCCCCACATCGATTCCGGGCCGCCCCACCGCGACTTCGGCTTGGTGAACTGTCGTTTACCACCGTTGCCTCGTTACATGTTCGACCACCCTCGGTAAACGTCCTGTCGTGTCGCTTGTCGGGGTGTTCGAGAACGCAACCATCGCCAATCGTCAGCGCGGTAGCCGGTTCCAATTCTGATGATGTCTGTGACCCCGCGCCTGGCAACGTGGGGTCCAGCAGCGGGCAAGTGGCATGTGGAGCGTCCGGTGCGAAGCGGAGGGCGAACGACCTGGAGGCGCGTCGAGTAGCGGCCCGACTTGATCACGGGGAACGCCATGGTGCGGTCGAAACTCAGCGACATTGCTCCCACGGCGGGTGATCAACATGTGCGTTCAGAATTCACGCACAAGTGCGGTCGACATTCGCGGACGTACTCCGGGACGGAGTCGGAGCAGTTCCTCGTGCTGTGCGGCGAGTTGAGAGATCGCGCTGGTCTGTTCCGCTTTGAGCTCGACGACCTGCTGTGTCAGCTCGCTGAGGCGGGCCTTGAGGCGGACGTTCTCGTCTTTGAGCCGGGTGATCTGGGCTTCGCGCGGGTCTGGTTGGTGGTTGTTGTCGCGCAGCCGGTTCATGCGCTGATCGAACTCGACCTTGAGGTGGAGGTAGGTGCGGTAGAGCGCGGCGCGGGAGACTCGTGCTTCGCGGGCGAGCGTCTTGATGTCGCATCGGCCGCCTGGAGGGATGTCGCCGCTGAGCAGCCGGTCCATGGCTGCTCGGATGCGTGCTTCGGTCTGCGTTCGTTGGGCTTCGTTGATCGTCATGGGCGGTTGTCCCTGGTTGAGTTCGCGTCGATCGCGTCGACCACTTGGCGTGCGCGCTCGTGTTCGGCTGTAAGTCGGAGCTTCTCTCCGGCGGGGATGCGCGGATTGCCGAGGAAGGTCTTGGTGGTGCGGGCGTTGCTGGCCCAGACGTCGCGGTGGTGCTGGTGGAAGGTCGCTTGTGGGCATCGAGCGGCGTCGCAGAGGCCGGCGAGTGGCTGTGTGGCGTCGGGTGTTCCGGCGAGACGGAGGCAGAGCGCTTTTCGTGGATCGGCGAACCAGCAGTAGTTCGCGGCCTGGATGTGCAGGGCGTTGGCGAGCTTCTTCAGCAGCATTTCGACGTGCCGGTCGGAGGCGACCACGGTGGGTTGGGCGGCCTGGTCCTTGCGGAGCTGCGCGTCGACGTGGTCGAACGTCGAGATCAGGGAACGCGCACCAGGCCCGGTGGGCATGGCGCCGGCCTGGTAGTCGCGGAAAGCCGCGACGGTGAGGTTCTCCCGATGCTTGCGCTCCTCGATGACCGTCTCCGCCCGGAACCGTGCCTGGGACCCGCCTGGGCGTGCGGCGTATCCCTCCGTTGTGGCGACAGAGATGTGCTTGAGGTGCAGTTTCGCCGCGAAGAGGCCGTTGGGTCGGTGCGCGAGCTCCAAGGACAGGGTCCGGCGCAGCATGGGGGCCGTAATACGGCCGTCTGGGATGGCAGCGAAGCCGAGTCTGATGCCCTCGGAGCTGTTGACCCAGTTTCGGAAGGTGTTGAACCGGGAGGTGAAGGTGAAGCGTCCGAAGACGGACTCGCCGGGTTTGGTGCCGGCGAGGCGGGCCGCCAGCTTGACGGCTCGATGGGCGGCTTCAATGACGACCCACTCGTCGTCAACCCCGCCGAACTGTTCGCCCTTGATTCTTGTGCTGCCCAGGGCGAAGCGGAATAGGTCTGCGGCGAGCTCGCGCGGTGGCAGCGGGGATGACGCGGTGATCTCCATCAGTTCGCCGGACCGCATTCCGCTGATCGCGGCGGTGACCATCAGGCAGGCGTTGAACACGTGGTTTCGCAGGTAGTGCAGGCGCATCGGTGTCAGCGGTAGCGTCCATGGCACGCGTCCTTGTCCGTCTGCGCGTTCGATCAGCGCGGCGTCACGTGCGATTGCCGGCGCGATGCCGAGCTGGGCGACGGCGTCTTCGAGCAGGTTCCGGTGGCGTTCGACTACTGAGCGGCTGAACTCGACGCCGAGGTCGTGAGCCATGTCCCCGAACGCCAGCCGGAGCAGTGGATCGGTGTTGCGCCAGCCGTTCTTCAGCCTGGCCGCGACCCTGTGTCCGTCGGCCTGAGGAAGTGCCTCCGCCGCTGCGATGCGCCGAGCGAGATAGGTCGCGACCTCATCCGGCCGGGTGCTCGCCGCGGTCTGCGGTTGCTGTTTGCCGGAGCGTCGTTGCTCAATGAGGACGGCCAGGTGAGGAGCGACCGTGTCGACGACGTGCAGTGCGGCCTGGAGTGCCGGGTGCAGGATCTCCGGCGGAACCGGCTGAGTGACGTTCTCGCCGCTGCGCTGATAGCCGCTCACCTCGGCCAGCGACTTGCCATTCCAAGGGACGAACGCGTCCGGATATCGGTCCGTGGTGAACAGGTCGCCGTATCGGGCGACGTCCTTGATCACCACCGCGGCGGCCAGAATGGTCGAGTCAGCGAGCCCGCGTTCCCGCTCGTGCTGGAGAAAACGGTCGCAGTGCAGTTGGGTGACGTCGCCGAGGTCGGTGACGCCCTGTTCGGACAACCAGTTGAACCACCGGGTCAGGAAGTCGAGCCGGTTGCCGCAGGTGATCGGGTGCAGCGCCCGGCGGTGGGCCAGCGGTAGCGCCGCGACCTGGTCGTGGCCAGGGGCAAGCAGCGCTAGGAGGAGTTCGCGCGCGACCCATTGCCAGCGCGGGTGGGTGATCGAGGTGAAGTCCCAGATCAGGACGGTGCCTGACAGCTGCACCGGCTTGCCTGCCAAGTCGTTGAGGTCCCAGATCGTGTCCTCGAAACGGGGCCCCGTGGCCCCGGAAGCCAGGGCGAGCCCGGCGATCTCGCAGACCCTGTGGCCGGCGAACGGCGACTGTGCCGGATCGCCCGGCAGGTGTGTGACCGGAGTGGTCATGAGGTCGTCTCCTCGGGTCGCAGCGGCAGTTCGTGGTCGCGGTCGCTGACTTCGGTCCGTGCCGCGGCCAAGATCGCTGGGGAGAAACGCGGCAAGATCTCGTCCAGGCGCTGGGCGTAGGGGCCGAACACGGCCATGAAGTGCGCTGCGGGCATCTGTCGGAAGCTGCGTGCGAAGAACGCCTTGAGCCGAAGCAGGTTGGGCGCGTGACGCGGAGCGAACACCGCGAGCGGACACAACAGGCACACCCAGGGGCGGGCCGGACAGGGCTTCCCCGCGGGGCCGTGCAGACCGGCGAGCTGGTCGGCGCAGGCGGCGGTGAACACGTCGCGCTGCCCGCCCACCAGCTGAGCAATCACCCGGTCAGTGACCCGCAGGCCGGCCAGCTCGGTGGGCAATCGAGCCGCTGCGTGCTCGACGTCGTCTTGGGCCAGGACCAGCGGAGTTGTCGCCTTGCGGATCAGGTCCGCCTGTCCCTGCTCGATCACCGCTTCGAGGGAGTCCTTCTGGGCGGGTGTCGGGGCCGACAGGTAGTGGTCACCCTCGACCCGTGCGCTGTGGTTCGGGTCGATCGTGACGCGCCCGGTCCAGCGGCTCTTGTCGCGACGCTGGTGGAACGTGGTGCGAATCCGCGCCTTGTGCAGGTGCAGGGACTGGCCGTCGTCGCCGAGCAGGTTGTAGCGGGCGCCCCAGGACCGGACGGTGACGTATTGGAAGACCGGGGCGAACACGCGCTTGTGTCCGGGTCCGGCCGGGTAGTAGCTCAGCCAGAGGTTCGCCCGGATGTCGTCGCGGGCGAAGCTGCGAATCGGAGCCGAATGTCGCAGCCACTGCCGCAGGATGCGGACCGCCGGTGCCGGCAGGTTGAGACTCTCGGGTCCCGTGCGTTGTTTGAGGTAGCTCAGCACGACCGTCTCGTCGCCTGCCCAGTCCACGTCGGACAGTTCCAGGTCGTCGAGGCCATCCGGGACGATCCCGCTGGCCGTGCCCAGCAGCAGCCGGTAGGCCAGCGCGACGTCGGTGGTGACGAACAGTTTCGAGCCCGTGGTGGCGACGCCGCCGCGCTTCACGACGCCGCCGCGGTCCTGGTATCCCATGTGCGCCGCGACATCGAGCTGCCCGAGCGGTCCTCGATTGTGCAGTAACCACAGCAGGTTCTGCTCAGACCAGCCGGCCACGGCCGGGTCCCGCCCCGCTGTCGCCGTCCTGATCGCCTCGTTGTGCTCGGACCACGATGTCGAGATGACGTCGGTGCAGCAGCGCACCAGCCGCTGCCATTCACCGTCGCTGTAGGGCCGATAGGCCTGGCGGTCGCGATTGTGTGTCACCCGGAACGGCGGCCCGTCCAAGTGCTTCCGGACGTCCTCACGCAAGGGCTCGACGTGGGCGTCCACCGAGCGCAGGAGGCGCCGGGACATTCCTTCGATGACGGCGTCCGTGCTGCGCCAGAACCCGACCACGTGTGCCGCCGTCACGTCCGCCGCGGTCCCGGAGAAACCTGCCAGGTCGAGCCAGCGGGCGATGTGGCCGATGCATCGGGTGTAGTCCTTGGCGGTTCCCTTCGCGTTCACGTCGCCGTGCGGGTGCATCAGGTTCTTCAGTCCCAGCGCGAGCTGCCGGACCAGCGATGGGTTGGGATAGCGATCAAGTCGGGAGACGTGAGTGCGGCCGCTGCTGAAGGCGAACGTCAGGCGCAGTGGCGAGTCCGTGAGGTCCCCTGGCATCAGCCAGTCACCTCCGCCAGTTCGACGTCGTCGTTGAACTCGTCGTTGACCTCGTCCAGGACTGTGCGCGTCAGCCCAGCCCGCGTGCCAGCGGCCTCGTAGGCCTCCCGGAAGACTCGGGTGGTGTCCAGCCGCCGCAGGTAGAGCTCTGTCGTGGCGACCGAGGAGTGCCCCAGCAGGTCCCGCAGAACCATCAACGGGTCTGACATCGTCAGAAACAGCGCGAGTGCCGGGTCTGTGTCGGTGTCGGTCACGAGCGCGGCAGCTTGCTGGTAGTAGCCCGTCACGAGTTGCTCCAATGTGGACATCGCGAACGAGTGCCGGAGTCGGTGCGGGTTGACGTGCGGGAACCGCGGATCGAAGTCCGCGCGGATCCGGTCTGAGGCTCGTCGGAAGACAGTGGCCCAGTCCAGGAACGGACTGCCGTCCCGCTGCAACGCGAGCAGCAGTGATCCCCCGGCAGCATCGACCAGCCGCAGCCGCTCGGCCGGTCCCAGACGGGACCAGCTCATCCTGCGCCCGTTGATCGTGCCGCCAGTTCCGTCAGCACCGGTCACCACCAGCGGCGGCCCCAGCTTCTGGTCCGGGTGCCATGAGGAGCCCGCTGCCGCCAGCGGTCGCTCGAGCGCGATGTAGCGGTGCAGCGCGGACAACGCCTCATACGACACCCATGTTGTCCGCTGCTTGCGGCCCTTGGCGATCGCCGCCGCAACCGGCAACGGAATCGGCACCGTCGTCGGATCCGGCGGCAACGGAGGCACCTCATGGACGAGCAGATACGTGAACTCCTGACGCCTCAAGCCGCTGCTGAGCACCAACTGCGCCACGGCTGTGTTGCGGCCTGGTTCGAGCCCCCGGAACCGAGGGTCTGCTGTCCCGTCGGGCCGTAGACCTTCCAGCGCCTGGACGAACAGCTCAGCGAAGTCCGGTTCGAGGTGCTTGACCGTCACGTGTGCCTTCGGCGCACGGACCTTGGCCAGATTTCGTTCGACCTGTCGGGTCATGTCCCGGACCACACGCAGCGCGGTCGCGTAGCTGAACGGCTCGGCCGATGTCAGTCCTTCGACGACTGCCCACCGATAGAAGGCCGCCACCACGCCGACATGCAGGTTCCAAGTCGCCGGCGCGAACCGCGCCGCCAGCTCGCCGGTGAACCTGTGTTCCGCGTAGGAACTTAACGCGGCACGTAGACGCGGCCGGCCTTCGAACACACCCACCCCGCGGTCAGCCAGGAATTCCATCCATGCGCGCAACGCCCGCGCATAGACCTCCCAGCTGTTCGGCGAATTCACCCCGGCCGACGGTAGTTCCCGTAGCCACCGATTCACGGTCACCGTCGGACGCTGGTCGACGCCGTCTGCGAATCGAAGGTCCTCGTCGATCAGGACGGGCATGCCCTCGGGCACGACAGGACGGTGCTCCAGGCCCCACGTCTCCCAGCCCAAGGACGAATAAAAGATCAACTTCATGGGCGGAGAAGCTAGAACCGCGACACGCCCTGCCGCAAACGACAAGCACTGGTCGAAGCCCAGCTCCAGCCTCAATGCGAGACACGCAGATTGTGCCGACACAAGCGCGCCGAGGTAGAACTTCACGGCGGCGCTTGTCTCCGGCGCGCGAGGGAGAGCAGGGCGACCGCGGGAATGGTGGTGGCGGCCTTCCCGACGAGTTGCCCGGAGAGCTGGTCCAGTGATCCGAAGGCCAGCGGAAGGAACAGCACGGTGTCGACAAACAGACCGGTTGCGTTCGACAGGCCGGCGGCCGCGAGAGGGCTCCGTCGCCGAAGCGGGGTGTAGACGGCGAGGTCGGCGAGTTCGGATACGGCGAAGGCCGCAGCGCTAGCCAACGCGATGCGTGGGTCCGAGGTCAGACTGGATAGCGCCGCGCCAAGGACGACGGCGAGCAGCGTCATGCGGGTACCCGCGGCGTCCTGCAACAGGTCCCGCATGGTGAAGACGAGTCCGGTAACGAGTGCTCCGGCGGGAATTCGCAGGCCTCCGATCGTGACCGCGGGCCAGAGGGAGTTGGCCCAGTTCGCGGTGGCGATCGTCATCGCGTATCCGGCGAGCAGAACCACGCAGGCGGGTGAGAGCTTGGCGGTTCTCGCGCCGTGGTGGCCGGGAAGTCGTGTCGATACAGGGGAGGTACTACTGCGGAATCGACGGCGTAAGGGGAGTGGCGGTCCGGAAGGCTTGCACGGCGATGTCGTCGACTGCGGGCGCGGGGCCGGTGGGGGCGGGGAGACCGGAGGCCGAACGCTAACCGACGACAGTCGCCGTGGCGTGGTCATTGGCAGCTTTCGCGGCCTGTGTGGCGAGCAGATCGGCGAGGGCTAGCGCGATGTCGGGGCTGGTGTCGATGCTCCACCGGACTACGTGTTCGCCCCTGCGCCACAACGGCTGGATGACTTGAGCCGTCGCGAACAGTGGCTGCCCGAACTTTCCGATTCCGGTGGACTTCCCGTCCGGCTTTATGTCAGTTCCCAGCTTGAGTGCGACCGATTCGAGGACGCTGTGCAGATCGGTGGCGTCGCGGCGGCGACGCTCGGCGAGGTCGCGCGTGTCGTCGAAGAACCGGATCACTTTGGGCACGAGGCGGCGTCGAAGATCCATTCCGATGTCGTGCGGCGGCCGTGTTGGGGAAACGGTGACGACGGGGCGGACCGTTCCGGTGGGCTGGTGCGCGCGCAGATCGCTCGACAGCCAGGTTTCGAACACGAGGCGTTGCCCGCTGGTTCGCTGTTCGAGAGAGACAGCGACCGAGCCACCTTCCGGTCCTGACAGCGTGGCGACCTCGCCGGTACTGTGCGGAGGCAAGATGCGCCAGGGCGGTCCCAATACTTGGGCGACATCGCGTAGATACTCGGTGAGTGCTGCGGCGCTGCTACCGTTTCGGCTGCTCATGTCTCTTCCTTCGATCGTTGTAGTGGCGATAGCGACTGCTATCGGGTGGGGCGGTCAAGGATGTGCGGCGATCCTGAGGTACCAAGTCCCGCGTACGTGTCTGGCTGTCAGCTGGTCGGCGCTGGCTCGATTCGAGGTGTTGCTGCGCCAACCTCGCCAGCATCGTCGTGGGCGAGGGGATGCGGCCTCGCAGGGCCGCGGCAAGGCCGTTAGCAAAGCTCAGTCGTTGGCTTGTTCGGTTCCTGGGGAATATCGCCGTTTCGAGAAAGTGCGTAGATCGTCTCGGCGAGGCTGAAGGCCACTTCCTTGGTGGTGTGTACCGTCCACTCCACATCGGAGTTTGAGCGGATGCGTAGCTGGCCGCCGATCGGCGGCGAATAACGGCCTCCTCCAAAATCCATTGAGTCTTGATCATGCGGGAACTGATGCGCCTTCGGAAGAATTCCTAGCAAGGTTTTGATCGTGTGCGACTTCTCGGCCTCGCGGAGCTCGTGGCGCACTTTTGCTGCAGCTGCGAAGACCATGCCCTCGCGGTACGCGGGAAGGAGACGTCGGGTGATGTCGCCCGCTATCCGGGCGGCGGTCTTGGTGGGGCTGACGGTGATGAGGTGCCGTGGCTCGTTGTGGCGCGTGAACTGGTAGGGGAGGGAGCCGTAGACCTCAATTCGATTCCGTGTCGCTGTTGTGGTTCCTGGCCGGATCTGCAGCTTCTCGCCGTCGGGTCCGTGCAGGTAGGCGTCGCTTCCGTTGCTGTGTACGCCTTTTCCTGCTTTCCAGTCTCCTTCCAGGTGCTGCGTGATTTCGCGGGCCAGGATGGCGATTTCGGTCATCGTTTCCCCTTGTCGTGCAGGGCTCTCGGGTTAGGATTTGAGGAAGGTGGCGACGAGGTTCATCGCGCCGTCTGCGTCATGCCTCATTTGCAGCAAAGGTGTAGTGCCCTGGCGTAGCGTGCACAGGTAGTGGTCGTCGTCCGGGACGATGTCGAGGTCGAAGAGGCCTCCGGCGGTGAGGTTCTGCCGGGTCCAGGTGTCGTTCGTGCGGGTGAATCCGTTGGCGCGCAGAACAAGGTCGAGCATGCTGGGAGCTCCAGACGAGCAAGGGTGGCCGCCGCAGTTGGCGGGTCCTACGTGGGTTGGGTGTTGGTGGTGCTCGACGTCGCGGTATCGCGGGAACGCGCGCGGCGTTCGGAGCGCGCTGCGTCAACGCTGGCCTGCCAGTGGCTCCAGCGGCGACCGGCCTGCTTGGCCTTGAAGTGAGCGATGTTGTTGGCCGGGATTCCGACCGGTGCGGGTCCGACGACGGCGAGTAGATCCGAGCGGGACTGCGAATGCCAGCCCGCGTCGTCGATGGCGGCTTCGTCGGCGAACACATCGGCGACACGGTCGACGGCGGGATCCAGTGTGTGGTCCTGGGTGCCGCCGTACGAATAGACCCACCAGAAGTTTCTGGGTGGGCGTGGCTCGACGATTTCCCGGAACATCGCTACCTCCTTGGTGTAGGCGTAGAAGCGAGTTCGGGGGTGTGCCTCCATTACTTCGAGCCAGGCGGCGAGGTAGGCGGGAGAGAAGAAGTCTCCGCTGTCGTGGATTCTCACCCATGCGTCGGTGAACTTGTTGTGGGACAGTTCTTTCTGCATCGCCGTGATCCAGCCGGGAAGGTCGTCCAGAACCAACGCGAGGTTCTTCTGGTGGCGTGCTTTGACGTTCGGAAAGAGGTAAGTTCCGTTGCGGGCGTAGCACGCCTGCGCGCATACACCTGCTGAAGGGCAGGTGTTGTAGTTCCGTCCATCGGGGAGCTTCCCCGCGAAGGCGGGCAGTGACCAGTTCCAGATCCCGAGCTTCTTCAGTTCGCTGTTCTGCCGCAGCAACGTCATCATGACCTCCGTCCTCATGCGACTCGATGCATGGGGAGGCCACACCAAGATCCTTCAATTCCACCGTACACCGACTCGCGGAGCAGTGGATGCCGTGCGGTCTGCCGGTGCTTATTCCTCGTCCCAGGAAGGTGCGCCGTGCGCGATGCTGGCGATCTGGTCACCTGCCAAGTCGAAGACGGCGGCGGTGGTGTCCTCGCCCAGTTCTTGGGTCAGGCGGGTCACGCTGAGGCGCACAATGTCCAGGGCGCGCTCGTGGTCGGTACGCAATGGATGACCACGGTCGGCTTCTCCGGGCCCGGCACCTTGAGAGCTCGTGCGAGCCAGGTGGGAGCGCGAAGGTCCTGGGCGGCGGTCGTCTCGTCGGAGTCGACGTCGATGCCGAACTCAGCGAACCAGAGGTTGAGTGTTTCCATGACGTCTCCGCTGCTCCAGTCAGTCCCCTTGTCGAGCCGCTTGAGGCGCGCGAACAAGTCCAGCAGGTGGCAGAAACAGTGAGTCCGTCGATATCGGACGACACGGAGCCTGACCTCGCGGCGGATTGCGGACTGCCTTCCGCCTGGTTGGCGTTGATGCCGGCGAGTTCGTCGTAGATCGGGGTGGCGAGGTCTTCGCACGGAGTGGTCACGTCGCGCTCGCGGTTGGTCATGGGGTGATTCCAATCTGGGTTGGTGGGGTTGAGCTGGCGATGGGTGAGGCTGTCGGTGACGACGGAAGTGGGGTGCTCGGTTAAGGCCGTGAATCTGGGCGGGAGAGAACTCCGCGGCGGCCGATCCCTGCGCGGCATCGGCGAGCTGGGGGATGAGCGCGGCTGTGAGTCGCCGCGGGAACCGGGACCTGAAGCGTGGGCCGGTTGAGGAGAGTGCACGGTCGTTAGGCGTGGAGCGGCAGGAGGCGGGGGGTCTGGCCGTGCCGCTCCTCGTATGCTGTGAGGCCCGCGATCGCAGCCTCCCAGTCGTTAGCGCGTTCGGACTGGTGCACTTCGACGAAGACGTAGGACTGGTCGTTGCGGAGCTCTGGGCACACGGTGCGCGCCAGGTGCATGCACCGTCGGTGCATGGCGCCGCCTGCCGCGACCTCAGCTTGCGAGACGGCGATCCATGCGGTGGGGTTGGAGGCGAGGGGGCAGCCGCAGACTTGTTCTCCACATTCCGGCTGTCTCATGAGACAGCTTAGGTAGTGGTGAGCCTGGTCCATGTCGTGAGCTGGACTGGCACACTCGAGTTCCTGGCTGACGCGTGAGCCGTCGCAGTCGGCGACGTACACGGCTGGCGTTTCACCCGCTTAGGCTATGGAGACGCTTCTGGGCGGCAGGCCGGACCCATCCAGTGCGATCGCGCTGCTCAGAGGTTCACCTGATCTCCACCACCTTCAGCTCTTTAAAACTGCATCGTGTTCTTGGGACCCTTGTCTTCGGCGAGCCGGGGAGAGGGAGCGGCGATGACGGAGGGGCGGGGTTCGCGTCATCATTTGATTGTGGTGGCGGATGTGGAGGGGTTCGGGGATCGGCGGCGGACGGGGCCGCATCAGCGGGCGGTGCGCGATGGTCTCTATGAAGTGATGGAGGCGGCGTTCGCCGCGGCCGGGACCGCCTGGACCGAGTGCTATCGGGAGGATCGCGGAGACGCGGTGTTCGCGTTGGTGCCGGGTGAGGCGGACAAGGCCCGGTTCGTGGAGGCGGCGTTGCCTGCGCTCGTGACCCGTCTTCGGGTGCACAACGACACCCATCCCGAGGCACGGCGGATCCGGTTGCGGGTCGCCCTGCACGCCGGGGAGGTCGGCTACGACACCCACGGTGTCATGTCGTCGTCGCTGACGCTGACGTTCCGGCTGTGCGACGCGGCCCCGTTGAAGACCGCGCTCGCCTCCTCGCCAGGGATGCTGGCGGTGATCGCGTCGGACTGGCTGTTCGACGACGTCATCCGTCACACCCCCGGTGCCGCGCCCGCGACCTGGCGGCCGATCCCAGTCGAGGTCAAAGAAGTCGCCACGACCGGATGGGTCACCCTGCCCGACCATCCCTACCCTGCCCGCCCGGGCCCGTCGGCGGGTTCGAACCGGATGGTGCCCCGGCAGCTTCCGGGTTCGGTGCGGGATTTCACCGGCCGGGCCGAGCATCTGGCCGCGCTCGACGCGCTGATCCCGCCCGACCACTCCGACGAGCGACCCCAGTCGGTGGTGATCACCGCGGTCGATGGCGCTGGAGGCATGGGCAAGACCACCCTCGCACTGCACTGGGCCCACCGGATCCAGCACCGATTTCCCGACGGCACCCTGCACGTCAACCTCCGCGGCTACGGACCCGGCGACCCCGCCGCCCCCGGCGAAGCCCTCGGCGGTTTCCTGCGCGCCCTGGGTGCCGCGGCACGCGCGATCCCCGCCGACGTCGAAATGCAGGCGGGACTGCTGCGGTCGATGCTGGCGGGCAAACAGGTGCTGATGGTGCTGGACAACGCCCACAGCGCCGAGCAGATCAGGCCGCTTCTGCCCGGCACCGCGGGCTGCATGGTGGTGGTCACCAGCCGCGACAGCCTCACCGGCCTCGTCGTCACCGACGCCGCCCACCGCCTCACCCTCGACCTCCTCACCCAACCCGAAGCACTCGACCTGGTCACCGGCATCCTCGGCACCGACCGGGCCGCCGCCGAACCCGACGCGGTCGCCGAACTGGTCCGGCTCTGCGCACGACTACCGCTGGCGCTGCGGGTCGCGGCCAGCCGCGCCGCCGCCCATCCCCACCTGACCGTCACCGACGTCGTCACCGAACTGGCCGACGACCACACCCGACTCGACATCCTCAGCGAAACCGCGGACGAGCGGGCCGCCGTCCGCGCGGTATTCGACTGGTCCTACCGGCGACTCCCACCCGCACAAGCACGGCTATTCCGGCGCCTCGGCCTCCACCCCGGACCCGACCTGTCGCTTCCGGCCGCCGCCGCCCTGGCCGAACTATCCCCCGCTGCCACCCGTCCTCTCCTCGCCGCCCTGGCTGACGCGCACCTGATCGAACCCGCCACTGGTGGCAGGTACCGGTTCCACGATCTGCTGCGCACCTACGCCGCCGACCAAGCCCTGCACCACGACGCTGGCGACGACTGCGACCAGGCGCTGGAGGCTTTGCTGACCTGGTACATCCACACCGCCCGCGCAGCCGATCGAAAGCTCTACCCCGCAGAGACGAGGCCTTGGGATGTCGTGGCCGAGCCAGCCCACCGGTACCCGATCGGTGACTTCGACCACGCATTGGCCTGGCTCACTGCGGAACGCGACAACCTAATTGCCGCACTGCACTATGCCGACGAGCATCGGCTGGATCGCCGCACTATCTCGCTGACCATCGCATGCACCTTCACCGCGACGATGGTCAGCTGGCAAACGTGGATCGACATTGTGACAGTCGGGCTCATGGCGGCGTGCAGGGTCGGCGACCACACCCAGGAGGCGCACTTGCTGGCGCTTCGCGGCGGCGCGGCGACGTATCTGCACAGGTGGGAGCAAGCGGCGGCCGACCTCGATCGTGTGGAAACGATGGCGCGAGATTTGGGCGACGAAGAATTGGGGACCCGGGTGCTCAATGACCGAGGGCTGCTTCTTCTGGAGCAGGGGCAGTTCGAGGACGCTCTGCGGTATCTCGACGAGGCGTTGCCGCTCAGTCGTGGCATTGGCACGGGACGCTGGGAAGCCGTAGTGGAAGGCAATCTCAGCACCGCGTACGCTGGCCTCGGCCGCTACCGGGAAGCCCTTGACCACGGCCAACGAGGCCTGCGCCTGCGTCGGAAGGCAGGGGACCGCGCCGGTGAATCAGGGGCCATAACGGATCTAGCCCAAGCGCAGCAAGGACTGGGGAACCACGAGGCTGCGATCGCCCTGTGTCGTGAGGCGATCACCATCGGGCGCCGTGTCTCCATCGGTCGAGACGAAAACATCGCGGCGCCATTGGATGTCCTCGCGGCATCCCTACACCACCTCGGCCACATTAACGAGGCCATCGTTTGCTGGCAGGAATCCGCTACCATTCACGAGGACCACGGCCTTCCGCACAATGCCACCAAGGTCCGCCAACGTCTCCACGAGGCTCAGACCCGACCTTGACGCCCTGGCACGCACCCAGTCGCGCATCAGCCGGACCCTGCTCCGCGCGATCGCCGGACATCGGGGTTGAGGACTGGGACATGGGACACCTGGTACTCAGGAGCGGGATGGTTCCGGCTGCTTTTGCTCCCTACGGTGCTGGCTGATGTCAGCGAGTGATCCGTTTCGCGCATGCTGCTGTCGCAGCAGCGTGTTGTCGTGATGCAGCGCGGCGATCGCGGTGGCCGCGGCGTCGAGTTGCCGGGTGAGGTCGGTGCATTTCCGGATCTGCGCGGCGAGCTGTCGCCGGGTTTCCTTCAGCTCATGGGTGACGCGGGCCTCGCGGGCGGAGAGACTGCCCGCGGCGGTGACGCGGCTGTCCCATTCGGCCATCACGGCGGTGGCGCGGTTCATCGTCGCCCGGCTGACACCGGCCTCTTTCCACAGGTTGGTCTTGGTCAGGCGGCCGTCGGTGCGTTGCGGCTGTTCGGCGAGAAGGCGGTCCATCGCGGCGCGCAGTGCCGCGGCGGTGCGCGGCGAGACGGTGTCCCCGGTCGGTGCCGGGGTCTCTGGTGGAGTGGCGGTCACGGAGTTTCCTGTTGTGCGGTGCGGAGAACGTGGTCGACGTCGTCAAGTTCGCGGTGGAGCGCGGCTTTGCGGCACGGTCCACAAAAGACAGAAACAACGTCGGCCTCCCCACTTGAACACAACCGAGGAACAGACCTACCTGAACCGGCTACCCCACGCGAGCCGCGCCGCCGCCACCGATGGATGACGTTGAGACAGTTTCAAACCCTGAAAAGAACACCTGGCACAGCCAGCGCTGATCGGCTTCGTCGAGCCTGCCGGCGTTGAGTGCGGCCCACGCGACGCGATCACCGATGATGGGGGCCAGCCATGGAACTGGGCGTCCGTCGATGTTCTGTCTTGGCCAGCCGGGGGCGGGCTGGCCGTCCTGGCTCACGACGGATCCGGCCGAGATGCCGTCGTACGAGCATCCTGCGTTGAGGCAGTACGTATTTCGTGTCGTAGAAGTCGGCGTTGTACTGGAGTGTCAGGGGGCCATGACAATCAGGACAAGCCGGGAACGGAGCCTTGACGGTCATGATTCCGGCGTCTTGTCCGGCGCTGGGCGCTCGTGTTGAGCCAGCGCCGGAACACACTCGAGGACGTCGTCGGCGTTGGAAATCAGCGTGGCGCGTCCCGTACGGATCAGGTCGTGGGACTGCCGGAACAGCAAGGTGGTGACGGGGCCGGGAAAGGCCAACACGGGGCGACCGTTGACTTCGGCCTGCTCGACCACGCACATGGCGGCATCGCTGGACCCGGGCTCGACGACGACGCACGCGGTGGTCATAGCGGCCAGGAGGCGGTTGTGGGCGCCGACATGCGACGCTGGGGGAATCGTCAGTGGATTGTGCTCGCTGACGACGAGGGTGTCCGGAGACCGGTCTAGGAGGAAGGTTTCGTGGTGAGCGGGGTAATCATTGCGGATCCCGCTCCCCAGAACGGCGACCGAGGGTCCCCGGGCGTTGTGAGCTCCGCCGAGCGCCAGGGCGGCGATACCGGGGGTGCCGCCGCTCCATACCGTGATTCCGTGCCTGGACAGGCCCGCGGCGATGTCCATCGCGTAGATCTCGCCGTAAGTGGTTGGGCGACGGCTGCCGACGATCGCGACTGAACGCCGGGCAAGTTCGCCCAGGCTCCCGCGGCCGTTGACCCAGAGGGCGAGCGGCGGACAGAAGGCGGATGTGTGGACCAGGTCAGTCGGCCATTCGTCGTCGAGCGGGGTGACGAGGCGATGGCCGTGCATCGCGGCGGCCGCGACGGCGTCGCGTGCGGCGCCGTCGTGGTCGCCTGGCCGTTGCTCGGCCAGCACCGCGAGGGGTGCGCGGTCGGCAGAGATCCGCCGGACTGCTTCGATGGCGCCGACCTCCCGGACGAACCTGGCGGTAGCGTGCGCGGGCGGCGCCGCCGATGAGAGTAGGTATGCGTAGGCATGGGGAAGTGTCACGGGACGCATGGTGTGCTCCTATCGAGAAAGGGCGTGAGTGGGGTTCGGCCCGCGCGGTGACAGCGTCGCGGTGAGAGGCCGGGAGGCGCCAGCCATCGCGGTGAACGCAGGCGGTTCAGGGCAGGTCGAATAAAGTCTCTCGCGTCCGGCGACAGCCGAAGCCCCGCAGCGCCGTCGACACCGACGGCGACGCAGGAGTTGCGTGAGCGGATCACCCAGCTGCGGCAGCAGAATGAGCAACTACGTCTGCACGTAGCGCTCTACGAGGAACATATTCGGAGACTGACCGTTGAGAACAGTCGCCTGGCCCGTCAACTTGTGGCCCGCAGCGGTGTCATCGACCTCAACACACACGGACCACGACCTATCGTTGAGCCGTGATTGCATGTGTCACGATGGTGGGCATGCAAGCTGTTCTCGCAGCCGGGATTGCCGTAATCGGCACCCTGTTAGGTTCAACTGTGGCCTACGTCTTCCAGCGGCGGCAAGCGCAGTTCGTCCATTCGATGGCTTCCCATGGGCGGATGCGGGATGAGCAGATCCTAGCTTTTAGCTCGTTCGCCGAGGCGATCGCGGACCTGCGGGGCGCCCAGATTCGACGTTGGACGAGCAGACAGGAGGATCAGCCCGACAGCGAACCCTACACGCATGCCCGGACTGAGTCCTGGCGGCTGCGGACCGTCGCGCGGAGCGCCATGTACCGGGTTCAGCTGGTCACGGCCGACGAGGCCTTGGCCAGTAGAGCACGTGAGCTCGTGGAGTTCACTGTAGCGATCCTGGAGGCGGCCGATGTCGGGGAGATGGAGGCATCAGCGAAGCGCTCGGCCGCGGAGACCAATGTGTTCATCACCGAGGCGCGACGCGTCCTTAGCAGCGATCGTGCGCAGCTCATCTAGGTGGAGGCTGGCTGGCCGCGTTGGTGGAGTGGTACTCGAACACCGTGATGTCGCGCGCGCCGAGCGAGTACGGCGACAGGTACTGGGAGCCGCGGCTGTTAAGCACGTCGGCCCGGACTTCGCTCGTCGTCCCATGCTGCTCGACATGCTCCTGCACGACGAACTGAGCCGCGACGGCGATCGGCTTAGGGCCGAACGACCCGATCGCGAGCAGCGTGCGGAGTCCTTCTTCGCTGGCTTGCCCGCAAATCGCGGCGACATCGCGCATGTATGCCAGTGCGTGCCTGACTGTGAAGACATAGCGAACCTGCACGCCTTGAAGCGGTGCGTCACGCAGAATCGTGTAGTGGTTGCGTAGCTTTAGCCTCGATTCAAGCAGGTTGTCGGAGTTCATAAAGTTGACCAGGTGAATGCCAATTTGATTGCCCATACCGTTGCCTCTTAGAGCTTCGAGGAGTGAGACCGCATCGTGGGTGGTACCTGCGGCGAAGATCACCACCTCGGCGTGATCGCGCTCCTCCAACAGGCTCCGCAACGGCAGGCTGCTGAAGTGGCCGACGACTTCGCCCAGCAGCTCCGGTCCAGCCGCCTTCGGATAGCTCTCGGCCCATGCATAGAGCAGCGCGACGTTCTCCACCTTCGGGAACCTCCCGAGGTTGTTGCTCGACGCTGCCACCTCCTCGACCAGCGCTGACAGCAGGTTTCTAGGGATGGCGGAGTAATCCACAATCAACTGGTTAATGCGCGGCACGCCTCGCATGAGCAGGGCAAGCTCGCCAAGGAACCGCCCCGGATCGATCGGATACTCGACAATCTTGTGTGCGACGCGGCCTCGGTGCTGTCCCTCGGATAACGCCTGCACAACTCGGCGGACGTTGACCGCCTTGATGGCGTCGAGAACAGTCGGACTGTGCCTGCCTTGGAGGGTGAATATGATCCAGTGGATCTCGAACGTGCTTCCATCCTGCTCTATGCCCTCGAACAGCTCGATCAGTTCGGTGCAGCACTGAATGGATCGCTCCTCGAAGTTTGGTGCGAGGATAACCATGACTTGCGCGTGACCGGTGCTGCGGATGGTCAACCGGATCGATTGGAGGTCACCAATCCGCAGGTATGACATCGCATACTTCCCTTCAGCGCCGCAACGCTTCGACGAGTTCTGGTCTCTCCGTAATCGTTGTCCATTTCGCCGATGACGGTTCGGCAGACTGGTTGCCTATCCGGGAGTGGACGCGGACGTAGGGCCCGGTGTAAACGGTCTCCGCACCGGGTTCACTCGAGTACCAGAAGATGGGCAGTGAGTCGGTAGGGCAGTTCGCGTGGTCGACCAAGGTGAGGCCGCACCCGCGGTACCCGTACTCCAGGTTGTCTCCGCTGCGTTCCCTCATCCGATCCAGGCGCCGATCCGGTATCAAGAAGTGCTCGGCGAACCATCGGCAGAGCTCCAAGGCGCTCGTACGGAGACTAGGATCGAGGATCAGCGTCGTGTCGGGGTGAGTGACGCCGTGGCGGTCGTCGAAATAGACGGCCTTGTGCCAGCTGATCCCGTCGGCATGTAGCTCTGCCACGAGCTGGCGTATGGCTTGCTCGGCGCGACTGGTGAGCACCTGGCACAGCACGACAATCTTTGGCACCGAGAGCCCCGCTTGCTCAGCGAGTTCTCGTGCGAAGGCCAGCCGGCGCAGGTCCGAGACAGCGGAGTGACCGCTTAGTGACTTGTCCACTAACAGAACCCAGTGAGACTTCGCCACCATGGCCGTCAGCATGCTTCGCGCCGAATCCGACTTCGCCGGGTTGAGGAGGTCAAGCAGGACGTCGGCAAGCTGGTCAACGCCGTCAACCCGCTGCTGACGCTGGTTGTCGAGTCTGCCCTCAATCCCGTTGACGTGGCAGAACACGCTTGTCATGGCATTGGGGTCGTTCTCGAAGAAGTGGCATCGGGATAGGATCGTTTGCCGCGCAGTTATGTGATCCAGACCGAACTCGCCCTCGCAGAGGTCAAGGTACAAGGCGCGCCACGCGTCGTTGAGCAAGACCTGCGGGAGGTACACGGTGTTCGCGAACAGATACAGCGCGGCGTGCTTCCATGAAGAGGGCAGAGGTCCGGCGCGGTCCAACGACTCCAGAGAGCGCCAGATGCGCCGCCAGACCGGCACCGAGGTTCCACGGTAAGGCGAGGACACCTCGAGGTTGTCGAGCAGGTGCAGCTTGGACACCAACTGCTCGTCCGAGAGCGTCGCGATATTCAGGTCGTCCCAGTAGGGAGAGGCGTAGTCCGGGAACGGGCCTCGCGGATCACCGGACCGCACGCAGCGCACCGCCTTCTACGCCTGGAGGCCGCACCGCCGCCGCGAAGGCGACGAGGCGATTTACGTCGTGGTCTCCATCCGGCCCCAGCAGGGAACTCTGCGCATCAACTGCGTAGGGACGGTACGAGCTCACGAGACTGGCGACGTTGTCGGGGGCGATGCCACCTGCAAGGAACACTCGGTTGCTGGGGATCACATCTAGTGTTCGATGCAGAGCGTAGGAATCGAGCAAACGACCGGTCCCGCCTTGGCGGTGGTCGAGGATGACGAAGTCAACCAGATCAAGGATCTCGGTCACGAGTTCCCGAGACGGCCCCTCCTCCGGATCAACCAGCATTATCACCCTCGTGTTCGGCACCTCCGTTCGCAGCGCGGTCAGGAGCACGTCCAAACCGTCGACCGACCAGGTCCGGTGCAGTTGCAACCATCGGACCCCGGTCTCCCGCAGTGCGCGTGCCAGCGTCGCCACGGTATCGACCTTCGTCAGCAGAACGGGTTCGATGGTGAGCGCCTCACCTTCGACCACATCGGCTAAGGAACGCACTGTGCTTAGGATGCGATCGTCGAGCGAAGCTATGGCGTGGATTCCCGCGTAGTCGAATCCCAATCTTGACATCTGGCGGAGCGCTGTCGAGGTTCGCACGCGGCAGCCTTTGATCCGGGGGCCGGCGGACTCTCCAAGCGTCTGCATCACACCTCGTTTCTCGGTTGTCAGGAGAGTCGCGGTAGCCCAGTGATCGTTACTAAGCGATGGATGAAAGTCCGCCAGTTGGGCTTCGTGGCGAGCGATCCGGTGGTGCTTGGACCGTGACAGCGCTTGTGACAGTTGATTCACGACTTCCTCGGAGAGCCCGTGTGATGTCCGGTCGGGGCGCGTCCTGGTCGCAGGAGCATGGAACGGGAGCGGGCTTCAGCCTTTGTCGACCGCTGTGCATCTGATCTCTGACGTCGGAGCTTTCTACCGAGGTAGGCGGACAGTGGACAGGTAACAAACTCACAACATAAGTCGCGGTTGTAGCCGATCGCATGCCGGTACTCGCGGTCGGGAAACGCGGTGAGGATGAAGCGGTCGAGAACGAAGCCCTTGAATTGCAGGGAACAGCGGCGGTCTGAGAGCTGGGGAGTGATGCCGTTGGCCGCGTTGTGCTGTGCCAGTGTCCACGGACCCTTGCTGTGCATGACCCTGGGACTTCGTGTGTCATCCAAGATTTCGATGCCGTCGGACTCAACCGGGCCACGGCGCGACAACTGCACCAGGCGGACACCTCGGTCGCGCAGCAGCGGCAGGATGAAGCGCTCGGAGTCGCGGAGCGTGTCGTTGAACTCCGAACCGACGACCGCGTGAAGCACCACCATGTTCGCCGGGTCAATCCCGAGTACTTCCGGGGCCGTCAGGATTTCGGTCAGGTAGGCGGAGCTTTCCACACCCGCTCCCCACGACACGATGTCGAGTGGCGGACCGAGAGAGGGCAGCGGGAACAGCGTCGCGGCTGTCATAGCCGGCGGCCGTTTGTTGGCCGGGGTCGCTGCGGTGTGCCCGATGCGGCCGTGCGTTTCCTGGTAGGCGGATCGTCCGCAGGTAGGGCCGCCGCGGCGGGATGTTCGGGCGGGATCTGCACCGTGAGGTCTGGCGCGGGGGGCTTCAGCGGGGACGTGCCTTGCTCGTCGGTTCGGGGAAGACCCTGGAAGATGCCGACATGGTAGGCGATCGCCACGGCGTGGGCGCGGTTGCGGGCTTTGAACTTGTACAGAATGCTCTTCACGTGGGTGCGGATGGTCTCTGTGGAGCGAAAGGTCTTCTCGGCGATCTCACGGTTCTCGCGGCCCTGGGCGATGTGCTGCAGTACTTCCAGTTCGGTCGGTGAAAGAGGCATCCTGTTCCGCATCGGTTAGCCCTTCGCTGGAGGGGCTGGCTGGTCGTCGCGGCGCGGTGCGACGACCAGCCAGCCGAGCCGGGGCGCGGCACGTTGGGGGGACGTGCGCGGCTCGGGACCCGGCTCATTCGGGTGGCTTCGATTGGCGCTCTCGGTTCGTGTAGACGAGTTGCGATGAGCGGTGCGGCTCGGTCGGGGTGACCTGGACCAGGAACAGGTGAGGACCGATCTATCGGTGGAGAATTCCCGTGTCCCGTTCGTGGCGTTCGGATCGTGTGATGGGACCCAGCGCGTCGCTGCGACACCACGGACACCGCCTTGGTGGGTGTGCGAGGTGGACGAAGCGAGCTCTAAGCAGGCGCACCTGCGGCGGCCTGTCGACGTAAAGGGCTTGATACTCCGCGGCCGGCCGCCGCGGGTGGGTCTGCTTGAATGCCGTGTCCACCTCGTGCACGCACGAGGCGTTAATCCTGCTCATCGATCTATTTATGGCGTACCCGATGTGCCCGAACGCTTCTCAAGTTGTTGCGCGCGACGCCAAGCGGAGTCTGCATGGGCTCAGCACAGCTCAGCCGGGGAGGTTGCTGGACTCGACGCTACTGTCGGGCAACGGCGAGTCGGCGGCGTCGGTCTCGTGGCCGTTCGCCCAGACCTAGGACTCGCATACAGCGGGCAAGGTCGCCTTCGTCGACCATCGCGCCGGGATGAACTCCGGCCATGCCGGCTTCTGCGCGTACTTGCTGCAAGGGAAGTGGTGAAGTCCGGCCGCGGTGCTGGCGTTTGAGGATCGCGACGTTGCCGTGTTCAGCTCGGAACCGTTGCTCCTGCTGGTCGTACCACTGAAAGCGGTCGGGGAACTCGCGCAACGTCCGGTGCCAGTGCGCTTGCCCTCCTCGGACGCACAGGCCGCCGCAGTTGTTGTGCGCGAATCCAAGGCGGTACAGCCGGGGCGGGGTCAGCCCGCTCGCGCGGCACCAGGCGAGAAGGTCGTCTTTGGTGACAGATGTGTGGTGTAGCAACGGGAATTCGACGCTCCAGGGCTTCCAGTCAGCCACGATCCCGGGAACCCGGCGGAGTTCGGATCGTTCGAGTCCTACGTAGAGGACGGTGTTCGCCGGATCGAGGTGGTCGTCCAGCCATCGCCTGCACGGAAGTTGTTTCAGGGCACGGGAACACGGCGCGATCCGAGCATTTCCGAGAAACCGGCTGTCCCTGAACAACCCGAAAGGGGTCCGGCCGTCGCAGACTCGAGTGATGGGGATTCCCAGTCGCTCTGATGCGTCGGCATTGAACCGATACAAATCACTGTCTTCAATCAACACGCCAGCAAAGAGCAGGGTGACTTCGTCGTCGGGGTGTTGTCGCACAACGAGCTCGGCTGTGGCCCAGGAGCCGATGCCGCCTGACCATTGAATGACCCGATGCATAGGACCGTCGTCTTTCGTGGAAGGCGCACTGAGGTTGTGCGGTGGAACCGGACGTCCGCTACGCAGCGGCTCAGCTACGCCGAGCCACATGACGAACAAACGGTAGCGTTAGCAACACGGTGCGTAGTATTGCAAGAAATCGTCTGAAAAAGTTGACGATAGCGAGGGTGGTCGGCACACTTGGCTTAGAAGGTCGTTACGGAGTTACCCGTTCGGGACGGTGCTCCAGGCCTTCGAAGCGGCGCCTCCTCTACCCCCTGGTGGGCGCCGTAGTCCGGGAGACGGTTCCAGGGGAGGGCGCCGTCTCCCGGACTCCCTCATGTCATTTCATATGGCGTCGGCGCGGCGCGTGACCGACAAAGCGGTCATTGCCTTGTTTGTGTCGTCCTCGGTCCTCCCCGTATTCAGTCATCTCTTGGGAGGAATTGCTATGGGCAACGGTTCTCGTAATCTGCGAGCTGCGCGGGTTGTCGCGACGGTCTCGGCGGCGGGGGCGCTGGCGTGCGGAGTTACTTCACTCGCTGCGCCCGGGGCGGCGGCAGCGGAGAAGCCTGTCGGTGTGGTCGCGGCGTCGGATTCTACGGCGGCGGTCAGCGCAAAGGCGGCGAAGTCTCTGGCTGCCGAGGCGACGGTCGCTGGTACGCAGTCGCGCTACCAGTGCATCGCGCGGGACAACACCCCACTGTGGTATCACGGCGCGATCTTGAGGTGGTCCAACGCTGGGCAGGGGCTCTATGACCTGATGGACTTCGGTGGGCAGCGCATCTGGGCCAGGCTCTGGGGCGGTGGCGGGACGTCATACCAGATCGACCGATGGAATGTCGGTTGGTGCGGCTGACTGAAAGCTCCGGTCCTTCGAACTCGGAAGTCGCCGCTGATGGGTGCTTGGCTCCTCGCCATATCGATGGTGGGAGCCAAGCGTCGTGAGCTGTTATAGCTGCCTGAAAGGACGGCCGGCCATGGTTGTTGCTAGCAGTGCAGTCGTCTCGTGCACGTGTTGGGTTTTGGTCGCTTTTCGTTCTGACTGGGATGTCGCCATGGTCGAGAAAGTCACCATGGTGGGAATGGGCACTGGAATCAGTTAGCGGGCGCGGCGCGCCAGACGTTGTAGGTCGGCGATGAGCACGGACTTCCCGTCGAGCCGCATCCAGCCGCGGTGGACGAAGTCAGCCAGGGACTTGTTCACCGATTCACGCGAAGAGCCCACAGCTGTGCGAGCTCGGCCTGTGTGAGTCATGAACGAGGCGCAGACCACCGGCTTCCTGCGTCCCGAATCGCTGCGCGAGCTGCAGTAGCGTCCTGGCGAGTCGTCCAGGCACATCGGCGAACGCCTGATGAGCAACGGCCGCACCCGCTCGGCGGACGCGCGGTGCCAGGGCGCGCAGCAGTCGCGCCTATAGGTTTCACTGCAGATCGAGGACACTGCCCGCCGATCCTGGCCGTCCACCGATGATGTTCTTCTCCCACAGTTCGCCGAGGGAGTACTCGTCGAGCCAGGGTTGCAACGCGGGCTTGTTGGGCCGGGTGAAGACCGAAACGCCGTTCCGCTGTTCGACGACGATCAGGTCTTCGGCGGAGAACTGGTTCATCAGCGTCACCGATTGGGTCGCGATCAGAACCTGACTGCGGATCGTGGCGGAGCGCAGCATGTCCGCGAGCTGGACGATCGCGAACGGGTGCAAGCCGAGCTCCGGCTCATCCGCCACGATGAGCGCAGGAGGTTCCGGTTGGAGCAGCAGGGTGGCCAGGCAGACGAAACGCAGGGTGCCGTCGGACATCTGGTTCGCCGAAAAAACGGTTTCGGAGTTCTGCCGCTGCCAGCGAAGCAACACGCGGTCGGTGCTGTCCGGCTGGAGAACGAAGTCGCGGAAGAACGGGGCGACCAGCCGGATCGCGCCGACGATCCGGCGATAAGCGACCTTGTCCGCCCGGTCCTCACTGTCCCGGAGCCGCAGCAGGACCGCGGCGATGTTGCCGGCGTCCGCGCGCAGAGCCAGGTTGTCCGCGGTCGGGGAAAGGCGCTTCACCGGAGCATCGACGCTCGTGTCATGGAAGTGATAGACGCGGCAGCCTTGAAGCAACTCGATGATGTGCGACGCCACCGAATTGCTTCCGCGCTCTTCGACGACGTCGCTGAGACGGCTTTCCCGGTGCCCTCGTCCGATCGATTTCGTCCAGGGCTGCTCATGGCCGGGACCGTGATACGAGATGACTTCTTCATCGAAGATCAGTTCTTCGCCGGGCGCCGCCGCCAAATGGGCCTGGTAGCTGTTGGGCGGCGCCTCCAGTTTGAGGCTGATCCGCAGGGTGTCCACGGCGTCGTTGATCAACGCCGACGCGCCGCCGTTGCGTCCCACGAACAGGTTCAGCAGGTCTTCGCTGATCCTGCCCAAAAGCTCGAAGGCGTGGACGAAGTTGCTCTTGCCCGCGCCGTTCGCGCCGATGAGCACGTTCATCGCGCTCAGTTCGACGCGCGCCAAACGGATCGAGGTGAACCCCTCGATCTCGATCGACGTCAGCCGCTGTCGGGTCATGCGCACAGCTTAGGCATACCCGGCATCGTCGCGGTCAGGTGCCAACCGAACTGGGGAACCTGCACGCCAGTGATTGGTCGGCCACGGCGCCCTGTTGTGAGGGGTGCAACTCGGCCCGGTGTGACGACAGGTGTTAGTTGGCATCGGGTTCGTGGTTCAACCTGGCGATCCTTCCGAACGACAGATGATGGTTGGCATCAAAACAGGCGATAGTTGGCACGAAGCTCCGACGCGCCGCGCTCCGTTGAACGCTGACCTGTGACCGTGAGCGCCAGGTGGCCGGGTGAGCGTCGTGTACAGCCGCTGGGCCACATCTCGCGATGCATGTTGCTGTCTGTCGGCGGGTTGCAGCCCCGTTGCAGACCCTCCGACGGTCGGCTCTTGATAGCACGGCCATGATTTGTCGGTGGACAGTGAAGAGTTGGTATCAGTCGAGTTGGGCAAAACTGAACGATGCCGCCACCCAGGTCGCGACAGCAATCCAAGAGGTTGTCGACAGACTCAACAGCACACCGCCGACTATCAACGACGCAGACGTGCGCTCGACGGTTGGCTGATCCCCGAAGACGTCTGGGAGGCCGTCACCGAACCACTCCAGCGTCTGCCTCGTCCAGCGAAAGATTTCGGTCCCCGCAAACGCCAGATCACCTCGCTGCTGCTCTGGACCGTGATCACCAGCGGCGACTACCGCGCGGCCGCCCTGTTCCGCAACCGGACCCAGATCAGGCCGCGGGACGACCGGTTCGCGAGCTTGACCCACCGACTGATGTTCGAGTTCCTGTCCGGCAAGGGCAGGGAACGCAACAAGCACGTCTTCGACCTGCTCAACGCATTCGCTCCCTACCGAGCCGAACTCGAACACGCCATCGACCACGGAACCTTCATCGCACCTGCTCGTCCGCGTTTGTGACAACAGGCGCTCACAAGTGACAGATATCGCTCACAGTCACAGCTCGTTGTGGATTTGACAAAGTTGCAGGTAGAACGCACGATCGCACAAACGTTCGATGTTGGTGCTGTCTTCCCCACGGCTCCTCTGGTGTGTCGTGGAGTGATCGATGGCGTGGAGTGGCGGTCCGGCGAGCTGGTCGGAGCTGGAGCGGATCGCGTCAGGGCGTCCTCCGCAGGGTGACGGCAACGACGCGCCGGCGTGGTCCCGCAAACGTGAGGGGTATGCGGGTCCGCCATCGGACTTGATGACACCGAGGTCGGACGACGCAGGTGGCGCGTTGTCGCGGACGCCGTACGCGGAGTTGCACTGTCATTCGAACTTCAGCTTCCTCGACGGGGTCAGCCATCCGGAGGAGCTGGTGGAAGAGGCCGCGCGGTTGGGGCTGGACGCGATCACGCTGACCGATCACGACGGCCTGTACGGGGCGGTGCGGTTCGCCGAGGCCGCGAAAGAACTCGGCGTCCGGACGAGATTCGGTGCGGAGCTGTCGCTCGGGCTGACCGAGCCGCAGAACGGCGTCCCGGATCCGGCGGGCACTCATCTTCTGGTGATCGCCCGCGGGCTGGAGGGGTATCAGCGGTTGTGCCGGACGATCTCGACCGGGCAGCTGGCGGGGGAGAAGGGCGCCCCGCGCTATGAGCTGGATCAGGTGGTGGAGGACCTGCGTGGCCATGTGCAGGTCCTTACCGGATGCCGCAAGGGCGCGGTCCGGCGCGCGCTGATCGAGTCCGGGCCGTCTGCGGCCGCTGAGGAGTTGCGGGTGCTGGTGGACCGGTTCGGGCGGGGACTCGGTCACGGTCGAGCTGATCGATCACAGCCTGCCGCTGGATTCGACGCACAACGATCTGCTGGCGGGGATGGCCGCCGATCTGGGTTTGGCGACGGTGGCGACCACGAACGCGCACTACGCGGCCCCGCAGGATGCGGTGTATGCGGACGCGGTCGCGGCGATCCGGGCGCGCCGGAGCATGGAGGACATGCAGGGCTGGCTCCCGGCGGCGGGGATGCAGTTCCTGCGCTCGGGGGAGGAGATGGCGGAGATCTTCGCCCGCTACCCGGGTGCGGTGCAGCGGGCGGCGCTGCTGGGGGTGGAGTGCGCGGTCGACCTCACGTTGGTCGCGCCGGAGCTGCCGCCGTTCCCGGTCCCGGACGGGCACGACGAGGCCTCCTACCTGCGCGAGCTGACCTACGCCAGCGCGCGGGAGCGCTACGGGACCCGGGAGGACGCCCCGCGGGCGTACGCGCAGCTGGACTACGAACTCGACGTGATCACCGAGCTGGGGTTCCCGGGGTATTTCCTGATCGTGTGGGACATCGTGCGGTTCGCGCGCGAGTCCGGGATCCTCTGCCAGGGTCGCGGGTCGGCGGCGAACTCCGCGGTGTGTTTCGCGTTGCGGATCACCAGCGTCGACGCCGTGCGCTACGGGCTGCTGTTCGAGCGGTTCCTCGCACCGGAACGTGACGGCTACCCGGACATCGACGTCGACATCGAGTCCGATCGGCGCGACGAGGTCATCCAGTACGTGTACGACACGCACGGGCGGCGGAACGCGGCGCAGGTGGCGAACGTGATCACGTATCGGGCGCCGTCGGCGATCCGGGACTCCGCCCGTGCCCTGGGCTACAGCCCCGGCCAGCAGGACGCGTTCGCCAAGGCCGCCGACCGGTGGGGCGGGGTCGCCGCGACCGCCGCGCAAGACGGGCACGGGATCCCGCGTGACGTGCTCGGCCTCGCAGCCCGGATCGAGGGGTTCCCGCGGCATCTCGGGATCCACTCCGGCGGCATGGTGCTGTCGAGAACACCGGTGTCGGAGGTGGTGCCGGTCGAGTGGGCCCGCATGGAGGGCCGGTCGATTCTTCAGTGGGATAAGGATGATTGTGCCTCGGCGGGGCTGGTGAAGATCGACCTGCTTGGGCTGGGGATGCTCTCGGCGCTGCACTACATGCTCGATCTGATCGCCGAGCACCATGACACCACGATCGACCTCGGGCAGCTCGACCTCGCCGACTCGAAGGTCTACGACATGCTGTGCGCCGCGGACGCGATCGGGGTGTTCCAGGTGGAGAGCCGCGCGCAGCTGGGCACGTTGCCCCGGCTGCGGCCACGGACGTTTTACGACCTGGTCGTGGAGGTCGCGCTGATCCGCCCGGGCCCGATCCAGGGCGGATCCGTGCACCCGTATCTGCGCCGCCGCCGCGGCGAGGAGCAATGGTCGCACGCGCACCCGCTCCTGGCCGGCCCGTTGGACCGCACTTTGGGTGTGCCGTTGTTCCAGGAGCAGGTGATGCAACTTGCCGTAGCGGTGGGGTCATTCAGCGCGGCTGAGGCCGACCAGCTGCGGCGCGCGATGGGCGCCAAGAGGTCCGCGGCGAAGATGGAACGGCTCCGGGACCGCTTCTACACCGGTGCCGCGGCCAACGGGGTCACCGGCGAGCTCGCCGACACGATCTACGAACAGATCAAAGCGTTCAGCGGGTACGGCTTCCCCGTTCACTCACCTAGCCGACACCTGTCGGGCTCTGCAGTCAACGACACGGTAGACGATCTTGGGCAGGCGGGCCAATGCAGAGGTGTCGTTGACTTTCTGTGCCTCGGCAACGACGGAATCGAAGTTCACCTCGTCGGGTGGTCCTGCGGCGGGCCGAGCATCAAGATCCATCTCGCTGGCGACGGACGGGGTTTGCCGATGCGGTTCCTGCTCACCCCCGGGCCAAGCGGGCGACAATCCGCAACTAGTTCCGCTGCTGGACGGCATCACCGACTATTCGCATCCTTCAACCCGCCGGGCGACGCGACACCGACAGATCAGGTTTGTCAACCCGGAGCGGGTGGTCGCCCGCCGTGCGGCCAAGGCTGCACGGCGGGCGACCACCCGCATTCAATGCCGAGCTCAATAAACACCGCAACGTGGTCGAACGGTGCTTCAACGGAGCCAAACAGTTCCGCGATCTGGCCATCGGCTACGCCAAACGCGCCGCGCAAACCAGGCTGAACTCACCATCGCCGCGATCGCGCTCTGGTCGCGATGACTTAGAGGAAGCGCCTAGTCCAATACTACGCAAGCGTCGCCTCCGCGCTGAACATACGATCCAGGGCCTGTCTGTTCCCAGAACCGATTGCACCAGATCTGGCCGCGAACGTACGGCCTGCCGACAGATATCTGGTCGCGCTTTGATGTCCAATTGTTGTCTCTGCCATTCGCGTGGAAATTTGGACCCCAGTACTCGAAATGGCCGTAGAGATTTTGGCCGACGGCTCCCTGAAGGTGCGTCACGGACCAGCAGTTGGGATCAGTTAGCGCTCTGACCAAAACAGCGTAGTGGCCGCCGGGGTTGTTTGACTTGTCGCAATGGGCATTGATCCGATCGCCTGCGGAAGCTTTCGTGTTCGCAGAGGCATTCACGCCGTACGCCTGTGTCAATGACAACACCAACGCCATGCTGGCTAGAAAGACGCCGCGGGCAGTGTTGCGGCTGATGAATCTCACATGAATCCCTTCGGTTGTATTCGATCTATCGAAGCTGATACAAGTCCGACTTTCATGATCCGAGAACATGTGTCATGTCCTGCAGGCCTCTTGCTAGGTTGAGGCCGGCTTCGAGCCGAGGAGTGCAGGACGCACGCCTTACCGGTGTGTCGTACGCTCGCAGCGAGCGGTTGCTTGTCGGTTCGGGAATGTGGACCTGAGTTTAGCGGCGAGCTGCACCCTTGGATTGGAAAAATGTAAGGCCCGCCGGTGTGGCCCGTGCTGGACGTCCGGTCAGCCTTACGTGGTCCAGCGGCGCGGTGTGGTGTCGCTCGGACTGATGGTTATTTGGGCGTATCCGAACCTGCGGATGCCGTACGAGGTGTCACGACCACGAGGGTTCGCTGCCTCTTTTCGGTTCGTTTACGGCCGGGAAGTCCCACCGCGAGCGCAGGTCCTGCCATGCTTTTCGTGCTACGGATGTCGCACGGCTTCGCCGGAACCAAGGGGGTAGCGGTGGGGGATATTTCGTCGTCCGACGACGAGTGTTGGAAGGTCGGGTCGCCGGATCGTCGGTTGGCGCGCTGGGTCAGTCTCTACCTGGCTTTCCAGCGCATCGCACCGGTGCCGGAGACACGTACGATGATCGCGCTGAACTCGGTCGTGGTGGGCATCGATCTGGACACACCGGTTCGGCAGCAGATGGCAGGCTCGCCGCTGGCGACGGTTTCCCCCGTGGTCGGGCTGTCGACCAAGCCGCTGACCTACACACGGGTGGGCCGGGAGCGAGGGATCATCATCGAGTTGACCCCGCTGGGCGCGCGGGCGCTCTTCGGCCTGCCACTGCGGGAAATCAGCCGTATCAGCGTGGGAATCGACGATCTACTGGGCGCACGGGCCAGACGTCTGCGGGAAGAGCTGCAGGCGGCGCGGGATTCGAACCACCGGTTCCGGATCCTCGACCGGAGGTTGTCGAGCTGGCTCCTGGACGCACCGGAACTGCCCAAGTCGCTCGACCGCAGCTGGCGCAGCCTGACCATATCGGGCGGTGCCATCAGGATCGACGACCTCGCGGAACGGGCCGGCCTGAGCCGACAACATCTCGCCACCCGCTTCCACCGGGAAGTCGGGCTACCACCGAAAGCCGTCGGACGGATAGCCCGCTGCCACCACGCGATCCGGCTCCTGACAGGCACCAACCCGCCACCGCTACCCAGGCTCGCCGTGCTCTGCGGATACACCGACCAGGCGCACCTCAATCGTGACTTTCGACTGCTGATCGGTCGCACCCCGACAGCGTTACTGCGCGGGAGCGCGACCGACTTCTTTCTCGGCAGCCTCATCAGCCTGTGCCCCACGCCCCTGACCGGCACAAACCTTGAAGCGGGCCGCCCGCTTTTCTAGTCCTGGGTCACAGCCGACGCCCGGCAGGATTTCACGGTCCACCTCGATCGTCCCGCCGGATTGAACCAAAACGTGTACGTCTGCACGGGCTGCCTCGGACTCACCATGCCCCAGAGCATCTTCAGCCTCCGGGAGGTATCCGGCGAGCTGAAACTGGCCAGCGCGACGAACTGAAGCCTTATGACGGATGGGCAGCGCGTCGGGAAGCAGCACACACCTGGACTGCTTCGCGAGTGCTGAAGGGATGCCGTTCGTCCTGCCGCGCCGCCGCGTGGTCTTGTGTGGTTCTGTCAATCGCGGGCTTTCGGGCGTGCCTCGTTCGTCTGGTGGCGGCGCGGGAGGGCGACGATGTTGTCGGCATGCTGTTCGTGGGTGATTTCGGTGATGACAGCGGCGAGCGCGCTGACCTGCCGCCGGAGAGCGGCATTGGTGTCCTCGAGGTGCCGGATGCGGTCGCTGGCGGCGTCGAGTTGGTGCCGCATGCCTTGTATGTTCGGTGTGAGCGGTCCGCGTCCTGCCGCAGTTTTGAATTGGCTGGCGATGTCCGTGTGGTGTTCGTAAACCCGGTATCGCGGTATCCCTGCTTCACGCGCCAGTCCGGAGATGGTGAGTGCGCCGTCGCTGCGTACTGGGGTGCCCGCGAGGAGGCGCTGGCTGGCTTCCTTCAGTTGCGTTCGCTCGGCCTTGAGCTGGTGTTGTCGGTGTTGGGGTGGTTTCACTGGGCGCTCTCCGGGGTGGCGTCGGGACGGGAGGTTTCGTGTGCGGTGAGGGCGCGTTCGTGTTCAGCGACCCGGTCACGGATTCGGTCTCGCAGCGGGGCTGGGATGCCTGGGATCGCGAGGTCGGTTCTGAGGTTGTCGGCGTGCTTGCGTAGCTGGGCAATGTCACGGTCGGTTCGTGCCGCGTTAGCGCAGGTGAGGCGGCATCGCGACCAGACGGGTCCGTCGGCTACGTCGTCGCGGCAGGCGGCGGTAGTCGGCCTGTAGACGCAGGTGAGCAGCGCGCCGTGGTGGATCTGCAGGTCAGGGTTGGTCAGCGCGGTCGCTGCCTGGGCTGGGCTGGTGATCGCTAGGCCGGCGAAACGTTCCCCGGCTTGGACTCGGGCACGGTAGGCGTCGGCTGCAGGGCCGGAGACATGCTCACCGTGACGCAGGCGCTGATAGTCCTCGTGCAGTGTTTCCGCGCGCAGGAGGAACTCCTCGAAGGTGATCTCGTCGAGGAAGCCGGCGTCCGCGCGTCCGGCGTAGCCCTGGATGATCCGGGTGTGCACGTGCCCGTACTGGGTGGCGCCGGCGACGGTGCCACCAGGCCTGCGGACGATATGCCAGGCCAGGGTGCGGCGCAGGCGCGGCGCGACGATCTTCCCGCCCGCATCAGTTCCGATAGCCGGATGCCCGATCATCGGGGCGACAGCGGAGTCGAACCACCTCATGAAGGCAGGAACGTCGCGACCGAGGGAACCCGCACGGCGACTCGACACCGCGCCGTCGACAATCCAGTCCCGAGTACCGATCGCTTCGATGGGGAACAGCATCGGCCCGGGTGCGATCGCCTCGAGAACTGTGACCGCGTCAGCGACCTGCTCGGTGACCACCCAGGGGATCGTGGCCGGTGAGCGGTCCTGGCGGGCACCGGCGACCTTCATCTGCTGCCCGGAGAGGAACACCATGCCCAGCCTGGGGTCGCGGCTGATGCAGCCGCGGCGCAGGTTCAACGCTTCACCGGTGCGCAGGCCTGACAGGTAGGCGATGACCAGGAAGCATGCGGTGGTGACGTGGCGAAGCAACTCCAGCACTGTCGGGGCGTCCGCGTCACCATCGCGCCAGGTGCGGTCGTTGACCTGGGTGAACTCGGCGGCGGTGAACAGACCAGGCTCGATCGGTATCCCGCTGGCGGCGATGATCTCGCGCCCGGCGACGTTGCGGTGCAGAAATTCTCGGTCGAACCAGCCGGCCGTGGCGAAACCGACGTGATCTAGCACGATCTGATCGCCGATCCGGCGCCCCGGCAAAGCGAGTCCGGCGGTCGTCACAGCGCACAGCAGCCGCCGCAGGTGGACGAGGGAGAAGGTGTTCCGCTCGGCACCTTGGAAACGTGGGCGCTGCTCACGTGCGGAGACCTGGTGTGCCAGAGCTCGCATGGCCAGTATCCGCTGGGCCACGGGCAGCAGATCGGCCGCGATCGTGTCGGTCACCAGCAGTGCCGCCGACAGCAGTTTTTGCATCACCTCGGGTTGGATGCGCAGGGTGCTGTTCTCGGTCTTGCGGACGGCGGGCTGGTTAGCGAGCTCGGCTGCGCTGGCACCGCCCCAGATCGGGCCCTCGGGCAGCCGATCGTGCTCGGGTAAGAAGCTGCGGTAGGCGTGCAGCCGTTGCACGGCTATGAACGCCTTGCGTTTCCAGCTTGTCGAGACCCCCGTCTTGTCAGTGACGTGGTTGTAGTAGCTGTCCAGATCGGACTGGCCGACGTCACCGAACCGGCGGATGCCACGTTCGACCAGCCATACGGTGAAGGGGTGCAGGTAGCCGAGATCGGCGGTGAGCGTCTTGATCCCAGGGACTCCGGTACGAGCGTTCGGCAGCCGTGGCGCTTTGTCGACGACGTTAATGAGCGCGAAGGCATACAGTTTGCAGGAATGCCGCAATGGCAGCGGATATCGGACCCAGGTCAACGCTTGGCCGGACGTGTGCCGGTCGGGCAGTGCTGCGGCGAGCCGCCACGTTGCGTCGCCGAAAACCGGGGTGCCAGCCGGGTCGGCGTCTGGATGCAAGGCTCGTTGGAGTAGAACCGGGGTTCGCGCGGTGATCACGGTGCCGTTGATGACGTCAGTGACAGCGGGTTCGAGAGCGGGCTTGGTCATGGCGTGTCGAGGTCTCCGGTGAATAGACGGCCGACGAGACGACGATGGTCATCGGTGATGGCGGCACGTGCTTGTTCGCGTTGCGCCGATTCATATTCCTCGACGATGGCGGACAGCTGCGCGATGCGTCCGGCCAGTTCCGTGACCTGCCGCACGCGTGACATGGTGTCCCGTTGGGCGTGCAGCTCATCGAGGACGAGCAGTTGCATCGGCAGGTGTTGCGGGAACGCTCGCGCGTTGGAGCAGTCCAGGCAGTGCAGGAAATTTCGGCGGCAGCGCTGCCCGTCCTCGGGCGAATGCTCGAAGTCGGTGCACGCGCCCAGCACAGTGTCGTCGGTGCCGCGCGCGGCGTGCTCGGCCTCGGCCGCGTTCACGGTGACGGTCATTTTCCTTCGGTGCAGCGCTTTGGCGACCTCGTCGTCCAGCGCCTCGCGCACGATCTGGAACCCCTCCACGGTGACCCGGTCCATCCGGCGCAGGTAGCGGGCGAGCGTGCCGGGAGTGTGCGCCACCGGACGCCGGTTACGCTCCAAGTGCGTCTTACGGAGCCGGTCCAGGCTGATACCGAGCAACAGCTCGTCCTCGACGGGATCGCCGCTCAGCCATGCCCGCACCCATCTGCTCCGGTGCGAGCGGAATGCTTGCGGCATACCGGCGCGCAGGCGCGAACCTCCCGCACCGGCCTGACCGCCGTGGTAGGCCAGGGCCAGGTCGGTGCCGAGCAGCTCCCGTGCCGGGGTAGTCAGCTCGATCAACAAGGCGAACACGCCCAGCGCGCTCGACAGCGACGTCTGGCGCACCTGCACCGGGCGGGCGTCGCCAGGCGGCGAGTGGAACGCGCGCGGGATCGTGTCCAGCGGCAGCGTCATCTCTGAGCGAGGTCCACGACGAGGTTTACTCAGCCGCAGCAGCGCGATCGCCGATTCACCCGGTGCGGTCGCGCGGAACGCCGGCGCCGGCAACTCGGCGAGCATGCTCGCGTTGAATCCGGTCTCCGCGGTCAGCAGCACCGCGAACGCCCAGACCTCGCCCGCTGTCACATGCAGCATCGACGCCAGACTCCGTCCCTCACCGGTCCGTTTACTCACCGGGGCATACCCACCCGAGATCGGCGAGCGCGGAACGTCGCCGGTTCGCGCGCAGTGGTCGAGGACCTCGGCGAGCGAGCGGTGCGGATCCAGTGGGTCGAGGTCGTCGAACCCGCCAGCACGGTAGGTGTGCACAATCTCCCAGCTGCCGCGGATCCGCTCCCGGGCCTGCCGCAGGATGCCTCGCGCGACCACCGCGATTCGCTGAGCCTCCTGCGCGGTGTAGGGCTGGCGGGCAGTGCTGCTGCGAGGGAACCGCAACCGGGCCAGCTCGGTCGTGAACTCGGGGCGGACGAGCGGGCTGAACCCCATCAACGTTCGCATCGCGGCGAGCCTCTGGTCACCGGCAGGTGTCACCAGGACCGCGGCGAGCGCCCGCGCGTCCACCGTGCCTAGCTCCGCCAAGCTGCTGATCTCAGGTCGATCCGTATGCAGCCATGCCGCCGCCTTCGCCACGACCGCCCACAGGTTGCGAGCGGACTCGACACGTTTAGTGGTGCCCAACGGCCCGGTCATGGTCTCGAACGCCGTGGCGAACTCCTCCAACACACGAGGATCCCCTGGCAGCCTGGCGAAGTCGAACTCCTTGCGATGGCGGCCATCCTCGGACACGAACTCGACCCGCAACCCGACCTGACGTGCAGGTGGTCGCCACCGTTGCGGTGGAAGCGCCGCCGACCTGCCCGCCGCGCTCACACGCCCACCCCGGTCAGCACACGTGGCTGATCCGACGCGACCACGTCGACCAGCCGCTCCAGCGCCGCGCGGTCGTCGGTATCCATCAGCGCAAGCAAATGCTCCACATCCAGCGCCTGGAACGGCTCCAGATAAACATCGCGAGTGGTCTGTGGACTGGAATGGCCCAGCAGCGTCGCCATCAAAAACCACACATCGCCGAGCTGATCGCGGAAGTCCCGCCGCTCCCGCTCAGTCAGCAGCCCGGTGCGCTGCCAGGCCACGAACTTCGCGATGCAGAACCAGCGCAACGCGAACGAGTGCCGCAACATGTGCGGACGGCACCACAACGCCGAGGCCGCGCCAGCGCCGGGCATCGTCCGCTCCACTCGCTGGTTCGCCCGGTCGAACGTCTTGTGCCATGCCTGTTTAGGGCGGGGCAGGCCGTCGTGGTTAAGCCACAGCCACACCGGCTCCAGCCCGCCCGCACCCTGCTTGAACAACCGCATCCGCAGCCGCGGTGCCAGCGTGTCCAACGCGACGGTCATCGACTCACCAGTAGGAGTAACAACGTCGAGACGCCCGTCCGGGTGGACCCGGCGCAACAACCACCGGTCGCGGAGCTCCTCGTACCGGCCTTCCCGCTGTGCACGGGCCACCGCGGCTCGACGGCTCCCTTCTTCCAGGTAGAACCGGGTTAGCCCGATCACCCGCTGGCGCATCCAGAAACGCCGCCCGGCCGATCCCTTCGCGCACGCCGACGCCAGCCACCCGCGAAACAGCCCCCGGTGCGCCGCGTCCGGCAACTCGATCGTGAGCACACTGGCCCATTCCGCCATGCGCAGGCCGGTGCCGAACAGCCCCTCGGCGTAGGCGACGTCACGGTCCTCGGTCCGGCCCCGCCAGGCCGGCGCAGGCACACCGTCCATGGTGAATCCGCGCAATCCGATGTTGCGCCACAACCGAAACGCCTCCGGCGTCAACCACTTCACATCTGCCCGGCGCACCCCCGCTGGGCTTGCCTCCAGCACGAGCGAACCGTCCCGTGACGCCGCCGCTCCCACTGCCCGCAACCGCACCGGGTTCTGCACAGCCGCGCGTTCGGCTGCCCACACATAGAACCTCCGGATCGCCGCCAGATCCACGCGGAACGAGCCAGGAGCCACATGCTCCGGGTTGTCCTCAGCCGAGAGCCGCCACTCCTTGAACACTGCAAGCTCGCCTGGGGTCACCTGCCCCCACTCGACCTCGATCCGATGCAGGAACGTCAGCCACACCTTCAGCGAAAACGCGTACCGCCGCTTGGTCTCCGCCGACAACCTGCGAACTGGCGGCGCGCGCCAGAACGCGTTGACCACAGGATCGGCCCGACCGGACGGCGCCAACAAGAACGGCGTCCCCTCGCGCGCACCGTTGGCTCGCGCACGCTCGGCGACACCGCGGAGATCCGGCGCAACAGCATCGCCCGGATCCCATACACGATCGAACTCGTAGAACCCGAGGAACCAGCCCTCAAACACATCGGGCAAGGCTTCTACCACCACGCACCATCCCATCGGCCATCGATCACGTAATGATCAACTAGTTGAAGTCCGACAGGTGTGTTGGGCAGTGAATCCCCGAGGCGCATTCGATGTCGTTCGCGCTGCTGGTCTACGCCTCCGCCTACGTGAAGTGCTACTACCCGGCCGCGTTCACCGCCGGGCTGTTGCGCGCCCAGCCCATGGGCTTCTACAGCCCGCAGTCCCTGGTCGCCGACGCCCGCCACCACGGCGTCCGGGTCCGGCGGGCCGACATCAATCGCTCCCTGGCCCACCCGACCTTGGAACCCGACTCTGACAGCACCGGCGGGGTCGCGATCCGGCTCGGCCTCGGCGGGATCCGCCACCTCGGCGACGACGCCGTCGACCGGCTGATCACCGAACGAGACCAGAACGGCCCGTTCACCGACCTCGGCGACCTCGGCTACCGCACCGACCTCACCACCCCGGCGCTCGAGGCGCTCGCCACCGCCGGCGCGCTGGAATCCCTCGGCCCGGACCGGCGCCAGGCCCTGTGGGCCGCCGGACCTGCCGCCGCCAGCCGCGACACCCACCTGCCCGGCATCGCCTCCGGCCTCGACGCCCCCGCCCTACCCGGCATGACCGCCTTCGAGATCACCGCCGCCGACCTGTGGGCCACTGGCATCTCCCCGGACGAGCACCCCATGCAGTACCTGCGCGAGCATCTCGACGGCCGCGGTGCACTCACCACCGCCGCCGTCACCAGGGCTGGGAATGGTGCCACGATCTGGGTCGCCGGAGCCGTTACCCACCGCCAACGCCCCGCCACCGCCGGCGGGATCACCTTCCTCAACCTCGAAGACGAAACCGGCATGCTCAATATCGTCGTGACCCAGCGGCTCTGGGATCGCGAGCACAAGATCGTGCGCAGCTCGGCCGCGCTGCTGGTCCACGGAGTCGTCCAATCCCACCACGGCGTCACCAGCCTCTCGGCCGACCACTTCGAACCACTCGACCTGCTTGGGCTCGCCGGGACATCACGTGACTTCCGATAGCGGGCGACCGTCAGCTGCCGCCAATGTAGGTTCTCAATTTCCGTGACCAAATCTCATTGATCTTGGCCAATGTTGGCCAATATGCCATTGGATTGATCATCGCTGGGCCATCCGAGCGGGCCTTGGTGACTCGCCGATCGTCGTCGGGCCCTCACGTGTTGGTGCGGAGCACCAAGGTCGTAGAGCTCGTCGAGCGCTGCAGTCGCCACCGGTCGGAGACGCGGTGGCACAAACGAACCAACAGCGTCCGCTCATGCCGAAGGCGGACGCATTCGCGTGGTATCGCTGTGTGCCGCAGGGCGGGCCCTCGCGCGCGACGGCGTTGTAGCCGCCTATCAGCCTCGTTATGGCTGCTGGTTCATACAGGTGCCCATGCAGCGGGGGTCAGGGATTCCTCGGCAGGCTACGGCGCATTTGACAGCGCTTGTGCCGGTGCTCAAGGTGCGGCCTCGCGATGCCCAGAACGCGCCCCATCCACTGCGCAGAATGCCGCCGCGGTCTAGGAAGATGTGTCCGAGCGTGGAGGAGGACGAGTCGTACTGGTTGGGTGTCCCTCGGCAGCCAGCGTGTGGATGGTTCTCATCGACCAGCCTCCCGCTGTGATCGTAAAAGCACTCGTTCTGCGGGTCATCAGGAGTGGGTTTACGGTCCTCGAGGATTCCGCGGTAGCCGCAGTGGAACCAACTAGAGTCCCCGAAGTACGCCTTCCAGCCCGGCGGCGCCGACCCAGGATGTTTCGGCGGACAGGCTGCCATTCGCTGGACTGGAAGGCTGTCCGGGCTCGCAAGCCGCGCTACCGGTGGCTCCTCGTGCTCGGCCGACTCATCCTTCGAACAACCGCAACTCGGATTTTCGGGTCCACACCGCTGCACGACGGCGGCAAGGGCGCCAGCGACCGCACGGTTCCCGGCAAGCGCCTGAAGCTGGAGGAGTCCTCCCGGTACCCCACTGGACACCGGACGCAGTGCTCGGGAAACAGCGGCTGCGCGGGTCTGTTCGTACTCGAACATCGCTTCTCCAAGGTGCCGATACGCCTGGGTGCTGTCGTAACGATGAGCGCCCGACGCGCGCGCCGCGACGCTATCGGAACGATTCTTCGGGCAGTATCGGTCGCCCGGACGGGCAAGCGCTCGCACAAGCGGACACCTTGAATGTCCTGTCATGCCGCTGACCGCGCTGTCGCGAGGCGCGCATGTGCCGAGTTGAGGATGACGTCGGTAACGCTGCGGGTTGGGTTATTGGGTTAACGCCAAGGTTCGGGACTTGTATCGTCCATGGCGTGTTGTCGTGGATATGCGGGGAGTGACGTCTGTGTCGGTTGACCTGCCGGTGGTGATGGCCGGGGTTGCGCTCTACGAGCACATTCGCCGGAATCTTGATCCGTCCGGGCGGCTGCCGGCAGAGGTGGGGTTGCCGGATGACGCCAAGGTGATGTCCGATCGGCTTCGGTGGGTGCCTGGTGCCATGGATGGGGTCATCGGTCACCATGGATCCGCCGATGGCACTGACCGCGCCACAGAGGTCGCACGCTTGCTGGCGACGGCGTGCCAGCGGCCATCAGCCAGGCAGCTCCGCAAGCTCTATGCCGGTATCACGGATGACGACGTCATGGACTACGTCGACGCGTTGATGGAAAGGCTGGGCCGCGAGCGGCTGGACGGGAGGGCGCTGCATAGGGTCGGGAAGTGGCTTGCCGTCACGGCCCCCGATCGAGGGCCGGTCAAACTGGGTATCGCACTGCTTGGTGTCACCGGGCTTGGAGACGACGTGGCCGTCGTGCGGACGCTCGGCGCACACGAAGAGTTCACCCTCTTTTGCGCAGTGGCCATCTCCAACGGGCTACCCGCCCCGGAATCGGAGTTGTGGGCGCTGGCCGCGTCGGTGGATGGCTGGGGCCGGATTCATTGCGTAGAGCGATTGCGGGACACGACCGATCCGGACATTCGCTCGTGGATCCTGCGTGAGGGATTCCGAAACTCCATCATGTACGAGTACTTGGCCTGCATTGCCGCCACGACCGGAGGTCTGCTCGAAGCTCTGCGCGGTGAGACGGTCGATCGGGGGTTGTTGACCTCCGCTGGTGAAATTCTGGAAGCGTTGATCACGGGTGGACCGGCGGAAGACGTCGACGACTACGAGTCCGGCGCCGACGCCGTGGAGGCGTTTCTCGCCACGATGACCACCCAGGCGCAGACCCTTCAGGACTTCTCAACCGTGGCGACGATCCGCTCCTTCCTGGCCCGCGAGACCGGGTGGGACCAGCGCAGCCAGAACGGCTGGACCGCCACCCGCCGACAAGCCTTCGAGCACGCCAGTGACCAGATCCTGAGCCAGGATTCATGGATCGGCCGCATCACCGCGGGGCTGGCATCAGACGACCCCGTTGAGTTCTCCCTGGCAGACCGTGCTGCCCGTGTCCGGGGCATGGACACCTTCGACGCACACCTCGAGAAGATCAAGACCGATCCGTTCGGCAGCGGGTGGTACCACGCTTGGCAACAGGCAGACACCGGGCGTGCTCAGCAGTTGGCAGACCTGGCACATACCCTCCTGCCGATCGACCAGATCACGACCGGGCCAGCCGATGAGCTGGGAATGGGCCCGCAATGGCGCGCCCACAATGCGCTGGACTGGACCCTGCAAGCCCTGCGCGACCATCCGGGCACCGGAGCCGATCTGCTGCTGGCAGGACTGCACAGCCCGGTTACTCGCAACCGGAACATGGCGCTGACAGCGTTCCAACAGTGGCCGCGAACCGCATGGCCGGCCGACGCTCACGACGTGATTCACGACCTTGCACGTTCCGATCCCAACGACAATGCACGCCGGTTCGCCCTCGAACTGACTACCGGTCAGGTAGAGGAGGACGAGCAGCATGATCGGTAAGACAACCACCCTCCGCTGAAAAACCACATCTCGAAGAGAACGAGCTCTCCATTCGCACGCTCATGCCGACGAGCGGGCGGTCGTGACGTGCGCTTCCACCGATGACGTGGGGCGCTGCGGCAGGATGGCGGCATGGCAGCGCACAGGTACATGCCGAACGAGTTGCTGGGCAGGCTGGTTGGGTCTCGGCTGTACTCCGTGAATTTCGTGTACGACTATGTCCAACTGCAATTCGACCGGCTCGGCAGCGACTCGCCCATCCTCACCTGCGACGCCATGCCGACGGTCACCGTCGTCAACGGCACGTACGTCGACGGCGGACCTGGCTATGCCGACGCGCTGCGATCCCTGATCACCGCAACGGTCGTCTCCACGGAGGAAGCCACGGGTACGGGACTGAGCCTCGAGTTCGACACGGGCAGTCTCGCCCTGCACCCGACGCTGGCCGAACTCACCGGCCCCGAGATCGCAAACCTGACCGGCTTCACCGACGGCCAATGGATGTGCTGGCGCCCAGGAGAGGACTCCTTCGAAGACCTCGCCTGAGTCGACCACGGCACCAACGCACACCACGAGCATCTGCGGAAACCGCACCGTCGATACCTGACGAACATCCGCTTCTGCCGGTGGGCGAACGTCGACCTTAGGCGGGGCGATTACGCTGGTCTGGTGACCGCGGAGAAGATCGACTGGGGCGGGCAGCGCGAGCGTGTAGCGACGAAGGCTGAACGCGTATTCGCCATCTCGTTGGACGCGCTCGTTCCTGGGTTGGACTACTGGCTGCACGCCGACGGCGATGGCACCCCTTGGCTCCTGGTTTCCCTGGACGTCGTCGAAGACAACGCTGTGCTCGCCACCTTACGATTGGACTTCGATGAGCGTGGCATTCGCGGTGGCTGGAGCCCGGCCTGCCTCAACTGGGACGATGGGGTGAGGGCCGAGGAAGCCCTGATCGAACTATCGGGACCCGACGGTGTGATCCACCCGGCTGACGGGGCGTCCGTCGAGGACCTCGCCCGCCGAGCCGCTGAGTGGTTCACCGCGCCAAAAAGGGGGCGGTGGGCCGACCACCCTGCACCGTAAGCCGAGGCCAGTCGTGCCGGTCCACGATTTCCCCTCATGCCGCGATCAGCGTGCTTTCGCTTGGCCAAATCTCATTGATCTTGGCCAACGTTGGCAAATATCCCATTGGATTGAGATTGATCATCGCTGGGCCATCTGAGTAGGCCTTGGCGACTCGCCGATCGTCGTCGAGCCCTGGTGCGGTGTAGGCATGGAAGGTGTCCGACGGCTCCCGGCGGTGGTAGCGCGATCCCGTGAGCGAACACCGACGGCTGATGCCGGTCGCGCGTTGGTGCCTGGTCGTTGTGCTCGGGTTGACGGCGTATCACAGTTCGGCCTGCTCCCTGGCGCCGAAGCGCCCAGTACCTCTGCACTGCCTCCCCCTTATTCTGGACGACCATCGCCGCCGGACGGATCGCGCCGAATTACCCGTCTCCGTCAGCTGCGAGCTCACCGAGGATCGATCGACATATGCTTACGAGCCGACGCCAGCGAGGCGATGCTGCCATCACGAATGGCCAGACGGACAGACCACGCACTGTGCGGTGTGGGTCGCCCTCGTTGTGCGATCTTGGCCTTTTGAGCAGCCCCGTTCCGGATCACTAGGCTGTGGCTAACGAGTGGCCGCCGCGTGCATTGGCGACCACTCGTTGTCCTGAGCCTCAGTAGGTCCACGTGTACAAGGGCGAATGTCCGTCGTTGTACACCGACACTGGCACGCCCCACCACCACCTGCTGATGCACTCGGTCGCACCAGGCTGCGGGTAGAGGTGTTCCGGAGGCGCGGCCGGGGACTGGGACTGGATCTTGGCCACGCTCTCGCCCAATCCGGGGTTGTAGACGCAGAGCCGGGTTTCACCGAAGAACCAGGTTGGGAAGTAAGCCCGATCTCCGTAGTTCGGCAGGTAGGTGAGATTCGATGCGATTGACGCGGGCGACTCATGTTCCGAGGCCGCAGACGCGTCGTCGTTGAAGCCGCTGGTCATAGCGCCGGCGGTGATGAGTCCGGCGATCAACCGTGTGCCTGTTTTCCAGCTCATTGCGTGATCCCTTTCGTTATAAGCGATTCTCTTACTAGATCCATTAGGCGAGAAATCGGAAGCGCGCGCGTGGGTGCTGCTCAGTAGGTGGGGAAACTGCGCCGCTCCTTGAACCGGTTGCGCCAGCCGACGTCTACGATCCGCCTCCCGTGCCTGACACCAGCAGGTCGACTTCGGCCCAGCGGTGCCGCAGCAACGAGTTCAGGGGCGATGTGACGGCTAACAGCTCGCAGACGTCTGCGTATGCATCGAGCACCGCCAGCCGCGACTGTCCTGGAACCTCATCTTCGGTCTGCCCGCCACGCGAGCCCTCCATGAGCGGATCATCGTCGCCCAGCGCCGGATCGGCCGTCCCCGGGTTGCCGAGCTCGACCAGACTTCGTCTCAGCTCCCCGGCTGTGTGCGGTATCGCCTCGTTCATCTCAGTGTCCTCTCGGTCAGTACTTGCCGAATCGCATTAGTCGCTTGGTGCTGTCGTGGACCACGTTGGACCTCCAAGCGCGTGTGCGGCCTCAGGGGAAACCCCAGTAACTTGAGAAAGGTCGGTAAGGTGGAATTCATCGGCGTTCGGCGTAAAACCCTGCAGAACCTCCGCTGTTATTCGGATTCGCTGATACCTTGGTTGGATGCTCTGCGGTCGCGAGGCGGAGTCTCGTCAGATCGATTCGGTACTTGATGGCGCTCGGCGGGGTGACAGCGGTGTGCTGTTGTTCTACGGCGAAGCTGGTATCGGCAAGACAGCGCTGCTCGAGTACGGCGAGGCGGCCGCCGGGGACATGCGGGTACTACAGGTACGCGGATTTGAGCCGGAGCAGAACCTCGCTTTCTCCGGGCTCTCCCAGATTTTCTTTCCGTTGACCTGTGAGATCGCCGAGCTGCCGGAGGCGCAGGCACGCGCGTTGTGCGGCGCGTTAGCCATGGGACCTCCGGTGGCGGCCGATCGGTTCGCGGTCTACGCGGCAACACTCGGCTTACTCGCCCAGTTGGCCGAGTACCGTCCGCTGCTCGTGACCATCGACGATCTGCAGTGGCTCGACGGTCCTTCAGCCGAAGCGCTGACCTTCGCCGCGCATCGGCTCGTTGCCGAGAACATTGCTATCCTGGCCGCCGTTCGGCACAGTCGAGCGCAGATCGGTGCCGACTGGCAGCTGCCGACGTGCGTGCTCGAAGGCCTCGGCGACGACGACACCGCCCGGCTAATCGAAGCGCACACCGCGATCAGACCTGCCTCCGCCGTGGTCAATCACCTCAGGCGAGAGACGGCGGGAAATCCCATGGCACTGCTGGAAACCCTGAATGGGTTGACCGCCGCGCATCTAACCGGCGGCGCCCAGCTGCCTGCCGTTGTGCCTGTCGACGCCGCAGGCGCGCTCTTCGCCCCCCGCGTGGCGGCGCTGGACGAGCGGGCACGCGACGCACTGACACTGCTGGCAGTCAGCCGATCGAGCAGGATGGGCACGGTACTTGCAGCGGGACAGAACCTTTCCTTGCCGGCCCAGGCCTTCCTCGACGTCGAGGCCAGTGGTTTGGTCGAGTTCGGGAACGGCTCGTTCCGCTTCACCCATCCGCTGGCGCGCACAGCCGCCACAACCGCCGTGCCACCGGCCCGGCGACGGCGTGCACACCTGGCACTGGCCGAAGCAGCGGGCGAGCCCGAGCAGATGCCCGAGCGCGTCTGGCATCTTGCGGAGGCCGCCCTCGGACCCGACGAGCAGGTGGCGCTTGCTCTGGAGCGGGTTGCGGAGCGAACACGAAGCCGGAACGGATACGCCTCCGCCGTGTCGGCATTAGTGCGGGCAGCGGCGCTGAGCCAGACGGAGGTGGCGCGGGCCCGCCGGCTCTTCGCCGCGGCGGAAAACGCTTTGCTCGCTGGACAGAGCACCCGCGCCCGAAGCCTGCTCATGCAGGCGGACGCGCTCACCGACGATCTCGATCTGCGTGGCGCGGTTGCCGCCAACCGGGGACGGGTAGAGCTGTTCACTGGTCATCCTGCCCTTGCGCGCAGGGTCGTTGGCGCCGCTGCGGACACGTTCCGGGTTACCGACCCCAAGCGCTGCGCCGAACTGCTCGCCGACTCTGCCGTGGCCGCGCTACTTGCCGGCGACGCAATCGCCGCGGTCGAGGCGGCCGATGCGGCGAACCGGGTGGCTCCGAGGGGTAGCACGAGCACCGCGTTCATCATAAAAGTGGTGCAGGGCATGACGTTGCTGCACATGCGGGACCTCGTGCGCGGCTCGGCTCTGTTGCACGAGGCAGCCGCGATGGTGGAGCACTGGGGAGACGAGTCGCTGCGGGTGGAATACGTTATCCTCTCCAGTCTTGGCATGTACTGGATCGGCATGCACGACCTGGCGTTGCGCGTGCTGTCGTCGGTGGTGAATCGGCTGCGTGACACCGGAGCGATCGGCATGCTGCCGTTCGCGCTGGCCACGTCCGCCTACTGCGAAGCCCGCGCTGGACGTGTCAACAGCGCTCGGTCGATAGCGTCCGAAGCCGTGGAGTTGTCGCTGCTCGGCGGGCACAGCCTGTGGCGGTACCTAGCACTCAGCTCGCTGGCGCATGTCGAGGCAATCCGCGGCGATGAGGACGACTGCCGGGCGCACGTGGCACGGGCGCTGACGCTGCGGGCGAGGAACGCCGACTACCCCCGCGACGCCGCCGAGGCGCTGGCGCTGCTCGAACTGGGCAAGGGACGCTATGACGAGGCGATCAAGAGCACCGGCGACACCGGGCCGGAGGTCGGACACCCTGACCTGATCGAGGCCAGGATCCGTAATGGTTCGCCACCGGACGACGCCCCGATCGACGCTCTCGCGACAAACACGACGCTGCCACTGCAAGCCGCGGTTGCCTGGCGCCTGAAGGGACTGCTGGCGGACAATGCCGAGTTCGTGGAGTGCTTCACCACCGCCATCGGCCTGCACTCCCAGGTCCTATGCCCGTTCGAAGAAGCCCGCACCCTGCTCGCGTACGGCGAACGACTGCGCCGGGCAGGACACCGCGTTCAGTCACGTGAGCACCTGAGACCCGCGCTCGAGATCTTCACTGCTCTGCCCGCCGCACAGTGGGCCGCGCGCACCAGGCAGGAGCTGGCCGCGACCGGCGAGATCAGGCGTGACACGACACGGGTGTCCGGGCTAGAGCAGCTCACGCCGCAGGAGTATCAAGTGGCGCGCGCCGTGGTCACCGGCGCTACCAACCGCGACATCGCGTCCTTGTTGTTCCTCAGCACCAAGACGATCGAGTATCACTTGAACAACGTCTTCCGGAAGCTCGGTCTGCGGAGGAGAACCGAACTCGGCCACCGGTTTCCCGAACTGCTCGCAGGCAGCTGAGCTGGCCCCAGGGTTTCTCCCGAGGCGCACGACGCCTTCCGCAGTGCACCGTGAAGTCACCAGAGTGACAATGCTGCGGGAAAGCGGTGAACATGAAGGTCAGCACGGTCCTCGTCCTGATGTGCCTGCTGGTTGCCGCAGAGCGTCCGAGCAGGTCGCACCCGTCGCGGAGCATGCCGCGCGGGACGCGGTCCCACCGATCTGGCCGCACGTACCGGCTCTACACGCTGATCCTCCTTCGGCCGATCGCACGCTCGCCGTCGCCAAGCGAACGGCTGAACTGCTCCGGACGATTCCTTACCGAACGGCAACCAGCGCAAGACTGTGATCGACGTCGACTGCAGGCTGCACACGCTCTACGAGCACAGTTAGATCACGGACCCGGACGAGCTGAAGAAGCACGCTGTGCTCGAAGCCAGTGCAGACCCGACCATCGGTCTGCAGGCCATCGACTTCCTCGTAAAGCTTAGGCCCTCCTCGACGGAGGACAACGTCAAGAAGCTGGTCATCACTAAATCTGCGGCCTATAGCGAAAAGGAGACGACACCATGACGATCGCACTGTGCCTGAGTGGCGGCGGAGCGAAGGGTGACTTCGAGCTCGGCGCACTCAGGTGCCTGTACGACCGCGGCATCAGACCCGACATCATCGCAAGCACGTCGGTGGGTTCCGTGAACGCCGTCAAACTCGCGGAAGGCGAGGACCCCGCCGACGCTGGACGCGGCCTCGCGGGACTCGAGCGACTGTGGAGCGGGCTTAACACCAACGACGACATGTACGTTCCGGCGGCGTGGCTCAACCACCCCGAAATGGACAGCAGGGTCCGTGACTACCTGACGGGCCGTAGCGCGCATCTCGGCATCAGTGGACCACAGAAGCAGGACGGCCGTTGGGGCATGCTGGACATCTTCGTGGACACCTGGAACGAAGCGTGGTTTCTCGGCAGCGACGGCGCCGCCTTGCTCAAGTCCTTAAACCTGCTCGCGACGAAGGCACGCAGTCTGTACGAGCTCTTACCCATCCGGACGTTGCTGTACGCGCAGGTGAACCTCGCCCACATCGCCGAGTGGGCGGGCGCGGGCGGGCGATGGCGAATGGCCACTGTCGCCTTGGAGAGCGGCAGGTTGCGCTACATCACCGAAACCGGTGGTGTACTTGAAAATACCGGAACACCGGTGATGGTGTCTGGGCCACTGCTGGCAGAGTGCGCCGTGTTGCAAGGAAAAGTACAGGAGGTCGAAGACGTGATTCGCGACCTCCAGCAAGAACTCCGTGCAGCATCCACGGGGCAGAAGAGCTTCTACAGCAGTCAGATTCGCAAGCTGCAGAACGACCTCGGCAAGACACGCACGGCTTTCGCTGCCTGTGTGGCGGCACAGCCGGCCGTGCCGCTGTCGGTGGACGTCCGCGAAGGTGTCCTCGCGTCCGCCGCCATCCCGGGAATCTTTCCCACGGTCAGACTCGGCAACGAGTCCTACGTGGATGGAGGCATCCGCGAGATCCTGCCTGTCCAGATCGCCGTCGACCTGGGCGCGGACCAGGTTTACGCGATCAGCGCATCCGCATTGTCCGTCGTCGAGCAACCACCAGGCACCTATGCCACCGCGGGCCTCGCCGACGTCGTCAGCCGGTCGGTCATGTCGCTGGTGCTCAACGAGACCAACATCGACGACCTTCAGGTGAGGTCCGGCAGCGGCGCCCCACTGCCCAGCGTGACCGTCATCGCGCCGGACCTGGAGATCCACGACATGACCACCATCGACCCCGGCCTGGTCCAGATCAACAAGGACTACGGCTGGATGCGTGCCGCGGACGTGCTCGACGGTGTCGCCGCCGACAGCGCCCGATGGCGCTCGGCCACTGACATCGCGGCGGTCCGGCTGGAAACCTGGCGACACGAGAACCGCCTCTACGGCCACGAAGACCCCACTCGCCTCTACGAAGGCAGCCAGCCGCCCTACCCACTCGCACACGACCTGGTCATCGCCGGCCGAGCCCGCCTGGCCCACTTGCTGACCGCCCGGCGGGCGAGCGGCGGCCCCACCCCGCAGAGCATCGACCGGTGGACCTCCACCCTGGAACGGCATCCCTGGTCCATCGCACGGAACGACGCGACCTTCGTAGCACAGTCGGTTCCGTCCGCGATGACGTTCGGCCAGCCCGCGCGGGTGTCGGTGACGATGCGCAACACAGGCGCGACGACGTGGACCGAGGCGGCCGGCTACCGGCTCGGCAGTCAGGCACCGCAGGACAACATGGTCTGGGGCAGCGGGCGGCAAATCCTGACCGGTCCGGTCGAGCCCGGTGACGAGGCGACGTTCTCCTTCGCTGTCACCGTGCCCACACCGGCCGGCGTCCCGTTCCAGTGGTGCATGGTGAGGGAGGGCGTGGAATGGTTCGGCGAGTTGACTCCTGAAATCATGGTCACCGTCACCCAGTCACCGGAATGCGCCCAAGTCCGCGGGTCGATCAACCAGAGCAACCGGGTGATCGCGGCCCTGCGCAACGTGTTGGACGGTCTCGACCCCACGAACTCCGGCGACCGACAGGAGATCAGGGAGATACGTGCTCAGATCGCCGAGTGCCAGAAGCAGTTGAACGCGCAACGGGCACATGAGGCAACACTCGCCTGCCCATAACGGTCCCTTGGCGCTCTACAGCCGTCTCATCGGCGCTGCTCACCGCGAGCGCTGCCGGAGTCTGTGCTTCGACATTGTGCACGGTCGCGTCGCGTGCAACTTCTGCTATCACTGCGAACGCACCCTCATGCCGCAATGAGGACCTCCGGGCAGGCGGCTGGACCAGGCCGCACTGCCCGGTCGCCGCAGCCGCCGGGTGCACAACCTCAGCCGAGGAATGTCACGGGTTTGGGACTGATCATTGTGACGTCTTCGTTAGACAACGGGGAACACCCAGGTCATGCAAGATCGACATGTCATGGGCGGCGAGACCCTACAGGGGAGGTATCGAGGTATCGCGATAGGTCGGAAGGGGCGGGTTCTGTCGGGCAATGGCAATAGCCGCAGGTGGCAGGGTCGATGTTGGCGGGTGGTCATCGTGACGGATCTGGCCCACTTCGCGAGGCCCTGCCGCATTTCGGTCGGGTGTGACGTGCGACGCGCAGTTCGTCGTCCTGCCCTTTTCCCCCGGGATGTGCTGGATGAGGTCGTAACTCTGGGTTGCATTCCGCTCGCTCTTGGAAAAGATCATGCTGCGGGCATTGGTGGAAACCTGCTCTGACCGGCAACGATGCCACTAGGGGTAATTGCAAACGCTGCAAGTTTGCAACGGTGCGATTGTGTCCTATTGTGCAACACTTGATTTGTCCGGCGGCTGGTCGGCAAGTCGACGTTAGTGTAAAGGAGGTGTCGCGGAATTGATCGATGCTTGGAAAACGGTTGATCTGGCGTGTGGGCGCATTGAATTGCGCGCGACTTTCGCGGAAATGGCGATGTGGGTATGATTGCGACTGCGTGACTGGAACGGCCGCGGAGTGCTGCAGACACTCACGCGACCGTCCAGTCGCGTCGACGAGGGCTCCGGCTACCTGCGCGCCCACTTGGCGACTACGCGGAGTCCGATCGCTGCGAGCCTGGCGGCCTTGGCCGCCAGGCTCGCGCCGTCGTTCAGGAGTTCCACCGTAGTGGCTCCTACCTCTAGAAACGTTGCCAGAGCCTCGCAGCTCCGCGCGTACCGCTTCTGGACCCGACGGTCCTCGTCGTCGGCACCTCGATTACCCATCCATCACTCCCGGTTCCCGACCGGGCAGGGCTGCCCCGCCGGATGCGGAGCTGCTCACCCCGCACCGGCGCCGCGCACGGGAGTGGCCCGGGACGGGTCGGCAGAGATGGTCAAGCAGTAGGTGCCTGCGAGCAGAATACCGTAGAAGTCGATGGGTGGACCGTTTGCCGATAAGCAAGCGCCGCCAGTCGAGGGCTGACGTAAGAATGCGCCGCGAGGCACCGCCCACAGCGGAGACCGCTAGGTGGTGGTGAAATAGTGGACGGCCGCGCGGGCTGCCCCGAATGGGCTATCTGTAGTTGAAATGTTTACTGCCGTGCAATTCATCAACCATTTTCCGGAGGTTCGGCCGAGGGCGGGGTTGTGACCAGCGGTTTCGTCTGTTCTGGCTGAGGGCTGTCCTGCGTCGTCAGCATCTGCGGGACCTCGGCAGAGCCAGCGAAGGCCGGATCGCGCGGGTAACGGCGGGAGCACTCCGCCGCGGTGATCCGACCAGGTCGTAGCGTGCCCTGTCCTCGGGTGACGCGTCATGCGGGAGGCCTGTGATGTCGCCGTCCGAGGCGATCACGTGGACCTGGTGGTCGAAAGGAGCGCGGTTGTGTGCTTGCGATACGGGCGGAGTCGGCAGCGCAGGAGCAAGTGCTTGGCGCCGCCGATGGGTGATCGCCGGACCCGCAGACGTTCTGACCAGGTCCGGTCTCGTTCTCCAGCCTTTCTGGAACCGTCTCATTGCGTCGTCCCGATCGATCGCCGGTCCCAACCTTGGGATGACAAGCCGGGCTCGACCTACAGCAACACCTGATGGAAGCATGCGTAAATGCTTGACGAGATCGACTGGGGATCGCTCAGCCACGCCTACGGCCCTGCCACAGACACTCCTGTGCACCTGGCAGCACTCAGCTCCACGAACCCCGACGCACGGAATGCCGCACTCGACCATCTGGATACTGCCGTGCTCCACCAAGGATTCCCCGAGTCTGCTACAGCGCCGGCCACTCGCGTCATCGTTCAACTGCTCGCACGAGGAGAAGTCACATCGGAAGTCCGTGACGCGCTCCTTGAGTTCCTCGGTTGGGTCGCCGAAGCGACCACAGAAGCTTCAAAGGTCGCGCATTGCGCTGATCTCGTCGCACCGCTACAGCAGGCAGTCAAGGAGTCCTACCCCGTGGTGGTCAGCTTCCTGGACAATGCCGACCAGTCCCAGCGGAAAAGGGCCGTCCAAGCGGCGGTTTCGCACGTCAAGACATCTGCGCTGGCCGATCAGCGGACCGCCCTTGCCGCACGCCTCCGCAGCTGGGCCGCTGATCCATCCGAGCAGCGCGCCTACTGGGTACGGCAGCTCGGCGAGCTCGACAACCACACCGAGCAGGATCTCTCAGACCCTGACACCGACGTGCGCATCTGCACCGCGCTGGCTCCAAGCCTCGCAGAAAGCGCCACGGCCACCAACATCATCGTCGCCGCACTGGCCGACGTGGCCGACCGCGGCATCCCCGAGCCTGACCTCTACACGCTCAGCGAACTCATCGACGCCGCCATCGCCCGAGTCGATGACTTCGAACGCATCGCGGCACCAGCCCAGGCGATCATCCGGCAAGCCGACTGGACCGGATTCGACACCACATGGGGTCCACTGCTCTTGGCCGCCTTCGACACTCCATACAACGAACAAACCAAGCTGTCGACAGCACAACGCGACACCCTTGCGGCATTGGTCGTCAACCCCAGGATCTGGAACTACCAGATCGGCAACTCGTCGTTGGTATTCCGCCGAGCCGGGCTTCCGTTCGATCGAGAAGCCTGCGACCGGATCACCGAACAACTTTAGAAAACCACCCACCTGTCAACAAGCCGAACAGGAAGTCGCCCACCGACCTGCGTCGCTAGTGTCACCCACACAAGGCCGCTCGCTCTCCGACGCCCGTATTCCCTGCCGTGTCTCATGAGATACCCAACTCTGGGGAAAGGTGGGTCCCCAAAAGTTGAACAGGTCAAGCGACCGGCCAGGGGAGACCGTGGCCGGTGATGATCTGCCCGGCGATGTCGTGGAAGGCGTCGCGGGCGTGTTCGCCGGTTACGCGGCGGCCGAGCAGGCGCTCGGCGAGTTCGTCGACGGGCCAGGACATCAGCACGCCGTGGCGGCCGAGCAGTAAACCGACCCGCCGGATCCGGTACAGGTCGGCGGTGTCCAGCCACGCGTAGAGCAGGACTTGCCAGAGCCATCGGCCGACTTTGCCGGTGTCGCGGACGCTGACGACAGTCTTGACGTCGAGCAGCGTTCCGCCGCGGGCGTCGATCCCGTGGTCGGGGTCGATCGCGCCGAGGAGGAGGTCGGCGTCGGCCCAGTGCGGCACGATGGTCGGCCCGGCGATCCCGAGCGGTGTGCCGGGGCCAGGGTTGCCGGCGAGTTTCCGGAGCTCCCACAGGGTGCCACGTTCGTGCAGCCGTCGCGCCAGTGCGACCAGCTCGTCCACCTGGCGCTGCTCGACCAGGCCACGCAGCTGATCGACGGTCGGGCGCCCGGAATCGAATAGCCGGGCCAGCCTGTCGTCGACGAACCCGCGGCGGTATACGTCCTCGCACACGGTCAGCAGCCAGCACAGGCGAGCCAGGCCCGCTTCAGCGGCGGGGGAGCCTTCTCTGAACTAACGCGATCAACAACCTCGGCGAAGGTCATCGCGCTGCCGCTCAACCGTCGGCAGACTTACACGGCATGAAGCCGGGAAGCCTTCGAGGCGGTCGTGGGAGATGGTGGCGACGACGCGAAGGGACATGGTGGTGGGCAATCGCCGTGATCGTGGTGCCGGTCACGGTGCTCGCCGGGGTAGCTATCACCCTTCTGCTGGTATTCGTCGACAGTAGCGACCCGAAGAACCAAATCGAACTGATCAAGACCGGCCTGACCCTCGGCGCAGGAACCGGGGGCGTGCTCGCGCTGGTGCTTGCCCGGCGTCGACAGTGGTTCACCGAGCACGACGCCGCTGAACGGCGCCTGACCGAGCTGTACTTGAAGGCTGTTGAGCAGCTGGGTTCCGACAGAGCCGCCATCCGCCATGGCGGGCTCTACGCCCTCGAACGTGTCGCTCAGGGCAACCCCAGTCAACGGCAAACCGTGGTGAACGTGCTGTGTGCGTACCTCCGCGCCCCGTTCCGATTGCCGGATGAACCTCACCCTCGCAGTCGAGCTGGTATTCGCCGACCGCTCGCTGCCTCACGACCAGGTGCTCGCCACCTCGCCGCCGGTGGTCGCCACCAAACATCGGGTGTTGCCGCGTTCGATGACGAAACTCGCCAGGAGCAGGAAGTGCGCCTCACGGCCCAGCGCATCCTCAGCGACCACATCAGGCCAGGGCCTGACCGGGATCATCCAAGAGAAACCTATTGGGCAGACATCGACCTGGACCTCACCGGCGCAGTCCTGCTCGACCTAGATCTCGACCACTGCCATCTGCGTTCCGGCCGATTCATCGGCGCTACAATTGCACGAAACACGCTGGTTCGGCACGCAAGATTCGATGGAAATGCCGACTTTGGTCGGGTGAAATTCTCCGGAGTCGCCCAGTTCGAGTCAACGCATTTCGCTGGGCACGTCTGGTTCACTGCAACCAGCTTCGCCCAAGAAGCTGACTTCAGCGATGTCGAGTTCAACATGGTCGCGTGGTTCAGGAGTGCAATATTCGCAGGTGAGACACTCTTCAGGAGGTCCAAGTTCGCTGGGAAAACTTCGTTCGAGAGCGTTGCCTTCAAAGGAGAAGCCTCATTCGAGGCTACCAACTTCACACAGCCTCCCCAGCTTGAAGGTGCGGATTTCCACAACGGGCTTCCCCAAGAACTGCCTCACCGCTGAGGCGATTGACTGGGCAGGCAGGTGCTTCTGCCTGCAATTTCACCGAAGGCTGGCAGTCCAAGGGTGACCGTGGTGGCTCGCTTGGCACGTTCGTCGAGCCCGGCGAGCTTGTCTCGGGTGGCGGCGAGGCTGACGCGTAGCCCCTCGGCCTCCCCGCGCCATCCCTCGCGCTCGGCTTCGGCGATCCGGACGGCGAGGTTGTTCCGGATCTCCTCCAAGCGGTGCCGCTGGCTCGGATCGACCCGGAGGACCGGACATCGAACGCAGCTGTGCTCGTGCTGGCACCCCGTCCCATACGCCCGCCCGCAATCACCCAGCGCGACCTTCCGCCGCTCGAAGTGACCCAGGAACTCGGTCCACTCCTCCTCGGTCGGTGTCCGGTACTCCTCGCTGGGACGCAGCCGCGCGCCGGCGGGCGATGAACGCCCGGTGGCCGTTGACGACCTCCTCGGGGTAGACGGCCTTGTAGCCCATCGTCGTGTTGATGTCCTGGTGCCCCAGGAGCAGCTGAGCAATGTGAGGCGGCATCCCGTTCATGATCGCTTCGGTGGCGAAGACGCGGCGAAAGTCGTGGGGCTGGAAGTCCAGCAGCTGTCCCGCGGCGTCGGTCATGCCGACGTCGGTCCAGATCTCGCTGATCGCTGCGCGGATCGTTTTCACCGACACCGCTCGGTGTTCGCCGTTGCTGTACCACTGGAACAGCAACGGTGCGGGCGGCAGCCAGACCTTCTCCAGCCGGTCCCAGAACGGCACCAACGGCACGGCGCCGTCGCTTCCCCTAACCCGGCTGATGGTGGCGGAGAGAACATCCGCCAGTTTTGGGCTGACCACCAGGAGCCGCTCTCGGTCGGACTTGGATGGCGCGATCTGCAGCAGCGGGATGACTTCGCCGGTGGTGGGCAGCCTGTGCTGGGTGATGCTGTGATGGCCGGTCTCCATCATCTCCTCGATGCGGACCCCGGTGTGGCGGAGAAACTCGATCGCTGCCCATCCCCAGAAGGCCCGGTTCTCGGCATGGTTGAGGTGGTGCTTGTGGCCGTTGGTGTCGAGAACGCAGAAGGAGCTGTCGATGTCCCTGCGGTTCTTGCTGTTCAGCTTGAGGTAAGTCTCGCCCAGGACGACGAACTCGCTGCCGGCCTTCGTGGTCTTGACCGCGGCCAGCCGGGTCTGCGCGTCGCGAAGACGCTGTGCGGCGACACGCACCAGGGCCGGTAAGACCGGTACCCGCTCCCGGGTCCGCTGGTCCATGCGAGCTTTGCGGTGGTGGAGGTGCTTGGTGTAGGTGATCTCGTTGCTGCTGACCGGGCTGGGGGCAGCCCACGGCGCCCAGCGAGCCGGGTCTTCCAGCGCCCACTGGGCGATATCGAGGTAGAACGCGCGCACGAATCCCAGCTGGTTGAGGTAGTGCCCGCGGGACCGGGCGACTTCGGTGGCCGAGCCGTCCGGCGCGCGGCGGCGCACGACCTTGGTCTGCAGGCGCTTCTTCCAGGTGGCGACGACGTCCGGGGCCAGGTGAAGCGACGCTATGCCGGGATTGTCGATCTCCAGGTTCTTCCAGAAGTTCAGCGCGAGAGTCCGGGCGAGGTTGTCGAAGCTGGAGTAGTCCAGCGCGGGCTGGCGCTCGGCGAGGTAGTCGACAATGAGGTCGCGGACAGGACGGCACTGCAGGTCGTAGCGGTCGACGAGCTGCCCGGCGCTGAGCTGGCCGGAGTACACGTTGAATGCCCTCAACGTGGCCGGGGCGACCGCCGGGAACAGCCCGGACTTCTTGAGCATGGTGTAGAACAGCGCGCGGCCGCGGCTGCGGCGCCGCAGCACGACGAGCTCGACCGAGCGCAGCTCCAGGCAGTCGCCCACGGTGATGTCGGCTACTCCGCCGCCCTTGAGCAGCAGGATGACCGCGACCTGCGTGAGAGCCAGCGTGCCCGACGGGGACGCCAGCGTGCGCGGGTCGGATGCTGCCTTCAGCCGTGCGAAACCGTCCGGATCGCGGTTCCGCAGCACCTCGTCCTGCCAGTGTCGGCTGCGCACGACCAGCAGCAGGAACTCCGCATCGGGCCGGATCACGTCCGCGACGACCAGGACGAGCAGCCCGCTGCGCAACGCCTTCGTCCTCAGCCTGTCACCTTGATCAGTCAGCCAGGAAGCGAGGGCGTCAGGCCATTGGTGGCCCAGCACGGGCGCGGGGCTGTTCTGCCAGCGTTCCTGCCAGGTGGCGCCGGGCAACGTTGCCAGCCAGCGCAGCAGCCGGTCGACACCGAATCGGCGTGCGGCCCGGGTGTCTTCGTGCGCCGGCCACTGCTCGATCACCCCGAGGACGTCGCTGGCGGCTGTCTCCGTCATCGGCCAGCTGGCCGGTCGAGTCCGCGGCGGGAATCGCTTCAGCAGTGCCCGGCCGGCCTCACCCACGAACGCCGGAGCACTAGCTGAGTTTCGCTGATCCGGGGCGAGCAACGTGCTGTCGGGACTCATGAGGTCCGGCCGAACAGAACGTCCAGGGACGCGGGGTCGTACTGCGGGCTGCTCACCGCGGCGGCCGGCACGACGCGGGGTTCGGCTCGTCGGCGATGATGCGCCACAGCTGCGGCGATGACGTCGTCGTGCGTTGGCGCGGTGTAGAGCTGCGTGGTGCGGAGGCTGGCGTGGCCGAGCACCTGCTGAACGTCGGTGATCGGCATCTGCGGATCTTCAGCCATCCGGTAGGCCGCGGTGTGGCGTAGGTCGTGCAGCGAGTAGTTCGAGCCCAGCAGGGCTTGCGCGCGGGTGAACATCGCGCGGGCGGCCGGGTAGGCCAATGGGCGCCATGGTCGCCGCAGCGTGCACCACAGCGGTTGGTCGCGGCCGCGCGGTGCGCCCCGGCCCCACTGCTCTTCCTGGTAGAGCCGCAACCACACGAACGCATCCGGCGACGCCGGCAGCCACTGGAACGCTCCGCTGCCCTTGCGCACGACGCCGATCACCTGCTGGCCCGGAGCGGCGTGCTTCTGCGTCACTCCGAGCAGCTCCTCGGCGCGGGCCGCGCTGGAGACCCAGAACGCCAGCAGCGCCCGGTCCCGGTGGTGCTTCAGCCCGGCGAACAGCGCGTCGAACGCATCGTCAGGTATCCGTTTCGGCAGGCGCTGGGGTACCACCGGCCGATACCGGCCCGTCCGGGCCTTCTCGAACGGCTCGAGCGGGTTGTGGTGGGCATGTGCCCTGCCCGCCCGCCGCGACCGGTCCAGCGGGAACGGATTGACGATCGGTCCGGTCCCGGCTTCCAGGTGGAAGTCGTAGAACGAACGTAGCACCGTCTCCGCGTGCGCCCTGGTCGACGCCGCATACCTTGCGGCCGACCGACGTGGGGTGCTCGACCGCGGGGCGGGAACCGGCGTTCCATCGGCGGCTGCGCGTTCGGCTCGCCAGTGGGGCCGGCTGGGTTTGTCGGCGAGCTTCATCCACCGCATGAAGTCCCGGCCCTCGCTCCGTGTCGCGTGGTTCCAGGCCACGTCCACAGAGGCGAGGAACCGCCACCACCGCAGCAGGTCGTTGCCGTAGGAGTACAACGTCGAGCGCGACGAGCGAGCTGCCTGCAGCTCCGCGAAGTACTCAGCAACAGCCTCGACCGCCGTTTCGTCGGCATCGAGGAGCCGGTAGGGCATGTACTCGTCGGTCGCAATCAACCGGCACACCCGGGCCAAAACGAGTCCGGTCAGATCCCGCTGCTGCTGGTGCTCACGCATGGCGGGGGAAGCTAACAGAAACTGCGTTTGAGCTGCAAAAATTCGTGCTTTAGTTCAGTCAACGTGCCGAGCGTTCCGGTAGGGGCGTGGCGGGCCAGGTAGGTGCGTCCGCGTTCGAGGAAGTCCGCCCACACCACCTCGGCGGCCGGGTTGCCCGGTAGGTGCCGTTCGCCGGGGCCGCCAAGGTCTAGCCAGGACCCCGCCGCGGACCGGATATGCAGCGCGCGGGCACGGTACTCGGCGGTGAGGTCCCGGTGGCTGGGGTAGCGCGCGGCCTGATCGTGCGCCCACGCAGGGGACGCCCACTTGGCCTGGATCAGCCCGAGCAGCGCGTAGTACGGCGGCGCTGGCTGGACCGGGTCAGCAAGCCGCTGTCCGAAGGCGCCGCCGACCTCCGCCCACCACCGTGCCGGGACTTCGCCTACTGGACGGACCGGGCGGACGTCCCGTACGGCGGTCGCGATCTGCTCGACCACCGACGCCGTCCCGGTGAATGTCCGTCCGCACCACGCGGCGAGCGGGCTTCGGGGGCTGGCGAGTTCACTGGTCAACGACACGATGTCACCACCGCACGCGGCGCGCCGCGGCCGGTCCGCTCGCAACGGACGTTCCGACAGCCCTCCACGTGTGCCATACCAGTGCAACGTTCATGTCCACCGTCTATCACGCCGGTCCGACATTCCGGGAAACTCGAAACATCACGGCGTTCCGGCCCGAGGGGTTGCGAGCCGGGCGGCGGACGCCTCCAATCGGCAACTGCGCTTCGCTCTGGCGGCGGTCAGGTCGTGGACGACCGGGCCCGGCGCCGTTCGATGAGTTCGCCCCGCACCGCCGCCGAGCGATGCTGCTTCCGGCCGAGCCTCCGGAGGCCGGCGCCATGCTGCCGACGTCATTCGTCGGCATCAGGGTTGGCGTTGTCGGCCGCGACTCGGGGCACGGGAGCGTCACGCACCCAGCCCGTATACGCGACTCGGCATGAACGGCTGGGGCCGGTCACGAGGGTGCGGGACGGTCGGAAAGGCTGCCGCACCGACCTGCCCGCCGCGATCCTCGCCGACCTCCTCGGCCTCCACGTCAACACCGCCGTCCGCTGGGTCACCTACGCCCGCCGAGACTGGACCGACTACCTCGCCGCACGAGCCGCCGAGCACGGCAAGCCACAGCGGGACGAATAGCCCCCGATCAGCGGCATGAGAGTAGGTCGGTCAAGTCACGCTCTCGGCTGACGCGCCTTCGCTGGGCTCGGCCAGCACGGCTGCTAGAGATCGAGGTGCAAGTACGGGAAGCACGCGACCTACCGTGTTAACACTGAAGCCAGCACCAACGACGTACGTGCTGAACTGAACGCTCACCGCGTAGACGCGTGAAGTGCCTACCTCCATCACCCACGCTGGCAGGTTTAAGTCGCATGAGATGCCCTCAGTGCCACGGACAGCAGTTCCAGATTACCTCACCTGGACACCTTCAGTGCACAACGGAAGTCGTCGTTGACGCTGTGCCACCCGGCATGGGCGCAAATCGCGGCTACACCCCTATACCGATCTATGGCCCCTGCAACAGAAAGTACGATCAGCAAGCTGGCGAAGCAGCTGAGATTGCTTTCGAACATGCGCGGCAGTCGGCGAAGATCCGTGCCGACGAGGACAAAATGGAGCGCAAGAAGGAAGCGGAAGCGCAGACCGACCTTGAACGTCGCAAGTACGCTGCACTCCTGGAGCTCAAGAAAGCGGGCAATCCCGGCACTCTGCCGCGTCGAGTGGTAGGACAATATGAGTACACACTGTTCGAGAGGTGGCTTGGGAAGTCAGGCCACGAAGTGTACGTAGACGCAGAGCCCGCGTGGCCGATCGGCACATTCAGGTGGGAGTGGAGTGGGTCTCATGGCGTTGATCATGTGGAAGATCTAGCGACCGGATATACACCAAGTGGGCGATATGTGCCGATGCAGTACGGTACTGAGGGCGATGACGTTCACATCCTGTACCGCAAACATCGCATCCGTAAACCGGGCTATGACTACTCACACGGTCCTCTCCCAACGAGCGTTCAACTGGTCGAGGGTTTGGAGCGAGCAGTCAAGTCAATTCGGCGTCCGAAGCATAACGACTAATTGGGAAAGCGTTTCACCGCCACTGGGTGTACCAGTGACATTTGCCGTCGACGGGTACTCAATGTGCACGGCGTCGAATCCACTCAGTCTCGGGCGCGGCGACCACGCAGGGTAGCGGTAAGTCGTGTGCGCTCGCGGCGGCAGAGGTCAGGACGGCAGGGGCAGGATCGACGCCGATGCTGACCGGCCCCTCTACCGATCGCTGGCGCTCGGCGGCGGATCTGCTCGACTTGGCGATCAAACAGCCACCATGGATTGCACGTTATGTCGTTGACTTTGAGCGCAGGCCGCCAGCCACCATGTTGTCGGCTTGAGTGTTTGCGTGCCCGGAGGGCTGCCGGTCGCGAATGGCCTAGTTCGGTCGTCAGCAGAATAGGACGTTCGAGTGGCGGTAGGAGTCGACGACGCACGGCAATGCAGCGTGCCGGCTGCCCGGCAACTGGCCCTGTCATCCGCGACCGCAATGCCAGTGCCGGTCAGGTCCTCGTCTCCGGTGAGGAATAGCGCATGGTTGGAATAAGTACTTTCCACCAGTAGTCCTGGGGTTACGGGCCGGGTGCTGCCCGGACCCCGAACCCGGTGGCAAGGGCTCACGACACCTGATCCGCAGCCATGAATACAAGAGCGCAACCGACGATCAGGGGAATCACCTGTCGGCTGGGATTGAGCGCGACGTTCCTTGGGGCGCCATCACCCCGGTCGTCCGAGCCATCCGGGTCCTGGAACGCATGGTTCCCGATGGCGCCTTGTTATTCGACCACTGTGCTCACGACATGCACATGCGTCCCGGGACCGGGACGCTGAAACTGACCACATTCCGCAGGCGGATCGACGCGTTCGTGCACTGGGCGAACACGGAAGCCGACCGCTGCGGACTGACCGGCGAGACGATCCCACCCGACCCGCTCGGGAACATCGGTACCGCACGCTTCCGCCGATCCCTGGCCTGGCATATCGCACGCCGTCCCAACGGCCTCGTCGCACTGGCAATCCAATACGGACACTTGCGGACCGCGATCTCCGGTGCCTACGCTTCCCGCGGTCGCGGCGGAATCCACGAGCTCATCGACATCGAAACTGTCAGGGCGGTCGCCGACACTGTCGCCGACGTGCATGACGACCTCCAAGCTGGTCGAGGTGTGTCGGGACCCGCGGCCCGTCGCGCGATCAAGGCATCCGCCACCGCACCGCGCTTCGCCGGCACCGTCATCACCGCCACGACAGCCAAGCGCTTGTTGGTGAACGAGGACGCGATCATTTACGACAATCCGCATGCCTTGCTGCTCTGCCACTACAAACGCGGCACTGCGCTGTGTCATCGCGACGGCGTCAAGGACGCACCCAGCCTGGACCACTGCGTTCCTGGTTGCGGCAACATCGTCCGCACCGATCGACACGCCATCCAACTCCGAGAACGCGCCAATGCACTGGACCGCGCCGCGTCCCACGTCCCTCAGCCGGTCGGAACGCGGTTGCGTGCCAACGCAGACCGACTTCGTGCTCATGCCGACACACACGACCGTACTCGCATCACCCTGCCTGAGGATGCCCCATGAGCCCCGCCCCCGACGAACGCGACCGCATCCGAGCCGCCATGGCCCGCATCCTGGCCGGTACCCCACAGCGGTCTAAGGGAGCGCTGACTGTTGTTGCCCTCGCGCTGGAGGCAGGCGTTCCCCGTAACGCGCTGACCCAACGGCACACCGACCTGAAAGCGGAGTTCTACGAGCGCACCACCGAGCACGGGGCGGTGGCCGAGGTCGAGCAGAGACTGCGTGCCACCATCGTCAGACTGAACAAGACGATCGCGGGCAAGAACGCCGAGCTCTCGCGGCTACGGACTGATGTCCCGGCTCTCGCCCGCGTCGTCCAACAGCTCACCCTGGAGAACAGTCAGCTCCGCGAGGCGCTCGCGCAACCTGACGCCACCGTTGTAGCCCTGCCCGGCCGACGCACACTGAGCCCGTAGGGCCGCCTCCCACAACTCGCGCTCGCGAATTCACCTCACAACGAGATCCCTGCGCCCTCGCTGCACGGCGAGTCCCGCCAGTTCGACGCAGGGCATTTCCTGGCAGGGATCGGGGCAGGAGACGGCGACTGCGAAACCAGACACGTCGGCGATTGCGGAGACGAATCCGACTGTGACGGTTCAAGCTGACACAACCATCCACAGTGAGCACGCATGTACCGATCGGTATTCGTAGAAACGGAGCGTGTCTAACGATTCCTTCGGTTCCGAACCGGTTGGCCGACTGGATCAACGTTGCACCCGAGTGGACGACGCGGTGTCGGCCCAACGGGGGGCAGGATTTACCGGCTACCCGGGTTCGCGACTCTCTCTTGATCAGTGCGGCCCGTGGTCCGGGGGTGTAGTGCGCAGGTCGAGGGGTGGGGTGACGAAGTCGTGGCTCGTACCGCAACGACGTACGTCGAACGCTCCTTTCCTTGTCACGGCGAGGGCGGGTTTGTGCACTATTTCTCGGTCGGCACGAAGGAAATCTGGGAACACCGTATTGCTGGCCGCTGTCATTTCACCTAGAAGTGAGCTGTCGGGCTGGTGATCGTGTTCCGCCACCATCAGAGGACCAGCGAAAGGCACGAAAAGTGGAGCATGCTCATGCGGCAGGAAGAATCACCGACCTGCTCTCGGCGGATCTGCCGCCGGTGGCGTTGACGTTCGCTGACGGACCACCCGACGGCGTCGCGGTCTCGACCGAGGCTGTGCCCTCCAGTTGTAACTTCTGGCGTGTCGCCGAGAAGGGGGTGTTTTACGCCGCCGCCGAACAGCATTTCAACTGTCCGGTCGGGGCGATGGTGATGGGTTTCGAGTTGCCCGAGGCGACGGGTGAGCAACTCGGCGGCCTGGTGCAGTCGATGTGCGACGCCCGGTACCTGGACCCTGACGAGGCGGCGAACATCCCCTCGGTGGACAAGAAAAGCGCGGGGATCGTGTACGGGCCGCTCGCGGAATTCCCCATCGAACCCGATCTGATCCTGCTGTGGCTGACACCGGCGCAGGCGATGATCTACAACGAGGCCGCGGGAAACGCCAAGTGGACCGCGTCCCCGATGGATGTCTCGGGCCGGCCCGGTTGCGCGGCGCTGCCGCTGGCGCTGAAGAGCCAGACGCCGCGGATGGCGCTGGGGTGCATCGGCATGCGGACGTTCACCGACATCGCCGACGACCGCATCCTCGCCGTGCTGCCCGGTGGTCTGGCCGAGGAGTTCATCTCGGCGTTGGAGACCACGGTGGCCGCCAACGCCGAGATGAAGAAGTTCTACGAGACCGCGAAGGCCAGCTTCGCGTGAGCCTGAGGGTTCTGTGGTGATGCACGCGTTGTGACAGCCCCTGTCGCCGGTGGTTGGACCATTCCGGTGGCGGGGGTTGTGCGTTGGAGCACGGGGCTCGTACGGTCGGACACATCGAAGAACCTGGATCTAGTACATCGAGGTATCTCGATGAGGGGGTTGATGTGACTCGAGTGGAGCGGACCGTGGTCGCCCCGTCAGAGGCCGAGTGCGCCCCGATCCCGCCGTCCGGGGTTCCGCTGTGCAGCGTTCCCTTGACGACGCCGCGGCTTCCCGCCGAGGAAGCCAAGCAGATCTCGGTGCTGTTCAAGGCTCTCGGGCACCCGCATCGGGTACAGCTGGTGAATCTGCTGGCCCGCCAAAGCTCCCCGGTGTGCGTCTATGACATCACCATGGCGATGGAGCTCGCGCAATCCACCGTGAGCCACCATCTCAAGCAACTCGTCTCGGCGGGGTTGCTGCGCCGCGAGCAGCGCGGGATCTGGGCGTACTACTCGGTCGATCGTGCGGCGACGGAGCACTTGTCCGCGGTGATCGATCTTGATGTCGCGCCGCGGCGAAACGATCGTGACACAGCGACGACCCAGGAGACGGCCGCCGCGAGACCGTGACCCGACCACAGCGTCGAAGAGGTGGTGAACCGATGGGGGAGAACAAGAAACGCGTCCTGTTCGCCGACGAAGGTACCCAGGTGCTCGCGGGCCGGGAGCGCGACATCCTCCCGGTCGCGGTGCGGGCGCCGGCGCTGAGGCTGTTGTGGGTCTTGCTGGCGGTGGCCGCGATCTGTCTCACGGTTCTGGTGATCGTGATCGGGGGACTGTTGTGACCCGCATGGCGCGGCTGCGCGGCCGGGTGCCGTTGGTTTTGCAGTCGAGCAACGCCGAATGCGGTCTCGCGTGCCTGTCGATGATCTTGGGCCATCACCGGCGGCCCACGCCGGTGCGGGAACTGCGGGAGCTGTGCGCTCCGGGACGGGACGGGGTCAGCGCGGGCGGACTGCTGCGCGCCGGACGCGCCTGCGGCTTGACGATGACGGGCTACGCCGCCACACCCGAGGCGTTCAAGGCGGTCGCGCTGCCCGCGATCGCGCACTGGGAAGGCAACCATTTCGTTGTCGTGGAACGGATGTCGCCGCGACGGGTCGACATCATGGACCCCCGCCGCGGACGACGCCGTCTGACGCCTGAGGAGTTCCGTGCTGGTCTCGGCCGTGCGGTGCTCGGCGCCGGTCCCGGCGACGAGTTCGAGCCGCGCCCGGCGTCCGGGGAGCCCTTCTGGCGGACCTATGCCCGCTCGCTGTGGCGGTTGCCCGGGACGATGGCGTTGCTGCTGCAGGTGCTCGCGGTCAGCATCGTCGCCCAGGCGCTGGTGGTGGCGATGCCGCTGGCCACGCGCACCGTCGTCGACGACCTGTCGGCGTTGCGGTCCACCGACGTGCTGTCGTTGATGGGCATCGGCATCGCGGTGGTGGCCGTGGCGCAGCTGATCACCACGTTGCTGAGATCGTCGCTGCTGGTCTATCTGCAGGGCCGCCTGGACACGGCCGCGCTGCTCGGGTTCAGCGCGCACTTGTTCCGGCTGCCGCTGCGGTTCTTCGAACAGCGCAGCACCGGCGACCTCGTCACCCGCTTCGGCAGCATCGCGATGCTGCGTGACCTGATGACCGGACAAACCCTCGGGTCGCTGCTGGACGCCGTGCTGGTTCTGGCCTACCTCGGTGTACTCGCGGCCCTCGATCTCCCGGTGGCGCTGGCGGTGCTCGGGGTACTGGCCGCCGTGGTCTTGCTGCTGATCGCCACCACCCGCTCGGTCCGCGAACGGATGGCCGCCGATCTGGCCACCCAGGCCGAAACCCAAGGCTATCTCGTCGAATCCCTGGAAGGGATCGCCACCTACAAGGCCGCCGCCGCCGAAGACCGCGCCCTGGGCCGTCTGGGACATCTGCTGTCCGGCTGGATGAGCGCCACCCTGGGCCGGACCTACCTGGCCGCCGTCGTCGACGCCGTCACCACGGCGCTGCGGGTGCTGACGCCGCTGCTGGTGCTGTGGCTGTGCGTGACCCGCGTGCTCGCCGGAACCATGACCCCCGGCACCATGCTGGCGGTCGCCTGGCTCGCGTCGGCCATCGTGTCGCCACTGGCGACGGTGGTGGCCAACGGGCAACGGCTGCAGCTGGCCGGTGCCCAGCTGCAACGCCTCGCCGACGTCCTGGACAGCCCGCCCGAACGCAGCGACCCCGCCGCCGCGGGCCACCGGCTGCGCGGCCGGATCGACCTCGAGAAGGTCGGGTTCCGTTACGACCTGTTCAGTCCGCCGGTCCTGCACGACATCAGCGTCCGCGTCGAGCCCGGTGAGAAGGTCGCCGTCGTCGGCGCCACCGGCTCCGGCAAAACCACCCTCGGCATGGTGCTGCTCGGCCTCTACACCCCGACCAGCGGCCACATCGGCTTCGACGGCATTGCCGCCGACGACCTCGACCCGCGTGCGCTGCGGGCCCAGATCGGTGTCGTGCCGCAGGAGCCGTTCGTGTTCGCCGGCACCATCGCCGACAACATCACCCTGCGCGACCCCACAGTCCCCGCCGGAGAGATCGAACGCGCGGCCCGGCTGGCGTGCCTGCACGACGAGATCACCGCGATGCCGATGGGCTACGGCACTCAGCTCGCCCAGCGCGGCAGCGGTCTCTCCGGCGGGCAACGGCAACGCCTCGCCCTCGCCCGGGCTCTCGTGCGCGAACCCCGGATCCTGCTCTTGGACGAGGCCACCAGCCACCTCGACGCCGCCACCGAAGCCCGCATCCACCACAACCTCGCCGAACTGAAGTGCGTGCAGATCGTCATCGCGCACCGGCTGAGCACCGTCCGCGACGCCCACCAGATCCTCGTCCTGCACCACGGCCGCATCTCCGAACACGGCACCCACGCAGAGTTGCTAGCCCACGGCGAGCACTACACGCGGCTCGTCGCCGCCCAAATCGACCAGACACCCAACGGCCACCGCGCGAGCGCCACCACCGGGCCGGCAAGCCCGGCTTCCCTGCTCCCCGCCCCCGCAGGCGGCGAGAACCACACCACACCAGAAGCCGAAAGGAGGTGAACCACCATGGAAGACACCATCGTCACGCCCGAACTCACCGAAGCCGAACTCGAGGAGATTCAGGGCGGCCACGACGGCGGCCCGTGCTGCACCCTGACCGTCGACGGCGGCTGCGGCTGCTGACCGGCCGCACACCGAGAAATGTGCTGAGAACCGGGTGATGGGCGGGCCAGTCGTACCCTGGCCCGCCCACCACCTGGCCATCTCACGCCCGCCACCACGGGGGCGCAACCGCCATCCTGCCGTGAAACCCGATCGGCCGCGTACCGTCGCACGCCGGATCCCGGCGCCCGAGCAAGCCACCGGCCTGTCGCGGGTTCTCCACGCTCACGCCACACCCGGCGTTGAGACCACATCAGCACGCGACAGGAGGTGACACATGGAGATCACAACTGCCCCGCCGCAGGAACTCACCGAGACCGAACTCGACGAGATCCAGGGCGGCCAGGGCGCACAGAGCTGCGCGAGCAGCGTCGACGGACCCTGCATCTGCAAGCCCGAATAGATGCCGCTGTCCGCGATGACCACGGAAGCGTGACAGTGTGGTGAGCGGACCAGTCTTACCCTGGTCCGCTCACCACACCCACCTCGCGTCCGCGTAAACGGGCGCGGATACATCTTGCCGCGAGGACCCGCTCGCGCCTCCACCCGCCACCCACCGAGCCTCGATAGCGGACGCCGACCGCGCCTCGAAGGTCAGGCCAGCAACGAACCGAAGATCTCACGTCCCAGCTCACACGCCTCACCCACGCCGAGAATCGATCCCGGCACGTCAGGATGCGCGGCGGCCCAGCCCGCGGCGCCGTCGCGGCTGGCGAAGAAGTTCAGATGACCGCAGCACACCTCCGCGGCCGGCCCCGTCTCACAACTCGCGCCGACGAAGACCACCGCCGTCGACGGGTCGGCCTCAGGCCGCCCGCCGAGGACGCTGACGACAACCTCCGCGCCGTCGGCGGTGGTCGACACGATCTCTGCGTCCGTGGACAGCATCGCCGGAATCCCGAGAGCGTCGACCGCGCACATCGCGAACACCAAGACCCCATCGGCCTGTGTGACGCGATGCCGGGTCGGGAGCGCCGAAAACGGATACGCCACGGTGATGCACCCAGCGCTGTCCAGCCGAAGGAAATCGGCGTCGTGCAGCAGCGCCAGCACCTCCGCGGCCGATGCCGAGAACTCGGCAGACACCACCTCCAGCTCGTCGGCCGTCGGTGGATGCCCCGCTACGGCGAACGACCGCAGGACCGCCTGCTGGACCGCTCGCTGCCCCCGCGTTTCCGGTGCCCGGCGCCGCTGCCCACCAACCCGCAGAATCTCGGCCACACCCGGTGGCAGGCCCGCCACCGGCGGCTCCGTCCGACCGCCGTATGTGGTGAGCGCGGCGACCAAGGCCGTCCTCGGCGGCGCCGGCCGTGCCAGACCGTCCTCATCACGGAACAACCGGCACGACACGCTCGGCCGCGACCCCGGCACAGCGAACGGGTCGACACCGTTCACCAGCAGGGTCGGCGAACCGTGCATCCCCTCAGCCTCCGCCTGGGCGTGCTCGGTGACCTCGCGGTGCACAACCCGGACCTCCGGGCGATCGGCAAGCACATCCCGCAGCAAGTCATCCAGAAGCGCGACATGTGGACAGTCCGGAACGGACAGTACGACCAACTCCATGACACCCATCCTCTACGGTCTGGCACACACGCTGACCTCGTCCAGCACCGTAAACCTTCCACCTGGGTGGAAGGTCAAGGCGTAGAATCGCCACCATGCGCATCGGCGAACTCGCCCAGGCCACGGCGGTCAGCACCAAGACCATCCGGTTCTACGAACAATCCGGCCTGCCGCCCGAACCGCCCCGCACCGCCAGCGGCTACCGCGACTACGACCCTGACACCACCCACCGCCTCGAGTTCATCCGCACCGCCCAGGCCGCAGGACTCCCATTGCACGAGATCCGGGACATCCTCGCCATCCGAGACATCGGCCAAGCACCCTGCGACCACGTCGGCGAACTCATCGACCGCCACCTCAGCAACGTCCGCCGCCGCATCGCCGACCTGCACGCCGCCGAACAAGACCTGCGCCAGCTCCAAGCACGAGCCGCCACCTACACCGCCACCTCCTGCGCCAGTACAGAAGTCTGCGGCATCTTCACCCACTGACAGGCCGCCAGCGGGACAGGAAATTGACACGCTGGTCCAAGCAGAAGCTCGTCAGGTGCGCGACCGTCCGTCAGCGGAGAACCTGAGTGCGAACAAGAACCGCTTATGGTCGTTTCTCCGCCACTTGCGACCAGGCCGCACCTCGTTGGGTTCGACTGGCTCATGAACCTGGACGCTGCCGGGCACGAGCATCTCCGCGGCCTGCGGATTCAGTACCGCGCCGTCGATCTGGGTCGGCGGGCGACCATTCAGGGCGGGAAAGTTCGTAGGGGTATAGACCCGGGCAAGCTCACCGACGTGCTGGAAGCCGACTCCACCGATGCGGCGGTCGTCCACCCACCGTCCACAGAGGAAGTCCAGAGCGCTGGTGGCGAAAGGATGGTCGCCGGGCATCGGGATCCCGTCGGGAAACAGCATCCGAGGCGCGTAATGTGCGATTTCGTCGAAATGCTTGGCGTAGCTGGCCGGCTCGAACTCTGGGCCAGAGGGGTGGCCGAACCAGTCGGCAAGCACTGCGGCGGGTCGTGCTTTGCAGGTGCCGTATGGCCTGAAGCGGTCAACGTCCTGCAGTCGCAGGTCCCCGTTCGGGTGCCCGTGCGTGGCGAACAGGTCCATCTTCCGCTCTGGCAGGTCTCGCGGCGAGATCACCGCGCGATTGCGGTTGCGGCCGAGGAAGCCAGCATCCCGCGGGTCACCGTGCCACTCGTGCACGAGAACCTTACTGGCGTCGTAGAGAAGCGCCGGACCGATCGCGCCCCAGTCACCCGGAAGGGAGCCGACCCGGAGAACGTAATTGCGATCCCGGGCGACGGTGTTCAAGGCTACTTCCGCCGCGCCATGTCCTCTGTTGCCGAAGAAGCGCCAGAAGTTCGTCTCCGCGATAACCCCGAGATCGGGCCATCGGTCATCGGCGCCCACCAACTCGACCAGCCCGTCCATGCAGTAGTCAACTGACTGATCGGAGGACGCACCACCGTGATCAAAATTTACGAACATCAGATCAAGTTCTGCAAAAGCATCGTTGATCACGGACATGTTGTGAGCCCTTCAGAGCCCTGCCGTGCTAGACACGCTGACTTGACAGGGAAGACGAACATCAGATCCAGCCGCAGCGAACCGGTCGAGGCCGCGGACTCGTCGGGGCTTGCGGTCGTTGACAATGCTCGGTAGGCGGGCGTGGCGGGACGATCGCTGATGTGGTCCCGGTCGGTGTGGTTCATCTATTCCGCTCCCTCGCCGCCATGGTGAACGGCGTGCAGGGTGGAGCGGTGGTCCGCCGCTGGCTGCCGGAGCAGGCAGGGCCCGCTGGGAATGCTGTGGCTGCTGCACGCGCCGAAGACCAAGCAGTGCGCGATGTCGCGTGGTCGGCGGCGACGGGCAAGGAATTCCAGAATGCCAAGCACTGCGGTGAACGGGAGGGCGTGGACACCCATGGTGACGGGGATGCTGCGATGGCGGTCGCAGCCGATCAGCACCCCGCACGAGGAGAAATGGGCAACCCAGTGCACACCACGCAGAACGAGCTCGACTTCGAGTTCTTGCAGGTTGTCATCCGGCGCGGCCGAGCGACGGTCGACTGTGCCGAGCGCGCCGTGGAAACTCTCCGGGTAGCTCAGCACCGCGGTGGTGTGGGTGTCGCGGTCGACGATCGTCCAGCCACGCCACTGGAAGTACGCCAGTAGCGGGTCCACGGTTCCGTCGTCCGGCGGCGGCAACATGTCGTGGCGGGTGGTGAGAATCGGGTCGATGACCGCATGGAGTCGGGTTCGTGCGGTGCCGATGAGGGTCATGTCTTTCGTCTGTCTCGCAAGGGTCGGGTGGGTTAGAGGTACTGCGCGGGCGTGGCCCGGGGATCCGGTGAGCACCAACCTGGCGCTGGAGCGATCGATCACCGAGTGTCGAGGCCGCTGGGTCCAGTGGCAGGCGGGTGTGCGAGATCGTTGCGGCGCCGGCGCGGGCTAGGCGCTACCGGCGATGGTGGCGCGGATGAATGGAAGGTGGGGCGTCAGGTCTGTGACAACTCCGGGGAAAGTCTCGGGTTGCCCGTAGATTCCGCGACTGACCACGCCGGTGAGGAGGGGCACGGTGCTCGTGTCGTCGTCAGGGAGCAGAAACGCGGGGCCGCCCGAGTAGCCCGGGCGAATCGGGGCGCTCGCGACGTTCGCGACACAGGCGTCACCGGGGCCGGGCGCCATCCCGATGCAGGACTCCGGGGGGATGACTTCGGTGTCCACCCGCGTGAGACGCCCGGTGCCCCGACGTCCGTCAGGCCAGCCGTACGCGCGGATACGGTGGCCGACGCGCAGGCCGTGGAAGTCGGCGAGTACGGCCGGCTCGGCGTCGGCGGGTTCGGTGAGGCGCACCAGGGCCAGATCGTTGACCGGCCCCCATAAGACCGACCGGTCTTCTGTCATGCGGAATCGGTTCGTGACGACTTTGTCGAATCGGTGCACCGTTCCGGTGCCGAGTTGCTGTCCTCCGATCCGGACGTAGAGGTCCAGGTCCTCGAATTTGGGCGCATCCTCCGGGCGAAAGATGTCGCCGAAAACGTGACCGCAGGTGAGCAACCAGCATGGATCGATCAGGACGGCGGCAGCACGGTAACCGTCGACCACCTTCTTCGGGACGTCGCAGTTGAACATGAAGCTCGCGATCCACGGAGTCTCGTCAGTGGCCTCCTGGGCCTGTGGTTCGCACGAGAGCTTCTCGAGATCTTCCTGGTAGTAGCGCAGAGGTTCGATGAATTCGGGGTCGAGGTCGGCGTGTGGCACGGGATTCTCCTGTCGTGGGCAGTGTTCGTATGCGGTGTGGTGGTTGTGTTGCGGTGTATTCGAATGGTGGAGCCGGGGGGTCTGGTGCGATGTCCAGATGCCTCACGGTGCCGCTGGGAGTGCGGTGCTGACGTCCAGGATCTGTTGCCCGGGTTGGACATCCGCAGGAAGACAGAACCGGCACGGGTAGCTGTTCGCCCGAGTCGTAGTTGGCGTCGCAGCGCCAGCTCGTGTGCTGGTGGTCGTTTGCCGGCGTGCGACCTCGTCTCGGGTTCATGTGGCCATCGGTGTGCGGGGGCGTGTGAGCCATGACGGCACCGTGCGGGTTAGCCGCAGCCGGCGGCGGTCAGGGCGAGTCGCGTGGCGCGGTCGCGCGGCACGACACCACGGCCCCAGATCTCGGCGCGGGCGCCGGAGGGCCAGCCGTCCTCGGTTCTGGTGAACCGCAACGTCCCGCCCTGTGAGCCGACGACGGTGACGGTGTCGGTGGTGATGCTGAGCTGCGCGGCCAGGTCGGTGTATTCGGTGCCGGACAGGCAACTGCCGCGGTAGTCCCGCACCCCGGCCCACGGGTCGGGAGCGAACCCGATGTCGGCGGGCTGCCCGACAACGCCCAGCATGACGGCGGCGGACACCAGAAACGCGCACGAACTCAGGATCAGGATCGGGTTGCGGGACAGTGACATGTCCCCGAGTGCCCATCCCATAGCGGTCGCGGTGAGACCCGCCGCCAGGACGACAACGGGCCACCACGGCATGGGCAAGTAGTACTTGCCGCTCCAGGTCGCCAGTCCCGCGGTGATGGCGAGGACGACTCCCCAGACCACGGCCGTGGCCACGCGCCACACGGGACGGCTGGCGGTGCGGCCTGGCCGCTCGAGCGCAGAACGGCGCTGGGGGAACATTCGGCGGTTGCGTGTGCGTCCGGCCCGGTCGGTGGGCCGGGTGAGTCGTCGGATCACCGGCCGGTCTCGGTCGGCGGAGGGAGGCCACAGGCGGACTTTCCCCTGCTTGCTCGCCTCCGACTGCCTGACGTCGTCGGTGTTCGGCCGCGCGGTGTGCGGGTCGGGATCGTTCACGGTGTTCTCTTTTCTCTGCCACAAAAGCGGAGGTTGCGGGTGAACTGCGGGGTCTGGACATGGCGGTGTCGGCCGGAGGGAGCCCCAGCGGTTTGGGTGCGTTCGGCGGCCGCGGCGAGCTGCCAGCGGGACTGACGTGCCAGGAGGTCCTCGGCGTCGACTCCGTAGCGGCGGCCGAGGCTGTGGGCCAACGCCGCGGTGACTGCCTTGTGACCGTTGAGGATCTTGGAGATGCTCGTGGGGTCGTATCCGAGCGTGACGGCGAACCGGCTGTTGCTTAAGCCGGTGGCGGCGATGACCGCCCGGATCACGTCGATCGCCGAGGCGTTGTCGTCCACGTCGAGGTAGACGGGATGCCGGCTGAGGGGAGCTGCTGATCCGGCCGTGGCCGCGAGGTGCTCGCGGTCGGCAACGGTGGCCAGCGCGGTGCGGTTCTGCCGGATCAGCAGGTCGAGCGGGTCGATCGTGTAGCGCTGCGCCACGGCGTGAGCGAGGTCCGGGCTAATACGGGTACTGCCGTTCAGGACGCGCCCCATCTTGGCCGCCGGGTAGCCGACGGGGACCGCGAAGTCTCCGCGGGAGAGGCCGCTGCGGGCCACGACATCGATCAGCACGTCACGCGCGGTGGCACACGAGAATCTACCTTCCGTGGTTTTCCCGGACTGCTGGGCGAGAACGTGGGTGCTCCGAGCGTTGCGTGGTGTGGTGCGCGGGACGAGGGCAGTGTGTTCGCCGGGTGGCGAGGTGAGGGTCATCGTGTTCTCGTCGGTGTCGTCTCGGGTGTGGTGAGGGTGGGGATGCGGCCGACGGCGGCGAGGGTGAAGGGGGCGCGCGGGTGTCGTGTGGTGTCCGGGTGCGGCCAGCAGGATGTGCTGGTGATTCCTGGCCCGAGAAGGTCCAGGTCGGACACCATTGATGCGAACCGGGCGGGACCGAATGCCCTGGGATGTGGCGGAACGCAGCGCTGGTAGGCGCGGCACCAGCGGGCCGTGTCCTCGCGCAGCGCTGTGCGCGTGGGGAGTGGAAGCTTGGGTAGCAAGGGTTGGTCGGACAGGTGCGTGACCGCGACGATGCTGCGCGGTGGCAGTTTCGTGGCGAGGGACCGGAGGATGGCGCGTGGTGCGCGGCGTTCGAAGAAGTGCAGGATGTCGACCATCAGGACGGCCACGGGCCTGGTGCGGTCCAGCAGCTTGGCCTGGCGGAGACGGCCCAGCATCCCGGGGACCGCGAAGCAGTTCCCGCGTATCGCGGTGGCCCGCAGGCCGTGGTGTGAGTTTTGCCGTAGCCAGGCGCGATTGGACTCGTCGACCCGGATGTCGTTGTCCACGAACACGATGCTCGCCGCGGCGCCGGTACTGGACGCTTGTGCGGTGAGGGTGGTGTAGGCGGCGCTGGTGCAGGCGAGTCCGGAGCCGAGGTCGAGGAACTGGGTGATGCCCTCGGCGAGGGCGTGCTCGACGACGCGCGCGGTGAAGTGGTCGCGGTCCCGCACGGACGGGGTGGCCAGGGAGATGTGCACGAGCTCGTCGGCCAGGCGCCGGTCGTTCGCGGTGGCGTGGTCCCCGTTGCGTAGCACGTTGTCGACCAGGGCGGGATGCGGGCGCATGCTGCACGGGGTCGGCAGGGCCGACCACAGCGCTTGATACTCGGCACGGTTGGTGAGGGTGTGGTTGTACCGGCAGCACCCTCGCGCGGCGGGGCAGGGGCCGCCCCAGTACGGTCCGCGGCCGTCCCGCCATGTCTCGACCGTGCGCATCGCTTCCGGGCCGACCTCGCGAACGATCAGCATGCCGTTGCCCCGCCGAAGGTGCCTGAGGCGAGAAGCCTCACCGCGGAGGTGGTATCAGTCAGCGCTCGGGAGGCCAGTTGAGTGATGGTCTGCCGGTAGGGCGCGAGGTGATCCGGGTGGTCCAGGACCAGCATCGCCGTCGGCGTGAAGGCGGTGACGACTTCGTGTCCCCGGTCGTCCTGGAACAGGGTGAAGCCCGTCGTGGCGGTGGAGGCGGCGGTGGCCGGGATGATTCTGAGGTGGCAGCGTGGGTGCCAGACCAAGGTGCGGAGATGAAGTCGTTGCTCGGCCGCGACCTGTGGCGGCAACGGCCGGCTCAGAACGGCCTCGTCGATGTACGCGGTCGTGGCCGGTCCTTTGGGCCCGCTGAGGATCGTCTGGCGTTTCTGGCGTGCTGATGCTCCATCGAGGACCGCCTGAGGTGCGAGGAGGTCGCTGTCACGCAGGATGGTCTCGGTGTATCCGGCGGTCTGCGTCAGGTGCGGCAGTTGATGTGGCTGGTAGGAAATGATCGTGTGGGCGTTGGCTCCGAGATGGAGGAGTGTCGGCAGCATGTCGGGAAGACCCACCGGGTGGGCCTGGATGCTGTACGCCCGTGGGGACAGGTCGGCCACGGCGGAAACGCGCTCGATCTCCTCGGGAGCTACCTCTGCCGCCACGAGGAAGCTGGCCACGTCCAGCCTGGTAGCGGCCGTGTACCCGGTGACTATGCGGCTCGTTTTCGAATCGCTCCAGCCGAGTCTGCCCGCGATCGTGCCTTGAGTGAGTTTCGATCGCCGGAGCGCAAGCTGCAGCGCGGCACCGATCTCTCGGCTCTGGACCGAGGATTTTTCCGTGGAGGCAAGCGTTGTTCCGGCAGGACAGGATGCGGCGGTGGACACGGTGAATCGCTTTCTGAGGGCGCTCAAGGAAAATGATTGTTGGCTCGTCGGGTGACGCATGTGCTGCCGATACCGAGGTGCCGCTCGGCCAGTAGGTCGCGGTCGGCACGCAACGGTGGCGACGCTGCGGTGGCGGGGAAGAACCGGTGTTCCGGCGACCGCGAAGGGCTACCGGAACACCGGTTCCTGTGCTATCCGGCCAAGGTCAGATCCGCCTGCGTGACCTGTGTCTGCGCATCACGCTCGTGCATGGTGCGGATGATCCACAGCAGAAACCGCGGTTCCGCGACCTGCGTGTAGATCGTCGAGGCGACACAGGCCTGCGTGTGCGAGCGCGATCCGAATCCGGTGAGGACCCAGTCCCGCCCGTACCGCTGTAACGCTCCGCCGCCGGAATCACCGGCACACGCGGTGCCTCCACCCGGGGCGGTGCCCAGGCAGATCTCGCCGCGCCCGATTCCCGCTGGGGCGCAGTCGTCCTTCGGGGCGATCGGCACGTCGAGCTGCCGCAGCCACGTCGGTGCCGGCGCACCCCAGTGAGCCGGATCCGGGTCGGTCACGCCCCACCCGATGATCCGGGTTTGCCTGCTCGCCCGGGGATAGGCGAGTTTCGCGGGCTTGACCTGCCATCCCGGGACCGGGTGGTCCAGCTGGATCAGTGCCAGGTCCCAGATGTAGCCGTCGCCATCCGGCATACCCCACTCCCAGTGCTTCGGGAGCGAGATCGACGTGACCCGGCGGACGGCTCCGCCGGAGTGCCGGTTGGTTGACCCGATCCGCAGCGTGTACTGGGACGGGTCCTGCGGTTCCGCCTGCGTACCCACTCCGGCCCGCCGCGGGGGCGGAGCCTGCTGGAACGCCCGCCATGCCAGCTCGCCCGCCCGGTCCACGCGTTGCGGCGCCGGAGGCACGACGGACAGGCAATGCGCTGCCGTGACAACGAACTCGGGGTGGATCAGCGCACCGCTACAGGTGTGCCAGTCCTTCACGCCGTTCTTCAGCAGCTGGATCGACCCGGCGCCGGCGTAGGCCTGTGGGGCCCGTTCGCCGCGGACGATCATCGGCGACACATCGTCGCCTCCGGTGTCGGTGGCGGCCGGGCTGGTGGTGCTGGCGGGTACGGCCGTGGCCGCACCGTGGTTCCCGCCGTCGGCGGCAGCGACCGGCGCGGCGCCGAGGCCGGTGGCGAACAACGCCGCCAGGGTGGCTACGGCGACGCGCAACCCGCCACGGCGGCGGGCTCTCGTGCTTACTTTCACTGTTTCCCTTCTCGGATCGTGCTTCCTGACGCTCCTCGCAGGCATGCGAGGAGCGCGACTGTGGAGCCACCGGATCTCTTCGGTGGCATTGCTGCGACGTCGGCTACCGGGCGCGGCGCTCGCCGCACCTGGCGCGGCCACGGTGGACAGTCCTGTTCGGACGACACGACGCTCCGCACGGGGCAGCCGGTCGGGCCGGGCGGTGGATTCAGCTGTCGCCGGGGCCTGGGGCGGATCGGGCGGCGTCGACGAGCTGCGGGTAGAGGTCCGTCTTGGTGCCGGTGCCGGGGGATTGCGCCATGTAGAACATCGGCACGCCGGTATCACGCCGGAATAGGACGAGCCGGACCGCGCGGTGGGTGGTCACGTCGACGAACAGATGCTCCGAGGCGGAGTGGCGGTGCTCGATCCGGCGACCGAGCAGGCTGGAGAGCCACACTCCGGCGTCCTCGCGGTCCAGCGGGCCGGCGTCGGTGACCTTGCTCAGCTCGAGCGAGGCCACATCGAGCGCGGCGTGGTCGACGAGATCCGCGATCCACGCGGCGTGCGCGAGGTCGGGGTGAGCGGTGTCCTGAACGGTCACGGTCGAGGTCGTCACGACGCGGTCCTCGTCGCGATCGCGCACCACACGGGAAGTTCCGGACCCGCGATGTCGGCAGGTTGCGGGCCGCACCACTGCGACGCCGGCGCGACGCCGGGGGGTTCGAGCTTCCAGCCGGTGTCGAACCAGCTTTCGACCTCAGCCTGCGATCGCGGGGTCAGCTGTGGCTCGGGTGTCAACGCCAGGTGCCCGGCCAGCTCATCGAGCGCGGCGGCCGCCGCGCTCCCCGGAGGCGCGGTGCCAAGGGTGCTCACCCCGATGACGCTGCCGGGAGGGAGCTCCTCGTGGTAGGCGCGCATCAGGCCGCTGACGTCACCAGGCCAGTGCGACGGATCTGCGACCATCGTGAGACACACCGGTGTCGTGAGGTCCAGCGACCAGCCGCCACGCTCATGGATCTGGTGCAGCGGCCGGTGGACTTCGTGGACCGCGGCCTTGACCGCTGCGGCTCGTTCCACTTTGAGCACGGCCAGGGCCGTCTCCTGGTGGCCGAATAGCATGTTTTCGCGAGCCACCAGCACCATGCTGGGGGCACCGACGTAGGCCTTGGCCTGGGTGTAGGGAGTTTTCCTCTCCGGACCGAGAGGCAGCGGGGCGCGCAGGACCACGAACTGGCTGATCCCTCGCTTTTCGGCGGCGAACGCGATGACGTCGTAGAGGAAACGCTGCTGCGCCAGCACACACCAGCGATAACCGGGCACATCGGCGTCGATCCGCTTTGCCAGTTCCCGGTCCGCGACAAAGACTCCATCGGATCGGACACCGAAGGTCTCGTCGAGGAAGAAGCCGTTGACACGGCCGATGGTCGGGTTGTCGGTTTCGGCGTGCAGATCGGGGACGGTCCCGTGCGAGGTCAGGGAGTATGGGTCAGGCGTCGAGGTCATGGCCGGGGTTCCTCGTGTGATCGACGGTGCTGGCAGAGGGACGTGGTCGCGTGCGGGTCGGGCGGCGTGCGATCACCGTGATCAGCTCTGCCGCTGTGTCCGTGGTGGACAGTGACGTAGTGGTGTCCGGCGGCGCCTGGATCTCCACGCCGCTGTACCGGATGAGGTCCCATTCGTGCGGATCGGTGAACATGTCCAGCACTTCGGAAGAGGTGCGCAGGATCAGCGGCGATGGCAGGGAGCTCGTGAACGCGGCCTCCACCGATGAGCGTCCCGAATCCGGGGTCGTGGCCGGGTGCTGTGGGGCTACGTGGGTGACCGACACCCGGCTGTCCGCGGGCAGCACGTCCCACAGGTCAGCGAGCAGTGCCTGCGGATCCCAGGTGTGCTGGAGCGCGGCGGACAGCACAACCCAGATCGGTGCGTCGAGGCTGATCTCTCCGTCCGCGGCGGCCGTGCGCAGGCAGGCGCCGAGCCCGGGATCGGAGGACATCCAGCTGACGTCCGGGTTGTCGCGGTAGGTCGCGACCATCCAGGACCGCACCGCGGCTTCGGCGTCGTCGAGCAGGTACAGCACGCGAGCCCCGCTGTCAGCCGGCAGCACCTCGTGGACGGGTTTCCAGGGTGGGAGGTCAGGGTCGACGACGACGTACTGCCGGTGCGTCCTGGCCGCCAGGGCGAGGACAAGGTCCCGGAACTCGTGTTCGGCCACGATCGTCGCCGGGAAGGTGGGCATGCACTCACGGATCCGCCACGCCGCCTCAAACGCCCCCGGGTCGTCCCTGCGGCCGCCGAGCGCGGCACGGACCGCGGCGCGGGTCACGGTCCACGGTGGACCGTCGGAGATGGACACCGTCGCGGGGACGGAACGGTGTGGGTGCTCAGGCATCGTGGTGCACTTTCGTGGTCGCGGACGTGGTGGTTAGACAGCACGCGTGCGGTGCGGTGCTCTTGGGACAGTGAGCGAGAACGGGTTTACTGGTCCGGCGGGGGCGCGATGACCAGGTCTGACATCCGGACCGGCTGCTTGATCACGCCGAAGCTGTGCATCAGGTCCGCCCAGCGCTGCAGCTGCACCGCGGACGGCGTGAGCGGGAAGATCGGAAGTTTCATCAACTGCGCGTCTCCCGCGTCGACCTTCATCTCCCGCACGGCGAGCCGCTGCGCGATCTCGGGTTTCGACGTCACCTCGGCCGCGGCGCGGCGCAGTGCCCGCTGAAACGCCGCGATCTCCGCCGGGTGCTGTTGTGCCCAGGCGGCCGTGACGACGTAGCTGCCGGTCGGGATCGACTGCTCGAAGCCCCCGCCCTTGATCGGATCGATCAGCGGCTTCAACTTCTGCTTGGTCGCCGGCATGATGTATGGCTCGGGCAGCAGCGCGGCGTCGATCTCCTTGCGGGCGAGCAGGCCTGCCATGTCGGGGAAGTTCGCTCGCGTCCACTGCACGGTCGAGTCGTCGACCTTGTGTGTGGCCATCACGGCGCGGGTGAGCATGTGGCTCACACCGTTGACGCCGTTGTGCGCGATCCGTTTCCCGGCCAGGTCCGCCACCGTCGGGACCGAGCCGTCGTCACGGACCATGATCCACATGGTTTCGGGGCCCGCCATCGCGGCCTGGGCAATGACCCGCAGGTCCAGGCCACCCGTAGCCACGGCCGAGATGATCGCGACATCACCGGCGTAGGCGACATCGGCGTCCCCGGCCTGCAGCTTGACGATGCCGACCTGCCCGCTCTCGGCGGGCACTGGTGTCACGTCGATTCCGGCGGCCCGGAAGTACCCCTGCTCGATCGCCCACCGCAGGGGAGCGGAGTCCAGGATCGTCATCAAGGTCGCCGCCACCTTCGGCCGCGAACCAGAAGATTCTTCGGTGCCGCCGCCGAGAAGCCCGCACGCCGAGGTAGCGAGCAGAAGCGTGGCGACAAGCAGGGAACCAAGCACGGTGGAGAAACGCCGGGGTGCCGAGCGGGGCGATCTCATCATGGGGGTCTCCGTGGGGACGCAGAACGAAGGGGAACGGGGAATGCCACATAAGCGAGCCGGCAGGGGAGAACACCAGCGGCCGTGGTACCAAGCTCAGTGGTGCTGACGCTGCCTGAACGGGGTCCGGCGGCGGTGCTCGTGCCTGGGCAGCAGCAGGCCGCCGAGGCCGTCAAGACAGGCGCTGCGCGGCTGCAGACTCGGCGAGCGCAGCTGATCGCGGTGAAGTCCGGCTTCGGAGAGAATCATCCAGAGCACCGCGGCGCGGGGATCGGCCGTATCCCCGTCCTGGTGCGCCGATGCGAGCATGCGATGCCACAGGAAGGTAGCCTCGGGGTCCATAGCCCAACCTCGGAACAGAACTTTGCGAGCCGAGTTCGCGCGCTGCAGTGCCGTCCAGGCCACCGTGTACGCCGGGCCCTCGAGTTCGGCGAGCATGTCGTCGATAGGCAGAACTCTCGACAGAGTTGCGCGGACGGCGAGGCCGCACGGCTCAGCCAGCCGGGCGACCGCCTGGCCGTCGGCGACGGCCAGCCGCCCACCTTGGATCGTCACCGCGCGCTCGAGGAAGAGGTCGGCGGCCAGCGCGACCGCGATCGCACGTCTGTCCCGGTGAACCTGACGTGTGAACACGTGATCGCGCCGGTCTTCGCCGACCGCCGACAGCACCAGCGCCGGCAGAGACGTCGGACCCTCATACGCTAGAAGCGCAGCGGAATCTGTTGTGTGCACAGTGTTCCTCCCCTACAGGTGCGAGAGCCAGTCGGGGCGGCTCTCTCCGAATTGCGGGTGACTACGCGAGCGGCCAGGGCCGCCCCTTGTGCGCGACGCCGCCGAGGTTGAAACGATCGGTGGCGACCCGCTCACGGAACGGGCCGGGCGGATACCACTCCGGGCACGGCACAGGCACGCGGTCGTTCGTCAGCGCGTGAGGAACAACCAGCGGGAGATCGGCGAACAAGGCCTCGATGTCCTTCTGTGGAAGGAAAGGGCGAGTCCCGAGACCTCGCGCCTTCAGTTCGTTGCCCGCCCGCCGCGCCGCCTCGGCGTCATCAGAGTCCTCAGGCGCACACAGATGCGTCAGTGCCAGGAACGAACCATCCTGAAGTGTGTCGCTCAAACCTGCGGTGATGTCCTGCGCAGTCCACCTCGTGCCGTCAGGAACGAACGGCAGAGTTCCACACTGCAGCACCGCCACCGGCTGCTCGGCATAGAGCGGGAGATGCATGTCATGCAGTCGGCGGAGCAAGTCAGGATCGTAAATGTCGGCCTGGACAACCCGGACCACGGAAGTGCCCGAATTGACGGACGTGTCGTACTCCGAGAGCGCGTGACTGAAGATCACCGGCTCCGATTCAACGTAAATTACGACCGCATCGGAGTTCGCCCGCTGAATACGCTTATGCAGCGGATCCCCGTCCACAGCCCACTGGTCGGCTCCACAGACGACGAACGTTCTGACCTGCGTGCGCCGGAGCAGCATCTCGCAGACCCGAATCTGAAACCGGCGGTCCTCCTTGAACAGGCGCCTCGCCGTGGCCGCTCCGCCCGGCAACGCCGCACTGACCGCGCGTGCGACCTGCCGGTCCTCCTCGTAGTGGTCCTTGCCGCCGACCAGCGCGTCGATCAACCGAACACGGCTGGGACCCTGCAGAAGCGCCAAGTACTCAGAAGGCATCAACTGCGGTGTACAGCTTGGTTCCCCTGGGATCTCTTCAATTGGTGCGTTGGCTTTCACGACTGGATCACTAGCGGTTCCGATCCGGATGGAACATGCTCGACGTCGTAATGCGGCGCGCGGTGTGCCGACCGGCAGACCTGGCGAGTCGTCGCCGTCAGGCGTCGAGGTCTAAAGGTGTGGGCTTTCTCTGCTGGCTGTAACACGCCAGTAGTTGACCACCGCGAGGATCGGCTTTATAAGGTGGTACGGGGGGTGTGTAGGGGGTGTGCAGAGGGTGTGAGCGGTTCAATCGTGATTGGACCAGGGAGGCGGTGACCGCTGGCAAGTCCAGCGGGGGCGAACCGTATCCTGAGTTGGCAGACTGTCAAAGTGCCCAGGCAAGGGTACGAAGTGGAGGGAACAACACCGCCAATGCGGATCAACACGGTGTTCTTCGACGTGGGGGAAGTACTAATCGACGAAGCCCGGGAGTATGGAACCTGGGCGGACTGGCTTGGCGTCTCCCGGCACACGTTCTCAGGCGTGTTTGGGTCTATCATCGCCCAAGGGCGAGACTATCGGGAAACCTTTCAGGTATTCAGGCCCGGCTTTGACCTCGCTGAAGAACGAGAAAAACGCGCAGCTGCGGGCCAGCCTGAATGGTTTGGAGAGGATGACCTCTATCCAGATGTCCGGCCGTGCCTCGCTCGGTTGCGTGAACTGGGCCTAACGGTGGGAATCTCAGGCAACCAGACGGCTCGTGCTGAAGGCCTGTTGCGTGGTCTTGATCTACCACACGACATCCTTGGCACTTCAGACACGTGGGGTGTTGAGAAGCCGTCGACAAACTTCTTCACACGCGTCGTCGCCGAGGCAGGGGTTTCAGCAGAGCAGATTCTTTACGTCGGTGACAGGCTCGATAACGATGTTGCTCCGGCGCAGGAGGTCGGAATGAAGACAGCTGTAATCCGACGCGGGATCTGGGGTCATGTCCTCCGAGACCCGGAGTCACCGATTGAGAAGGCATGTGTCTTCACACTCGATTCGCTGGCTGAGCTTCCCAACCTCGTGCAGGCCTACAACGCCGACGAGGGTTAGGGTTCGATCGCGCGTTGGGTCCGTAGGAGTTCGTGCGTGCGATCAACCAACATACCTCCCGTCGGTGCGGTCGACAGCGCGGCGTGTACACGAGGGAGCCGCGCCACGGCCATCCGATAGGGTGCCTGCTCCAACTGGTCACAGGCCTTAATAGCGAGCTCAACGGCGTGTTCGGGCGATTCGGCAGCGTGGGCGGCGGCAAGATCCAGCAGCAGTACCGAGCGCTGCTTGCCGCTGCCCGCGCCAAGACTCTCCAGAGACTGCTGCAGCCAGGCGATAGCTTCGTCGAAGCGGCCGGCCAGGAGTGCCGTGTTTCCGGCGAATCCCGCGAAGCGTGAGCTGTCGAAGAAGTCCATCCACAGCGGTGCCGTGCCATCGGACTTGGCGAGATAGTCCTCAGCCTGCTTGAGGTGACGACGACTCTCGGTCACCTGTTCATTGCGGGCGTAGATCTCTGCGGAGACACAATGCAGCCACGCGCGGACCAAGGGGTGGTGGCCTGAGTTCCGCCACTGGCGTTCGGCGGCTACGAGGAAGGGGCGCGCATCGGCCAACCTCTCGTCGAAGCCTGGCACAAACGCCTGGTGAGCGGCCACGGCAACGGCTAACGAGTGGTCTTTGGCGTGGGCAACACCGGCCTCGGCCGTCCTGAAGGCGTTCAGGGCCTGCCTTTCGAAGCCATCGAGATCGAAGAACGCCAGTCGCGCTACGAGCAGCGCGCACTCTGCAACTGCGGCCGCCAAAACAGGCTCGTCACCTTGGGCTGCGCCCAGCATCTCGCTACCGAGAGCCATATGTGCTTGCGCTGCGTGAAGGAGCATTCTCGACTGGGAAGTCCAGTACAGCGTGCGTTGATGCGCGACAACCTGGGCATAGGCGGCGACCGCCTTGGGGTCTGTGCCCGTTGCTCGTCGGCGATGGTCGACCGACAGCACCTCGTCCTGATCGACGTCAAGTGGAACGCCTGCTGCTTGGAGAGCTGACCGCCAGGTCTCATCGGCACCGCCTGCCAACACCGGTACGACCTCCCTTGCTGTAAACCTCCCTAGTAGGTTCACCATGCCAGATGCGGGGGCGATGTCGTACGGCCGGGGATCGGCCGGCCGGAGTGCCAGCTCCTCGTCGGTGAGGAGGCCAAGCGCTGAGGCGCTCTTGTTGAGGACCATGCAGAGGTGCTTGGCAAAAAACTTGCTAGTGCCGTTACGGGTTTCCCAGGATTTGACCATCTGCTCGGTGACTTCGCGATATCCAACGAGCTCTTGATCCCCTTCGGAAGCGATGCTGCGATTCAACTGGCGCGCAAGTTCGCTCCGACTCCATCCACGATCCACTCGATACCATTGCAGCCGCGGGTTCTGTTTGAGTTCCCGTTGACCTGCCACGAAGTGCCCCCTGATCCATACTTGTCCGGTCACTCGCCTCGAATGGCGTCGCATGTTGCTGCGGTCGTTGTAAGCCGTTGGTGAAGTTGCACTGGCCGCCGCCCGCACCTGTGGTCACAGACTATCGGAGAGCTCCTCCTTGATGTGCTGAGAGCTGTGCACGACACCTAAAAGGAGTCTCCGGGGTGCAATGAGCGAGTCCTTAACTGCAGCATCCGTTACAGGCGGTGGCACTGGAAACCAGGTTCAGGGATGTGCAGCTCGTGGAGCGCTCGACCCACTCACACCCCCTGTGCACCCCGTGCACACCCTCTATGCCACCTTATAAAGCCGCTACAGGAAGTGGTCAACTACTGGGCGTGTCACAGCCCGCAAAGCACAATGCGAATTACTGCCCCCGCTCCTTTCCCAGGATCGCTCGTGCGCCTACCGTCGGGGGCCGCCTGCGTAAAGTTGTGGCTCGCCCCCTGCTGGCAGGCCAGGTGAAGCGCTTCTAGCTCGTGACGTTGAACCTGCTGGGAGTTGAAGACATAGATCACGCTCGTCAGCGGTTAGCCTCCCCTGCGTTCCCTGCAGGTAGTCGAGATCTCCTCGGTACCCGCCGGCAGTACGAGCAGCACCAAACGGCGACGGCAAAGCTGGTCCACACAATCGACGCCGGGGTCCGCTTGGAGCGCAGTCTCCTGGTTCCGTTGTGTCTACCCGAAGCCGTGCGCGCGGAGTACCTCTACACGGCAAGTCGTGCTGCACCGAGTTATGCCGCCACATCACGCCCGGTCAACTGTCCAATGTGTCTGGAGAAAGCTGCGCAAGCCGAGACAACCTGGATTCCGGTCATCCCGACGGCAGACTCAACGCCGCCGGATTCCCGGATCTGGTGGTCATCGGTACGAGGAGATCGTCCGCTGCTGGATTTTCTACGGGATCCGGAGGGGTACAAGCTGGCCCGTTCCCACCGGACCGCGGCCGGGCTCTTGGCGGCTTTGGTGGCGCGGGCGCCGGTTACTGAGGTGATCAGTGTTAGGGGCGATGTGCTGTCGCACAGCGGAAAGCTGGTCGAGCCCGGTTCCGGGAAGGACGTCACGGTGCTTATCCGCCGTGTGATGGCAGGCGTTGGCGCTTGTAGAGGGGATTCGGTGTGCGCGGAGGTGTTGTGCGGTCCGGTCAGGTCCGGTTCCTGAGTTACAACCTGTTCAACTACGGCGACGACCTTGAGCAGGCTGAGCTTGCCCACAAGGTTATCCGCCAGCAGCGTGAGGATGCCGCCAAGGTAGGTGATGCGCTGGTAGTCGCCGTTCAGGAGCTGTTTGCCGGGGACCGGGCGGTTGGGGTCGGCGGCACGCGGTGGTGTCGTCGGTGGTGGCCGGGGGCCGGTGGGCGGAGTAAGGCAGGTCGCGCGGGGAGGCGGCTGCGGACGCTGGCCGAGGCGACAGGTTTGCGGTGTGAGTATCAGCGGAATCGGCCGGCCGTCGGGGTGGGTAATCAGCGTTATCACCCGGGTTTGTTGTGGTCGGATGAGCTGAGCCCGGCGGGCGGGTTCGCTGTGGTGGCCGGTCAGGCGCTGTGGCATGCGTATGTGCAGCTGGACCTGGATGTCGGGGTGCGGGAGCCGGTGGCGCACGGGTCGTTCCATGCGCGGCCGCATGGGTTGCGTCAGCGTGCTGACGAGTGCGAGGTGGTGGTGAAGCGGGTGTACCGGCTGCCTCGCCGTCGGGCGACGCTGGTTGGGCTGGACCGGAACGGTGTGCCGGCGGATCTGCCGGGCTGGCCGCCACAGGCCTCGCGCGCGACGTCGTGGCCGGAGTACGACCACGATCCGTATCGCGTTCGGCATGGTGAACCGTGCCGAACTGTGGACTGGCATCCGGAGTTCACCTTCCAGTGCCGGACCTGGGTAAACGCTGACGGGACGCGGGGCTGGGAGGCGGACCGGACGGCGGGTCGGGTGCTGTGTGATGGCGGCCTGGTGGACGCGGCCGCGGCCCTCAATGTCACGTGGGCGGCGACCGTCGGGCATTGGCCCGGGGACCAGGCGTGTGGGCCGCGCCGGCTCGACAGCGTGATCGTCACCCCTGAGGTCGTGCCCGCGCTGGTGTCGTGCGAGGTCATCTCGGGCGCGCTGGCGAAGAAGGCGTCGGATCACCTGCCGGCCATCGCCCGGTATGCGCCTGCGGCGATCACTATGTCCGTCAGCGAGCGTGCTGGTGGATAGCGGTCACGTGTGCGGACGCGGTGCCGGGGGAGCGGCGTGATGCCGGGCCTCGAGGCGGTCGCGACGCGGATGCCTGGGCAGCGCAGCAGCTTGAGTGCCCGGTCGGTGTGGTGGCCGACGATCGGTGAGTGCGTCATCGAGGCTCACGGCGACGACGTCCCGGACGCCGACTGGTCGGGGCCGGGGGAGAGCGGCGGGGCGTTCGTGCGGTGGATACCGCGCTGTGAGCGGTCGCCGGATCGCTTGTGGACGGTGTTGGAGTGGCGAGCACACGGGATGCCGGTGGTCGATATCGCGGTCCTGATCGGTGTGCCGGAGGCACGCGTGCGGTCGTGGTTGACCCGGAACGCACGTGAGGCACGGAAAGAACGATTGACGGCCGCGCTGATGCCGCGGTCGATGAGGGGAGAGACGACATGACGGACACCGAGCTACGGCTACGGACCGCGACAGCGAACGTGAAACGGGCGGGATACAAACGCCGGACGAGGTTTCACGATCACGACAAGCTGGCGGCGACCTTGTGCTCGCTGAAGAAAGCACCGCACGCGCTGTACTTGTCTGAGTGCACCCATTACACCGGCACACCTCACGATCCGGATCCGCTCGAGGAGGTCCTCAAGCTGCTCGGCTCGTTGTGGACGACCCTGGGGCCTGATGGCCGGAAGTTCGGCGAAGTGCCCTACCGTGCCTGGATTTCCACGGTGCCGGGATCGGTGAACGTCCCCGGATTGTTTGTTGACCCCCGTGTCGTCCAGCCGCGCGCCTGGTATGGGCTCGCTGGCAGGCGGACTCAGCTGGCCAACACCCTCAGCGCCACCATCAACGGTCACCCGTTCCGGTTGAGGTGCGTGCACTGGAATGGATCGCGCGGTCCGAGCGGCCTGACCGAGCAGGCGGATCAGGACGGTCAGGTCGCGTCGGAGAACGCGCTGTACGCCGGCGACTTCAACACAACCAGCTCCGCTCAAGGCGAGACGGTCTATGAGAACTGGGGGGCGCTCTGCGACCGGGTGGGCCGTCCGTGGATGCGCAGCCAGAAAGGCATCCGCCTCGCGGACGGCACCTGGGTCACGCACACCGGGATGGACCGGTTCCTGGAGCATGGGTGGTGGGACGCGGGCCAGGTCGCCGGTGACTTCACGCCGACCACGACCGACCCGGAGACGGCGTTGCGGATCGATCGCATCGTGCTGTCGAAGCGGTCACCGGCCCGTTTCGACCCCGACACCTACGCCGTCCACAAGCATCCGCTCCTCGGCAAAGGCGCGAAACCGAACGATCACCTGATGGTCAGCGCGGACGTCATCGTCGAGGCGGCGGCATGACCCGGCTGGCGAGGTCGGCGGCTGGGCCGAGCACGGTGCTGCTGATCGCGACGGTCGTGGCCGGATGCAGCCCAGCTCCGGTGAGCCCGCCGCCGTCACCGACGACGACGCGGACGATCGGGCTGGCGACCCGGGTCCCGCCCTACGCGGGGGCGCCCGCGGTGCGTGACCCGCTCCCGTTCACCGTGTTGTCCGGTCATCCGTGCGCGACCGCCCTCACCCCGGCCCAGGTCAAGCAGATCCTGGGGATCGAGGCCACCGGCAAGCCCGACCGGAACGAACCTGCTGGGCCGACCTGCCTGTGGGAGAACCCGGTGACCGCGCGGATGGTCAGAGTGGGCTACGCGACGACCCATCGGCAGGGCCTCAGCGCGATCTATCCGGCCCCGGGCCCAGACGAGGGCCGGGTGTGGCGGGAGCTGATGGTGGGCGGGTATCCGGCGGTGGCCACGGCTGAGGATCCGGAGTGGTACTGCACGGTCATGGTCGGCCTGGCCGACGATGCTGCGGTCGGGGTCGCGCTGATCGGCCGTGTCGGCGACACCCGCGATGTGTGCGCGGCGACCGGGCAGTCCGCCGATCTGGTCGTCACGACGTTGAGGAAGCAGGTCGGACGGTGACGACGCCGATGCCATCAGAAGCCACGTGGCGCGACCGGACTGGCCCGCCGCCGTCGGTGATGACCGACCATCCCGGGTGGTGGCTGGATGACCAGGGGGCGCCTGCGGCGGCTGCTGCGGTCGTCGGACGCGGTGTGGCCGGTCATCGCCACACCGTCCCGGGACGGCGGCCATCAGATCGACCTCGAACTCGTCGGCGGGCGGCCAGGCACCGACCCGTCGGTCGACGTCGTGGACCCGGCCGCGCTCGCCGACACCGAGACAGATCTGCGCGCGGTTCTGCTCGAGGCGGGGACGGTGGCTCGGGTCCGGTCCGGTGACCTGTGGGACGCGCTGGTCGGCGCGATCCTGCGGTGCACCACACCGGCCGAACGCGCCCGCGCGGTGTACCGGGACACGGCGACGGGATTCGGGACGAGCTATGACACACCAGTGGGCAGGGCGAGTCTTTTTCCCTCACCCCAACTGGTTCTCCAGTTGTCGGCGGACGTGTTCGAGGTGTACGGGCTCAGCCATGTCCGCGATCGCCTGCGCACCGCGGCGTGGGTCGCCCGCGAGCTGGAGTCCCGGTGGCGGACCGTGCCGTCGGATCAGCTCGCCACGGTGCTCGCGGCGGTGCCGCGGCTCGGATCGCTGATCGCCGGTGCTGCGGTCGCGGACCTCAGCGGCGACTTCCGCTGCCTCGAGCCCGGTGACGTCCTGGTCCGCCGCCGGGTCCGTGCGCTGGTTCGTGCGGCGTCCTGGCCCGACGATCCGCGGGAGTTCGGCATCCGGTGGCAGGAGATGACCGGGATCGAACGATCGGCCTGGACCGTGCTGGTCCTCGCCGCCGACGCTCGACACACAGTGCAGGTGCCGTGACCCCACCTCCTCGTATGAGCCCACCGGCGAGACGAACCAGTAAGCGCCAGAATCCGCCCACGAACGGAGACGACGTGACCACGAGAGACACACTCGACCGCATTCGTGCCGACGCGGTCGCGTTATGCCGGGCTGAAGAAACCGCGGTGTCGATCCGCTCCTACGGCGGGCTGGAGTTCCCCGATCTGTTGATGGACGGCGCCTACGCCGAGCAGATGTGGTCGATGCGGACAGCGTTCCAGCCGTTGCCCGCGATCGCGGGTGCGCTCCTGCAACCGCGGCGCATGGCCGTGCTGCGCCGTGATCCTCCGGCCGAGGCGTCCTTTGTGGTCAACGAGAGCGCGCTGACGGTGCTGGAGTACGGGCGAGGCGATCCTCGTGTCGCGACCGCTCAACTGCGCTGGCTGGCAGACCGCATCGACGAGCGGGCCTGCACAGTGCGGGTCCTGCACTTCGGAGCGCGGCTGGCGCTGACGCCGGACCCCGCATTCGGGCCAGTCCTAGGGGGCACGCCGGGACCCGCGTTCACGATCGTGACCGACGCCGACGGCCGGGAGACGGTGTTCGCGGACGCGCCGACTCCCAGCCGGATCCAGATCGTCCGCGACGAGATACCTGATGTCCGCGGAGTCGCCTACTACACGCGGCGGTTCGCCGAGCTGAGCGACGCCAGTCTCGACCGCAACGGCAGCCGGGAGCGGATCCGCGACGCGATCCGACGACGTGAGGAACTGGCCGCCCTTGCCCCATCGGATGGTGACAATTCGACCGGCGCCGTAGGTACCGGCGGCACGAGACGGTCTCGGTGACGTGGTCGCTCACAGCCGTGACGAGCGCGTACCGGGCTCGGGCCGGGCCGCGGTCTCCTCCCGGACAAAACCCGCGCAGGAGTGCGTATCCACCCACCGCCTCCAGCACGCGATAGCCCGGCACGGTCATGAAGGTTCTGGAATCACCTCAGGTGCGACACCGAGAATCAGGTTCTCCAGGGCGGCATCACCGGTACCGAAGCTCGCTACCCAGGTTTCCACGAGGACGATCTCAGCGTGCTCCGAGATTCCCAGGAAGTAGCGACCGCGATCGAGTTCGCCGATCGGGAAGAGGTTCATGCCGAGATGGGTGCCCCAGTCGGCGAACCTGTCCGTCTCCGACTCGACGTCACCAGGGTTGAGCTCGAAGGGCTCTCGGGCTCGCGAGACGCCACCGCCGCCAAGGTTCACCCGCAAGCCGCCGAACTCGGTAAGGAATCGTTCAGCGGCCTCATGCATGTGCACCAGTCCGTCAGCTTCCAGCGTGCGCCGCCAGGCAGTGGTATCAACACGCCTCCCTGGTTCCCAGCCAGAAGACCGAAGCACGTGTTCGACCTCTGCCGAGAACCTGGTCATTCGCCAGCCCCACATCACACCCCGATCGGAACGTTCACCCTATCCGGTAGGCGGACTTCCTTCGGCGAGGTAGGTCTCTCACCGTCAAGGATAACGCCGACCACCGCATTAAGAGCAGAACGTCAACGGCCACCGTGCGCTCGTTCAGGCCCTTGTCCGCTGGCGCACCATTGGACACAGGCAAAGAGGAAACCGAGGCGTGCTTAATGGCCGTCGAGGTGCTCCGCCTGTCCGGTTGGGCCCGGCTCAGCTGGTGGGGCGCAGTGCGTGTCGGCCGGTGGCTTCAGCGATGTTGCTAAGGTCGGTGAGCAGGACATTGAGCTTGAGCGGGAGCTGACACCGGGTCCGGCGCCGCCATCGAGGGCGAGGACATGCTTCGCAGTCGCCGTTGGTATCGATCTGGTGCTGATCCAGCAAGGCCCGCAGCGCGCCGGTCAGCAGCAGCACTGCCTGCGCCAGTTGTTGCGGGGACGTGCTATTGGCGTGGTGCGCGGCATGGTCGTAGCTGTCGAGACGCGTCATCACCTCGTCGGTGAACGTCTGAGCGAGGACGTATGTCACGGCTTCTCCTTATGTGGAAGACGATGTCGTCGCTGACCGCGAACGCAACGGCATCACCGGTTGCGTATCCATGGTGGTGGAGCGTTGCGCGGGAATGACCGGCTCGTAGGTGTCCGGGTCGGCTGATATGAGGACCAGAGGGCCGAATCTCGTCGCGGCGGTGGGGGCGCATTCTCCGATCCGGTCGGGTTCGCGGCGGCCTGGTGGCTGGTGGGGAAGCTCGGTGACCGTGGCTGCGGTCATGGTGCGCCACCGTGCCCCGAAGGCGACGGGAAAGGTCGTCTGGGAGAGCCGGGAGTGTTGGTAGGGCATGACTTTGCCGGTGATGGTGTGCCCGTCGATGACGGCCGTGACGATCGTGCCGATCCACGGCAGTGCCGGAACCGCTCCGAGCGGGCTCACGAGGGCGGTCCGGGTTCTGGATTGGTCGTGGGCACGTGTTTGGGGCCTTTCGTGGGCAGTTGGTGAAGCTTCGCGAGCACGCGTTCCATAACGGCGAGGTCAGGGCTCGGCAGTGGCCGGTGCACCGGTCGTGCGGCGGCGAATGGGACCACGGGCCGCGCCAGCCGCAAGGGCAGCGGGCGGTAGGGGAGCAGATCGGCGGCGAGCACGGCGACGGCAGACGCACTGTCGTCGGGTCAGGCGCACGGTCCAGGCCGTGACGTCGCACTCCGGCTCGGTGTCCGCCAGTCCCCAGGTGTGGTGGTCGCGGGCGCAGTCGCCGCAGCGGACGGGATCCGGGTGCACGGCGCTGTGGCCTAGCGGCCGGGCAGGAGGAGGCGCGGGACGTCCAGGGTGAGGACGTTGCGGTGGGCCAGACGGTCCGCGGCCAGTTGCGTGAGCCGCGCCCCCCGGGACGGTCGTGTCGTGATCATCGGGGGGCGTCCTGGTCGGATGCGGCGCGGCGGGCCTCGGCGACCTGTGACTGCCACATGACGAACCCGTGGTCGCATTGGTAGCCGGCCTGGTTCCAGGCCCAGGTGTCGCAGCAGTGGCCTCCGACGGCGAAGGACACACCACGCTTGACGACGAGCACGGCGGTGGTGGGTGGGACTGCGGTTGGGTGTGTCACGGGGATCAGCTCCTCGAAGGGCCGTGAACGTGGCATGGGGGTTGGTGCTCCGCGCCGGGGCGGGAAGGCGCCGGACAGTGGCGGCCGCCTGCGCTGCGGGCGTCGGGGGTCGCCCGGGCAGCGAGCTGGTCACGGCGCGCACGGCGCGGAGCACCTGGTCGTGGTGACATTCGAGTTCGAGAGGGTCGTCGTGCTGCAGCGGGCGAGCCGGGTCTCAACCCGTGCTCTCCGGCGGTCCGCAGAGGGAGGGCCGCGCGGTGGCTGGTGCGGCCGGTGCTTCCTCGGATGTGAGGGGGAGGGTTTCCAGGACGCGGTCGACGGCGCTTCGCGAGCCGGGGAAGCTGTCGCGCAGATGACGCCACCGCACTCCTCGGACTTCCGGGGCCCGCATGCGCAGATCCGTGCGGTGGGCGACCCTGGCCATCACCAGTGTTCCGGCCTGTGCTACGCCGTGCGCTGTCTGGCTGGTGGCCCCGAGCCGGCGTACCGGGGTTCGGGGGAAACCCCAATCCGACAGAAGCCACGTGGTGGCGTGCTCGAGTGAACCCTCCGGTACGTGGGCGACCGAGGGCAATTGCCATTCCGGTTCCTGGAATGGCGGTGTCAGGGTGCATTGCAGGACGTCGTCCTGGTGAATAATGGCCACCAGGAGGCAGGTGTTTGCGCTGTCGGAGGTCACGCTGTTCCTCGCGTTGTCGTCTCTTCCCGGATCCAGCGTCGAAAATTGACCGGAATCCGTTGGTGCCGGCCGGAAAACTAGTGCGTTCCGCGGGTCTCGGCCGTGTTCTGAGCGTGCCTCGCATGCGCCTGCCGTGGAACCCCGTGGCGTTGCAGCCACTTGCAACGCACTGCAATGCGCGTTGCAGCCCTATTGCAGTTCACGATGCCGGGCGGCACAGTGGAGCGGGATAGGGAGGGTGTGGACAATGAATTTCCGGTGGACGGCGCAATCGGCGATGGCTCTCAAAACGGCGCTGAACCTGAACCTGGTGTCTTTTGCCGAGCATCTCGGACTGAGCCCCAGCACCGTCAACCACTGGAGCGCCCCCGGAACCTCGGTCACACCGGGCAGCGAAGCGCAAGAGCTGTTGACCGTGGCCCTGAACCAGGCCACCGGCGAGGCGAAGAACCGGTTCTGGGCCACCGTGGCCACCGGACCCGGCGACCCGGCCGGCGCTCCCGAGCGGCTCGATCTGGGCGGTCAGATCCGGGACGGCGCGAAGCTGTCGATGACGATGGCCGACGAGGCCGCCCAGCTGGCCTCCAGCGACGAACAGCTGAGCTACCTGCGCGACGAGCTGTGCAGGATCGCCGTCGCCTATGTCCACACGCCACTGTCCACCGTGGTCGACGACCTCCGCGACGCGCAGAAAACGCTGGCGGCCATCACCCAGACCGCGCACCGCCCGCGCAGCGCACACGAAGCGACCGTCCTGTCCGGAGTGCTGTGCCTGCTGCTCGCGCACGCCAGCCAGAACGCGGGCGACCAGAAAGCGGCACTGCAGCAGCTGCGGTCGGCGAGCACCTTCGCGAACGTCGCGGGCAGTGACGCGCTGCGGGCCTGGGCGCTGGGCTCCGCGGCACTCATGCTCGAGTGGTCCTCGCGCCCCGGGGAAGCCGCCGCACGAGCCCGCGAAGGCCTCCGGTACCCCGTCAGCGCGCAATCGCACCAGCGGCTGCTGGCGATCGCCGCCAGGTCAGCCGCACGAGCCGGGGACACCCCGGCCGCACGCGACGCGCTCGCCAGCCTCCGCGACCTGGACCCGGCACCCGCCGCCCGGGACGACGTCGTCGACTTCGGCGGGCTGCTCAGCTTCCCGGCGCCGAAGCTGACCTACTACCAAGGAGGGGCCCTGACGCTGCTCGCCGACTACGAGCTCGCCGAACGTCACTCGGTGACCGCGATCAACGGCTACGAAACCGGCCCCTTGGAGGAGCGCTCCTACGGCGACGAAGCGCTCGCCCGGCTGGACGTGACCCGGGCCCGGCTCGGCCAGGGCGACGTCACCGGCGCTCTCGCCGCCGTCGAGCCCGTCCTCACCCTGGACCCGCAGCTGCGGATCCGGCAGATCGACACCGCCATCGGAGGCCTGCGCACGGACGCACACGCCCTCGCCGCGCGTCATCACGGTGACGCCGCCGAGCTCACCGACCGCCTCACCGGCTACCTGACCGCCGCCCGGCAGGGGCCCCGAGCACTACCATCGGCTCGTGCCTGATCACCCGGACACCGCCGCCCTCGTCCAAGCCTGTCGCGAAGCGGGCCTTAATCCCGGTGACGCGGTCCTGCTGCGGCGGCACGCCACCACCGTCTACCACATCCCCGGCCCCGGCCAGGGCCTGATCGCCAAGATCGCACACACCGCCCGGACCAGCGCGGAGCGCGCCATCCACCTCACCCGCTGGCTCCGCACCCACGACTTCCCCTGCACCGAACCAGCCGACGTCAGCCAGCCGATCGACGCCGGCGACTTCGTCGTCACCTTCTGGAAGCACTACGACCAAACCCAGCGAGACCTGCCCGGCGCCGCGCACCTCGGAACGCTGCTCCGCACGCTGCACGCCCTGCCCGCGCCGCCCATCGACCTGCCCGCGGCCGCGCCGCTACGACACTTCGCGGACCTCGTGACCTCCTCGGCCGCATTGTCCAGCGACGACAAAGCCTGGCTCGTGGCCGAACGCCGTCGCCTGCTCGCCGAGTACGCCGACCTCGACTTCCCACTCGGCGTCGGGATGCTGCACGGAGACGCCTACCCCGGCAACACCCTCTGGGACGGGAGCACCGCACTGCTCGGTGACTGGGACGAACCGGCCGTCGGCCCCCGCGAACTCGACCTCGCGCCCACCGTGCAGGGCGGGATCAGGTTCGGGCGCAGCACCGCCGAGCTCGACGCCTTCACCGCCGCCTACGGCTACGACCCCCGCGACTGGTCCGGCATGGCCACGCTGACCGGCCTGCGGGACCTGCACACCCTCGGCTCCTTCATCCGCCGCGCCCAGCACAGCGACACCGACGCCGTCAACGAACTCGACACCCGGATCGCGTCCCTGCGCCGGCGTGACAATTCCAGCTGGCGCGCCGCCTAGACCGGCGAACCGATGCCGGATCTCACCGTCACTTCAGCGCAGAGCCCAGCCGCCGACACCAGCGACGACAGGATTTTCACCACCCACAGCGCGGTCATCGTGCTCGACGGCGCCAGCGCCTACGCACCCGTCCCGGTCAGCCCCTCCACCTACGCTGACAGCCTCGGCCGGCACCTGCGCGACCACCTCGCCCACGACACCGGCATCGACCTGGCCGACGCCCTCGCCGACGCGATCACCGCCACCACGATCCAGCTGGGCCTGACCGCCGGTAGATCCCCATCCAGTACGGTGACCATCTTGCGCCGCCGCGACGAGCACGTCGACGTGCTCATGCTCGGCGACAACCTCCTCGTCGCCCCCGGCCGCACGATCACCGATCCCCGGCTCGACCACCTCGACATTCCCGAACGCCACCTGTACAAGCAGCGCCTCGCCGACGGCACGGGATTCGACGACACCCACCGCGGACTGCTGATCACACTCCAGCGCCGGCAAGCGGCACGCCGCAACCGGCCGGGCGGCTACTGGATCGCCGAAACCGACCCGGCCGCGGCCTACCAGGCCATCCGCGCCACCATCCCCGCCGACCAGATCCCGTGGGCGATCGTGGCGACCGACGGCGCCTACACACCCATGAAACACCTGGGCATCACCGACTGGCCCACCATCAGCGCGATGACCACGGCAGACCTGCACGACGTCGTGACCCGCTGCCACACCTGGGAACACGACACCGATCCCGACGCCCGGACGCTGCCGCGCGCGAAACGCCACGACGACAAAACCCTTGCCGCAGTGCGTATCCAGCTACCGGCGGCAGCAACGGATATCCCGACACCGTCATGACGACTCCGAAATGACCTGCGGTGCGACACCGAGAATCGGTTTTTCCAGGGCGGCATCGCCGGTTCCGAAGCTCGCCACCCAGGTTTCAACGAGGACGATCTCAGCTGACTCCGCGATCCCCAGGAAGTAGCGACCGCGATCAAGTTCGCCGATCGGGAAGAGGTTCATGCCGAGATGGGCGCCCCAGTCGGCGAATCTATCCGTCTCGGACTCGACGTCTGCAGGGTTCAGCTCGAAGGGCTCCTGGGCTCGCGAGACGCCGCCGCCACTGAGATTCACCCGCAAGCCGCCGAACTCAGCGAGAAATCGGTCAGCGGCCTCATGCATGTGCACCAGTCCGTCAGCTTCCAAGGCATCCCGCCAAGCCGCGGAATCAACCTGCCGCCCAGGTTCCCAGCCGGACGATCGGAGAACGTGTTCAACCTCTGCCGAGAATCCGGTCATTCGCCCGTCCGCCACGTCACACCGAAGAACTTCACCCTATCCGGCTGGATCCCCGTCATCGACGTGGTCTGTCCGCGCGGATGCGGCGACAGCGGCACGGTGTCAGCCCGGCACCTGGATCGGCTCGTCCAGGGAACTGTCCTCTGAGGGACTCACGGAGCTAGGGGTTACGCCCAGGTCAGTGCTCCGTCGTCGCGGATGCCCGGAGCACCGGGACGGGCCTCGGCTGGTGTGGCGGAATGGTGTCTGTCGAGGCGGTCGGCGGTGTCGGTGAGCAGGGCGTCGAGGTTGGCCCAGGGGGTGCGGTGGGCGCCGGCTTGGGCCATCCAGTCCATCACCCGGCCGTGGTGGTTACCGGGGCGCAGGTCGAGGGCGAGGATGGCGCCGTCGACACCGCGGCAGATGGGGATCAGTGCGGTGCAGTATCCGAAGGTGGCGTCGCCGGCGGAGCGCAGGTGGTGCCCGCCGGGTCGGCAGCAGTCCTCGTCGGGATAGCGGCTGAGGCTGGCCCATTCCTCCCGGACACGTGCCACCGAGAGTGGCATGTGTACTTCGGGGAAGGTGAAAGCGGTGCGGTAGTCGCGCTGGTCGTCGACACCGTCCATCAGGCTCCACCAGTGCAGCAGGTCGCTGGGAAGTGCCTGCCCTACCGCTTTCTGGGTCGCGTGGATGTCCTCGGCGGGTGCTGGGGGACGGAGTGTGGCGGCGGTGACCGGCGTATGGATGTGCAGCCAGGCCGTGATCCGGTCCCAGGCCGCGTCGATGCCGCCGTTCACGTCCGCACGCTCCTCTGTGGTCGTCGGTGGGTGTGGTGGCCCGCTGGGAGGCGATCGTCCCGGCGGGCCACCACGGTTGTCGTCAGTCCCGGTACTGGCTAGGGATTGATCGGGATGAAGAACCGTTCCTGATCGTGCGGGTCAAGTTCCGGGTCTTTGCCCAGGTCCAGGATGCGGTCGTTCTCCTGCCAGCCGAACAGCCGCCGGCCTGCTTCCTGGTTCTGCTCGCTGTTGACCCACCGTACCGTGTAGTCCAGCACGTATTGTGCGCCTTCGTACTCGTGCCGCGCAGACCCCTCGTAGCTGGACGCGAACGCGTACTCGTCACAGTCGAAAGGCCCGCCGGTCGGTGGCTTCGGCGGCATCTTCACCGTGTCGCAGAAGTTCGTCGACACCCTGCGGTTGCGGACGGCGCGGGCTCTGGAATCCTCGCTGCGGGCGCTGGCCAGCCGGTGCAGCGTGTCCCCAGGTGCGGGCGAGCCGCCCAGTAGCCGTTTGCCTTGTTTCGTCGGCACGGTCGCGTCGGGGTTGGTGCGGGCCTCGTCGATGTGCACGGCGTGTCCGGCCACCGCCGGGTCGCTCTTGCCGTAGGACATGCCCGGCACCGCGCGGTCGAAGATGCTGCCCTGTTTGTCACGCAGGTAGAACGCGCTGTCGAACCGTAGCCCACCTTCGGGGCTGACCGACTTCAGGTCGATGTCGCGTTTCGGGGTGAACTCGTACTCGAACTTGAACACGCCCTGAGCCAGCTGTTCACCGAACTCCGCGCCGGGCTGGTACCCATCGGACAGCAGGTCGAGGTAGGAGTTCGGATCGAGGCGCCATTGCGGGATAGTCGCCTTGCGGGTCGAGAATTTACCCGGGTGGCACGCGCGATCGTTGGGGATCCCGAAATCGACCCGGTACTCGCCCGCGCATTGGATGGTCACCTGCATCGTGGCGTTGGGCTGAGTGAACGCGCCTTGGGTGTAGAGAATTGTGGTTTCCAGCCGGAAGTCGGCGAAGCGCTGCGTGGCGTTCTCCGGATGGGGCCCGATTTTGCCGTAGCCGACCACGACACTCGTCGCGCCGATCGCACCGATGACCTGGCAACCCCGCGGCCCGCATTTCAAGTCCACTGCCCAGACCAGATCGATCTGGCAGTACGAGAACCGGTTCTTGATCCACCCCGCGTCCTGGCCTGCGGTTCCGGCCTTGGCCAGGCAGTCCGCGTGGGTCATGTATTCATACGGATCCGCAGGCTTCCGCCCGCTGGGGAATCGGGAACTATCCACCACATACGGCGGATCTGCCGCCGCGATCCGTGGTTTCCCTTGCGGTGGTGCCTGTCCCGCCGCGGCGCTCGGCTGGATGCCGAGCGCGTCCAGGTTTCCGTCGCGCTCCAGCGTCTTCCGTACGATGTCCGGATTCTGCACCAGCGCTGGAGTGCGGATGATGTACATTTCCGATCGATATGTCACCGCCTCGTCTGCCTGTGCGGGCACTGAACCCACCAACAGTGCAACGACGGATGCTAACAGTAAAAAGGCATGTCTGAGACGTATCACAATTGTTGACCCTCCCCAGGTGTCACCAGTCGGCAGTCACGTCTGGGCTGCCGTAGTTCAAGACTGTCGAACCGTACGTGTGTTCGACGACCGCCGATCGAGTGACGATAGTTCCAGGTGTTTCGAATAGGTGGAGACCTAGACGTAGAGTGCGAACTTCCTGACGTCTGCGGGAAGGATTCCTGGTGCGGAATCCGGTTCAACGGCGTTTCCGGTTGAAAACTCCTGTCATGGTGTTGCCGTGCGTGAGCGGCGACGATTTACTTCAAGACTGCCCGACTGGGCAAGCAAGTCCTCAGTGTGTTACTGGTGATTTGACGCATTCCGCAAAGGGCTGGTCAGATATTGCGAATATGTGGTGGCGAAATTGTCGAGCTGCCGGTACGCGTCACGGAGGTATTCGTAGTCGTGGGCCGTGTCTGCTCCCGCTGTCAGTCAGTCCGTGAGCGAGGACGGTGGTGATCGCCAAGACTCTGCGGCTGCCGCTTCCTGTGCCCGCTAACCGACAGCTCGGCACGAGGTGGACGCCGCGATGCGGATCAGCTTGTCGGTGTCGGGGGTTCGGCGGATGCGCCGCTGTGTGGGGCGGCACTGATCTGATCGATGTTCGGGCGGTCGTGCAGGGCCCGTGCCGATGGTGTGGTCCCGGTGGCCTGTCGGTCCTGGCCGGTGAGATTGAGAGCGCGAAGGATGTCGTGTGGGGAGGTGAGCAGGTGTGGCTGATGGTCGAGAGTGAGTTGCTGGGCCGCGGTGAGCTGGTGCACGGCGACCACGTTGTCGGCCTTCACGATCAGCAGTGCGCCGATCCTCAGCACCGCGTCGGGAGTGGGCTGCAAGGCGGTCAGGACCGGTCCCAGGTTCTGCATCATCGTGGCGGTGATGGTCGCGTCCTGGCTCAGGACCAGGCGCGCGTCGAGCGCGTGTGCGGCGGATACCGCCGCGTCCCGCGCCGTCGGTGACGTGCTGCCCTTGACCCATAGGCGCCGAAACCACGATCCGAGGACGGGTTCGTCTTTGTCGATGATCTCGGCGCCCGCTCGCGCGAGCAGGTCCGTGACGGCCGTCTCGACCTGTTCATGGACACGTTCGTTCGTAAGGTAGATCGTCACCGGGAGATCGGTGCGGGGGACAGCATCGTCCGAAGCGACCTGCCGGGGCACTCTGATCCAGCCTCGGGATGTGTGCTCTTTCCCGTGGACGGTGACGGGACGGAACCCGGCGGGGTCGACGGCCTTGCTGCGGCGCACCACATCGTCGTACAGCCACTCGGAGAACACCAGGATCGGTGCATTTGAGACGGTCGCCCGCGTGACGCCTTCCAGGCGCGGAGCATCCAGTAACCGGAACGCCTCGGAGACCACCGCGCCGTGCACGCCGGCCTCATCGATGGCAACCTGCCCGCCGTGCAAGGCGATTGTCAGGTCGATGCGCTGCTCCGGTGGGTGCACGGCGTTGTACCGGGTCAGGGCGGCTGTTAGGGCTTCGGGTACCACGTTGACAAGAACGTCGGGGCGTGTTCCGGCGGGAAGAACGATGAGTGCCCCGTCGCCCCTGTCTTCGACGTAACTGTCCTCCCAGGGCAGGCCAGCGACGTCGAATGCCTGCCTCAGGACGTCGTAGAGGCCCTGGATGAGGGAAAGTCGATCCCTGCTGCTCCGGTAGCGCGCGGCGAAGTCCTCAAGGTCGGTGACGAGGACAAGGCGGTTTTCGGCCTCGGGGCGGCTGGTATGCATGGCGGCCTTCCTGGTGGTGCGCTTCGGGCACGTTGGTCGCTTCGTCGCCCCGGACATCGTCGCACCGTCGTCAGCCACCCTGCGACAGGTCCTGGTGTGCTGCCTAGGCCCCGATCCGCCGGTTCGCCCATCTTGCTACGGTCGCGGTGATCAACTTGCTCCCCCATGGATCTGAGAGGGTGGGCACGACGCCGCTCCTATTGCTCAACGGGCGATCCCCCGCTCCGGCACGACATTCCCGAGACAGAGCGCGATCTCTGGCGGGAAAGGAGGCTATCGGTGCCCTTCGCGACGGAAACAGCACCTGGTAGACCACCCGTAGTGGACTGCCTTTGTCGGCACGTTCGCCGCTGGGTCGGCGTGAGCGCTCATTACACGGACCGACCGTTGCAGGTTTCCAGAAGCCACGCATCCGGAAGGCCACGCCGGCGTCAGGAGGCTGAGCTGACATCGGCGTGGCGGGAATGTCGGCGTACCTGGCGGCGCTGTAGGAGGTCCGGCTGGCCGGCAATCCGGAGCCCCTGTGCGGCCGCCGAGGAGATCACGGTGGTCCTGGGAGAGCTGTTCGACGCGTTGCCTACCGCGAAGAAAGCCGCCGAGCGTGAGGCGCAGATCGTGGACACGAGCCGGTGGGTGCTCGGGCTCGGCGAAGCCTAGAAAGACTTTGTCCTGGCCGCTCGGTGCGATGTCGGCTTCGCCGGGAAACTTCGCACATACTGGTGGGAGTTCTGGCGTCGGCGCTCGGAAGAGGAGCGGCCGGGTGGCTGGCTGGGCAAGACCGCCACTCTGGTGATCGGGACACCGATGACGAGCAGTGGCTGATCCGGTGCGTGCGATGGCCGGGTTCAGGACACGTCATGCCGCGCGGTGTGTTGCCTGGACGCTGTGGTGCCGTCCGGTGTGGACCAGAGTGGGGCAGTGGGCGGGTGTGCTGCGAGTTGCGCGGAGCACGCGTGGCGGACTTCTGCACGGAGTTGTGGGATGCTCCGGCCCCAGCCTGCTCCCCATTCGTCGACGAGATAGTAGAGCTGGCCGAGTGGAAGGTCGATGACGCTGCCGCGGTAACCGGTTTGGGCGAGGATGTGGTCCACCTTGCCGACGATCCATTCCTCGCGGACCGGGCCGTCGGTGTGCAGGCGGGCGAGGTGGGTGAACGCGGTGTTCGCTGCGGCTGTGTCCGAATCAGGGATGGAGGTGTGGCAGTCGGCGAGTGCGTCGCGCAGGACGTCGTGCACTTCGCCGGTATCGGTGCCGCTCAGCCCGGCGAGTGTCCGCAAGGCTTGCCCGTCGTGGCCGTCGATGAGCCAGTGGGCTGCCCAGAGGGGAATCCGCTCGGTGGGCGTCAAGCTCAGTGTTGTCCAGGCGGCGACCAGTTCTGGGGTGGGGATGTCGCCGGGATTCAGGGCTGGCCACTCGTGCATGGATGCGATCGTGTCTCAGCTTCACCGGCCCGGCATCTGAATTTTCCGTCAGGATGAGTTCGAGTCGCGATGACAGGAGTGGGATGGAACAGCCTGCGGCGTAGACGAGCGCGGCGCCGCGGAAGATCAGGCTGATCATGAGCCCAGCGGTGTCGCTGATGTACTCGGCTTCGTCGCGGTCGGTGTCGCGGGCAAGCAGGCGTTCGGGCTTGACGAGAGCGCTCCAGATCGCGCCGGAGAGGAGGCCGCCGAAGCCGCCGGCGACGTCGCGCAGGTCGGTCCGGGACCAGTCGCCGCGGCGGTCGATGACCGACCTTCTATACAGCCGTAGCGGCGGGTGCGGGACGCGGCGGCCGTCGTCGGTGTAGACGGTGGCGGTGAACAGTGTCCGCCATCGGTCGCGGCCGAGTGTGAGGTAGGGGGCGTTCAGCGTTGGATCGGGCGAGCCCGATCCAACGCTGAGGTAGTGATCGATGATGAGCCGGTGCCGGTGCAGGGCGTCGAGCAGGATCGGCACGTCGTCGCTGGCTGTTGTGCCCCGCCCGGCTCGTCGCACCGGCGGGCGCGCCCTGGACGACCAGCGGTCCGCCCGAGGCGCCATAGCAGGCAGTCTGGTAATTACGAGGAACCGACAGTTTCGGTCAGCAGGGGCGCTACCGAGTTCGCGAAGGTGGGGCGCCACGTGCGGCACCACCGGCGTGGTCTGGGGCCGTCGCCCTTGGGCGATTCCGACCCCTCCCGCTTGGACGTACGCCGCGTCGGGCGTGCACACCTCAGTCATAAGGACCGCTTGCGGCAAGATGGCTCACGTGACCGTTTCAAGCGATGTACGAGCACGAACGTCCAGCGAGCTCCTATACCTGTCGGTGGATCTGGGTGCAAGTCCGGATCTTGAGGAATTTTCACGGAACGCGCAAGGATTAGCTTCGCTCGGACGCTTCGCTCTCGGCATGAACTTGGCCGGACAGCCATCCTGGCCTAACTTTTCCGTTGTACGTGTCTCACTCGCGAGCCCGTGGGTCACCGTCCTTGGAGATCTGGCTAAAGCGTCAAGTCCGATTGGGTACAGCGTGGCCGCTCTGTATGGACTGCATCGCCTACTCAATGTCGTAATGACTTGGCAGCAGCACAAGCTGGACATGACCGAGCGCGAGATGCGTCTCGTGGCACTGTCGCAACAGTTGGAGGCCGAGGGGCTCATACAACTGGAAGAAGCGAAGGCTAGGGCTCAAGACTCAGCGTCCTCGGACGCAATGGATGAAGGTGAGCTTGAGCGACGCTTGGAGTTGGCGCAGCAGCGCCTCAAGCGTTCATCTCGAACAGGGGCACCACTGCTTGTTGCTCACAGCGCAGACGAGCTAGGCAATATCGAAGCTGCTGAGATGATCTCACCTGATGATCCTCGTGGGGCGCCGCCACGAGCCGAGTGATTCGTTCGTTCGCTCCGCCTCTCCTGCGCAAACCCTGATACGCGGAGTTTTCCGAGTAGCCTCGCCGTCGGACGGAGCTTTAGGGGGCCGCGTGGCGTGGGTAAAGAGGTCGCCGTTGGGATGCGGACGGCGAGCGCCAAGATCAAGGGCGTGCCAGCGGAGTCCAACGCGCGCAGGGAACCAGCCACGTGCCTCTCTACCGAGGACGTGAGTGCGATCCGGCGAGTGCTGGAGTCCGTGGCCAAGGCCTCGTTCCCGCCAGCATGCTCGCGATCAGTCTGTCCGGCAGGCTAGGCGTCGACGGGCACAAGTAGTCCGAACACCCGCGTCGCGACCCGTCCGTCGGCGAGCAGCGCCGGCTGTTCCGCCACCACCGCCTCACCACCGGACCACGGGCGGCTGTCCAAGAGAACTTCGTTGTTCAGCAGCGCGCCGTCGTTGTGCGCGACGAACAACCGGAGCCCGTGCACCTTCCGGCTGAGCTTTTCCGCGCGCAACGCTTCCAGCAGCCGGTCGAGCAGCGGTTCGACGGAAGGCACGTTCTCGGCGAACAGGGTGATCTGCGCGCCGAGTACCAGCTCGAACGCCCCGTCCGGATGGTCGTACTGTTCGCGCTGGACCTGATCGGCCGCGGCGCCGGGTAGCAGCAATCCGTCGATGAGGGGATGCAACGCTCCGCGGCTGAACATGTCCACCGCGCGGCCGATCGCCTCGCGCCACGTGGTGCCGTGCCCCGCGAAGCTCTCGACAAGCCACGGCTCGGCCAGCGCTGGATGCGACACGGCGAAGTCGACCTGGGCCATCACCACGCCTTCGGGGGCGGGGTGCACGACGAGTTTCGTATCCGCACGAGTGTCGTCATCCAGCGGGATGCCGTGCTCGCGAAGAAGAGCTTCGTACATCGATTGCGGTGAAGGCACACCGCCGTCGCCCCCGACGGCCGGTTCGAGGTCCTTGAACAGCACAGGTTCGGCGAGTTCCAGGTCCGCGAGCTGCGATCCGGCGTTCAGCGCCTCGTTGATCACGGCGAACGTGCTGCTGCGGAACGCGATCCGTTCGAATTCCGCGCGGCTCGCGTACTGGGCGCGATCGAACGCCGCTACGAAGACCGGCTCCTGTGCGAGGAAGACCTGCCCGCGGGAGTCGCGCACGGCATCCGGATACGTGACGTCCGGCAGCAACCGCCGGACGTAGGCCATCGGCAGGAAAACCAGCAGCCGCTCGGCCAGCCACGGCTCGACTCCCGCGCCGGTCAGCCGTTCCCAGAACAGGTCGTCGCTCGGCGGTTCTTCGCCCGCGCAGAACGCGGCGATCCCAACTTCAAGCGCGCCATCGAGCCCCCATGATGCGATCACCGCGGAAGTCTAGAGGAACAGCAACGGCCGTCACACGGAACCCGTACCGGCTGGAGCAGCATCGTGACGTGTCTGATCAGCGCCATCCGGGGACGTGGCTTGACTGCCGCTCGGCATCGGCACGGGAGGCGGGTGCTGGCTCCACAGTCGTGGAGCCAGCACCCTAGTGGGGTTACGGGGTGGTGTTGATCTGGATGCTGGTCCAGCGTTGGTTGGGGTTGCCGAGGTCGGCCCACTGGCCTACAGGTGTCGCGTTGGCGGTGCCGTTACCGAGGGCCTCGACGACTTTGGCGGAGTAGACGCTGCGGAGGGCGAGTGTGCCGTTGGCGGCGGTGGTGAATTCCCATTGCTGGTTGACGCCGTTGTGGCAGGTGTATTGCGTGATCGAGGTTCCGTTGTTGTAGTTGGGGGCAAGGTCGAGGCATTTGCCGGAGTTCTGGTTCTTGAGGTTGTACTTGTTGTCGCCGAGCGGGATGAGTTTCCAGACCTGTTTGGCGCCGGCGACGCAGTCCCAGAGTTCGGTGCCGGCGCTGTCGCGCAGTGCGTCCTGGCCGACGCCGGCGACCTGGATGCACCGTCCGCCGTTGGCGTTCTTCAGCTCGACCGAACCGGGTGTCATGGTGACGGTCTTGTAGTCGATGGTGCTGCCGCTCTCGTTGCTCCAGTCGATCCGTCCGTTCTGGAAGACGTTGCGGCGGCCCTTGGGCAGGGGGAGTTCGTCGGTGGTGGGGTAGCCGAGGTAGGACTTTTCGGCTCCTAGGGCGTTCCAACGGGCGCGGATGTTGCCGTAGATGGCGTGGGCGCCGGTGGCGGGATGCCAGTAGATCGCGGTGCCGTTGCTGAAGTTGACATACTCGCCAACCCCGTCGGAGGTGGTGAGCACTTCGGAGGTGGGCAGACCGAGGATGCCGGATTCGTAGCCGAGTTCGGCGTACTTCTTGTAGATCTCGCCGTGGACGGCCAAGACGCCGTTGGCCTGGGTGCGGTAGAGCGCGCCGGTGGAGAAGCGCTGGCGCTGGACGCTCGGGACGCCCGCGCCGGCGAGCGTTGCCTGGCGTTCGTTCTCAAGGGGGTGTCCCAGGAGCCCCGTTTCGTAGCCGAGAGCTTTGTGACGGGTGTGGAAGTCGCCGGTGACAGTAAGACCGCCGATGTTGGGCATCCAGTAGACCGATCCGCCGGTGAACCGGTTGTAGTAGCCGGTGCCGCTACCGAAGCCGGTCTCGTCGGTGGTGGGGTAGCCCAACGGTCCGGTCAGGCCACCGGTTTGACTCCAGGTGACGCCGATCCCCCCGTGCACCTCGTGGGCGCCGCTGGCCGGGCTCCAGAGGATGTAGAGGGTGTCCTCGCCGCCTAGGGCATAGAGGAACTCGAGCTCCTGGCCCTGGCCGTCTTTGGTCGTGGTCTGGGAGGTCATGATGCCGGGGATGGCGTTGGGGCCGCCCATGGCGAGGAGTTTGTCGAGTATCGGCCCGTTGTAGACGGCGCTGATGCCGTAGGACTCGTAAACGCCGCTGCCACTGCGGGTGCGGTAGAGGCGGCCTTTCTCGTAGGGGCGATAGCCGAGGTGGTTGGCGTCGAGGACGGGGTCGCCGACGGGCTTGCCAAGCTTGTCCCGAAGTTCGGGCCAATCGGAGAGCGCCACGTCGAAGGGGGTGGGGGGCAGCGGCGTGTCGATGTCTATGTAGTCGTCCCGCGAGCCGTCTACGTGCAGGGAGTGGTTCGGTGCCGCTTTGGACTTGAAAACAGGTCTCGTGGGGTCCAGGCACCAGGTCGCTGCGGTTTTGAACTCGGGTGTGCCGTCGGTGGGGGACACGGTGAGGTGGTCAGAAGACGGGCGGGAGGTGTCGCTGTTCCAACGGATGTAGTTGTTGGGATGGGTGACCGACTGGATCGAGAAACACGTGGGGTCGCTGAGCCCGGGTTCGATCTTCCAGACCACTTCCGGGTGGTTGCCCTGCTGCCAGTGAGTGAGGGTTACCCGGCCGCCGCCGCTGTCGGTCAGGTACATGTCACCGTTCAGCCAGGTCAGCGTGCGCAGGGACTGGGTCAGGTGCTGAGACTGGCCCTCGCGGAGGAACCGTTCTCTATCGATCGGTGAGCCTGCCAGGGCGGTGTCGGCGGCGGTGACGAGTGCGGGATGGACTCGGCTTTTGGCGGCGCGGGTGCGGATCTCGGTGATCTGGCGGACGTATTCTTCGTCGCGTTTGCGGAGTGCGTTGTCGATGTCGCGCAGGTGGGCGTCTTTGGCGCCGTGGTCGATGAAGGCTTTCCAGTCGGCGGGGTTGCGGCTGCGGACGGCGGCTTCGGCGGCTCCGTGCACCTCGGTGTCGCGTGGTGCGCGGCTCCAGATCTCGATGACGAAGTCCTGGTCGCTGAGGTTGACCAGGGCGGTGTCGCCGCGGATACCGAGGGCGTGCCAGGCGGCGTTGGCCTTGGCCTCCCGGGCGAGCTCGGCCGCTTTCTCCGCTTCGGTCTTGGCCGCGTCTTCCCGGATCAGCCGGTCGACGTCCTTGCTGTGCTCGTCGAAGATCCCGACGGTGAGGAAGGTCCACTGTGCTTCGGCTGTGCCGCGGAGGGCGGCTCGGGCTGCTTCCTTGACCGCGGTGTCCTTGTGGTTGTCGGCGTTGAGGTCGAGGTAGACGATGAACTCATAGACCGACTTCGCCAGGGCGGTGTTGTCGGCCGGGATGCCGAGCAGGGCGGCGGCTTTGGCTTTGGCGGTGCGTTCCTCTTCCTGCCGGGCGCGGCGTTCGGCCACGATGGCCTGATCCTGGACGTTGGCCGCGGCCATGCCGGTCTTGATGAACGTGGTGCAGGCGTCGTCGCTCTCGCCGAGCGCGGCGATGGCGGCGTCCTTGACCTTCTGGTGTTCTGGCTCGAGTGGCTTCTGTTTGTCTAGGTCGTCGGCGGCGTAGTACATGGCGGCGGTGAAGTTGCGGTCGGTGAGGATTAGCAGTTCCGGGCCGGCGACGATGCCGAGGATGGCCGCGGTCTTGGCTTTCTCTGCTTCCGTCGACTGAGCCAACGTGGCCCGCTGAGCCGCGGCCGCCGTCGCGAGCCGGTCCGGGTTCGCCGCTGCTGGTGCCGCGGCGAGCAGGCTGACCGCCATAACGGCTGCGGTGAGGACCGCGGTCGTCTTTCCCGTGCGTTGTCTGGGCGGGCGGGATACCGCCGCCGGTCTGGCCGAATGTCTCACGAGAATTCCCCCTCTTGATGGCACGATGAGCAATCAAATGGCGTATTACCGCTCAACGGGAACCGCATTTTCTGGATGCCGGTTCGCGAACGCGAGCCTGTGAGAACTAGCGCCCGTGGCTAAATGTGGTCAACAGTCCGGGGTAACCGAAACGCAGACGTGATCAACGCCTATGAATTAGAGTGATGGACATCACGTTTGGCGGGTTGGATGTCTCGGCGGTGTGCCATAGTTTCCCGGCTGCGTGATCACGTAGCTACTGGGGGGAGTGGGTTTGTGGGGAAGATTTCTGCCGTGTGCAGGGCGCTCACGCTCGGGTTGATAGTCACGCTTTCCTTTGCTGGCACGGCTTCTGCCGCAGGCGGCCGCGAGGAGCAGGTGCGGGTCGCGGGGATCGAGCAGTCGCGGTGGTATCCGATGGTGCGCCAGATTGCTCTCTATCACGGGGAAATAGTGGTTCGAGCCTCGGCGTGGCAGGCGATATGGTCGGACGAAGGGGAAACCGCGCTCCAGCGATTCGTAATATCCGGATTCCGTGAGGCGCGGGAGCGTGCTCAGCAGAATTCCGCGCGCAATCGAGATTTTGTGCAGCGAGTATTAGCGACGTATACGGCCACGTACTCCCCGAGGGTTCACGCCGCCGCGAAACAGGCTTCCCAAGGTAGCGACGCTGACCGGGATCGTTTCGTGCGGACTGGTTTCGCCGAAGCGAAAGCGCTCGACACTGCCGCCCGGGAGTCCGACGAGCAGCATCGGCAGGTGATCGCTCAAGAGGAGCGGGACTTCGTCCGCCTGCTGAGTGTCTCCGATCCTGGTGAGCAGGTCCGGCTGGCCGCACAGCATGCTCTGCGCCCGGGAAGCACGGACACCGATGTGCGGGAGTTCTTCGCCACAGGGTGGATGGCCGCGGCCGCGCTGGATGTGGAGATCTTCCGGCTCCGCACGCAGGACGCGGGGATCCAGTATCACGCGGTGATCCCGCGGCTGGTGGCTGACGCCGAGGCGGCCGAGCTCGAGGCCCGCAACGCGGGAGAGGCCGCGGCGGAGCAGGCCCGTCTGGTCGCCGCCCGGGCCTGGGCAACCACGCGGGACAAGGCCGAGGAAGCACGGCAGGCGTGGGAGGCCGAACGGCAGCTCTGCCTGGAGCAGGCCCGGTACTGGCAGACGGTGAAAGACCGCGCGGCCGCGGAAACCGACCCGGTCTGGGCGGCGATCGTGACGGGCGCGGAGAAACAGCGCGGCGGCTGGACGACGGAAACGACGTTCGCCGGCGACGAGGCCGGACGGTGGGCAGGAGCCCGCGATCAGGCTCAGCAGGGCTATGACCGGATGACCACCCGCCCCTGACCCGGCAGGTGCGTTCCGCCTGGCCGACCCGACCGTGAGCCAGGTGTTCTGACACAGATCGTTCTTCGAGGGTGGGGTGTGTTGTGCGAATGCCGAGACGGATGCGCCGCGCGAGACAAGGGATCCTGGCCAGCCGGTGGTGCCGGCGAACCGTGGTGGTGACACTGGCCGCCGCCCTGGTGGCCGGGGGAGCAGGACCGGGCAGCTCGGTCGCCGCCCTCTCCGCGCCAGGGGCAGCGCAGGGCCAGTGGCAGCCGCCCGCCGGTCCCGCCGCGGCCAGCGAGCCAACGCCGCCGCCGTCCGGGCCGGAAGGTGATCCGGAACTGGAAGCGCTACTGCGGCAGCTGCAGCTGGACTTGCTGGCCGACATCGCCGCGTTCGACGAGGACGAGGAAGTCCGCGCTGCCGCCCGGGACACCCTGCGCAAGACCGAAGCCGGCGACGCGACCGCGATTCCCGCGTTCTTCGACCACGGCCAGCAGGACGCCAAGGCGGCGGCGAGGAAACGCAAAGCCGACGCCGACGCCAACAACCGTGCCGTGATCGAACCACTCGCCGGCACCGGCGGCCCCGTGTTCAACGCCGCCGTGGCCCGCGCTCTGGCCGGCAACGCCTACGACCGGGCCGACTTCCTGGCCTTCGGCCGCGACATCGCCGCCGAACAGGACCGCCGCGAGGGCGCCTATGACACGGAACTGAAGAACCGGCGGCGGATGCACGTCCAGGTCGCCGCTGACCGCGGAACTCCCGAGGTGTCCGCGGCGGCAAAGGCAGCGCTCGCCGCGGGGGACGCCGCGATCGCGGAGTTCCTCAAGACGGGATACCTGGCCGCGGCACGGCGTGATGCCGACGCGCGGGAGTTGTATCTGGCCGAGCTGGAACAGAAACGCAAGGACGCGGTCGCGGCATCGGATCTGGCTCAGCGGACCGCGCGGGCGATGCGTGCCCGGACCAACCTGCTCGGCGCGCACGCCGACGGGGTCAAAGCCCTCGAGCGCACCGCGAACGACATGACCTCCGCGGCGAACATCTCCCGCGAGACCGCCCGATTGCTCGCCTCGGATCAGGCCGGGCACACCTACCACCCGGAGCTGTATCAGCGCGCGAAAGACGACGTCGCCCGCGAGGTCGGCCGCGCCGTCACCGACGCCCGGGCCGCGCAATCCGCGGCCGCGGGTGCGAAGACCCAGGTCGACATCCTGCTACAGAACGGGATGCCGCACGGCGCGCAGTGGGCGAAGGTCGTGGAAGGCATGGCCGCCGCGGCGGATGCGGCGAAACGCGCCGCCGAGACCGCCGCCCACGCCATCGACGCGATCTCCGCCGACGCGGCGGCCACCGACGCCGCCGAGAAGGCCAGGGCGCACGAGGAGAACGCTCGGCAGTGGCGGCTCAACGCCGAATCCCACGCCGCCGCGGCCGCCCAGCTCGCACAGGCAGCCAAAGAGCAGGCCACCGCGGCCGCCGAGGCCGCCGAACAGGCCCGCCAGGCCCGGGTCGACGCCGAAACCGCACTCCGCAACGCCCGCGTTCACGCCGCGAACGTCAAACAAGCCCGTGTGGACGCCGAACGCGAACGCGACGTCGCCGCCGCGAAACGACACGAGGCCGAGCACTGGCGCCAGCAGGCCGCCGCGAAACGACAGGAAGCCGAAGCCAAGCAGCGCGAAGCCGCGCAGCACCGCGACGCCGCCCAGCGCGACGCGGCCATCGCCCACCAGAAACGCCTGGACGCCGAAGCCCAGCAGAGGATCGCGGCGGGGAAACGCGGCGACGCCCAAGCCCAGGAACAGATCGCCGCCGACGCCGCCCGTGACGCCCGCGCCCAGGAAAAGATCGCCCAGGACGCCAACACCAGCGCCCGTAACGAGGAAGCCAACGCGTTCCGGGCACGGGACGAGGCCGCGGCGATCGCACAGTCCGCGGACACCGCGGACAAGAAGGCTGTCGCCCTAGAAGGCCTGGCCCAGCGGATGCAGCAATCCACCGAAGTCGTGCAGGCGGACAAAGACAAGGCGTGGGCAGCGGCCCACGCAGCTCGTGCTGATGCCAACAGGGCCAAGGATGCCGCACTGATCGCCCGTGGTCACGCGAACGACGCTCAAGCAGCCGCGGGCCGGGCGCGCGGCGCCGCGATCGAAGCGGACGCGGCCGCCGGACGGGCCCGCGCCCACGCCGACGCTGCCCAAGCTGCTGCCGCGCAAGCCCGCGCCGCCGCCCGCGAAGCCGAGGTCGCTGCCGAGAAGGCACGTACCGCCGCGAATGAGGCCCAGGCCGCCGCGGCCCGCGCGAACGAGGCCGCTTCCCGCGCCGAGCGGGAGGCCGCCGCGGTCCACGCCGAAGCACTGCGCGCCCGCGCCTTTGCCGAAGAGGCCACCGCTGCTGAGGCCCGGGCCGCGGAGAACGCGCGCAACGCGGCCAACCTCGCGCAGCAGGCAGCCGTCGAAGCAGCGATCACCTTGGACGCTGCCCACCGCACCCGGGATGAGGCCAACGCCGCCGGTGTCGAGGCAGCCACCGCGGCCATGCAGGCCGGGATCGCCGCCCGGGCGGCGACCGCGTCGGTGCAGTCGGCTTCCGGGATCGCCGCTCCGGCGGACCAGGCCATCGCGATCGTGAGCCCCTTCACCGGCGCGGACATCGACGCCGACTTCATCATCATGGTCGCCAACCGCGCCAAAGACGTCGGGGACACCCAAGTCAAGATCGCCCAGGCCGCCGCCGTGGACGCCGCCGCCCAAGCCCAGCGGGCAGCCGACGCCGCACGCAACGCCGCCGCCGACGTCGCCCCCGCCTACCAGGCAGCAGCCCAGGCAGCCAGCTCCGCCGCCGCTGCTGCACGCTCCGCCGCGGCGGCACAGCAGTCAGCGGCCGACGCCGCCATCCACGGCGCGGCCGCCCGCAAGGCCGCGGCGGACGCCGCGGTCGTCGACGCCGGCGCCCAAGCCGACGCCCAAGCCGCCCGCGCGGCGGCGAACCAGGCAGCCGCCGACGCCGCCCTCGCCGGACGTCTCGCCGACCAAGCCGAAGCCGACGCCCGCGCCGCCCGCGCGGCCGCCGACTCCGCCACCCGCGCGGCGAACGAGGCGAGCGCTGCGGCCACCCGCGCGGAAAAGGACGCCGCAGCCGCTCACCAAGCCGCCGCACAGGCTCAGGCCGACGCTGACGCGGCCCGTGCCTCTGCGGACCGGGCCGCGGAACACGCCCGAAACGCCGACGAGGCAGCCACCAACGCCGAGAACTACGCCAAAGACACCGAAGCCCGCGCCGGAAACGTGGCCGCCATCTCCAACGACATCCAGAAGCAACTCGCCGAGTTGCAGGAACAACTGAGACTGGAGAACGAACGACGGCAACGGGAGGAGGTCGAACAGGCGCTCGGTGATGACACGGACATCCCCGAGCTGACCGCGGAGGACATCGAGCTCCTGCGCGCCGAGCAGGGACAAGCCGGCGTCGACGAGTACAACCGCGCCCGCGCCGACGCGAATAAACCGCTGCTGGACTTCATCGCCGCTGAGGGCGGGCAGATCATCCTCGACATCATCGGCTACAACGACGCCAAACGCTGCTTCACCGAAGGCGACTTCATCTCCTGCGTCATGACCGTCATCAACGCCCTGCCCATCCTCAAGATCGCCTCCGTGCTCAGCAAGATCCCCGACGCCGTCTCCGCCGTCGTCCGCATCGTCAAAGGCATCCGCACCTTCAAAGACCTCAAAGTCGCCGGCCGGCGGATCGTCAACAACCTGCGCGACGTCATCCGCCAGCTCCGCAACTGCCGCGGAGTAACCAGCCTCACCACCGCCGCACCCGCCCACACGCAAGGCACCTGCAATGTCCTCGACCGGGAGAAACGCATCAAGGCGGAGATGGACGAGCACAACAAGCAGCCGCAAGTCGCCCCGAGCCCCGGACGCCGCTTGACGCACGTCGCCAGCAAGACCGACCTGGATGAGTGCTTCCAGGGACGGATGCAGGCCAACGTGCCACAGAACTTCCCCATGGAACCCTTCACCTGGATGGGAACCCCCGCCCAGCGAGCCACCGGCGGCATCGTCTGCGCGACCCGTACGACCGTCGAGAAGGGCGACCGTGCCACACCTGCCGGTCATCCCCTCGACGGCAAACTGAACGGCGTGCCAGTGCATAGGGGACACCTGGTCGCGGCGCGACTGCATGGCTCCAACCTGGTGGACAACATCGTCACCCAGTACCAAATCGTGAACCAGTCAGATGTCAAGATCATCGAGAACGCGGTCGCCCGAGTCCTTGACCGCAATCCTGGCGTGTCCGTCCTCTATAGGGTATGGGTCCAGTACCCTGCCCCAACGGCCGCCATGCCGCAATGGATCTTCATCGACGCGGTAGGATCCAACGGGTTTACCTGCGCTGCGGAGATCCATAACATTCCCAACGGAAACGCCACCAAGATCCGATGCTGATACCGCACTCAGACCGCCCCTAGCGTTTCCTTGCCCCTTCTGGAGAGAGTCGTGACCCACGCTCAAACACCCTCGCTTGTCGACAAAATCGCGGACCTTCTCGACTGGCGACGCGAGTTTGCTCCACAGAAACAATGGGCCGAAGTGGAAAGCGAACTCGGTACAGCGCTACCTGTCGACTACAAAGAACTCTTGACTCGCTTTCCTGGTGGCGTATTTCGCAGGATCACTATTTACAGCCCAGTCGCCAATGAACAGGCGTGGACTGAGTACAAATACAACCTTGATCAGCTTCTGTGGATCCTGGGCGACGAGGATCTTGAGTATCTCGACAAGGTCAATTATCGCCTCTTTCCTGAACCGGGCGGACTTCTCCCCTGGGGTGGTGACGGTCAAGGTGGAACCTTCTGCTGGATCACCGAATCGGCCGATCCTGACACCTGGAAGATCGCCTACTACTCGCAAGGGGCGGACGAGTGGAGTGAACATCCGGGTCCTGTTACAAAGCTTCTCTATGAAATCCTGACAAATAAGGGCGAGGACAACATCCTCGGCTGGGACTTTCGGAGGCTTCCCTTGGAATACGTTCCATCGCCACTGCTGTAAGTGTGGGCAGGTTGAAATCCAGTCATCGAGAGAAGGCAGATGATTGCACTGAGGTCGTCGGAGAGCGAGGCAAGACCGCGCGTCGTCTTGCTGGCGTGTCCAGAGGCACCTTCTCGATCTCGGGCAGCGTGGTTGCCGAGCGCAGAATGTTTCCCCAGCGTGTGCCCATCTCCGAGGTGGCGAGCTGCACTTGGCCATCGAGGCCGACGCTGTGACGACGGCGTGAACCCCATGCCATCTCAGCTCGCCGTCGACAGGATCGTCCAACCTTGAGAAAACGATGAGACACGCCGAAACCCCATCCCGCGTCGATGAGATCGCCGACCTCCTAGGCTGGCAGGAACAGTTCGCTCCCGAGCGCACCTGGACAGCTGTGGAACAGGATCTGGGAGTCGCGCTGCCTTCGGACTACAAAGCGTTGCTCACGCGGTTCCCGGGCGGGGTGTTCAGACGGATCGAGATCGACAGCCCGGTCGCTCACGATAACGCCTGGGCAACGTACAAGCACACCCTCGACGAACTGCTGCAGATCCTCGGCGACGAGGATCTCGAGTACCTCGACAACGTCGAGTACCACCTGTACCCAGAGCCCGGGGGTCTGCTGCCGTGGGGATCCGACGGCCAAGGCGGAACCTTCTGCTGGATCACTGATTCCGGCGACCCCGACCGCTGGAGGATCGCCTACCACGACCAGAGTGCGGACCAATGGCGCGAGCACCCCGGCCCGGTCACCCAACTCCTCTACGAGATCCTCATCGACACGGGGCATGAGAACCTACTTCGTTGGGACTTCACGGACCTGCCCGTGGAATACATTCCCCTTTCCAGCCGATAGCTCTTCATCGACTGTCCGAGATGGCGTAAGGGCGGACTGACCGCGGGCCGCGGCGATTAGGAACGTTGGTGTGCTGGAGGAGGTAACATGCCGGGGCGGGAACCTGTGGACATGCCGCGGACCGGTGATGTCGATCACCGGTCCGTGACACCTCGACGCAAGGTTCGGCGGCGTGTGGTGATGATGGCTGTCCCTGGGCTGGTGCTACTCGGCGCAATGAGTGGCGCGGCGTTCCTGCCGAAGGTGGCGAATCACGTCGGCTACGCCCTGCCCGGAGAGAAAGGCCTTCCGTACAGGATTCACTACAACGGCAGGGACTACCGCAGCGACGCGACGTGCGCAGGCGCGCGATGGTGCGAAGACGAGCGAACCCCTGAACAGCGACTAAAACCATACTGTACGTCTCGGGCCGCGCTCGACCGTATGCGTGGCAACAACGGTACAGGGCTGGTGAAGGTCGATGACCTGTTCACCCTGTTCGGACCTTCGCGCTCAGTCTTCACAGCTGGAGCCCTACCGCCGGGAGAGACAGTGGCAACGATCATCGTCGAGGACTCCGCTGACTGCTATCTGACCTACGCCCTGATGGGCGGCCCTTAACCGAGAGGGTCGGATACGTTGAAGGAGCTTGGAATGTCTGTGGCTGACCCAAACCTTGCGGTGGATGCAATCGCCGCCGCACTCGATTGGGGCGGGGCCGCAACTCATAAAGTTGACTGGGGCGTCGTCGAGCTGCACCTGGGAACCTCGTTGCCTGGTGACTACAAGGAATTCATGGCCAGGTTCCCGTCGGGGATGCTCCGCGGCGTGATCAGCTTCGTGAACCCTGCGCAATCCACAAGGCATCTGCGGTCTTTTCAGCGAGATTTCGACCAGGCCCTGGCTAACGTGAGGTCAGCCTGCGCATACGACTACGACACCTACCTCCCGTTTCCGGAGCCTGGAGGAGTCATACCGTTCGCCTCCGACGACACGGGTGGTGTCTTCTTCTGGCTACCGTGGACACCTGACCCTGACCGATGGCACGTGGTGTACCTGAGTCGGCATAGTCCTGACGCTTGGACGCGGACGAGACGGTCGATGACCACAGTGATGCTCGAACTCGCGAAGAGCCAAGGCAGGCGAAACATTCTTGGCTGGAACATGGCACGGTATGAGCGTTCATTCAACCCGTTGACCTTGTAGCCACCTGAGCTGTGACCTATCGGAAAAGGTCTTCCGTACCTGTGCCGCTGCAACGGGGTCTCGACGACCGCAGCGGCGTGACGTGCGCCCGGGCGATGGTGTAACGACAGTCGAACCCCTGAACGCTCCGCTAAGCCGTACTGCGCGCCTCGTATTGCGCGCGAACTCGCCAGAGGGCACATGCCTGACAGACCGATGTCCCCTTCGCCCGGATCGGACCGTCACGCCCGCATACACCACTGGTGACCGTCGGGCGAGGCGGGACAACGGTCATCGTCGGGGCTGCCGCCGACCGTCGCTAGACCTCTATCCAGATGGGTGGCCCTCGACGAGTCAATAGGACTCGTTCCGGTGGGCCACCACGGGCTACATGCCTGTGCGGCGTCGAAGGGTGAGATGGAGGGTGGACTTCGGGGCGCGTCGGGCCGAGGGGGAGGGAGCGCGCCGGCCCAGGAACACCCTGCCGCAAATCGAACAAATGTTCAGTGCGAGTGCGCGCGACATTTACTGGTCTGTCGCCGGCGTGGATGTGTGACGGCGCCGGTGGCTGGCGAACCTGAGGCCGCAAACTGCAGGGTGAAGCAGGTCAGGGAGACGGTGCCTGGCGTAGGCGTCACCGCGACTTGAGTGCGACGCGGAGCAGCAGGTCATCGGTGCACCGGATCGTCGAGCTTGTTTCGGGAGGAGTGACGGGAGAAACGGGACACGGACACCGGGTTCGACTACGCTGGCCGCTCGACCGGTTACGCTCGTGTAGTGATCATGGTGTGGCGGTCGGGCCGTAGGGGCGGCTAGTAGGGGAGAAGTCGGGCGACGGGGAGGGTAGGCCGGCGTGCCGTTGAATGGCGCCAAGTTGCGGCAGCAGGCTGGTGAGCTTGATGCTGAGCTGGAGCAGGCCCGGTTGCCGGGAGATCGGCTGATGGAATCGCGTCGGCGGTGGTGACCGGTCAGGGGCAGGCTTGTGGACCTTACGATCACGGATCACGTGATCTGGAGTACGCATCCGCAGAGGCTGGGGCCCGCGGTACTGGAGGCGGTGTCCGCGGCTCGGCGTGCGGCCGCTCAGGTCGGTGTCGCCAAGATGCGCGCTCGTCTCCGGCATGATCACCTCTGTTGAGGCGCTGATCGGGAGTGGCTTCGAGCTGACGGTCATCGAAACGAACTTCCCCAAGATCCCGGATGTCGGCACGAGTGTCGAGGTGGTCGGGGAGCCCCGTCGCTGGCGGGTCAAGCCGGGAGCTGATCCTTCGTGACACGACGTCTGGTCCGCGGGCTCGCCACACTAATGGCCGGCGGCGTGGTGGTGCTGTCCGGCTGCGGCACGAGCCCGCGACCTCAGGCACCTGAACCGTCGGTGTCGGTCCCGTCGATTCCGGCGCCCTTGAACGGCGCCAAGTTCATCGGCGATCCGTGCTCGGTGATCACGGTGGAGCAGCTGCAGCGCATCGGCTTCGGTGAGGGCAGGCATGAGCAGACCCGGGAAGGCCAATGCCTGATCGTGCTCGGTCCGTCGGTCGACGTGACGACATCGTGGTTTCCGCCGGTGCGGGAGAGCATCCGCACGTTGTACAGCGATCGTGCGCTGGGCCGCGATACCGGCAACCACTGGGAAGAGGTCACGATCAACGGCTATCCGGCCGTGATCGTGGAAATCAAAGAGAACATCCCGAGCAGGCGGGACCAGGGGCCGCTGGCGTGCAGGCTGGCTCTCGGTGTGGATGACAACACGTTGGTACACCTCAAAGCCAACACGTGGGGAAAGCCGGAAGCCGGTCCGTGGCAAGCCGATCCCTGCGGTGCGGTCAAGAAGATCGCCGAGTTCGTCATCGACAACCTCCGAAGCTAACCGAGAAGCATGCCCCGGCGAAATCGATGAGACCGGACACCAGCGCAAGCCGACTGCCATCACCTGCCTGCTCCGGCCAGGGCCGGTGATGTCAGCGTGATCGTGTGCCCGACATGAGCTTCACCTAACCGTGCGAGGTATACATTCCTGGTTCGGGATTCGGCCCAGATAGACGCCAACACACCCTTCGACTGGTCCTCGTTCGAGGCAGGCGTGGGCGAATGTGGTCGGGTACTGCCACGCGGGCCGCGACAGCCTCGACGTAATCTCTGGCTTCTTGTGCGCTGAGGTCGGGAGCGGATGCCCGTATGAGCCGGAGCGCGTCGAACCGCCGGCCGTGGTCGGTCAGCTCGGTGATGCGTGCCCGCCGAGGATCTGGACGTGCGATCCCGCGGACCTACTCGAGGTACTGCTCGATCCACTCGCCCTGCTCGAGATCAGCGGTCGCGTGCAGTCCGTGGAGACTGCCGTCCACCGCATCGACGAGGAACGGCCCGTGGCCCACCACTGCGTCCGTGATCTCGCCGGTGCGCAGGTAGCGCTCGCTCTGGCTGAAGACCACCCAACCAAGCCGGTGCGGACTGACCTTTGTGATCACCATTTCCGGCCCGTGCACCGCCCACCCGGTCACATGCCGCTCCACGATCTTGACAGCCCATTCCCTGGACACCACGACACCAGGCTAGAGGAGACGGCGCGGGTGGCACGAGGAGCTAGGCAAGCAAAATCGGTTCCGATGCCAGGAGACAGGATGGTTCACGGTCCCGAAATCCTCGCCGCGGTGACGCCGGGATAGCGCATATCGGGCTGAGTCCTGCTTCCTATGGAGCGTCGGATCTGCGGTCTTCGCCGGCATCTCCAGCGGGCCCGGACTCCGGCCTCAGCTCCGGTCGGTTCTGAGGAGTGTTCCGGTGACGCTGTTTCCGGGGTACTCGATGCGGGAGGTGTGGGGGAGGGCGACTTCCGTGAGCTTGCCGTCCTTGAGCATCCAGAGGCCGAAGCAGTCGTCATCTTCGTCATGGACGAGGACCTGGACGGAGTACGGATCGGGCCAGGGCAGGGATTCCAGATGGGCCAGTAGCCCTCGCCAGTTGAGCCGGATGAACTGGATGACCCAGGTGTAGCACTCGCTCGATCCGGTGCGTGTGCCCTCGAACACGGAGTCGTCGACACGGGTGAAGCATTGGTACCACTCCCGGTCTGGATCCGGGCGCGTCAGCGGTTCCATCACTTCCTCGGCATCGCGCGCCAGGACGATGACTTCCGCGAATCTGCTCATGCCTCAGCATACGATCCCGGCCGTGGCCGGGATCGGCATCGTGAATGAATCGGGCTTACCCGGAGCGCGGCGAAGTCGCGGCAGGGTGGTGGGAGGACTGCCAGGGCAACCGCATCGCCGAGTTCGACGTGTGGGCACCGGCGAGCTCCGGCGCGGCCGAGTTCCAGGGGCTCTACGCCCAGTGGGTGCAGCGGGTGGGCAAGGTCTTCACCGGGTGGGCGAGCCTGACCGGACCCCGTATGAGAAGAACTTCTGGGAAGCCGCCGGCCGGCTGCGCGATGCGATCAAGCCGCTGGGGGTCGTCAACGTTCCGGGCGAGTCCTGCTATGTGGCGTGCCGCAGTCTCGGTCTCCTCGCGCACGATCCGGGAGCGCAGGGCACCAGCCCGCCCGGATGGTGGGCGCCCCAGATCAATGGCCCGATCGACCGGTTCGTCATCCCGTTGCAGGGAACCCTCCTGAACCTCCACGTCCTCGGCGAAATGCCGGCTGCCCAGCTCGACGGCTTGGGAAACATGTGGCAGAGCACGCGGACCGTGAGACAACGGAGAACGCCCAGGTCGCGCAAGATCGACATGTCGGGAGCGGCGGGACCCTACAGCCCATGCAGGGTCATAATTTCCGGTAGCTAAATCTCATAGATGGGCGTGTTGGCGTGGAGCACCAAGGTCGTAGAGCTCGTCGAGCGCTGCAGCCGCCACCGGTCGGAGACGTGGTGCACAAACGAACCAGCAGCGTCCGCTCATGCCGATGAGCGGATATTCGGCGCCACCGTCGGCTGGTTCCGTAACGACTGGACGGTGGCCAGCTTTAGGTCGTTCGCGCTCTATCGAGGTTCGAGCGGATGATCTGGGTAGTAAGGTGATCGCGTCCCAGCACCCGCTCGCTGTCGGCGAGGGTGGCCTCGTACAGCGGGATCGCCCGGCCTAGATCGCCCGCCGACTGGCAGGCGTAGCCCAGGTTGTTGCGTGAGAGCAGTGTGTCGGGGTGGTCAGGTCCGAGCACCCGCTCGCTGTCGGCGAGGGTGGCCTCGTACAGCGGGATCGCCCGGCCTAGATCGCCCGCCGACTGGTAGGCGCTCGCCAAATTGTTACGCGAGGTCAGCGTGTTGGGGTGGTCGGGTCCCAGCACCCGCTCGCTGTCGGCGAGGGTGGCCTCGTGCAGCGGGATCGCCCGGTCCAGATCACCCGCCAACTGGTAGGCGTAGCCCAGGTTGTTGCGTGAGAGCAGTGTGCTGGGGTGGTCGGGTCCCAGCACTCTCTCCCGATCCGCGAGAGTGACCTCGTGCAGCGAGATCGCTCGGCCTAGATCGCCCGCCGACTGGTAGGCGTAGCCCAGGTTGTTGCGTGAGAGCAGTGTGTCGGGGTGGTCAGGTCCGAGCACCCGCTCGCTGTCGGCGAGGGTGGCCTTGTACAGCGGGGTCGCCCGGCCTAGATCGCCCGCCGACTGGTAGGCGCTCGCCAAATTGTTACGCGAGGTCAGCGTGTTGGGGTGGTCGGGTCCCAGCACTCTCTCCCGATCCGCGAGAGTGGCCTCGTACAGCGGGATCGCCCGGTCCAGATCACCCGCCGACCGGTAGGCGCTCGCCAGGTTGTTGCGTGAGAGCAGTGTGTCGGGGTGGTCGGGTCCTTGCACCCGCTCCCGATCCGCGAGAGTGGCCTCGTACAGCGGGATCGCCCGGTCCAGATCACCCGCCGACCGGTAGGCGCTCGCTAGGTTGTTGCGCGAGGTCAGGGTGCTGGGGTGGTCGGGTCCGTTGAGGAGTTGGTAGCTGTCGCAGGCGCGGGTGTGGTAGCCGATTGCGGTGCCGACGTCGCCCTGTCCTTCGAGGTATCGGCCCAGTTCGTTGAGCAGGTGGCTGGTCTGCGTAGTGTCAGTGTCGGGGGTGGTGTGTTCCAGCAGAGCCCGTGCGTGGGGCAGGACCGTCCGATAGGCAGGCCAGTCCGCGGGGGTGAGTGGGCCCAGGCCGGCGATGGTGGCAGCGAGAAGCGCCGCGGTGTTGTCGCGGGCGGTGGCGATGTTGGCGGGGTGACGGTGTGGGTCGGTCGGATCGGGTGTGCGGGTGACCGCCTGAACTAGGCGATGCACGGCGATGGCGTCGCCGGTGAGAGTGATCATGCTGTAGGCGGCCAGGCGGCCCAGCGCCTCGGACAGCTCCGGCTCCCCGACGACACCGGCCAGCAGGTCCCGGGGGATCCCGCCCGGGGCGTACCAGGCCAGCTGCCGCAGCAGCCGCCCCACGGCCGGGGTGCCGGCCAGGTGGTCGAGGGTGACGTGCCAAACCCTCGCCATCGTCCGCTGCGCGTCACCGCCCTCCGCCGTCGCGGTGAACATCCGCGCCGGAAACCGTGCCAGCAGCTCGAGATACGCGGTCGGGCTGGTCCGGGTTTGGGCCAGGTAGGCCCCGGCCTGCTCGACGGCCAGCGGCAGCCATCCCAGCTCTTCGCACAACCTGTCCGCACCGGTCAGGTCTCCCTCGGGCCACTCCGACCGCACGATCCGGGCCAGCAACTCCATGGCCTCGTTGTCGGCGAGGACGTCCAGCGGCACCGTCTCCACCGCCCGCCACCCCGAGCCTTGACGACTGGTGATCACTACCGTGCCGGTCCGCACCCGCCCCAGCAACCCCGCCACATCACGCGGGCTGGTCACGTTGTCCAGCACCAGCAACCAGTCCTCATGCGTCGCCAGCCACCGCACCCCCAGCGCACTGCGCTGCTCCACAGGAAGTTCCCTCGTGGCGGGCTGGAGGGTTTCGGCGAGTTCGGAGAGACCAATGTCGATGGCAGCCGCGGAGTCCGCAGTGATCCACCACCGGAACCCGAACCGGCCTGCATGCAGGTGCATAAACCGGGCCGCCAGCGTGCTCTTACCCACCCCGCCCAGACCATGCACCGCGACCACCGTCGCTCGCCCGGACTCGTTCAGCACGTCGTCGAGCTGGTCCAGCTCATCGGAGCGGCCCACAAACAATGCCGTGTCGAGAGGGATCCGGGACAGGTCCGGCACCGCGGACACCGACTCGATCGCGGGCAGCGGAGCCTGCATGACGGTGTTGTAGTTGTGCTGGATGTTGTTGTCGCCAGCCTGCACACCCCGGCTGTTGTCCACCGCATACACGGGCGGCGCCGAGGCGGCGGGGTCGGCAGGCTCCGGGGACGGCGGGTCGGTGGGCATCGAGGGCCGTTTCAGTGGAAGGTATTGGTCTGGGTGTTGTGGTCACCCACCTGCACACCCTGGTTGCCGTGCAACAGGACGCGGTACTTGCCCGCACGGGTCCCCTCGGGGTCGGTCAGCTCCAGCACCTTCAGCGCCGCCGCCACCAGCTCTTCGTCGTCCCCGGCACCGGCTGCGGTCAGCGCAGCAGTGAGCTCACGGCGTCCCGCGGTCCTGGTCTCGTCCTCGGTCAGCGTGACCGCGTCGGATTCCACCATCTCCACCACCTCGGCCGGCACCGCCTTCGCGCGACGCAACGCCCGCGAAGCCAGCGACTTCAACCCGGTATAGGCATCCTTCACCGCCGCAGACGCCGTCTCACCCGCGCCCGCCGCAGCACCAGCCGCCAGCGCGGCCACCACCAACTCCACCGACTCGATCACACCAAACCCCTCACCTGGACGCACGACTCTCTATCTTCAGTATCGACCGAACAGGGCAGACCGCGACAAGCCACACCGAATTGACCACATTCCCTACGTCCGCTCATGCCGCGAAGCGCACGTTAGGCGGTTCCCTGCCTCGTGCCCCTTGTGGACGGTCATCGGGATGTGCGTGAGCGTTTTGAGTCGTTCTCTTCAAGGGAAAGGCGGAGCCCAGTCACTCGAGGCGCGCGCTGTCCGCGATCCTGGCGAGGTCCTCTTCGACAGGCGAGTCCGGCATCTCGTGCGGCGTCGACGGGCTGCACCGCTCGTGCCGGGCCGGGTATCCGCACCGTGAGTCACTCTGTGGCGCGGTCGTCTTTCGCGGCGTCCACCTCGATGCGGCTGGAGATCCCTGCGAACCAACGGAGGGCCGCCATCGCTTGGTAGCGAGGCTCTACGGCCTTGGCGTCCTGCGCCAATCGCTGACGCAGTGGGCGCAAGAGCGCTCGGCCCTCTTCGTTCTGGATCTCCTCGCCGGCGAGCAGCACGACGGGGCCCCAGTTTCGGTTGTACTTGGACGGGTTGTTCAGGATAGGGAAATCGACCAGCAACCGGGGGAAGGCGGCGATGGCGGGGACGAAATGGTTGAAATCCAGCATGGCCGGACCGGACACGTCGTGTGCCAGCCAGACCAGCTGGCGGACAGTCTTGTAGTCCAGTTGTCCGAGCCACATTTTCAAGAAGTGGACCACGGCGTAGTAGACGTCCGCCCCGTACAGTGAGTGTGAAAGGTCCGGCACGCGCTGGTCTGCCGCGAAATCGAGGAAGAACTGCACGTCGGGCGCTCGCTCGTTGTGATATCCGTTGGCCACCGTCGAGAGTAGAAACCCGGTGGTCTGGATGACTTCGGGCAGGGGCAATTGGTTGACGTCATACCCTTGCAGCGCCAATCCGTTCGAGTGAGTTCTCAATCCGCTGACGTCATCGGTCATGTCGTAGTACGCCAGCTCGGTGGCCCAGCCCGGCAACGCGGGTACGCGCTTCATCGGCTTTCCTTCGCTACTGAAGGTGAGCACCTCGAGCAGGGGACGCCAGCTGGGTGCGGGCAAGCCCGCCCGCCACAGGCGCGCCAGGATAATTCGCTCGGCGTGGTCGACCAAGGGTGTGTCGTCGTCGGCCAACGCCAGAAGCAGCACCAGGTTCGCAGAATAGGCGGCCATCTCCCGAAGGCGGTCGACCGGAATGGGCCGATAGTCCGCGAATCCCGTTCCGCCGCGCCGATCGCGGTACTCGCCGACGAGGTGGACCAGCGCTCGGACGCAGTCGGTGCGCTCTTCCGTGGGAAGCTTCCGAAGGAGTCTCGTGAGGAAGCTGATGGTGGTCCCCCTGTTGGAAAGGGTTTGGTGGCTGAGCAATGCGAACAACAGGTCGTCGTCGTACTGTCTTCGTGGCGACGTCGATCTTCGGGTACGTGCCATCTCGCGCAGCACCCGGATCGAGTGATGAGCGACGAGGTACTCGCCGAAGGTGGCGTGGAGGAATTCGTAGGCCCGCCGGACGTCCTGGTCGCGGTGTCCGTCCGCCTCGTCGGTGTGGATGAAGAAGAAACGCCCGACGATCCGCTGCCCGAGCCGATGCGGTTCCAGATCGGAGTCGACCTGGGTGAGGACTTTGATATCGGAGCCGAGATCGTGGTCACGGACACTCTGGCGGTCTCGGTTGAACATCGCGAAAGCGGCGACGCCCAGCCGCCACATCTCCTCGTCGATCGCGTCCTGAGTGACCTCCGGCAGGGCCTTGGTGAGTTCGCGGCGCACGAAACTGGTGAGGATCCGCTCGTAGAAGACCTCCCTGGAGGTGCCCGCCTTCAACGGTTCGGCCTTCGGATCCGCCGAGTAGAGGGCCAGCATGAGCAGCAACAGTGGCTGAGCGGTCAGGTCACTCAGGGAGGTGGCCACGTCGAGTTTCAGCTCGCCCATCCGGCCCGAGGTTATGGCGGGCAGGTTCCGGTCGCGCCAGATCTCCAGCCAGGTGATCATCTGCTCGTCGGAGAAATCCTCAAGCTTCACCACGGTGGTACCGGGAGCGATGCGCACCCGGTCGGCGACCACGGTCCGTGAGGTCACAACCACCACTACCGGATAGCCCAGGTCCGCCTCGGCAGCCTGAAAGTCCGCGACCTGTTCGAGGTAGTCCTTGCGCTCACCGGCCGAGGCTTGCAACAGCTCGTCAAGCCCGTCGAGGATGACGACGCGCGTCCGCTCGGGTGCCTCGTCCACCAGGTCGCCCCATTTGACGCGGTCGTTGATGAGCAGGTCCAGAGCCTCCTGGATCTGGGCGGGAACCCGTGCATCGGCGGTGACGTGCCGCAGTTCCACCCGGACGACTATGAAGTCCTCTTCCGGCAGCCGGGCGGCGAGCACCTTGCTGAACAGGGATTTTCCGGCGCCCGGATGGCCGAGCAGCAGCAGGGGGTTTTCGACGCTGCGGGGAGAGAACAAATAAGACGCCAGAAACCGGTCGAGATCATCACGGACGTCCAGACTCTCCCAGTCATCTCCGCTAGTGGGGGCATCGCCTGTCGTGATGGCGCTGCGGAAGCGCGGAACCTGGTAGATGCGCCAGACCGCGGGCAAGCTGACCTGGTTGGCCACGCCGACGCCGTCAGGGGTGATTGGCTTCGACAGCACGGCCTGATTGCTCCTGGCCAAGAGCTTCGCTCTCCGCGTGGGGACGTCGTCATGCTCGATACCACGTGCCAGCAGGATTTCGTTGAGACGGTCCAACGCCCGCGACTGGGCATTCACTGCGGCGAGGACGGCCTGACCCGCGTTCCGGAGCTCGGCCATACCTCCCAGGTGGGCCCACAGCGAGAACTCGGGTACGTCGGCGGCCAGGTCGGCAAAGTAGGCCCGGTACCGCAGAATCGCCTTCTCCAACAGCGCGGCGGCACTCGACTCGTCCAGGCCGATTAGAGCACCGAGGTTGAGATAGCAGACGGTCAGATCATGGGCACCCAGGAGACAACCGCTCCAGCCCTCCAGATCCAGAACGGAATCGAATGACGGCCCCAGCGCACTCAGACGGTCCTTGGAGACCCTGACCCCGCCCTCACGCACCACGTCGAAGAAGGCGGACATCACGATCGTCGTGTGAGCGGCATCGATGAGTTCGTAGCGCTCCTTTCCTTTCGCCTTCCCCAAGCGCCGGACGCCCGCGTGGACCAGTTTGCGGATCAAGCCCGAGGCCTCGTTCTTCTGGTCCACCAGATTGAACGCCCAGGCCACCGGTGTCAGGACGCTGCTGAGGATGAAGCCGCCGAGAACCGCGTCCAGCGCATTGAGGAGGGAGTCGGAGCCGTGCCCAAGGATCTTCAGCGCGCCTCGATATGTGTACGGCGGATCTTTCGCCACGGCTGTCCTCTGCTGGTTCGAGCTTCGCCTCAAGGAGGCGACCACTCTAGACCGCTCCGCCTGGCGCGAGTCATGGTGGTTGCCAGTGCTATCACGGATCTTCCCGAAGCCGTCACAGGCAAGGACGGAACGACGTACGTCCGGCTCGACGAAACAAGGGCAGTGGTGACCCACCCGGATCCTCACTTCCGTGATGAGGACCTTCGGGCAGCGTGGGCTACAGTCCCGCTGCCCGTCCGCCGTAGTCCAAGGCTCACGCCTGCCGAAGAAATGCCAGAAGTTTGGGGGCTGATCATGGTGAGACAACGAAGAACGCCGAGGTCGCACAGCAGCGAGATGTCACCAGCGGCGAGAACCTACATGTAGGCGGCGGCAGAATGAGGACGTTTGCTGACGGGCTGGCGGAGCAAGGCTCCGGTCAGCGGCTGGCCGCCAGTTCCGACCAACTGCCCGCGTCCAGCAGGGCCAGTAAGTCCTTGGCCATCTTCCTGGCGGGGCTGCCATCCGACCTGTCGCTGGCGACGGTACGCAACACGTCCGCCGCGGTGCGGATCTGGCGCTCGACGGCCTCTGTTACCTCTGCAGGCCGCCCATCGTCGTCCTGGGTGCTGGCGTACCCGGGCTTGGGCGCGAAACAGCCCCACCAGTCCAACAACACCCCCAACGCCTCAATGCGTGGTTTGCCCGGCAGATGCCGGATAACCTTGAGCAGCACACTCACCGCTGGGACTGCGGCCGGGTACAGCGTCCCGCGATGGTCGTTGCCGACTGCGTCGACCAACCGGCCAACCGCCAAGGCGGCACCGGCCACCGACACCGACGCCGCGAGGTCGCGGACAGCGTCAGCGGCCGCCTCCGGCCGGTACAGGCACTGCGAACCAATCCACCGTCGTCCACCGGTCCATCGCACCAGCGTAAGCTTAGATCGCGACTGGCACGCGTGGATTCTGTTCCCGACACGTGCGTCCCGTGTTGGGTGAACGGTGGCCGGAACAAAGCCCGCGAAGTCGGTGACCGAGATACGCATTCGTCGTGTGCTGGTGCGCCGTATTCCGCGTTTCCCCATTGTCCTGATTTTCGCTCTGCAAGACCACGTGGGGACAGGTTCAGCCTGTTCGGGCCGAAGTGCGGGCCAGAAGTCAGGTGGTGGCGGTGGTCTCGGTCCAGTAGGCCGGGTCGCGGCCGTAGTTCGGTGTGGTGAATGCACGGTCCCAGGCCGCGTCGGGTGCGAGGATTTCCCGCCAGGGGGCGACCTCGGTATAGAGGACGCGCAGGGAGTTGAGCGCGCTCTCGTGCAAGGCGGGGCCGTCGGTTGAGACCGCGTCGCTGGGGACGGCGACCTCGAAGTTGCGGGCCAGTGCGGCGCGGGCGGTGGCTTCGACGCACACGTTGGTCTGCAGGCCGGCCACGACGAGTCGCTGGACGCCGAGGTTGTGAAGCAGCGGATCGAGTTCGGTGTAGTCGAAGAAGCTGGCCCGGGTCTTGTCCAAGATGACGTCACCCTGCTCCGGCGCGACCGCGTCCATGATCTGCCGGTTCCACTCTTGCTCGGCCGCTTCCACCCCGGGAATGAGGTGAGATCGGTGAGCCAGCAACCGAGCCATGCGGGGACTTTGTCCGAGGGGCCCGGCTGTACCGGCGGTCGATCGGGAGTAGATGACCTGCATCCCTTGGGCGCGGGCGGCCGTCAGCAGATCCGTGCAGGCGGTGATCGTCTCCTGCAGCCGCCAGATCGGCGGCCAGCCCAGCGCATCCCGGACGCCATCCTTCGCGAGGTACGAGTTCTGCATGTCGATCATCAGCAGAGCAGTAGATCCCATCGCTTAACGCTCCTCAAAAGTGAACAGGCCAACCACTGATCGTCTCTACGATGCGGCTCGGCAGCAGGAACAGCCACAGTGATGCGGAAGCTGCAGCTCGCTCTATCTCTCGCACGCCCTTGGTCCCGACGTGCTCTGGCGGCCCGTTTCTGCCAGGGCCAGGACGCGAATTCTCTGATTGTTCTGTCTGAACGGCGGACTGACACAGCACAGCCTTCACGGTGGGTTGGGCCTAGTCGCCGTCGCGTCCGCCGTCGGACGCTTCGAGATCATGCTGTTTTGAGGACTGGTGTCGCCACGCTTCGAGTTTCCTGAGGGTGTAGCACGTTTCCGGGTGGTCAGGTCCACGGAAGTGGATCTGGTCGACCAAGAGTTCTTCGAGCACTGCCACCGCGGCTACGGTGTCACCTGCCTCGTGTTGCCAGCGGGCAACCTCGGCGCGAATTGACAGTTGCCAGTAAGGCCGGCTGGCGCCAAACACCCGCACCTCGTCGGCAAGCAACTCCTCTAACGCGGCTACGGCCCCGAGCGGATGGCCGGCCTCGCCCCGGCACAGTGCGATGTTGTAGCGAGTTTTGGTGATGCTTGGGTGGTCGCGTCCGAGAACCTTCTGCTGGTCGGCGAGCACGGAATCAAGCGCTTCGGCGGCAGCGGTCAGGTCGCCGGATCTGCGTAGCCAGCGGGCGAAATCGAGGCGAAGCCGAAGGACGCGATCGTCCTGCGGCCCGAAGACGCGCAGGAGGTCGGGCAGTAGCTCCTCAGCTGCGGCAGTCCTCGCTGCCGGCTCGAACTGGCCTCTCCAATGCAGAAGGCTGTGTCGGACTCCCAGCGTGTCCTCGTGATCGGGCCCCAGAATTCGGATCAGGTCCGGCAGGAGGTCGGTAAGAGCCGATACCGCTGCGTGGCTATCGCCGGCTTCTCCGCGGCAGTCGGCCAGGGCATAGCGGGCGGTGAGAGTCTGCGGATGGTCGGGGCCAAGGTAGCGGGCCGCGTCGGCGACGAGATTCTCGTGGTATGCGACGGCTGCGGCAAGCAGTCCTGAGCCGCCGAGGCTCCAGCCGGCCCGGAAGAGAACCTCGTGACCGCGAGGAGTCCAGAGGTGTGCTCCGGCGTTGGCCAGCAGCGCGTCAGTGTTGGAGCGCAAGGCTTGCGCGAATGCGGTGTCGCGTTCGACTGGAGGCCAGATGAACAGCAGGGCATCGGCGCAGGCTCTCGCCGCATACTCGCGGTCGGATTCGCTGATGGTTTCTCCGATCGCGCGTTGTACGAGTGCGTGCACCCGGATCATGCGGTCCGGTGTTTCTCGCTCGACTGTCGCCAGGTTGAGGCGGTGGGCGACGTAGAGGGCATCGCGTGCCTGTTCCGCAGTGACCTCCTTGCCGAGGGCCTTTCCGAAGTGTCGCAGCACGGCAGGGGCCGTGAACAGGACTGCAGGTATGCCGTTCGGATCCAGAAGCGATGCCATGACCATCAGGGGCCGCGCGAGGCCCGCCGGTGCCATCCGGTCGGCGAGGCGGAGGGACAGTGACCAGGTCGCGGCGAGGGTGTCGCGGTGATCGTCGGGCAGGAGTTCGCCGGGGCCCGGCAGCAGTTCGGGCAGTTTGGTGCGCTGGTCGGCCAGTCGGGTGGTGTACTCGCTGCAGGTGAGATCCCGGTCGAGGATGTAGGCGGCCACCTGTGCCAGGGCGAGGGGCAGATATCCCAGGTTGCGCGCAAGCTCGTCGGCTCCCTTGAGCAGGTGCGGCCGATCAGCGAGGACGCCGCGAAGATAGGCGTCCGTCTCACCGGGAGTGAAGACGCTGACATCGGAGATGGTGCGGTCCGCGCGGGCGAGTGCGGCGTCTCGGCGACGCGTTGTCACCAGGACTTGGCCGGTGGCGGTGGTTGGTGGCCACAGCCGCGTCAGGTCGCCAGGATCCTGCAAATCATCGAGGACGATCAGCCACCGGCGTGTGGTCTGTGCGAGCCAGGTGAGCAACTGCTCGGCCATACGTAACGGATCCGTGGCGACTGGGCTGATGATGCGGGATGCGGCGTCGGCGTAGCCGGTCAGCACCGACTCCCGGGAGGTTGCGGTGACCCAGACAAGGAGGTCGATCGCGCCAGCGGCCCACTGCGACTCTGCGTGATAACCGGCGAGCTGGGTCTTGCCGACGCCGCCCAGCCCGGAGAGGACATGTATCGGCAATACCGCGGCCTTTGATACGGCAATGCGGTCCGTGCGTCTCCCCTGCTCGTGAAGGGCTCGTGGTTGGAGACAGTTCGCCGCCAGTGGTACGACGCCGACCCGGATCGGCCACGCGAGAGGTTCCGGGAACGGCAAATGGATGTGCTGAACGTTGCCGTGTCCGATCTGTATGCCGGTCCCGCTCTCGATGGTCGCGGCGTACCGCGCCGTGTCGTCTGCGCACGGGACGTCGTGCTGCGCTCCGGCGGAGTTGTCGGACAGCATGCGGTCTACCGGTCGCTGGGGTCGCCGAGGTGGAGAATGTTGCCGTCACCAACTTGGACTCCCTGCGAGCCACGGACGCTCACCACGTACTTCGAGGTCCCAGCCCCGGGCATCTCCAACAAGGACAACAAGTCACGCGCCGCGGCCAGCAGAACAGCGTCGTCAACGACATCGACGGCGCGCAGGGCCGCTGCGAGTTCTTCCCGCCAGTCATCTGGGGCCGCTGCGTGCGCTTCAACCATCGAAACAGCGGCTGGGTCTTCGCTGTGTCGGCTCAAGCGGTCGCGTGCAGCGGTGACCAAGCTGCGGTACGCATCCTTCACCGCCGACGTAGCGGTTTCTTTCAATCCGGCTGCCGCTCCTGCGGTCAGAGCCGTCACGACCAGATCCACAGCCTCTAACGACACCGCGAACACCCCCAAACCGGGTAAGGCCCGTCCTGCGCTGCAACTCAGTCAGTGTCCACGAAACAGGTACTCTGGCGCTACGCAATCAGCTGGATATTCCGGCGGGGGTCCGAGCGCACTCGCCCACGCCATCGAGTCCGCGATCATGCGCGCCGATGGGATCGGAGACGATGTACGTCCATCAAGTGCGTGGCGGACATGGCTGCGCAACCAGATCAGCTACGTCCTCGACGAACCTCCCCGCAGACACTGCGAGATGAGCGAGCTTCGGCTGCCCGTGGACCAGATTCGGCAACGATACGGACCGGAGCACGTGCAGCACCGTTGAAATGACGAGGCGAGACGACACGGCCGACCTGCACGACATCGTGACCCGCTGCCACACCTGGGAACACGACGCCGATCCCGACGCGCGGACGCTGCCGCGCGCGAAACGCCATGACGACAAAACCCTTGCAGCAGTGCGGATCCAGCTGCAGGGATGGTGACGCCCGACGAGGCACGGATGGCGTGGTGCCTGCGATCCGACGGCAGCTGGCCACTGTTGTGGGACCGCGAGACGTACACGGTTGACCGCTGCTGTCCTCGATCGCGGTAAGGAGAGGTGAGAGCAGATCCTGCTCGACGAGGTGCTCGCATCGAATGTCTCCAGCGGACCTGTGCGGCTGCCGCGGGAGTACTCGCGGCACGCTCCGCGCGTGCTGACTGGAATCATGCAGGCATGTCCGAGTTTCCGACCGCGTTGACGAAGCTGTGGCCACTGGCCCTGCCCGGGGTCACAGACTGGTTACTGGCGGTGTGCGGCGACGGCCTGACCGGGTTCATGCCACCGGCGATGCCTGACGCGGCGTGGGTGCTCAACGCCATGTACGAGCACGAACGAGGACCAATGGAGACGACTCATCACGAGTACCACCAGGCGCGCCTCGCGGATGGAGGCGTTCAGCCCCACATCATCGGCGGCGTCGACCTCGACGCGGTCAGCGTGACCACGGGAGGCGGGCTGGGCCGGGCCGAGCACCCCGGTTCCGGGTGGCGGTGCTTACGCTGGGCGGAGCTTGCCCGGCGTACCGGCGACCCTGTTGTTCCCGACGGTTTGCTGCCCTCGTACCGATGCTTTCCCTCAGTCAGGAAGGAGGGCAGTTGGCCGCTCGGTATCGTTCCGCCCACCGAGGGAAGCCTGGACCGCGAGACCTGGACGCGGCTGCTCGAGATCCTCACCGAACATAGTCCCGCAGGTCCGGTCACCCGCTGCCTGGCCTATTACAGCCCGCTGACGCTCGGGGCCAGCGACTTCGAGAATCTCCATGTGCGTGTGGGGAAGCTCGGCGACGCCGCGATCTTGTACGACGATCCTGAGACCGACTTCAGCCCGTCCAACCTGTGAGCTATCAAGGTCGCCGGCTCGCAGGTGCTGGTCGACGCGTTGGTGAGCGACTCCGAGATCGAAGCGATACAGCTACCCTGGACAACCACCTGAACGCCCGGACACGAAGCGCGCCGTACAACGTCGCTCACTAAAGTTGCGGCTTTCCAAGGGATGCCCGGAGAACCGGGGCAACATCACCCTCTCCGTCGCAACGGGGCAGGCCCACAGCCTGCTCAGTGAAGCGGCCATGCCCCACGGCCCACAAGATCGAGGACGAGTGCGGCGATGTTCCACGCATCGTCCTCGCCGCGGTGGTGGCGTCCCTCCAGTGGCAGTCCGGTGATTTGCAGAGCGTGATCCATACCAGGTTTCCTGCGCAGCCCGTAGGCCGCGGCGAACACGGCCTTGGCGTCGGTGTGGGTGCGCTCAGTTGGATAGCCGAACGGGTAGGCCACCCCGTCAGCGTGACTCTGGCGCGCGAATTGCCGACGGTCGTACTCGCCCCAACTCGCCCAGGGGCGCTCTCCAGCCTCATACTCCTCGACGAGGATCCGGCATGCCTCGCCGAAGGAGACGCCCCGCTCCACCTCAGCTTGCGTCAGTCCGGTCAGTTCAGTGCAGAAGTCGCTCACCTTCGACCGGACAGGTCGGATCAAGACACGGTGCCGGGACACACGGCGCCCTGCCGACACATCCACGACAGTGAGACCAATCTCGATGATCTCGTTCACAGAGCCGGGCGGCGGCTGCCCGTCCCAGCAGGTGGCTTCCACATCAATGACGTTCAGCAGGGCGGATTCATAGTGCATGGGGCCGACGGTAGGGATGCTCGGCCTGTCCTGGCACCTCAATTTCCGCGTGTCCGCGTAGTCACCGCCAGCACCAAACGTCAGGGCACTCACCGCACTGTCCACGGTCCGCTACCTCGGACTCGCCAACCCACCTTGCCGGACGCCTCGCCGGCTAGACGACAATGTGGATATGGGGTATCGCCTGCAAGCGGTCATCGCGAGCGACAACGTCCTTCGAGACTTGGCCGACACCGTCGAGGAGGCGCACATCGTGCCCCTCGGCCAGCACCTGGCGCTGTTGCCGATGACCGACGCGTACTTCGACGCGGTCACCGTCCCCGGCGCGCCGAAACTCGGCGGATTCTGGAAAGTACCTCGTGGATTCGAAAGGCTCTTGGCAGCGTGTTCGGCGAAGGGGCCCGTGGCCTATGTCGCGGCCGAGTTCTTCGGCAGCACCGGCACCCAGACGGCCCAGGTGTGGAACGGCGGGAATGTGGTCCTAGGACCTCTGCAGCTGGCGGTGAAGGAACCAATCCCTGCCATCGGTAGCCCGATCTCCCAAGCGCTCCGGCAACTCGGAGCCGTCAAGGGCGTACACGTCGACGAGTTCGACGCGATCGGGCTCGGCCGTCACCGAGACACCGACGACTGGCTTCCGGCCACGGACTGATCGCGACACAACGCGTCCGCTCGCGACTCGGTGCGGTGAGACGACGAGACGGTGGCCATTGCTCCTGGCAGCGCTGCAGGACCACTGGCACTGGTGCTGGTGCTGGTTCAGCAAGGCTCGTAGCGCGCCGGTCAGAAGCGGCGGCGAGACGTTGCCCGGTATCGGTCGTTGGGGCAGTCGAAAAGTGACGTAGCGGATGCTGACTCGCGAGCGATTGTTCGTTAGTGGCAGCAGAACTAAAGATCCGGCACAACATGGCGCGGAGCCGTCCGTCGACCGCGTGGCATCGGCGCGGCCTGTGCTACGTCCGATTCCGAGGTGGGTGATCGCGGCCGGCGTTCCGGTGATGGTGCTCACGGCGGCGGGGGCAGCGTGGTTGTTCCTGGGGCGTGGGGTGACCCGCGATCAGCTGGATGCGCTGCGAACCGCTGGGGCGTTCGGCATCGGCCTTGGGGGCGTGGTGGGGTTGTGGCTGGCGGTTCGGCGGCAGCGTTCCGCTGAGCTGGATCTGCTGCAGAAGTATGAGGCTCACGAGCTGGCGGTACGAGCCATGGAACACAATGAGCTCGACGCGAGGGAGCGGCGGCTCAACGAGCTGTATTTGAAGGCTGTCGAGCAGCTCGGCTCCGATAAGGCCGCTGTGCGCACCGGAGGCGTCTACGCCCTCGAGAGGGTGGCGCACGACAACCCGGGCTTGCGGCAGACAGTGGTTGACGTCGTGTGCGCATATCTGCGGAGTCCCTACACGTCGCCTGGTTCCCTCCGGCCCCGTCGGCTGGGGGTGAAGCGACCGTTGTCGGCCGCCGCGTCGGCGCGGGTCAGAAGCTCGTCGCGGGCGCATGGCGGGCCGTCCGTAGCGGTGGTGGGTGACGACGGTGGGCTGCAGGAACGAGAAGTACGGACCGCTGCGCAACGGCTCCTCGCGCGGCACCTGCGCCCCGGCCTCCGGCCTACCCCAGCAAGCACGTTCTGGGAAGGGATCAACATTGACCTCACCGGCGCGACGCTCATTGACTTCGAGCTTCGTGACTGCCAGGTCGGCGAGGCCGAGTTCGCCAGAGCGAAATTCGTGGGCGCCGCCTGGTTCAGCGGAGCCCGGTTCACCAGCGACGCTGTGTTCAGCTGGGCGCAGTTCTCCGGTGGAGCCGGGTTCTTCGGAGTTCAGTTCGGCAAGGACGCCTGGTTCTACGAGACCGGCATCGCCGGCGACGTCAGGTTCGAGGGAGCAAAGGTCGCGGGTGTCTCCTGGTTTACTCGTACCCAGTTCGGCGGAAGCGCCAATTTCGAAAAAGTCAAGTTTGGTGATCGGGCCTGGTTTGGCGGTGCTACGTTCGCCAGCGGCTCTCGGTTCACCGAGGCAGAGTTCGCTAGAGGTGCCACGTTCGCGGGCGCAAAATTCGTTGGTGACGCCTCATTCTTCGCCGCGAGATTCGGCATAGACGCGGAGTTCGAGCGAACACAGTTCGCGGGGGATGTGACGTTCGGCAAGGCGAAATTCGCCCGACATGCAGAGTTCAGTGGGGCGAAATCCAAAAGCATCCCCGACTTCGCGGATGCGCAGTTCTCAATTAAATCGCGGGTCGGAGTTACCGGATTTCCCGAACTGGACTGGCTCGACCTCGCCACGTCGTCCTCTCATTCAGAGTCCGAAGCAGTGCAGTTCACCGGGAAGACGCCACCTGCGGATGCGGAGTTCGCTCGACCCGACCCTCCTGACTGGCGGGAAGGCTGATCAAGGTTGACCTGGCTCAGCATCCCTGCCGGATGGCTGCTGCCTCGGAAGGCCACCAGGAACCAATCGATTCTCAAAACTCCCGGTCTGGTGCACGATGCGCTGGAAGAGCTATCAGAATTTCCCGCCGTGGAGACGGACTCCGCAGCCGGGAAACTGAGGAATGTGCCGCCGCAGTTGACGGAACCGCAGAAAGCCGCTCCCGTACACCGTGATCCGGGAAGTCGCGTCCAGGACCTCTGATGCCGAGAACTGGGATCGGCAGGAAGTCCTCGAGTGAGCTGTGGCCCGAGGTGGGAGTGCCGCCGCAAAATGGACGGCGACAGGTGATCCCCTGAGCAGTTTTATGGTCTGTCCGGGCGCGTTTGCTGTCGCGGGGGTGGATTGATCAAGGAGGGTCACTCCTAGTACGGTCTCGTGCGTGCATGGTGAGCGGGGGAGTGGTGAGCCGCGTCTCGTGACCGTCGCCTGTCAAGTCAAGACCGGTCTGCGGGGCCCATCCGACTTCATGGACGTGTTCGCGACCGCGACGGTGTACGCCCGACGGCTGCGACGGACTGCGTTGCTGGTGACCGAATTAGGAGAGCGGGGACGATGGACTGTGGTGTTTTCCTCGCTGGACCGGCTCGCCCTGCACGCCGGCGAATGTGACTACTTGTCCGCGACGGGCGCGGATTTTATGGAATTAGTGCCGGAAGGGGTCGCGGTGATGGTCGACCCCGATGACGACCACCGTTTTCCGGTGCTATCGAAGGCGGTGCCTGCGGATTTCGTAGCCCGGGTGTGGGCTGGGAAATCACGGGGCTAAGCGAGCGCCCGGCTTGTGCGGGCCGGTGAACGACAGGGGAGGGATCACGAGGGGTGGACGGCCCGGGTTTTCACGTGGAGCTCGAGGTGCTGGAAAGCGCGTCGAAAAGCATGGGTGAGATCGTGCACGACCAGGAGGGGTTCGAGCTGCGCGGCTTGTGTGGCGAACCCGCGTTGTACGGGCATGACGGGGTTCATGCCGCGTTGGCGGAGTTCTGCGGGCGGTGGAGTGTCGGGCTGGACGCGCTGGCGGATCGCGCTCGCGATCTCGGGGGCCTGCTGGGTGCGGCGGCGAAGGCCTACCGCGAGGTCGAGCACACCAACCTCGCCGCGCTGAAGACCGATCCCGGACTGGGCTCGGTCAGCGCGCCGCCTCGCGTCGGGAGCGGCCGGTGAAAGCCGCGGAGCTGGGACAGACCGATGACCCGAAAGCGCTGGTACCGGGCAATCCCGACGCGGTATTCGAGAACGCCCGTGTGCTGCACGAACGGGCCCGGGACGCCCTCGAGGCGGGGGAGGCGCTCAAGCGCATCGACACCGGAGCGTGGCAGGGGCCGGCGTCGAATCAGTTCCACGATGATCACCAGACCGAGGTGCCGCGCTGGGGCACGGCCGGTGACTCGCTGGACAACGCCGCACTCGCGCTGACCGACCTCGCCAACTGCCTGGCCTGGGCCCAAGGCCAGGCCACGGAGGCGATCGCGCAGTGGGAGCAAGGCGAGGCCGACACCCAGCGCGCGGTCGACGCCCACGGCCAGGCCTGCGCCCAGGCTGAGGCGCAGAACCGGGCGAACATCGAGCGGGGCGACCCGACCGTTGTACAGCCACCGCCCTTCACCGATCCCGGTGCGGCGAAACGCCAAGCTGCCCGCGACATCCTGAACCGGGCCCGCCAGCAGCTGGCCAGTGAAGGGGGCCGGTGCGCCGAGGCGCTGAAGGCCGAAGCCGCGTTAGCGCCCCAGGACTCCCGGAAACAGGCCGACGCGAACTTCTACGGCGGCATGGTCGACAGTGCCCTAGGCGTTCTCGAAGGACTGTGGGGCGCGGTCAGCGACCCGGGCGGCACGGTCGCCGCGATGGCCCACAACCTCACTCATCCCGTCGACACCCTCAAGTCGATGGTCGCCTGGGACGACTGGGCCGCCGGCCGCGGCGACCGGGCGCTGGGGAAGATCACCGGTGACATGGTCATCGCCGCCGCCACCTTCGGCGCCGGAAAGCTCATCAAGGACGGTCTCGGCCGCCACCACGACAGCGACAACCCCGGTCCGACCGGTCATGACGGACCGCCCGCACCGGGGCCACGGCCGGTCTACGAACCGACCCGGAACCGGGTGAAACTCCGGCAGGGAACCAAACGAGCCATTTACCGGGACGCCGAGCGGCAGCCGGACGGCTCCGGCGACTTCGTGTGCCAGGCGTCCCGGGAACGGATCCCCGCCGCGCACAATCCCGACGGCAGCCTCGTCAAGATCGACCCGGACACCGGTAAACCGGACCCCGCAGGCATGACAGTCCCGGAGCCGGGGAAATACGAATTCGGCCACCAGCCCGGCTCGGAATGGTGGCGGTACAAAGCCGAAGCCGAAGCGGGCGGCTACCCACGTGAGAAGGTCATCGAAGACCAGAACGATCCCGGCCGCTACCGGCTGGAAACACCCGAGTCCAACCACGGCCACAAATACGAACTACCACCGTAAACCGCGTGAAACGGCCAGGTAGCATGTGGAGCAACGGAAACGAGGTGTGATGACCAACTCGGACCGCGAGGGACGCGACGAACTCCATTACGCGGCACAGAAAGGCGACGTCGCCGCGATTCAGCGTCGCTTGGCCGACGGTGTCGACGTGAACATCACCGAGAAACGTAGCCAGTACACGCCGCTGCATTTCGCGGTACAAGAGGGCAAGGTCGACGCCGCCCGCGCGTTGCTCGACGCCGGAGCGGACGTCCAGGCCGTCTACACCCCGGGTGCGACACCGATGCACCTCGCGGTCATCCGATGGCGCGAAGCGTCCGACGGCGCCATGATCAAACTCCTGCTCGCCCGAGGCGCGGACAAGACCGCGACCGAGACCAACGGACATACCCCGGCCGAGATCACCAAAGGCCAGTACGGATTCCCCGCCGACCTCACGGAGCTGCTGCAACCATGACCGAGCAGGCCCTCGACGAGCACCTCACCCGCTTCCTCGGCCAGGGCAGGCGGGTCACCGACGTGGGCGGGGTCGAGATCTGGCGGCACGAGCGCCCCGAGTACGTCACCTTCGCCACCCACGGCCTGTCCAGCCAGCCCATCACCGCGGTGTACCCGCAGGAACTGGTGTGCTCCGTCGAGCACGGCCAGGACGGCGCCGCGCTCCACCTTGTCCGGGCCACCCTCGAGATCGTCGAGGAGAATCGGCGCGGCGTCGTGAACAACCAGGTGATCCGCAACAACCAGCCGCTGCTCGCCGACACGGACATCACCGGCGTCCTCGTCGGCGGGCACCCCTACCTCGACGACTTCGACGTGATTTTCGGTGCCGACCGGAAGGTGTTGGTCGAGCTGATGACCTTGATTCCGCTGACCAGCGGCGAAGTCGCCCGATCCACCAGTACCGGCGTCGACGCGCTGCTCGATCACCTCGAGGACACCGACCCGCCCCTGCTGAACGTTCAGCGAACCTCAGCCACCTGAGACGCCCCGGGGACTCGGCTCGGAAACCCCCGGCCGATGGAAGTCGGATCCTCCGGCGGCGACTGCGCACGAGAACCAGGCACCCGCCTGAATACCCGTTCATGAAGCCCAGACAGGAACATCACATGAGTGGCGGCATCAACCCGACCGAGAACTCCGGCTCGACACGGACCGGGAGTCCTGAGCTTGACGCGGCGGCTCTACGCGGTGTTCTCGGCGAGCTGGCCCTGGTGTGCGGGAACATGATCGCCGACGCGAACGAAGCCGACGCGACGATGATGAGCCTGTCCGAAGCCTGCGAGACCCGGCTCGAACACCGAATCGCGAACCGCATGACCCACGACCAGCCCGATCCGGTGGGGGCGCAGTTGTCGATGCGGAGCAACATCGCGAACAACGTGGCCCGGGAACGCCGTAAGGCGGCACGGGAATTCGTCGCGTGGTGGTCGGACGTGGCCTCGCTCGCCCTCGCCGCGGCGGGAACCCGCCAGACCGTGCGGTCAGCCCGAGTGGTGGCAGCAGACCCCACCATCCTGCTGGGCGACGAAGACCTTCGCGTCCTGCCCGACATCTCGGCCACCGACCGGGACCTCACACTCCTGGCAGCCAGACTGGCGATGACCCCTGCGCCCCCGGGTGAGCACGGGCGGGACATGGCGACCGTGGCGATCGAACGTGCGGGACGGCTCGGTGTGCAGATCCGCTACGGCAACGGAGAACCCACGCTGTCCGAGGACGGAAACGCCGAGGCACGACGCCGCCGCCTCTGGGGCACACCCTGGATCGAGGCCCGCGCGCCACTCCTGCCAGAACCCGATCAGCTGACCGACTGGCTCGCCCAGTGCAAGATCGCAGAACCTGCGAGCACGGAGATACTCGGGGCAGCCCGCGAGGTTGCCGTCGCCACCATGGCCCACCTGCGGGCTCTCGAACTCGAGGACGACGACTCCCAGGACGGCCCGGACGTGATGGCCGAGATCGAGACCCTGTACGAGCAGGCTGATCAACTCACGGACCTACTTGCCACGTACTCGCGAAAGGTCACGGATGCCCTGTGCGGGGACCTCGGCAACTAGGGACGCTGATTGAGCCTTGTCGTCCGCGGTCTGCGATGTGTACTTTTCTCCCCGTTCCGCAGCCCGTGATCCTGCGCAATCGTCCGACCGTGTCTCATCTCGAAACGGTGGGCAGGGCTCTTCCGTCATGGAGCTCTCAGGAGGCCGTCGGCGGCCCCGTGCCGTCTGCGGCGGACCGCTCGACCCGCTGTATGTTCGATAAGTGACGTTCACCTGGGGCTCGCCGCTGATCGCCCAGCTTCCCGCAGTTCCTTTGGGGCGTCGTATACACGTTCGTCGGTTGGCCAAGGCGGTCGTGGAAGTGTTGCCGAACCTGACCGAGTTGTTCCTCGTTGATGAGGTGCACGCCTTTACTCGCCGACTACTCACGGAAGATCACGGACGTCGTGTGCGAGGCCCGTGAGCGGAGACCACCCCTGACCTAAGACACCGCGGCCTGCTGGCGATGACCTCGGCTGCTGCACGTGGCGGCGCGTCCTCGTCACCAGTGCGACGACGGGCGAATTTACGCAGCACCGAGTACTGGAATCGAGGGCCGTTCGCAGGAAGAGCGCTGATTCGTCCGCGTGGAGCCTGTGGTGCAAGGGCTCGGCGGCCGCCTTCTTGTCACCCGAAACGGTGATGCTGACGCGGTGCCTCACTAGATCGTGTGGCGAGCACGCCGATCCTGTCGGTCACTCTGGCTACCGTCCCCGGCCATGTCACATGAGAACATTCCCCCTGCTTTCAACGCGGCAAGGCCTGTGAGGCTCGGGATCGATGTCGGTACCTACGGCACCGGTTACGCCTGGACGATCCTCGCATCAGAGAGTCCTCGCGGCGCCCGCCGCGACATTACGTTCAAGAGGAGCTGGCCCGGCGCCCCGCCGGACGCGGTCAAGACCCTGACCCGCCTGCTCGTAGACACCGACGGCTCGGTGGTGGCCATCGGGTACGACGCCCAGCGCAAGGGCGAAAGCCGCAACGCCGGCGGCAAGAACTCGGGGCTGCGGTTGGTGGAGGCGATGAAAGCCCGGCTGGGACGTCGGCCGGACCCGTCACTGGACAACACGGTGAGCTTCGGCCAGTACATCGACCTGCCCGAACACAGCCTGGCCCAGTTCCTGACCCACGTGTACCAGCAGGCGGTCGCCGACATCGCCCGCGCGGGATACGGCGAGGACCAGATCCAGGTGTGTATCACGGTGCCGGCGGTGTTCACCGACCATCAGAAGCAGCTCGTCCGCCAGGCCGCCCACTCCGCCGGGGTCCCGCGTGCGAAAGGTGCACTGATTCTCGCGCTCGAACCGGAAGCGGCCGCGCAGTACGCGCTCACTTCCGGTGTGCGGATCGGAACCGGCATCGACGCCCAGCCGGTCAACCTGACGACGCCCGGTACACGGTTCGTGGTCGTCGACTGCGGTGGCGGCACGGTCGACATCACCGCCTACCGGCGCGACGCCGACGGCATCACCGAGATCGGCAAGGTCGGCGGCGGATGGTGCGGAAGCGCCCACCTCAACGCGGCGTTCGAGAAGCTCGTCCTCATGCCGCGTTTCGGAGGGGAACGTGCCTACGCCAGGCTGCTCGAACGCTATCCGTCCGCGGTGCGGAGCATGCGCGACGCCTGGGAACAACGCAAACGCGACATCACGGTCGATCAGAGTGAATCCATCTATATGCAGATCCCTGGTGACATCGCTTGCAATCTCAATCCGCGCGCGAAGAAGCTCCTGAAAGAGCGGCAGGGCGGGCAAGCGACACAGCTGCTCGTCACCGCAGAAGAGATCCATGAGGTCTTCGCGGAGGTGATCCCGCAAGTCGTGGACTTGGTCGGCCAGCAATTGGCGCTGGTGATCGACGAGTTCGGTGCGCAGGAGGCACCGGAGAACATCCTGCTCGTCGGGGGTTTCGCGGAATCCGACTACCTGCGTCAGAGCTTGACCGACCACTTCGCAGGCCGCGCGAAGATCCTGACACCACCAGATCCCAGTATCGCCGTCGTTGCGGGCGCCGTCCATTTCGCCTGCCAGCCCGAAGCGGTCGCACGTCGAGTCCGCTACTCCTACGGCATCGAAGTCGCTCACGATTTCGACAAAAGTGCCGGCCATCGCGAAGAATACAAACATATCGTTGATGGAAAGCCCATGTGCTACAAGTTATTTGCATCCCATGCCCGAGCGGGAGCGATTATTCCGACCACGCACGTGGCGACCGAACGCTACGGGCCCATCTCTGACTTGGACAAGAAAATCGAGATCGACGTGTATCGCTCAACGAATACCAATTCGATGTTCATTACCGATCCGGCGTGCGACTACATCGGGTCTCTCTTGGTAGATCTGACACCAGTCATGGGACTGGACAAGACAATGCGGGACGTCGATGTCTCGTTCCGCTTCGGAGAGACGGAGATCGAGGTCTGGGCTACCGTTGTCGAGACAGGCGCGCCGGTGCACGCCGAGTTCGACTTCGTCAAGCTCGAAGCACTAGCAGTGTGAGACAGCGGCTTCTTGCGCTCGTTGGTATTCGGAGGAGACACTAGCTCCTGTCCATTCTGCCGCCGTAACGCATCCCGGCTGGTCGGCGATCTCTAGGGATCTGGTTCCCTGGCAGTACCTCCCCCTCGCTGCCAGGGGACCAGCCCCCGAACAGGTCTGTCGCCGGACTCCACCTGGCCGACTCTGGATACGGAAGGTGCGCTGAGACTCGCGTGCCATTCGGCGGCTTGGGTTAGGTCTCGCGACCGCCACTCCAGTGCGGGACCTGTCGTGTTCTCGGCAACCAGTGCCGGCCTGAACCAAGGTCCGCTCGACGCTGTGCATCCGGCCAGCGCTTCTCGCCGTAGCCGCGACAGGCCTGTCTGCCACGGTCTGCCGTGGCGGACTCCTCCGCTTGTCTCAAACCAGCGCCCATCGCCGGTGCCGATAAGCGGCACTGTGATGCCGCTGCCGGTTTACCCACATCGCACGCAGAGTTGCTGCCCCTCGCAGCCCGGATCCCCGCCCACCTTCGCTGCCTGGGAACCTCACTGATCGGAGGGCGGGCCGGCAGCGCTCAGCCCGATCAACCTCGGTCGCTTCTCGGGAGCACCCCAGTCCAGGATCTCGCGAAGCCGTCCGGACAGGTTCACGTCATCAACCCCTGAGCCGTTCAGGTCTACCTCCACGGGAGTCGGGACGTCCAGGATCTCCGCGTCCTCGGCCGTGAACTCCAGGGTGAGCAGTGCACCGGTCAATCGCACACCGCGCAGGCAGCCGTACACCGTGAAACCTTGTTCGGTCGAGACGCAGTACGAGTCCATCCCCGACCGGACTTCCTGCTCGTCGGGCTCGTAAGTGGACCGCTGGATCGAGAACGACCTGCGGACGCCGGCGCCGTCGACCCCGGCGATCCCCACCTCCAAGGTCTCATCGTCCTCGTAATCCTCGAAGAACCCGACCTCGACAGCGGTCAGCCTCAACATCGGCAGCCCCCTTTCCCACGCTCCTGAGCCCTTGACTTCGGGCCACTCGTGACGTCGCCGGGACCAGACCGGGCTTCGGCACATGCCACATTCTCCAGACCGGCGGCCGCCGATGATCAGCACCCCGGCAAACCAGCTGCGGGCATCGCGGCGTGTACCGCAAACCACCTGAACACCGCAAAGTTCCCCTGAACAGGACAACTAGCCCGGACAAGGGCCGGGAACGGCACAGATGGAGTGGCGACCAAGCCGCGCACCGGTTGATCAGCGTGATTGCCGCGCTGACGACGACCTGGCTGGTCATGCGATCGGAACGACGAGGGTGACCCGGCCGCTTCCGGACTTGTAGCTCCTCACAGAGGTAGCTTGCCTCGCCAGGTAGCAGGTTTGATAGGCCTATCGCCAGTAATGACCTTTCCAACTTGTTCAGAGAACTTCTGTTTGGCAAAACGATGAGAGGATCCGGCCCCGGTTCTGCGCCCCGGCAGGAACCTCGCCCCGGCCCGGTGCGGATCCCGACGGTGCCGCGCGGGAGTACCTGGGCGAGAGCTACTCCGGCCCGGACGATCCAGAGGTCTCGCTTTCCGGTCCTGCCTGCGGATGCTAGGCAAGTAGCCACCACACCATGACGATCAGCACTGAGAGCAGGACCAGGGACATCGTCACAGGCCTGGCCGACAGAACTCGCCGAATGCCCGAGGGTTTCTTGCACCTGCGCCCCTTCCCCGTTGCCGCCGGTCGCGTGGCCGTGGTCCCAACCAGTGTCGGAATCCGCCCGGGCGTACACCGACCAGATCAGGTGCTCGTAGGTGGTCTCGATGACGGTCTTGCGCAGGTTCGCGCGGGCGTGGTTCGCGTGGACTCGCGCGGTGACCTCGCTGATGCCGAGCTCTTCGGCGATCTCGGCATAGCTGTAGCCGAGGACTTCTCGCAGGTAGAACACCGAGCCCTGTCTAACGGGCAGGCCAAAGATTTCGTCGGCGGCCGCGGCGACGGCGTGGGCGACCACGGTCGAGGGCAGCGTCGTCTTCGTCCTGTACGGCGGAGCGAGCGCTGCTGTAGAACATCAGCGAGATGGCCACGCATCCCGCGCAAGCCGCAAGGACTGGCGCGTACCAGCACGCGGTCGGACAGCCCATCATCTCACTGTCGGGAGACGACGCCCTCGAACGCCTCCGTCGTGCTGGCGCCGTGCCCGGCGCCGAGCGCCGCCGAAAGCGAGGCTGTGCACGCGGGTGGTGAAGTTTCCGCGCCAGGCCGCCGACCGGCCCGTGAGCGCAGGTGATCGTGTGGCGATGATGTTGTCGATGGCCGTGCGAAGACTGGCCGCTTGTGGGTGTCAGGGAATGCGCCAGAGTGCGCCAGTGTTGTCGGTGGCTTTCAGCAGTTCGTCTGGGCGTGGGGTGTCCGGCCAGAGCTGGATCAGATGGTGTTCTTGGGGGTCGTCTGGGCCGCGGTCTTCGCCGGCGTCGCGGTGGAGCACCGAGTCCCGCACGCGGTAGCTGTAGCCGGGGGAGGGTGGCAGGGTGAGGGGGATGTCGACGGCACCGTCGGCTTCGGTTCCGCAGACCGCGATCCGGTTGTCGGGCCAGGTGACGGAGACTTCGGCGACGTCGTCCCAGGTGGCGAGGTCGGGGCCGGGGGGACTGTCCCAGGTCTCGGTGGTGACGGTGATCTCGCCGAGGTGGACGCCGCAGGTGACGCCTACGAATCCTGGGGCTGTGGCGAGGAGTCCGGTCACGCGGGGGATAGGCAGGGCTCCGACGTGGTAGAGCGGGCTGTGCGGATCGTTGCGGTCTCCGAGGGAGAAACTGTTGTCCTCGATGAAAAGCGTGCCGGTGGTGCGAGAGAGCAGCGTGGCAGGCATCGGTCTCCATTCCAAGGTGCGGGAACGTGCCAGGGGTGAGGCCTGGTCGAGGCCTCACCCCTGGGCCTGGGGACGTCAGCCTAGCCCGGGCACTTGACGAACTCGCGTGTCTTCGCGGCGAGTTCCTGCTCGGTGATCCCGGCCGGGAGGACCACGTTCACCCAGAATTTGTCCTTGTCCAGTACGCGGTTCGCGGCGTACCAGGGGCGGCGGTAACGGCTGCCCTCCAGGCTGTTCTGGGTCGCGGGAACCATGTAGCAGGAGTGATCCGGGTTCAGGGACCCTCCCTGGTAGGTGCTGGCGAACGGGTACTCATCACACGATTTGCCTGTCGGGCGCGGAATGCTCGCCGGGCAGGCGGCGTTCCTGTTGGCGGTGATCACCGTGGCGTCCATGGTGCGGGTGAGTTCGGGGCCGAAGCCTTTTCTGCCCCATTTGCCGGTGAGGTTGCGCTGCGCCCATTGGATGTGCCAGGCGACCTGGGCGGTGTCGTTGTTCAAGGTCGACACGTCGTAGGTCGGAGTGAACTGGGCGTAGACGCATCCGCCAGTGTTGGGCCCCACGGTCGGGGTGCTGTCACAGCGCACGTCGACGGCTGACCCGATCTCCTCGCGGATCGGTCCCCACACCGCGGGCGTGATCGATTGGAACGTGAAGCTGGGCGTGATCTTCAGCTGGTCCAGGTTGCTGCCCGCCGAGGTGACCTGGTAGTCGAAGTCCACGGGTACCCGATATGGCAGGGTGCGGATCGCCGAGTTGGTGGCAGTGCAGCCGCTCGAGCAGGTCGCGGTCGCGAACCCGGCCGTGCCCAGTTTGGCTGCGCCTTCCGCGATCATCACGGTCGCGTTGATCCGCTGTGTCCAGGTCCGGGTCCGGGTATCCAGCGTCACGAGACTTTTGACGGCCATGTCCGCGAAACCGACCTCTTTGCCGGTCTGCAGGTCGATAAGTCTGTAGGCGACCTCTTCGAACAGACAGGACTCGGTCCGGTTGAAGAACAACTGATCCTTCGCTGTGCACACCACCGCGGCGGGTGCTGACAACTGCCGCTGCAGTTCCTCCCGCCGCTGCGCCTGCCCGGGAAGGCTCTCCGGGCTGATCAGGCACGCCACCGTCCCTACCTGGTCCGCGCTTCTTCGCAGGCTCGCGCAGTCCTCTCCGGCCTGGCTCACGCTTTGCGGCGCAATCGCAATGCGGTGATCCGAACTCGCGCCGATGGTGTCTGCCGAGGCCACCGTGCTACTCACGATGACGCCGAAAACAGCGAGTACAGAAACCAAAGTCCACGCTCTTCGCGCGGGGCGTTGTATCGTCACGTGCATACCCCTTCCGATCGGTTCGATTGCGAAATGTCAAACAGCGTCATAAAAGTCCAGCGCCTAGTGGATGTCAGATGACATCCCGCATGGACAAGAAATACCGTTTCAGTATCTCGTGTTCGGGGTGCAGAATTCGAGAAGGTAGGAATGCTGTGCGACTCGGCGGCGCCTTCTGTCGGCGTTCGAGTGAGAGATCGGTTCTTGTGTGCGGCGCGTTGCCGAATTCGCGCAACTGGTCAGGTGTCGCCTGCCCTTGCTTACTGCAGGAAGACTCTTCCTGGGCAGGTGCGGCCACCTGCTGTTTCGGCAACTCATTAATGGTATGCAAGTCGGTTGAGTACGAAAAATGCTGTGGTCAAGTGAATCATGGTCGCCATGGCGAGCACGGCTTGAACCAGATTCTGAACAAGATTCCGCCCAGTCCCCCCAAGGTTGAAAGTCGATACGATCTGTTTACCAATAGTAACTTCAACCTGTCAAGCCTTGACGAGAGTGGTCTACCCAAAATTGACAACTGTTACGGATTTCGTTGATTTACTGCTATCGCGGGAACGAATACCTGTCGCAAGAAATTCGAAGCTTTGTCGTCGGCATCATCGAGCCGGGCCGTGGCCTTCTCCGGGTGATCGCCCAGCGGTGCCGGGCAGACCCTGGTCAGACAGTAGCCTGTTTCCACACGGAAGTTCTTCTACCTGATAGGTCGAACCTGTGGCCTGCACGCCCCGCAGTGGCCTCCGGATACCTGGACTGGCATCTGCTCACTAGAACGATCACCACCGCCCGTCCGGCCTTAGCGGGGGCGGTGGCGATCGCCGGCTTCCCGGTCCTCAGAACAGGTAACGCCAGACTTTGTCGGCTGCGTTGTCCATATCGTTCCACCAGGTGTCCACGGCCTTCTTCCCGGCCTCGAACAGGTCTTTCGCGCCCTGTTCGATCTTGTCGCGTACCGGTTTGGGCATCTTGTCCCAGGCGGCGTCAGCGAGCACCCCGGCCGCGGCACCGACGAGGACACCCCCGCCGGTGCCGAGCACAGCCGCCGCCCCGATTCCCAGGCCGCGCATGGTTAGGTGCCGGCCGAGCAGATTGCCGACGACACTGCTGGCAGCGGACCCAGTGACGTTAGTGACGACGGACTTGACGGGCGGTTTGCCGTGCGCGATGTCGTAGGCGATCGAACCCGCGGTGGCGGTCCTGTCGAGCAGCTTGAACATATTGACGTCTCCCTTGAGGTCAGAGATGTCGGACTTGATGGTGTTGAGCTGCTGGCCGCTGATGCCGGGTTGACCGCGCCACTGGGAGGCGACGGGGTTGTTCTCAAGGGCTTGGGCTTTCGTTTGCAAGTCGCTGATCTGAGCTTTGGTGTACTTCTCGGCGCTTTTGCCGATGAACTCCAGCGCGAGCAGGTAGCGCTTCTCGACGATCTCGCGCCAGACCGCGGAGATCGCGGCCCCGACAGCGGCGAGGGCGGCGACCGCGGCTAACGCGTCCTGACAGGCGGACGCGTACGCGGCGAGCAACCGCTCGTGCAGCGCGTTGGCCGCGGCCTGAAGTGCCGGGTCGGCGAAGCAGTTCGGTGCGGGGAAGGGCTCGAAGATGACGTTCGCGGCCACGTGCAGCCCGGCACCGACCGCGGCATCGAGAACGCGTCCCATCCTGGTCTGGGCGGTGCGCAGCGCTTCGGCGAACTGGTCGAAGGTCTCCGCGGTCTTCGCGGTGTCACCGGCGAGTCGGTCGTTGCCGCCGCGTATGTGGTCCATCCGCGCGCCGAAGGCGGTCGCAGCGGGGCCGGTCCAGCTGGTCCCGGACATGTCCCGGGCACGGATCACGTCGACCGTGGTGTCGTTGATCGTCCCGGTGAGCCGCCCGCGCAGCCAGGCAGCCGTGGCGTGAAGACTGTCAGGGTTTCCGGAGACCACAGTGTTGATCGGCATGCTGTCCTCCTTCAGGGGACTGGTCAGTTGGTCCACAGCTGGAGCACGATGTCGCGGGCGGCGCCGTCGCCTTCGCGATAGGCGGCGGCGGCCGCGCCGACCGCATCGCCGACGGCGCCGAGCCCGATCGCGAGCTGCGCGGTGGCGTCGAGCAGGTGCGCCAGGACCGCGCCGGCGGCACCGCTGAACTCCCCGGCCTCCGGCATGGCGGGGACCTCGGCGTGGAGACCATCCACGGTGGAACCGCCGCGGCGCAGCCTCTCCTTCGCGATGTCGAGGTCGCCGAACGGGATCTTGAGAACCTCGTTCTCGCTCACCGCGGGCCTCCGATGTGCGTGCGGGCGTGGTGGGGTACGGGCAGGTCGAGGAGTACGACGTCGAACGGGGTGACGCGGTCGAGTTCGTCCAGTTGGGCGGTGATGACCGCGACGCAAGGCTGGGTCGCGCCGCAGTACGCGGCCAGCCGGTCGAGGGCGGTGTAGGCAAGCAGCGCGACCCGCCCGTCGCGCATCACCCGGGTCTGCACCGCGACGTCCCCGCCGGCCACTGGCCGCACGCACGGCACCCACAGCAGCGGCGGCGCGCCGACCGGCACGGTCTCCGGGCCCGTCGGCGGCACCTGCGTGGGTTGCCAGTCAGGTTCGAACGTGGTCACCGGACCGAGGCCGGCATCCGGATCGAAGCCAGGGTCGTGGAACCAGGAAGTGGTGCTCATCAGCTGCTCCTTCAACATCAACTTGGAGACGTCATGGGGTGAGGCCGTCGAGACACCTGCGCCTGCTCTCGTTGGGCACGAGACAGGGCCAGCGCCTCGGGTTCGCCTGCCCGGCACCGTGCGTGGCAGTGCCATGAGGTCGCACGGCCTTGAGCCGGGCTCGTGCCCAGCACCTGGCGCTAGGGACGGTCGGTGGTCGCGGTAGCCGGAGCGGTCGTCGTGCCCGTGGTCCGCGGCGTAACCGCGGCCGAGACGGCGATCGCCAACGACACCGCCACCATCGCGACGAGCATCAGCCACGTCGTGACCCGGCGCGCCAGCTCCGGTTTACGCAGCACGGACACCACGACGTGCCACCCCCGGGCAGTGCCACAGCGGACCGGACACGCTGGATCGCAATCGTGAGGACAAACGCCTCGACGAGTCTCTGAGGACACGAAGTCACCTCATCTTTCTGATCAGCACGGGACGGCGGTGATCTGCTGATCCGAGGTGTATCGACCTGGGGTTGTCCGGCGCCCACGCGTGGACACCGGACATCAACTTCCGGACAATGAGACGCCACGAACAAGGGGAGGTGGGCGAATGCCGCGCGCTGAGCGGCCGCTCGAAGACGACGGATCTGCACTTTCGCAATTCGCATCTGACCTGCGGGCCCTACGCCGACGCGCAGGCAGCCCCACCTACCGAGAGCTGGCGAGCCGGGCACATTTCTCGTCGACCACGTTGTCCGACGCCGCAGGCGGACGCCAGTTCCCAAGCCTCGCGGTCACCATCGCCTACGTCCGGGCGTGCGGCGGAGACGCCGACCAGTGGGAGCAGCGCTGGCATACCCTCGCCGCCGAGTGGGCCATCCAGCGGCCGGTGCGCGACGAGGACGCGGAAGCGCCCTATGTCGGGCTCGCCGCCTACAGCGAAGCAGACGCGGCGCGTTTCTTCGGCCGTGAACGACTCATCGCCGACCTGGACCACCGAATCACGCACCAGAGATTTTTGGCTGTGTTCGGCCCGTCCGGATCTGGCAAGTCATCGGTGTTGCGCGCAGGGCTCGTCCCTCGGCTGATCAACGCCAACGCAGGACCCGTCGTCGTGCTTCATCCCGGCGCCAGCCCAGTCACGGAACTCGCCACCCACCTGGCCGAACTTCTCGGTACGACTCCCGATGACGTGACACACGAATTGGCACCAGGCGGTGCGGAAGCCCTGCGCGCACTCAGCGACCGGATACTGCAGAACCGTCCGGACGCCAGCGAGATCGTGCTCGTCGTCGACCAGTTCGAGGAGATCTTCACTCTTTGTGATGACAAGGACGAACGGACCTTGTTCATCACCCTGCTGACCGACACCGCACGACACCACGGTCACCTGCGGGTGGTTCTGGGAGTACGGGCCGACTTCTACGACCACTGCGCCCAGGACCCCGAGCTTGCGGCGGCCTTACAGGACGCCCAGGTCACCGTCGGACCGATGACCGTTGACGAGCTGCGGCTCGCCATCACCAAACCGGCCGTGAACGCGAACTGCACGATCGAGACGGCCCTGCTCGCGACGCTAATCGCCCAAGCCCAAGGCCAAGCGGGCGTTCTTCCCCTGCTCTCCCATGCCCTGCTAGAAACGTGGCGCCACCGCAAAGGACACACTCTGACCCTCGCCGGATTCCACAGCACCGGCGGCATCGCGGGAGCGCTCGCGAACAGCGCCGAGAGCGTGTTCACAGACTTCAGCGGGCCACAGCAAGCCTTCACTGCTCAACTGTTCCGCCGACTCACCGCGGTCGGTGAAGACACCGCCGACACCAAGCGACGCATCAATCTCGACGAACTGGACGACAATCAGGACACCCGCAGCGTCCTGGCCGCGCTCGTGTCGGCCCGACTCATCATGATCTCCCAGAACACTGTGGAAATTACCCACGAAGCCCTCATCAACGGGTGGCCTCGTCTCTACGACTGGCTTCAGGAAGACCGGGATGGCCAGCGCCTGCATCGGATGCTGACCGAAGCCACTGCGACATGGATCACGCACAACGAGGAACCCGGAAGCCTCCTCCGAGGCGCGCGACTCGAGATGGTGTCGGGTCAAGCTGTTCGTAACGCGCAACTTTCAGCGAAGGAACGAGAATTTCTCGATGCCTCCATCTCCGCCCACGAGCACGAGAAAAGAGTTTCCCGGCGCCGATCGAGACGACAGAGGCAACTGATCGCGTTACTAGCAACTATCCTGATGCTCAGTGTCGCAGCTACCATCTATGCGGTCGACTCACGTCGGACTGCAACCCGGCAACGCAACATCGCTTTGGCCTTAAGCGCTACACGAGCCGCTACTGAAATAAGTCCGAATAACCCATCGTTGGCCGCCCAGATCAGCTTGGCCGCCTTCCGGTTGCATTCTTCTCAAGCAACCAAGGACGGCGTGATCACCGCAGCAGCCGAAGCAACGAAGCGACCACTGGAAGGCGATATTGATCGAGTTTCCTTATCTGCGGATGGCGACATCGCGATTGCCGTGACCACGTCCGGCGACGTGTCGATTTGGAGAGTGACTGACGGTGGCGCGACACGGGAAAGTGAACTTCGTGGGGCGCAACTCGATGCTGAAATCAGTACAAACGGACGACTAATAGAAACGGTCGACGGAGATGGCAAAATGCGCCTCTGGGACACGGCTGACCCTAAAAGTCCACGCCTAGCCGCGTCTCTGCCAGGTTTGGCAGTAAAGGGGTCAATAAGTCCGACCGGCAGAAGCCTTATTGTCGTAGGTGGAGTACCTGACCCTGAGCTGGCCGACAATAGTGCGGGCTCCCTAAAAGTTGGCTCGTCGAAAGAAGGTCGACTGTGGAATATATCCGATCCGGGTAATCCGATCCCTGAAGGAAAGACGGTGCTCGCTGGCTGTCAGTTTGCCTTCAGTGCAGATGATGCCTACATTATCGGAAATAGTTGCTACCCTAAGCCGACAAGCGACGGATCGGAGAATACACTCTACCCTGTGCGAGCAGGGATGATAGGGCCCGGGCGAATTTTTGGCGCGCCGGGAAGGGATGTATTCGGTCCGATCATATCTCGCAATGGCAGGATACTTGCCGGAACGGTTGGTGGTGGCAGCGGCGCGGCCGAGATACTGTTGTGGGAGGCGTCAGACCTTGCAAGCCCGAAATTGGCTGGAAGTGTCCAGCCTCCCTCGGTCGGGATTGATTCAATTGCACTGAATGGAACCGGGGACAAACTTGCTTTTGCGGGACCGGCAACGATTCAAATTCGCGACATTTCCGATGCGAGAAATCCGCGCAAAACTCTAGATTTGCTGAGTGTGCGCGCCAGGTTTTCGAGCCTGAAATTCGCCCCCGATGATCGGGTTATTATCGGGGTGGGAAGAATGGAATCAGATGGCACCTACTTTGTCTGGAGATGGAATTCAGATGCAAGCTTGGCTGCGAATGCGATCTGTGCTCAGCCTGTGAAAACTATAACCCAAGCGGAGTGGGAGACATACTTTCCGGAACTGTCGTACCAGCCGCCGTGCTCGTAGTCGCACGGTGCGGCCAATGTGTACCGTACAGTTGTGCTCAATGGAAAGGCAGGTCCTGCGGAATCAGGTTCGGCGATCGCGTCGAAACGAACAGGCCAATCAACCTTTGGCGCGAAGGTAGGATGGTCCGGGCGCGAACTCGGTGAGTGACGCTTTGACAGCGCACGTCGTCGGCGAGTTCGTGGCCGGTGCGACTGCCGAGGCCGGAGTCGAGCGAGGCGGCCAGCGCATCGGCCCCGGCGGTGCGGCCGTTGGGCGAACCTGTCGGGCCGAGCGGCCGTCTTCTAGGACCCGAGCGGCTGCTCTTGCCGACGGACATCATCTCGGTAACGCGTGTCCGTCGGAGATCAGTATTTCCAGGTGGTGCCGGTTCCGCGGTATTGCTCGACGGGGATCGGTTTGACCCCGGTTCGCATGTGGTCGGTGTAGAGCGTGCCGTGTAGATGGTCGATTTCGTGGGCGACTAGCCGGGCGACGCCGCGCTCGAACACGGTGATCTTCGTCTGGCCGTCGATGGCGGTGTGTTCGACGTGGAGCACATGTGAACGGGGGACCTGGCCGCGGACGTCGAAGAAGGACAGGCAGCCCTCGTACTGTTCGTCGACGTCGCCGCCTGTTTCGATGATGGTGGGGTTGAACAGGGTGATGGCCTCGCCGTCCGGGGTGCGGACGATGGCCGCGGCGCGGTCGATGCCGATCTGCGGGGCGGCGATTCCCATGCCTTTGCCGAATGTGTGGGCGTGGGCGACGCGTTCGCAGGCGGAGTTCAGGGCGGTGATCACGCGGCGTGCGTCTTCGGCCTCGGCGGGCAGGTCGAATCGGCGGGCGACGCGGCGCAGCGCCGGGGCGCTGTCTTGCACGATGCCGAGTGAGGCCATCACCTCGCTCGGCATCGGAGCTGGACCGTCGGTCTGTGCGGCGCGGCCGCGGAAATCCCATTCGAGCCGGTAGCGGGCGTGCAGTGGCGGGTCCTCGCACGACCAGGAGAAGATGTGCCGGTCGCCGGTGTCGTCGCGGCCGATCGCGGTGGCGAACGGCATCGCCTGTGCGGTCATCGATGTGTGCAGCCCCCAGACCGACGCGGCGCGATCGGCGGGGAAGTCCAGGCACACCGACAGGGTGCGGGTGGGCAGCCGCACGGCGCGTTGGAACCAGTTGCCCCAGTGTTCTTCGCTGACGGTGTATTCGTACTCGATCCAGCAGGATTCCCCGGGATACAGGGGAAAGTGTCCGTGCGTGCCGGAGAAGAGCAGCCACACTTCTTTGAAGGCGTCTCGGTCGTGGTGGGCGGTCCAGTCCATCGGGTTGGCGCGGCCGCGGCCGTGCCAGGCGTGCAGGTCGATCTCGTCCCAGGTCAGCGGGTTTTCGGAGTAGAGCTGGTTCGAGCGCTCCGGGTCGCCGGGGTAGCGGTCGACGGAGATGCGGATCAGGTAGCGGCTGATCGGCTCGGTGCCGTGGTTGACCAGGTGGCGGCGCTGGGTGAGGCGGTAGACGCCGTTGTCGTAGCGCAGGGTCGCGTCGTCGTGGTCGACCACCAGGCTCCCGGTCCCTGCCGTGGCGTCGGCGATGGGTGGTACCGCGGGGTGGGCGCGGGCGGGGCGGTGAGCCTCGTAGGCGCGGAAGGCGGCGAGCAGGGCGCCGCCGGCGCGGAGTGCGGCCTCGGCGTGCCTGGCGAACGCTTCCGACGGCCGTTCCGTGCCGGACAGCACCTTGGAGACGTAGGACCGGTCGTAGCCCATGGCCTTGGCCAGCGCGGCGCGGGAGAACCCTCGGACGTCGCGCCAGCGTTCGAGCTCGATGGCGAACACGTTCACCTCGGCATCCGGGTTGCTGCCGTTGGTCGTGCCCGTCGTCATCGTCGCCTCCGCCATTCGGGACCGTGAGTGTGCGTGAACGCACCGTGAGTCGCTGCTCAGCCTAGAGGCACACCACCGGGGCGCGGTGTCCTTCCATCAGAGCACGACGAAAGGGGATGCGATGACGGGCGGCGGGGAGCGAGTGAGGGTGGTGATCCGCCTCTATGGCGGGGACGGACGGCGTCACGCCTATCTCGCCATCGATCTGGCAGGTGAGGGTTACTACCAGGTCCATCCAGTGTGTATCCAGGTGTTCGGGTACCGCCTTGCCCACGTGGTCGGCATCGTCGGGTCGAGCAGCTTCGCTGGCCTCGGGAATTCGTTCGAGGCGTGCGAATTGTGCGCGAGTTGGCTGCGTAGCCAGCCGCATGAAGTTCTGGTCGGCAGCGAAATCGTGGCGGTACGGGGGACGCTGGACTTCTCCGGAGACCAACTCCGTCGAGGGCGGCCGTGCCCCGAGTCGGAGGCGAGCGCGGTTCTGGCTGCCTGACGATATTACGTCCTGGAAAAGCAAAGGAGGCTTTGCGATATGGCTGCCCACGTCAGCGCGCTGCCGTTCCCGGGCGCGTGGAAGATCGGAAGTCCTCGTCATGAGGATGGGCGGGGGAGTTTCCACGAGTGGTTCAGAGACGACATCGTGGGCTCCGCGACGGGGGCGCGTTGGCAACCGCGCCAGGCTCATTGGTCGGTATCCCATCGGGGAGTTCTGCGCGGGATCAGCGTCGTCACCGGGACGCCGGGGCAGTCCAAGTACGTCACCTGCGCTCGAGGAGCGGTGCTGGACGCCGTGGTCGACCTGAGACCGGGTTCCCCGACGTTCGGTCGCTGGCACATGGAGCAACTGGACGAGGATCACGACGTCTCGCTGTACCTGAGCGAGGGCCTGGGCCACGCGTTCCTGTCCCTCACGGCGAACTCGATGCTGATGTACCTGGTGTCCCAGCCCCACGAGCCGGCCCGCGAGGTTCGCATCCAGGCACTCGACCCCGACCTCGGTATCGCCTGGCCGCCCGAGGTCCCCGTGACGCAGTCCCCGAAGGATCTCACTGCCTGCTCACTGGCCGACGCCGAACGGACGGGGTTACTGCCCTCCTGCAGGCCGTGACATCCCTGAAACCGTTCCACCACAATCATTTCCTCTGATCGCGTCGAGACAGATTGGATCGCCATGCACAGTGTGCTCGTGACAGGTGGAGCCGGCTTCATCGGCTCGCACCTGGTCGACCGTCTCATTCAGACAGACGAGATCGACCGGGTGACCGTTCTGGACAGTCTCACCTACGCCGGCGACCGGCGGAACCTCTCCGCCGCGCTGGACTCCCCGAAACTGCGGTTCGTCGAGGGCGACGTGTGCGACGCTGCTCTGGTCGGTGATGTCCTGCCCGGCCATTCCGCGGTCGTGCATCTGGCCGCCGAGTCCCATGTAGACCGGTCGCTACGGGACGTCGGCAACTCGGTCAGCACGAACGTGATGGGCACGCAAACCCTGCTCGACGCCGCAATGCGCTGCGGAGTCCAGAAATTCGTGCACGTGTCCACCGACGAGGTCTACGGTCCGATGCCGACCGGCTCGGCCCGCGAAGACGCCCCACTACGGCCCACGGTCCCGTACGCGGCCAGCAAGGCGGCCAGCGACCTCATGGCCAGCTCCTACTTCGTCAGCTTCGGCGTCCCGGTCTGCATCACCCGCAGCTCGAACAACTACGGCCCCCGCCAGCACCCGGAGAAGCTCATCCCGCTGTTCCTGCGCAAGCTCCTCACCAACGAACCCGTGACCGTGCACGGACACGGGCAACACCTGCGGAACTGGCTGCACGTCGAGGACAACTGCCGGGCGATCGAGCTGGTGCTGCGCCACGGTGTCCCCGGCGAGATCTACAACATCGGCGGCGGCACCGACCTCACCACCCTGGAACTGACCGGCCGCCTACTACGGATCGTCGGCATGAGCTGGGACTCGGTCGCCACCGTCGCCGACCGCACCGCCAACGACATCCGCTACGCCATGGACTGGAGCAAGATCGCCGAACTCGGCTTCCGACCCCAACGTGACCTGGCATCCGGTCTGGCCGAGACCGTCCACTGGTACCGCGGCAACATCGACCGCTGGCCCACACCAGACACCACGCCCACGCGGGCCGACGGCGCCGAGCTGACGGCGGTGAGCGGATGACCGTCGTGACCGCACCGGGCGGACCCCGCGCCAACGCCCGGCCCTTCCTCTACGGCGACGAGATCACCGCGATCGCCCGCGCGCTCGAAAGCGGTCAGTACGGGCACGGCGCGGAGACCGAGGCCTTCGAACGCGAACTAGCCGCCTACCTGGACGTCCCGGACGTGGTCGCGGTCGCCACCGGCACCGCCGCCTTGCACCTGGCGCTCCTGTCAGCCGGGGTCGCGCCGGGCGATGAGGTGATCGTGCCGTCGCTGACCTTCTGCGCCAGCGTCCAGGCCATCCTCGCCTGCGGCGCCCGCCCCCGGTTCGTCGACGTCGACCCGGCCACCTTGTGCACCACCGCCGACGACGTCCGCGTCGCCCTCACCCCGGCCACCCGCGCGGTCATGCCGGTCCTCTACGGCGGCCGCGCGATCGATCTCACCGGCCTGCGCGAGCAGCTCGCCGCCCAGGACATCGCGATCGTCGAGGACGCGGCGCACGCCTTCGGCTCCTACACCGGGCCGCGGCGCGTCGGCGCCGCCGGCGACCTGACTTGCTTCAGCTTCGACGCGATCAAAGCACTCACCTGCGCAGACGGCGGAGCGATCGTCCCACGCACAGCCGGCGAGGCCGCGGTTCTGCGCCGGGCGCGGGCGCTGGGCATCACCAGGTCCCGGGCCGACCGGGGCGCCGCGTTGTCCTACACCGTGGACGGCACCGGCTTCCGCTACCACCTCTCCACCCTGCACGCCGCGATCGGCCGGGTCCAGCTCGCCCACTTCCCCGAGATGGAAACCCGCCGCCGGCGCCTCTGGACCATCTACGCGGCCGCATTGCGCGACATCGAGAACGTCACGGTGGTCGACCTCGACGTCGCCCATACCGTGCCGTTTACGTGCACGGTCCTCGTGCCGGCGCCGCTGCGGGACGAGGTTCACACGCGGTTGCGGGCCGCTGAGATCGCCGTGGGCGTGCACTATCCACTCAACCACCTCCAGCCCGCGTTCAGCCGCTGGGCCAGCCCGCTCCCGCGGTCGGAGGCGCTGTGGCGGCAGGTCCTCACCCTGCCGTTCCATCCCGCCATGACCGAGAACGACGTGCACACCGTCGCCACAGCCCTGCGCAGAACACTCCGCCTCGCCGCCGACAACGCGCCAGCCGGGGCGACCGCACCCAATCAGGACAAGGGCCACCGGCCACACCCCAAGGAGACAAGCCAGTGACTCGGCGCCGCGCCGCCGTGCTCGGGAAAGGCAGCCTCGCCGCACACGCCTGCAATGTGATCACCGCGCTGCCCGGCACCATCCTGGACACCGTCATCCCCAACGCGCCCGAGCCAGACTGGGACATCAGCCTGTCGCGAGTGGTCGAGCAGAACTGGCCAGAGACGCGCGTGCTGCGCTCCGGCGACTGGCGCGACCTCGAACCCGGCCGGTGCGATCTTGTCTTCAGCGTGCTCTACGACAAGATCATCGGCCGTAGCCTGATCGCGAGCACCCGGCACCTCCTCAACTGCCACCCCGGACGGCTACCCGCCTACCGCGACGCCCGCCCAGTCAACTGGGCACTGCACAACCGCGACACCCTCGCCGGTATCACCATCCACGTCATCGACGACGGCATCGACTCCGGACCCGTTCTGGCCGAAGCGCTGTTCTCCATCTGGCCCGGCGTCGACGAGGTCGCCGACGTCTGGGACCGGGCCATGGACCACGGGCGGAGGCTCATCTCCGACACCCTGCCCCGACTCGACGCCATCACACCCACACCCCAAGACGAGACCAAAGCGACCACGCACTACCGACGAGACAGCCACCTACTCGGCGACCGCGACGGCTGGACCAGAACCACGCCCCGACCCCACTGGTGAGCTCACCGCCCGGCGGCCATGATCACCGACGGTCGCCCGCGGCGTCCAGGACGACATCGACGAGCCGGTCGGCGGCGTCCGGCCGCCCCAGCTCGCGTGCCCGTGCAGCCATAGCGCGGCGCTGATGCGAGTCGGTCAGCAGTGGCGCCACCGCGTCCCGCAGGTCCGCCGAGGTGACCTCGGTGCCGAGCAGCGCGGCCGCGGCTCCCTGTTCGGCGAGGTGCCGCGCGTTGTGGGCCTGCTCGCCACCGGCCGAGGATGCCAGGGGGATGAGCACGGATGCCTTGCCCAGCGCGGTCAGTTCCGCGATGGTCCCTGCCCCGCTACGGGAAATCACGACATCGGCCAGCGCGAACAGATCAGGCAGCTCAGTACCGACGAAACCGACTGGCAGGTAGCGGCCGGCGAGGTCGGTAGGTAACGCGGCGGCGCGGTCCTGCTGCGTCTCCACTGCGGTGGGCCCGCACTGGTGGACCACGTTGGCGTGCTCGAGCAGCCACGGAAGGATTGCGGTGACCAGGTCGTTGATCTGGGTCGCGCCCTGCGCGCCACCGGTGACGTACACCGTCGGCAGCGCGCGATCGAAACCGTGAAGGCCGAGCGCGCGCACCGCTCGGTCCGCCTCCCCGGTGAAAACCTCGGAGCGCACGGGATTTCCGGTGGCGACGGCGCGCCTGCGCATCGCGGGGGACAGCAATGGCAGGGTCGATTCCGACGACACCGCGACCCGGACCGCGAAGCGTGCCAGCACCCGGTTCGCCAGGCCCAGCCGCAGTGTCTGCTCGTGAATGACCAACGGCCGGCCACACAGCCGTGCGGCCACGCCCACGGGCACGGCGACGTAGCCACCGGTCGCCAGCACGACATCGGGACGGAAACGGGCGACGGCCGACCGCGCCTGCAGCACCCCGAGCGGAACCCGGGCCATATCGGTCACATTGGCCCGGGACAGCATCTTCAGCGGGCTGCGCGCGCGGCGGATCTTGCCCGTGGCGACCGCCTGGAACGGGATTCCCTGGTCCGCAGTGACGCGAGCCTCCAAACCGGCCGCGTTCCCCACCCACAGGACCTCCACGGTCCAGCCCTGATCGGCCAGCCGCGCCTGCACCGTGCGAACGGCCGTGAGCGCCGGGTAGGTATGCCCGCCCGTCCCGCCTCCCGTGACCAGCAACCGGAACGGCCGCTGCGCAGCATGTTCACGCGGCTGGGTGCTGGCGTGCGCCGAGGTGTGCTCATCCATCGTCAACCCGCTGTTTCTCAATCTGTCGGAGGCCTCGACCGTGACCCGACATGGGTCCCGGCGTCGGGCGCGGATTCTTCCACAGCCGCAGATTCCAGTATGACGCCACTCGATCGATGCCGGGCAGTTGACGCAAGCTCGTCCACTGTGGACGATATCCGGACGGCTGTTGCGGAACGGCTGATGCGCACGTCCCGGGCTGCGCCGCACCTCGGCGCAGACCAGTCCTGCTCAACGGGGGTGTGGCAGGCTGGAGCGAACGATCCAGCCGAGAGGGGACGTTGTCCGTGACGGTCACCGAGCGCACAGCCTCGACATTTCTGGTGCAACGCCAGGAGGACCAGTGGTTGATCGGGCTGATCTGGCACCGCCGCCTGCACATCACGCTCCCGACCGGCGGACATCAAGAGTATGGAGAGTCCATCGCCGAAACGGCGGTACGCGAGGTACTCGAAGAGGCGGGGGTGCGGTGCACGCTGATGCCGCTACCGCTACCCGCCCGGTTTCCTCACAAGCTGAACGGGGCACCATGGTGGATCGCTGATGTGCCAGCCGGGCCGGATAATCACACGAACGAGCCTCACATCCATCGCGACCACGTGTTCGTCGCCGCACCCGACAGCGATTATTCCGACACTGCCGAGTCCGAGGTGCTGTGGTTCACCTGGAACGAGCTCGCCGATGCACGCGAGGTATCCGAGGATTCCCGGATCCAGGGCCTGGAAATACTCGCGATCCTGCAACGACAATCAGCCAACGACGTGACGGCACCTGCCTGAAACGCGTGGTGTCGAAGCCGGGGTGAGCTGTACTGGTGACATGGAACAAATCGTGCGCACCGATGGTCGCGGCGGCAGCCCTCCATAGCTGCCGCGCTGAACGCACAGAGATGCCGGCCCGAGCGTGTTGCTGACGATTTTGTTTCGCGAGGTGTCGGGTTCCCGGCGTTGCTTCGAGCGTACTTTTCTGTCCTTCGATTCACATTCTGGAGGGACAGGCAATGGCGCAGCAAGTTTCGGTCAGTCTAGTCGACGACCTTGATGGCACCGATGCGGAAGAGACCGTCGAGTTCGGTCTCGACGGCGTGACGTACCAGATCGATTTGTCCGCGGACAACGCGGAGAGCCTTCGAGACGTCCTGGATCAGTACGTCGAACACGGTCGCCGGGCCGGGGGACGTAAACGCAGGGCGGCCCCGGCTGCTGCGGTGGTTGCTGCTTTGTCGCCGGTGTCCAAGGCGCCGACGGCGGCCGATCGTGAGCAGAACCAAGCCATCCGTGCCTGGGCCCGCAAGAACGGGTTCTCGGTGTCGGATCGCGGGCGGATCCCGTCCGAGGTCGTCGAGGCGTATCACAAGAAGAAGTAGCGCAGCTCGTCGGCCAGCGGCCCTCGATGGGCGACTCGACTCCCATCGAGGGCCGCGGCCGTGACGTAGGACGCTGGGTGTCTGGTGTGGACACCGGCCGCTCGGCGCGATCACACTCCGGTCTGCCGGTCGTACCTGGACAACACCTTGGCGTTGACCGAACCTCCGAGGAGTCGTTGGCGAGTTCTAGCGCGGACCAGACGCGGTATCTGTAACGTGCGCTTCGACCGCAAACCAGTTGCCGGTGCGAGACTTTGCAGGTCGGGGCCGGTTAATCAGGTGGCTGCGGAGTTCGCGGCCGAACTGAGCTAGATCGGCGCGGACGGCCCCACGCGCACGTGACCTGTCCTCACAGCACGATTCGGACATCGGGCCCTGCGCCTGATCGGGTACTGTGCCGCTACTGGATGCATCTTCCGCGAGAAGGCTCTTGGGGGACACGATGAGCATGGATGATGCCGCCCGTGTGGCCGCGTCGGTGGACAAGGTCTCGGTGGGGCGGGTGTATGACTATCTGCTCGGCGGGACGCACAACTATGCCGTTGATCAGGCTTTCGCGGAGAAGCAGCTCGCGGTGCTGCCGGAGATCCGTGACTTCGCCCGCGCGAACCGGGCGTTCCTCGGCCGGGCTGTGCGGTTCATGGTCGGGCAAGGCATTCGGCAGTTCGTGGACATCGGCTCCGGACTGCCGACCCAAGGGAACGTGCATGAGGTCGCCGACGAGGTGGCGCCGGGTGAGTGCCGGGTGGTCTACATCGACAACGAACCGATCGCCCAGGCGCACGCGCAGATCCTGCTCGAGCAGACCGCGGACCCGAACCGGCACGCCGCGCTGGACGCCGATTTCTTCGACCGGCGTCTGCTGTGGGATCGCGTGCTCGACACGGGGCTGATCGACCGGACGCAGCCGATCGGGCTGCTTCTGGTCGCCCTGTTGCATTTCATGCCCGACGAGCAGAATCCGCACGCCGCGCTCGGGTTTCACCGCACGATGCTGCCGCCGGGCAGTTTCCTGGCGGTGTCGCATATTCATGTCGCGCCGGAGGACTTCGAGACGCAGAACGCGGGCAAGAAGGTGGCGCAGGAGTACGGGCGCCGGACCAATCACACGGCGATCATGCGTTCACGTGAGCAGATCGCCGAGTTTTTCGGAGACTTGGAGCTGGTCGAGCCCGGTCTGGTGTGGCTGCCGCAATGGCACCCTGACACCGCGGATACCGGCAAGAACCCCGCGCGGTCGCGCGGCCTGGCCGGCGTGGCACGCACACACTGACCCGTCTGGCCTACCTGCCCCTACCCAGCCGGGTCGTCGGTGCGGTCCTCGCGCGACGAGGGAGCCGGTGACGACGCGCTTGATACACCGCGCGCGGCGTCGATGCTGGCGTAGCTGGGATACGCCGCGGCGATGTCGGCTTCGCTGAGGCGCGCAAGCCCGATCAGCTGGCGCCGTGTGTTCAAGCTGGCCGGGTCCTCGAGCGGGTACAGGCGGCATCCTTTGCCGGGGAAGCACAGGGATTGGGTGCCCCAGCGCTGCGGTCGCCGTGTGTCCGTGGCGACTCGGTCGGCGAGGTAGGCGTGGTCGCGTACCGCGACATCATCGTCCGGGTCGACGGCCGCGGCGAGCAGCGGAAGCCACCGCGCCCGCTGCTCCGCGGGCGCGTGCTGGGCGATCAGCCACGCCGCGCGCGCGGCCGCGGAGCCCACCAACCCCGCGCCAGGCCAGCCGACACGTTCGATCACCGAGGCCAGGAACGCCGTGTTGCGCACATCGACCTCACGCACCCGCTGCCACTGCAGCCGCGTCGGATGGCTGGAGTCGAGCTCCTTGCGTGCCGCCTGGTCGGTCTCGGCCCGGTGCAGCAGGTCCCGACGCAGAATCTCCAATGCATCGCCCTCGCCACCGTCACTCATCCCGTACGCTCCAGCCCACGGTCGGCCGTTGTGCTTCGACTATCAGGGTTCCCAGTTTCCCGATATCCGGCGCGGACTCGACGCGTGCGTGAATACTCCTGAAGCCGTTGCCGTGCAACATCTCCGCCCACGTCTCGGGCTCGTAGGACCACCGGTACAGCCACTGCGGCTCGGCCCTGAACGGTGCCCCGTACGTTCCCTGGATTCCGTAAGCTCCAGGCACCGGGGGCGCGTGGGAGAACACCAGCTTCCCGCCGGGCGCCAGGCATTCCCTAACGAGAGGCAGCACTACCGCGGGGTCGAGAAACCAGATCGCGCCCCAGACCGAGTAGACCACGTCCCACGTCTGCTCCGATCCGGACAGGAACTCCAGCACATCAGCGTGTACGAAACGGGCGCCCGCGATATGACCCCACCGTCGGCACGCCTGCTCGTACTGCACGCCGGACAGATCGACCCCGGTCGCGTCGACGCCGCGCATGGCCAGTGCCGCGACGGCGTCACCGTCACCGCACCCGAGCTCGAGAGCCGTGCGCGGTTGGCCGAGCAACTCCGGTCCCGGGCCGTGGGACGGATATTGGGTCCATCCGAACGGTTCAGCGGATGCCAGGTCAGCCCCGGTATTGACCGCGTGCGAGGCGTAGCGATCCCAGTAGCCGCTGGTCATCGGCCGGGGCAGTCGGACGCTGTGAGTCCGTCAACGGTGCATCTGGTGCTGGCCTGCTCGGTCAGCATCCGTGGTCGGAGCGGACGGGCAGTCCAGGCGGGACCAGAACTGCGGATCAAGCCAGCCGGCATAGTCACGGCGCGAGAGGTCACGAACGGCCACGCTACCGACTCGGACCGACCGTTTCTGGAGCCTCGTTCAGGATTCCCGGGTGATCCGTTGTTTCAGCCTATGAGGCCACGGAGGTAGCTGCTGCAGGTGGCGATCGTGCGCCAGGCCGTACCCGGTGTGTCGGCAAAAATGGTCCCGCCGGAACTACAGACCACGGTGTTGCGGGCCGAGGCGGAGCGAGCACGCCTGACAACACCTGCCGTGCCGGCGCACTGCGACGACAGGTCACCCGAATGGCTCTCGGATGGAGCGAAGAGACATAGGCGCGCGGTCGTGGTGTCGGGCGGGGAAGCCCCGGACGTATCGCCGGCGCCCGCGCTGTGCGTGGGATTGCACGTCTCCGGCACCGATCGTCACTGGCGTGCCGTCCCCGGCGCACTGTTCCACATGGGACGTCCCACGGGACAGACATTTCCGCAGGTGATGCACAGGTTTACGTCCCGCCGTCTCAACGTTTCCCCAGCCGCTTTCGCTCGTGGAAGTCGATGCTCAGACTGGGATGGCCCATTCGGGCAAGCACTGAGATCGAGGGGAGACCACCATGAAGGTGATGCGAAAACTCGCGGTCGGGCTGGTGGCTTCGGCCACCCTATTCGCCGTGCCGACGTCCGCGAATGCCGCGGCGGCGAACCCGGCGCCAAGCCAGCCGGACGTGGGCATCAGGAAGGAATGCAATCCGTATCCCTGGCTCTGCGGCGTGATCCGCAACTTGCCGAGCTCCAATCATGGATTGCGGATCACCAAGGCGTGGGGTGATCGGCACGACTCCAGCAGCTGGACAACATTGGCGCCCGGCAAGAGCTCACGCGACTCCCACGTCAGGGACGCCGACGGGTACTGGGTCGCCCGAGGCTGCACCGCCAAACAGGGCTTGTTGAAGTACAAGGGGCCACGGTGGGTGAAGGTCAGCAACCTGCCGCTTGGCTCGGAGTGGCATGTGAAGTACCGCTGCTGAATAGAGGTAGGCGTGCCCGGCGACCAGCAGGACATCGTCGCCGGGCTGCCATCACCACGCCGCGTGACCGGTGACTTCGTCGGAGAACGCGATAGTCGTCGTCTGTGCTCAGTGCCGTCGGCCCGCGAACGAGGAATGCTCGTCACCCCAGGTCACCTTGGCTGCGCTGAGCGCATCGTGCCACTGACGCCGTCCTCGGTGAAGGTGACCTCATCGCCGACGCGACTCTGCCGGACTGGGGCACATTGACGGTGGGTCCGGGCCGATGAACGGCGCCACGTCGAGTCGATCGGCACCGGCACGGACGTCGCCCGCAGACGGCGTCGGTCCTGAGACAGCATGCCAAGATCGTGAACCGGCCGTCGTGTGTGTGGCCCCGCGCCGACGTTGACCGGACACCGCGGACAGACGACCTACTCAGCGGTGACGTTGTGGCATCGACCCCCGGTTCACTGGGGACGAAGCCGTTGTGCAGACCCTTGGCATCTTGGAGCCGGGCTCCTCCGAACCGGGCGTCGGTGAGGGTCGCGCCGGTGAAATCCGCGTTCTCCAGGTCCGCGTTCTCCAGGTCGGCACCGGTCAAGTCCGCGCCGGCGAGAATCGCCGAGTGCATCTTCGCGGCGCGTAACCCGGCCTTGGCCAATGTCGCGCCGGTCAGATCTGCCTTGTCCAGGCGAGCCCGGTTCAGCTCCGCGCCCGCGAGGTCAGCGCCGACCAAGGACGCGCTGTCGAGATCCGCTTCTCGTAGCAGAGCTCCTTGCAGATGGGCGTTGTCCAGCCGAACTCCGACCAGCCGTGCCTGAAGAAACCGCACCGGACCCAGCTGGGCGTCCCGTAGACCGGCGTAGGAGAGATCAACTCTGGTCAGGTCGAGTTCGTCGGCGTGGCCGTTCAGACCACCGGGCCAGCGCCGCAGCTCAGCTGCCACATCCGCTGGCACCGGTGCCCTGGCGTCGACGAGGGTGTTCGTGCGCGCCGGGACGGTGCAGCAGCGTCCGCTATAAGAGAGCCATGACCGAGCGCTGGATCTACCACTACAGCACCATCAATATTTACTCGCCGCCCAGCGAGCACATGAACGAGATGGCGGCCCAGGGCTGGGAGCTGGTGAGCGCCAACGCGGTCCTCGAGCAGCCAGAGCGAATTCGCCACCACTTCTACTGGCGTAAGCCCGCCTGAGCCAGTCCGCCCCGGCCGGTGGAGGAAGTGCTACAGGTCGTCGATGTCTTTCCGGCTCGACCTGCCGCGCGCGGCGGCGATGATCGTCGCGATGGCGGCGCCCCGCGCGGTGATGATCTCGGGCAGTGCCTCCACGAAGTCGTGCATAGCATTCTCCAGCTGACGTTGTCGGCACGCCACCGGCTGGAAAGTCTCCCGCCGGGCGACGCGGAACGCGCGAGCGCGCGTTGCTGACCTCGCACGTCTGCCAGATGGGCAGTTCACCGTTCTCCCACGGCTCGAACCTGTACTTCCGGACCGCCACCTCGGCGGAGCAGAGCGTTGACCAGCGAAAACCGCGAGCCGGGTCTCGGGGAACCTCTAGTAGGTGTATTAGGCAGATGTAGGTTCTGCACACTTTGCACGAAGGCGCTGCGCGGCGAACATCCACCGCGCAGCCCCCTTTTCGTGTAGCGGCCTGTCAGCCGTCGCGGTTCGCCATCCGGATCAACCTCCCTCGAATGCTGCTGGACCTCCAGTGTCAGCCGCGACGTCGTCCACGGCACAGGACCGAACGAGGCAAAGTGTCGGCAGGCGGGGTGAAGGCGGCGAGCGATCGCACGCCCACTGCTCTTCGGTGGGCGTTAACACCGTGATTGCTTGTGAAATCCGCCAGGGGTGCGGTAGGAAGCGAAGCGGGCCCCGAAGGTCACGCCTCACCTGATCTTTCAGGTGCCCGCAGCCGCTCGAGCAACAGTGCGTTCGGGTGATCCGGACCGGGGCGGTATCGACGCCCGAACACCATGCACATCTCGGCGGACGTTGACGTCTGATGGTGAGCTCAGAACAGCAGGTGAGTGGGACTGTGCGCGACCTGGACGGAGCCCGGCTGAGGGTGCGGCCGGACCGGGCCAGCTGCACTAGCAGCGGCGCCACCCATGTGCTGCTGAACGCGGCGTTGCTGGCCCGCCGCAGCGCCACCGCCCGCGTGATCGGGACCGCCCTGACCCGCGCTGCAGGAGGCCAGTCGCACCGCCGGATCGCCGAGGCTCTGAACACGCCAGTCGCCACAGTGCGCGGCCGGGTTCGCTGCGCACGAGCCACCGCGGTCGAGCTGTGGCAACTCGGCGTCCAGGCCGTCGTTGCGTTCGACCGCGATGCCCTGCCGACCGTCGACCGGGCGGATCCGCTGGCCGCTCTGGACGTGCTCGTCGCCGCAGCGGCAGCCGCTCGGCGGCGCTTCGGCCATGCCGTCGGGCCACCCTGGACAGCGATCACGGTGCTGACCCGCGGCCGGCTCCTGGCGCGTGCCCCGACGGGCTGAGCCAGCCGCACCGTCCCGTGCTGCATGCTGCCCGCAGTAGCCCCGGAGACCCGACCAACCGCGATTCCCGGCCCGGCAGACGGGTCCTGCCTGCCGCCGATCCGGCACCATGCCGACGAACGCAGGCACCTCGCCGACGAACCAGCTCACAATCACCGAACTTCATCGGCATTTACCATGCCGCGTAACAAGCGTGGGTCGATGGCACTGCTCACCGGATGACGGCAATCCTCACAACATGGCGTGGCCCCAAGCGTTGTCGCTGGGCCGCGTCAAGGTGATCACGCGCGCCATGGGGCAACACAGCCTTTCCGTGCACGGGAGCCGATTTCCAGGCATACCTGTGACTCTGGTGTCGGCCGCGCTATGCGGCGTGTCCGCCGGGAGAGTGGCCGACAATGGCCTGCGGTGCAGCGCGGCGGATCCGCGCAGGTCGCGGGCTGCCCGGATAGTGCTGACGGATGGCGCCATCGGTCGTCACGATGACGCCACACCATCGCGGCGATCTGCTACTCGTGAGCGCAGGCGTCGAAGACCGCTGCCCGCAGTACTTCCGCGGTCTGGGTTGGTCACGTGCGGGGTGCGACGGCATCGCTCAGATTGTCTGTGCCGCCTTGACTTGGCGCGTGGCCAGGCTGGACGCAAGCAGGCTTGCGCCAAGCTTGTTTTCAGCATGGACGTACCGAGCTGATCCGGTCGTTGATGTCGCTGGGAACGTTACCTCGCCAGCCGGGGGGTACACGCCAGACTTGTCCGTTGTAGTTGATGTCGGTGTAGGCGCACCAGGTCCGGTTGGTTCGGTTATAGACGGAGGAGATCTGGTCGTTGATACCCACTGCCCGGAGCTCGGTCGAGCCGACCTGGAAGCGCGCCATCCGCCCCTGCTCGTTGACGTGCTCCCACACGCAGAACCAGCCTGGAGGGCAGTCCGAGTAGGCGGCTATCGACACACCGCCGCCCTGAGAAGCCGAGGCGGCCTGCGCCGAGGCTGCCGGGGCGACCGCAGCCACCGTGACGAGTCCGAGGGCCGCGCAGAATCCTGTGAACCAACGCATGACGTGGATGTCCTTTCTGTCATAAAACGGCGCCGGCCTGGCCGGCGGTGGCTCGCTCCCCCTCGGAACGAGGCGGGATCACCCGAGGTGTTCGGCGGTCCCTATCAGCCGGTGCGCCACCTCCGACCACTCGTCACGGCGCTGATCCACCTAGTCCTGTCCGGTCTGGCGCTACTTCGTAGTGGACGCGGTCGCGGCCGCGCTGATGTTCGCTGTGGCGTGATGCGAGAACAGCCCGGTCGCAGAGCGGACGCGGAAAACGCTACGTCGACGGGCAAGGGAGCCGGGAGCTACCTGAACAGGTCGGCAGCGCAGGGAAGAAGCCGACCGGTGTCGCCAGCGGTCGCGACCGGGTTGCTGTGCTTGCTGCCTGCCGAAGAACCGAGGGCGTACGTCGGCGGGCCGCGAGGCGGCACTGCTGGGTTCCGAGTGACTACCGCACACAGAAACCAGCAGTGCCGCTGTGTGTTCAGCTAGCAGCCCCTGCGTAGCGAGCTGATTGCGTTGTTCGAACTTCCTGTGAGCGAGCCCCTCCAGTTTCCTATCCGGGACGCGGCCCCGACGTAGTGCGGTTCGAGGTAGGCACACCACTCGACGCCGGTGCGGTTCCAGAGCGACGAGATCTGATTGTCCATACCGACCGCACCGAGGTCGGGGATGCTGACCTGGGTTCGGAGTTCCTTGCCGGTTTCGCCTGGCCCGTCCCAGGCGCAGAGCCGTCCGGCTGGGCAATTGGCATACGAGCCGACCGACACTGTGGCGGGGTGGGCCGTGGCGGCCGGTGGGACCGCGCCCAGAGGCGTGATTGCAACCGCGACGCTAAGGATGTTCCGGAAGCACATCACGTCGGCCCTCCGATCTCAGCAGGCGCGCAGAGAGCTGATGTTGTCATTGCGGTTGTACGGACCGGTGTTCCCACGCCAGTTGACAGCGACACGCCAGCCCAAGCCGCCGTAGTTGATGTCGGTGTAGGTGCACCAGATCCTGCTGGTGCGGTTCCAGACGGACGAGATCTGGTCGTTGAAGTTCTGACCCCGCAGGTCGGCGGAGCCGACCTGGAAGCGCACGATCCGGCCCTGACCGTCGGCGTGCTCCCACGCGCAGAACCAGCCGGACGGGCAGTCCGAGTAGGCGGTGATCGACACTCCGCCTTCCTGCGGCGCCGGGGCGGCTTGTGCCGTAGTTGCCGGGGCGACGGCGGCCGCTGTGGCGAGTCCGAGTGCAGTGCAGAATCCTGTGAACCAACGCATGAACGTTTCACCTTTCGTGGTATTGACAGTTGATGATCTGCTAGGTCTGACGTCTCGTCCCCATGAATGACGAGATGCCCGACAGTTCTTCTAATCGGAAGCGGTTGTCCGGCGCCGAGGACTGAACGCCGGACTAAACGTCCGGACGATCGGTGCGACCTCCAAGGATCGCTTCGATGTGCGCAGGTGTGCAGGTCGCCTATGTCAGCACCGCCGTGTCGATCGTGAGGAACCTGCGACCCGCGCCCCGAATTCTCATTGGTGATCCTTTCGTGCCGTCGACGGCTGGTTTGGAGATAACCATGAAGTATGCGCTGTACAGAATCGGCATAGAGCGCGAATATTGACCTGCAGGAGCAGACGCAACACGAGGGGACGCTGTGGAGTTCAATCTCTTGGGGCCGGTAGAAGTGCGGTCAGGGTCGGCCTGCCTAAAGTTGAGTTCTCAGCGGCAGCGGTCGGTACTGGCGACGCTCCTGCTCTCCCGCGGAACAGTTGTCGCGCCGTACCGGCTGGTCGAGATGGTGTGGGGTGAGATGCCGCCGTCATCTGCCGAAGCGAACCTGCGCACGTACGTTTCGCAGTTGCGTCGTCAACTGTCGAGCATCGCTGACGGTGAACAACGCATCCTGGCGCGCTCGGGCGGATACCTCATCGATGCACAGCCTGATGAGGTAGATGTCGATCGCTTCCTCGGGCTGTCCGACGCGGGACAGCAAGCGTTGCTAGCTGGCGACGACGCTCACGGTGTTGCGCTGCTCGGGCAGGCACTGGCGCTTTGGCGAGGGGAACCGCTAGCGAACGTCGCCCCGACGACTACGGTTGTCGCCGAGGTTCAGCGGCTGGTTGAGGCACGATTGGCAGCGGTTGAGAACTTGACTCGTGCACGTCTGCGCCAGGGTGCACATTCCGTGGTGGTGGGCGAGTTACGCCGGTTGGTGGCCCAATATCCACTGCATGAACGGCTGTGGGCTCTGCTGATGAATGCGCTCGTCGGTGGCGGACAGCAGGCGGCGGCGCTCGCTGCGTACGACACCGTGCGCGAACGGCTGGCAACCGATCTGGGCGCCGAGCCCGGTCCCGAGCTACGACGCGCCCACCTTGCGGTTCTGCGGCAGGACAACGCAGCTGTTCCAGACATCAGTCTGATCCCAGCCCAGCTACCGCGGCTCGCTACCGGATTCTGCGGCCGGGTTGCCGAGCTGCGTCAGCTCGATCAGGTTCTGCGCCTGGGTGACGGGCCGCGCCTCGTCGCAGTTGTCGGCGCCGCCGGGGTCGGCAAGACGTCACTGGTCACCCACTGGAGCCAGCTTAGACGGGATCGCTTTCCCGACGGCCAGATCTACGCGGACCTGGGGAGCGAACACGAGCTGCCATTGATTCTGGCGCGGTTCCTGCGGGCCCTGGGCATTCCACAGCAGCGCATCCCCCATGAGTTTGCTGAGGCCACGGCATTGTACCGGTCGGTGCTGGCCTCCAAGAAGGTCATCTGCGTTCTCGACAATGTGACCGACGTATCTCAGATCCGTCCGTTGCTTCCCACGGGCACTACATGTGCGGCATTGATCATCAGCCGCCACCGACTGGATGAGCTTGCTGCTGTGGAAGGCGCCGAGCGCATCACGCTTGACGTCCTGTCCATGCGTGACGCAGTCACGGTGTTGTCTAAGACAATAGGCGCCGAGCGAGTTCAGGCAGAACCGGAGGCCGTCCGTGCTCTCGCGAATGCCTGCGCTCGCCTTCCGCTCGCACTGAGGATCACCGGAGCCCAACTCGCTTATCGAGCCGACCGACGGGTCGCTGACCACCTCGCCGGTCTGCTCGAGCACGGTGTCCTTGACAGCCTGACTCTCGACGGCGCCGGCACGAGCGCGGTCCGCGCCGCCTACGACCTGTCCTATCAGGCACTCGATGTCGCCACTCAATACACCTTCCGTATGCTCAGCTTGATACCCGGTCCGGACTTCACCGCGGAGTCAGTCGCAGCATTGATCGGAAAACGCGTGTCGTTCACCGAGCGCCAGCTCGATCGGCTTGCTGCTGCGCATCTTATCCAGGAACGAGCATCGGTCCGGTACGCTCTGCATGACCTGCTACGTGTCTACGCGAGTGAACGCGCCGACATCGATGACACCAGCGAGGTCCGCGATACCGGCATCGCCGCGCTGTTCCGCTTCTACCTCGCACGCGCCGACGCCGCGGCCGACCGCCTCTATTCGCTCGTCCTACGCCTCCCACGCGACCGATCAGAGAAAAGCATGTTCAAGAGTGACACGGCAGCGCGTACGTGGCTCGACACGGAGACACCTAATCTCATCGCCGCTGTCCGTCACGCTTACAGCAGCGGGCCAAAACCGATGACCTGGATGCTTGTCGACGCCCTACGGGGGCACTTCTGCTTCAACCGGACGGACGAATGGCTGACACTCACACACCTTGCGCTCCACGCTGCCGAAGACGCTAACCAACCTGACGCTCGAGCGGCCGCCCATAACACGCTTGCGGGAGCCTACTTCCAGCAATGCCGATATGAGCTGGCGGCTACACATTTTCGTATGGCTCGACGCCTCGCCCACACCTTAGGGAACTGGCGCCGTGAGATCGCTGCGCTGGAAAACCTCGCTGCCGTGTACATTGTCACGGGGGATCTAAATAATGCTGCTGCAGTACTAGCGGAGGCTGCTCCGCTCGACCCTGCGCCTAACCAAGTAAATCTGCGTAACCTGGCCATCTTACACGAGTACCGCGGTCAACTTGCTGAAGCAGTCACAATTCATCGGCAAGTAGCCACCGTCCAGAGTAGCGCCGAATCCTTATATTTACTTGCACGTGTATTCAACAGAGTTGCTAGTGATGATATCGCCTTATCTGCAGTCGAGGCGGCCCTGGAAGAGTCTGCGCATATCCGCGACTGCTGGAGCGAGGCGCATTCCCTTGCGTTACTTGGCTCAATCCAAGCCAAGGCAGGAGAACCTGCGCGGGCTCTCATCACTGCCGAAGCCGCAGTGAACCTCGCCATCGAGATCGCCGACCCATCCGCCGAAATCGCTGGCCGCGCGGCACTGGCGATGGCTAGTCAATCCGCTGGGGATTTACATCGGGCTCTCCAGCAATACCGTCAGTCCCTGCAGCTAGCCCGTCGCATTGGCATGCGCTTTAATGAATGCGAACTTCTCGTCGGACTAGCCGACGTCTACCTCCACCTAGGTCTACGCCGTGAGGCCGCCAATACTCGACGCGACGCTCTGCTGTTAGCTGTCAAGCAGGGCTATCATGGGCTACAAGCAGGGTGCGCAGATCCCACGAGTTGACCGGCCCCGATCAATATGACTGCGCACTCGTTGCCGATCTATCCGCCAGATTTGCAAATTTCTCACTTTGCCTTTTTGGCCCCGCCGCGGTTACTGTGATGAGCCGTCGAGGAACGCGGCCGCTGGGTCCATGGGTGGCCTCGTGCCCGTCAACGCCGACCTGTTGGCCGTCAACGACGTCCCGGGCTGCGCCCCGGCGACGTGCTTGAGCTGGATTCCCAGCGCGATCTCGGAACCAGCAAACTGCTCGGTAAGCATCGACATGGTCCTGCTGAACATGTGCGACCGGACAGTGCCGGCCGGGATCGGGGTCATCCCGGAGATCTCGGCCTGGGTATTCACCGCGGTGATGAAGTTATCGATCATGACGCCGCCGACGACCGCGTCATGGCACGCCCGCCCTGAGACCGGGGCAAAAACGTACTCCGAATCCGAGGGCAGCTGTTCGGACACGGCAACCACCTACCGCACGTTCGCCCCGCAAACCGCGCCCGAGAACCAGCAGCGTCGCCCGCTCGCTGAACAGCGGGCGTCGTGGGCGGTGGGCCTAATCGGCGACCCGATTGGCCCGCGTACCGTCGCGCCATCACACTGGTGCGCCTTCGTCGGTGGCCGGAGCGTGTGGCCGCCTACTGTAGTGATGATCGACTATCCTGGATCCGGCGGCGGCTGATCGATCGCGGCGGGCCGCTGTGTCACGCTTGCCAACGGACCATCGGCGTCGTGGCCGACCATGATCACTTCACCGGCCTCTGTCGCGGCCTTCTGTGCTGGAGCTGCAACTTGGAGATTGACGTCTGTCCGCACCTCGACGGCTGTCCCCGCGCGGTCTACCTCAACAACCCGCCGGCCCTCGAACTTCGGCTGCGCCACCCGAACGCGGCCAAGGACCGCCAGCACGATCACGCCCGCATCGAGTATCTCGGCATCGACCCGGTCACTCCGGTACGGGCATGGGTCCGGAAGATCTGACGAGGAGCATGTCGTGGGCGGCCCGAACCGTGGGATGACGCTTCTGCGATCAGGTCGAAAGCGCGGCGTGGAACTTGTCCGGCACGTCCACGCCGAGCCGGAGTCCGGTCGAGAGCGGGATCAGGCGTCCGTTGACGTGGTCGGAGTGTCTGCCGGCCGCCTTGAGGTCAGCGGCTGGTACCTCACGCGCCTGGAGCAGCGCGTAGGTGTCGCTGTCGGGGGTGATCAGGACTGCGACGTCGAAAGCGAAGGGCCGGAAGGCCGAGAACTCCGCGCTTGTGCGGGTGTCCGCGCCCACGGTTCGGGCCTTCACCTGAATCTGGAACCCGTCAGCGGCGAGCAGGTCGTAGGACTTGACGGAGTTCTGAGCCAACTCGCCCCCGTAGACCCGTTGGGCTCGGTGTTCGGCGTAGTCCGCCAAGGGGCGCGTTCCGGGTTCGCCACCACGCCTCGGTGACGCAGCTCCTGCAGAATCGAGGCATACCCAGCCAGCAGTTCCGCCTCAGAGGCTGTACTCAGATCCCCTGAACGGTCCGCCCACGCGTCCTCCCTTGCGCAAGTCTCGCAACTCAAAGCCACGCCGTCGGCGGCGAGCCGCGACCATCGTCTCGCCAGCGGTCAGCTGCGGCAAGGGAGCTCGAGTGACGACCCGCCGGTCCGTCGAGGTGGAGCGGATCACGGACGACGTGTCTGAGGATCGCCGACAATGAGCACGGTCGTAATGTCCCGGGCCGAGGTAGCGGTGCTGGCGTAGGCACCGATACGCCGAGGCCGGCTCGGGCCGTGGGGTTGTCGCCGGAGGCTCTCGAGTTGGGACGGCCGAGACGGCCGGTGGCACGGGAAAGCACCAAAGGTCTCAGCGCGGTAACAAAGGGGCGTGGTTGGTAGACCATGTCCGTATGGGCTAGCATCGGCGTTGCTGGGCGTCAAAACAGCAAAACAGGAAACCCGTTCGGGTGAACTTGTCAGGTGGTCAGCCGCTGACACGACTGACCACCCGACCTCAGAGGCTCATCAGCTGGATAAATCGGATCATGGTCTCACTGAATCCCACTAGCTGAGTTGCCAAGATGACGACGGGGCCCCACCAGGCGAGCTTCTGCCACCTGGTGGGGTCACGCCGCTGATTGCTCGCGCGGCGCGCCTCGTCCTCATCTTCTGAGTCGTGATCCATCGTGTTCCTTCCGGCTCCGGCCTGACCTTGACTGGAAGACGGACCTTGCGGCTGTCTCCCCCGGAGTCAGCCGCGCTGGAACTGGAATCCTCACGACCCAATCGGCTCACGCCGATGCCTGTAGAGAGTAGCGAAGGCCCGCGGCTGTGGCGTCGGCGGGTACGTGTCGAATTCGGGGATTCGGTAAGTGGCTGCGGCGACCGGCGTGTCGCTGGCGCGAAATGCAGGAAGTCTTGCTGGCCAGCAAGATTACAGACTCTGAGTCATAGTCTCCGTCCGAGATATTAGTTAGTCCAGCTATTAATATTTGATCAGATCAGACTTATCTCCCGTGCTTTTTAAGCCTCGGCGGTAATGCGGAAATATTGTTGCTGTCGGTGAAGCTAGTCGGCGATCTATCGTCGCGGGAATGTTGGGGGAGTCGGCCGTGGATTCGCTGTGTCTGTCCCTTACAGCGCCCCACAGGCCGACTTTCCACGAGCGGGTCGGTGAACGGCGCCTGCATCCCCGGCCGTGGTCCTGGTGTTCGGGGTGTCGAGGGCGAGTCGGCGCGGTTCCGTGGGCAGTCGGCATGCTCATTCGCGTGGGCAGTATCCGGCGGCGGCGAGGTGGTCCGCTTTTGGGCGGGGATGACCCCAGTACGGGCGAGGGCGTAGTCGGCCAGCGCTCGAGGGCCGACAGGCACCGGCGATCTGCGGCGCACCGACGTGCCGCGAGTGCGACCGCCTCATCCGGCGACCTGATGTACTTGGGGTCAGCCGCCGACGGTGATGCCGCGAGACTGCTTGATGCCGTCGAGCAGGTAGGAGTACTGCGGGGTCATCTCCGCGGCGTCGGCGAAACCTGGCCGGTTGAACTGGTTGGTCCCGTATACCGTCAGTCCTTGCGGCGCACCGTCGAGGCGTTCCTGGGTGGCGTCGGCGTGTACCCGACGCGCGGGCTCGGAGGAGCGGGGATCGAAAATCGACTTGAGATATCCCTCAACGTCGGTGTCCTTCTCGCGGTGCCAGACGATGGTGCAGCCGTCGAGCCTGGTGACCTGCTCGCCGGTGCGTCGAGCGTCACGTCGCGCACGTCCACGTCGTTTCCGTGTCTTTGTCTTCCGTGCGGGCGCGTGCTGCGAACTCGGTGCCCGGCACGACCACGATCGGGTCGACGGCCTCGGCGGCGTGCTCGAACAGCCAGACCTCATCTGGCCAGCCGCCGTGACGCCGGGCCGCCGCGGGGGAGGCGGTGGGGTCCTCGTGCCAGAGCCACAGCTGGGAGGACTCACCGACGACGTCCGGCCGGAACCGGGGCGCCCGCCGCGGGTCGCGGTCCAGCACGAGGATTTCCACCGGCAGGGCTGACCGCCGTCGCTGCCGGTCGCGGTGCAGCGCGGCCAGGTGCGAGCGCATCATCTGTTCGGCGACCGCGCGGTTGGCGAACCGGGCCACGGACCGTGGCTGGCCGTCCTGCAGTTCAGCGCGCACGTGGCTGCGGTGCCAGTCCTGGGAGAGCCAGATGCCCCACACGGGCGGGCCCTCGAGCACGGCTTCCGCACACGCCGGGCACCACCCGTCCGGGTGCGCGTAGAACTGCTCAGGCGGGTCGCGCAGCAGATCTGGTCCTGTGAAGACCATGTCCATCGTGAGCCTGACCAGCTCCGCCGCGACGCGGCCGTTGTACTCATCCCACACGAGCGTCACTCCACCGTCATCGTGGTGTGTCACCACGACCCGGTCCTGGTCGAGCAGATGCGCGACCGGCTCGATACGTGTGAGGTGAGCGCGGCTGTAGGCGACGAGCATTCGGCACACGCCGTCCGGGACGGTGGCCAGGGTCTGCTGGTAGAGGTCGTCCAATGTGGACACGGTAATTCTCCGCTCTCGTGAGGCATGGCACGACGATGGGCGCACGAGGGTGCGCCAGGGTGTGTCGTTGCGATCCTCAGCCCGAGATGAGCGGGGCTGCTACGTGAAGCGTATGCCAGTGAAGTGTACCGGCAGCGGGGCTACGTGGGGAATGCGGACACAACGCAACGGTCGGTCAGCACGTCACGTCAGTCATGTTTGGCCCAGCACCGCTCTCACGTGCGCTGTGGGACGCCGGTGTTGGCGAACGCGGTCTCCGGCAGGCCTTCGCGCAGAAGCCGCATGTCGTCGAGGTGCTGGTCGAAGAGTACGGTGACGGTCCCGCGGCGGGCTTCGAATTCGGCGAGGTAGTCCGGTGTGAACGCGATGCCGAGGTAGGCGCATGTGGACGCTCACGTAATTCCCCAGGGCTGTGCTCACGGAATTCCGCAGCTGGTGGGGTCCTTCGTGATGTTATTCCAGGTTGCCTCCTTGGTCGCCGTGCGGGGGAGCTGACTTCGGTTGATCAGGGAGTGGGAATGGTCCAGCTCCGGATTTCATCGCCGTACTCGACGATCGTGTCCAGGCGTTCGTCGTCCGCGTGCACCGCGGTGAACTCGACTTGCACTGCTTCGAGTTCGTGCGTGGGGTTGATGAGGTGGGGGCACCAGCGGAAGGCCATGACCACGCATGCGGCGTGCATCGCCGCGTCGCTGACGACGACTCTGCCTGCCTCCAGGACCACCCAGGCCCGGCGCGGAAGTTGCTGTCCGCAGACTTGGCAGAGCCACTCGTCTTGGCAGCGCAGCAGCCTGGTGGGATCGATGCGCGCCCAGACCGGGCCGTCGGGATCTACCCGGGTGATCCAGGGCACGGGCATGCCGTCCAGCCGCGGCCGGGGAAGCCCAGCCGCCGGCCCGGCCGCGCTGATCTGCGCGAGGTCCGCCTCGGGCATGCCGGTCTCCTTCGCTGCGCGTCCTGCGGTGTGGTTCGGTTGATGGGGTTCTACCCTGCGGCCTCCTTTGCTGGTTGGGCACCCTGCTTGGGGCGCTTGTTGGGCCGGTAGCTGGGGCCGTTCATGAACACCTGGTGGCTGGTGTTGATGAGCCGGTCGAGCAGGGACTCGGCGACAACGGGGTTGGGGAACAGGGGGTACCAGTCGACGGGTGACCGGTTGGAGGTCAGGATCAGCGAGCGGCCGGCGGTGGCGCGTTCGCTAATCAGCTCGTAGAGGTCGTCGGCCTGGGTGGCGGTCAGCTCCCGCATGCCGAAGTCGTCGAGGACGGGCGGACCAGACTTCGCGCCGCGGCGGCCACGCCGGATGGGCTGCGTTTGTGCACGTCGAACGCAAGGCGAGTTGCGGAGGGAGACGTCGATCCGGTTCGACGGGGGATACGTTAGCCTCGCCAGGAACGATCGGAGCCCGCTGTGTCCCCCATTCCTCACCGTGATCCTGACCAGCGTTCGTCGCTCGATGTCCGCGCACAGAGGCCCGGCGTGCGAGTGCGGTTGCTTCGCGCCGGTGAGGGAGCAGCCGCGCTGGCGATCGCGGCCGGGACGGCAGTGCCCGCGCCCGCGGAAGGCGGGGCGCTGCAAGCGGCTCTCGACCAGACTGGCGGGCTGATCGAGTTCCCCGGTCTGCCTGGCTGCGGGGGTTGGTGTTTCGGCGCGCTGGCGGACGATCGCCTGGTGGGCGTGTTGTATGCGTGCACGCCGGTGGATTTCGTCCTGTCGCATCACGGCGAACAGAGGGCATGGCTTGCCAGGTCCGTCGCCGAGATCGAGATCTTGGCTGTCGACGCGGGCTTCCGTGGCAGAGGAGCGGGAACCGCGTTGCTGGATCATGCCGAGCGGTTCCTCGGGGATCAGGGGGTGCGGGTCTTCGTCGCGAAGGTCGACGCGGGGGATATGCCGGTCCTGCGGTGGTACCGCCACCGGGGCTATCGCGTCGCCGACACCGGTGAAAGCTGCACCATCGATACCCCGGCCGGAGCGACGAGCGTCAATGCCGGACCCGTACACGAGCGCCGGTGGCGGCTCGCGATCAAAGCGCCCGGACACGCAGTGGTCCGAGGCCTGCGTGGACTCCGCCTGGCCCGGACCACGCTGCCGTAATCAGCCACCGCCATCCCGGCAGTGCAGCGGCAACGGCTGGAGCTCGTCGGGAGACCGGCGTTTCTGCCGGAGCTGCTCCCGAGCGCCGTGCCCAATGAACCGGGCATGCGAGGGCTACTAGGAGACCCTGCCCTGCCCCGCGGGATGCGTTGGTGCACCAGGGGCTTGTCGCGTTTCAGCGCTACGACGATCGTGCTCGGTCGTCGCGTCGGGCGGTGAGTGGGAGCGGGGTGAACGTTCCGTCGCCGAGGAGTCCGGCGGAGGCGAGAGTGTCGCGCAGTTGTTCTGCTTGGTCGGTGGTGAGCGGGCCGAGGTCCTCGCCGCTGCTGTCGACGATGTACGCCCGGATCAGGGAGGCCGCGTCCACCTTCGGTGGCCTGGCGGTGTGGTGGGTGAGCAGTCCGGCGTCGGCCAGGAGGTCGGCGAGTTCGGCGGCCTGCTCGATCATGGGCGGGCCGGCGTCGAAACCGGTGCTGTCGATGAGAAAGCCGTGGATCGCCTTCGCCGCCCGAAGCCTGCGTTCGGGTGCGGCTGTCGAAGTTTCAGGCTGGCCGGGTGCTCCCGGTGCTTCGCTGGGCCGGCGGTCCGGTGTGAGAGCGGCGGGGTCGGCCGCGGTGTCCTGAGGGCTGGTCTTGCCGTACACGCGAACGAGTTTGTCGATGGCGCGGCGGGCCTCGTCGGGCGGGTTCAGGATCGCGCCGACACCATGCGCGGCCGCCGCGGCCCCGGATTCCCACAACGGGACAGGTGAGTCATAGGCGCGGGTACGTTCGGCGGTCTCGAGGCTGATGACGCCACTCCGCACTGCTACGCGGAGGCTGAGCAGGGTGTCGCCGTCGTGGCATCCGGCCCACCCGGCGCAGATCCGGGCGAGCCCGCCCTCCGTCCCGTCGGAGCGACGATGCTTGACGGGATGTTTGTCCTCGTCGGTGAGGTGGCACTGGAACACGGCGGTCGGTTGCTGTCCGGTGTCCTGGTCGTAGCGGGGGAGCTTGTCGTACTCGGTGATGTCCCAGACCCCGGAGGGCACATCGCGCCGGTACGGGCACGTCCGGCACGGCGCCTCGGCAGGCGGGCCGAGCTCACCCATACGCGCGGCAACGACAGGAACCTCGTCTGCTGCGGCGGACATCCGCGCAAACACCTCCCCGGGCATTCTCCAGCCGGACCTCGTGGATCGGGCACGGTGGGGGGACAGCGTACTGCTGTGCAGGGCAGCGCCTGCAGGAGACGGCCCACCGTGCGGTGGAGTTCGTCTCGCTCGGTGTGTCGCCATCAGACCGTCCGAGATCGCTGGTATTTGTGGCCGTCGTTTTCGGCACGGGCTTCGCGAAGTGGATCGCGTCGACGGGGGGTCGAGTTCGTGAGGGCGATGACGTCATCGCCACGTCATCCACGCCGAGCCGGAGACGATCGCGGAAGCGTGTCGAAAACGACGGTCACCCGATCAGCTCGTTCAGCCCACTTGGAACGACATCGTGAGACGTCGACGGCCTCCGCACCCCAACCGACCGTGCCAGCTACGCGCCTGACAGCGCCGGCACCACCCTCGGCGACCTCCGCCACGAAGCCGACCGGCCCCGCAGGCGTGGGAGCCACCCGATGCCGAGGGCCACTTCCGCAGCACCGAACGCACGCTGCAGGCCGAACGAGCAACCAGGGCCGCGCAACAAGCGGTCTCCGCGCGCCAGGGCGAGCGCAACGATCCGCTCCGCCGCGATCAGAGCTACGGCCAGATTCACAGATGCGGCACGGCCTATTAGGTGCCGGTCGGTGCGTTGCCAGCTGCAAGGACGCTCTCGGAAGCGGCACACCGCTGTGAACAGGGCGTCTGGCTAGGCTGGGGCGGATTCGCCACCCAGGGCGCACACTCTGATCCCCAAGTGATTCAGGTAGAGTGCGCCTGCATCACCGAATAGAAACGGGGAGTCCCGGCCCGCGTACACGGCCCGGAACTCCCCGCGACTGATGGATTAACGGCTCAGGAACCAGGCAACCGCCGGCATAGCGACCACTGGTAACAGAGCCACCGCGGGCCCGGTCACCTTCACGGTGACCGGGCCGCTCAGTTCCAGGACAAACCTGGAGCGCGAACGTTCCCGCGGTTCCTCCGAGTCTGACGGCTCGGCATCCTCCATAGCCATCACCTCCCCTCCTCGCCCGCGCGATGCTCGGCGATCGATCAGCCGAGCACGCGTCGCGATGAGGGCCTGTGACAGCGGTAACCTTACCGGGCCGAGAAACCCAGTTCTCCGCAGGTCAGAACTACCCCAAACCGGTTTACAGGCATCAACACTGGGAAGCAGGCCAGGGTGCTCAACACGTCCATGCGCGCCGCTCTGAGGATCGTGTCGAGGTGAATTTGCGCGAGCCATCGACCGACCCGACTATCGCCTGAGCCGACCTCCTCTGGCACGTCAACCCACGCATATCGGCGACTGTGCAGGCGAACCTGCCGTACTGCAGATTTCGCTCCAGCTCTGCCGGTCGATAAGGGTCGACCACTCTGTTAAGGAGGCTTGCCAGCTAGCGAATCGTGTCTATGACCGCGAGAAGATCCTGCTGGGGCGTGACGAGTCAACCCTGATGTACGACGACCGTTGCATGATCATGTGACACTTGCTGGAGACCTGGGCCGTCGACGGCGCCGGGCCAACACCTGTACGGCAAGCGGGTGATCCTTGTGCGGCGTCCGGGTCTTGCGGCGGCGCGTCGCGCAACGTCGAAATCGTCGATCACGGTGAACTGGCGAGCACGTACTCCGACGAACCGGAGAGGAATTCGCGGATGCCGATGCCGTACTGCTGGTCCGAGACAGGTTTGCCCTGCTACCGCCCGGGCGCCGCGCCACCGTTTCTGCGGACGACGAACCAGCTCGCGGACATGGGGCTGTGCGCGACGGGCCGGCCCGCCGCGTTCGTCGACTCGCAGTACGGTCCGGCGGCGCTGTTCCTGCTCACCGAAACCGAGCTGCTGCCCGGCACCGTCTGGCCACCAGCGACGCCGACGGAACAGGCGCCGATGCAGCCCTCGACCTCAGGATGACCACTCCGCGTCACGTCGCGCAGGAGCAGATCTCCACGCAGGTCACCCCTTGCTCCACCTCAGAAGGAGAGTTGATGGACAACGCCCGAACTCGGCACCAGGACTACACCGCCGAACGCGACCGGTTACTCGCGCTGTGGGAACGCAGCGTGGCCGGCCCCGATGGGCCGCTGCCCGGAGCGATCCTCGACCCGGCGCCACTGCCGACAGGCTGGTGCGGACAGGTGCAGCTCGTGCCGGGCGAACACCACACCGGGGACGTCCGCGACGCCGATGACTTCATCGCCGCGACCTACGGGCTGCAACGCGGAGCGGTAGTGGTCGAGGACAGCCGGACCGGCACCGCGGACACGGCGTTCGTGTGGGCCTTCCACACCGTGTCCGCCGCGGACCACCACCGCCACACCCCCATGACCACCCTCGACGTCTACGGCCGCGCGGGCGCCCCCGCCTCCACGGTCGCGGACCGAGGGGAACTCGAGCACCTCGCAGACTGGGCCGACAAGCACCGGTTCCTCTGGGACCAACTACGCGCCGGCGAGCACCGGCACGTCGACGTCGACCGCGTCGTGCACCGGCTGCAGCGGCTGCGCGGCGGCATCCTCGACCTCCTGCCCCGCACCGCGCCCGGCCAAGTCCGCGCTGTGCTCGAGGACGTCGGGGTGACCCGCGAGCACCTCCCCGATGACCTCGCCGACCTCGCCGGATTGCCGCAACGGTAAGGGAGCTCTGGTTGTGACCGTCATGTTGCGCTGGGGGAGTGCTCTCTCGGCTCCCAGGTGCACCTCCGGCCGGACGGCGACAAAGTCAGCACAATCGGTGTCAGCACGGGCGCGCGGCCAGCAGACGAGGGCACGAACTGTTGCTGGCGATGTAGGCCGCAAGAGATGGGTCGATCAGGGCGGCGAGGGCGAGCACACGGTTGTACCGATCACTCAGGTCCACGCTGGTCAACGGCTCATGGTGCGCAACGCGGTTGCGCAGCCGGTGCAGCTTGTCCGCGTGATCGTCGACCACCGGGCCGGGCGGTTCCTGGCACGAAGGCATGGTGCAAGTCGAAGTCGGTGGACCAGTGGTGTTGCATGGCAATTCGCGGCGGTGTTTCGCTGAATGTCGTTGATCCGGCACGATGGGTGTGTGAACGAGCGGATGATGGGTGAACGGTTGGGCGAGGCGAGTGCTGAGCAGGTTGCGAAGGCGCCGAGCTTCCCTGTCTATGGAGTGGCAGCGTGGGAGGGGCCTCGCTGGCTGGAGTCGGTCGGTGGTGATGCCCCTTCGGAGGTCTGGCTCGGGCACGTGACGCCGGAGGGCGGAGAAGGCGTTCTGGTGGGCACGATGCACCATGCTTCTCGTGATCTCGAGGACCCGTCAGCTCACACTGACGTGTTGAAGGCTTCGGCGCTGGCGGCGTCCGGGCGTTTCCTCAACGCTGGATCGCTCGATCCGCAGGTGGTATCGGTGCGGGCCGAGGATGCGGAGAAGATCCGTCGTCACGTCGAAGACCAGGCCAGGCGGGTTGCCGCCTGGCCACGTGTGCCCTGGATGGTCGCTGGTGTTCAGGTCCAGGTAGCGGTGTGGCGGTTCGCCGGCGGCTGGATCGCGGTCTGCGATGCCGTGCGGGATGCGCCCGTGGTGGGTGTGGGAGTGGCGGCTGACCCGGTGGGCCTGCAGCTGGAAGTGGTGGACGGCACGGCGTACGGGGTCGATTTCGCGTCCCCGACCACTCTCGCCGACTTGCGGCGGCGGACTCCGGAGATGGCGATGCCGCGGCCGACCGGAGACCCGCCGCATCCCGATGTGCAGGCCCTGCTCGCGACACTCTGAAGTTCACCGCCGAGGTTCCCGAAGTCCGAACAGCAGCACGTTCGCGCGAGCTATCTGTGGCGTGAGATCGCGGCGTCCGGAAGAGGCTCTCCGGACCACTCGGTCGGTGGTACAGCCAGCAAGGAGTACCTCGACAAGCTGATCTTGAGCGTGCGGGGCGCGTAAGGGGTGGACTCGGGGGCAAGGGCTGCCCTGTCGGCTATGAGGGGGCCATCGTCTGACAGCTGCCTGTCGCATTACCTGTTGTAGGCATCGTCGGTGAACGTCGCGAGCATTCGGCTGCCCAGCCCACGGGTGTCGAACCTAGGCGCAGCGACGTCCCAGGCCGTTCTGGTGCGAGAGGAGATGAACAGGGGTTGCCGATCACCGGTACCCCTGTTCCTTCGGCATGCCCGAAACAATAAGGCCCTACGAATTCTTTATTTCTCGATCCGAAATTGTGCGAAATCTGAGCATGATCACAAATCACTCGGATGGAGGATTCTTTCGCGTCGTACCTTTTGGCAGCTCTCGTTGTAGCGCCGAATTGACCGGGCGTGACAACGAGGGGGAACTCGGGGCGAGTTATTCCGCGTTCCCGAAAGGGGTATTCTTTTATGAAAAAACTGCTTGCCGCGCGACAGGGAAGATTGCTCGCCGGACTGATGGGACTGCTGGCGGCCGCCGCGGTGACAGCCTCGCCGGCCGCCTCGGCGGCCACATCCATCGCCAGTGAAATGGAGGCAGGGAAGAGCTGCGCCGTCGAGTTGAGCAAGGTCAAGCCGGGTTCGCCTGACGCCAAGATCCAGCGTTACGCCTGCGCGGACACGCAGGAGAAAGCCGCCGCGATGCTTCCGGCGGACATCCGCAGGGTCGGTCTGGCCGTCTTTTACGAACACTCGTACCAGAGCGGCCGGTCCTACGGAGTTTACGGCGATTCGCCGTGTGACTCGGCGGGCTGGGGATTCAGTGACCTCAACGACATCAACAACCAAATCGGAATTTCCTCGTACGAGACATTCAACGCCTGCAACGCGCAAATCGTGTACAAGCAGGTGCGGTATGGCGGCCTGTGCGGGTTCTACAACGGGTTCAAGCAAAACATTTCGGTCGCCTGCAACGACCAGGTGCGGTCGATGAAGGTCTACGCCGCCTCCACCTAAACAAGCGGGTTCGTGGGTCCCAGCGAGTTTCGCTCGCTGGGACCCACAACAGCACCCGAGACCGGCGGCAAGCTGATGCACGTTCCCCCGTAGCCTTCTCTCGCGACCGGGTTCGGCGGCCCGGGCAGGGGAGGAGCATCGTGCCATCAGGTTCAGTTGAGCGGCCAGACACCATCGATAGCCAAACCGCGTTCCGCCCAGGACGAGCAGAGCTGCTGGTCGCCGGCGCGGGTATCCTCTCCGGCGCGTTCGCGTCCGTCGCCTACTACACCGACATCCGAACACTGGCACACAGTTTCGTCATCTGGATCGTCCTGGTGAGCCTCGTGACGACACGACGCCCCGCGCCGCAAGCTGTGATCCGAGCGATCATCGCCCTCCTTGCCGCCGTACTCGCCTTCTACCTCGGCAAGAAGGTCATCTACGGCATCAAGTACCCGGATGCGCCGTCATATCAGATCAATCTGCCCACCGTGGCGATCTGGTGCGTCCTGGCAATCATCGCGGGCCTGGTGCTCGGGATGGGCCTCCGCTACATCGGGACCCCGAACTGGCCAGGAGCGCTCGCCACAGCGGCCGCCGCAGGGCTGATCCTCGCCGACTCCTGGCGCTTAGGCGGCTCCGTCCTCTGGGAGCGGCCGCTCCAGCTCGTCGTGAACGTGCCCGCAGCCGCGGGTCTCATCGCCTTAGGAAGCCGGTCTCGCAGGCAACTCGGCAAGATCCTGGCCTTGCTCCTTCCGTTGACCATGATCGGATACGGCATCGTCTCCGCGCCGGACCTGATCGAGGACGTCCTGCTGTAGAACACGCAGACGCATAAGTGCGATCCGAGCATGCCGGGGCGGAGCAAGACCGGCCCACCGGGCACCGCGGTGATGCACCAGGCGGTCAGCAATTCGACGGAAGCAGCGCGTGATAGTCGGTAGCGGTGCGGCTGGCCAGCATGAGCCTGCAGGACTCGCAGGGAGGAACAGGACATGCAGCCGGAGAGGGCACGTAAGACGTCCTTCAGCGGCTTGGCCTCAGAAGTCCAGGCCCGCCCCGCAGGCGACGCCAAGGCCGGCCGCGCGTACGCCGCCGAGGAGTGCACCGAGCAGCGTCGCACCGTTGCCCAGCCCGCGGAAGCCGACGATGACCAGCGCTGCTCGACGCGCGTCTATACCCGTCCTCGACGATCGCTCGGACCGGCACGACCGCGGCCCGGTCCATCTCCGAGGCCCAGGTGAGGATCTTCGGTACCGTCGTCGGCTCGAAGAAGATCCGGAGACGCTGCGGAACTCGCCGTGCACAGACAAGATCAGCCTCGGATGCGGTAGGCGAGTTCACCGGTGTTCGCGTCGACCACTCGTTCGTCGCGGATTCGGTAGGCGAGTTGCCCGGTGTTGGCGTCGACCATGCGGTGGCCGTCCCAGCGCGCGTTGTCCATCTATCATCACACCGCTGCCATCTTCCGTGACGTTGAAGGCCGTGACCGATGACCTGCGGTCCCTGGCCACCACCAGCCCGCCGCCGAAGCCAGCGACGACATCGGCGCCCGGCTACGGTGTTGACGGGCATCCGGCCAGAACACCTAACAGCACAGATTCGAGGTGAGACCATCCTCTACCGGCTCAAAGAAGGCATGCAGCCGGAGAGGTTGGTCCGGATCTTGCAGACTGAAGGCCTGATTTAGAAGCTCACCCAGCGAGGCAACAATGCCCGATACCCCGACACGGTCAAGCTGTACCAACTCGCGTCGCACGCCCAGCGTGCAGTTCAGACAGTCGACCGAAACGTTCCTGCCTCATTCCGCGACGGTAAGGGTCGTGACCGACGGTCCACGGCACCCGGCCGCCTTCAGCTCGTCGAGCCCGACATCGCCGCCGGCGCAGCAGTCTGCCGGAGACAACCCGGGCCACGGACTCACGGACGCCGTCGTCGACGGGTGAGGTGCGCCGGTGCTGCAGCCGATCTTGAGCTGGGTAATTGCGGTCGGGATTCGGTGATTCTGCTGGTCGTGGTCCGTGCGGTGTGGCTGAGGCTCGGCATCGGCGTCGACGGCGCGAAGCTTGAGAACGGCGGCTCCCCGTAGCGCCCAAACCGACGGCAAGCATGCGCAGCTACTGCGGCCCGATCGGCCTGGCCGAAGTCGGTCTCGTCCGGTGGCAGTTCGAGCGCGCTGCGCGTCGGTGATCTGCTCGGACTGGCTGCGGCCCAAGGACAGCGTCGGGAACGGCCGCTGACCCACCCAGCTGGTGAGCGGCTCGGCTCAGCGTGATCTCGCCGCTCGTCGGCGACGCATCCGGCGCAGGCCTCCGTATCCCAGCCCGCCGGCCGCCGCGGCACCGGCGGCGATCTGCGCGATCGTGTTCGTCAGCACCTGGCGCAGGAGCGGCTCGGCCCAACCTACCAAGGCGGCCGCGGTGCAGACGACCGCGGCGAGCACCATACCCAAGCCGATCAGGACGTCGCGGCGCACCCGCGCGTCACGTACCCAGCCATCGACGAGCACCCAGATCCCGGCAGGCGCCGGCGTGCTGACGGCGGTCTCGGCGCCCGCGGTGGGCACTCGCCCGGACCGCCGAGCTCTGGAAGACTTGGTCGGCCCGTTCCGTCGGCGCCCGCGGTTATCGACGTCGGTCATGTCTGGTCTCTAGGCCTAAAGGCGCAGCTCAGCCCACGGAAACTTCCCTGCAAAAAGTCGTGGGGTCGCGAGGACAGCCGGGCCTAGAAGAAAATCGTGTATGTGGTTCGCCCGATCGGGTCCGACGAAGGAGGACAGGCCGGGAACACCCGGCCGACCCGGAGGTCGCCCGGCCAGAGCGAGGAGATGCGGGTGGCGAAGGACGGGCAGGGCAGCGTGACGCCGCCGCGCGGCCCGATCGCGCGCCTACAACCCGAGAAGGGTCCCGCGAACCTGTGGGCCTTCGTGGCCGACCTGCTGGAGTTCGTCGACTCCGCCGAAGGCGGCCCGCTCACCAACGAAGAGGTGGAGGCCGCCGTTGCCCGAACCCGACTGGAATCCCACGGCGCCGACGCCCTCCTCGTCCAGCGCCTCGCCGCACAGCAGTTCCACGGAGCCGAGTTCGAGGTGTTCCGCGCCGAGCTGGCCGCCTACGCCTTCCCCGTGCTGCGCTCCTGGATCCGCCGGAAGATGATCTACGACTTGTGCGCGCGGATCGGGCGCCCGGTGACCTCGACCGACAAAATCCGCGAGCGCCTGGCGCACTCCCTCGACGACCGGATCGAGCTGGCCTCCGACGCCATCGCCGAAGGCCTCCGCGTCTTCCGCCGCTACGCCCTCGTCGGCGGCCGCTGGTCCGCCGAAGGCGGAGCCTCCCTCAAGACCTACTTCATCGGAGCCTGCCTGCGCGCGTTCCCCGCCGCCTACCGGCGCTGGCTCAAGGAACAAGACCCGCTCGACGGCTACGGGCTTCGACCCGAGACCGCCGAAGGACGGCACATCGGAACACCGACCAGCCCGCGGGCCGACACCGACCCGGCGGACACGGTCGTCAGCGAGATGATGGTGCTGGACCGGCTCGCGGCCATGGACCCCAAGACCAGAATCCTCGCCGCGCGAGTCGTGTTCCGCACCGACACCCACCACGAGGCCGGCGAACCGGACGGCCTGTCGGCCCGCGCGGTGGAAGGCCGCTTCTACCGCCACCGCACGGAATGGAAACGCCGAGAACAGAAACGAGGTGAAGCATGATCGACCGCGCCGAACGACAGTGGCACGAGACCGTGCTGCACCTCAACGCCATCCTCGACCGCCTGGGCCCGCGAGCAGACCAGCTCGGCATCGGCGAACGCGACATCATCGCGCTCCGCGAGCTCCGCACCCGCATCCACCGCGGCTACCACCTGCCCGACACCACACCGGACGACCTCAACGACGACGTCGACCAGATGGTCGAATTCCTGCGCCTCCTCGAGCAGTCCTCCCTCGGGCCCCCGGGCTCGCACGCCATCCGGCGCCGCAGCTCCCCGGAAGCCGTGGCCGACATCCTCGTCCGCAGCGACGCAGGCAACGACTCGTCGCCCTCCGGACCGAAGGCAGACGCCGTCGAAACGTTGCTGGCGCAGTCCATCGTCGCCGCGATGCCGCCCTCGCTCACCGGCCCCCAGGAACACCTGGTGCTGCAGGCGCTGGCCGAACACCCGGACACCGAGGTCCCGGCCACCACACTCGCCCGCGCCGTGTGGGGATCCCGTCCGCCCCTGACCTGGCGCGCTGTCCTGGCCGACCACGTGACCAGACTCCGCCAGCACCTGAACGACCTGGCGGAACATGGACTGCGGTCGAGCATCGAGGCCACATCCGAAGGATTCCGGCTGGCGATCGGCGGCGAGCCACCTCTCCGGCTGTGGGAAGACGAAGCACGTCCTGGGGCGACCCGCAGGGCGCTGGACTTTACGAATCTGACCTCAAGGGAACGCCAGGTTCTGGCCAAGGTCGTCGAAGGGCACACCACCCGCGAGATCGCGACCCAGCTGCACCTCTCAGCCAGGACCGTGAGCTCCTACATCAAGAGAATCGAACGGAAACTGGGCGTCCGACCAGCAGAAGCAACCGACACGACCAACCGCATCCCTCGGTTCTAGCGCGCCACACGGAGGCCGGAACTGCCCAGAGACGACCCCGGGCAGTTCCATTGAGGCTGACAAAGTCCTCCACGAACACGGTAGCGGCCGGCACCGACAGAACGGCGGCGACAGCCTGAACTCGCCGACGTGGCGCAGGATCGACGACGAGAAGATCATGCGCCTCGCGCTCGGTCATGCGGCCGTCGATGCTGTTGCGCAGCCCGGCGGCCTGGACCGCGGAATGCCGGGCCCTCGGCATCGTCGACGCGATGCCGCGAGCAGGGCGCCAAGTTCGCCTCTGGTCCGCTCGGGTGTACTTCGCGATCCGGCCGCGTCGGTCGCTACCTGCGCATGGCTGCCCAGGCACACTCACTATTCCTGACAGTGATCAACTGTGAACACAAGGTGAGGTGCTGCGTGGTGCAGTCGAGCGGGGACGAGAACGTGTTCAGCATCCCGGACGAAGCGCCCGAGGAGGTGCGCGAGTTCATGGACCGCGGTCACCGCCGGGCGAGCATCGCTGACGGTGAGCGGATGATGATGGACCCGGGCCAGGTCCTGAACAACATCGAGAACACGATGCGGCGCCTGCACGCCGACATCAACGTCGAAGTCAGCGTCGATGGCGACCTGGCCAACGAAAAAGAGCTCATGGTGATGATGGGCGACCTGATGATGGCCTCGCCGCTGATCACCTTCCTGGTCAACACCGGCATGGAGATCATGACCACCGGCGGGTATCCCACAGACCTGGTCACCAAGGCGCTGCCAGACCACTACGACATCACCGCCCTGATCCCTTCACTGAAGGTGAACCAGCGCCAGCACGACATCGCGACGACGATCTTCAACATGCGCTCGTCCAGCACGCGCGACCTGACCGAGGACGACATCGACGACCTCATCGAACCGCTCGACCTCGCCGGGAAGATCGAGGTCTTCATCATCCTGTTCTGGATCTGGGGCACCAAGATCGGCGCGATGAAGAACGTCATGGGCACCGATCGCTAGCTCCCGCCGTGAAACCCCACCCCGCGGCTGCCCGCGGCAGCAGCATGACGGACCAGTAGCTCCACAGCGTGGCCAGCGCGACGCCCGCCGGAAAGCGCCCAGGCCACATGACCGTCGGCGAAAGGAACCGCATGGCCAACGAAACCGTCAACACCGACCTGCTGAAAGTTCTGATCGGCCCGAATCTCACTCTGGTCGGGTCACAGGGAGAACCCACCCGCACACTGCATCACCTGCTAAATAAGGTCACGTTGGACCAGGCGATCGAGTTGCTGAAAGTCGCGCAGCTCCGCCAAATCCACGACCAGCTCGACAACCTCACCAGCGCAGTCCGCGGGCTGACCGACTACCGAGGCTGAACGACAGGCTGCCGCAGCCTCGCCACCGCGCAGGTTCAGCGAGAGGTGTTGTTCTGCTGGTCAGCCCAACGAGAGGCCTTGTGCGGGCAGAGGAGCTGAGTCTCGGCGAAGTCCTCAATGGACACGATCCGCGGTGGGCGCAGGTTCTAGTAGTTCGCGCGCCCCCCAACAGCTCGGCCATATGGAACTGCTCGAAAAGCCACGTCCTGCGTCGGTGACCTGGACGTCCGGTACCTCGGCGGCTGATTCGTGCGCGGACACGACCAGGCCGAGTTCCCGGGTGAGGGCGAGGTCATCGTCGAAAACTGTCGGTGCCTGCCACCACACTTATCGCTGACAGTCGCAGAACATGAACTGCCAGCGAGCAGGAAGGCTCACGCGATGACGGCAAGCACGCGCAACTACTACGGCCCGATCGTCCTGGCCGACGAGGTCGGTCTGGCCCGGTGGCAGTTCGAGCGCGCCGAAGCCGCCGGGATGCTGCCCAAGCCGGGACACACCCGCGGCTGGCTGCCCGAGCAACTCGAGACCATGCGCCAGCTGGTCCCTGTCATCGTCGAGAAGTTCGGTGCCGAGCACCCGGTCGGCGCCGCCCGGTGCGCCGACCGGCTCGCCGAACGCCTGGGCCTGGACGTCGACCCCGCCGACATCAGCGCCCTCGCCGAGAAAGGCCACCTGGCCGTGGCCGACGTGTTCTACAAGAAGGGCCGCAGCCACGACCTGTACGCGCCCACCAACGTCGACGCCCTCACCCTCGAACAGGTACAGCCGGTACTCGACAAGCGCGCCACCTGGCTGGAGCAGTCGCTGCCGCTCGACGAGGCCGCGGAATCGCTGGCCTGGCACTACCGCGAGCTGAACCAGGTCATCACCGCCCGCGGGCTCACGGTCCGGCTGCGCCGCATCGCCCGCGCCGACGTCGACACCCTGGCCGGGGACGAGGAACTGCGCGTGGACCGGCTGGTGACCGCAGACAACGCCGCGGCGATCCTCGAACACCGAGCGCCGGCACTTCGACATCTGCGTCGAGGCCGGTTGACTCACCCCGAAAACCCACCACACCAAGGAGATCAGCCGCTACAGCACCGTGACGGTCCCGCTCTACCGCACCGGCGACGTCGAAGCACTGCTCGACCTGCCGGACGTGAACTGGCACGAGATCCGCGAAACTCCGAAAGGCACACGGTCCCCGCTGCTGAACCTGGTCGGCGGCCGCGCCCCGACCCGCGCCAAGGTCATCCGCGCGTTCCTGCGGGACTTCGGCGCCGAGCACTCGATCGAGATGTGGGCCTGGTGGGTCCCCGGACCCGACGTCTGGGAAATCGACTGGGAACGCATCGACGGCGGACCAGCCAAGCCCGACGTGCTCGCCGCGATCCAAGCCCGGCCCGCCGTCGCCCGCTACCTTGGCGACATGCAGCTTCACTCCGCCGCCGGCGCCGCGGTCCGCTTCGCCCGCGCCATGCTCGAACCCATGCCGCGGTCATCCTCGACACCGAGACCACCGACCTGCACGGCGCGATCTGCGAAATCGCCGTCATCGACGCCTGCACCGGAAAAACTCTCCTCGACACCCTCGTCAACCCCGGCGTCCCGATCCAGCCGGGTGCGTTCGCCGTGCACGGCATCACCGACAGCGAAGTCACCGCCCCCGGCATCCCGGACTGGGCCACCGTCTACAAGCGACTCCTGCGAGTCACCAAGGACCGGATCGTGCTGGCGTACAACGCCGACGACGACCGCGGCGTCGTCACCGCCGACTGCCACCGGCACGGCATCCGCCGCACCCGCCTGGCCGACCTCGGGCACTGGGCCGATGTCATGGTCCCGCGTTCCGACCACGCCCACTCCCGCCGCTGGCTGCGCAACGGCGGCGGCCACCGCGCCCTCGGCGACCTCGAACAAACCCGCCAGCACCTCCTCCGCTTGACCGCCCCCTGACCGCACCCTGCCCGCCGAAGGCCCGCCACGCCGCACAGGCTCCGTCCCCGGACAGCTGACCGTGAACGGAGCGGCGGACTGCAAGCAAGATGCCGTCCGCGACGCGGCGGCTACCATTGAGGCGGGTGCCCCGTCGGGGGGCACTGTCGCACAGAGTCCTATCGGAGGACGTAATGGCACTGAGTCGTCTTGCCCGCGAGTTCGCTGCGGAAATCAGCTACCACGATTGGTCGGACGCACCGTACCGACTCGACCGCGCAGGTCACCAGCGCCATCACGATGGACCTCGTGCCACGGAGAAGGTACTCAGCCCGGACGAGACCGACTGCGTCCGTACGAATGTGATGTGGGTTGCCGCGCAAGCGCTCGGGCATGCCGATCCCAATTTCGACGTGTTCGAGTTCGCCGAGTGGTGTGGTGTGGACACCCGCACGCCGGCCGGGCGCCCTCGTTCCGGCCATATCCTCGCAGGACTGCGTCACGATTCCGAGACCGGAACGATCGATCGCCCCGGCGACCCAGAAATCTGGGACGAGGCGCCTGCGGAACCAGCGCCCACCGGAAACGGTCCCGATCAGGTAGGCACCTCCGCGCAGCGGGCCAGGCGGTGGCCGGCTGACCCGAACACGCCGGGGTTCGTCACCGCCCGCAGCCGCAACATCCACCGCACCCCAGACTGCGTGAAGTACCGGCACACCCTGACTGTGTCACGTCAGCGCGGACGCACGGTGCACCCGCCCATCTGGACCACAACCGGTGCAGCGCAGGCAAACAAGAAGGGCATCTGCTCATCCTGCTGGTCTTAGCTCCCGGCGCCGAGCGGACGGGTGATCACGCGTGATCACCCGTTAGGCGCAGGCTGCAGGAGCGTGAATAGCGGCTCGCAGCCCGAGTGGCCGCGAGCCGTCAACTTCGACGGAAGCTGTTCTCCGGCCTTCGCTCGGGCATCGAGGAAGGATGGCTGAGATTCCCGGTCGCGGCCGCGGCTAACCAGCCTGCCCACCTGCCGATGAACTCATCCAGGTCATCCACGGCCAGCGGTGTGAATGGCCAGGCGAGCTGCCATTCGGCCATGCCGTTCCACAGCGCCTTGGCCGCTTCGATGCCCGGATTCAGAGCGAACGGGTCCTGCGAGAACCGGCGGTTAACCATGGGCGAGACCATGAATGCCGTCTCGAACCACTGGTAACGTTCCTGGCCGCCAGGAGCAGCATCGCAGAACCACAACGAGTGCTCGCGTCCCTCATAGCCGGAGCGATCCGCAGGAACGAGTAGGTCGATCTCGGCGTAGGCGATCACGTCGAAGGCAGGCCGGTCCCACGCGGCCCACACTGACTCCGACGTCAGCGTAGGACCCGTCATAGTGAGCACAGCCTGGCCGAGGCGGATCTCCCAGCCTCCTTCGCGTACTGCCTGAACAGTGGCTCCAGGCGCGTTGCTGGTGAGCACTTCTTTGATCACGTCAGCGAGTCTGGCGAAGCTGCGCGTGGCCGCCTCGAATAACTCGGTGCGCCGCTGATGTTCTGACTGAGCCACCGACTCTGCCCGCACGGACGCGGCCTTCCGGACAACTTCGACGCGGTTGGCTTCCTGCAGCGCCGCCAAACCCGGTAAGGCAGCCTGTTCGGCTGCCCGCTCGAGACGCCTGACCAGGTTCGCGGCGCTGGGACGAGCTTGAGGGGACTTGTACAGGCACTCCTCCACCAGCGCGGCCAGTGACGCCGGGGCGGCAGCCAGTTGCGGAACCGCGCCAGACAGGTGCGCCTCGCGAAACTCGTGGACGTACTGACCGGTGAACGGGGGAGTGCTTGACAGCAGCTCGTAGGCGATGCAGCCGAACGAGTAAACGTCGGTAGCGGCGGTCGCACGCTCGTTCTTCCACCGCTCCGGTGCTGCGTAGGCGGGAGAGAAGGCTCCCTTCCGAGTATCCGGGGCGGTCGTGGCGTCCGCGTAGCGGGCGATACCGAAATCGGCCAGGCACCAGCGGCCATCGAGCAGCAACACGTTGCCCGGCTTCAGATCGCGGTGCACGACCCGATCTTCCAGATCAGCCAGCGACACCGCGATATCGCGCAGCACCGCTACGACCGAGCCGACGTCCAGACCTCCGCCGGCCTGCTCAAGGTGGTCCTCCAAAGAGCGTTTCGCACGCGGCATGACCAGCACCCACGCGTCGTCAGTCTCGCCATCGTCGATGATCGGCACGACGTTGCGGACCCCATCCAACTCGGCGAACAGCAACTCACGCTCCGCGCCAGGCTCCTTCGGGACGAGCTTCGCCGCACCGATGACCCCAGCCTCGGAACGCGCTTCCAGGACTTCGCCAAAACCGCCCCCGCCGATCCGGGCACCGAGTTCCCACACGCCATTCTTGCAGGTAACACGCATCGAAACTCTCTCCGTTCACGCTGATCCCGTAGATGGTAGGCGCCGGGGCCGACAGTCCCAGGTTCATTGCCCTTGAGCCACTAGCGTCCAGAACGTCGCCGCCTACCTCGTCGGTGATGCTCGCCGCGGCTTTGACGAGGCGCAGTAAGAGCTGCTTCGCTCCTCCGGTCGCAGACCCGCGAACCGGGCTGCTCAAACTGTCACAAGCTCGCACTCATCGACCCAGCGGGCGAGCAGACTCAGAGTACAGAGGCGCTCGAGAGCGGTCTGCTCATCCAGGCCGTCGAGATCGTGGGCGGCGCTGTTGCGGATCGTCATCTGCACACCGGGAGCCAACGACAGCAGCCCGGAGTTCATGGTCTTCACATCCTGGCTGGCCGGATCGCCCGGCCATCGCAGTCGCGGCTGCCCAGGTTTTGGCGCGTCCTTGGAGAAGGCCTGTTGCCACAACGACGTCGCTGACACGTCGTTGCGCCCCGTCCGGGCTTTCACCATCCCCACCACCGACTCCGCCGCGGCGGCCACCGCCTCGCGGAAATGGCCGTCACCCCACAACCGCGAGATCGGGCCCCAGACTGCGGGGTGCATCGCTTCCGCCCCGACCGTAGGAGGACGCGCCGCCTCCGCACGCAAGATCAAGTCTTCGATGCGGCCGAGAGCGTAGTCGCAGGCACTCAGGACATCGACGCTCTCCAGCAACGGCTTCGGCCGTGTGATCGTCACCCAGTTCTGGATCGGATCGATCACGCCAGCTCCCTGCACACTGATCGAACCACCCGTCAACGGGATCGCCGCCGAAGCACGCCCAGCCAGCCGGGTTACCTTCTCCCGACGCTTCTCTATCTCCTTCGGATCCGCGTCGCCACGGGGAAGCACCGCTGGCGCATACCCCAACGCCACCCCGCCGACGCCTTCGTTAATGACATGCAGTTCGAGGAAATCGGCCAGCGCTGCGCGGAACTGCTCAACGGCGTCCGCCACCGACCTCAGGTATTCAGGACTCTTCCGGGCTTCCATGAACTGGGAGACTAAACACCAGCCCCGACACAACCGACCTGCGTCACAGCGCGTGTCGTCCGCCCAGCACCCAGCTCAGAAGCCACCCGAAACGTCCCGCCACGATAATGGTCATGACCGACGACCCACGGCGATCGGCCGCCTCCAGTCCGCCTTCGAGCCCGACAACGACGACGGCGGCGGCCAGCGGCGGCTGCCGGAACTGGCCCGGACCACGATGTGGACCACCGCTGGCGTGATCGCGGTGTTGACCGCGGCGGCGGTGGTGGCGTTGTGGTGGCCGGCCACCGCGGGACTCAACGGCCCCGACCTCGTGAAAGCCCGCTTCGATGCGTTGAAGATCGGGTTGAGCATCGGTGTCGGCAGCGGGGGAGTGGTCGCCCTTTACCTCGCCTTGGCGGCGCCAGCACTCCACCGAAGCCGATCTCGACAACCGCGAACGCGCCCTCGCCCACCAGCAGGATGTCGCCGCCACCACCCAGACGCACCAGGAGCGGGTCGCCGACGCCGCCCGCGCCGATGCCGCCGCGCGCCGGATCACCGAGCTGTACACCAAGGCCGTCGAGCAGCTCGGCTCCGACAAGACCCCCGTCCGGCTCGGCGGCCTTTACGCGCTCGAACGCCTCGCCCAGGACAACGAGGACCAGCGGCAGACCATCGTCAACGTCCTGTGCGCCTACCTCCGCATGCCCTACGAACTCCCCGAACCACCAGCCGACGACGCCGACGCCGACCAGCTCGAACAGCACCGTGCGCTCGTCCAGGAACGCGAAGTCCGCCTCACCGCCCAACGCCTCCTCAACGACCACCTTCAACCCGCCCGCGGCACCGCCTATCGGGGACCACTCGACCTCGACCTTGCCAGGCGCGATGTGGCTGTCCTGGCCGGAGGCCACGACCGCCAGAGCTCGCCGGTGGCGCTCCCACGCACCCGACTTCTTCGCGTCCCGCGCCGACGGATCGGCGCTGCAGATCGACTGCCGCCCGGCCGAGCGGATCAGCCGCGCGACGCCGCGCGGTGTTCGCGCGCACCGGTTCACCGCGCCGGACTTCGCGGGCGCCGGCGCCGAAGGTGGTCCGGTCGGACTGCCGGACGCGTTGCCCGAGCCGGTGCTCGCCGCGGCACGGCGCTGGGAGCGGCACGTGCCCCTACGTCTGCGACAGGTCTGGCTGTGGGTCGCGCCGGACCGCCCACGGCCCGGCATACGAGATCGTCGGCGGCCCCCGTGTCATCGTGGTCGCTCGAAATCAGGTGCGACACGGGGGTGTGATCACGGTGCACGAACTGTCCGAGAAGGTCCAGCGCTGGGTGAGCGACGCGATGGGAGGCAGCGCCCCAGTGGCCACAGCCACCGGCCTACGACAGGGAGCCAATCCCTGGCTTTTGACGTTCGACCAGGGCAGCCGCGTCGAAGCGGCCGTGCTGCGACTCGGAGACCCAACTGATCCCGACCATTGCCAACGGTTCGCCACCGAGGCGGCGGCACTGCACGTTGCCGGCAACCACCGGCTGCCCGCGGCCAGGCTGATCGCCACCGATCTCGACGGTTCCGCAGCAGGAGCCCTAGCAGCGCTAACCACCGTCCTGCCCGGGCACAGCCGGATTCCATCGGTCGCCTCCACCGAGCGGCTGCGGGGCTTGGGTGCTACAGCCGCCGCTCTGCAGGCAGTTCCGTTGGCGCCCCGGGCTGCTCTGCCGCTGCGGACCCGCTCGATCGCGGACGTCGACTTCGCGGCCCAACGGCGGGAAAAGGGCACCACCGCACTGCTGACGGCCGCGGAAGTGCGACTGGAGCAGCTTCCCGCGCCCGGCGGCCCGACAGTCTTCGTGCATGGTGACCTGTGGTTCGGGAACACCCTCTGGTCCGGTGACCGCTGCACCGGCCTGGTCGATTGGGACTGCGCCGGCGTCGGATCGCCGGGAATCGACCTGGGCGGTGCACGCTTCGATGCGGCCCTGATGTTCGGGCTACCCGCCGCCGAGCAGGTCCTGGTGGGCTGGCAGCGCGCTGCCGGCCGACGAGCCGAGCGGGTCGCCTACTGGGACGTCGTGGCGGCGTTAGGCACCCTGGCCGACATGGCGTTCTGCGTTCCGGCGCTCCACGACCAGGGCAGATCAGACCTCGACGCTGACCTTCTCGGACAACGGCGGGACGCATTCCTCAGCACCGCTCTGCGCCGTCTCGACGCCGACGATCAGTAGCCAGCGGTCGGGGACCGGCACCCGCGCTTGACGGCACAAGCATCCTCGGGAGTCAGCGCATCACGAACGGTCCCCACGATGGCCGTCGGGTTCGTCCCACGGTCTCGCACACCACGCCGCCCATCACCGGCGCCCACAGCTCGACCAGCAGAAACACGCGAACGAGGTGGGGTCAAATCAGAGTGCCGACCCCGACTCAACAACAGCAGGTGGGGCCACAACAAGATGCCGACCGATCCTGCAACCCAGCTGCCGGGGCCAGATCGAAAGGCCGAACCGGGGCCAATTCGACTTGCCGAAATCAACCGCATCTAGAGCGGCTGTCGGCTGAAGTTCAGGGCATGCGACAGGCATCGGAGATGCTGGGTCTGGCGGCGGTCACCGCTATTCCGTTGGCAGTCCTGGAACTCGTCCGTGTTCTCGATGTCCTCAACGTGGGTGGACAACCACAGCGGGAGTGGGCAGGGCTAGGAGCGATGTTCGGTGTCGCCGCACCGCCAGATGGCGTTGTCAAGCTCCCACGGGCTACAGCCAAGAGCGGCAGCGGCGTCGGTGAGCAGTTGTCGTGCGTTGGGGACGTCGACCTCATGGTCGAGGGTTTGACGCAGCCAGCGAAGTACCTTCCGGTCCGGTTTCACCTGTTCGTCGGTGCCGGCGAGCATCCAGAGGTAGCCGATCCGGATGTCGTGCTGGCCGTTCCCGGGAACGGTGCGAAGTCGGCTTTCGACGGCGTGGAGTCTGGGCAGGTCGGCTAGGAGCAGGGTGACGTCGCCGAGTGTGTGCACGTCGGAGGCAGCGAGGATTTCGGCGTAGCGCACGGCGGCGTCTGCCTTGAGCACGCCGCCGCGTGTGCTGGTGCGGCCGCGGTTGCGCAGGACGTCGGTGGCGAGGCGAGCTGGCCCGAGCCGGTGCCCCAGATCCGCCAACTCGTCGACGGGCTGCTCGGCAGCGTCACCAGCGACTGTTGCGAGGTCGGCCACGTCGACGAGGTAAGTCAGGAGGCCTTGGTGTTTCGCGTAGCGGTCGCAGACCGCAATGGTGCTGGTGTAGCGGGCGTTAATTGAGAAGACCGCGTCGAGCACGCAGAGCGGCAGGTGCGCCCAACGCCGGGCGCGGGGCTGGATGTCGAGCCCGCCGGCGGCGTCGACCAGCTTCTGCACGGCCGGTGCGGTGGTCATGGCTGGCGGTCGTGGGGGCGGATACGGAACATCGTCAGCGGGAAACCACTGTCGATGAGGCTGCTGGCATGCTGACCGCCACGGGCATCGACGAATTCCATGGCTGTCACGTGGTCACAGGACAGGAAGGCGCCTTCGACCGCGCTCGCGTCGCCGTCGCGAGCGATACGCGACGACAGCTGCTGAGCCAGGTACTGCGCGAGGCTGTTGCGCCGCCCGGTCTCGGCGCCACCGATCTCGAATCCGAGTTCCCGTGCGACCTCGGGATACTTCGTGTCGAGCGCGATAGCCAGCTGGTAGGCCGTCGCGTACGGGCGGCCGAGGTGGTGGCCCGGCGGCTCAGGGGTGACCTGCTGGAGAATGTCGAGGACCTTCTCCAGCATCGACATTCGATCCCAGACACTCGTCACAGCCGTCCCTTTCCGTGCGCCGATCGGACGTCGGCAAGTTGTCCACCCAGGCTGCACCGTTACTCGCGGTTTCGCCCCTGCTGGCGTTCCCCGGTTCGGAATGCTCCAGAGCCAGGCACGGGAGGTGAAGCCCCAACTCAGGAGCACGTCGCCCAACGGGCCCATTTCGGAACAGACGCTCGCGGCGGGCAACGCAAGCTTCCTGCGAGCGGCCGTCGACGGCTCCCGCCACCCTCCGGTGTGTCTCACACCCAGCAGATCGTCGTCCACATACCGGGCAAAATCCGCTTTGGGTCGGTAGCAGGGCCGGTCACAACAGCTGGCCACAGTCGGGCATGCTGAGGTTGTGCACGCAAGCGAGATCCCCATGCCGGCCGCGGTCGCGCGGCGTCCCCGCGACGCGCGGGGAATCCCGATCCCGGCAATCACTCCGTGGGACGGCGGCGAACCGGTGTTTCGGGAAGCGTCCGGCGATCGGCAGATGCTGTGCGCGGTGCGGATCCTCTGCTCGATCTGCGCTCTGTCGATGGGCGACGAGAACGTGTGGCATGTCGTGGACGCGCCCGCTGCGAAGTGGATCAGCTATGCGCTCAAGCGCGGCGCCGAACCAGCGGGTGTTTTCACCACCTACGAAGTTCCCGGCCACCACGCCTGCATGCTGTACGCGGCGGTGGCGTGCCCGTTTCTGGCCTCACCGACCGCCCGACGGGCGTTCGAAGGCGTGGCGCCGGCGAATACTAGTGATTCGATCCCGGCCGGGACCCGGCGAGGTCCCGTGTCCGCGGTGGCGGAGTTCGGCAGCTGCCAGGTGAGGACCCTTCCCGGCGGCGGCTACAAGGTCGACCTCGCCCAGCCGCGCGCCATCCACCCCTACCGCAGCGGGAGCGAACTTCTGCCGCTGCTGCGAGACTCCATCGCCGACGAACCACTACGCCCGGCGCCGGCGGATGAGCTGTTCGGACCGGATGAACGCCGGATCGAACGTGAGCTTCGCCGAACGCTCCACGCGAAGGGCGCTGTCGCTGCAGGTGGGATCTAGCTGCCCACCACGATGCTCCGGGCCTACATTCGGCTGGCCGCGCCGTGTACCCGGCCCGATACCGCCAATAACGTGGCGGTGCATGCCGCCCCCGGCCCCATCCTCGCTGAAACGCCGCAGGCGCCCCGGCTTCGCGGCATGTGGAAGGCGGTCAGGCCTATCGTCACTCGGCATTACCTAAGCCCGAGTACCTCAGACCGACGCGTCCGGTGCAAGGAGTGTCCTCGGCGTCCTGAACGTGCTCGGCGAGCTCGAATAGCTCGTGCAGGTACGAAATGGTGGCGGATAGCCGCACGTCAGTGATCAACCAACGTGCGAGCTCATGCTCCTACGTCGTCATCCGCACCACTGCCTCTACAGCATGCGAGCGGGTTCGTATCCTCTGGGGCAGATTTGGTCGCGCTGCTAGACGTCACGTGTCAGTGGCAGGAGTGAGCAAGTCTGGAGTTCGTCGCTTCAGGCCAGGATGGCAGCGCTGCCGCTACCCAGTTCGATCCGACTCCTGACACGGTCAGGAGTACAACGCTCATGAAAAGCGTCATGTGACCACCTCCTCGACGCTCACTGTCTGCCCGTTTGGCACTGATGTGGGAGGCGACGTGAGTGAAAAGCAGGATGATCGCTAGCGCGATCAGGTACGCATAGATAGAACCCAGCCCGAGGGAACCCTCGCCTCAAGCGACGAACGTGCTCATCGTACCAACGAGCACTGACAAGTTCGGCCGGACAGTGCATCGGTGCCGGTACGCCGGCTGTTTGGCCCGGGTTTAGTGGTCTTTGTCGTAGCGAGATGGCGGCGAGAGTGACGGTCTACGTCCATCCCCGGTGTTCTGTGGATCGCGGCGTCGTTCGCGCTCATCCTGTGGGCGCTCTGGACCGCGTACCCGCTTCTGACCGTGATTCCGTTAAAGCTCATCGCCGATGGCGACCTGCCGAGATGCTCCTGTCGCCCGTTCAGCCGCAGCCCGGCAATCGCCTCGTCTGACCGGGTTCGCGCGGGCAAGGTAGCTGGCTGGCGAGGCGGCGCGCCGACCATAGCGCGCTGGGAGAGCGGAGTCGGGCAGACTGTTGTGATGCGACCGTCGCGTTCGTTCTACGTTGGCCCAGGACGTTCCCCTGTGCAGATCGAAACCTGGCAGCAGTTGTGTGCTGCGGTGGACGCCGGCGTGCTGGGAGAGAACCAGTGGATCGAGCACAAGAAGGACATCCCCCGTGGGAAGAACACCAGCGGTGAATTGGCGAAAGACCTCGCCTCGCTGAGCGTCGAGGGCGGTCTTCTCGTGGTCGGCGCCGTCGACAAAATCAGCGATTCGACCGGCCTGGTCGGAGTCGAGGACCCCGAAGGCCTGCGAGACCGAATCGGTCAGGTCGCGGAGAACCGGGTCAAGCCGCCTCTGAACGTAGTTGTCGACGTGGTCCGCGATGAGCAGGAGCAGCGGCCTTGTCTGCTGGTGACCGTGCATTCCTCGGCGAGCGCCCCGCACATGGTCGAGGATCGGTACTGGGGCCGGGGCGCGACGGGCAAGCGGCCGCTGGCCGACAGCGAGGTACGCCGGTTGCTCGCCGAGCGCACTGCCCGCGCCCACGACTTCACCCACGAACTGGTGGCCATGAGCGACGAGTTCGATCCCGTGCCTCCCGACGCCCGCAGGTTCGGGCATATCTACCTCTACGCCAAGCCCGTGATGCCACCCACGACCCGTGTGACCGACGTACTCGCGCCGAAGCACCCTGTGGAGTGGGTGCGCGGGTTCCTACCTGGGCGCGCGAACTACTCGCGGGTGTTTCAAGAGATGCTCGAGCACAGGACACCGCACGCTGACGGACTCATGGTGTCCTCGGACTGGAGGAATGAACGAACCGCGTCATCCGAAGAGTATGCGGTACAGCTTCTGCTGGAGGACGACGGCGGACTCCGGGTGTCCAGCTGTGAAGGCACCCGCGAATGGAGCGGCCCGGACGCCACCGTCATCTCACCTAACTACCACCTCGAACTCGCGCACCAGGTCGTGACCACGGCCGCGGGCATCCTCGACACCTACGCAGGCTACCGAGGAGCATGGACCATCGGTGTGCACGCCACCGGCCTCCGGGGCTGCCTGTCAACGCTGGCCATGACAAACACCTTCAGATCGTCGGACAGTCCCTTTCAGACATCTGCCTACACCAGTGTGACCGAATCCAGTACCGAGGAAATGCGGGTGAAGACACCGGCCGTCGTCGAGCGGCTCTATAGCCGCTTCACCCGGGGACTCGGTCTCGACACCGTCTTCTTCCCCTATGACACCTTCGCCGACATCAGCGCCAAGACAGACTCACGCTGAGCAGTCCTTCGTCACGGTCCGGATCAGCGCAACCCTGGGGCGATCCGGTCACGGGCACGCAGCGCGATGGTCTGGCAGTGCAGGTCGTCGGTGAGCTCGCGCCCGGTGCGGCTGCTGAGGCCGGCGAGGATCCCAGCGTTCTTGGGCGAGGAAGTCGTCGATGACGGGCAGGATCCCCGCGGCGGGGGTCCTATCTCGGCGAGGTAGTCCAGGGCGATGAACCATGCTCGCCAGTGGCTTCCGGGCTGGGTGCCACAGGCTTGTTCCAGCAGGGCAGGCAGAGTGTCGCTGTGGTCGCCGCTGAGGCGCTAGAGCGCATGGGCGAGTTCGACGTGTGCCCAGGCGTGGCTGGTCGCGGCGAGACGATCGTGCAGGAAGCCCGCCGATGGTGGAGGAGCGCGCCGCCGTCGGCGACTGCGCATCGACCTGAGCGAGAGGCTGGGCTGTTCCTCGGTGATCACGGCGGAGAACAGGGTGGGATTTCGGCGATGCGCCAATGGCCCCAGGCTGCGAGGACGCTGGCCTCGCCGTGGTCGGTGTGCGGGCGTCGTTTGAGGACGGATCCGTAGTGGATGACGAGCCTAAGCCAGGACTGACGGTTCAGCGTTCACCGGCGTTCGATTCGTGCGAACAGCGCCCGGAACCGACGGATCGTTGCCCCCTGCGGCTTCCAGCCGGTCATACAAGGCCGCTTCCAGCCAGCCTTGGTCCACGCCCATGACCAGCACGCGCGCCATGAAAGCGGTCTCGAGTTCGGCCTGCGTGCACGCGCCGATGGCGACGAGGCGATGTGCCAACTTCGCATATGGATCAGTAGTCGAACCCGTTGTCGTGATCTGCTGCTGGGACAGCTCCATTAAGGTCGATGCCACCAGTTGTCCGCGCCCAGTCGTCACGAGCCCACGGTTCACCATCTGATCGGCGATGTCGATTGCTGCGCCGGCATCGCCGCCGGGCGCTGCGGCGACAACCAGTGCCGTCTCCAGCTGAGTGCCCGCCCGCATCCTTTCGTGATCGGGGCCGGGAAGCTCCACTGTCTACCTCCAGGGACTGGCAGTTCTGACGAGTAGCCTCGCATCATGCGGGCACGCGCGGTCACGGAGGCACTGCGGGATACCCTGCCGCCGGCCGAGAACATCGGGTGTGACGACTTCGCCGACTGGCCGCCGGCGTCATCTGACCGCCGCCGGGTCGGCGGGGTTAGATGAGGTGGGGAACGCCGCCGTTGGCGATGGCATCCTGTGGCAGGCCTTCGCAGGAAGCGCATGTCGTCGAGGTGCTGGTCGAACAGGACGGCGACGGTGCCGCGGCGGGCTTTGAACTCGGCGGCCGCGGCTGATCGTTATCTGCGGTGTGGAACGAACTCGCCTTGCCCGGCGACTTATCCACACAGCCCGCGTCGCTTACCGACAGGAACGGCAGGGTTGCTACGACCGTCCTGGCGCGGCAGAGGAGCATCAGTGGATCTCTCCACATTGAACAACGACCAGGTCCACGCGGTCGCCGCCCATCTCGCGGTGGCTGAAGCGATCGTCCGTACCCGGCGTCCTGCCGAGGTGATCTCCGAAGCTCGTCGTTACCGGCTGCGACTGGACGGGAAACTCGCGCAGGTGACCGCGCGGCGGACAGGGGAGTGGCAGGTCTCCGACGCCACCCGGCCGCTGCTGGACGACACCGAAGTACTGGTGCTGGTGGACTTCATTCCCGAGCTACCGGAGTTCTACGTGATGCCCGCGGAGTGGTTCCGCGCGGACGTCGAGCAACGCTATGCGGCGTTCATGAACCGGGTCGGCTCCCGGCCCCGTAACCCGGACAGCAAGCACCACAGCGTGCGCACCGCCGACGTCGAGCAGTGGCGCGGCAGGTGGGCAGTCATAGCCGGGGAGGCGACGTGAGCGAGCCGGCCACACAGGCCGCGGATGCCGACGAGTCCGAGGAGGACTACCGGGACAAGTCCCCGTCGGCAGGACGGATGGGGAAGGCCGTGGAGTACCTGGTGGCGTCGGCGTGCATTCTCGCGTCCCGCGGTGAACTGAACGCGGCCACGTCGCTGGTGGACGATGAAGGCGTCGATCTAGTGTTCAATCGGCGCGGCAGCTCTGCCACGCTGGCTGTGCAGGTCAAGTCCCGGATGTCGGACAGCAAACGGGTCCAGGCAGGGGCATTCGTGGCGTTCGTCCGCTCGCAGACGTTCCTGCCGCGTCCCGATCTGGACCTGCTGTTCGTCGCGGTGGACATCACCGAGGCGCGCTTGATGACAGCGTGGCTGGTGCCGAGCGAAGACTTTGCTGCACAGGCCGGCGCGCCCAACAGCCGAGGGCGACTGCGGTTCAACGCCTCTCTCAAGCCGGGCTCGCGCGATCGCTGGCACCTGTATCGGCTCAGCCCCGCTGAACTCGCTCCGCGGGTGCTGGAGCGGCTTGCCGAGCGCGGCGACTGAACGACGAGCCTTTATCGCGCGAGCGGGTGATCATGTCAGCTGTGAACCAGCACGTGTCGGTCACCCAGGAAGGCGGAGCTCACGGTTCGCAGTTGGCCTTCATGTTGCGAGTCCGGGTTAAGGCAGCCGCGCACGCGTCGTATCGAAGCCGGGTCCCGAATAGCGCAGTCCTTCCTCTCGACTGTCCACACACACCCTCGCCTGACCACTGCCGATGGGCATTAGCGGCGGAAATCTGGCCGCGTCACCTCACTCTCGTGACTGCGGGTCGCCGAACCGGGATGGCTCCGTCGCCTCCAAGTCAAAGACTGCCAGGAGATAAACCTGGATACACCGTGACTTCCTGGCCCGCAAATTGTTGCTCGGCGGTAGTGCGATAAGGTCATGTTCTACATCTTCGCGAAGGGAATAACCGCGTGTCCAAGCAGGTCACCGAGCAACCCGAAGACGCCTGGAATCGCATCACCGGCACCCTGGTGGCCAGCTCTGATGAGGAGCTTTGGCAGGCGTTGGGCGACATGGCGGACTACCGAGGTGGTGATCCCGAGAAGAACCTCACCCTCGCCGCGCTCGTGCACACACTGGCGGATCGGGACGACGACGCGCGGCAGGCGTTCGAGTCCTGGAAACAAGGCGGCCCGGACGGCGAAGACTCCGGGCACATCGTCGCGTGGATGCAGACAGCCACAGGCCGGATGAACACCGAGGTCGCCCGAGAAGAGACGTGAGCCCCGCCGCACTGCCCCCGGCCCGCGCCTGGGCCGACGCCAGAACACGAGCCCTGGAACCGATCACCGACTACCTCGGCACACAGCATGCCTGGCCCGCGCGATGCCTAACCTGCGGTAAACCTGCCCGACCCCGATACGGGCGAGGCGGCTGCACACGATGCGCCGGGCTGCGCCGAGGACAACAGCGCCGCAGCACCCCTACCGCCCGGACGGCCAGGATGCTCGCGTCCGGCCAGATCCCCACCGTTCCCGATCCCGGCCTGGTCACGGCGCGATGGCCTTCGCGATGCATGTTCGCCGGCCACTTCGGCGAGCCCACGGTGGCCAACGCGGCCAAGCGAGGCAGGGCTTGTAACCGATGCGGACGCGCTACGACGGCAGACAAGCTAGCCCTGAACCCTCGGGTCGCGCGGGCCCGCGCTCTCGCTGCACTGGCCGAGCCCTTACATGCTTACCGGCCAGGCAATCCGTGGATCCTGCGATGCCTGACCTGTGGGCGTGCACTGACCAAGCAGGCGCACACGGTGCGAGACCACCTCGACGGCTGCGGGCACTGCCGAACCGCCAGCAGCGGTCGCGATCGTAGCCGTCGCTACAGGCAGCTTCCCGCCGATGTCGCCGTCGCTCGCGCGCTGATGCGCGCCCAACTGCCCCTCGAACCATGGCACGGCCGCACCCTCCGGGGCTGGAGCATGCGGTGCCTCATATGCGGGGTCGCCGCGCCGAAACTCCTGTCACACCTCAAACAGGGCGTCGGGACCTGTGCGCACTGCGCCGAGTACGGCTTCGACCCCGGAGCGCCCGCCGAGGTCTACATCGTGGTCCACGACGAATTCGGTGAAGGCAAGTTCGGTATCGGCGGCCTGGAGAACTCCAGCGGTCGCCGGGTCGATCGCCACGAGAAGCTGGGCTGGCGGCTGTACGGGTCACGGCAGTTCGAGCAAGGAAGTCACGCCAAACGCGTGGAGGACCTCGTCCGGGCGACCTTGCGCGAGAAGTTGAACGTGCCACCGTCCCGGCCACCTGGCACGATGCCCCAGGGCGGAGAGACTGAGACGTTCGAGCTGCGGCTGTGTCCGGTATCCACCGCCTGGGATTTGGTGACTACGTTCGCCCGTCAAGTCGAACAGGAGATTCCTCAGCCGCTGCGCGAGACTCTGGCCCGGCGTCGCCGCACCCGCGAGATGAGAGCCTGGCTCGAAGCTCTGCGTGCCGGGGCCTGGCCACAGCTGCCGTACCCTGGAGGCAGCGGCAAGCCGTGGCCTATGCGGTGCCTGGTGTGCGGGAAATCCCACTCCCGTCACTTGGCCCACCTCCGTGAGGGCAGGCCAGGCTGCCCGTCCTGCCGCCGGTCTGAGCGGATTGACGCCACTCGCTTGCCAGCCGCGCACGCGGCAGCCTTGATCCGCTCGGGCGGGGTGGAGCCGACAGGTCCCCGCCCGCGTTCGACGCATCAGCCTTGGTTGAGTCGCTGTTTGACCTGTGGCCGGTCGGTCAGTCCGCGTCTGGCGAACGTTGGTCGCGGGGAGAGCGGCTGTAAACCTTGCTCTATGACCAGGTTCGGGTTACGGACCCGGCTGGAGTACGGTTCTGCTGCGGTGCGGATGCTTGCGCGCGCGCTCGAAGTCCTCGACCGCTACAGCGGGACCACGCGTCCGTGGCGGTCCCGCTGCCTGATCTGCGGATCTGTCTCGGCGCCGTTGCCCGCCAACGTCTTCGGTGACCGCGCGGGGTGCGGCACGTGTGAGAAGCGGCGGCTGGCCGTCCGATACCGGACCCCGCACCGAGCAGCTGTCTCGACCATGCGTAGAGGAGGGTGGGAACCATTGACTGCCTATACCCACACCAAGGCCCCTTGGCTCTCCCGCTGTCTGTTCTGCGGCATCGCATCCAGCCCGAGCAAAACCAACACCCAGCATCGACGCGGCGGCTCACCCTGCCACGGAGGCAACCGCCACAAACCGGGCCGCTCACGCTCTCGACCCTGAAGCCGAGCGGGAACCTCGACGCCTTACCTGTCGCTCGTCCCGGAACAGCAGGAGACCTGTCGCTACGGCCACGTGGAGCTGGGCGAGCCTGCCGTGGGCCGATGCGTGCGGGATCCTGCCGTCCCTGAAGTCAGAACTGCTGTCAGCTGCAGGAACCGAAGTGCACCTTGAGGTTCAAAGACATGGCCGATCGCGGCGTGGATGCCCTGTCGAGTACCGGAGCGTTCTGCCGTGCGTACGAAGTTCGTGCTCGAGGGCCGATGCGAGTTGGCCGTGGCGTTCCTGGGCGCGACTAAATGAGCAGGGGCCGCATAGGGTCGATGATGACGGTGTCGCGTGGGACCTCTGCCGGAGCATGCCGGCGAGGCCCTGCATGGATTGTCGGTGCTGGATGCGATGATCCGCGCGCCCGAGACTCGCTTGGGCTGGGTGGGTACCCGGCTGGGTGGCGGTACTGAACCAGCGCCGCCACCCAGCACCCGCCCCCCCGTGAGCGTCCGGCTGCCCATCGACCCGGCTCAGCGGCCCGCGAGCAGAACGGTCTGCTGGTCAGTGCAGTGTGGGGTCGCTGCCGGGACGACCGAGTGTCCGCCGAACGTCCGGAATCGCCTGACGCAGCACGGTTTCCACCTGCTGGCAGGTCGACTCGAACGTTCGCAGCTCCTTTCCGTGGAAATCGCCCAGCGACCGCCCGGCGATGAGGACGACGGCGGCCACCTCGGCGGCGAGCTCAAGGTGTTTGTCCTCGAAGTTCAGGGTCGAGAGGTACATCCCGGTGCTGTCGTCGCGCAGGCTCAGCGTCCTCCACGGGGAGACCGCCCAGGAGGCGTGGTGCGCGATCCGCTCCACCACCGGTAGAGCCGCCGACCGGGATCGCCGAGGCTTTTGGAGATCGCGCTCGCGGTGTAGAAGGTCTTCACCTGGCCGTCCAGGACCACGCCGAGGTCGTTGTGGCGGCCGAACCCCTGTACATCGAAGCCCGCGGCTTCGATGGTCTTGCGGACTTCGTCCACCGAACCGGGGCCGCCCGGGGCCGGTCCGAGGTCGCTCTTGCTGCCCTTCGTTCGCCGACCAAAGCTGGAACTGAGCACAGCGGCGAAGCCGCTCAGTATTGTCTGGCGTCAACGACCAGCTCACCAAGCCCGCAGCTTCCAACAGCGACCGGGCAGCGGAGAAGGACGACAGTCCAGGCCATCCACGCGGGTCAAGACCTGCTTCGGTCAGGGCGTCCGGAGGGTATGCCAACGCCAGCAGCTGCAGGTGATGCAAGACCGAGATGGCCGCACTGTCCGTTGGGCGGGCCCGACGGCTGCCTTAATCGGAGAATGCCGTGAGCCAGCTCGTGGGCCGCAATGCCTCGATCTTCTGACGAGTCTGCTCGTCCAGCTCGTCGTCATCGGGCAGACCCAGCGCGCCACCGTGTTCGCCGAGTCGCGTCAAGACAGCGTCGAGCCGTTTGCCTATTCGCGCCAGCTGGGTGAGTGCGTCCTCGCGGTGCTCGTCAGAGGAGACGACAAGGAAGTACTCCCGCAGGAAGTGATGAGCGAGGTAGTTACGGGCCTTGACTGCCTGATCGAGCTCGGCGACCAGGCCCGCCGGCCAGTGGTCCTGGGTGCGGAGTCCCCGCCATAGCTTGCCGAAGGTGGTGGCGTCCCATCGCTCAACCTTGGCCGTGCCCTGGTCAAAGGTGATGCCACTCTTGAGATTGCGCGCGAGGAATCCCCACAGGGGCAGCTCGAGGATCTGGAACTGGTGCATGATCTCGCCGTACGCGCCGTAGACGACGAACTGGTCAACCGTCTGGGAATCGGGCTCGGCATCGCTCATGCGGCAAGGCTAGTAGGCGAGCAACGGCTGTCCCTGCCTGCGCGCCCCGGAAGAACACGTGTCTGCGGATCAGCTGCGCCCGGAGGGGGGCGAGGCGGGGCCGACGGGAGTCGCTTCCTGATCTGTCCCGCGACCCTCCCATTGTTCGGCGGGAGGCTACCTCGGAGATCCGCTAGCGGAGGGCCGCCCACGTCGCCCTCCCCACCGCCCCAACCTGGATCAAGCGCGCTTTCTCCAATAGAAGTGGTGGCAGACGAATCTCCCGTCGTAGGCCGCGTTGGCGCTGACCAGTTCCCAACCCTTGGCTGCCATCTCGTTCATGTGTTCGCTGTGACCTCTGTTAGAGCCCCAAGTGTTGTAGCAATAAATCCAGCGATCAGTCATGGCTCCCTTACAGCGGACGCGTCGGCTCCGGAGAAATGCCGCCGGCAGCAAGGAGCCGGTCGAGTGGCTCCCGCGCGGCGGTGACCGTGCGGGCCAAGCGGTGGCCCGCCGTATACAGAACTAGATGTCAGCCCCATGCTGCTTTGCGACCGCGCGCCAAAAGTCAACCGTCCGGACATCTGGAGGATTCACGGACACCACAACCACCTCTTCCGGACGTGTCGGCCCCTTGAACATGCGGGTGTCGCTGGAGTCCCGCCAACCCCGCCTTTGCTCCCTCCATCCTGCGGCTTTCAAGTCCTCCACGAGGTTGTTCAATGCCCTGATGGCTTCACTGTCCACGTAAGGCCCCCTCCAGTCGCTGGAGCGCAATCATCTTCGCCGTTCGTCCCAACGCTGCCAGCGCCGCACCCGGCGCTCAAGAGGTATCCGGTCCGGCCCGCGACGTGTACCCGATCAGGCGCCCCGGCAGTAATGGTGCTCCTGTGCGGGATCACGCACTCTAGGTTTGACCTCCGGGGCACCACACTGTCCACTGTGGAACTCATGGGCCTTTTCTGGGCCTTTTGAGGTCCGGTCGCAACCGGTAGTAACCGGTTCTGACCAGCACAAACAGTCGGTACGGCAGAGGGGGCGCTCAAAGCTCCCACATGAGACTGAACGCCCCCTCCGGGACCTGCCCGACGAGCCTGCCGGTCAGAACGTCCGGGACTGGTCGCGCCACCAGCGCTGGCCGGCCTCGGGGAGGGTGGAGATCGGGTCGTAGTAGGGGTAGCGCTGCCGCAGCGCCTCGTCGGCGTTGGCGACGTTTTCCCTGTCTACGCTGGTCAGGTAGTTTTTCGTCCAGTAGGAGATGCCGAGCTCACGGTCGTATTCGGCGAGCTGGTGCACCCACCGCTTCCCGACATAAGGCACGTCGCAGACGATCCGCGGAGTGGCGTAGCCGGTCAGGTAGCCCATGATCGCGTGCTGGAGTTCCTGCGCCTCGTGCACGGAGACCCGCCAGTGTTCGGCGTTGGGGATCATGTCGAACTTGATCCACTAGATACAGCAGACATGACACAGGGAGTGTTAGGTTCGTGTGTGCGGGGCGACGTTCGTAGCTGATCCTTGTGCTACTTCACCTCGTGCTGCTGTAGGCTCGATCGAGTGTGCGCGCCGTTTCTGGGTTCGCTACGCCGGGGTCGACGTAATGAGTTCGTGTGAAGTCGCCGTCGACGTGACCAAACTGGTCGGCCACGTCATGGGAGCTGTGATGCGCGCGGTATAGGACGGTGGCGGCGGTTTTCCGTCCGCTGTGCGACAGGAAGTCCGGGATATCCAGGCGCTTCCGCATCAGCTTGATGGCCTTGCTGATTGCCTTCGGGCGTCGCCATTGGTACTTGGTGCCGCTACAGAGAAAGACAGGCTCGGTTTCGTCTACGTCGGAGGTCTTGCGCATCACGAACACGAGATACAGGAAGTCGGGGATCCCGACGATTCGGTTCGAGCGTGTCGTCTTTACTGGCCCGTAAGTCGGTCCCTGCCTCTTTGGTTCGGTTATCGTGGCGCAGATCCACAGTGAGCGAGGTGGAATCGTCCGTACCTCGTCGAAGGCGGTCCGCTCGATCGGCTCGTCGCTGAGATTGATGTACTGCCAGGTCAAGGCGAGCGTCTCACCCACTCGCGATCCTAGGCCGAACAAAGTTCGGATGAAGTCGGGTAAATCTGAGCGTTTGCTGTAGGCGTCGTTGTCGAGTTTGGTGAAGAATTCCGGCATTTGAGCTATCGGCATCGACTTCGCTGCGTGACGTGTGCCCCCGGTGATCCTGCGCATGCTTGTGACGGGGTTGTGGAGGATCACGTCGTCTTCGACGCCTAGCTGTAGCAAGCCGCGGACGACTTCACGCACGATCCGACGCGTGCCGGGGGCGAGCGGTGGTTTCTTCTTCGGCGTTTTGCCATTCTTCGTGCGGCTACTCACGAGGCCTTCATCGAATTTCTGCAGTTGAGTGACTGTAGCTTCAGTGAACAGCAGGCCACCGATCCCGGGGACGACGTGGTTATCGAGGATCGACTCGTAGCGATCGCAGGTCGTGGGAGCACATTCCTTACGGATCCGCTTCCGATAGGCGGGAACTGCATCTCTGATTCGGGACGATGTGGTGAGGCGGGCTCGCGTCTGGCTCAGTGCTGCGAGGTCATCGCGTAGCCGAGTTTGCGCGTCCGATGCGCTGGTACCGGTGCGTTCGACCGGGCCGGTGACGCCGTTGTGGCTACGGTAGTTGGCGATGGCGCGCCAGCGGGGGAGGCGGATGCCGGCCGGTAGGTTGGCTTTGGGGACCCAACGGCCGTCGCGGTATCCGTAGAGCCGGATGTTGCCGTACGTGCCGAGGGAGAGTGGCTTGCGGGGCAAGGTCTCCTCCGTAAAACATGGATATGGCATGGATATAGGCTGCTGAGCGCCAGTCGCAGGCGTCGTACCTGCATGTTAGCTCGAAAATCAGGTAGTAATACTGGTACCACCAGCCGAGCTCGGCGGCCGGGGAAAGCGGCTGCTTGTTCGTCTCCCGGTTGGTCACCAGGTAGCCGCTCACCGAGACGAGTGCCTTGCACCGTTCGGGCCACAGCGCGGCGATGATCACGGCCGTGCGGGCGCCCCAGTCGAAGCCGCCGAAGACGGCCTTCTCGATCTTGAGGGCGTCCAGCAACGCGACGATGTCGGCGGCGATCGCGGACTGCTGGCCGTTGCGGAACGTGTCCTTCGACCGGAACCGTGTCGGCCCGTAGCCGCGCAGGAACGGCACGATCACCCGGTATCCGGCCGCGACCAGGCGCGGGGTGACGTCGACGTAGCTGTGGATGTCGTAGGGCCAGCCGTGCAGCAGGACCACCACCGGACCGCCGGCGGGTCCGGCTTCGGCGTAACCGATGCTCAGTTCCCCGGCGTCGATCTGCTTGATCGGGCCGAACGAGGTGGTCCCGCCGGTCGTGGCGGGCGCCGCCACCGGTGCCGCCGCGGGCTGGGCCGAACAGCTCGCCACGGTGGCTCCTGCTGTCGCGGCGACGACGGCCTGCGCGAACCTTCTCCTGCTGAGCATCCTGATTCCTCCCGCGAAACGCCTGGTACGGGACGAAATTAGGGCGCAGGCTCCTGGCGCGGCGACCGTCGGACGACGTCACCGGTGTAAGTCGGGTACTAGGCGACTTCCGGCTCGGCGGCCACGAAGGCCGCTTCCAGCCTGCGGATCCGGGCCCAGAACCCGGCCTCCCTGCCGGGCTCGAGAACGCCCAGATACCCGCCGGGTACGACACGCCCCACGAACGCACCGGACGTCCACACCCGCCAGCCGCCGGTGGCGTCGTCGCCCGAAGCGGACGCGGGATCGTCGGCGCCGCGGATCGCCGCGATCGGGCACGGGAGCCGGGTCTTGGTGGGCCCGCGGTAGGCGTTCAGCAGCTGGAGGTCGCCGAGCAGCAGGTCCAGGGCGTACTCCCAGCTTTCGGGTGAGTCGCGGTAGCCCGCGACGGGGGTGAGCCCGGTGCGGCCGAAGACCCGCCCCATCGCCGACGCGCCCGCCTTGGCGTTCTTGTCCGGTGAGCGCCGCTGCGGAGCGCACGCGTCCACGACGACCAGTGCGCCGGGGGCGACGCCGAGGCGTTGAGCGGTTTCCAAGGCGACGAAGGCGCCCATTCCGAATCCGATGGTCACGGAGCGGGAAAACCAGGATTTCGGTGTCGCGGCGGCCAAATGCGTGGCGAGTTCTTCGAGAGAGGACGCCGGTGATTCCGCGAGTCGTTCCCCGTGGCCGGGATATTCGTAGGCGCGGATGTCCGCATCGACCGCTCCCGCGAGCGCGTCGAACGCCCGGCTGGTACCGCCCGCTGGTGGAAACAGCAGGTAGCCGGGTTCGTGACTGTCTGATGTAGACAGTGAAACGAGTGCGGCCGTCATGATCCGAAAGATACGCGCGATTAACCCGAATGGGGTAACGGTTCGGATTCGACCAAGATCAATTCACCCGCCTGAGGGAGGTTTCGGCAAAAGCCTGCCCGGCCGTGTCGTATCTGGCGCCGCCTGTTCGACGTCTTGATAAGAGCCGGAAGGAGAAAGCGATGAACACCACGACACTGGCCTCGACCACGCGGCTGAACCCGGTGAGCCGCACCCTGCCGGTTCTGCTGGCGATGGAGGACGACGCCGAAGACGTCGGCCGCCTGTCCCCGGACGACCGTCTGACCTGCCACGTGCACGGCCGCTGGATCCACCAGTGCGTGGCTTCCCCGCTGCACGTCAACCCGGTCACGCGCCACCGCTGGTGCCGTTCGTGCGCGACCGCGTTGACCGTCTCCGTCGACGAACTGTCCGGTGACGTCACGATGTCCTGTCCTCGGTGCGGCCACGGCGAAAGCGCCGCCTCGGCCAGGTTGATCGCCGCGTGCCGCGCCAGTCTGGCCGCCGCGCGCCGGGGTTCCGGCGCGCGGGCCGCCTAGAGTCTGTCCTGCAAGTCGGTTCGCGGTCTTCGCGCCCAGGTGTCGCGAAAGCCACTTTCGGGACATCAGACGTCGCGAACGTGGCTTTCGCGACGTACTCCGGAAGCACGATCACTTGCGGGACGCCGTCGGCGGCACAGGTGCCCACAAAGGCCTCTCTTCGAAGCGACCGAGGGGTCGTGAGTGATAAAGAGGGTGAGAACCGTCCTTGCCGCTCACGACCCCACCTAAACCGTACATACAAGCATCAAGCGAACATTCCGGTCAGCGAAAGCGTCCTTTGTGGACGCTCGGGGGCGCAGGCTTACAGGACACCGCCTAAGCGACCTTGTCGAGGACCCGCTCGATGATCAGGTCACGGTCCTCCGGGCGGAGATGAAGGTAGTGGCCGGCGTCCGGCAGGATTCCGACGTCGGCATGGGGGAGCAGGCTCTCGAGCCGTGCGGCGGCAGCGGCGGAATCGTGGACGACGCTGCGCCCGCCGAACAGGGCGAGCGTCGGCACTTCGATGGACCGCAAGGCCTCCTCGGCCGGGCATACCTGGAACGGCACCCGCGCGCGATAGCACCGGATCCCGGCGAGTACGAGCCGGGCGGCGGGCTGGTCGAGGATGTCCGCACCGGCGGACCACGTCACGAAGCGGCGCCACAGCCGGTCGCTGTCGAATACGGCGGCGGCCAAGCCGTACCGGAAGACCTTCCGGGTGAAGGGAGCCGAGACGGTGGTCGCGTCCAGCAACGCGATGGACGCGAGTCTTCCGGGCGCGTGGATCGCCTGGTTGACCGCGTGCCAGCCACCGGTCGAACCGCCGACGAGCCGTACGTCGCTCAGTCCCAGTTTCTCGAAGACGTCGTCGAGGGCGCTCGCGCGGTCCCGGATGTCCTTGAACGGCGCCTTTTGCACGCTGCGGCCCGCTTCGCCGAGAGTGTCGATCGCGTAGACGGTGTGGTGTTCGGCCAAGGGCGGGATGAGCGTCGCGAAGCAGGCCGAGGTCGCCAGGAGTCCAGGCAGCAGGGCCATCGGGCCGCCGCCGTCGCCGTAGCGGTAGACCCGCGTGGTGCCGTGGCGCGTTTCGACGTCGAAGACCCCGCCCGGTTCCGGGCATTCGGCCATGGCGCGGTCGTAGGCGGCGAAATAGCGCTTTTCGGCCGCCAGATTTCTGAAATCCCCGATTTTGTCCATGAGGGGAACGCTAGGCAAAGCCGTCTTCCGGGTCTTGAACGAAAGTAAGATGACGGCATGGGTGGGTGGGGTCTCGTGGTGCCGCGGCGGAACATCGTCCGCGCACCCGGTGAGCGGATTCTCCGGTGGCCGCATCCCGGCCTCGCCGCCCATGTGGCGAGCTACGTCGCGCACGACCTTCCCGACGCGGGCGCGAACTCCTGGCAGGTCACCCCGTTGTCCGTGCTCACCTGGGTGATCGACATCGACGCGCCGGTCAGAGGACCGGAGATCCCCGTTTCGCCGGTGCTGGGCCTGCGGGACCGGCCGTTGCGAATCGAACAAGCCGGTGCTTCGCGCGGGATCATCGTCACCCTCACTCCGCTCGGCTCGTACGCGTTGTTCGGAATCCCGTTGCGGGAGCTGGCGAACTCGGTCGTCGCGGCGTCGGACCTGCTGCCGGCCGGGTCGTTGACCGAACGGCTGGGCGAGGCGGCGGACTGGCCGGAGAGATTCCGGCTGCTGGACGAGTACCTCGCGGCGAGGCTCGCTCGCGGCCCGGAACTGGCCGCACCTGTCCGCTACGCGTGGGACCGGCTTTGCGCGGGGCCGGTCCGCGTCGACGTCCTCGCCGACGAGATCGGCTGGAGCAGGCAGCACCTCAACGTCCGGTTCCGTGAGCAGATCGGGCTGAATCCCCGCACGGTCGGCCGGATCGCCCGGCTCAATCGCGTGCTGGCGCTGCTGGACCGGGCGTCGTCGCTTTCCTGGGCGGAGGTCGCGTATTCGGGCGGCTACAGCGACCAGGCGCATCTCATCCGCGAGTTCCGGGCATTGACCGGACACAGCCCGGCCGAGGTCGGGAAACCGGCGGGGCTGTTCGTTCCGCCCCGGTGATGGCCGTTCGTCTCTCGAAAGCGCACGCACGCGGATTCGCCTCCGTACAACGAGCGTTCACCCGATCGGCGGAGGTAGGTTGCGAGTATGACTCAGGTTTCGACGCCTGCCGAGGCTGCCACGAAGATCACCGGACGCGCCGTCGCCGGGCAGCGGAGCCTGTCGAGCGGGGTGACCGAGGTGGTACTCGACAGCGGGGACACGGTGGTCGTCAAACGGGGCCACGCGCGGAACGCGACACCGGCCGAGGCCGCGGGTCTGCGGTGGCTGGGGGAGCCCGGTGCGGTGCGAGTACCCGAGGTCCGCGGCCACGACGGCGAATGGCTGGTCACCGAATTGGTCGGCGGCGGACGGCCGACGCATCACGCGGCGGAGCGGTTGGGGAGGGGGCTCGCGGAGTTGCACGCGTCGGGCGCGCCCGCGTTCGGCGCGGCACCGCCGGACGGGCCGACCGACGCGTGGATCGGCCTGGCCCCGATGGAGAACACGCCGGGCGACGACTGGCCGGCTTGGTACGCCGAGCACCGGGTCCTGCCCTATGTCCGCCGCGCGGTCGACGAGGGCACCCTGAACGGTGACGAAGCCGCTGTCATCGAGCAGGCTTGCACACGGCTTCCCGAAGTGTCGGAACCTCCCGCGCGCCTGCACGGTGACCTGTGGAACGGCAACGTGCTGTGGGGAGCCGTCGAGGCGTCGCTCATCGACCCGGCCGCCCACGGCGGCCATCGCGAAACCGACCTCGCGATGCTGCAGTTGTTCGGCTGCCCGTTGCTCGACCGGGTGCTCGCCGCCTACCAGGAGGTTTCCCCGCTCGCCGACGGCTGGACCGATCGGATCGGCGCACACCAGTTGTTCCCGCTCCTGGTGCACACGGTCCTTTTCGGACGGTCCTACGCCGGGCAGGCGGTCGCGGCCGCGAAGGCCGTCGGCCGGTAGCTCAGCGTGCGAGGCGGTCGAGCCATTCGGCGAGCATCGCCCGTTCGGCGGGGGTCAGGACGGTGCCGGGTTCCTTCTCCAAGGCGGCTTTGAGCGCGATCGCGCGGCTGGGGATGTCCGAAACGTGGTCCGCGGTGTCGGTGGTGATCGCCGCGATCACGTGTTCGCGGGCGGCGATGAACAGGCCCGGATCGCGCTGCTCCGGTGGGCTCGCGAGGAAGGACAGGATCACTCCCATTCCGGTCGCGTGCACCAGTTGCGCGGCTTGCTCGACCGGCACGCGCAGCCTGCCGGCCTCGGCGATGCGTTCGATGATCCGGCGGAGTATCGCGTCGGCCTCCTGGCGCGCTTCGCGGACGCGGGGCTCGCCGTACATGAGCATGTAGAAGGCGGGCCGGCGCAGGCCGAACTCGACGTGCAGGTCCCAGCCTCGCCGGAGGTCGCTCACCGGGTCGACGGTCTGCCAGAGGGCGTGCTTTCCCTCCAGGTAGTTCTTGAAGCCGTACGTGGCGACGGCATCGAGCAGACCGTCCTTGTCGCCGAAGGTCCGGTAGAGCGTCGGCGCCTGCACTCCGGCGGCGGCGCTGACCGCACGCGTCGACAGCGCCTCGCGGCCCCCCTCCTCCAAGAGCTCCGCCGCCGCGCGGATCAACCGGTCTTTCGTCGTCAACGTCATGTATCGACGATAACACCCACGCGGTAGCACTGGTTCGATATCGCTGATACAGTGATCGTGTTATCACCGAAAACACCTGATGGGAGCACTTCCATGGCACGCGTAGCGATCGTCACCGGCGGTTCGCGGGGTATCGGCAGGCAGGCCGCCGAGCGGCTGGCGTCCGACGGATTCGCGGTCGTCGTCGTATATGGCGGAAACAAGGACGAAGCGCAGGCCGCGGTCGACGCGATCATTGCCGGCGGAGGCCAGGCGATCGCGGCGCAGGCCGACGTCGCCGACGAGCAGGCCGTCGCGGCCGTGTTCGACACCGCGGAGAAGACCTTCGGCGGAGTCGACGTCGTGGTCCACGCCGCGGGCGCCCTGTACCTCGCGCCGGTGGCCGAGCTGGACCTCGACCGGCTGGACCGGTTGCACCGCACCAACATCCGCGGCACCTTCGTGGTCGACCAGCAGGCCTCCCGCCGCGTCCGCGACGGTGGCGCGATCATCAACTTCTCCACGTCGGTGCTCGGCCTCGCGCTGCCGGGATACGCCGCCTATGCCGCCTCGAAGGGCGCGGTCGAGGCGATCACCCTGGTCCTCGCCCGCGAACTCCGCGGCCGCGACATCACCGTGAACGCGGTCGCCCCCGGCCCGACCGCCACGGCGCTGTTCCTCGACGGCAAGGACGAGGCGACCATCGCGAGCATGGCGGCGCAGCCCCCGCTCGAACGTCTCGGCACCCCGTCCGACATCGCCGAGGTCGTCTCGTTCCTCGCCGGCCCGGCCCGCTGGGTCAACGGCCAGGTCCTTCGCGCCAACGGCGGCATCGTCTGAGCTTCTCGGTTCAAACGACGTCCAGTCGCGGCGCGGCGGCAGCCGACTGGGCCGCGTGGGCGATGGTGTTGGCGTCGTTGAGGTTGTTGACCCGCACGGTGAACGCCGGAATGGCCCGCTTCGTGAACTTGGTGGTGTAGACCGAGAACGTCTTCGTGGCCTGGGAGTAGAAGATGTGTTTGGTCTGGTTCCAATCGACTTCGAGGAACTGACGGCGCACGACTCCGACGAACAGGAAGAGCAATCGGCGGTTCGTGCAGGCGAGTACACCCTGGCCTTCACCTTGGGCGGCGGTGAGCGCGAGTACCTGTTCTTCGGGCCGGAGGTAACCGGGGAGGAGATTGACCTCCTTCATCGAGCCGACCAACACGCCGCGAACGTTCTGCAACGCGACCACGATGTCTCGGCGCATCGCCGGAACTGGGGAGGGCTGAACGGCCTGCTGCTGCGGCGGCGGCGCTGAAGGCGCGGGGACGGGGCGTGCGGCGGTGTGGAAGGTCCAGCGATATCCGTCCCAATACCGCAGAAGGGAGTCGTCCAAAGGGTCAGGAAACCAGGACGGAGGACGAGGAGGTGCCTGCGGGGGAGCAGGCGGCAAAGGTGGATGACTCATGTCAGATCGCCGTCCGAGGACAGATCGCCGTCGCCACCGGCGTCAGTGTTCGAAGAAGCAGCCGACAGCGCGAGCGAGCGTTCGGCGCGCGAAGAGGCGGCGTCGCGGCGAGACGCTCGCCATTCGACGGCGTCCGCAGTGTCCTTGTATTCGAGGATGTGGTCGTCGCCGAGCCCGGTGAGTAGCTCCTTCACCCGCGCCGGCGTGGCATAGAAGAACTCCCGGCGTGGATTCACCATGTTGACGCGATCGGCGGCCAGCCGCTGGTGCAGGGCGGTTTCCAGGGCAACGGCGTCTTCGGAGAAGAAGAGCCCGTGGACATCGAACCGGAACGGGACGGAAGCGTCGCCGAGCTCCCGGACCCTGTCCATCGGTTCGAGCCGACGGGTCATCCCGATCTTCACCACGTCCGGCCCGAACGCGCCCAGGTTCGAGATGACGTAGACGTAGCCCGCACGGACGTTGGCCGCCCGCTGCTCGACGCCGGCGATGGCGTCGTCGACGGCGGCCAACTGCTCCTTCGCTCGGGCCCAGCCTTCGGTGTCACCCTTCGCCTCGAGCCGGGCGAGCACGGTGGTGTAGTGAGTGCGCTCCTTTGCGAGACGCGCTCGCTCCCGCTCGACTTCCTTCATGACCTTGGCCTCTTCGCGAAGCCTGGCACGTTCTTCCCGTGCCGCCTCGCGTTCGACCTCGACCTTCATCAGGTAGTCAGCGGTCAGGTCGATCTCCTTGAGTCGGAGCCGGTGGTAGTCGCTGGAGATGACGATGCGCATCAGGGTGCCGAGCTTGCCGATCGTGTCCCGCGTGGTCGTCAAGCGGTTCTTGACGGACTCCACCGTATGCGGCTTGACCACCCGGACCGCGTTGTCGGCTTCGGCGTTGTACGCACGGAGCATCAACTTGGCCATGTCGCGGCCCAGCTTCTGCCCCTCCTTGACCGATCCGTTGACCGCCCAATCGACCTGACAGGTCACGGCGTCGGCCTTCGCGGCGGTCTTGATCTGCGCCCGCAGTTCGGCGAGGGCGTCCTTGTAGGCCAGCGCGTCCTCGAGCGGATGCGCGTATTCGTAGATGCCCACCTGCTGCAACAGCGCGAGTTCCCGGGTCTCGACCAGCTGGGAGCGCCAAGACTCCAGCTCGACGTTCAGTTGCTGTCGGGCGGCCGACTGCGCCGAGTGCTCCGCTTTGGCCTGCTCGACCGCAGCTTTCAACCCGCGGAGTTCGCCCTCCAGTACAGCGGTCTCGGTTCCGCGAAGATGCCCGACCCAACCCCTCAACTCCGCGATCGTCGCATGGGCTGCCGCGAGCTGCTGGTGAAGAGCGGCGACCTCCGCACCCTGATTGTTGCCGAACAACGCCACGCTGCTTCCTCCTCGTGTGGCACTGGGCAAACCGCCGGTCAAGATCGCCGGTTCCCGTGCTACTTCCGAATCTTGACGAGGGCACGCGGTGTTACGGACTTCGGGGCGAGAGCCGCCGGTTCACTGAACCGGACTAACGGCTTGGAGTACGGCGACGACCGCTCGCCGAGCAGAGTTAACGGGCGGGCCCGCCAAAGATCGACGAGCCCGCCCGAGTCCTTTATGGACGAAGGATCAGACGACGGTGCCTTCGGAGTCGTCGTCCGAGTCGGTCTCTTCGATCTTCCACTTCAGCTGGAACTCGACCTCTTCCTCGCCGTCGCCGCGCTCGTGCTCGATCGAGAACTGCGCGCGGGCGGGGACGCGGAACCGTTCCCCGGCGATCTGGATGCGGAAAGAGGTCTCGGACTCGAGCGCGTCGGCGAGCCGGCGCAGTTTCGCGACGACGTCGGCGGTGGAGTAGACGCGTTCGACGTCTCGGGGAGCGGTTCCGGTCACGGTTTCCTCCAGGGTCCGACACCCTGGCCGGGTGTCCGTGCCGCCATTCAATCGCGTGATCATCACGTCGTGGAGGCGGGGTCACAGTGACCGGGCGAGTCGGAAGCCGACGTCGTCGACACGGAAGGTCGGGTGGCTGCGGCGCCGTACCGAAGCCCGGCAGCTCCAGTGCTCGTCGAACCAGCCGCCGCCCTTCAGGACCCGGTATTCGCCGTACACCTCGGCGTCGTACACGTCCCAGCACCATTCCCAGACGTTGCCGAGCATGTCGAGCAGGCCCCACGCGTTGGGCGCCTTGCCGCCGACCTCGTGCACGGTCTCTCCGGAGTTCTCGCGGTACCAGGCGATCTCGTCGAGCGGCCCGTAGCGCGGACCGGTCGTGCCGGCGCGGCAGGCGTGCTCCCATTCCGCCTCGGAGGGCAGCCGATAGCCGTTCGCGGTCCGGTCCCAGGCCGGGGAATCCAGCTGGTAGACGGGAGTCAGGCCGTCGCGTTCGGAGAGGGTGTTGCAGAACTCGAGGGCGTCCTGCCACGAGACGTCGACCAGCGGGAGCCGGTCAGGTTCGCGCGTGACCGGAACCGCGGCGAGCAGAAAGGACGCGACATCGACGGTCCAGTTCCGCTGTGTCCGCCGGTCCGACAGCGTCACCTCGCCCGCGGGCACAGTGATCATCTCCATGGTGCGGCCGATGGTACCCAGCCCCGCGTTCATCGATGACGCACGCGGGCGGGCCGCACGACGAGCGGAAGCGCGACGAGGGTGACCGCCGCGCTGATCCAGATGGCGTAGCGGTAGTCCCCGGTCGACTCCGTGACCAAACCGGCGAGCACCGGACCCAGGAACGCGCCCGCGTTCAGCGCGACGGTCGCGAACGAGCCGCCCAGCGTCGGAGCTCCCGGGGCCACGTGCATGACCCGGGCCACGAGTGCGGAACCACAGCCGAACGACAGTCCACCTTGGACGGCGGTCACGACGAACAGGGCGATCGGCTGCGTCCCGACCATCGCCAGCACCGCCCAGCCCACCGGCAGGGCGCACAACCCGAGCACGAGGCCGCGCCGGAGTTCGCCGTCTCCCGTGCGGCCCGCCACTGTGACGCCGAGGAACGCGCCGACGCCGAAAGCCGCCAGCAGTCCCGAAACCGCCCCGGCCGGGAGGTGGGCGACGTCGGTCGCGATGACCGCGAGGAAGGCGAACGTCGCGAAGGTGGCGCCGTTCACCAACGCGCCGAGGAGCATCGCCTGCCGTACGGGAGGCGCTTTGAGTTCACGTGCTTCGCGCCTGATCGAGACTTCGTGGGGCTCCGCCGCACCGGCGGGGGCGGAGCGGAACACCAGCACCAGCGCGGGAAGGCACAACGCGGCGACGGCCCAGAAAGCGGAACGCCAGCCCGCGAGATCGCCCAGTACGGCGCCCGCCGGCACTCCCGCGACACAGGACAGCGTGATACCCGCCAACAGCACCGCGGTCGCCCGCGTTCGCTTTCCCTGCGGCGCCAGGGCGACCGCCACGGGCATCGCCACGGCGAGGAATCCGGCGTTGACGATCGCCGCGACGACCCGGGTGCCGAACAGCAGCGGGAAACTAGTCGTCACGGCGCCGATGACGTGCACCACGACGAAGGCGGTCAGGAACCCGGCCAAGGCCCGGCGTCGAGGCCAGCGCGCACTGAGCATGGCCATCGCCGGTGCGCCGACGATCATTCCGACGGCGTAGGCCGACGTCAGCGCCGCGGCCGCGCCCACCGGGACGGACAGGTCACCGGCGATCCCCGGCACGAGACCGGACGCCATGAATTCGGAGGTGCCTTGCGCGAAGACGGCAAGGCCGAGGACATAGACGAACAGGGGCAACGGACGACTCCCAAGAGAAAAGTGAACAGGAGGAGCCGTGCGCTGGACAGGAGGAAACCCGGCCGGACGCACGGAACAGCGCTCCGGTCACCGGGAAGCGAGAGGGCCGACACCTAACGGCCGGACACGACGACTCGCCGCCGGATGACCGGCGGCGGGGTTCTGTCCGACTCGGGGCTCGTCACGGGAACGCACACTACACACGCCCGCCGTCGCCCCTCAACCCGATTGCCGGGCAGCGAGGAAAAGGGTGTCCGTTCCGCGCACCGGAACGCTTTCGTTGCCCGCCGGAATCAACCCGAGTAATGCGCTCTGACCTGCGGTTTTCCTCATTGTTTCGGTACTCGGATTCGGATAGCCTCGACTGATGATTCCCACGGTTGTCTGGGGTACAGGCAACATCGGCCGCGCCTCCATCCGGGCCGTCGACGCGCATCCGGCGCTGGAACTCACCGGTGTGCTCGTGCACGATTCCGCGAAGGTCGGCCGTGACGCGGCCGCGCTCGCGGGAATCGACGGCGAACTGGGTCTGGCGGCGACCGATGATGTCGACGCGGTTCTGGCGGCGGGGCCGCGAGCGGTGGTGTACGCGGCGTCCGGCGATATCCGGCCCGCCGACGCGCTGGCCGACATCGTCCGCGCGATCCGGGCCGGGGCGGTGGTGGTGACGCCCGCGCTCTACGCGCTGTACGACCAGCGCAACGCGCCCGAGGAACTGCGCGAGCCGGTGCTCGCGGCGATCGCGGAGGGCGGCGGGTCGCTGTTCGTCTCCGGCGTGGATCCGGGGTGGGGCAACGACATCCTGCCGTTGCTGATCAGCGGGCTCGGCACCACCGTGGACGTGGTCCGCTGCCAGGAGATCTTCGACTACTCCACCTACGACCAGCCGGACTCCGTCCGCTACCTGGTCGGGATGGGGCAGCCGATGGACTACCAGCCGCCGATGCTGGCCCCGTCGGTGCCCACGATGGTGTGGGGCGGGCAGGTACGGCTGATCGCCCGTGGCCTCGGAGTGGAGCTGGACGAGATCCGGGAGACACTCGATCGCCGTCCGCTGGAGAAGACCGTGACCACGCGGGCGATGGGCGAGTTCGAAGCGGGCACGCAGGGCGCGGTCCGCTTCGAAGTGCAGGGGATCGTGGACGGCGAGCCGCGGATCGTCATCGAGCACGTGACCCGGATCCACTCATCGTGTGCGCCGGACTGGCCGATGCCGCCCAGCGGCGACGGGGCGCACAAGGTGATCATCGAGGGCCGTCCCAGGATCGAGGTCTCGGTCGAGGCCACCGACGAAGGCGAGAACCGGTCCGCCGGGGGCAACGCGACCGCGGTCGGCAGGCTGGTCGGCGCCATCGACTGGCTCGTGGACGCCAAACCTGGCCTCTACGACGCACTCGACGTCCCCTTGCGACCGGCGACCGGCAAGCTCGGAAGGAGCGCGCGATGAACATCGACATTCCCGAGGGCAAGGACCCGATCGGCTACGTCTGGGGCGAGATGGTGCCCGGGATCGGCGTCGCGGCGTCGCAACTCTCGCTCGCTGTGTACTCGCACACCACGCTGGGGCTCCGTGAGTTCGAAGCGGCCCGGTTGCGGATCGCGCAGATCAACGGCTGCGTCTTCTGCCTGGACTGGCGGACCGAGCGTGACGGGGTGAAGGTCGAGGAGGAGTTCGCCGCCGCGGTGACCGAGTGGCGCACCACCGACGCGTTCGACGAGCGGACCCGGCTGGCCGCCGAATACGCCGAACGCTACGCGCTCGACCACCACGGCATCGACGACGAATTCTGGAAGCGGATGGCCGGGCACTACAGCCAGAAGGAAATCGTCGAGCTGAGCATGAGCATCGGTTCCTGGCTCGCCTTCGGGCGCTTGAACCACGTTTTGGGGATCGACACCGTCTGCGTGCTGCCGAAGATTTGAAGAATAGGCCGAGGCGATGGCCCCGGCCTTTCTCCGGTCGTCGTCACAGATCGGTGGCGACGATCTTTTCGATGTTCCTTTCCGCCAGCGCGGTAATGGTGACGAACGGGTTCACCGAGGTATTCCCCGGAATCAGCGCGCCGTCGATCACGTAAAGGCCCGGATAGCCGTGGAGCCTGCCGTAATTGTCGGTCGCCTTGCCGAGCACCGCGCCGCCGAGCGGGTGGTACGTGAGGTGGTCGCCCCAGATCTTGTAGGTGCCGAAGAGGTCGGTCCGGTAGATCGTGCCTTCCTTGGCATTGATCTTGTCGAAGATCGTCTTCGCCATCTCGATCGACGGCTGCTTCCACGCGGTCTGCCAGTCCAGGTCGACTCTGTTCGCACCGGGGTTCCAGGAGAACGCCGCGCGGTGGGGGTTCTTGGTGATCGACAGATAGAACGAGGCGTAGGTCTCGATGCCGGTCGGCAGGGGCGCGACCTCGGCGAACGCGCCCCCCGCCGCCCAGTTGTCGATACCCGCGGTGGGGATGGAGGACTGCAACGCCCCGGTGGCGTCCCACATGTGGTTGGCCCGCCCGCACATGACGTTCCCGTTGTCGCCCCAGCCTTTGCCGACCTCGGTGCTGAGGTTGGGCAGCGCACCGGTGGCCCTGAGCTTGACCAGCAGCTTGCTCGTGCCGACGCTGCCCGCGGCGAAGAACACCTTGTCCGCGGTGACGGACTTCGTCGCCGTCACGGTGCCGCCGGTATCGAGCTGCTCCATCACCACGGTGTATCCGCCGCCGGACGCGGGCGTCACCGACGTGACGCGGTGCAGCGCCGAGATCGTCACGCGCCCCGTCGCCTTGATCCTCGGAAGATAGGTCTGCTGCAACGATTTCTTGCCGGCGTTGTTGCCGTAGAGGATCTCCCCGGCCAGCGCGGACCTCGGGACCGTGCCCGCCTGTTCCTTCTTCATGTACTCCCAGTCGTACACGTCCGGGACGAACAGGAACGGGAAACCGGACCGCTGCGCGTGTTTACGGCCGACCCGCGCGTACTGGTAGCACTCGGCGGTCTCGAACCAGTTCTGGTCGATGGTGGCGACGCCGAGGCCCGCGTTGGCGCGCGGGTAGTAGACGCCGTACATCTCGCCGGCGTCGACCGTGGGCAGGACGGCGCCGAAGTTCTCCCGTTTCGGCGTGACGGCCATGCCGCCGTTCACCAGTGAGCCACCACCGACACCGCGGCCCTGGTAGACGGTGATGCCGCCGAACTCCTCGGCGTCGAGGATCCCGGTGTGGCGGGGGACGTCCTTGTCCAGCGGGAAGCCGAGGAAGTTGCTCAACGGCTGCTTGGTCCGCGTCCTCAGCCAGAAGGAACGGTAGTCGGGTTTGGTGGTGTTGGCGAAGATCTTGCCGTCCGTGCCCGGGGTGTCCCAGGCCTTGCCGAGTTCGACGAGATGGACGTCGACGCCGGCCTCGGCGAGCCGGAGCGCGGCGACGCAACCGCCGTATCCCGAACCGATGACGAGTGCCGGGATTCGGGCGGCATCGGCGATCGAACTTTTCGCGGAAGCGGTCCCGCCGAGGGCGGCCGCCCCCAAGATAGAACCAGTTCCTGCGATAAAGAGGCGGCGGGATAACTGTCCGGAAGCGCTTCTCCGCATGGTTTCGTCGCTCACGTGATCTTCCTCACCGTTGAGGGATTTAGAACAAGTTATACCTGCGGTTATGCCGGGTGGCAATAAAGCCGGCCGATAGGCCACTATGTACTGCTGTGGAGTCCACTCGAGTTGACCGCTGGCTGTGGGCCGTCCGGCTGACCAAGACGCGTCCGGACGCCGCCGCGGCATGCCGTGGCGGCCATGTCCGCGTGAACGGCAAACCGGCCAAACCCGCGACCACGGTCGTGGCGGGTGACGAAGTGCGTGCGCGGGTACACGACACGACCCGGATCCTGGAAGTGACGCGGGTGATCCAGAAACGGGTCGGTGCCGCCGACGCCGCGACCTGCTTCATCGACCGGACGCCCGCGCCGCCGCCCGAGGCCGCCGTTCCGGTCGCGCGGCGGGAGCGGGGTGCGGGGCGCCCGACGAAGCGGGAGCGCCGCGTGCTCGACCGGTTCCGTTCGGGCGAGGGCTGAACGGAACCGTCGGTGGATCGTGCCATTCACATACGTGGACATGATTCACATCCGTTGACGACCGACAGGGACGTGAACTATAAAGACGGGGTCCGGGTGTACACGCCGCAACACCTTCCGTCAGTCCGTCACGGAGGTTTCGGGTGTCCCGAAAAAGTCCTCTTCGTCGTGCCGTCCTCCCGGCGGTCGCCGCCGTGGTCGCCGCCGCAGCACTCCTGCAGGTACCGCCCCAGGTGGCGGACGCGGCGCCGGGGCCCGGCGCGCTACCCGGCCTCGACCTCGGAGCGGCCAACCGCCGCGCGCCGGTCGCGGGGCTCTACGACTGGTCCAAGGCCGGGTATCGCGGCGGTGCCACCCTGCCCGGCTCCGGTGAGGTGAATCCGGACGCCACCTGTCAGGTCACCGCGGCCGAGCTGGCGAGCCAGTACAACGTCAAACCCGACGACGGCGCCGACGACACGAACGGGATCCAGGCGGCGATCGACGGGATCAGGAGCGCGTGTTCGCCGTCCGGGAGCTACACCAAGCTCAGCACGATCACCTTCCCGGCCGGCCGGTTCGACGTCACGCACGAGATCCACGTCGACGCCGACTACCTGATCCTGCGCGGCGCGGGCAAGGACGCCACGAAGTTCGTCTACAAGCCCGACGCGAACACCCTCTACGACACGCTCACCCCGGACGGTTCCGACTGGGACGAGGACGGGATGACTTCGGGCGCGGGCAAGGGCGGCTGGTTGTGGCCCGGTCGCGGGTTGTTCCGTGTCCAGTCCAGGGGAGTGCACACGTCCTACGCGAGCGACCACGCCTCGGCGTCCGCGAACCGCAAGGACATCTTCGAGGGCACGATCAACGTCCATTGGAAGGCCGGGGTGAAGCTGCGGGGCAAGCCGGGCGACACCGCGTTCGCCGCGCGGACGGGGGACAAGGTCGTCCACCTGGCGAGCAGCGGCGCGCTGACCTCGCTCGCCGCCGGGAACCTGGTCAACATCAGGGCGGCCAACTCGCGGAAGTTCTACGAACAGCAGCAGGCGACGCCGACCACGTTCCCGTTGCTGAACATGCACATGCGCCAGCAGATCTTCACGATCGCTGCACTCGATACGTCCGCGCGCACGATCACCCTCGACAAACCGCTCGAGTACGACGTCCCGGTGAACTCCACTTCGGACGGTTCGGCCCCGATCGACGGCGCCACCTACGACTCGAAGGCGGCACCGCTGGTCGACCCGGTGCTCGGTGTCGGGTTCGAGAACCTCGGCTTCACCCAGGACATGCCGGGGCTGAACCCGGCGGAGGCGAACAACAACTACGGGAACATGGCGCCGGCCGCGGAGATGCACGGGATCGTGTTCAAGTGGGCGGCGAACTCCTGGGTCCGTGGCATCCGCGCGGACATGACCGGATCGCATCCGATCGTCACCGAAGAGGCCAAGAACCTCCAGATCGTCGACAACGAACTCAACGGCTCATGGAACAAGGGCAAGGGCGGCAACGGCTACTTCCGCGGTTCCCGGGTCTGGGACTCGCTCTACGCCGGCAACACTTCGACCCTGCTGCGGCATTTCACCTTCCAGTGGTCCGCCGCGGGCAACGTGGTGATCGGCAACTCGTTCGACTCCGACCTCAACCTGCACGGTGGCTGGGAACGCAACAACCTGTTCGAACTCAACACGGTCAAGGTCCCGTACGCGCACCGCTCCGGGAACTGCCGGGCCAACTGCGGCGAGGAGGGCGGGGGCGGCCCCGACGACTCGAACTGGTTCCCGATCTGGTGGGGCGCGGGCAAGAAGGCGGTCAAGTGGTCGGGCGCTTCCGGCCCCCGCAACGTGTTCTTCAACAACGCCATGACCAAGCAGCTCGCGGACAACGGCCCGTACAACGACTTCTACGCCGACCGGCACCGCGTCTACTCCTTCGGCTGGGACGGCACCGCGTACAAACACCTCGACATCGGCGGGACGCCGGTCGCCGACTGGGCGAAGAACGAGCAGCGGGATTACACCGGCGGGCACGGCGTCGACGCGACCAAGACCGACGCCTCGTCGTCGCTCTTCCTGAAGTCCGTCGACGGGACCCCGCCGTCCTCGCCGACGAGCCAGAACCCCACCACGACCACACCCACCTCGACGAACCAGACCCCGAGCGCGTGCCTGAACGCGACGTTCACCCGTAAGTCGGTGTGGGACAGCGGCTATGGTGCCGGTTTCACGGTCACCAACACCTGCTCGGCCGCCGTCGGTTCGTGGGCGGTCGAGTTCGACCTGCCCGCCGGGACGACGATCACCGGATCGTGGAGTTCGGTGCTGACCAGGACCGGACAGCACTACCGGTTCGGGAACGCGGCCCACAACGGGAGCGTCAAACCCGGCGGCACGGCGACGTTCGGCTTCAACGCCGCCGGTCAGGGACTCCCGGTCGCGTGCTCGATCGCCGGAACGAAATGCGGAGGCACGGAATGACGAGGAAACGACTGCTCGCCGCGATCGCGGCCACGGCGTCGGCGGCGGGCCTGTTCGGCGCCGTCGTCACCGCCGAGGCCGCCGCGCCCAGCCTGACCGCGACCTTCGCCCAGAGCTCGGCGTGGGACAGCGGATACGGCGGGAAGTACACGCTGACCAACGCGGGCGACGCGACCAGTACACAGTGGACGATCGAGTTCGATCTCCCCGAAGGCACCACGATCACGACGTCGTGGAGCTCGGTGCTCACCAGGACCGGCCAGCACTACAAGGTCACCAACGCAGGCTTCAACGGCACGATCAAAGCCGGCGGCACCGCGTCGTTCGGCTTCAACACCAAGGGGCTCGGCCTGCCGACCGGCTGCACGATCGACGGCAGCCCGTGCGGGGGAGGGCCGCCGAGCACCACCACGACACCACCCACCACCACGAGCAAACCGCCGACGACGACCACGAGCGTTCCCGCGGGAGAAGTGGTGGACGTGAGTACCGCGGCGGAGCTGCAGGCCGCGCTGGCCGCCGCGAGCCCCGGCCAGACCATCCGGCTGGCCACCGGAACCTATCGAGGTTCGTTCGTGGCCACGAAACCCGGCACGGCGGGCGCACCGATCACGGTGACGGGACCGTCGACGGCGGTCCTGATCAACGACGGCCCGTCCGGTGAGGCGCCGTCCTGCCCGGCGCCGACCGCGGGCTGGGACTCCGGGTACGGGTTCTGGCTCTACGGTGCGCCGTACTGGCACCTCAAGGGTTTCACCGTGCAGGAGTCGAAGAAGGGGATCGTCGCGGACAACTCGCACCACACTGTGATCGAAGGGGTGCGAGTGCACCGGATCGACGAGGAAGCCGTGCACTTCCGCCGCTCCTCGGCGGACAGTGTCCTCCGCGATTCGACGATCAGCTACACCGGTCTCGTGCAGGCGGGTTACGGCGAGGGCGTCTACCTCGGCTCGGCGAACTCCAACTGGGCGTGCCACGGGAACTCCGGCGGGGTCGACCGAAGCGATCGGATCCAGGTGCTCGACAACCACATCGGGCCGTACGTCGCCGCGGAGGGCGTCGACGTCAAGGAAGGTACCGCGGACGGGGTGATCCGGGGCAACACCTTCGACGGCCAAGGGGTTTCCGGGCAGAACTCGGCCGATTCCTGGGTCGACGTCAAGGGATCCGGGTACATGATCGAGGGCAACACCGGCACCTTCGCTTCGCCGGGAACGTTCGCGAACGGGTACGAGACGCACAATCCCGGGACCACCCCGTCGTTCCCGAACGGGTGCGGGAACGTGTGGCGCGACAACAAGTCCGATCTCGGCGGGGTCGGCCAGTACGCCATCAAGATCACGTCGACGTCGAAGTGTTCGGAACGGCCCAACGTCGTCCACGCGTCCAACACCGTCTCGAGGGCGGTGAACGGGCTGACCAACATCCCCGTCACGCCTTGACGGACGCCGGTGACGGGAGCGTCGCGGCTCCCGTCACCGGCGGGTCAGTCCCGGACCGCGGTGATCGCGACGGTGGCGTAGCGGACGGTGAACCGTCCGCCCATCCCGTCGATCACCGCGCCGACTTCAGCGAGGATCTCTTGTCGCACTGTGGATTCGACCCAGGTGAGCGAACCGAACGTCGGAAGCTGGTCCAGCCATTCGTCCCGGGTGTAGACCCGGTCCCAGTCGTGGCGGCTTCGTTCCGGCTCGCCGAACCCGCCCGCCTCGCGCAGCCCGTCGGCGACCTTCACGATGAGTGGCCCGTACGGGTCAGAGGGCTGTTTCGGCACGCTGCCGAGATCGATCGGGGAATCCGGCACGAGCCGCCGGTAAGCGTCCGCCAAGGCGTTCGCGACCTCTTCCGGCGGTTCGGGTACGTGCCAGAACGCGGCCAAGAGTCCGCCGGGCCGTAGCACTTCGGCGGCCTTGGCGGCGCCCGCCACCGGGTCGACCCAATGCCAGGCCTGCCCGGAGACGAGCAGATCGAACCGGCGTCCGGCGGGCTCCCAGTCCTCGAACTTCGCGACCTCCACGTCGATGCCGCCCTGGCGGGCGAACTCCGCCATCCGCGAGTCCGGCTCGACGCCGAGGACGTGACAACCCGCCGCCTGGAACTGGCGTGCTTCGATCCCGGTCCCTGCGCCGACGTCGAGGACGTCGCGGCCCGGGGCGGCGGCGATGAGGTGACCGATGAGTTCCGGGGGATAGGCGGGCCGGGTGCGGTCGTAGCGTTCGACGTCCGTGCCGAAGGATTCCGCGGCCTGTCGATAGTGATGAGGCTCTTGCCCCGAGGGTAGAGTGGGCATGCGCCCATCTTAAGTGGGCACTTGCCCACTCGTCAACGCAAGGGAGCCGTATGCCGACCGGGATAGCCCTGCGCGCCGTCCGTGCGCAGTTGTTCGACGCGGCGGAGCGAGTCCTGCTGCGGGACGGGCCGAGCGGGCTCACCAGCCGAGCCGTGACCACGGAGGCGGACTGCGCGAAAGGCGTCCTTCACCGGCATTTCGACGACTTCGACGGATTCCTGGCCGAGTTCGTGCTGGACCGGATCGAGAAGCTGGACGAGAAGGGCCTCCGGGAAGCCGTCGGTACCGGAACGGTCGTCGACAACCTCACCTCGGCGCTCACCGCGGTGTTCGAGTCGGTCGCGGTCGCGATCGTCCCGCTCGTGATCTTCCGCGACGAGCTGCGTGCCCGGTTGCGCCGCGAGTGGCCCGCCGGGGTTCCGGTGCTGACCCAGGCCGCCGTGATGATCGGCGGGTATCTCGACGCGGAACGGGCGCGGGGCAGGATCGCGGCTGACGCCGACGTCGAAACCCTCGCGGCGACGCTCATCGGTGCCGCGCATCTGCTCTATGCCGACCGCACCGCACCCGCTCCGGAGATGGCCCAGGTGCGGAAGGTCGTGGAAACGGTGATCGGGACGTAACTCACGTGATTGGAGGCGTAACTCACGTGATTGGCGGTGCTCGATCACAGGCAAGCGAAGGGCGGCGAGTCCTCAGTGGACTCGCCGCCTTCTCGGTGGATCAGGACCGCGCGGCGGTGACGGTGTGCCGCAGCAGCAGCGACGTCGTGACCGGGCCGACGCCGCCGGGGACCGGCGTGATCGACCCCGCGATCTCCTCGACCGCGGCCTGGTCGACGTCGCCGACGAGCCCGCCTTCCGGCGTCGGGTTGGTGCCGACGTCGATCACCACGGCACCGGGCTTGACGTGCTCCGCGCCGACGAAATGCGCGCGGCCGACGGCCACGACCAGGACGTCCGCGGTCTTGGTGACCGACGCGAGGTCCTTGGTGCGGGAGTGGCAGACGGTGACCGTCGCGTGCTCGCCGAGCAGCAGCAGCGCGGCCGGCTTGCCGACGATGGTCGAGCGGCCCACGACGGTGACCTGGGCACCCGAAAGGGCGACCTGCTCACGCTTCAGGATCTCCAGCACCGCGGCGGCGGTGGCGGGCGCGTAGGTGGGAAGGCCCGCGGTGAGACGGCCGAGGCTGACCGGGTTGGCGCCGTCGACGTCCTTGCGCGGATCGATGTGCGCGCCGACGTCGTCGAGCGTGACGCCTTCGGGCAACGGGGTCTGGCAGATGATGCCGTGGACCGACGGGTCCGCGGAGAGCTTGTCGAGTTCGCGGGTGACGTCCTCGCCGGTCGGCTTCTCGAGCTGGACCACGCGGCAGTCGACGCCGACCTTCTTCGCGGCACGCTCGATCGAGCGCACATACCAGGCGGTGGCGTCGTCGTCGGTCGGCACGAGCACGGCGAGCGTCGGGGCGGTGCCCGATTCGCGGAGCTTGGCGGCGGTCTCGGTGACCTCGGCGGTGATGGCGGCGGCGATCGCGCGCCCGTCGATCAGGGTCATCGGGCGAGCCTTTCGCGAACCTGGGCGATGAGGGCGTCGGCGCGCCCGGCGGCGGGGGTGTACTCGGTGAGGCGGGCCTCGGTCTCCTTGCGGAGCTGCTCGTCCGCCATGGAAGCGAGGTTGACCTCGACGTTGACCACACCGGATTCGAGCGCGGACTTGGCAGACGAAGCCGCGACCGCGATGTCGGAGATGACGTTGGTGTTGGCGCCTTCGAGGATCGAGGCGGCGACGTCGATGACCTCGGCGGCGAGGGCGGCGGTGCGCAGCGGGACCTCGGCGGCGCCGACCAGCGCGGCCTGGATCGCGGCGGTGCGCGCCTGCTTCTCCTCGTCGGTGGCCTTGGGGAGCTTGTACGCGGCGACCACGGCGTCGAACGCGGCGGCGTCGTCGGCGGCGAGGCCGAGCGCGCGCGTCCGGAGGTCCTCGGCCTTGGCGAGCGCCTCGGTCATCGTGGCCTCGTGCTCGGCGTACTTCGGCTTGCCGATGGTCAGGTTGCACACCATGGAGACCAGGGCGGCACCGACCGCGGCGTTCATCGCGGCACCCGCGCCACCACCGGGCGTCGAGGCCTTCGATGCCAGCTCGTCGAGCCACTGACCGACCGGTTGAGCCTCCACGCGATGTTCCCTTCCCGCTGGTTTTGCCGTCGCGCCGAAGCCTACCCGGGGCTTCCTGGACAGCCCGAAGGCCACCTTCGCGACGATCGACATCGGCGAAGGTGGCCTTCGGCCAGCAGGGTCAGGACCGCTGGTACTCCTCCCAAGTGAGCTTCGGCGTGACGGCGGGGCCGTCGTCGGAACCACGGCCGGCGAGGCCGTTGTAGCCGAGGTAGTAGTCACCGGCCTGGTGCTGCGCGCCCGACGACAGGTCCGGATCGGACAGTGCGATGGCGTGGATGTGGTAGGCGAAACCCTGGGCCGGGGTCCGGACCCAAGCCGCGAAGCCCACCTGACGCAGCTTCCGCGCGACGTCGGTCCGCGTGGTCGAGGACATGCCCTCGACACCGATGTCGAGCGCTCCGCCACCGTCGTGAGTGCCGGCCGAAGCGCCGACGCCGCCAGGGTTGTACGAGCCCTGCGTGATGGTGAGCTGCCTGCCGAGCAGACCCTCGGCCTTCACCAGCATCGCCTTGGTGCGCGTGTTCATCGTCTTGCCGTGGTAGGTAAGGCGGCTACCCGCCGAGACCACCGCGGTGACGGTGTACCGGCCCTCGCCCAGCTTCTCGAGCGACGTCTTGCCCGGCAGGCCGGAGGCGTCGATCCCGGTGTAGCCCAGCGACTTCTGGTAGCTGGAGTACGCCGTGATGGTCGTCGTCCCGAAGTGGCCGTCGACGTACTGCTGGGCGAGCAGACCCTTGGCGGCGAGCGCCTGCTCCACCAGCAGCACGCTGTCCTTGGCCCCAGGGGTCAGTGCGCTGTCGGCACGGCGCGGGTCGATCTGCGCGGCCTTGAGCACCGCTTCCATGCTGGCCGCGGGCAACAGGTCCGCGGTCACTTCGGCGCCGGCCGGTGCGGCGGCCACGCCGAGGGAGAGCGCGGTCGCTGTCGCGAGCACGGCTACCTTGGTCAACAATTCCTGCCTCCTGAGCGGATTCGGTTCGTCCGGACAGCATGGGCAGGGTGAATACAAGGGCCGTACAAACGAACCTTTCCCGGCTCCTTGTCGCCCGGTCGGGTGTCACTCCGGCGAAATCGGAAGCGAGCTGATAAGACTTCCGGTGGACGCCGAAAGGTCGAGACCGACATGGTGCTACGTACTCAGCCACCCTCAAGGGCTCATCTCAGACTGCTCGCGGCGGCGGACTCGGCCCCGCCGGCGCGGCGCCGGGACCGGTACGGCGAAATTCCCGACCGGCGGCTCGCCGCGATCCTCGCCGCGGAGGACGTGGCCGAGGAGCACGGGCTGAGCGCCCACGTCCGGACGACGTGTTACGTCCACCGCGGCTGGGTGCATCAGTGCATTTCCGATCCGATGCACGTCCTGATCGTCACCGGGCATCGCTGGTGCCGCCGCTGCGATCGCACGGTCGAAGTCCGGGTCGACGAGACCTTCCCCGGCTCGGTCGAGCTCTTCTGTGACGGCTGCGGTGTCCCGCCGGACACCGTCGCGAATCGCGAGGTCCTCCTGTCCTGCCGGACCAGTCTGAGTGCCATGCACGGCGGGGAAGCATCGACGCTCTACGTCGTCCCGGACCGCTGACCGGCACCCGACAGCACCGCCCGAGGACGCCGAACGGCCGTATCGCCCTGCGCTGTCCGGCGTATTCAGTGGTTTGGACCACCAATGTTACCGAAGCGTGATCTGGACATATCGCACGGACGGCTACTTTGTTGTGGCGCGCAACGAATTGCTTCGCCCGTGGATTTCCAACGCCGGAGGTGTCACGACGTGAACCGGATCCTTGTGCTGTCCCCACGGCGGAAAGGGGTCCGTGGCGTGCTCGCCGCCGGCCTTTCCGCACTCCTGATCGCGAGCGGGCTGGGCGGTGCCACCGCCGCGGCCGCCGACTACAGCCAGACCGCCGCCTCCTTGAACGCGAGCCAGGCGCAGTTCTCCTTCACACCGTCGACGCCCGCGCGGTACGTCGACATCCACTACACCGGTGTCCCGGGAGTGGGGCAGCAGAACGTCCGCATGACCGACAACGGCGGCACGTGGCGGCACACCGTCGGTTCACTGACCGCCGGCACGGTGCTCGACTACTGGTTCACCTACGAGAAGAGCGGGCCGCAGTACGACACTCCGCACTTCACGTACACCCACGGCGGCAGCGGCACGACCGTCGCCTCACCGACGTTCGATCCGCCGGGTGGCAGTTACCCGAGCGCCCGCTCGGTGACGTTGTCGAGCGCGACCGCGGGTGCGACGATCCGGTACACAGTGGACGGATCCACGCCGACGGCGTCGTCCACTGTGTACACCGGGCCGATCACGGTCTCGGCCTCCTCGACGATCTCGGCGATCGCGCTCAAGTCCGGCTCGGCGAATTCGCCGGTGGCGTCGGCGAGCTACACGATCGGATCGACACAGGCGACCTGTCCGGCCCAGGCCGAGGTCCCCGACTTCGGCCCCAACGTACGGATCTTCGACCCGGGGATGTCGGCGTCGACGATCCAGGCCAAGCTCGACGGGGACTTCAACGCGCAGAAGGACACCCTGACCGCGCAGTTCACCGAGCGCCGGTACGCGCACCTGTTCAAGCCCGGCGTGTACAACGGCATCCACGACAACGTCGGTTACTACACCTCCGTCGCGGGGCTCGGGCAGAACCCGGGCGACGTCGTAATCAACGGCGACGTGACCGTCGACGCGTTCAACGAGTCGGACAAGGGTGTGGCACTGCAGAACTTCTGGCGCTCGGCCGAGAACCTGGCCGTGGTCCCGAGCAGCGGCTCGACCCGCTGGGCCGTCGCGCAGGCCGCGCCGTTCCGCCGGATGGACATCCGCGGCGGGCTCCAGCTCTACCCGGCAAGCTACGGGTTCGCCAGCGGTGGCTACACCGCCGATAGCAAGGTTTCCGGGCAGACCGCGTCGATCTCGCAGCAGCAGTGGTACACCCGGGACAGCAGTTACGGAAGCTGGGACGGCGGGGTCTGGAACATGGTCTTCTCCGGGACGAGCGGCGCTCCCGCGAACACCTTCCCGAACCCGCCGGAGACGACGCTCGGCACCACGCCGGTGTCCCGCGACGTCCCGTACCTGTACCTCGACGGCTCCGGTAAGTACCGCGTGTTCCTGCCTTCGTTGCGCACCAACGCTTCCGGTCCGAGCTGGGCCAACGGCGGCACCCCGGGCAGCTCACTGCCGATGAGCCAGTTCTACGTGGTGAAGGCGGGGGACACGGCGGCGTCGATCAACACCGCGCTCTCCCAGGGCTGCAACCTGTTCTTCACGCCGGGCGTCTACCACCTGAACCAGACGCTCAACGTGACGAAGGCGAACACCGTCGTCCTCGGCGTCGGCTATCCGACCCTGGTGCCGGACAACGGTGTCGACGCCATGAAGGTCGCCGACGTGGACGGCGTCCGGATCAAGGGCCTGCTGTTCGACGCCGGGACGACCAACTCGCAGTCGCTGCTCACGGTCGGGCAGGCGGGCTCGACGGTGAACCACTCCGCGAATCCGACCACCCTGCAGGACGTGTTCTTCCGGATCGGCGGCCAGATCGCGGGGAAGGCGACGAACAGCCTGATCGTCAACAGCCGTGACACGATCATCGACCACATCTGGGCGTGGCGGGCCGACCACGGCAACGCGGGCACCTACGGCTGGACGATCAACACCGGCGACACCGGCGTGGTCGTCAACGGCGACAACGTGCTGGCGACCGGCCTGTTCGTCGAGCACTACCAGAAGTACCAGGTGATCTGGAACGGCCAGAACGGCAGGACGATCTTCTTCCAGAACGAGATCCCGTACGACGTCCCGGATCAGGCGGGCTGGAAGAGTCCCAACGGGCTCAACGGGTACGCCGCGTACAAGGTGGGGGACAACGTGACCTCCCACGAGGCGTGGGGCCTGGGCAGCTACTGCTTCTTCAACGACAACCCCGCAGTGAACCTTTATCACGCGTTCGAGGTGCCGAACCGCTCCGGCGTCCGGTTCCACAACATGGTGACGGTTTCGTTGAACTACAAGGGGACCATCACGCACGTGATCAACGACGCCGGGGCGGTGACGCCGCCGGACACGCGGCCGAGCAACCTGGTGAGCTACCCGTAGCGCTCGCCTGAAGTACGTGAAGGACCCCTTCATTGCGTCCAGCGCGGTGAAGGGGTCCTTCACGTACTTGGGAAGCGGCCGCAGTCGACCGTCCACTAAGGACGCTCCTCGATGACTGAATGACCGATCGATATCGATATGTACGGTTCTGCGCGGGGTCGTGAGTGGCTATGAGCGTTGTTGAGGGTTGAGGCGCCTTCGCATCCCTCGAAGCCCGTACCCCGATGCTCGCGTCGCGAAAGCCACTTTCGGGACGTCAGACGTCGCGAAAGTGGCTTTCGCGACACACCCGAGAGCGTCGGGACCTCCCACCACGATCGACCCCCGCCCGGCCGACCGTCCACGCCACCGACGTTGCGAAAGCCACTTTCGCAACACGCCATCTTTGACTTTCCCCTCGATAGAACCTCTTGCCACTCGCGACCCGCCGGAGTCGGCCACGACACGACTCCTTCGAACGACTCCCGTATAACGCCCTATACCGTGCGGCAAAGGAGGGCTCAGCGGCCCTCCCGGCTACCTTCATAAGCCCGCTCGCGTAGCCCGCTGAGCCAGCCCGGACGCAGCTCCCAGCCAGGCGGCGGATTCAGCATCGGATCGAACGCGGGCCGAGGAGAGTCGTCGTCGACCTCGTGGAGGGTGAGCGTCGCGCAAGGCCTCCGATGTCCGTTCGCGCGGACGGTCTCGACGAGGTAAGTCACCGGTCCTTCCGCCACCAGCCGCCGCAAACCGTCCAGCGACGCTTCGGCGTGCCGTGACGTCTCCGCGCGAGCGGACAGCCAGACCAGTTCGCCCTTCGTGCGATAGGGCAACAAGGTGCTGTAGCGACCGGCGGTCCAGGCGCGTGACGGCCGCGGCAACACGCGACCGGCGAGACCGGTGCCCGAAGTGGTCAACGTGAGATCCCACGGATGGCCGCCGACGGCGGGGATCCGCACGGCCAGCCCCAGCGCGTCGGGCACGCGCCCCGGGAGACCGGCGCCCTTGGACATCCGCACGGTGACGGCCACCGGTTCCTCCGGCAGTGCGAGGTCATCACGCCTCAAAGCCCGAAGTTCCCCTTTGAGCAGTAGGCCGTTCGGGTGGAACGCTCGCGCACCGCGAAGTGCCGCCAGTGCGTGGAACCCGGCACGGAAAAGCCTGCCGACCGGCCCTGCCTGCGGTGCTTTCTCCTCGGCCACGGTTTCCACCCTCCTTGTGACGTGTGTGCTTCGCAGGGGCTACCCCGGGTGGGCCGGATTACACGGGAATTCCCACGGATTCGAAAACGCCGATTCCCCCGGTGTGACCGGCTTTCGCCCGGGTACTCGCGTGACGTTCGCCCATCGGGCGTCCGACAGTCCTTCCACCTGGATCGGAGGAAAACAATGACTGCATCGCCGGCCACGGTTCGGCGGGCTCCGCGCCAGCTCATCGCCCTCGGCGTGGGCGCGGTCTTCCTGCTCGTCGGCATTCTCGGCTTCATCCCCGGCATCACGACGAACTACGAGCAGCTCAGCGGCGCCGGGCACGAGTCCGGCGCGTTGCTGCTGGGCGTGTTCCAGGTGTCGATCCTGCACAACATCGTCCACCTCGCGTTCGGCGTCGCGGGCATCCTGCTGGCCCGGACGGTGACCGGCGCGAAAGCGTTCCTCGTCGGTGGCGGGGTGATCTACCTCGTGCTCTGGCTGTACGGGTTGCTGATCGACCACGGGTCGGCGGCGAATTTCGTGCCGGTCAACACCGCCGACAACTGGCTGCACCTCGGGCTCGCCGTCGGGATGATCGCCCTCGGGCTCATTCCGCTCTCCGGTTCGAAGGCGCCGATCGCCGACTCCCGCTAGTCCGTTTGTTCCCTGAATTCTCTGGAGGTTGTCTGTGTTCCGTCATACCAAATCGCTCCAATTCGAGGCCAAGCCGGAAAAGCCGGACGCGTTGTACGCCCGTAAGCTGCAGGAGCTCATCGGCGGCGCCTACGGTGAAATGACCGTCACCATGCAGTACCTGTTCCAGGGCTGGAATTGCCGGATCGAGGGCAAGTACAAGGATTTGATCATGGACACGGCGACCGAGGAGATCGGGCACGTGGAAATGCTCGCGACGATGGTCGCCCGGCTCCTCGAAGGGGCGCCCGCCACCACGGTGGCCGAAGCCGCGAAGGATCCGGCCACCGCGGCGATCCTCGGCGGGATGGATCCCCAGCAGGCGATCATCTCCGGTGGCGGCGCCACGCCGAGCGACAGCCAGGGCTACCCCTGGAACGGCCGCTACGTCGTGGCGTCGGGCAACCTGCTGGCCGACTTCCGGGCGAACGTCGCGGCCGAGGCGCAGGGCCGGCTGCAGACGGCTCGGTTGTACAACATGACCGACGACCCCGGCGTGAAGGCGATGCTGCAGTTCAACCTCGCGCGGGACACGGTGCACCAGAAGCAGTGGCTCGCCGCGATCGAGGAACTCAAGGCCGACGGCCTGGAAAGCGACATCGCGCCGACGGCGTTGTTCGACGAGGAGAACCAGGAGCACAACAACACCGTCTGGCACCTGTCCGACGGTCCGGACGGTTCGAAGGGCGGCTGGAGCTTCGGCGAAGACGGGCTCGAGTACCTGATGGAACCCGAGGCGCTCGGCGGACCGGGCACCGCGCCTAAGCCCGACCCGGCGCTTTACGGCACCTACGCGCCGCTGCAGGACGCGGTCGGGACGGTCAAGGGCAAGGTCAAGGACGCCAAGAAGAAGGCCACCAAGTCGAGCAAGAGCTAGAAGAATCGAGAGGAGCCCTTCCCCGGTACCGCTGGGGAAGGGCTCCTCTCATGTGCGGGACTCAGTCGGCGTTCTTCGCTTCGGCCTCGGCGACCGCGGCTGCTTCGTCGTCGTCCATCGCCTTGGTGTCCCGAGGCGGGAGGAAGGGTTCGTCGTCGGCGGGGGAGCCGGAGGCGCGCTCCTTGCCTCGCGCGAGTTCGGCGTCCAGCTCGGCGCCGAGGAGGACGGCGATGTTCGAGATCCACAGCCAGATCAGGAACACGATGACGCCGGCGAGCGAACCGTAGACCTTGTTGTACGACCCGAAGTTGCTGACGTAGAAGGCGAATCCGGCGGTGGCCGCGGCCCAGAGCAGCACGGCCACGAGGCCGCCCGGGGTCAGCCAGCGGAATTTCGGCTGCCGCACGTTGGGGCTCACCCAGTAGAGCAGCGCGACCGCCAGCCCCGCCAGCAACGCGATCACCGGCCATTTCGCGATGTCCCAGACCAGGACACCGGTCGATCCGAGGCCGATCAGGTCACCGAGGTAGCGGGCGATCCCGCCGGTCGCCACCACCCCGGCGGCACACAGGGCGAGCACGACCAGCACGGCGACGGTGAGCCCGATCCGCAACGGCACGGTCTTCCAGATCGGGCGGCCTTCGGGCATCGAGTAGAGGACGTTGGACGCCCTCATGAACGCGCCGATGTAACCGGACGCGGACCACAACGCGCCCACGAAGCCGATGATCGCCGCCGTTCCGGCCAGCCCGCCGGATTCGGACAGCTCTTCGATCGCGCCGACCAGGATGTCCCGGCCCTGACCGGGCGCTATCCGGCCGACGTTCTCGACCAGCGCCCGGGTCGCCGACGGACCGAGGAGCCCGAGGATCGCGGTCAGTACGAGCAAACCGGGGAAGACCGAGAGCACGCCGTAGTAGGTGAGCGCGGCCGCCCAGTCCAGCATGTTGTCGCGGTTGAACTGGACGACCGTCCGTTTGAGCACCGCCCACCACGATCGTCGGGACAATTCGGTGGGACCGTCCGGGTCTTTCGCTGTGGCAGCCAAGGGAACCTCCTGCTGGGGATTCCTTGGCTTACCCGGTGGTGGCGGGGCGAAACGGGTGGTCAGACCGGGCGGGAACGGGGTGGCGGTGGCGGCGGGACCGTCTTCGCCAGCACGATGTCCGCCAGCCGGATCGTCGCGAGACCGCGTTTGGTCTCGACCGCGCACTCCGTGTCGTCACGGGAACGGAGGTAGCCGAGCGCGTCGGTGAACCCGCCCTCGATCCGGTACCGGACGACGACCCTGGTGCCGAGCGGGACGTCCGGAAGGGTCACCGGTTCAGGTGCGCGGTGAGCTCGTCGTCACTCGGCTCGACCAGGTGGGTGCCGTCCGGCCAGACGATGGTCGGGATGCGCCGCTCACCGTTCTGCAACGCCCGCACGGTCTCCTCGGCGCCGGAATCCGCTTCGACGTCGATGTAGTCGTACTCGATGCCCTTCGAGTCCAGGAGGGCGCGGCTGCGTTTGACGTCGGGGCACCAGCCGGCGCCGTACACGGTGAGGTCGCTCATGGATCACAGCATGCCAGGTCGCGGTCCGGCGGCGCGTTCGGCGAGGGCCGCACGGTCGGCGAGGCCGGTCTTGGCGAGCAGGCTCGCGACATGCTTCTCGACCGTCCGCGGCGAGATGTGCAGCCGGGCGCCGATGTCCTTGTTGCCCATCCGCTCGGCGAGCAGCACCAGGACCTCGTACTCGCGCACGGTGACGCCGGAAGCCCGCAGGTCGCCGGGGACCCGGTCGACTCCGGTGCGGCGCTGCCGGACGGGTGCGCCGAGTTTGCGCAGGAGGCTCCGGCAGGCGGCCGCGACCGCCGGGATGTCCCTGCGATGGAAGTACTCTTCGGCCTCGTTGAGCCAGCCCGCCGGATCACCCCAGCCGTCGGCGGCGGCCGGTTCGGCGATCAGCCGGAGCCCGAGATGACGGGCCAGGGGATAGGGCGCCGACGTCTCCAGCGCGGAGGCCACCGCCTGTCCGGCCGCCGCCGCGTCGCCTCGTCTGCCGTGCTCGACCGCGTGCGCGAATTCGACGAACTGCCGGTTCCACCGCATCCCGCTCACGGCGGAGCCGTCCTCCGGGCAGGGTGCGCCACCGAGCGTGTCGACGAGCGTCCGGAGCCCGTGCTGGCCGGCGAGGTGGAACCGGCTCGGCCGCCGGTCCTCCAGCTCGACGACCTGGCCGAGTTCGCGGCGGGCCCGGTCGAAGTCCTCTTCGAGCAGTGAACAGAAGACCCGCGCCAGCCCGATGCTGAGCACCATCTCCTGCGCGTTCTCGCCGCCGCTGTCCCGGAAGTCGTCGAGTGCCTGCTCCATCGCCGGGCGGTCCGCCCGGTGCCCGGCGGACATCGCCCGCGTCATATGGGCGTACTGCAGCAACGCGGTCAGCCGGAGCCTGCCCAGCACGGCGAGGTTCTCCGCCAGCAACGCGTGCGCGGTGCCGAATTCGCAACGCAGGATCGCGTGCATGGTGCGCACCGAATCGACCGCGCAGTGCAGGGTGATCGACCCGGTGCGCTGAGCGTCCGCGCGGGCGAGCAGCAGGGTCTGCTCGTCGCCGTTCATCAGCACGCGATGCCCGCCCAGCCGGACCAGCGCCTGGGTGCGCAGGTGGTGGAGATGGTTGTCCTCGGCGGTCCGGCGCGCGAGCTGCATGTAGTGCTCGGATTCGGTGAGGTCCCGCGACAACGCGAGCATGCCGAGCACCTGCAGCGCCTGGCAGACGACGAACGGCTGCTCGGTCGCCTCGGCCACCTTCCAGGCCTGGCGCGCGAGCCGTTCCGCCGTGCCCGCCCGGCCGGGAACGTCCAGCCAGAGGTTCGCTTCGACGGCGTCGAGCGCGGCTTGCTGAGCAGGCGAGATCGCCGAACCGAGGGGAGCGCGGGCGCGTTCGATCTGGCCGAGGCATTCGTCGTGCCGTCCGGCGATGTAGGCGGCCCAGGCCAGCTGGGTATGCAGTTTGGCGGCCCGTTCGAGGGTGCCGATCTCCCCGAACGCGGCGGAAAGCTCGACGGCGCGGTCGAACTGACCGGTCTGCCCGAGCGCGTGCACCAGCGTCTCCAGCACCTCGGCCCGATCACCCGCGTCGGCCCCGGCGAGCAGGTCGACGGCCTTGGTGAGCATCGTGACCGCGGAGTCGGCGGCGCCCGCGTCGAGGGCGCGACGGCCGGTTTCGGCGAACAGGCGGCCTGCCGCCTGTTCGTCCAATGCGGTCAGCCGGAGCGACGCGACGAGCGCGCACAGGTCGCCCGGCAGGCCCGGGTACAGCTTTTCGACGGCGTCGGCGGCCTGGCGGGCGAGCGCCGCCTTCCGTGCCGGTGACTGGCGCGCCAGCAGCGCTTCCGCGGTCAGCGGATGACGGAAGGCGTACCAGCCGGGTGTCGTCTCGTCGGTGGTCACCAGGTTCGCCGAGACCGCGGCGCTCAGGTGGTTGTGCAACGTCCGGTCGTTGGTGCCGGTGACCGTCTGGACCACCGTCAGCGGGAAACGGCGGCCGATGATCGCCGCGACCGACAGCAGCTCACCCGCCTGCTCGCCGAGTTGCTCCATCCGGACGCCGATACTGGTGACCAGTGCGGCGGGAACGCGGGCGCGGAGTTCGCCGATGACGCGCCAGCCGTCGCGGCCCTCGACCAGCAGTCCGTCGTTCACCATGCCGTGGAGCAGTTCCTCGACGATGAACGGAAGGCCGGCGCTGTTGCGCCACAACAGCTCCGCCGCGGCCGCCGGAAGCCGCCCCGGCTCGGTCTCGAGGCAGGCGGCGGCGAGGGCGCGGGTGTCCGCGAGGCCGAGCCTGCCCAACTCGACGACGGCACAGCTCATCCGTTGCGCGCCGGAGGTCGCCAGGCGCAGGGCGTCGGAGGGCTCGTTGCGGAGCGTGCCGACGAACAGGGCTTGTGCCGCCGGAAGGTTGTCGACGAGGTATTCGAGAATGAACAGCGTCTCCGCGTCGGCGTCCTGGAGATCGTCGAGGACCAGGAGCGCGCCGCGGTCGCGGCTGGTGACGGCCAGCAGCCGGAACACCGCTTCGGCGAGCACCATCAGGGAACCCGACTCCCGCGGCCGGTCGCCCCGGCCCCAGTCGGGGACGAGCTGGGCGAGCACGGGGATGAACGGGTCCAGTTCGGCGGCCGACGGCGGGCCGCCGCCGCGGAAATGCGACCACAGTGCCTGGGCCAGCGGCCGGAACGGGACGAGCGGGCCGATCGAACTGGCCCGGCCCTGCAACACGGGGATGTCGGCGGCGACCGCTCGAGAGGCGGCTTCGATGGCGAGCCGCGATTTGCCGATGCCGCCTTCGCCCACAAGAAAGATCGCGCCGCCGCGGCCCGCGATTGCGCGATCGAGAGCTCCGGAGAGCTCGGCCAGTTCGGCGTCGCGGCCGATCACTCGCGACGAACGGATCCCCACCGCGGTGACTATAGCGAGCGGATTTCCCCGTCACGGCCAATAAATGATCACGAAGGCGGGCGGCGCGTGCCCGCCTTCGTGAGTCTTTCTCAGATCCAGCCGCCGGTGAAGACGCTGACGACGGACGGCGAACCGGGGTCCGTGGACAGGGTGGCGAGCGGGTTGGCGCTCAGCCGCGGCTTGCCGCCCGCCAGCGCGTGGTTGCGCGAGCCGACCTCGAGGGCGCGCGGCAGGTTCACGGCGCCGAGGACGTCTTCGGTGGCGGGCAGATCTCTTTCGTACATGCGGGTTTTCTCCTCATACTCGATTTACCGGCGGAACAACGGTGGCCGCGGGATGCGGCCGGTCGGGGCGGAGCAGGAGCGCGGAGGGGACGCGGTCACCGAATCCCAGCCGCAGCAGGCCGTAGCCGATTCCCGCCAGACCGCTCAGCAGCCCGGGCGAGGGGACCGCGCCGGGAGTCCCGCAGCGGGCACCGCGCTGGTCGATGGCGGCGAGCAGATGACCGGTCCGGCGGCGTACCGCGGCGGCGGCGTCAGTGTGCCCGTTCTCCGCCAGCACGCACAACACGTCCAGCACTCCGGACTCGCCGTGGCAGAGGCTGAGATCCTTCATCGGTGCCCCGTCGGCCAGCTGTTTGATCGTCCGGTCGAGGTCCCTGGAATGCCCGGGATCGGGCAGGTGGGCGGCAAGGCCGAGCGCGTCGCCCGCGCGACCGTCGCACCAGCCGCCGGTGCTTTCCGCTCGATCGTCCGCCTTTCGGGGCGGTTCTTCGCCGGAACGGTCGTGCGCCCGCAGTACCCAGTCGATCCCGGCCGAACCGCGGGCGAACGACCGCTCTCGCGGACGTTCGCGGTCGAGCAGTTGTCCGGCGTACCGGTCGGCCCGGGCCAGTGCCGAGTCCAGTCCTGTTTGGACGTACACCGACCGCATCGAGGCGACACCGCCCGCCAGCCCCGTCGTGAACCCGGATGGCGTTTCGGGAGTGGCGTCCGGCATCAGGTCGACGGCCTGCTCGATGAGATCGCCGGCGGGAAGGCCGACCAGGGTGCTGAGCCGGGCGATCGTGTACGCGACGCCGCCGAGCCCGAGAAGGCCGCCGCAGCCGGCGGTGGCGGCCAGCTCGCGGTCGGCGCGGAGCGTGGCGAAGAGGCCGGGTAGCGGGGTGATCGCGTACGCGGCCAGATCGCGGTATCGCGCGATCCCGGTCAGTTCGGCGAGCTGGGCGAGGAACAACGCGACACCGCAGTAGCCCTCACCGAGCCCGGCGCCCATCGGGAGCACGGTCCAGTAGCGGTCGTCGACGAGTTCGATCCCGAGCCAGTTGGAGCGGTGTTCGTCGGAAAAGGCGTTGGCGACGATCTGGTCGGCGATGCCGCACGCGGTGACCAGCAGCCGTTCCGGGTCCGGTGCCTGATTCGGCGCCGCCGTCTCCGCGGTGTCGGCGCCGCCGTGCTGGCCCGCGGTCGCCGTGCTGATGGCGAGGGTGGCCGAGATCAGCCATTCCTGGTCGCGTTGGTCGAGCGGGTCCATGTCGGCGAGCTTCGCCAGCACTGTCACCAGCGAGGGCCGGTCGACCACCCCTTCGACGCTCTCGCCGCGTGAATCCAGCAGCGACGTCGAACCGGGGTTCGAGGTGAACATCGGCACGTCGCCCGCCCAGAGGTCGTCCCGCTCGTGTGGCACCAGGCGGAGCAGCTTCTCCTCGTCGGCGGAATCCTCTTCGAGCAGGTCGAACGCGCGGTCGCGGTCGGCGGCGTCGCGAAGCAGGTCGGGATGGGTGGTCTCGTCCAGCAGCCGGAAGTAGAAGTTCGTCGGTCGGATCAGCACCCGGATGGGATCCTCGGCGCAGCGCCGGAGGTGCTCGGCGAGTTCGTCCCGTCCGGTCGAGACCGCGTCGTAGCCGAGCCGGAATCCGGCCAGCAGGGCGGCACTGTGCTCGGCGGGGGTGATGTCGCGGCCGCCGAGACGCGGCAGGTTGTTCCCGCCCGCGAGTTCGCCGGGCACCCGCACCAGCCGCATACGGTCGGTGCCCGGGTCGGCCCAGTCCACGCGATCGGTGGGCAGCTTGCCACCGCGGCCGGCGAGGCCGGAGATGTCGACGGCGCCGTCTTCGCCGGCGAAAAGCTGGGGGAGCAACAGCGTGCGCTGCACCGATCGGGCCAGCATCGCCGCCGCGGGGTCGCCCTCCGGCGGATCGGGCGGCGACGGCTGGAACAGCGTCTCGATGTCGATCAGCACCGGCTGATCACCGCAGGCGATGATGTTCTCGTAGTGGACGTCGGTGGCGTCGAGCGCGTACAGCAGCGCCAGGAGGATGCCTTGCCGCCGGTAGAAGCGGTCGACGTCGCCGATATCGGCGCACGGCCGGTGCTCGACGAACCGGAGCCAGCCGTAGCCCGCCCGCGGCAACGCGTCCGCGGTCCGCAGTTCGAGCCCGGGCAGCCGTTTGTTCAGCTGCTCGACGACGTCGGTGAACCGCTCGTGCAGGATCAGCGGCCGGGGTTTGTAGATCACCTTGGCGCCGCTGGAGAACCGGAGCAGTTTGACCGAACGCCCGCGTGCGTGCGAGTCACCGATCCCGCCCGCGACCTCGACGAGTGTGCCGAGTTCGCCGTCGACGACCGAGCAGGGCAGCAAGGCGGCGTCGGCCGAGAACCGGGCCAGCGTCTCGGCGTTGGCTTCGGCGGCGTTGAGGCAAGCCTGCGCGAGGAGCCGGGCCAGGACGGGGTACTCGCCGAACAACCGGACGAGCCCGGCCGGAGTGGCTTGCCGTCGCACGAAATCGGAGAAACGCTCTTCGGGGGTTTCGCCCCGGAGGTTTCCGGCCTTGCGGTCGCGGTGGAGTTCGAGGACCAGTGTCCGGACCGCGAGTTTGAGCAGATGCTGGTCGAGTTGAGCCGCGAAACCCCGGCGGAGGGTCTCGACATCGGCGCCGGGGAGATCGTCCGGGACCGCGTCACGCAAGGTGGCGTGGACGAGCGACCTGAAGACCCCGGCGAACTCGACACGCCAGTCATCGGCTGGGGGACGCTCCGGCAGAAGCGCGGTGATGGCGTGTTCGGCGAAGTCCGCCCATGCGGGCTTGTCCGCTGTCCGTTCGCGCGGGGTCTGGCCGTGTACCCACCACCTCGGCGGCAGGGACGTCGCCGATGGTGGGGGCGTCACGCCGGTCATGGTTTCAGTTCGGCCGGGCACGCACATGGGGGCCGCACCCCCACATTCAGCGCACGCACGAAGATGTCCGGAGAGTGACGGCCGTGCATTCTCACCGGAATATGGGGTCCCGGCCCCCATGCGCGGGGACCGGTCCCGGTCGCACCATGGTCGGGCGGCGGCGGTCGCAAGGGGGGAATCGCCGCGGTGTCGGGCGCGGGCCGGTTACTGGGGGTCCGGCCCGCGCCTGCCGGGGGCGGGCAAAGACTTTTCTGCGGTGAAAAACCGGAACCCGGTAAAGGGACACGGGCGTGTCCCCTTACCGGGTCGCAAACACGAGGGGCCGACCCGCGCCAACAGATTGGCCCCCGTCAAACCCTGTGCTTAGAGCGTCAGACCAGCCATCCGAGCACGTGGGCCAGGTGCGCGAGCAGACCCGAGATCAGGTCGTGGCCGTGGTGCACGTGCTGGGTGAACATCTGCATTGAGGGGCTCCTTGAATCGGATTTCGTGTTCGGTTGTGCTCTCGCGAGGAGCGATCGAAGATTTTCACCACGTTGGCACGCTGTCAAAAAACGATTTCCCGGGCCTTCGGGGAGTCGTGAATCTTCCTACGATAAACACGTAAGTCTTTCGTGTTTTGCGCCAGGGGTGGGCTTCTGGGGCGTTGACACTGTGCGTAGCGCGCCCGAGGTGAGTCGATGTGGAACCTCGGCCTCCGCTACGGCAAGTGGGCGGGCGCGTGACACGAACCGGTGATCCACATGCCACGAATGGTGAGTCGGCGAGAATCACCGATACGGGTGAAGGAACGCGATCGCCGGGGCCCGATCGCACATCGGAAGACGCTTCGCTCCGGTCGTATACGGGACGGTGAGTTCCCAAGCAGTCACAGGAAAAGGGGTCTTCCTTTGCTTCGACGAACAATCGCGACCGTCTCCGTCGCGCTGGCGACCGCGTTCGGGCTGACCGTTGCGGCGGATTCCGCGGCGGCCGGCACCGTCACTCAGACCTTGCGCTGTTTGCCGGGACCTTCCTATCGGACCGTGTACGTGACCGTCACCGCGCCGGACATCGTGAAAAAGGATGTGGCCGCGGCGGTTTTCGTCAAGATGGAACACGACGAGCCTTGGGCGGGGCCGGGTCCGGGTAGCCCTTACACCGCCGGGCGACTCGCTTTGGGTGGCGCGGACAGCGACACCGTCACCGTCTCCCTGTCCTCGCCGACCGTCCTCGAGCCGGGCGATCCGTGGATCTTGGAGGGGACGGTCAAGGTCACCTTCATCCGCACGGGAACGGGCACCCTCACGTTCACCGGACACGGCATTCCGCCGTGGTTCAACTGCGGGCAGGCCGATCCGCCAGTGGCCGAGACCGTGACCGTGAATCCTTGAGCGGAAAGGACTTCCCCATGTTCCGTCGAAAGATCGCGGCCGTCGCCATCGCGGTGGCCACCGGGTTCGGCCTGACCGTGACGGCGGGTACCGCCGCCGCCGGCACCGTGACCCAGACCTGCCCCGCCTACAGCGGTCCGGGAACGGTGAACGTGACGATCACCGCGCCTGCCACCGTGACGCGCGGGGTGCCCGCGCCGGTCTTCGTCAAGGTCGACGGCGTCGAGCCATGGGCGAATTCGGAGTTGTCGGCGGGGTCGGCCCGCTTGGTCGGCTTCCTGAGACAGGGAGGGGCGGGCACGGGCGAGGTCAAGGTCGACGTGCTGAACAACCCGGCCCCGATCCGGACCGGTGGCCACTTCAGCGTCGAGGGCACCCAGCAGGTCACGTTCTCGACTCCCGGTGCCGTCACCCTCGGCCTCCATCGCTTCGGCAAGCCGCTCACCTACTGGTGGTGCGCCTTGCCCGCGGACCAGCAGCCGCCGGTGGCCGCGACCGTGATGGTGAACTGACCGCGCTTCGACTTCGCATCCGGCTCCGGTGGCGCGAATCGCGCCACCGGAGCCGTCGTACGCGCTACCGCTTGATGTAGAGGTCCCACGACCAGGTCGACGCGGAGCAGAAGTAGGCCGACCAGCGGCCACTCTGCTGGCCGGAGTGGCCGTTGAGCCGGCAGTCGCCCTCCGTCGACCAGCTGGACTCGTAGTAGTACCTCGGATCGACGCCCGCGCTCGCCGGTTGCGCGAACGCGATCGTCGACGCCAGCGCGCCCAGGACGGCGGCGGTCGCCGCGATCTTCTTCTTCACTTGTGAAGCCCCAGTTCTCTTCTCGGAACACGTGCGTGCACAAATAATCATGAACCGGAGCCGCTTGTCAGCCGAACGGGTGAATCGGCCTCCCTGCCTGGGCCGACCGCCGCACTCGGGAGGGTGAAGACAGGTGGTCGACTGGGTGTTCTACGCTCTTGGCCGACTGGCCGCCTTTGTCCCGCGCGGCCGAAGCGATGGGGCAAGGGGGGTGTTGCGATGGCGCTCGCGCAGGTCGAACAGAAGGTTCCGCCGGGAGCGGCGTCGGCCGGGTCACGGGTCCAGCGTCGGGACATCCAGGGGTTGCGCGCGCTGGCGGTCGGTTTGGTGATCGTCTACCACCTCCGGCCGGAATGGCTGCCTGGCGGCTTCGTCGGCGTCGACGTCTTCTTCGTCATTTCCGGCTACCTGATCATCGGCACCCTCGCCGGCGAACTGCGCCGCACCGGCACCATCCGCCTGCGCGAGTTCTACGCTCGCCGCATCCGGCGCCTGTTGCCCGCCGCGTCGGTCGTCCTGCTGAGCACGGTGGTCGTGACCTGGCTGGTCCTGCCGATCTCACGCTGGCCCGCCATCATGAGCGACGTCCTCACCTCCGCGCTGAACGTCCAGAACTGGGCGCTGGCCGCCCAGTCCGCGGACTACGCCCACGCCACCGCCGCCGCGTCACCGGTCCAGCACTTCTGGTCACTCAGCGTCGAAGAGCAGTTCTATCTCGTCATCCCTCTGGTGCTGCTCGTCTGCGCTCGGCTGGCTCATCGCGCCGGGCCGAAGGCCGCCCGGCACGCCGTCATCGCGGTCGCCCTCGTCACCGCCGCGTCGTTCGTGTTCTCCGTGGTTTACAGCGAGCTCGACCACGGTCGCGCCTACTTCGTGACGCCCACGCGGATGTGGGAACTCGGACTCGGCGGCCTCGCCGCGATGACCGTGCATCGGATCCGGCTCAAGGGCAGGGCCCGGCTGATCGTCGGCTGGGGCGGGATGGTCGCGGTCCTGCTCGGTTCGTTCGTGCTGACCACCGCGATGGCGTTCCCCGGCTACCTCGCCCTCTTGCCGACGCTGGGCACCGTCGGTTTGCTGCTGGCCGGGGCCGTCGCCGCGGACCAGCGAGTGGCACGCCCGGAAGTGTCGGCCGTGCTGGGGCTCCAGCCGCTGCGCTACCTCGGCGACATCTCCTACAGCCTGTACCTCTGGCACTGGCCGGTGATCGTGGTGGTCCTGCAACTCGCGGCCAGCACGGAATTGACACGGCGGCAGGCGGTGGGTGTCTTCGTGCTCAGTCTGGCGCTGGCCATGGTGTCCAAGCACCTGGTCGAAGACGCCTTCCGCGGCGGGAGGACCACACCCTTCCGCCGCCGCACACCCCGGCTCCGCAGCGCCTACCTGCTCGGGGCGGCCTTGGTCGCGGTTACGGCGGTCGCCGCGACGGTGCCGTGGCAGTACGCCTCGGCGGAGCTCGAGCGCCTCGCGTCGGCCGCCAGACTCGATGAGGGGCACCCGGGCGCCCTCGCGCTCGACAAGGACAACCCGAGAGCGACGCCGGACGGTGTCCCGCTGACTCCTGACCCGGCGGTGGCGGCACAGGACTGGCCGCTGAGGGACCTGTCCGTCAACTGCTCCTCGTACGAAATCGAGAACTGGCCGCCCACCGGCGACAAATGCACGTACGGCACGGCGACCGCACCGAAGACGATCGTGCTGGTCGGCGACTCGCACGCGGCGATGTTCAGTACCGTTTTCGCGCGGTTCGTGCGCGAGCATCCTGAGTGGCGGGTGAAGATGATGCTGCGCAACGGCTGCCCCTTCACCGCCGTCGCACCGGCCGGTCTCACCGTCTGCACCGACCAGAACGAACTCGAACTCGCCGGGATCCTCGCCATGAAGCCGGAACTCGTGGTGACCTCCGCGATGTCTCCCGAGTCCTATGACAAGGACCTGAAATGGCGCTGGGAGTCGCGTGCGCAGACCGTGGACGGCTACGAGACCATGTTGCGGCGCATCTCGGACGCCGGTATCCGAACCGGCGTGATCCGCGATGTGCCCCGGCCGGCCGAGAACACCCCGCGTTGCCTGGAAAGCAACCCCGGCCGGCACGCGGAATGCGACACGCCCCGGGGTGACGCCTTCGGCCAGGACAAGGACCCGTTGGTGGAGGCGGCCGAACGCGTGCCACGCACGACGGTCGTCGACCTGACTCCGTGGCTCTGCGTCGGTGACGTGTGCCCGGCTGTCGTCGGCAACGTCGTGGTGTACCGGGACAATCACCTCACGGACTCGTACGTGCGGACGCTCTACGGGCCCCTGACCGCAGGACTCGGCCTGGTCTGACAGTCGCGTGTGCGCTCGGAGTGGGTCTTCACGCGATGCGGCCGGACGAGCCCCCGTGGTCTCTCGTCCGTGAGTTGCGCCAGGTGTCCGAGGATAGGTTCATGTATCCGGAGATCGAGCCCTACGCGTCAGGCCACCTGGACACCGGTGACGGCAACCTCGTGTACTGGGAGGAATGCGGGAACCCCGACGGCAAACCCGTAGTGTTTCTGCACGGCGGGCCCGGCGGCGGCTGCTCACCGTCGCATCGCAGGCTGTTCGACCCGTCCGCCTATCGGATCGTCCTGTTCGACCAGCGCGGGTGCGGTCGGTCCCTGCCGCACGCTTCGGCGTCGGGCGATCTTTCGTCGAATACGACCTGGCATCTCGTCGACGACCTGGAACGCCTGCGGGGGTCGCTGGGCATCTCGCGGTGGCAGGTGTTCGGCGGGTCTTGGGGGTCGACGCTGGCGTTGGCGTACGCCGAGAAGCACCCGGAACGGGTGTCGGAGTTGGTGCTGCGCGGGATCTTCACGCTGCGTTCGTCCGAGGTGGATTGGTACTACCGGGGTGGTGCGGCGAACGTCTTCCCGGACCTGTGGGAGAAGTTCACGGCGCCGATCGCCGGGCTCGACGGCGATCCCGTCGAGCTGTACGCGAAGCTGCTCGCCGACCCCGACCCCGCGGTGCACGGGCCTGCCGCTGTCGCGTGGAGTACCTGGGAAGGCGCGACGGGGACGCTGCTTCCCCGGCCCGAGCAGGTGGCGGATTTCGCCGTGCCGGAGTTCGCGCTGGCATTCGCACGGATCGAGAACCATTACTTCGTGAACAACGGGTGGCTCGAGGAGGGGCAGCTGATCCGGGACGCCACGGCACTGAAGGGTATTCCCGGCGTGATCGTCCAGGGGCGGTACGACCTCGCCACGCCCGCGGTTTCCGCGTGGGACCTGCACAAGGCGTGGCCGGAGTCGGAACTGGTGATCGTGCCGGACGCCGGGCACGTGTACGACGAGCCCGGCATCCTGGCCGCGTTGCTGGCGGCGACGGATCGGTTCCGTGACTGACCGGCTGCCCTTCGTCGGCCGCTGCGGTGAGGTCGGTGACGACCTGGGCTCGGCCGTGGTCGCCGCGCGCCCACAAGCCGTGCTTCATCGCCAACGCAGTCATCGTTGACGTCCGTACTAGGCCGGCTACGGCCCGGAGCGATTTGGTAGCCGCTCGAAGATTTCTCGACGTCGCCAGCCAGAAACCTGGCCAGGCCCCGGGACCAGCTCTGCGACTTCCGAGCGCCGACCGCGGGATGGTCACGGCGTGGCGTTCGACAAGGGACCGTGCGGGCGGCGGATCACTCGTTCGGAATCCGCGGTTTCCCGGAGACGCAGCTGTCCACGAAGTAGTCCCCGTGCAGTGAGATCCAATCCGCCGTGGCACTGTATGGCTCGTCCCACGGCGCTCCGCCGGAGAACCGCTTGAGGTTGTCCAAGCACGTCTCAGGCGTAGGAACTGTGAGCTCGGTGAGCAGCGTGACGTGCGCCTGGGCTCCTAGCTCGCCTGCCCTGCGCAGCTCCACCACCTTCTGTTCGTCGCTCATCATCGTCATCATCGAGCACGACGAGATCAGTAGCACCACCGCACCAGCCGCCGCCGCGGCCACCGTGCGCCCCCATTTCGTTGTCACGCCTACAAGTCAAGCAGCACGGTGTCGTCCGAGAAACAGGAAGTCATCCCAAACACCCTCAACGCCTTCGTGCCCGTCGTCATGGAGGTCAGATGCCTGCCCTGACAGGTACGAAGCAGAGAACTGCCCGCACCGTAGGGGGTTCGTCCAGCTGTGGTTCTGTTCCGCTGTGTCGTCAGCCGGTTGGCGATGACGCGAATCCAGCCGATCCGGCCGTTCGACGTCTCCGGCACCAGTACGCCGACCAGCTCCTCGCCAGCTCGGGCCCACAGTCCCAGTGCGCCGTTCGCCTCCGCAGCCGACAGCCTCACCCCTCACTGGCGATGCTCAACGATCCCACCAGGTAGCGCGCCACCTGTGAGACGCCGGAGATGGGCCGCCGGGCAGCGCCGACCCTGCCGCCACCGTCCACCCACACGGTCACGTCCACGGCCAGTATCTTCTCCAACCTCGGCAGGTCCCCTGCTTCGAGGCTGCCAGGAAGCTCTCCACCAGGTGGCGGCGATGGGGCTTGGTCCTATCGGCGATCGGAGCGACTACGCGCCTCGGTCAGGTGCCGGCGAGCGCAGTGTACAGCTACCGGGAGCTCGCCTCGGAGGAGTCGGGTCAACCCACTGCCTCCGATCCCTGACGGTCAGAGAGTCAGCTAGAGCGCGCAGCGCACTGACAACGAGGCTCGGTGGTTTCCCTTCGGTCAGTCGTCTTAGAAGCCCGGGGTCCGTCCACGAGCCTCAATGCCGCCGCCAGGGCTGAGGTAGTTCTACGAGAGCATAATGTGGGCTATATTTAGAATATGGTGAATTTGGATCGGGTGCTGACACGCGACGGCGGGGTGCTGCGGTACGGCGACCTGGCGGGGGACAGGTGTCCCGTCGTCTTCACGCACGGCGCCGGGATGGATCACCGGATGTTCGACGCGCAGGCACTGGTGCTGAACGAGGCTGGTCACCGGGTGGTCAGCTGGGATCAGCGGGGCCACGGCGAGTCGAGCCTCGCGCCGGGTGTCAGGTTCACCGCGGCGAGCGCGCTCGAGGATCTGAGCGCCCTCCTCGACCACCTCGGTCTCGACCGCCCGGTCCTCGTCGGGCATTCGCTCGGCGGGAACCTCGCGCAGGCACTCGTCCGTCGCTTTCCCGCGCGCGTGTCCGGTCTCGTCGTCGTGGACTCGACGTGGAACACCGGTCCGCTCACCGCGGTGGAGCGGCTCTCGCTGAAACTCGCCGCGCCGGCGCTCGCCCTCATCCCCGCCTCGCGGCTCCCGGGTCTTATGGCCAGGGCCTCGGCCGTGACTCCGGAAGGGATCGCCGAGTCCGAGGCGACGTTCGCGAACATGCCCAAACACCTCTTCCTCGACGTCTGGCGGGCGACCGTATCGTTCATCGCCCCGGAACCGGGCTACCGCACTCCCGTGCCACTGGGTCTCATCCGCGGCGACCGCGACCGCACCGGCAATATCGCGGTCGCGATGCCTCGCTGGGCGCGGGCCGAAGGCGTGACCGAGTACATCGTTCCCGATGCCGGACACGTGGTCACCCTCGACGCGGCGGACGCGGTGAGCACGGCGATCCGGGACATCATCGACGGCTGGGACGCGGCGATCGAGGAGCGCTCGGCATGACCGCGGCCGACGACCGGGCCGCGTTCGCCACGGCGATGGGCGACTTCCTCGCGTCATGGAACCTGCCCCGGGCGACGGGCCGGGTCTACGGGCGGCTCCTGCTCAATGCGGGTCCCGCGTCGCTGGACGAACTCGGCGAGGCGCTCGGCCTCAGCAAGGGAGCGGTCAGTGTGGCCGTCCGCGAGCTGGTCTCCTGGGGGCTCGCCAGGACCATCCCGCAGCCGGGCAGTCGCCGGCTGCTCGTCGAGGTGGTGGGCGGGTTCGAGCAGCTCCTCGCGGCCAGTCACGAACGGACGCGGGCCTTCGTCCGGGTGCTCCGGACCGGAACGACGAGTGCGGAGGACGAACGCGCCCAGTCCCGGCTCACGGAGGTCGCGGACTTCTTCGAGTCCTATGTGGACGCGGGCGAGCAGATGCTGCGAAACAGGCGTTTCCAACGCGGCACGTAATGGCGCGGCGGAGGAAGCCACAAACGAGGTCCGCCGCACGGTCGACCAGGCGACCACCGCGCCGAGAGCACTTCGACCGGCGCTGACCGGGACAGGAGCGTGGACTCGGCCGCACCGGTTCGCCGCCACGGCCGACCATTCCACGCTCACCATCGCGGCCGGCACACTCGACATCGACCTCTCCACACTGCTCGGACAGAGCAACCGCCTCGAACACGACCTCGGCGGACAGCTCCTTACACGCGCCGAACGAAATCAGCCCATGCAGGTGACACCTCTCGGGGGAAGGATCATCACAGTGCCGGAGGTGTTCGGCCCGGCGAGACCCTCAGCCCCGCTGTCCAGCGAGAAGTCCTCGAGGAAACCGGGCTGACCGAAACAGTCGCCGTCAACTCGCTGACCACTGAGGACAAGCCGCACCCGCACAGCGGCCAGCCGCGACGCACCACCTACCTCCACCTGCGCGCTCCAGCAACTGTTCCCGACGACTGGTCCCACCACGTCTGCGGCGACGGTTACGACACGCTCGCTGCCTTCCCCTGGTGCGGTGGCAGTCGCCTGAGTGGGTCTTCACACGCAGTCCACCACGCGGTGGCAGCGGGTCGGCGGGCTCTGCCAATGGTAGGAATGCCTGGTGACCGAACCGAATTTGATCGAAGCAGCCGCCGAAGAGGCAGTCACCCTCACCAGTGAACTGATCCGCATCGACACCACCAACACCGGTGACCCCGACACGCTGGTCGGTGAACGTGCCGCGGCGGAGTACGTCGCCGAGAAGCTCACCGACGCGGGCTACGAGATCACCTATGTCGAGTCCGGCGGCAAGGACCGCCACAACGTCATCGTCCGGCTGCCGGGCGCGGACCCGTCGCGCGGCGCGCTCCTGATCCACGGTCATCTCGACGCCGTTCCCGCCGACGCCTCCGAGTGGTCGGTGCACCCGTTTTCCGGCGCGATCCAGGACGACTACGTCTGGGGTCGCGGCGCGGTGGATATGAAAGACATGTGCGGGATGGCGCTCGCGCTGGCCCGGCACTACAAGATCAACGGCATCGTCCCGCCGCGTGACCTCGTCTTCGCGTTCCTCGCCGACGAAGAAGCGGGTGGCAAGTACGGCGCCCAGTGGCTGGTCGAGAACCGGCCCGAGCTGTTCGAAGGCGTCACCGAGGCGATCAGCGAGGTCGGCGGCTTCTCGATCACGCTGAAGGACAACGTCCGCGCGTACCTCATCGAGACGGCCGAAAAGGGCATCCGCTGGATGAAGCTGCGGGTGCGCGGCACCGCCGGTCACGGCTCGATGATCCACCGCGACAACGCCGTCACCAAGCTGTCCGAGGCCGTCGCCAGGCTCGGCAACCACCGCTTCCCGCTGGTCATGACCGACTCGGTCCGCGAGTTCCTGGACGGCGTCACCGAGATCACCGGCTGGGACTTCCCCGAGGACGACATCGAGGGTTCCGTCGCGAAACTCGGCAACATCTCGCGGATGATCGGCGCGACCCTGCGCGACACGGCGAACCCGACGATGCTCACCGCGGGCTACAAGTCGAACGTCATCCCGTCGGTCGCGGAGGCTTCGGTCGACTGCCGGATCCTTCCCGGCAGGCTCGAAGCGTTCAACGCCGAACTGGAGGAGATCCTCGGCCCGGACATCGAGAAGGAGTGGATGGAGCTGCCGCCGGTCGAGACGACCTTCGACGGTGCCCTGGTCGACGCGATGACCAACGCGGTCCTCGCCGAGGACCCGGGCGCCCGCACGCTCCCGTACATGCTCTCCGGTGGCACCGACGCGAAGTCGTTCCAGTCGCTCGGGATCCGCAACTTCGGGTTCGCCCCGCTGAAGCTGCCCGCGGACCTCGACTTCTCCGCGCTCTTTCACGGGGTCGACGAGCGTGTCCCGGTCGACGCGCTGAAGTTCGGTGTGCGGGTGCTCGACCGCTTCCTCCGTTCTGCCTGATGCCCGGTCTGCTGGCCGCCGACGGGACACCCCTGCATTTCGAGCGCTGGGGTGATCCGTCGGCGCCGGTGACCGTGGTGCTCCTCCACGGGTACGCCCTCGACAGGCGAAGCTGGCGTGCCATCGCGCCGGTGCTGGCCGAGGCGTCCGTGCCGGAGGAACCTGTCGCCGTGCTGGCCTACGACCAGCGTGGCCACGGCGAATCCGGCGAGGTCCGGGCCTCGTCGGCGACCATGGGGAAGCTCGCCGACGATCTGGCCGAGGTGCTGGACAAGGTCGTCCCCGGCGGCAAAGTCGTGCTGGTCGGCCACGACATGGGCGGGCTCGCGATCCTGTCGCTCGCCCAGCGTCATCCGGACGTCTTCGCGGCGCGAGTGGCGGGAATCGGGTTGCTCGCCATGTCGGCGGGCGGCGTGACGCCGGACGCGATCTGGCCGAACGCGCTCGGGAAACTCGGCCGGGACCTGGAGCTCGTCTTCGGGACGAAACTGATCGGCCTGGTGCGGGAGCACACGAGCAAGGCGGTGACGGCCGGGCTGCGGTGGTGGCTGTTCGGCGACGACCCGGTGCCCGCCGACGTCGAACTGACCGTGCGGATGATTCGCGGCAACTGGCCGCAGACGGTGTCCGCCTTCCGTCCCGCACTGGACGCCTACACGCGCGAATCGGCGTTGTCGCAGGTCGGGGCGGTGCCGGTGACGGCGATCGTGGGGGAGCGGGACAAGCTCGTGCCGACGGCGGACGTCGAGGAACTGGCGGGCGCGGTGGAGAACGGGACGGCTGTGGTCCTGCCCGGCGTCGGGCACGTCGTGCCGCTCGAGGCGGCCCCGCAGGTGATTCCCCGCCTGCTCGCGCTGGCGAACGAGGCTCGCCGACAAGCCTGACTGTCTTGACAAATTCTATTTTCGGTGGCACCTTCTTGGCATGTTCTCCGTTGCGGTGATCGAGGACGCGGAAGCGGCCGAAGTGTCGCTGGATCCGGTCCGGGCCAGGCTGCTCGCCGAACTCGCCGAACCCGCATCGGCCACGATGCTGGCCGCGCGGGTCGATCTGCCGAGACAGAAGGTGAACTACCACCTTCGCGCGCTGGAGAAGCACGGGCTCGTGGAGCTCGTCGAGGAGCGGCGGAAGGGCAACGTCACCGAGCGCATGATGCGCGCGACGGCGTCGTCCTACGTCATCTCGCCGACGGCACTTTCGGCCGTGCAACCTGATCCGGCCCAGTCGCCGGACCGCCTGTCCGCGCGCTGGCTGCTCGCCGTGGCGGGCAGGCTGGTGCGCGACGTCGGGCTGCTGATCACCGGATCGACCAAGGCCCGCAAACGGGTCGCGACCTTCGCGATCGACGGCGAGGTGCGGTTCTCCTCCGCCGCGGACAGGGCCGCGTTCGCCGAAGAGCTCACCGTCGCGGTCACGAACCTGGTGAGCAAGTACCACGACGAAGGCGCCGAACAGGGCCGGGACCACCGGATCGTCGTCGCCGTCCACCCGAGCGTCCGCACCGAGCCCGAGGAGCGCTGATGGGCCACGAATTCGAGATCTCCGACCGCGTCGAGGTCGACGCGTCCCCGGAACAGGTCTGGGAAGCCATCGCGACCGGGCCGGGGATCACGTCCTGGTTCATGGGGCGCAACGAGGTCGACGGAGGCGTCGGAGGCACCGTGAAGACCGCTTTCGGCGGCTTCGAACCCACCTCGGCGATCACTTCGTGGGACCCGCTGGAACGCCTCGTCTACGGCACGGAACCCGCGCCGGACGGACGTTTCGTCGCCTACGAGTTCCTCATCGAGGGCAGGGCAGGCGGCAGCACCGTGCTGCGGACCGTGACGAGCGGTTTCCTGCCCGGCGACGACTGGGAAGACGAGTTCGAGGCGATGACCGCCGGCGGCGAGCTGTTCCTCCGCACCCTCGTCGAGTACCTCAACCGGTTCGCCGGCCGGAAAGCGGTGCCGGTGACGGTGTTCGGGCCGATGATCGAAGACTGGGACAGCGCGTGGCTGACGCTCGGTCGTGAACTCGGTCTCGCCGGGCGGCCGCGGACGGGGGACCGGGTGCGCCTGTCCACCGGGGCGGTGTCCACTGTGGACGGCGAGGTCTATTTCGCGAACGCGCAGACGGTCGGGATCCGGACCGCGGACGCGCTGCTGAGGTTCGTCCGCGGTTTCGCCGGGCCGATGTGCGCTATGCATCATCTGTTCGGCGACGTCGACTCCGCGGAACAGGACGCGCTTTGGGCCGAGTGGCTCGGCCGGGTGTTCAAGGGCTGAAGGGGCCTTTCACCGCATCTCACGCGGTGAAGGACGCTTTCCTCGCATCGCATGCGGGGAAAGTCCCCTTCGGCTCAAGTGATGAGGCCGGGCAGGGGTGTGGCGGTGCGCTTGCGGCGCAACCACACCCTCCGCGTCCCATCGGAGTAGAGCCGGACGGTCGAGAGCTCCCAGCCGGCGAACTCGGCGTGGATCGACAGCTGCGTCGCCGCCGCCCGCCGGGAAACACCGGGCGGAAGCTGCAACCGCCGGTACTCCCAATCCCCTTCGACCACCGCCTCGTCCACCACTGTCATGGCGTGATCACCTGGATCCCTTCTCCGATGGCCGAGCCGACGACCACACGGCCGCCCTGCTCGTCGACGGTGACCGAATCTGGCTGCCGCACGGTGGGGAACCGGTGCTTCTCGATCGGTTCCCCGCCGCGGACGTCGAAACCGACGACCTCGTTGCGTCCGGTGAGCGTGACCCAGGCGAGGCCACGGGTGCGGTCGTAGGCGATGCCGTACACCCCGCCGGGAACGGGGTAGCGCTGGCGCAGCAGCAACGGCGTCGTGGAGAACGCCAGCAGCGCGCCGGCCCGCGCGTCGGTGACGAAGACACGTCCGAGATCGTCGGTGACGGCGTTGGCGGCGCCGTCGCCCGCCCGCAGACCCTCGCCGATCTTGCCTTCGGCGAGGTCGACGGCGAACAGGGCGGTGCGGAGCTTGTCGAGCACGACCACGCCGTCGCCGGTGTTGAGCACGTCGTCGGCGCTGTAGATCTGGCCGGTGATGGTCTTCGGCCCCGCGTTCTTCGACAGCACCTCGACGGCCTTGCGATCCCGCACCGAGACCAGCGTCGCGTCACCGTCGGCGAGACCGGCGGAGGGCTGTCCCGCGACCGGGACCGTCTCCAGCGCGCCGCCGGGCAGCGAAACCTTCGCCAGCAGGCTCTTGCCGGGGACGCTGGCGAGCACCTGGGAACCGGAGACGGTGAGCCGCTCGGCGGGACCCGGCAAGGCCACGGTCGTCTTGGGGGCGTCGAGGGCGGCGAGATCGTAGATACGCAGCGAAGGCGGCTCCGAAACCGCGACGACCAGCGTCTTGCTCGCCTCGTCGGTCACCAGCGCCTTCACGCCCGGCACCGCGAACACCGACCCCGCGGGTTTGACCGTCACCGCGGGGGAGACCGCCGCGGTCGCCGCGACGGGGTTCTGCACGATCTGCAAGGAGTCGTTCGGCGTGTCGTCCGCACTGCAGGACGAGAGCACCAGGACACCGGCGAGCGGGATCGCGATCCGGGAAACGGCGGACAGCCGACCCACCTTGGTGCCTCCACCTGCTACTCGTCGGACGGACCTGTCCAGCATCCTCCAGGAACTCCACCACGTCACGTCTGCGTCACCCAACAGTCACCTGATCCAGTATCCGAGACGGCTCACAGGCCGCGTTCCGGGTATCCGACCTCGATCGCGCTGACGTCGTCGAGCGCCGAGCGGATGGCGGGCGGGAGCGTGATCTCCTCGGCTGTGAGCGAACCGGTCAGCTGACCGGTGTCACGGGCTCCGACCACGGGTGCGACCACTCCGGGCCGGTCGCGCACCCACGCCAGCGCGACGGCCAGCGGCGAGGTCCCGAGGCCGTCGGCGGCCGTCGCGACCGCCTGCACGATCCTCGCCGCGCGATCGGTCCGGTGATGTTCGACATAGCCGGCGAAAACACTCGAAGCGCCGCGCGAATCGGCGGGTGTCCCGGTGCGGTACTTGCCGGTGAGCACGCCCCGGCCGAGCGGTGCCCAGGGCAGGAGCCCGATGCCGTGGTGCTCCGCGGCCGGGACGACCTCGCGATCGACCCCGCGCTCCAGGAGCGAGTACTCGACCTGCGTCGAGACCAGCGGAGCGACGGCCGAACTGCGGGCGGCGGCGGTCGCCAGCTGCCAGCCGGAGTAGTTGGAGACGCCGACGTAGCGGGCCTTGCCGCTGTTCACGGCGTACTCGAGGGCGCCGAGGGTCTCGTCGACCGGCACGGTGGTGTCCCAGGCGTGCAGCTGCCAGAGGTCGATGTGGTCGGTGCCGAGCCGTCGTAGCGAACCTTCGAGCGCGCTCAGGAGGGCGCCGCGCGAGGCACCGCCACCGAACGGGCCGTCGGTGCGGCGGGCGACGGCCTTGGTGGCGAGCACGATGTCGTCCCGGGGGACGAGGTCGCCGAGAAGTGCCCCGAGGACGCGTTCGCTCTCGCCCTCGCCGTAGATGTCGGCGGTGTCGACCAGGGTGCCCCCGGCGTCGACGAACGCGACCAGCTGGCTGGCCGCCTCCTCCGAGTCGGTGTCGCCACCCCACGTCATGGTCCCGAGGGCCATCCGCGAGACCCGAAGTCCCGACCGGCCGAGCTGTCGCTTTTCCACGACGGGCGAGCCTAGCCGGAAGGCAAGTGCGGGACACGGAGCAGGTGAGCGTGTCGTGATCGAGTACCACCGTGCGGGTCATCGAATGTCAACACCCTGAACGGAGGAGTGACTCTCCGGTGGATACATTCACGCCGTGCGACTCGGACTGAACTTGGGCTATTGGGGCGCGGGGAACGACGCGGCCAACCTGGCATTGGCGAAGAAGGCGGACGAACTGGACTACGGGGTCGTCTGGGCCGCGGAGGCCTACGGGTCGGACGCGCCGACGGTGCTCTCGTGGGTGGCGGCGCAGACCTCACGGATCGACGTGGGCAGCGCGGTCCTCCAGATCCCCGCGCGGACACCGGCGATGGCCGCGATGACCGCCGCGACCCTGGACACCCTTTCGGGGGGCCGGTTCCGCCTCGGCCTGGGTGTTTCCGGCCCTCAGGTCTCCGAGGGCTGGCACGGCGTGAAGTTCGCGTCGCCGCTGGGCCGCACCCGCGAATACGTCGAGATCGTCCGCAAGGCCCTGGGCCGCGAGCGGGTCCGGTACGACGGCGACCACTTCCAGCTGCCCCTGCCCGGCGGCCCCGGCAAGGCGCTGACCCTGACCGTGCACCCCGTTCGCGACGAGATCCCGGTGTACCTGGCCGCCATCGGCCCGAAGAACCTCGAACTGACCGGCGAGATCGCGGACGGCTGGCTGCCGGTGTTCTACTCGCCCGAGCACGCCGGTGAGCAGCTGAAGCTGATCCAGGCGGGCGCGGACAAGGCGGGGCGCGCCCTCGACGGCTTCGATGTCGTCCCCACCGTTCCGCTCGTGGTCGGTGACGACTGGAAGGCCTGCGCCGACGCGGTCCGCGGGTACGCGGCGCTGTACCTCGGCGGGATGGGCAGCCGCGAGAAGAACTTCTACAACCAGCTCGCCTGCCGGATGGGCTTCGAGCGCGAAGCCGCCGACGTCCAGCAGAAGTACCTGGGCAGGGATTACGAGGGTGCCATGGCGGCCGTGCCGCTGGAATTCATCGACGCGACGTCGCTGCTCGGTCCGAAGGAGCGCATCGCCGAACGGATGCGGGCCTTCGCCGAGTCCGGTGTCACGACGCTGACCGTCGCGCCGTCCATGCCGGACCCGGAGAGCTCCGCACGCGCTCTCGAAATCGCGGCCGAGGCGATCGAAACGGCCGGTGTCGCCTGATGGGCTGGTTCGAAGCGCTGGTCCTCGGTCTCGTCCAGGGCCTGACGGAGTTCCTGCCGATCTCCTCCAGCGCGCACCTGCGGATCACCGCGGCGCTCGCCGGCTGGGACGACCCGGGCGCCGCGTTCACCGCGGTGACCCAGATCGGGACCGAACTCGCGGTCATCCTGTACTTCTCGAGCAAGATCGGGAAGATCCTCCGCGCCTGGTTCTTCTCCATCTACAAGAAGGACTGGCGCCAGGACCCCGACGCCCGGCTGGGCTGGCTGATCATCGTCGGCTCGCTGCCGATCGTGGTGCTGGGCCTGCTGCTGCAGGACGCCATCGACGAAACCTTCCGTGACCTGCGGATCACCGCGACCACCCTGATCGTGTTCGGCCTGATCCTCCTGGTGGCCGACCGCATCGGGAAGCAGCAGCGCACCCTCGACCACCTGACCGTGCCCCACGGCCTGGGCTTCGGGTTCGCCCAGGCATTGGCGCTGATCCCGGGCGTCTCGCGCTCCGGTGGCACCACCAGTGCCGGGCTGCTGCTCGGCTACACCCGCGCGGAGGCGGCGGAGTACTCGTTCCTGCTGGCGCTGCCGGCGGTGTTCGGCTCGGGCCTGTACAAGCTGACCGACATCGGCAAGGACGGCGCCCCGGCGCAGTGGGGGCCGACGATCCTGGCGACGCTGGTCGCGTTCGGCGTCGGGTACGCCGTCATCGCCTGGCTGATGTCCTACATCAAGACCAAGAGCTTCGTGCCGTTCGTGATCTACCGGCTCGTGCTCGGTGTCCTGCTGTTCGTGCTGATCTTCACCGGTGTCCTGGACCCCGGCGCGGGTCCGCACCTGTAAACCCGCGATTCGCGGAGCAGGGCAAAGCACGACACGTAGGGTGGGCCACGTGAGTACTGTGATCCTTCTGCGCCACGGCAAGTCCACGGCGAACGGTGCGGCCGTCCTGGCGGGGCGCACGCCCAAGGTCGGCCTGGACGACACCGGCCGGGCGCAGGCGGCCGCGCTCGTCGAGCGCCTGGCGCCGGTCCCGCTCGCGGAACTGGTGGTCTCGCCGATGCTCCGCTGCCGCCAGACGGTCGCGAAGCTGGCCGAGGCACGCGGTCTGGACAAGCTCAAAGAGCCCGGTTTGTCCGAAGTGGACTACGGCGAATGGACCGGGCGCGCACTCAAGGATCTGTTCAAGGAACCCCTGTGGCGCGTCGTGCAGGCGCATCCCTCGGCGGCGGTCTTCCCCGGCGGGGAAGGGCTCGCCGAGATGCAGGCGCGGGCGGTCGCCGCCGTTCGCGCGCACGACGCGAGGATCACCGCGAAGCACGGCGAGAACGCGGTGTGGCTCTTATGCAGCCATGGCGATGTGATCAAGGCGATCCTCGCCGACGCGCTCGGCCAGCATCTCGATTCCTTCCAGCGGATCGTGGTCGATCCGGCGTCGGTTTCGGTCGTCCGGTACACCGAGACTCGTCCGTTCGTGTTGCGCGTCAACGACAACGGCGGCGACCTGGCCGGTGTCGCCCCACCCGAACCGAAGGCCAAAGCCAAGCGTGGCAAGGGGAAGCGCAGCTCCGACGCGGTGGTGGGCGGTACCACCGGAGCGTGACCACTCCCGTCGGTGGCGTCACGCCACGGACGGCATCCACCGGCCCCTCGCTGCCCGTAAGGTGGCCAGACCAGCAGATTCGACGACCCGGGAGCAACACCGATGATTTCGCAGGACAACCCGTTCGCCGCGCCGAGTGAGCTGCCCTACGCCCTTCCTCCGTTCGACCGGATCGCCGACGAACACTTCCTTCCCGCCTTCGAAGCGGGCCTGGCCGAGCACGCCGCGGAAATCGAGGAGATCGCCGGCTCGGCCGAGCCGCCGACCTTCGAGAACACCATAGTCGCGCTCGAGAAATCCGGCAGGCTGCTGTCCCGCGTCTCCAGCGTGTTCTTCAACCTCGCCGGGTCGAACGCGAACGACGAGATCCAGCGCGTGCAGGCCGAGATGGCGCCGCGACTGGCCGCGCACGCCGACGCCATCAACCTGAACCCCGCGCTGTTCGCCAGGATCAACTCGCTGTTCGAGCGCAGGGACGAACTCGGCCTCGACACCGAGTCGCTGCGCCTGCTGGAGCGGCACCACACCGACGTGCGCCGCGCCGGCGCCGGTCTTCCCGAAGCCGACCAAAAACGCCTGCGGGAGCTGAACGAGCAGATCTCGACGCTGTCGACCCGGTTCCAGCAGAACCTGCTCAAGGACACCAACGAACTGGCCGTGGTCGTCGACGACGTCGCGCAACTCGCGGGTCTCGGCGAGGACGAGATCGCGACGGCCGCCGAAACCGCCGGCGAGGAGGGCAAGTACGTCCTCAAGCTGACCCTGCCGACGGCGCAGGCCGCGCTCGCCTCGCTGGAGGATCGCGCGCTGCGTGAGCGGATCTTCACCGCGTCGGTCTCCCGTGGCAACCGGGGCAACGAGTTCGACAACAACGAGATCGTGGCCCAGCTGGTCCGGTTGCGTGCCGAACGGGCCGCCGTGCTCGGCTTCCCCGACCACGCCTCGTACGTCATCGAGGACGAGACAGCGAAGACCGCTCAGGCCGCTGTCGGGCTCCTGGAACGGCTCGCACCGGTGGCGGTCGCCAACGCCAAGGCGGAGGCCGAAGAACTGCAGCGCTACCTCGAAGCCGACATCCCCGGCGCGGTCCTGCGGCCGTGGGACTGGGCGTTCTACGCCGAACGCGTCCGCAAGGACCGGTTCGAGGTCGACACCGCCGCGCTGCGCCCGTACTTCGAGCTGAACCGGGTGCTGACAGACGGCGTCTTCTTCGCCGCGTCCAAGCTGTACGGCCTGAGCTTCACCGAGCGGGAAGACCTGCCGAAGTACCACCCCGAGGTCCGGATCTTCGAGGTCTTCGACGCCGACGGCGCGGAGCTCGGCCTGTTCCTGCTCGACTACTACGCCCGCGACTCGAAGCGCGGCGGCGCGTGGATGAACAACTTCGTCGACCAGACGAAACTGCTCGGCACGAAGACGGTCGTGGTGAACGTGCTCAACGTCGCCAAGCCTCCGGCGGGGGAGCCGACCCTGCTGACCTTCGACGAGGTCGTCACCGCGTTCCACGAGTTCGGGCACGCACTGCACTCGCTGCTCTCCGATGTCGAATACCCGATGTTCTCGGGCACCAACGTCCCGCGTGACTTCGTCGAGTACCCCTCGCAGGTCAACGAGATGTGGATGCTCTGGCCCGAGGTGCTGGCCAACTACGCCAAGCACCACGTGACCGGCGAGCCGCTGCCGCAGGAGCAGATCGACAAACTCCTGGCGTCGCAGCAGTACGGCGAAGGTTTTTCGACCACCGAGTACCTCGCGGCGTCGCTTCTCGACCAGGCGTGGCACGCGCTGGGCACCGAGGACAAGGTCGAGGACGTCCAGCGGTTCGAGGCCGAGGCCCTGACCAAGGCCGGTGTCGCGCTGGAAGCCGTGCCGCCGCGCTACCGCACCACGTACTTCGCGCACATCTTCAGCGGCGGCTACAGCGCCGGGTACTACTCCTACATCTGGAGCGAGGTCCTCGACGCCGACACCGTCCAGTGGTTCCGCGAGAACGGCGGGCTCACCAGGGAGAACGGCGACCACTTCCGCCGCGAACTCCTCGGGCAGGGCGGCAGTGTCGACCCGATGGCGGCCTTCCGCGCCTTCCGTGGCCGCGACCCGGAGATCGAGCCGCTCTTGAAGCGGCGCGGCCTCGCGGGCGCCTGACCTCCTGACGGTTCCCCTGCCCGGACACCCCCAGTGCCCAGGCGGGGGAACCGCGCTCAGGCGGCGAGTTCGGCGACGGCCGCTGCCACGTCGTCCACTTCGCGTTCGGTGTTGTAGTAGTGCGGGCTCAGCCGCAGGCACCAGTCGACGTCCTTGTCCCCGAAGTCGAACTGCGCGAACTCCCGGTAGCTGAGCGCGGAGTTGATCCGGCGGGCGTCCATCGCCTCCTTGAAGGGCACGGCTTCCCAGCCCTTGATGGAGAACGTCACCAACGCGCCCAATTCGGGGCCCCGGTCGAGCACTTCGACGCCCGGGACGGCGCCGAGGCCGTCCCGCAGTCTCGCCGCGAGCGCGGGGGTGCGCCGTGAGATCGCCTGCAGGCCGACCTCACGGGCGTACCTCGCGGCGGCGGCGCAGCCGAGAACGGTGGCGTAGGGGAATTCCCATTCTTCGAACCGGGAAGCCGACTTCGCCGGTTCGTACGCGCCGGGCGCGCTCCAGCGGGCTCCGTGCATGTCGATGAACAACGGCTCGTGCTCCGCTTCGAGGAAACGGTCGGAGACGAACAGGAATCCCGAACCCCGCGGACCACGCAGGAATTTACGACACGTCGAGGTGAGCAGGTCGGCGCCGATCGCTTCGACGTCGATGGGGTACTGGCCGATCGACTGGCAGGCGTCGACCAGGTAGAGCAGGCCGAGTTCCCGGCAGTGCCGCCCGATCTCGGCGACCGGCTGGACGAGGCCCGAGTTGGTCGGAATGTGTGTGGCCGCGACGAGCTTCGGCTTCCTCGTGCGCATCAGGGTCGCCATGGCCTCGACGTCGACACCGCCCTCCCGCGAGTCGGGTGCGTGCACGACCTCGACGCCGAACCGCTTCCGCAGCGACAGGAACGCGATCTGGTTGGAGATGAAGTCGTTGCGGGTGGTGAGCACGACGTCGCCGGGTTCGAACCGGATCGAGGACAACGCCGTGGAGTAGGCGTGGGTGGCGCTCGCCGCGAAGGCGATGTTGCGGGGCCTCGCGTTGATGAGCGCGGCGATTTCACGGTAGAAGCCCTCGACCTCGGCCGAACGGGCGGCGGCTGCTTCGTAGCCACCGATTTCGGCTTCGAGATTCAGGTGGTCGAGCATCGCGGCCAGCACCGGTTCGGCCAGGAGTCCGCAGCCGGCGTTGTTGAAGTGGACGACTTTCTCGGCGCCCGGGGTATCGGCTCGGAGGGCCTGGACATCCAGTAGTGATTCCGCTGAATTTCCAGTAGCACTATCATGCAGCTTCATGTCGGATAGTAGCACTTCCGCGCTGGTCGGCCAGCTGCGTTCGTTCATCCGCACGGCGGCCGCGGGGGAGAGGTTGCCCAGCAGCCGGGAGCTCATCGAGCGTTATCGGGTCGGCCCGGGAACCGTCTCTCGCGCGATCGCCCTGCTGGCCGCCGAGGGCGCCGTCGTGACCCGCCCCGGGAGCGGGACCTACGTGGCGACGAAGGCGACAACGGCGGGGGAGCCGCTCGATACGGCGTGGCAGACGGTCGCGCTGACCGATCGCAGCGTCGACACCACCTCCCTCACCGGCTCCCTCGGCCCGCCACCGGAGGGCGCGATCCTTCTCGACGGCGGCTATCCGCACCGGTCCCTGCAAGCGACCCGGTTCCTGAGTGCGGCACTGGCGCGGGCAGGTCGTCGCCCGGACGCCTGGGATCGCGCACCCGCCGCCGGTTCGCCCGCGCTGAGGTCGGTGTTCGCGGGACCGGCCGGCGCGTCACCGGACGACGTCCTGATCACCGCCGGCGGGCAGAGCGGGCTCTCCATGGCGTTCCGTGCCATCGCCGCGCCCGGAAGCCCTGTCCTCGTCGAATCGCCGACCTATCCGGGGGCGCTCGCCGCCGCCAGGGCGGCGGGGCTCCGCCCGGTGCCGGTCCCGATCGACGACGACGGGGTCCGCCCGGACCTGCTGGCCGAAGCGTTCGCGATGACCGGCGCCCGGCTCTTCTACTGCCAGCCTGCCTTTCACAACCCGACCGGGACGGTTCTCGCGGCCGAACGGCGTGCGCGAGTGCTGGACGTCGCCCGGGCGGCGGGCGCGTTCGTCCTGGAGGACGACTTTGCCCGGTATCTCTCCCACGGGGCCACCGCACCGCGCCCGCTGATCGCCGACGACCGCGACGGCACGGTCGTCCATCTGACATCGGTGACCAAGGCCGCCGCGCCGAGCCTTCGGATCGGCGCGCTGATCGCACGAGGGCCGGTCCTCGACCGGATGAAGGCGATCCGGCAGGTCGACGACTTCTTCGTCTCCCGTCCGCTGCAGGAAGCCGCCCTCGAACTGCTCAGCGCACCGTCCTGGGACCGGCACGTCCGGCGGCTCGGTGCCGAACTGCGGGAACGGTGCGCGAAAGCGGCCGCGGCGCTGGCGGCGAAGTGTCCTGAGTGGACCATCGCACGGCTCCCCGAAGGCGGCCTGCACCTTTGGGTGCGGCTACCGGCGGGGAGCGACGCGAACGCCCTCGCCCGCAGTGCGCGAGAGCGAGGAGTCGTGGTCGGGGCAGGGGACCGATTCTTCGCCACCGAGCCTGCCGGACCCTTCCTGCGACTGAGCTTCGCCGCCGCGGCCGACATCACCGAACTCACCGAAGGCATCCGGCGGATCGAGTCTGTATAACGACCTATACGGCGTGGCTCAGGCCAAAACCGCTTCGAGGAACAGGTAAACACCACCGCCGAGGACGACACCGGCGACCATTCCGGCCGTGACCTCCGCTTTGGTGTGATCACCGAGTTCCACGCGGGACCAGCAGACCCAGCCGACGGCAAGGAAGAGCAGTGCGAACCAAGGGCCGTAGACGCGGATGAGCATCACGGCCGCACCCGCGGCCACCATCGCGTGCATCGAGATCTTGAACTTCAGCCCGAACGTGATCGCGAGGGCGGCGACCAGGCAGACGAGTTCGGCGGCCGCGAGCGCGATCATCTCGTGCGGGGCGCCACCGGCGATCAGGACGGCGAACCCGGCGGCCAGCGAGCCGATGCAGACCGCGAACGGGACGAGCCGTCCGGCGCGATCGGTGACGTGGTGGCTGTCCCACTTGCCCTTCCGGGCGCCGCGCACGATCACGGCCATCGGGATCAGCGAGCCGGTGACGCCGACGACGAGTCCCCACAGCGCGGTCTCGCCGAGATGGTGGCCGGTGACCTTCCAAGCGACGATCAGCGGGAGACCGAGCACCCAGACCCAGGGAGCGAGCACCTCGGTCGCGATCCGCGCGAGCTGTCGGCGGGTCCCGGGGGCCTCCGTGGACTGGGTGGGCATGGCGGGTGTCTCCTCGGGAATCGTGGCCGGAGCGGCTCCTGCCGGACTCGTGTCCGGCAGGAGCGGTGATCATCGTTCCAGACCGCGGCGTCCCGCCCGCGCGAGGATGTCGGCGCCCGCCGGATCGGCTCGGACGGCTTCGTCGAAACTTTCCTTCGGCAGCAAGGTGTTCCCGGCCACGGTCACCGTCTCCGGCGGGGTGTCGTAGCCGTCGGGACGGACATCCCAGAAGTTGCCGACGAAGGCGACGTTCTCCATCGGCGGGCCCACCTGGAGCACGATCGGAGTGTCGGCCCGGCAGACGATGTTGCCGAGAACGGTGATCCACGCGGCGCCGTAGTCGGCGTACAGCCCGAAGTTGTACGAGGTGAGGACGTCGCGGACCACGTTCCCGCGGACCATCGCCCCACTCGCGAACGACGAGCCCTGCGGGGCCGAGAGGTAGATCCCGCCGCCGTCCATCAGCGTCCCCATGCTGCGTTCGACGAGGTTCGAGATCACCTGGGTGCCCTTGGCCTTCTCGCCGCCGGTGATCACGACGCCGTTGTGCGGGACGTCGTGGATCTCGTTGTGGGCCACGATGGTCTCTTCGGACTCGACGACGAGGACGGCGGGGGAGCCGCGGTACTCGGTGCCGATGTGGTGCACGAGGTTGTCCTCGATGGAGACGCGGGTGCTGTCGTGGACGGCGACTCCGCTGCCCGAGATCTCGTCGAAGACATTCGCCCGGATGTCGATGTCGGTGCCGCCTTCGATCAGGAGTGCTCCGGCGCCGAGCCGGGTGAAGTGGTTGTCCTCCAAGGTGACCCGGCGGGCCGAGGTGAGGCTGACGTTGGCGGGCAACTGGACGGGCTCGGCCGGCACATGGACATAGCCCATGTCGGCACCGAGGTCGATCTTCTGGAATTCGCCCCGCTCGTAGCGGGCATTGCCGTGATAGTGCAGGTAACCGCCGGTGCGGGTGGGGCCGGACCACGCCGCGTCAGTGAAGGTGAAGCCACGCAGCACGAGGTCGTGCACACCCCGTGCGCTGATGAGCGTCTCGAGCGCCGGTACGACGACTCGGGTCTTGCCGATCTCCTCGCCGGGGCGCGGACGGTAGTGCAGGACGTGGCCGTTCCGATCGGTACGGCTGACGGCGAAGGTCCCCGGCTCGGTCAGGAAGGCCACGTTGTTTTCGAGCACCGAAGGCGCGGCGAGACCGTCCCAGGTGCCGTCCCCGCCGGCGCCGTACCACTTGGAGTCGTAGAGGGATTTGGCGTGGTCGAACGCGGGCTGGGCCAGGGTGATGGTGGTCGAGGTGGCGTCGCCGGTGATCGACGCGACCGCGAGCCGGGCTTCGGACCACGGGTAGACACCGGGGTAGACGAACTCCAGGCCGGACGGGTCCGGCCACGCTTGCGGCTCCGTGCTGTCCGTGACGTAACCAGTCGTTGTTTTCGTCACGCTCCCCGGGAGGCCCTCGGTGCGGGCCGCGCGGGCGGCGGGCCGGCCGTCCACGGTGAGCCGCCTCGGCGCGAGGTCGCCGATCGGTGCCGTCCAGACGCCGTCTCCGCCCGCCGTCCAGCCGGTGATTTCGCGGCCACCGCTCAGTTCGACCTTCGCCTGTTCCGCGGTTCCGTAGCCCTCCGCCTGGTAGATCACGCGGAAGCCGTTCGAGCCGGAATCGCCCAGTGCGTCGTCGAAGGCAAGGGGTTCCGCGAGGTGGTGTTCTCCTGTGCTGAAGGTGACGATCACGTCGCCGGTCATTCCGGCGGTGACGGCGCGGACGGCCTTCTGTGCCGCCTTCGGGGTGGCGAACGGCCGGTCGGTGGTGCCTGCCCAGTCGTCTCTACCCTCTGGGGACACGAAGAACCTGATTTCAGGCATGCGGAAGTGCTCCTGTGGGTTGTTTATGGGATATACTGAGGTTTATCAGCTAAACACAGGTGAGCGACAAGCGTCAAGGGAGCGACGGGTGGCGGAAGACGACGCGCAGCCGGATCCGGAGCGGGCGATCGAACTGCTGTGGGGGACACCTGAACCGGAGCGGCCGGGGTTGAGCCTCGGCCGGATCGTCGCGGCGGCCGTCGAAGTCGCGGACGCGGAGGGGCTGGCCGCCCTGTCGATGCGCAAGGTCGCGGAACGGTTCGGTACCACCACCATGTCGCTCTACCGGTACGTTCCCGGCAAGGCGGAGCTGGTCGAACTCATGCGCGACGCCGTGTACGGCAGGTTTCCGATGGAGCCTTCGGACGGGCTCGGCTGGCGCGCGGGCCTCGAACGCTGGGCGCGGCGAGCGTGGGAGATGCATCGCAGTCACCCGTGGCTGGTCCACAGTGGCGGAACCCGGCGTCTGCCAGGGCCGAACATCATGGCCGGATACGACCACGCCCTGGACGTGGCCTCGCGGACCGGCCTTGCGCCGGCGCAGGTGATCGCGGTGGTGAACCTGGTGGGCGGATTCGTGGACTCCGTCGCACGTCAGGCGGGGGAGACCGCGGAACTTCAGCGGCGCACAGGCGTGTCCCATGAGCGCTGGTGGAGCGAACGCGAGTCGCTTTTCGAGCGGTTGGACCGCTATCCGGCGCTGGAGCGGCTGTGGAAGGCCGGGGGGATGGACGTCCCGCTGGACTCGTTCGAATTCGGGCTGCAGCGCACACTTGACGGCGTCCAGGCATTGATCGAAAGCCAAGAGCGTGAGGTAATGCGTGACGAAACTGGCGGGGGCGAGTGTGTCACCTGTGGCAAGCCGCTGGACGGGGGAGGCCGGGGCCGGCCTCGGGACTACTGCTCGAGGGCTTGTCAGCAGCGCGCCTATCGCCGGCGTCAGGCCAGGTCTTGATGCTCGAACGAGGGTCGTGGTCCGCCCCGCGCGGGGCGGACCACGACCGGTCAGGTGAGCAGGTGGTCGAACTCGCCGTTCTTCGCGCCGAGGACGAAGGCCTTGATCTCGTGCGGTTCGAAAACAAGGACGGGGCTGTTCTCGCCGAGCTTCGAATCACGCACGCCCACGTAGCCCTTTACGGAGTCGTTGACTTCGACGCAACCGGCAGAGCCGGCGCTGTAGCTCGATTTCCACCAGCCGGAAAGGCCGAGCAGGGTGGGACGAGAAGAATCATTGTTCATTGAGTTCCCTTGCCAAGTTTTGAATGAAAGACCGTGTCCGCCCAGGATGCTCCGCTTGTGCCTGTAGTCGTTCGAATGTACTGCGAAATCGGCGCAGGTCTTCGGCGTCCTCGTAATAGAGGCCTTCGCGTCGATTCTCGACGTACACGGTTCCTGGATCACCGCCGAATTCGGACGGGTAGTCCAAAAGAATGAACATGCCGTCCGAGGCGCCATGGGCGCCCGCGGTGAAAGGAAGCACTTGAATGTCGATGTTCGGCCGTTCCGACAGCTCCATCAGGTGCTCTAGTTGTTCACGCATGACCGCCGGTCCGCCTACCTGGCGGCGCAGAACGCTCTCGTCCAGTATCGACCAGATATGCGGTGCATCCCCAGGGCGGTCCAATATCTCTTGGCGCGCCATCCGCAAGTCGACCATGGTCTCGAGTTCGGCCTTGTTGTTCCAGCGTCGACCCTCTCTCATGATGGCGAGCGCGTAATCACGAGTCTGGAACAAACCGGGCAGTACGACCAGGTCGACGGTGCTGATCCGAGCGGCACCGGTTTCCAGGCCCAAATAGAGGTTGAACCATTCGAATACCCCGTGGTCGAAGTTGATCCACCAGTCCCGACCGCGTTTCGCTCGTTTTGTCAGATCACGGAAGAACGGTGCCCGCTCGGGCACTCCGTAGAAGTCGAGCAGAATCTCCAGGTCGGCGGGTGCCGGCAGATTGCGCGAGGTTTCGACATGTGCGATGACCGTCGTGGCCTTGCCGATGCGCTCGGCCGCGGCGGCCCGGTCGTAGCCTGCCGCTTCCCGGAGGCGCTTCATCTCGAGCGCGATCCAGCGCTTGATGGCGGTGGGGGTCAGCGTGCCCACGAACTGACCACCTCCTCAGTGTCTCGTCACGGAAAGTGACCCCAGTATCACCCGTATAGCGCAAAGAGAGCCAGTAGACGGTAGCGAATGTATAGCTCTACATTTAAACCCTCTACATCAGGGCACTCTACATTGTAGAGCGGGACTCGCCACCGGGCGGGTCGAAAACACGGGAGGGAGGCGGACGCGATGGGTGAGGCCGCGGTTGTCCGGCTTGCTCCCGGCTGGTCGGGGGAGAGGGGGTGTCCGGCGATGATCGAGATCGTGATGGTGGAGCGTGCTGACGCGATCCGCCACGTTTACAGCGGAGACAACGGTTGACCGAGGAGGGGTTCCGGTGCGTCCACGTATCAAAGACGAACATCGCCCGGTCCGGTTCGGAGACGGCTGGATCCGGATCGGCGGGGAGGTGTTCGGCATCGCCGCCGAGTTGAGGGACTCGGACGGTGCTGTGTGGGCGTTACTGGAACTCCTCGACGGAACTCGAACAGTGAGCCAGGTCGTCGCCGACCTGGCTCGTCTGATTCCCGATACCCGGCCGGAAGAGGTCGCCGACGCCATCGAAAAGCTCGCCGAACTCGGATATGTCGAGGACGCCGACGAGCCGACGTGTATCTCGCTGACCGAGCGGCAGCTCGAACGTCACTCGAGAAGCAGGTCGCTGTACCGGTGGATCGATCTGACGCGAAGAACGTCGAGCTGGGACTTCCAGGTCCTCCTGTCCCGCGCGCGGGTCGTGCTGGTCGGCGTGGGCGGTGTCGGGTGCACGGCGGCACTGAGCCTGGTCATGTCCGGGGTGGGGCGGCTGCACTGCGTCGAACCGGACGTGGTCGAACTTTCCAATCTGGGCCGCCAGATCCTTTACACCGAAGAACATCTGGGTCTGCCGAAGGTGGACGTGGCGGTGGAAAGGTTGCGCGCGGCCAATTCGGACGTCGAGGTCACCGGGGAGCCGACGCGGATCGAGAACGCGGCTTCGCTGCGGAGGCTGGCCGCCGGCTGCGACGTGGTGATCATGACCGCCGATCAGCCCTCGGAGATCCGGACCTGGACGAACCAGGCGTGCGCCTCGACCGGCACCCCCTGGGTGTACGGGGGTTATCACGGGCCGCAGGTCAATCTGGGCGTCTACCGCCCGGGCGCGGGGCCGTGTTACGAATGCGCGCGGCTCGCCGAGCGTGATCGCGACGCCGCGCGGCCGCCGCTGGCGACGTGGCGTCCGGCCGCGAGCATTCCGGCGCACGCGGCCAACGCGGTGACGGCCGGTGTCGCGGGCAATCTGGTTGCACACGCGGTGATGCGCCTGATCACGAACGCGCCGAAGCTTGCGCTGAACTGCCAGTACGGCTTCAGTCTCGCCACGATGGACCACAGTTTCGTCACCAGCCTGGAACGGCCGCATACGGAGTGCCGGACCTGCCTGGCCGCCGGGTGATCGGTCAGGCGCCTTCGGCCAGTCGCCGTGCCACGTTCTGGATCAGCCGGGCTGCCGCGTCACCGGACAACGCTTCGGCGTGCAGCTTGCCGAACATGTGCTCGTACAAGGCGATCTCCTCCGGGTCTCTGATCAAGTGCTCGCCGGCGAACAGTTCCACCACGACGAATTCGGCGTCGTAGATGCTGAATCCGTGCAGCGGGGCGATCGGCATGGCCTTGCTGAAAGGGAGGATCCGCAGGTCGACGGTGCGCAGGCCGACGAGTGACCGGAGTCGGTCGAGCTGGCCGAGTTGAGTGTCGAGATCGCCTGTCCGGATCCACAGGGCGGCCTCGCCGATCACCAACGGCAGCGCCTTGCCCGGATCGTGCAGTTGCGCTTGCCGTTCGATCCGGATGGCCACCATGCGCTCGATGTCGGCCTCCGGGGCGCCGCCCGTGCGTGCCGGGCCCGAGGGGAGCGCGAGCAGTTCCCGCATGAAGCCGGGTGTCTGTATCAGTCCGGGGAGCAGCGCCGGCTGAAACGTGGCGACACGGCTCGCGCGCTGCTCCAGTTCGAGGACGGATCGCTGTTTGGTGGCGGCTCCGCCCGGCTTGCGGTACTCGTCGCGGAACGACACCGATTCCACCCGGGCGCGTTTGAGCAGGTCGAGTACCGAGTCCTCCTGGTCGCGGGCGCCCGCCGCGGTGAGCCAGCCGGCGATGTCGTCTCCGGTCGGGAACTGCACGGCGGTTTCGATCTTGGACACTCGTGATTGGGGCCAGCCCAGGCTTTTGGCGAACTGATTGCCGGACAGGCCGGTGGCCGCCCGGAGCTCGCGGAGTTTCGTGGCGAGCCGGACGCGGTCGGAGCCGGGGTGAGGCGGCGACGTGGGCATGATCTTCTTTCGCAGGGTCGAGGCGAAGCGGGGCTGCTGCTCGTTGCGCGATCATGCTACTCCCGCGCGGCGTTAGAGCGCGAATAGTACACGAATAGACGCATCATGAGTGCATAGTTGGCGAATAGGCTTGACGGGAGGGAAAAGTGGCCGGACAAGGGGAGGACCGATGTTCGCCAACTGGATCCAGATCGCCGAACTCGCACTGCTGCCACTGGGTTTGGGAATCGGCTATGCGGCGGGGCGGACCTGTCACCGGGAGGAGCGGGCGTCCTTCCGTGGCGGGGTCACGATCACCCATCCCGGCTTGGTCGCCGAATATCAGCACCCGGCCCCGGACGTGGGGGCCGGCTGGAGATCTGCCCGGTAGGCCGAACCGAGGGGAGGGGACACCTCATACGGGTCGAGCCTCCGGGTGGGGGAGGGCGACGGCAGGTCCCGAAACCCGCGCCGGGGCCTGCCGTCGACGCCATCGCCTTCAAGCTGTATAACGACCTATTCGGCTGGGCTTCGGGCAAGATCATTCCGGGCGGCGAAAAGACCCGCGAAGACTGTCGGGGGGTCTGGCTAGGGTTGCCCGGTGATCACCGAGGTGTTGCTGGAACAGGCCGAAGAGGACATTCGGACGCCGGTGCTCTTCAAGGGTTTTCTGGAACCCGGGGCGCAGGCGGCCCAGGCGTTGCTCGTGGTGGGGAAGGTCGCCCGCACCCGGTTCTGGATGCCGCCGTCCATGGTGAATCGGCTCATCGCCGAGTCCGATCCGGTGTTCACCGCGGCCGGGACGACGCTCCGCGCGGAAGCCTTTTCTCCCTGCTGCGGCCTGTATGCCAGGCTCGACCTGCCGGACGTGGGAGAGCTCGGCGGAGGCTGCACGAACGTCGACCTGTCCGACGCGACGCGGACCGTCCTCGCGGGGGTCGTGGCCCAGGATCCCCTGCATCTGACCGTTCGTGGTGAGGGAATCCGCCTCCGCACGCTCGATGGGCAGAACGACGAGTCGCTGGTTCCGCTGCCGGACCGCTGGGTGGCGGGGTTCGCCGAAGTCGCCGCTGTCACGGAGGGTGCGGTGGAAAAGGCAAAGCTGGACAAGGCGGAGACACGGAACTTCCTGAGGCGGATCCCCACCGTGGTGGGCCGGTCGTGGGCGGTGGTGTCCGGCCGCGGGCTCAGGTTGACCTCACGGCCGGGGCGCGACTCGATCCCGGCGACCGGACTGCATCGGTTGCGAGTGATCGAGCCGCTGATCCGGTTCACCCAAGGGCTGACCGTCTACACGCGACCGGACAGTGAGGTCGCGGCCTGGGTGCTCCAGCTGGAGCGGGCGCGGCTCGTCGTGACGCTCTCCCCGGAGCCGTCCCGTGGCTTCTCGGGAGAAGGTGGCTGGCTGAACGCGCTGGCCGCAGGTCTCGAAGCACCGGAGCTCGTCACGGGTCGCACCGGTCACGACGTCGTCGACGGCACGTGGTTCGCGCGCGAACTCCCGAGCGGGAACGCTCCGGCGAACGGCCGTCTGGCGAAGGCCCGCGAGCTCGTCGCCGCCGGAGCCGTCCGGTTGTTGCCCGACGGTGGCTACGAGATCACGCGTGGCGGTTCCGTGCAGCGCGTCCGGCTTTCTCCGGCCGGGTGCACGTGTGCGTGGTGGGCCAAGCACCAGGAGACCCGGGGGCCGTGTTCGCACGTCCTGGCAGCCCGGATGTCATCGGCGGAGTCGTGACGCCGCCTTCGCCGCTTTCGAACTGCCTTTGAAGCCCGCCAGCCATTCCTTCGTTTCGGCGCTGATCGTGCCGGCTCCGCGTTCGACGAGGTCCGCGGCGAGTTCCAGGAGCGCGAAGACACCGCGCTGGGAGTGCTCCAGCTCCGGCAGCAAAGTGTCCAGTGTGGACAGAACGGCTACCGGGTGTTCGATCGCGATGGTCGCAAGCCGGGGAGCCAGCCGGGTCGCGACGAGGTGCGGGCCGAGCACTCCGAGCGCCGCGCCGAGTGCGCGGGGGCCGAGCAGCCGGCGGTCGAAAAGGGTCAGCACGGCGTCCGTGCCCAGTTGGACGGCGGCAGGGCGTTTCAGTGCGAGGGTGAGGCCGAGGAGCATCGTGCCTGCGAATCCCGGGGTCGAGGGGCTGTCCAGGAACGGGGGCAGCGCGGCCTTCTCCACGGGATCGCCGAATTCGGTGTCGTTGGAGAACAGGCTTTCGGCGACGGCGGCTTCCAGGTGGTCCCGGTCGTAGGGGGAGGCGACCGCTTCGTGGCATTCGGTGAAGCCGAGCCACTCAGGGGCCGGGCCGTCGAAAGGCACACCCAGCCAGGGCGCTTTCGGGGAGACCGCTTCCGGAACCGGTTCGGTGTCCAGTGAGGTCATGCCGTAGTCGTTGGGGCCGACCGTCGCCGTCCAGGTGAACGGCGGTCCGGGTTCGCCGCGGAGCGCGGCGGCGGGGTCGGCCGATTCGGGGTGCCGGGCGCGGGCGGCGGCGAGGGCGATCCAGCCGGTTTCTGCGATGGGCGGCCCGCCGAGGGCGTAGCGGATGCTGTCGGCATACGGCCCGGTGAGTTCCGAGGCGAGCGCGAGAGCTTCGGGCCTGGTGTCCGGGGCGAGCCGGAGGAGTGCGTCGACGACGTCGTCTTCGGCCGCGTCGGGGTGTTCGAGCATGCGGGAGACGAACACGACGGGGTCGAGCCAGCCGCCTCGGTGGGTGGCGGCGGAGACAGGGAAGGCAGTGCCTTCGAGTAAGGCGGTGACCCGGTGGTGGAGCGGACGTCGCCAGCCGTCGACCTCGGGTGGGGGCGTCACGTCGCGGCCGGTGAGGCCGAGGACGAGGGTGGCGATCATCTTCGGCACGGCCGCGCTGTACCTCTGGCCGTCGATTCTGGTGGCGCGTTTCACCAGTGGTTTGAGAGCGTCCTGGAGTTCGCCCGCGACACGGTGGGCGCCGTCGAGAGCGGCCAGGAGGAGATCGGCCTGGTCGGGGTCGGCCAGCAGGGAGGAGAGGGCTTCCGCGACCGCGGCCGGGGTGTCGGGGATTTCGAGCGGGCTGGTCAAGGTCTTGCGCTGGTCCCACGGTGGTCGCACGGGTTCGGGGTATTCGGCGGCTTCGATGGCGGGTGCTTCGTCGGGGGTGACGCCGAGCCGGGTGGTGGCGAGGGCGCGGACGCCGGAGGACTCGTGGGTGAGTGCCGCTTCGAAGACCTCGTCGGCGAGGTCGGTCAGTTCGGGCCGCCGGTCGGCGATGCGGCCGGCGAGTTTGAGTGCGAGTTCGGCGGTGGCGGCGCCGCGTCCGGCCGCCGCCGCGGGGAGGTGCTGGAGGGCGACTTCGTCGTCGAGCGTGCCTTGCTTGTCCACAAGGGACAGTGCTTTGACCGCGAAGGAGACGGTGCGCGGGAGGCCGCTTCCGCACAACCGGGCGTAGCGGTGCTGTGCCTTCGTGCGCTCGTCAGGGGTGGGGGCGAGCGCTTCGTGGAGGGCGGCGTACCACTGGGCGCGGAAGGCGGCGAAATCGCGGGCGAGGACGTCGAGGGTGAGATCGAGCAGTCTGGTTCGGTCGACTTCACCGGTCTCGGTGAGTTCGAGCAGCGCGGTCGACCACTTGTCCTCGTCGCGGACGTACTTGTCGAAGGCGGCGAAACTGGCGTCTCCGTTGCCTTCGATCGTGAGCAGTTCCCAGAGTTCGGTGAGGGCTTCCGGTTCGGCGCGGAGCCGCTCGGCCAGCGGTTTGCCGCGGAAACGTCCGGCCCAGCGGAACCAGCCGGCGTGGTACTCCGGTGTCCGGATGGGTTCGAGGTCGCCGTCGAGGATCATGCGGCGGATGGCTTCCCATGCGGTCTGGTGGCCGATCATGCGAAGGGCGATCGTCTTGCGTTCGGCGAGTGGCCGGTCCTGCAGGACGCGTTCGAGGATCGTGGGCGAGGCGATCCAAAGTTTGCGGAGCAGGGGGTCGCTCGCGGGGAGGACGGTCCAGAGCGCGGTGGCAGCTTGCTGGCCCCTGAGTGCGTTGCGGGCGCCGTAGGTGTTGGGCCTGATCTCGACGAACTCGCTGCTGTCCTTGAACGCGGCCAGAAGTTCGGGGACGAGGGCTTTCCGCTCGGCGGGGGAGAGCGCGAGGGTCCGGGTGAGGACTTCCGAGGGCTGGCCGGTGAGAAGCGCGTTCAGCTGCACTGGGCCAACTTAGCGGCCTGTCGGTCTCGTGGGTGGTGAGTGTCGTTAGGGCCAAAGCTGCGGGCCGTAGTGAAGGCCTCCTTCACTACTCTCAGGGTAGCCAAGGAGTCCTTCACTACGTTGGTAGCGCCAAGCTCGCCCGACAGGCGGCGGCGAGGTCGTGCCGGGCTCCTGAAGTACATGAAGGACCCCTTCCTTGAGCCTGGCGCAAGGAAGGGGTCCTTCATGTACTTCAGACAAGGTGTGAAGGTCTAGTTTCCTCGGCTGAGCTGGGGGAAGGAGGCCTTCCCGCGCAGCCGCTGTGACCGCTGGTGCCTGTGGGGCGCACGTGGCGATGACCGGTTCCGTGAAGGCCTCCTTGAGGGACCCAGAGTCCCTGAAGGAGGCCTTCACGGACTGGACAGGCGGCCCGCAGCCGGAATCCACGTAGGTGCAGTCCTTAAGACCCGCGAGGGTCAGGGGACCAGGATCGCGCGGCCTCGGATGCGTCCGGCGTCGAGGTCGTCGAGCGCGGTTTGGAACTCTTCGAGCGGGTAGCGCGCGGTGTGGAGTTTCACGCGGCCTTGGGCGGCGAGGACCATCAGCTCGCAGAGGTCGGTGTACGAGCCGACGAGGTTCCCGATCAGGTTGATCTCGCTGGAAATGACGTCGATGGTGGGGACGTCGATGTTCTCCCCGTAGCCGACGACGTGGTAGTCGCCCGCTCGGCGCAGCATGGCGAGGCCGTCCTTGGTGGCGCCGCCTTCGCCGACGAAGTCGATGACGGTTTCGGCGCCTTCGCCGCCGGTGAGGTCGAGGACCTGGTCGATCTGGGTGCCGTCGGCGATGACGCCGTGGTCGGCGCCGATGGTGACGGCGAGTTCGACGGCGTCGGGGTTGCGGTCGACGACGACGAGTTCGGCGGCGGTGAGGGCCTTGAGCACCTGGATCCCGATATGGCCGAGGCCGCCGGCGCCGATGACGACGCAGCGGTCGCCCGGCCTGAGCCTCCGGGCGGCTTTCGCCGCGGCGTGGTACGCGGTGAGCCCCGCGTCGGCGAGGGCGGCGACGTCGGCGGGTTCCAGGCTGTCGTCGATCCGGACGACGCTGCGGGCGGAGGTCTTGAGGTATTCCGCGTAGCCGCCCGCGGTGTCGATGCCGGGGAACTGCGACTGGGCACAGTGGACGTCGTCGCCGGAGCGGCAGGCACGGCAGAGGCCGCAGGTGATGAGGGGGTGGACGATGACCTTGTCGCCTTCGGCCACGTTGGTCACCGCGCTGCCGACGGCGTGTACCCAGCCGGCGTTCTCGTGGCCGATCGTGTACGGCAGGGTGACGCCGGACTTCTCGGCCCATTGGCCTTCGAGGATGTGGAGGTCGGTGCGGCAGACGCCGGCGCCGCCGATGCGGACGATGACGTCGTAGGGGCCGGTGGGTTCGGGTTCGGCGACCTCGGTCAGCTGGAGCTTTTCGTGGTAACCGATGACCTGGATCGCTTTCACGATGCGTGGACCTCCTGGTTGCGGGGTGTCTGGTCGGCGGCGGATTCCGGGTAGCGGGTGCGCAGCAGGCCGCGGCAGAAGTGGGCGTTGCCATCGATCGAGATGCGGACGGAGCGGGCGAAGCGCAGCCGTAGCGGGATTTCTTCGCGGGGGTAAGGCTTTCCGTGGTCGTCGACGAGGACCGGCGCCTCCGGTGCGGTGTCGAGTCCGAGCGCGGCCCGTCGGCGCAGGAGTGCGTGGGTGGTGCGGTGGTCGGGAAGGTCGGCGAGAGTGATGTCGTGGAGCCGGTCTTCGGTCAGTTCCCGGTTTTCGCGCAGGAGCCGGGTGAGGGCCCGCTCCATGGCCGCGGTGTGGGCTTTGCGGCGGAAGGTGAGCCGGAGTTCGTCGAGGTCCTGCTCCGCTTCGTCGCCGAAGGTGCCGCGGTAGCCGGCGTCGGCGGCGAGACCGCGGTTGATGAGGTCGGAGTCGTGATGGTCGTCCAGGACGACGTGGACCCGGGACACTCCGTCGAGCGCGGCGAGGACGTCTTTGGCGTCGGACGCCATGAGGTAGGCGAAGTTCGGCGAGCAGAACGACGTCGGGAGCCTCAGGTGGACGGTGACCTCGCTCCCGTCGACGGTGAGGGAGCGGACGAAGCCGAGGTCGGTGATGGGTTCGTCGAGTTCGGGGTCGAAGACGGCGTGAAGTGCTGTGTAGGCGTCGTGTTCGCGCATGTCAGGCCACCGAGACGGCTTGGGTTTCGAGGCGCGGGACCTGGAGTTCTTCGGGCACCGGGAGGTCGTACATCGCGGCGGCGTTGAGGCCGAGGATCTTGCGTTTCTGGTCGGTGGTCAGTGGCGCGTACTCGGTCATGTCCTCGGGGATCTGGAAGTCGACGAACCGTTCGACCAGCCATTTCGGGGTCCAGAGCGCGTAGTCGCTGGAGAACTGGATGCGGTCTTCGTCGAGCCAGTAGAGGAGTTCGCCGATGATCTGGGCGAAGTAGCGCGGGCGGGTGTGGATGAAGGGCATCGCGACGGCGAGGCCGGCGTGGACGTTGGGTTCCTGGGTGGCGATCCAGCAGAAGTCCTCGAGCCGGGGGAGCCCGCAGTGTTCGACGACGAAGTCGAGGTCGGTGTAGTCGGTGGCCACCTTGTCGACGTCGGCGACGTCGAAGGCGTCGCGGTCGAGCGGGCGGATGGTGGGGCCCTTGTGGATGTGGATGTTGCGGATGCCGAGTTCGAGACACGTTTCCAGGTAGCGGCGGCACCAGGGGTCGTCGAGTTTGTAGCCGCGGGAGTCGTCCCGCCATTCCGCGGTGTAGAGCTTGACGCCTTTGAGACCGAAGCGTTCGGCGTCGCGGCGGAGCTGGTCGAGGCCGGCTTGTTCGAGGCGTGGATCGAAGCAGTGGTTGTAGGTGAGCTTGTCCGGGTGCTGCTTGGTGAGGGCGAAGGCCTCTTCGGTCTGGCCGAAGCCGTTCTTGTAGAAGGCACCGAGGTGGGCGGGCTGGAAGATGGCGTGGTCGACGTAGCCGTCCTGGAAGAGGTCCTTCATCAGGCGCGCGCCGCCGTAGTAGAGGTATTCGTCGTAGGACCACAGCTCGGATTCCGGGCTGAGGTTGCGGTGGTAGTCGTAGAAGCAGTCGATGAACTGCTTGCCGTGGATGTTGGCCTGGTTCTCCGGCCGGGCGTCCCAGAGCGCGACGTGCGCGTCCACGATGAAGTAGCTCTCGCCGTCCTTGGTGTACATGGTCTTCCTCCGCAATCGTGACCGCCGTTGGCACGTTGGAGGTGAACGGTAGGGGTGTCGGCGCAGGTCAGGGAGGCGCTCGGTGTCTCAGTTTGAGACACCGGCGAGCCTGTGCGCCGGTGTCCGCGGACGTACGCTGGCGGAGGTCCGAACGCACTGTGGCGTCCCGGGAGGTCGATGTGGAGAGCGCGAACGCGGTGATCGCGCCGCGATTGCGGGCGTCTTGGCAGCGCAGCGCCAGGTACGGCGCCCCCGAGGACGAGGTGCGGCCGGTGTTCACCGGGTCGCTGGACACCGGTTCGCTGCTGTACGAGTGCGGCAACGAGGTGCTGCGGGGGTTGCAGGCGACGCTGGCGAACGAGCCGGTCAGCTTGATGATCACCGACAGTGAGGGTTTGGTGCTGAGCAGGCTGTGCACGGACGCGTCGATCGTGCGGTCGTTGGATCGGGTCCACCTGGCGCCGGGGTTCTACTTCGCGGAGAGCAATGCCGGTACCAATGGGCTGGGTCTGGCGCTGGCCGATCGCGCGCCGACGTTGGTGCGGGCCGCGGAGCACTACTGCACGGGTTTGCGGGGCTATACGTGCGCGGCGGTGCCGGTGCTGGATCCGCTGACCGGCGCGTTGGCGGGCAGCGTGAACTTGACGACGTGGTCGGATCAGTCGTCGGAGTTGCTGCTGGCGCTGGCGCAGGCGGCGGCCGGGAACACGGCGGCGTTGATGCTGGCACGGGCGTCGGGGCGGACTCCGCGGCCGGCGCCGCGTGGTGAGGTGTTCCGGGTGCACTCGGATCGGTTCGATCCGGCTGATGCCCCGAGGCTGTCGCCGGGCTGGTCGGACGCGCTCGGCGAGGTGGGTTCGGCGTTGAGTCGTGGGCGGGTGGTCGCTGTCGTCGGTGAAGCCGGGGCGGGGAAGACGGCGCTCGCGTCGGCCGCGCGGCGGGCGACGCGGCCGAGGGATCGGGTGCTCAACGCGCGTCCGCCCGCGCCGGACGACGTCGACACCTGGCTGACGTTGTGGACTCCGGAGCTGGAGAAGGAGGGGACATGCGTGATCGTCTCGGGGGTGGACACGCTCCCGGCGTGGGCGGCCGCCGAGCTGGCGGGGTTGTTCGCCGAAGCTCGGCAGGAGGGTGAGCCGCCGCCGTTCGTGCTGACCGCGGAAGACGCCGGCGCGCTCCCGGAGGCGCTCGCCCCGCTGGTGGAGGTGGTGGTCGAGGTTCCGGCGTTGCGGTTCCGCCCGGACGACATCCTGCCGCTGGCCTATCATTTCGCCCGCCGCGACCGGGGGCGCGAGGTCGCGTTCACCCCGGCCGCGGTGCGGGCGCTGACCGCCTGTGACTGGCCGGAGAACGCCAAGCAGCTGCGCCGGGTGGTGCGGGAGGCGGCGTCGAGGTCGGACGTGATCGACAGCCGTCATCTGCCGGCGGAGGTGTTCTCCGGGGTGGGGCATCGGTTGAGCCGGTTGCAGGCGATGGAGCGGGACGAGATCGTGCGCTGCCTCGCCGAGCCGGGGGCCACCGTGGTCGGTGCGGCGGAGAAGCTCGGGATGGGCCGGGCGACGCTGTACCGGAAGATGGGTCAGTACGGGATCAAGGCGCGGCAGTTCCGCTCTTAGAGGGCGGCGAGCCTGGCGAAGCCGTCAGAGCCGTGGCCGGCGTCGATCGCTCGCTGTACTTGGGCTCGGGCCGCGGTGAGGACGCCGTTGTCGAGGCCTTGCGCGCGGATCGCGTCGAGGATGTGGTCCATCGTCGCGGCGGTGGATTCGAGGGTACCCGCGTCGCCGGAGTAGTCCTCGGTGGCGACCTGTTCGGCGAGCAGGTCGATCATGGCGGGGAAGAAGCCGAGCAGCGCCTTGGCGTGTGCGCCGATGTCGGTGGCGCCGATGCTCTCCGCCTTCGCGAGCGCGAGCATGTGGATCACTCCGCTCATGGAGGTCCAGAGCATGTCCTGCAGGGACGCGTCGAACGCGGCGGCCTGGCCGGGGGAGTCGCCGACGTATTGCGCGTTCTCGCCGAGCGCGGCCAGCGTGGGCCGGTGTGCTTCGTAGACGTCGGCGGGGCCGCTGAAGAACAGGGCCGCGTCCGGGCCGCCGATCGCGTCGGTGGTGGCCATGATCACGCCGTCGAGGTAGTCGATGCCGTGCTCGGCGGCCCAGGTCGCCATCGCGCGGGCTTGCCGTGGTGATCCGCCGCCGAGGTTGACGAGGGTGCGGCCTTTGAGCGCGTCGGTGTCGAGGATCGACTGTGCCACGGCGTAGTCGCGCACGCAGACGATCACGAGCGGGCTCGCCTCGATCGCCTCCGCGGCGGTCGCTGCGACGGCGGCGTCGAGGCCGATTTCCTTGCCAGGAGTGCGATTCCAGACGGTGGTGGGGTGGTCGGCGGCGGTGAAAGCGGCGGCGAGGGCGTGGCCCATGGGGCCGAGTCCGAGAACGGTCACGGTGGTCATGGCGGCTAAGCTAAACCTTGACATTGACGTGAGAGTCAAGTCTGGAGTGCGGATGCGGATCGGGGAACTCGCGCGGCGGACAGGCGTCAGCGAACGTGCGCTGCGGTACTACGAGGAGCAGGGACTGCTCACCCCGGTGCGGCGGCCGAGCGGCTACCGCGTCTACGGGGACGCCGACGTGGCCGCGGTGCGGCGGATCAGGATCCTGCTCGCGGCCGGGCTGAACACCGCGCAGATCCTGGAGATCCTGCCCTGCATCGTCGACGAGGACGGCTGGTTGACGCCGGATTGCCCGGAGCTGGTCGAGGCGCTGCGGCAGCAGCGGAGCCGGATCGACGACGCGATCGGTGAGCTGGAGACCACCCGCGCGAACCTCGACACGATCATCGGCAGCGAAAAGGCGGCCGCGTCCCGAGGGACACGGCCGCCTTCGTGAGGTGGTTCAGGCTCAGATGAGGCCGAGCTTCTTCACCGCGTCGCGCTCTTCGGCCAGCTCGTTGACCGAAGCGTCGATGCGGGCGCGCGAGAAGTCGTCGATCTCCAGGCCCTGGACGATCTTGTACTCGCCGTTCGCGGCGGTGACCGGGAACGAGGAGATCAGGCCCTCCGGGACACCGTAGGAGCCGTCGGACACGACCGCCGCCGAGGTCCAGTCACCCTCGGGGGTGCCGTTGACCCAGGTGTACACGTGGTCGATCGCCGCGGAGGCGGCCGACGCCGCGGAGGACAGGCCGCGGGCCTCGATGATCGCCGCGCCGCGCTTGGCGACGGTCGGGATGAAGTCGTCGGCCAGCCACTGCTGGTCGGTGATGACCTCGGTCGCGGGCTTGCCGGACACCTCGGCGTGCGCGATCGACGGGTACTGGGTCGCGGAGTGGTTGCCCCAGATCGCGACCTTCTTCAGCTCGGTCACCGGCACGCTCAGCTTCTTCGACAGCTGCGCGAGGGCGCGGTTGTGGTCGAGGCGGGTCATCGCGGTGAAGCGGTCGGCCGGGACGTCGGGCGCGTGCGCCTGCGCGATGAGGGCGTTGGTGTTGGCCGGGTTGCCGACGACGAGGACCTTGATGTCGCTCGCCGCACCGGCGTTGATGGCCTCACCCTGCGGCTTGAAGATGCCACCGTTGGCCTCGAGCAGGTCGCCGCGCTCCATGCCCTTGGCGCGGGGACGGGCGCCGACGAGCAGGGCGACGTTCGCGCCCTCGAAGGCCTGCTTCGGGTCGTCGAAGATGTCGATGCCCGACAGCAGCGGGAACGCGCCGTCTTCGAGTTCCATCGCGGTGCCCTCAGCCGCCTTGACCGCCTGCGGGATCTCCAGGAGCCGCAGCTTCACCGGGGTGTCCGGGCCGAGCAGCTGACCGGACGCGATGCGGAAGAGCAGCGCGTAGCCGATCTGGCCGGCCGCACCGGTGACGGTGACGTTGACAGGGGCTTGGGTCATTGCGGTTCTCCAGCTTGAGGCGACATCGACTTGTACCGCGATGCTAGTCCTGTCCCGAGTCGCCGTTCGGGTGCGTCCAGTCACTGTTTTCTTGATCGATGCGGTCCGCGGCCGCGGCACACCGCCGGGTGACCCGGCTCACGCACCCCGCCGCGTCGGGACGCGGGGGAGCGAGGCGGCGGAAACGCCCTGTCTCTCCGGAATCGTCAACGGCGAACCCGCGAAAGCATTTTTCATATCGTGCGAAGTGAATGGTGTTTTCCGGGGACTACGGTGTTCCCCATGGATCCGGAAAACGGTTACAGACCATAACTTCATTTCATGAACCGATTGCCGGGACGTTTGCGTCCGATCGGCGGGCGGCATCGTGAAGATCGTTTCGCTAACATGAGTCCGCCCAGTCCCCCGCCCCCCGTGTGGAAGTTTTCGGGAAGGACCCCATGCTCAGCACAATGGTCGCCGCCGTATCTCTTTTCTCGTCGATAATAACACCGAACAGCATGTCCCCGCCGCCGGGACCGCCGCCCGACCGCGTCGTCATCGACGTCGTCACGGTCAACGGCTCCGGCTGCCCGCCGGGTTCTTCCGCGGTCGCCGTCGCCAAGGACAACACCGCGTTCACCGTCACCTACAGCGAATACACCGCTCAGGTCGGTGTCGGCGCGAAACCCACCGACTTCAGGAAGAACTGCCAGCTCAACCTCAACATCCACGTTCCGCAGGGATTCACCTACGGTATCGCCAGTGCTGATTACCGCGGTTTCGCCTATCTCGAATCCGGCGCCAAGGCGCTGCAGCGGGCGAATTACTACTTCCAGGGGAATTCGCCTACCGCGCACGTCAGTCATCCCGTCAACGGGCCGCTCTCGGACAACTGGCAATTCCGTGACGAGGCCGAGGGTGGCGTCATCATCTACAAGCCGTGCGGCGAGGACCGGAACCTCAACGTGAACACGGAACTGAGGGTCGGCGCCGGTTCGTCGGATCCGAAGAAGACCACCAGTTTCATCACGATGGATTCGACCGACGGCGCGTTCAAGACCACCTACCACTTCTCGTGGAAGACCTGCCCGACCTCCTGACCTCTGTTCCCGGGTGACGGCCTGCTTCCCGGTCCGGAAGAAGGCCGTCCCACCCATGCCCGGTCAGGGTCTTGGCTGCCCTGAACGAGGGCTTCACCGCTCGTCGCCGCCCGTCCGGCGGCGACGAGCATTCTCGACGACCTCATTTTCGGCGGTCACCCCTTCCGGTGATCGAAACCGTTTTCGCCCGAATCGGCGGCCGACCCGGAGAAGAACGTCTCGCTGACCTCGAATCCGCCCGGATCCGCCGTGTGGAAGCCTTGGGAAGGATCCCATGCTCAACGCGCTGGTTGCTGCCGTAACGCTTTTCTCTTCGGTCGTCACTCCGAACGCCTGGGTGCCGCCCCCGTTGCCGTCCGACAAAATAGTCATCGACGTCGTGACCGTCAACGGAACCGGATGCAGACCCGGTACGGCGGCCATTTCCGTCTCGCCGGACAACACCGCGTTCACCGTCACCTACAGCGAATACACCGCTCAGGTCGGCGTCGGCGCCAAACCCACCGATCTGCGCAAGAACTGTCAGCTCAACCTGTATGTCCACGTGCCGCAGGGATTCACCTACGGCATCGCGGGCACCGATTACCGAGGTTTCGCCTCCTTGGCCGCGGGAGCCACTGGGCTGGAACGGGCCAACTATTACTTCCAGGGCAATTCCCCGACATCCTTCGTGAACCACAGCCTCAAAGGCCCGTTCGAGGACAACTGGCAGTTCACCGACAACATCGAAGTCGGCGCGATCGTCTACAAACCCTGCGGTGAGGATCGGAACTTCAACATCAACACGGAACTGCGGGCCGGGGTAGGCACTTCCGATCCGAAGAAGACCACCAGTTTCGTCACCATGGACTCGACCGACGGTTCCATCAAGACCACGTACCACTTCTCGTGGAAGAACTGTCCCAAACCGAAGAGCTGACCCCTCTACGTGGATTCCGGCCGCGGTTCGATTTCCGCGGCTCGGTCCGTGAAGGCCTCCTTGAGGGACTCTGGGTCCCTCAAGGAGGCCTTCACGGAAGTTTCTGAGCGTCACATTCGCCCCATGCGAACTTCACACCTCGCCGAAGTACATGAAGGCCCCCATCCTTGCGCCTAGGTACAGGAAGGGGGCCTTCATGTACCTAGGCGACCCCAAGGCGTTGCGGGCCGGTCCGTGAAGGCCTCCTTGCCTACCCTCAAAGTAGGCAAGGAGGCCTTCACTACGTCTGGGACGACTTACCGGACGGCTCCGGATCTGTGGCCTCGACCCCGAACACGCGGCCCAGCGCGATCACTGTCTCGTCGAGGTGCCCGAGGCTGGTGAGCACCGAACGTGCCCGCGGATCGTCGATCCGGTCCGCCACCGGCGTGCCGTCGTCCCGGATCAGCGTCCCGTGTCCCGAGCCGCCGGGATCGCCGATCGCCTTCCTCAGCACCGCGGTGTTCTCCCGGATCCGCCCGGTGTACAGCAGCAGCCGGTCCGCCTCGTTGAGCAGGAGCCCGGGCTGCGACCGCGCGGCGACGTGGCGGGCGCGGAAGGCGATCGTCTCCACCGTCGTGAGCACGTGCCAGCCGTAGTCACGACGGCTGCTGAGATTCACCGGATGGGTGAGCGGCTCGATCGTCGTGCGGACCTTGTCCACCGCCCGGTCCAGATCACGCGACTTCTCGATGACGCTCACGTTCTCCGCGCCGGACAGCAGCCCCGCGGCCTTCTCGACGAACTCGTCCAGTTCCTCCAGCAGCGCCGAGACGTCGTCCAGCATCACCGCCCGCGTACGCACCGGCATGATGACCACCGCCGCCAGGACCCCGGCGGCCGCGCCCACGGCGGTCTCCGCGACCCGGATCCACAGCACCTCGATGCTGAACGTCCCCAGCAGGCTGTACAGCAGCCCGAGCATGCTGGTGATGAAGAACGCCATGATCACCTGCGACACCCGCGCCATGTAGACCATGCCGAACACGCACACGAGGATCAGCGCCAGCGTCGCCGGCACGCTGCCCGACACCAGCAGCGTCAGCACCAGCCCGCCCACGATCCCGATCAGCGTGCCGCCGAGCCGCCGGACCCCCTTGACGAACGTCGCCCCCGCGGTCGACGAGCCGATGAACACCACGAACACGGTCAGCACCGCCCAGTACCACCGCTGGCTCGACACCAGCTCCCCGCCGAGCACGGCGAGCCCGCCGCCCACCACGGCCTGGATGGCGCTGCGCGTCTGGTTGTCGTAGGCGAACGCCGAGGACTTCTCCTCCTCGGGGTCTTCGGGATCATCGACGGCATCGGAGACGTCGTGCTCGGCCACCCGCTGCGCACGTACGTCGGCCAGCGCGAGTTCGGCGAGCGCGCGGCGGACGCCGTCACCGGGCGCGGCGTGCTCGTCGATCCGGCTGCCTTCCACCAGCATCTTGCTGAACTCTTCGGTCTCGCTGATCAGCGGCAGCTCCCGCGGGTCGCGTTCGATCAGCGACCGGAACCGCCGCATCCGCGCGATGAGATCGTCGCGGACGTCCTCGTCGAGGTCTTCGGCGCAGGTGCGCTGCACCGTGATCGTCAGCCACTGCACCGCCAGCTCGACCTCGATCGCCCGGCGGCGAAGCCGGTTCACCGAGTCCGCGCCGGTCACCTCCGGCGCGGTGTCCTCGATCAGCAGGACGGACTCGTGCATGCGGGCGTTCGTCCTGCGGAGCCGTTTGCGGGTGCGCTCGCTGCCGCCCACCGCGAGGTGGTCCTCGGCCGCGCGCACCACCGCGGCGAGCCGCGCCCGGAACGCCCGCCGGATCCGGAGGAACTCCGCGTCGGTGTGCCTGCGCAGCAGGACGAACCGGACCACCGCGTTGGCGGCGATCCCGATGGTCAGCGCCAGCAGCAGCGCCGGGACCTGCTTCAAATGCGTCTGCAGGAACATCGCGAAGAAGAACAGGAAGAACGAGAGCGAGCCCAGGGCGATGCCGCGCGAGCCGAACCGCTGGGCGTAGACCGCGACGAAGATCAGCAGGACGAACACGATGCTGTCCAGTGGCGGCACGGCCGAGCCCACGCTCGCCGCCGTGAGCGACGCCGCGCCGAGCACCAACCCGAGAACCAGCGTCACCGCCTGCTTCCCCGGGGTTTCGTCGTTGACGGTGAAGGCGGACGTCATGGCGGCGATCGCGGCGACGAGGGTGACCGTGAGGGGCTGGTGGAACGGCAGGATGGCCAGCACCGCGACGACGATGCTGAGGACGGCCGAGAAGCCGAGCCGGAGCCGGACCAGGCCCGGGTCGGAGGCGACCAGACGATCGGTCGTGGCCTGGGTGATGCGGGTGATCATCGGGCGAGCAGCTCTCCTTGGGCGAGGGTGACCCGCCGGGCGGTGGACGAGGTGACGCGAAGACGGTATCGGGCGTGCCGCGCCGGCCCGGCGAGGGCGAACGGCCGCGTCTGACGGCGCCACCGGAACTTCTCGCCCTCACGCTGGTCCAGCAGCGTCCAGTGCTCGCCGTCGTCGGATCCCTCCAGCACCCACGAGCGCGGATCACCCCCGCGGCTGCCCGACGTCAGCGTGTACATCACGACGTCACGAGCAGCGTCCTCGACGGGGAACTCGATGACGGGTTCGCGTTCGGGGAAGGTGATCTCGGTCTTGGTGGTGTCGTCGAACAGGGGACCGTCGGGCACCGTGATGTCCGTGAGCGGTCGCGGGTCGGCGGGCTCGACGGGGGAGCGACCCCACTCCGACGGCTGCTCGCCCATCGTGAACTTCAGCACGGCACCCTCGGCCAGCGCGGAATGCGGAAGCGTGGTGCTCTCGTGCGGCCGTCCGTCGATCGTCAGCCCCTGGACGTACACGGTGTCGCCGGTGTTGCCGGGCGCCTCGATGACCAGGTCCTTCCCGTTCTCCAGGTGGACGGTCGCCTTCGTGAACAACGGCGCGCCGATCACGTACTCGGGGCTGCCCATCGCCAGCGGGTAGAACCCGAGCGCGGCGAAGACGTACCAAGCGGACATCTCGCCGTTGTCCTCGTCGCCCGGATAGCCCTGGCCGAGGTCGCTGCCGACGTAGAGCCGCCGCAGGACCTCCCGCACGATCCGCTGCGTCTTCGCAGGCGCGCCCGCGTAGTGGTAGATCCAGGGGATGTGGTGGGACGGCTGGTTGGAATGCCCGTACTGTCCCATTCGGACGTCGCGAGCCTCGGTCATCTCGTGGATCAACCCGCCGTAGGAACCGGGTTTGCGGCCGGTCTCCGCAGTCGCGAAGAAAGTGTCCAGTTTGGACTCCAGCGCCTCGGCGCCGCCGTGCAGCGCGGCGAGCCCGGCGCCGTCGTGGGGTACCGAGAAAGCGGTGTTCCAGGAGTTCGTCTCGGTGAAGTCGCCGCCCCACGCCTCGGGGTCGTAGCCTTGGGCGGCGAAATGACGGCTGCCGTCACGGTTACGGCCCTGGAAGAAGCCGATCAGATGGTCGAAGTGGTTCGCGTACTGCTGTGAACGTTGCCGGAAGTACGCGGCGTCGTCGTGATGCCCGAGCGCTTCGGCGAAGTTGGCCAGGCCGAAGTCGTTGATGCAACCCTCCAATGCCCACGACAGCCCTTCATGGACCGACGTCGGCGTGAAGCCGAGGAAGATCGACTCGTGCAGGCCCTTGCGGCCGACACTCTGCCCGCGGGGCGTCACCGTCGCGTTCTTCAGCGCCGCTTCGTAGGCGGCCTCGACGTCGAATCCGCGCACGCCTTTGAGGTACGCGTCGGCGAAAGCGACGTCGGAACTGGTGCCGGTCATGAGGTTGGCGTAGCCGGGGGAGGACCAGCGCGAGATCCAGCCGCCTTCGCGGTACTGCTGGACGAATCCGTCGATCATCCGTCCGCATCGGCCGGGCGTGAGCAGGGCATACGCGGGCCACGTGGTGCGGTAGGTGTCCCAGAAGCCGTTGTTGACGTACATCTCGCCGTCCACGACCTTCGCGCCGGTCCTGGTGCGCGTGCTGGGCCAGAGCCGGCGGATGACCGGGCTCGCGTGGCGGACACCCTTCGGTGTGACTTCGTGCGCGGAGTTCGGGTACAGGAACAGCCGGTAGAGGTTCGAGTAGAACGTGGTGCGCTGGTCCTCGGTCGCGCCCTCGATCTCGACCCGGTCCAGCACCTCGGCCCACTGCGCGCGGGCTTGATCACGGACCTGCTCGAAGGTCGTGCCTGCCGGGATCTCCTGGTCCAGATTCCGTCTGGCCTGCGCGAGGCTGATCAGCGACGTCGCGATCCGCATCGTCACTTCGCCCGCGGCGAACTCCAGGAACCCGGTCACCGTGCGCCACACCGGGCGCCGGATCCTCCCGCCGCGTTCGGCCGGGACGTCGAACTCGGCGTGGACGAACATCCGCCGTGCTCCGGTCGACAACCTGCTGCGCACCCAGGTGTGGCCGGTGACTACGCCGTTCGCCGCGTCCAGCCGCAACCCGCCCCGGTTGCGGGCGTTGTCGAACAGCAGCCAACCTCGATCACCCGGGAAGGTGAAGCGGAACAGCGCCGCGTGATCCGCCGGGGCGATGTCGGTGGTGACGCCGTTGGCGAACCGGACACCGTAGTGATGCGGCCGGTCGACCTCGTCGTCGTGGGAGAACGCGAGCGCGCGCCGCGCCCGGTCGGCCTCGACCGGGCCGATCCCCGGCATCACCTGGAAGGTGTGCCGGTCACCCATCCACGGGCTCGGCTGATGCGACAGTGCGAACGCCTGCAGCGCCGGACGGTTCGTGGCGTCGTTGTGGCGGTGGTAGCTGTAGATCCAGTTCGTGGCGCCCGCGTCGGTGACCGGGGTCCAGAAGTTGAAGCCGTGCGGGACCGCGGTCGCGGGGAAGTTGTTGCCGCGGGAGAACTTGTCGCTGGAATGCGTGCCGCGGGTGGTGCGGACGTGGTCGACCGGCTCGCGGATCTCGATCGCGCGTTCGGTGATCCGGACGTCGTCGATCCAGCCCGCGCTCGCGCCGTCCGGCGGCTCGCTGACCAGGACGACCCGGGCGATCCGCCGTCCGGCGAAGTCGCCGAGCCGTCGGCGCACGAGATTCCACTGGTCCACGTACAGCGTCTTGTCCAGGGCCTGCTCCGTGGCGCTGAACCCGGCCGACGTCCCGTCGGCGAACTCGACTTCCAACGCCACGAAGGTGCCGTGGTAGTCGGTCCCGGCTTCGGGGAAGACCACATAGGACAGTTCGGTGTCGCCGGTGACCTCGATGTCCACTTCGAACACGGTCGCGCGCAGCGTGTTCTCGTAGCGGAGGGCGTGCGCGCCGGTGAACCCGACACCGGCCTTCGCGGTCGGCGACGACGCCGGGCCGGTGCCGACGCGCAGGGCCGGATCCAGCGGCTGCGGATCACCCGTTTCGAAGGAGGAGAAGAACCCGGTGATCGTCACCAGGCCACCGTAACTCGGACGCGTGAGCGCGGCTCGGTGTGCCGCATCCAGAGGACTAAACGCGTGAGGAAAGGAACTCCTCGAACGTGCCCGAACCGGTCGCGTTCTCCGGTGTCAGGTTGCCGCCCGCCCGGAACGCCCGCGCCGCCTTGCCCAGCAGCCACAGCGACACGATCGGCTTCCGGCGCCCCACCGACCGCTGATACGCCTCCGCCAGGTCACGCGCGCTCCGCACCTCGGGGCCGCCCATGTCCGGCACCCGCCCCGACGGCTCGCCGGACACCAGCTCGACCAGCCTGTCCGCGACATCGGCGGTGCTGACCGGCTGGAACCGGAACCCCGACGGCATGAACGTCACCGGCAGCCGCCGCTGCGCCGACGACGCCCGCGCGACGAGCTCGTGGAACTGTGTCGCGCGCAGCACCGTCCACGGCAGACCGGACTCCTCGATCACCTTCTCCGAGGCCAGCTTCTCGTCGTAGTAGAAGAACCGGATCAGGTCGATGCCGACGATGGAGATGTACACCAGATGCGGACTGCCCGCCCGCCGCGCCGCCTCGACCAGGTTCCGCGTCACCCGCTCGTCCCCGCGACCCAGCGTCGACGCGCAATGGACGATCGCCGAGACACCGTCGACCGCGTCGGCGAGGCCGTCACCGGTCTTCAGATCGCACCGCGCCCATTCGTTCGGTTCCTCGGCGGGCCGTGGCCGCCTGCTCATGATCCGAACCGGCCTATCTTCGGCCACCAGCCGCCGCACGACCTCGCGGCCGAGGTCGCCGGTACCGCCGGTCACCAGAATCGGGTTCGTCACCTTGGTCCTCCGTTGTTGAGAGCTTCCACCCTCAAGAACCGGCGAGCCACCCGGAATGTGACAACTGTTCCGAAAGGAACGCGAGCTTCTCCGGATTCGCGACCGCGCGGAGCCCGCGGATCCGCCCTTCCGCCACCTCGAACCCGAGGATGCCGTACAGGACGTCACCGGCCGTCGCGACCACCGCCGGACCCCCGTTGACCTCCAGGATTTCGATCGACACCTGTCCGACGCCGTCGAACATCCCGGCGTACAGCCGCGCGACCTTCGCCGCGCCGTGCACCGGACGCCGGGCCGCGGTGGCCTTGCCGCCACCGTCCGACCACGCCGTGACGTCGGCGGTCAGCAGACTCTCCAAAGCGGGCAAATCGCCGTCCCGTGCCGCCGACAGGAAACTCTCGACCAGTTTCTCGAGCTGTCGCGGGTCCGGAACCCGTCGCTCGTCCGATCGGTCCAGGGCCCGCCGCGCGCGGCTGTGCAGCTGGCGCGAGTTGACCTCGGAGACGTCGAGGATCGCGGCGATCTCGCGATGGTTGTACGCGAAGGCCTCCTTCAGCACGAACACCGCGCGCTCGACCGGGCCGAGTTGCTCCAGCAACACCAGCATCGCCAGCGATACCGACTCCCGCTGCTCCGCCGTCTCCAGCGGACCGAGCACGTCGTCCGAGGTCAGGACCGGTTCGGGCAGCCATGGCCCGACGTAGCGCTCCCGCTGAGCCCTGGCCGAGGTCAGCCGGTTCAGGCAGAGATTGGTGACCACCTTCGCCAACCACGCCCGCGGCGACGCGATCGACCCACGTTCGGCGCTCGCCCACTTCGGATAGGCGTCCTGGACGACGTCTTCCGCCTCCGCCGCTGAACCGAGCAGGCGGTACGCCAGTCCGAACATGGCGGGCCGCAGCCGCTCGAATTCCGTGGCGCCGTCCATCTTCCCCTACGAATCCCTTTAAATCCACTGTGGACACTCCAGCGCCGGGGTACCGCTCACCGGGAATTCCGTACCTGATCGGCGCTGACGTCCACGGTGACTGTATCGGTACGAAGGGAACGTCTGCGTCACCACCACGAGAGGGGTCTGGAGTGACGTCACGTTCGCGTACCTCGTTGTGCGCCGCGACCGCCATCGCAGTGCTAGCGCTGGTCACGGCGCCCGAAGCCGGCGCGGCACCGGCACCGGGTGCCGTGCACACCACACCGGACAGATCCGGGAAGGACGTCGATGTCCGGGACACGGCGAGAACCAGCCCGCGTGTCCTCGCCGCGGCGGCGTCCCGGTCGACGTCCGTCACGAACACGAGAGCGGAACTGGGCAACCAGGCCCTCCTCGACTTCGACGAGCTGACCGGCACACCCCGTGTCCTGGCCCGCACCGACGGGTTCCTCACCGGACCGAGCGGCCGGTCACCCCACGAGATCGTGTTGAACTACCTGCGGCAGAAGGAAGGGCTTGTCGGCCTCAGCGCCGATGACACCGCGAAACTGAACCTGCGTAAGGATTACGTCGACGTCGAAGGCACGCACCATCTCTCCTTCACCCAGTCCGTCGGCGGAGTTCCCGTGTTCGGCAACGGGTTGAAGGCGCACGTCGCGAAGGACGGCAGGCTGATCCAGCTGGACGGCGCGCCCGTGCGCGACCTTCCCGCCTCGCTGGGCGCGACCACGCTGGCCGCTCCCGCGCCGGACTCCAAGCAGGTCGCGTTCCTGACCGGCGACGGGCTCCGTCCCGCCTGGTACACGCTGACCAGACCCGCCGTGGACAAGATGTTCCAGGAGGTGACCGACGCCGGTACCGGCAAGCTGCTCTACCGCAAGAACCTGGTGAACCACGCCAATGACGACAACGACGCTGCCGGCGCCAAGGGCCTCGCCTGGGAAGCCCAGCCGGGCCCGCAGAAGCAGGTCGATCTGACCCAGAAGGGCTGGCTGCCCGCCGACGCCAAAACCCTGGACGGCAACGTCGCGCACGTCGCCGCCGACGTCAACGGCGACCTGAAGTTCCAGCCGCAGGAAGAGATCGGGCCGAACACCGACGGTACCTACCGCTACCGGTTCACCGACTTCAACGCCGCCGTCGGCCCGCCGTGCTCGGCGGCGAGGCCGTGCTCCTGGGACCCGAAGACGCCGGGCTCGTGGGCGAAGAACCGGGAGCAGAACGCCGTGCAGGCACTGGCCTACGTCGGGAGCTTCCACGACCACCTCGCCTCCTTTCCGATCGGCTTCACCCGCCAGGCGGGCAACTTCGAGAAGGTCGACGGCGACGCCGTCCAGGTCCACACCCTGCTCGGCGCGCAGGAACCGGGCTACTACGACAACGCGTTCATGGGCACCCCGCCGGACGGGCAGCCGCCGACGATGGGGATGTTCCTGTTCCACGACCCCAGGAACCCCGACGACCCGTTCCTCGCCGCGAACTCCGCCGACGACGCCACGATCATCCACCACGAGTACACCCACGGCCTGTCCAACCGGCTCGTCGTCGACGCGCAGGGCAACTCCACCCTGAACTCCCTGCAGTCCGGCGCGATGGGGGAGGCCTGGAGCGACTGGTACGCCTTCGACTACCTCGTCGGGCGCAACGCGATCAAGGACACCTCGGCGCCCGGTGAACTCCTCGGCGGCGACTACGTGAGCAACGGCGTCCCGCTGGCCCGCACCCAGCCGCTGGACTGCCCGGTCGGTGCCGTCGCGTCGAAGTGCCCCGGCACACCAGGGGCAGGCCCCGGTGGCTACACCTACGGCGACCTCGGCCGGATCGTCGGCTTCCCGCAGGTCCACGCGGACGGCGAGATCTGGGCGAGCACCCTGTGGGACATCCGCTCGGCGCTCGGTGTGCCGCTGACGCGGGCGCTGGTCACCCGCGCGATGGAGCTTTCGCCCGCGTCGCCGTCCTTCCTGGACATGCGGAACTCGATCCTGCAGGCCGACACGGTGATCAACGGCGGCCGCGCGCACGCCAAACTGTGGAAGGCCTTCGCCGCGCGCGGCATGGGCTACTTCGCCGCGTCGATCAGCGGCGCCGACACCGCGCCGGCCGAGGACTTCTCCACCCCGCCGCCCGCGGGCACCCCGACCGGGACCGTGACCGGCAAGGTCACCGACCGCGAAGGCGGAGCGCCGATCGCGGGTGTCGCCGTCCGGTTCAGCGGGCACGACTCCGGTTTCGCCGGGTCGCTGTCCGCGGTCACCGACGCGGCCGGGGCCTACACCATCCCCGGCGTGCTCCCCGGCACCTATCCGAAGGTCTACGCCTCCGGAGGTGGCGCCGACGGCGAGATCCGCGCGGTCTCGGTGCGGTCGGGGACCAGCAAGCTGGACTGGTCGCTGCGGTTCAACTGGGCCTCCAGTGGTGCCGGTGCCGGTGTCACCGCGTTCAACGGTGAGGACTTCACCCCCTACGGCTGCGGCCCCGGCGATCTCACGACCGCGTCGGTGCTCGGCGGGGGCGGCTGGTCGACCGACAGGGTCGTCCGCCCCGACGGCACCATCGAGACACGGTTCGTCACGATCAAACTCGGCAAACCGGTGAACGTCAGTGCCATCGAGATCGACCCGACCAACATCTGCGGCGACGACCCGCCCGCGGCCGCCAAGGACGTCACCGTCGAGACCTCGGTGGACGGCACGACGTGGGTGAAGGCGGGCACCGGCGACTTCAAGCCCGCCGATCTCGACAAGCTCACCGCGCTCCAGCTCGCGCCGGGCAGCGCGACCGGTGTGCGGTTCGTGCGGCTGACCGTTGCGTCCAACCAACTGTCGTTCCATCCGGAAAGGACCTGTTCGCCGCAGCCCACGACGGCCGGGTGCCTGTACATGGACGTGCGGAGACTGGCGGTGCGGGGCGCTTCCGCCTGATCGCCGGGATTCGCCTCGTGAGTGGTCGCCTTTTGCCCGCCTAGGTACATGAAGGACCCCTTCCTGTACCTAGGCGCAAGGATGGGGGCCTTCATGTACTTGGCAGCCGCTGTGACTGCCTGATGCGCATGGGGCGAACGGACCGTCCCGCGTGGACCTAACCGCCCTGGCACCTCGCGAGCGTCGTATGATCGAGGCATCGGGGTAGAAACGTGCCTGCCGTACCGGGCACGCGCATACGCGGTATCGAACGAACCGTCACTCCTTCATCGCGAAGGAGTACGTGATGCGTTCCCCTGTCCAAAGCCCCTCACTGGCCGGGAAATGGCCGGCGCTGGCCGGGCTCTCGGCCGTGTTCCTGGTCGAGATGCTCGACAACTCGATCCTCAACGTCGCGCTGCCGACCATCGGCCGTGAGCTCTCCGCCTCGACGACCACGCTGCAATGGGTGACCGGCGCCTACTCCGTCGTATTCGGCGGCCTGATGCTGGCGTTCGGCGCCCTGGCGGACCGGATCGGACGGCGCAAGGTCATGCTCGCCGGGCTCGTCCTGCTCGGGGCGGCGAGCCTGGCCACGATGTTCGTCACCGTCGCGTGGCAGCTCATCGCCGTCCGGGCACTCATGGGTGTCGCGGCCGCGATGACGACCCCGGGATCACTCGCCCTCGCGTTCCGCCTGTTCGACGAAGACGTGCTGCGCGTCCGCGCCACCACCCTGATCTCGACCGTCGGCCTGATCGGTCTCGCCGTCGGCCCCACCGCCGGAGGGCTCGTACTCACCGTTGCGCCGTGGCAAGCGCTGCTGCTGGTGAACGTGCCGATCGCCGCGCTCGCGTTCCTCGGCATCCGGGCCGGTATCCCGGCCGACGATGCCGCCGACCTGCATCGCGATCCGATCGACGTCGCCGGCGCGGCACTGGGAACCGCGACGATCGTCCTCGCGCTGCTCGCCCCGACGCTCTTCGCCGAAGCGGGCACCGCCTCGGCTCTGCCCTGGGGCGCCACCGTGGCCGCGCTCGCCGCCGCGATCTGCTTCGTCATCCGCGAGAAGACCGCCCGGCATCCCTTGCTCGACCTGAAACTCATCGCCCGCCCGCTCGTGTCCAGCGGCCTGGCCCTCAAAGCCGCGGCGGGGCTGGCGACCGCCGGGCTCGGGTACCTCGTGACACTGCAGCTCCAGTTCGGTCTCGGCTGGGCGCCCGCACAGGCGGCGCTGGGGATGCTGCCCCAGGTCGTCGTCCTCATCGCCGGCGGCGCTCTCATCACCCCGCTGATCACCCGCGTCGGTCTCGGCAAGGCCGCCTGGCTCAGCGCCGCCGCGGTAGTGTGCGGGCTCGCGGTCTACACGGTGTTCGGCGGACTCGGTTACCTCTGGATCGCCGTCGCGCTCGCCCTCGTGGCAGCCGGAATGCGCGTGGTCGGGGTCGTGGCGGGCACCAACGTCATGCGTGGCCTGCCCTCGAACCGGACCACCATCGGAGCCGCGCTCGTCGACACCTCCAGCGAGGTCACCACCGGGATCGGCATCGCGCTCAGCGGCACCATCCTGGCGGTGGTCTTTCCCGGTGCGTTGACGTCGGCTCAGCAGTCGGCCGACTTCCCGAAGGCGATCACGTGCGCCGGGCTCGCGCTCACCCTGCTGTCCGCGGCCCTCGTCGGCTTCGGCATCCTCCGCGGCCGACGTCCCGAACAGACGTAAAGGCCCCCTTCACGGAAGGGGGCCTTCACGTACTCACCGGAGGACTACAGCTTGGCGCACTGCCCGGCGGCCGGGCCGCGGACCGTGTTCCGCAGGTCGTAGTCCGTCGGAGCGGGGGAGTTGGCCGCGCACGCCAGAGGTCCGCCGATCGTGCTGGCAGTCAGCACCGGCCCCTTGTTGCCCGTCAACGCCACCGGCCCGCCGATCTCGGTCAGCTCGATCGAGACCGCCCCGGTCGTCCCGGTGATCGCCACCGGGCCGCCCACCTTCGTCCGGTCCAGCACGACCTGCGCCGCACCGGTCGCGGTCAGCGGCCCGGAAATCGAGCCGCCGCGAACGATCAGGCTCGCGCCCGCCGACACCGACACCGGACCGGAGATCGTCGCACCGTCCACACAGGTCACCCCGTTCCGTACGGTCAGCGGCCCCTTGCGCTCGCCCGTGATCGTCTCCGTGCACGCCGCGTCGGGCTTGCCCAGCACCTCGAACTCCGACAGCGACACCTCCCCGCCCGTGGTCGCGGTGACCTCGAGCCGGTAGTAGGCGTAGTGCGCCGGATTCGCGATCTTGAACGCCCTGGTCTGCTGACGCCACTGGAAGGTCTGGTCGGTCCGCTGATCCGCGACCGCCCACGTCTTCCCGTCGTAGGAGCCCTTCAGCACCCAGCTCTTCGCGTCACCCGCGCCCTTGCCCGAAGTCAGCGTGTAGAACGAACCCGCCTCGTTCGTCGAAGGCACCTGGTACTGGATCGGCGCCTTGACCTTCGCCTCGGTCCGCGACGTGTTGTCGAAGAACGCGGCGTCCCCGCCGGAGACCGGCTTGGTCAGGTCGTGCACCGGGGTGGGCACCGCGTCGCCCTTGGTGATCGACTTCGGCGCGTCGTCCGGGCCGGTACCCCACGACGACGGGTTCGGGCCCATGTCGAAGTCCAGCGTCCCGCCTCCTCCGATCGCCGAATGCGGCAGCGACGTCGACGTCTGCGCCTTGCCGTTCACCTTCAGACCCTGCACGTAGACGTTCTTCGCGCTGTTCTTCGGCGCGTTGACCACGATCTTCTTGCCGCCGGGCAGGTTCACGGTCGCCTTGGTGAACAGGGGCGAGCCGATCGCGTAGTCCGAGCTGCCGACCTGCAGCGGGTAGAAGCCCAGCATGCCGAACAGCCACCAGGCCGACTGCTCGCCGTTGTCCTCGTCACCGCCGTAGCCCTGGCCGAGTTCGCTGCCGACGTACAACCTCGCCAGCGCCTCGCGGACCTTCGCCTGCGTCTTCGACGGCTGACCCGCGTAGTCGTACATGTAGAGCGTGTGATGCGCGGCCTGGTTCGAATGCGCGTACATGCCCATCCGCACGTCCCGCGCCTCGGTCATCTCGTGGATGACACCGGGGTAGGTGCCGAACTTGAGGCCCTGCTCCGGCTTGGCGAAGAACTCGTCCAATTTGGACGCCAGCCCCGCCTTGCCGCCGTAGAGGTTCGCCAGGCCCTGTCCGTCCTGCGGAACCGAGAACCGCATGCCGTACGCGTTGGTCTCGGTGTAGTCGATACCCCAGACCTCCGGGTCGAACTCCTCCTTGCTCCGGGTGAACTTGCCCGCCGCGTCACGGCCCTGGAAGAAGCCGACACTCGGGTCGAACACGTTCACGTACTGCGTGGCCCGCTCGGTGAAGTACCCGTAGTTGTCCAGGTACTCCTGCTTGCGAGGGTCGTTCGCCGGAGCCTCGTCGTAGAGCTTCTTCGACATGTTCGCGATCGCGTTGTCGTTGACGTAGCCCTCGATCGCCCACGAGAACCCGTGGTCCGCGGTGTTCGGCGCGTACCCGAGGAACGTGCCCTCGTCGATGCCCTTGCGGCCGACCGCGCCGTTCGGCGGGGTCACCGTGGCGTTCTTGATCGCCGAGTCGTAGGCCGACTGGACGTCGAAACCCTTGACTCCCTTGAGATAGGCGTCCGCGAACGCGGCGTCCGAACTGGTTCCGGTCATCAGGTCCGCGTAACCGGGGGAGGACCAGCGCGAGATCCAGCCGCCGTCACGGTACTGCTGCACGAAACCGTCGACGAGTTTGCCGGTGGTGTCCGGGCTGAGCAGTGAATACGCCGACCACACCGTCCGATAGGTGTCCCAGAACCCGTTGTTGACGTAGAACTCGCCGTCGACCAGTTTCGCCCCGGTCTGCGTCGGGGTGTCCTGACCGGCCTTGGGCGACACCGGGCTCGCGTACTTCTTCACCGGCTTCTCGACGGTACCGACGTTCTCGAAGCCCGAGTTCGGGTACAGGAACAGGCGGTACAGGTTGGAGTACAACGTGATCAGCTGGTCCTTCGAGGCACCTTCGACCTCGACGACCTTGAGCTTCTCGTCCCACGCGTTCTGCGCGGCGCCGGCGACGGATTCGAGCGTCGCGTCCGGAGCGAGCTCCTGCTCCATGTTCTTCTTCGCCTGGTCCACGCTGATCAGCGAGGTCGCGATCCGCATGTTCACCGTCTTGTCGGCGCCCGCGTCGAACTTCAGGTAGCCGAGGACGTTGTCCCGCTTCTGGTCACCCGAACCGGTCGACAGCTTCGAACCGGCGGTCACCGGCTTGTCGAAGGTGGCGTAGACGAACATCCGGGTCGCACCGGCCGACAGTCCACTGCGGACGTCGCTGTACCCGGTGATGGACCGGCCTGCCGGGTCGAGGGTGAGCCCGCCGTTGTTGTTGACGTTGTCGAAGATCAGGTTCGAATCCGCCCCGGGGAACTTGAAGCGGTACAGCGCCGCGTGGTCGGTCGGCGCGACCTCGGTCTTGATCCCGTTCTCGAAGTCGACGCCGTAGTAATGCGCCCGCGCGGTCTCGTTCGAGTGCTTGAACGGCAGCTTCCGCGCCTCACGGTCGGGATTCGGCACCCCGGACGCGGTGGAGGGCAGGAACTGGAACGTCTGCCGGTCCGCCATCCACGGGCTCGGCGCGTGGCTCGCGGAGAACGCCTGCAGCGCTGGGAGGTTCTGCTCGTTGTTGCGCGAGTGGTACGAGTACATCCAGCTCAACGTGCCCGCGTCGGTCGTCGGGATCCAGAAGTTGAACCCGTGCGGAACCGCGGTCGCGGGCATGTTGTTGCCGCGCGAGAACGACCCGTTGGACAGCGAGCCGCGCGTGGTCAGCACGTTGTCGGACGGGCGCAGGCTCGCCGGCGGCGTCGGCGTCGCCGAGACCTTGATGTCGTCCAGCCAGCCCTGCAGCGAACCCGGCCCGTCCGCGTTGTCGTAGCCGACGAGGATCCGGTCGATCGTCTTGCCCTTGGCGACCACGCCGATCTGCGAGCGCACCAGGTTCCACTGGTTGGTGTAGAGCACCTTGCTCGCGCCCTGGCCCTGCGGGGAGAGCCCGAAACCGTACTGGTCGACCGCGCCGAGCTGGCTCAGGTAGGTGCCGTCGGTGAACGCCAGGTCCACCGCGACGTTCGTGCTCGGGTACTTGAGGTCGCCGCGGATGAACTCCGGCTGCACCTTGTACGACAGCTCCGAGGTCGCCGCCACGGGGATGTCGACGTCGAAGATCTTGTTGTACGACCAGCCGTGCCCCTGCGCCTTGTGGCTGCCGGAGTAGCGGAACGCGCGCAGGCCGGTGAACCCGACCCGGTTCTTGCTGGTGTAGCCGCTGCCGGGGCCGCTGTCGGTGAAGCTGCGCATGTTCGGCAGCGCCGGCGGGGCCGGATCCTCGTTGGCCAGCAGCAGCTCGGACAGCTGCAGGATCGGGCCGCCGTTGTTCTTGGTGACCTCGAGCCGGAAGAACTTGTACGCGGCGCTCGCGGCGGCGAGGCGGTACTCCTTCTTCTGGAACGGCTCGCTGAACTTCTGCCCGGACTGCTTGTCCAGGTCGGTCCAGGACTGTCCGTCGGCGGAGCCCTTCAGCGTCCAGTCCTGCGGGTTGCGGTTGTCGAAGTCGTTCGCCGAGGACAGCGCGTACCGGGTGATCGACGTCGGCTCGGACAGCGTGACCTGCGCCCAGCCGGTCGGAGTCCAGGCCAGCCACTTGGTGTCGGTCGAGCCGTCGACGAGGTTCGCCACTCCCTCGTTGGGGGTGTTCTCGCTGTTGGCGGAGACCTCGGTGACCTTGCCGCGGATGTCACCGGGGATGGTGGTGGCGTTCGCGCCGTCGACACCGAAGGACTTCGGCTTGCCGGACGGGTCGACGTCGACAGTGTCGCTCCACGTCGGCTCGGGTTCGCCTGGCTCGAACGAGGAGTAGAAGTCCGGTGGGGCCTCTTCGGCCGCGGCGGTGGCGGGGAGGGCTACCAGCCCGGACGCCACGACCGTGGCACTCAGAAGGCTGCAGACCCAGGGTCTGACGCTTCGGGGCATCGTTGCACCAATGCTTTCTCGCAGGGGACCGGTGACGCCAAGAGAGAAGAACTCGGGGGTGACATCGATGTCAAGACACCCGGACAAACCTGGCCCGAACTGGACAACCCGGATGCCCGGAAACCTGGTGGACAACCGGCGGGGCCGGGGCCAGGGTGAAGAGACGACTGAAGCCGATCCGGGAAACTGGGGTGGGGAAATGCGGCGGTTGTCCATGCTCGGCGTGGCAGCGCTCATCGCGGCAGGCTCGATACTCACGGCGCCGGCGGCCACCGCCGGCGAAACGACGTTCCACCCGGTGCGCACCTGCGCCGATCTGGTGCGGACCTACGACATTCCCGGCGCGGTCACGCACGTCGAGACCGCGACCGTGGTGCCTGCGACGGCGACCGAACCGGAGAACTGCGACGTCCGCGGCTACGTCGAACCGGCGGTGCGGTTCCAGCTCCGGCTGCCGACCAAGACCTACGCGGGCCGGTACCTGCAGTTCGGCTGCGGCGGGTTCTGCGGAGTGGTCACCACGCCTCCGTTCGCCGATTGCGGCCTCCCGCACGGCGGCGACGTCGCGGTCGCGGCCACCGACGACGGTCACGTCGGCAAGACCCCCGCGATCGTCGATGACGGCAAGTGGGCCGAGAACGACCAAGCCGCGCGCGACGACTTCGCGTTCCGGGCGCCGCACGTGGTCTCGAAGGCGTCCAAGCGGCTGATCACGCAGTTCTACGGCGCTCCGCCGAAGCAGTCGTACTTCAGCGGCTGCTCCGACGGCGGTCGCGAGGCGCTCCTGCTCGCCCAGCGCTATCCCCACGACTTCGACGGCATCGTCGCGGGCGCGCCAGCCGGCTACTGGGGACCGCTGCTCGGCGTCTACCAGACCTGGCTCGCCAAGGTGAACACCGGCGCCGACGGCAAGCCGATCCTGACCGCCGAGAAACTCCCGGCCCTGCACGCCGCCGCACTGTCCTCTTGCGACAAGTCCGACGGGCTCGGCGACGGCGCCATCGACGATCCGCGCACCTGCCGCTTCGACCCGGCCACGATCGCCTGCCCGCCGGGCACCGACAACGCGGGCTGCCTCACCGCCGCACAGGTCGAAGCCACCAAGAAGCTCTACGCGCCGCCGACCGACGAACGCGGCCGCAAGCTGTACCCGGGCGGCCAGACCGTCGGCTCCGAGCTCTCCTGGTACGGCTGGATCATCCCGTCCCCGGAAACCGGCGGGATTCCATTCGCGCACGCGCTCGCCGACAACTACCTGAAGTACATGGCGTACCCGATCGGGACACCGCATTCGTCGGTCGAGAAGTTCACCTTCACCGCTCGGGAATTCGACAGGCTGACCCCGGAAGGCATCCGCTCCAACGCGATGGCGCCGGACCTGCGCGAATTCCGGCGCGCGGGCGGGAAACTCGTGATCTGGCACGGCTGGGCGGACCAGGCGATCCCCGCTGCGGGCAGCATCGACTACTACGAGCGGCTCACCCGCGCCAACGGCGGCCCCGCGGCGACGCGGGACTGGGCGCGGCTGTTCATGGTGCCCGCGCTGTACCACTGCGCGACCGGCGACAAGCTGACCGAGTACGACCCGCTCAAGGAACTCGTCTCCTGGGTCGAGCGTGGCACGGCGCCGGACCGGACGATCGCCACCGGCCGCGATGCCGACGGCAAGGTGTTCCGCACGCGGCCGGTGTTCCCGTATCCGCTGCAGGCGAAGTACGACGGCACGGGAAGCGTCGACGATGCCGCGAACTTCGTGCCTGTCCCGCCTTCGCGGCCTTCGCACGATCTCGTGAACTGGGCGGGGAACGGTCTGTACGGGAAAGCGGGACCGGTAGCTCCCTAAGGTGTTGGGGCGCGTAGTCCGTGAAGGCCTCCTTGCCTACCTTGAGGGTAGGCAAGGAGGCCTTCACGACCTTGGTGACCGAATGGCGATCACGAGTGCCGTCCCACCCGGTACCGGTGCCCCTGAGCCCACCTGAGTACATGAAGGCCCCCTTCCTTGCGCCAGGCGCAAGGAAGGGGGCCTTCATGTACTGCCGGGGGTCTCTGCTGGGCGGTACCGGGGGTTGCGAAAGCCACTTTCGCAACCTTCAACGTTGCGAAAGTGGCTTTCGCAACCCCCGGCCGCGGCAGAGAGCAAGTCAGGAAAGGACGCCGTCCAGCAGCCGTACCCGCCGGTCCGCGATCCGGTGCACCTCGTCGTCGTGCGTCGCCACGATGACCGCGGCACCCTCCTCAGCGCAGCGTCGCAGCAGCCGGAGCACCCGCGGCGTGCTGCCGGCGTCGAGGTGCGCCGTCGGCTCGTCGGTGAGCAGGACCCGGGGCCGCCCGCTGACCGCCCTGGCGAGCGCGACCCGTTGCTGCTGCCCGAACGAGACCTCGAGCGGGTAGCGGTCACCGAGATCGCCGATCCCGAGTTCCTCCAGCAGGTCCGAAACCCGCGTGTGGATGTCTTTCGCGCTCGGCTTGGGGACGTCGGACCGGAGCCGCAACGGCAGTGCGACGTTCTCCGCGATGGTCAGTTCGTTCGCGAGGCCGAGCGCCTGCGGCAGGACCGCGCAGGTATGCCACGGCGGCGCGCCCGCTATCGGGACGCCGTCCAGCAGGACACTGCCGGAATCTGGCGAGTCGAAACCGCAGAGCAGCGCCAGCAGCGCGCTCTTGCCCGAACCCGACCGGCCGGACACGGTGACCAGTTCGCCCGCGGCCACCCGCAGTTCGAGCCCGCGCAGGACTTCGACGTCCCCACTGGGATGGGGGAACCGGCGGCGCAAGCCGACGGCCTCGAGGGCGGGTTCCGCCATCACGGCACGACCTCCCGTTCTTCGACTTCTTCCAGTCTGCCCTTGTGCATCCGCGCGACCCGGCTGCCGAGTTCGATGAGCCGGTCGTCGTGCGAGGCGACGATGACGGCGAAATCCTGATCCGCCAGGTACTTCAGGGTGTCGAGCACCCGGTCGGCGGAGCCTTCGTCCAATTGGGACGTCGGCTCGTCGGCGAGTACGACGGTCGAGCGACGGGCCAGGGTGCAGCCGAACGCGAGGCGCTGCTGCTGTCCGCCCGACAGCGCGGAAATCCGCCAGCTGCCGGTTCCGCCGAGTCCCAGCTGTTCGAGGATGTCGTCGGGCAGGCATTCGGTCCCGGCCGATTCCGCGGCCGCGCGCAGATTGTCCGCGACGCTCAGATACGCGAGCAGGTTGTCGGTCGGGTTCTGGAACACCAGGCCGAGATGGTTCCGCCGCAGCGCCCGCCGTTCACGATGCCGCAGTTTGCCGGTTTCGCTGCCCTGGAAGGAGATCGTGCCCCGCACGGGCTGCTCGAAGAGGCCGAGCGTCCGCAGCAGGGTGGACTTGCCGGAGCCGGAAGGCCCCGCCAGCACGGTGATCCCGCGCGCCGGGATGTCGAAGGTGACGTCTTCGACGCCGGTGACCGTGCCCGCCGGCGTCTGGTAGTCGACGCCGATCCCGCGCAGCCGGAAGATCGGTTTCTCAGGCACGGATCAACTCCGCGGTCCGGGCGGTGCGCACCGAGCGCATCGCGATCCAGCCCGCCAGCGCCACGACGAGCACACCGACGGCGAGCACGGTCAGGGCGAGCGGGGTCGGGTCGGGCAGCGCCGACTGCGGCGGGAGGAACGTCGCCGGATCGAATCGCGGCACCGAAAGCCCCGCGACCGAGACGCCGCACACGACGCCGATGACCACGGCGAGCCCGCTCAGGGCGCCCAGTTCCATCAGATGACTCGCGAGCAGGGCACGCGGCCGCATGCCCATCCGCAGCACCAGAGCACCGGCCAGCGCGTTCTGGCGCCGCCGGACTTCGACCGCGACCAGCAGCGACAGCACGGCGACCACGCCGAGCACGGCCCCGAGCAGGGCCATGAACGAGAACGTCCAAGACACCACGTAGAACGGGAGCGCGTCGAGCGCGGACTCACGCGTGACGCGGTTGACCGCCGTCACCACCCCCACCGAGGCCAGCGCCTCGGTCAGCTGCGTCATCGACGAGCTCGACAGCACGCTCCACTTGGGCACGGTGCGCAACTGCGCCTCGGTGAGCGATTCCCGCGAGATCACGTACCCGGCCTTGGTGCCGATGATCGGGAACATCGGCAGTTCGCCGATCGCCTTGGCGTCGGCGAGACCGGCGGGCAGCGTGGTCTTCTGGGCGGCGTCGTGCCCGATCCGGATCGCCGGGACCCCGGCGCCCTGGCTCGACAGGGCGCTCAGCAACCGGTCGACCTCGGCGCCGTCGAGCGGGCCGAGCGTGGCGGCCTGCCGGAAGGTCCGCGGGTCCACGACCAGCACGACATTGCCGGTGCCGGTCAGCTCGCCGACGATCGTGGTGCTGCCGCCGACCGAGGCGGGCAGCGCGACCTTCCCGGTGCCGACGACGCTTTCGGTGTCGACCCTGGTCTCCGCCCCGACGAAGATGGCGGACTTCGTCTGCAGGGCCTCTTCCTGACCGCGGGCGATGCCGATCCCGGTGGCCAGGGTCCCGATGGCGAGTGTGCCGATCACGAGTACACCGGTGACCGGCGCGCGGGCACTGGCGAGCCGCCGGATCGCCAGCTGCAGCGCGGGCCGGGACCACAGCCGGGTGCGATGCGACGCGTGCAGGGCGAGCCAGGCCAGTCGTGCGGCGACGAGCCCGACCGTCAGCACGACGAACACCGGATACGTGAGGGCGAGCGGGTCGACCTGGGGGAGCGGGTTGCCGATCCGCGAGCCCTTGCTGTAGTCGACGAGCCGGTTCCAGCCGAGCAGGGCGACACCGGCGGTGAGCAGTTCCCACGGGAAGAAGGCCAGGAACTTCACCTTCTTGCGCCCTCCGGAGCGGACCCGCCCGAGCTCGAACTCCCGATGAGTCCGGACGGAGATCACCCCGGCGAGCAGTGCGAGCGAAACGAGCAGGATCCCGGCCGCGACGAGCGATCCCCAGAAGGTCGCGCCGTCGTCCAGTTCACCCGGTGGTCCGTAAAGCCCGAGCAACAGCCGCGCGAGCGCCGCGCCCATCGCGCCACCGGCGACGATCGGGAGCCCGAGTTCGGCGACCGCGAGCAGCCCCAGCGCCCCGGGGCCGCTGCCCCGTGCCGACAGCAACCTCAGCTGCGGGTGCCGCCGTTGGTACCACTGCAGCGCGACTGTGCCGATCCCCGCGCAGCCGACGAGAATGCTGATGGCCGCGAGCGGCAGGATCGAGATCAGGACGTTCGATTCCGCCTGGTTGCTGATCTCGACCGAGCGCTCGAACGGCAGTGACCCGATGATCGCGTCACCGAGACCGCGGGAGCCCAGATCCGCCTTGACCGCGGCGATGAGGGCCTTCGAACGTTCCTGCAGGTCCTCGGCTTCGCTCACCGTCTTGGGCGGAGCCTCGTAGAACGACATGTGCAGCGTCTTGATCGTCGGGACGCCCAGCGCGCGGACCGTGTCGTCGAAGGTCTTCCCGTCGTCGGCGAACATGACCGAGTCGAGGGGGTCGTTGGCGAGCCTGCTCACGACGGCGTTGCGCTGCTGTGAACACCACCAGCGCGGCGCCGGGTCGGGAAGGTCGCGGTACAGCCCGGTCACCGGAGGAATCGGGGTGCCCTTGATGCTCGGGGTGGCGCCTACCTTGATGTTCTCCGCCCCGGCGACGACGGTGCCGAGCAGGAAACCGCCGCCCGCGGATCCGCTCGCGACGTCGAGATGGCCCTGCGTGGCCTGATCACGATGGGCGAGAACGACCTTGTAGTTGGGGTCGCCGTTGAACTCGGTGCCGAAGAGGTACGGCGTGTAGCGGGAGGTGACCGGCGCGGAGAAGCCGTGCGCCGGGGCGTTCCGGCGGACCGAGTCGACGACCTGCGGTGCCACCGCGGCGGGCACGTTGTCCTTGCTGAAAACCGGCCCGTAGTAGTCCGGGCACACCATGCCGGACTGGTACGTCACGGCCGCGCCGCCCGCGGCCGAGGCCTGCAGGATGGCCGCGGTCCCGAGGAAACACGCCAGCAAGGCGGTCACCGCGGCGATGATCAAAGTCAGGGGACTGGTCAGTGCCGCCTTCGGAGCCGCTCGCCACGGCATTGTCACCCTGGGCCCGCCGGGAGCCCCCCACCTCACCCGCATGGATACGCACGCTACCGGTCACGGCGCTTTGGCGACAGGAAGAAATCACTGTTTGTTGCTGACGTGAAGTAAGGCCTGGTCCATTGTGGTGACACGGGTGCGTGATCACTGACTGTCCGTCACCAAGTGATCGATCGGCGTTGTCTCACCTGCCTCACTCTCCGCCGAGAATGCGGTTTCTCCGAGCGCCGCGACGATCACTCCGGCGATCCTGTCGACGTCGCCGCGTTCGGCTTTCGGCAGGGGAGCGCCCACCGAGCGCCGCGAGGCCGCCGCGGCACCGAGCAGCCGGGCGGCCAGGCGATACGAGCCGGCGGCCGCCTCCGCACCGGCCAGGCCCTCGAGACCGAGAGCGACCGCGCGGGGGTCCTCGCTGTGGCGGGCGATCGCGAGACCGTCCAGTTGGAGCCGCTTCGCCGCCACCGCGTCTCCGCGTTGCTCGGCGATGAACCCGAGCTCCGCCAGGATCAGCGTGCTGCCCGCTTCGGACTCCACGCGGCTATGCCAGTCCAGTATGGACAGCAGCCGCCGCTCCGCCTCCTCGAACAGCCCCTGGCGCCGCGCGCCGAGCGCGAGCCCTGTCTCGGCGTAGACCTCGCCAGGCTTGAAGCTGTGCTCGACGGCCAATGTCCTGGCCCGCTCGTGGAACTCCTTCGCTCCTTCGAAGTCACCAGTGAGCAGCGCGGTGCGGCCCAGCCACGACAGCTTGTAGGAGACCTCCGGCCACAGCTCCAGTTCCTCCGCGCGGCGAAGGCTTTCCCGATGGACGCGGGCAGCGTGGTCGTAGTCTCCGGCGATCGAGGCCAGCATGCCGATGACGAACGAAGCCTGAAGCCAGCCCCAGCGTTCGCCGAGCCCGTCGAAGATGGCGGCGCTCTGCGCGGCGATCCGGCCTCCTCCGGTGAGGTCGCCGCCGGCGATCAGATGGGCCGCCCTGTCGCTCAGCGCGGCGGCGGCGCTCCAGTCGTCACCGATGTCGCGGGCGGTTTCCAGCGCGCCGAGCGTGAGCTTCTCCGCCCGGCACAGGTCGCCGACCGTGGACCACGCGTAACCGAGGAACCACAATGTCCGCGCCCGCACGAGCGGATCGGCGATGCCCCATACGGTCTCTTCCGCCGCGCCCTCCGTGCCGGTGCCGTCGAGCACGGCGATTCCGGTGCGCCAGCCGAGCGCCTGCGTGTACTCGTCTCCGGTGTTCGCTTCGGTGCCCAGCACGAGGTCGAGCGAGCGCTTGGCCTCGGTGAGCCGTCCGCGGAGGAACCAGAACCAGGCCGTCGCGTTCACCAGCCGTAACGCGAGGCGATGTTCTCCTTGCCGTAGCAGCGTTTCCAGTGCGCGCCGGGTGTTGGCTCCTTCGGCGTCCAGCCGGTCGAGCCAGCGCCGCTGCTCCTTCCCGCGCAGGCCCGTGTCCCCGCGTTCGGCCAGTTCGATGTGGAAACGGGCGTGCCGCAAGTACAGGTCGTCGAGTTCGCCCGCCTGCTCGGCGTGGTCCAAGGCGTACGCCGACACGGACTCCAGCAGCCGGAACCGCGGTTCACCGGACCTGCCGGGCCTGCTGACCACCAGCGACCTGTCGACGAGCCGGGACAGGAGGTCCAGCACGTCACCGGCGGCGATCTCGCCGCCTGCGCAGACCGACTCGGCCGCGTCGAGCCCGCAGCCCTCGGCGTGGACGGCGAGCCTGCGCAGCACGATCTGCTCAGGCTCGCTCAGCAGGCTCCAGCTCCAGTCGATCATCGCCCGGAGCGTCTGCTGGCGCCGCGGCCCGCCTCGCCTACCCGATGACAGTAGGGCGAACCGGTCGTCGAGGCGGGTTAGGAGTTCGTGCACACCCAACGTCCGGACGCGGGTGGCGGCGAGTTCGAGCGCCAGCGGGATGCCGTCGAGGGTGCGGCAGATCCGGGCGACCACGGCCGCGTTCTCCGCGTCGAGCGCGAACCCCGGCGCGGCCGCCGCGGCACGGGCGGCGAACAGCCGGACCGCGCTCGACTCCCGCACGGCGGCGAAATCCGGCAGGTCGGGCAGCTCCAGCGGCGGCACCGCCCAGACATTCTCCCCTGGCAAGCCGAGCGGCTCCTGGCTGGTGGCGAGCACACGCAGCCGGGGCGCCGCCGCGAGCAGCCTTTCCACCAGCGCGGCGACCGGTTCGACGACCTGTTCGCAGTTGTCCAGGACGAGCAGGATCTCCTTGTCCCGCAGGGCATCGGCCAGCGACTGGGACAGCGTTCCGGTCGACGTCGCGTCCTCCCGGAGATCCAGCACGGCCGCCAGGACGACGGCGACGAGATCCTCGGGCGGGCACGTCGGACATTCGACGTTGTCCAGACCCGCCAGCTCGACGAGCCAGGTGCCATCGCCCATCCGGAGCTTCGACGCGGCCTCGATGGCGAGCCGGGTCTTGCCCACACCGCCGGGCCCGGTGAGGGTGACCAAGCGTGTGTCGGTGACGAGGGCTACGACTTCCTTGACCGCCGTCGTGCGGCCGATCAGTTCGGTCAACGCCTCCGGCAGGTTGCCTCGTACCGGCGTGGCGGCCCGGACAGGTTCGAGATCCGGACTGCGGGTGAGGATCGCCTGGTGCAACGCCGCGAGCTCCGGCCCCGGTTCGAGACCGGATTCGTCACGTAGGCGGGCGCGCAGTTCGGCGTAGGTTTCGAGAGCTTCGCTGTGCCGCCCGGCCGCGTACAACGCACGCATCAGCAGGCCCCGGAGCCGCTCCCGCAGCGGATGCCGTGAAACCAGCCCGGTCAATTCCCCGGTGAGGACGCCGTGTTCGCCGAGCGCCAGCCGGGCGTCGGCTCGCTCCTCTTCGGCGAGCAGCCTCTCCTCCTCCAGTCGCTGAGCGGCTGCGACGGCGAAAGGCTCGTCATCGAAGCCGGCGTACGCGGGCCCTCGCCACAACGCCAGCGCATCCGCCAGCAGAGCGGCACGAGCGCGTGGGTCGACGGCGTCACGGGCCCGGGCGGTGAGCGCGCGGAACCGATGGACGTCCAGGTCACCGGGCTCGACGGAGAGGACGTATCCGGCCGGTTGGTGCGTCACGAGTTCCCGCGCGCCGGGCTCGGCACGGTCCAGCGCGCGGCGCAACTGGGAGACCTTGGTCTGCAGGGTGTTGCCCGGATTTCCCGGCGGATGCTCGCCCCACAGGTCGTCGGTCAACGACGACACCGACGCCGCCCTGCCGTCGCGGCTCAGCAGCCCGGCGAGGAGGAGGCGGACCTTCGCCTCGGGCACGACGACGGGCTCGCCCGCGGTCGTCCACACGGCGAGTGGTCCCAGCACTCCGAATCGCACGAAACCGACGTTAGCGCGGACCACCGACAAGACCGTGCGCGAGGCCGTGCGTGGACCCGCAGCGATCCGTGCGCGGCCCGCGTCACGGTGGTCCCATGAGCGAACACGGCAAGACCCCGGTGACGGTACTGGGGCTGGGCGCGATGGGAACCGCGCTCGTAGAGGCACTATTGGCAGCGGGACATCCGGTCACCGCGTGGAACCGGACCGCGAGCCGCGCCGAGGCGGTGGCGGCGACGGGAGCTTCGGTCGCTTCGACCCTCTCGGAGGCCCTCGCGGCGAACGAGATCGTGATCGCCTGCCTGCTCGACTACGACTCGGTGCACGAGGTCCTCGACCCGGTGGCGTCCGAGCTCAAGGGGCGGCAGCTGATCAACCTGACCAACGGCACCCCCGGCCAGGCGCGCGAAATGAGTGCCTGGGCCGAGGAACTGGGCGCGGAGTACCTGGACGGCGGGATCATGGCCGTCCCGCCGATGATCGGCACCCCCGCGGCGTTCATCTTCTACAGCGGCTCTGGCACGGTCTTCGGCCGGGCACGCACCGCGCTCGAGACCTTCGGCGGCGCCAACTACCTCGGCGCGGACCCCGGACTGGCGCCCCTGCACGACATCGCGCTGCTCAGCGGGATGTACGGCCACTTCATCGGCGTCATCCAGGCGTATGCGCTGGTCGGCTCGGCGGGGGTCAAGGCGCGGGAATTCGCGCCGCTGCTCCGAACCTGGGTCGACGCGATGAGCGGCTTCCTGGAGCGCGCGGCCGAGCAGATCGACGACGGCGACTACGTGACCGACGTCGTCTCGAACATCGCGATGCAGGCGGCCGCCTACCCGAACCTCGCCAAAGCGGCGGCGGAACAAGGCGTCAGCGCCGAACTGCTCACGCCGCTCCAGTCGCTGATGGACAAGCGGGTCGCCGATGGACACGGCGCCGAAGACCTCATCGGCGTCATCGAACTCCTCAAAAAGTAAGGGAAAGAAAATGATCACACTGATCGGGCTCGGCCCGATGGGACAGGCCATGGTCCGGGTTCTCCTGGAGAACGGCCACGGAGTGACCGTCTGGAACCGCACCGCCGCCCGCGCGGACGACGTGGTTGCCGCGGGTGCCGTGCGTGCCGCTACACCGGCAGAGGCGGTGGCGGCGTCGGACCTGGTGGTGCTGAGCCTGACCGACTACGCCGCGATGTACGACATCCTCGGCAAGGCCGAAGACGCCCTCGCGGGCAAGGTGATCGTCAATCTCAGCTCGGACACCCCGGAGAAGACCCGCGAGGCCGCGGATTGGGTCAAGGCTCGTGGCGGGCAGTTCGTCGCGGGTGGCGTGATGGTGCCCGCCGAGCTGGTGGGTAAGGAGGAGGCGTATGTCTTCTACAGCGGCCCGGCCGACGTGTTCGAGAAGCACCGCGAAACCCTGGCGCTGATCGGGCGACCGGACTTCCTCGGTGAGGACGTCCGGCTGGCACAGCTGTTCTACCAGGCGCAGCTGGACGTCTTCCTGACCTCTCTCTCAGTGTTTATGCACGCGAGCGCGCTGGTGAAATCGGCCGGTGTGCCGGTGGAGAAGTTCGTCCCGTACGCCAAGGACAACTTCAGGACGATGGATTTCTACCTGGACGCCGCGGCCGAGCAGATCGAGAAGGGCGAGCACCCCGGCGACGAAGCCAGCGTGACCATGATGGGCGCGACGGCCGACCACATCGTCCAGGCGAGCCGGGACGCCGGGGTCGACTTGGCACTGCCCGAGGCGGTCAAGTCGCACTACGACCGGGCGATCGCCGCCGGACACGGACGTAGCTCGTGGACCAGCCTTTTCGAGATCATCAAGGCGGACCAGAAGTAGGTACCCGGGCTTCCGTGCCACGAAGGTCGTGAAGGCCTCCTTGCCTACTCTCAGGGTAGGCAACGAGTCCTTCACGGACCGGCCGAAGACGCCCTTGGCTGTCGCACGGCGCCCCGAAGTACATGAAGGCCCCCTTCCTTGCGCCAGGCGCAAGGAAGGGGGCCTTCATGTACTTCGGGAAGGTGTGAAGGCCCCGTTTCCTCGGCTCAGCCGAGGGAAGGGGGCCTTCACGCGCAGCTGTTGTGACTGCTGGTGCCTATGAGGCGAATGTGGCGATGACCGATTCCGTGAAGGCCTCCTTGAGGGACCCAGAGTCCCTCAAGGAGGCCTTCACGGAGTTCGGGCAGGGTGCGAAGGGCGAGTTTCGCTCACAACGCCCAGAATCTCCAGGAAGGCCTTCGCCGCCGGAGTGACCGTGAAGCGGTTCCAGACGAGGTGCTCGATCCGCGCGGGCGCGTCCCGCACCGGCACGGTGACCACGTCGGTCAGGTTCGGCACGAATTTCGACGGCAGCAGCGCCACCCCCAATCCCTGATGGATCAGCCGCGCCATGAAGTCGGCGGCCGTCACCTCGAAGGCGACCTCCCGGGTCACTCCCGCCGCGGCGAAGGCCTGATCCGTCTGGGCACGTCCCGCGGATCCGGACGGGAAGTCGACGAACACCTCCGACGAAAGCCGCTTCAAGTCCACTTCGGACTCGACGGCGAGAGGGTGCCCGGGAGCCACCACGGCGATCAGATCGTCACGGCCCAGTTCGCAGGTGGCCACGCCGTCCGGCCGGTCGGTCACCGGGAGGCCGAGGAACGCGACCTCGATCGCACCGTCCTTGATCTGCTCCACCAGCTGCCCGCTCGCCCCGACCCGCAGCCCGATCCGGACGTGCGGATACCGGCCGCGGAAGGTCTGCAGCGCCGCCGGGACGTCGACCGCCGCGACGGTCGGGATGACGCCGACGGTGAGCCGCCCGCGGATCTCGCCGACGGCCGCCGCGACCTCCGAGCCGGCCCGCTCGGCGGCCTCGAGGCATTGCCGGGCGGCGGGCAGGAACGCCTCGCCTGCGGCGGTGAGCCGTACCCGGCGGCTCGTGCGCTCGAACAGCCGCGCGCCGAGTTCCCGTTCCAGCCGCGCGATCTGGTGGCTCAGCGCCGACTGCACGACGAGACACCGTTGCGCGGCGCGCGTGAAGCTGTTCGTCTCCGCCACGGCCACGACGTACCGCATCTGCTGAAGCTCCATGGATTCATCTTGAATCACGATGGATCAAGTGACAAACATGTGTTGGACTCATCGATCGTCGGCGTCGAAGCTGGGAAGCGTGAAAACGCTGACGACCACACCGCTCGCCGCGGGTCTCGCCGGAACCGCGCTGACCGCCTTCGCCCCCATGGTCTGGGGGACGACGTACGTGGTCACCACCGAACTCCTTCCGCCGGGACATCCGCTTTTCGCGGGACTCATGCGTGCCTTGCCCGCCGGGCTGATCGCGCTCGCCATCACCCGCACCCTCCCGCGCGGCACCTGGTGGCTGAAGGCCGCCGCGCTCGGCGTCCTCAACATCGGGATGTTCTTCCCCTTGCTGTTCGTCGCCGCCGAACGGCTGCCGGGCGGAGTGGCGGCCACGCTCGGCGCCGCGCAGCCGCTGCTCGTCGCGATCCTCGCCGTGGCCGTGTTGCGCCAGAGCCCGTCCGCGTGGCGGTTCGCCTGGGGGATCGTGGGAATCGTGGGTGTCGGCCTGGTCGTGATCGGACCCGCGGCGGGCTTCGACGTCGTCGGGGTCATCGCGGGACTCGGTGGCGCGGGCACCATGGCGCTCGGCGTCACCCTCACCAAACGATGGGGACGCCCCGCCGACGTCGGGCCGACCGCGTTCGCCTCGTGGCAGCTCACCGCCGGCGGGTTGTTCCTGGTACCGGTGACCTTCCTGGTCGAAGGCGCGCCGCCCGCCATCGACCTGAACGCGGCCCTCGGCTACCTCTGGCTCGGTCTGATCGGCGGTCTGCTCGCCTACGTCCTGTGGTTCCGCGGCATCACGTCCCTGCCGGTCACCTCGGTCGCGGTACTCGGCCTGCTCTCGCCGATGGTCGCCGCGCTGCTCGGCGCCGCGCTGCTCGGTCAGTCGCTCGGGCCGATCCAGCTCGCCGGGTTCGCGCTCGCCCTGGCCTCGATCGTGGCGGGCCAGATCACCCCGAAGGTCAAGCAGGAAGGCGTCGTCCGATGAAGATCGCGGTTGTCGGAGCGACCGGAATGGCGGGCTCCAGAATCGTCGCCGAGGCCGTTTCCCGCGGACACCACGTCACCGCCGTCTTTCGCCGCACTCCACCGGCATTCCCGCATCCGGACGTGGAAGTCGTGCGCGGTGACGTCACCGATACCGGCCACATGAGCGCGGTGTTCGGGGGAGTCGATGCCGTCGTGGGAGCGACGAGACCCGCGCCCGGCGCAGAAAAGACGGTCGCCGCCACGGTCACGGCCTTGCTCGACGCCGCGGCGGGCACGCGTGTGCTGATCGTCGGCGGCGCCGGGCCGTTGCGGTCGCCGTCCGGCGGGCTGGTGATCGACGACCCGGCGTTCGTGCCGCCGGCGTGGCGGACCATCGCCTCGGCCAGCACATGTCAGCTTCAGGCCTGCGAGGCCCATGCGGGCGACTGGGTGTACCTCAGCCCGCCCGCGATGCTCGAACCCGGTGTCCGGACCGGGGTCTACCGGCGGGGAACGACGACCATCCTCACCAAGGAGGACGGATCGTCCGGGATTTCGGCGGAGGATCTCGCGGTCGCCGTCGTGGACGAACTCGAGAATCCGAGCGGGGGCCGGCATTTCACCGTCGGATACTGACGCTACAACCGCCACTTCAGCTCGGGCGGGTCGCCTGGCGAGGGCGTCTCCGGACTCCGTTCTGCCTCGATCTGGATCTCGATGTTGGTCTTGTGCGAGATCGGGTCCCAGATCTCCTCGATCGGCGCCAGCAGTGATTGGCTGACGCCCGCTCTGCGGGCACGCGCGGCGTACCACGCGAACCCGGCCAGGAAGAGGGGAAGGCTGAGAAACGCGGCCACGGGTGCCAGGAACTCCATGCACCGGACGATACAGTAACGTCGTGTATCCAGAAACGTTCTGTTACTGAATTGGGCGAGGCGATGACCAGGCTGACGCGGGCCGAACAGCAGCGGCGCACCCACCAGCACCTGCTGGAGGCGGGACGTCAAGTCTTCTTGCGGCGCGGCTTCCTCGCAGCGACGGTCGAGGAGATCGCGGCCGACGCCGGGTACACCCGCGGCGCCGTCTACAAGCACTTCGGTGGCAAGGAAGGGCTGTGGCTGGCGATCATCGAAGCCACCGCGGAAGGACACCTGGAGGCGCTAAGGAAAAACCTCGCTCTCGCCACCAACCGGGACGAGGTGATCGCGGCCCTGGCCCCTGTCGACGTGGCGGACAAGGACGCCGCCAAGTGGAGTGCGGCGGCCGCGGAAGTGCTCGCCGCGACGGCACAGCAGCCCGAAACCGCCGCCCTCGTCGCCGCCGTCCAGCGGCGTCACGACGACGAGGTCGTCTCCCTGCTCGCCGAGCATGCGCGGCGGCTCCGCCTCGAACCCGCCTTGCCGCTCCATGAGGCCGTCGTGATGCTGGGCGCTCTGGGCATCGGCCTCGCCCTGCGCCAGGCGGTCGCGCCCGCCGCGGACCCCGCCGCCATTCTCACTCACGTCCTGGACTCGGTGTTCCCGCCCGAGGCGACATGAGAAGCTCGTGCGCGTGATCGATTCCTTCACCACCGCCGACCTCGTGGACGAACACGGCGACCGGCTGCGCGTCTGCGACACCCAGTTCCGCCAGTTCGGCGGGCACCGGAAGTTCTCGGGCCCGATCCGGACCGTCTCCTGTCACGAGGACAACGGCCTGGTCAAGAAACTCCTGGCCACTCCCGGCGACGGCGCCGTCCTGGTGGTCGACGGCGGCGGCTCGCTGCACAGCGCGCTCACCGGCGACATGATCGCGAAGTCCGCCGTCGAGAACGGCTGGGCGGGCATCGTCGTCAACGGCGCGGTACGGGACAGCGCCGAGCTCGCCGGGCTCCCGCTCGGGGTGAAGGCGCTCGGCACCAACCCGCGCAAGAGTTCCAAGGCGGGCGTCGGCGCTGTCGACGTCCCGGTCGGTTTCGGGGGAGTGACGTTCACTCCCGGCGACACGCTCTACGCCGATGACGACGGCGTCGTGATCCTTCCCGCGACCGGATCCTGAACCGGCTCAGACGACGATGACCCGGCGGCCGCGGGTGTGCCCGGCGTGGCTGTCGGCATGCGCGGCCGCGGCGTCGGCGAGCGAATAGGCCTTCTCGACGGGAATGTGCAGCTTCCCCCGTGAGATGAGGTCGACGGCCTCGGCCAGTGCGTCCGGCACGCTCCCGGCCACGCCGGAGAAGCGGACACCGAACTCGGGTGCGCTGAGATCGGCGATGGAGACGACCTTCCCCGGATCCCCGGTGAGCTCGACCAGTTCGGCGAGCACCCCGGACCCGGCCAGGTCGAGAGCGGCGTCGACGCGGCCGAGCCGCCGCACCCGCTCCACCCAGCCCTCCCCGTAGGTCGTGGCGAGCGCGCCCAGGCCGCGCAGGTAGTCCTGGTTCGCGGCGCCCGCCGTGCCGATCACGGCGATGCCGCGTTCCCGCGCGATCTGCAGCACCGCCGAACCGACCCCGCCGGACGCGCCGCTGACCAGTAGATTCTCGCCGGGGCGCACCCCGACTTCGCGGATCAGCCGTATCGCGGTCTCGACCACGGAGGGGTATCCGGCCGCTTCCTCGAACGTCAGCCCTTCGGGCATCACCGTCCACGCCGTCAGCACGGCGAACTCGGCATAGGTACTCGCACCCTCGCCGAACACGAAGTCCCCGGCGTCGACTCCGACGACGCCTTCGCCGACCTCGTCCACGACTCCGGCGGCGTCCAGGCCGACGCCGGACGGCAACACGGTCGGATGCGCGCCGAGGACCTGGCCTTCGCGAATTCTCCAGTCGACGGGGTTCACCCCGGCGGCCCGCACCGCGATGCGGACCTGGCCTGGGCCGGCGTGCGGATCTTCGGCGTCGACGAGCTGCAGGACTTCCGGACCACCGAACTCGGTGAAGATCACTTGCTTCATGCGATCGACCGTAGCACTAACAGTTAGTGTTTTGGAACTGTTGTTGTTTTGGATCTGATAGCTTCACCGCATGACCGTGCCGACAGGACGTCGTGAGCGGAAGAAGGCCGCGACCCGTCAGAAGATCGCCGAGACCGCGCTGCGGCTTTTCCTGGAACGCGGGTACGACGCGGTGGGTATCCGCGAGGTCGCCGCGGAGGCCGACGTGGCCGTCACGACGCTCTTCTCCCACTTCGCCTCGAAAGAGGCCTTGGTGTTCGGACAGGACGCGGAGTTCGAGCGCGGCCTCGCGCGGGCGGTCACCGACAGGGCGCCGCATGAGCCGCTCATTCCCGCGCTGCGCCGGGAGGTCCACGCGATGGTGCGCCATTGCACGGCGGACGGCGCCGCCCCGATCTGGCGCATGATCGACGAGTCACCCGCGTTGCGGGAGTACGAGGACTCGATGCGACTGCGCCACGCGGAGGCCCTGGCGGCGGCCATCGCGGCGGATCCGGAGCTGTCGCGGTCCGCGACCGCCTGCCGGACGATCGCGAGGTTCGTGATCGACGCCTACTCGCTCGGCCGGGAGGCGGCCGATCCGGAGGCCGCGGTGAACGAGATCTTCCGGATGATCGAAGCGGCCTGGGAAGCCGTCGGCCCCGCCTAGTGCTTGCAAAATGCCATCAGTTGGGGCTACCTTCTCTCGACGAAGTGGTTGCACATCACAATCGGGAGGATCGCCGCCGTGCTGACACAGGTCGCGGAGGGTGTGCTGGTCCATCAGAGCGCGCTGCTCGAGAACAACACGGTCGTCGTGGAGGGCAGGGACGGCGTGTTGCTCGTCGACCCCGGGCTCACGGACGGCGAAATGACCTGCCTCGCGAACGATCTCTCCGAGTCGGGCCGCCCGGTGGTGGCGGGTTTCGCGACGCATCCCGACTGGGATCACGCGCTCTGGCACGCCGGACTGGGCGACGCACCTCGTTACGGCACCGCCCGGTGCGCGGAGTACCTGCGAGATCTGCGATCGAACGAGGACTGGAAGACCGGCGTCGCCGAGGGGCTGCCACCGGAAATCGCCGGTGAGGTACCGCTGGACCTGTTCGGCCTCATCACCGGCCTGCCCGCCGGAACCACCCGGATTCCTTGGGACGGCCCGCGAATCCGGATCGTCGAGCATCCGGCCCACGCTCCCGGTCATGCGGCGCTGCTGATCGAGGAACGCGGGGTGCTCGTCGCCGGCGACATGCTTTCCGACGTCCTGGTCCCGATGTTCGACGACGACGGGGATCCGATCGAGGACTACCTGGCCGGGCTCCAGGCGCTCGAAGACGTGGCGGGCGACGTAGACGTCGTCGTACCCGGCCACGGCTCGTTCGGCGGAGCCGGTGAAGTTCGGGCGCGGATCGACCTGGATCGCGCGTACGTGCACGCCTTGCGCGACGGGCGGACTCCGGACGACCCGCGAATCGGCCCGTCGGCGAAACCCGGCTGGGAATGGGTGAGCGATCTGCACGCCGGGCAGGCGCGGAGCCTCGTCCGGCGGCGATCGTCCTGAGCCGTCATCCCCTCGGCATGACACAGAGTTCCCGGGACTGCCCCGACGCGAAGTCGTAGACGACGGGGTTGCCGTACTCGTAGCCGGGCACGGAGTTGCAGTCCGAGCCGGACGCGGACGCGAGCTGGGCGATCACCGAGTAGTTGGCGGAGCCGTCCGAGCAGTGGACCCGGACGGCGCTGGCGCTGAACGCGCCGTTGCTGCCGGCGTCTTCGTCGGCGGAGAGGCAATCCCCGGCCTGCGCCGAAAACGGGTCGGGGTCGACCTCGGGAACGCTGCCACCGGAAGCGCCGCCCATGGTGATCGCCACGGTCACCGCGATCGCCCCGCCGGTGACGACGACCGCCGCGGCGGCGATCCCGACGATCAGCCCGGTCTTCGGGGTCTTCTTCGGCGTCGCGACGGGGTACTGCTGCCAGATCGGCGGCTGCTGCTGAGGGAAGGTCACGCCATCAGGATCGGCCACGTCGATGAAATTCCGATGACACGGTTCACTTGCGGGCGACGAGCCGTTCCACCAGCCCGAGTTTGAACCGTTCCCGGTGCTCCACGGCCAAGCCGAGACCGTCGATCTTGTCGAGCGGGCGGCGGAGGAAGTGCTCACCCGCCATCGGCACGGTGACCTTCTCGGCGATCCATTGCAGACCGCGGACGGCGCGCGACGAGCTCGCGATGTGGTCGAGCAGGATGAGCCTGCCGCCTGGCCGGAGCACCCTGGCCATCTCCCGCAACGCCTTGCCGTCGTCGGGGATGGCGCAGAGTCCGAGAGTGCAGACCACCGTGTCGAACGAATCGGCGTCGAAGGGCAGGTCATGGGCATCGGCCCGCCGCAACGTCACCGGGTGGCCGAGGCGTTCGGCACGGCCGCGGGCGATGGCGAGCATGCCGTCGCTGAGGTCGATGCCGGTGAGCGTGACGTCTTCGGGATAGAGCGGCAGGTTCAGGCCGGTCCCGACGGCGACTTCGAGGACTTCGCCGGCGGCCTGGCCGCAGGCCCACGCACGGGAATCGCCGAAGAGCTTCCGGTCCAGGAACTGCATCTCCCGGTCGTAGTTCTCGGATTTGCCGTCCCAGTAACGGTTCCATCGGGCGGGCCGGGTCATGGTGCTCCTCTCAGCAGCAGTGTTCACCGCGCCAGGCTTCGCGGCCTTCCTTGATCGCGACGGCGGCGATGACGAGCGCGACCAGCGGATCGGCCCAGTACCAGCCGAACAGGCTGTTGAGCAGCAGCCCGACGAGCAGCACACCGGAAAGATAGGTGCAGAGCAAGGTCTGCTTCGAGTCGGCGACGGCGCTGGCGGAGCCGAGTTCGCGCCCGGCGCGGCGCTGGGCATGGGACAGGAACGGCATCACGAGCAACGAGACCGCCGCCAGCACGATGCCGACGGGGGAGTGCTCGGCCGGGTCGGCGCCGAACAGGGTGCGGACCGCTTCGACGGTGACGTACGCGGCCAGCGCGAAGAAGGACACCGCGATGACCTTGAGTGCGACGCGTTCGCGGGCTTCGGGGTCCTTGCCGGAGAACTGCCAGGCGACCGCCGCGGCCGAGGCGACCTCGATGACCGAGTCCAGGCCGAAGCCGACCAGGGCCGTCGACGAGGCGATGGTGCCCGCCGAGATGGCGACGACCGCCTCGACGACGTTGTACGTGATCGTCGCGGCGACCAGGAGCCGCACCCGCCGGGAAAGCACGGCGCGGCGATCCGGGGTCACCGCGGGCTTCGCGGCGCAGCAACCGTCCGCGCAGGAATCGCTCTCCACGCTCACCGGAGCACCTCGTCCATGCAGGGCTCGGCGGTGTCGACGGCCAGTACGACCTGGACGAGTTCCCGGAGGGCGCGGGCGAGATGCGCGTCTGCCAGCGAGTAACGGACCTGACGGCCTTCGTAGGTGGCCACGACGAGCCCGCAACCCCGCAGGCAGGCGAGATGGTTCGAGACGTTCGAGCGGCTCAGCCCGAGTTGCCCGGCCAGTTGCCCGGGATAGTTCACGCCGTCGAGCAGGGCGACCAGGATCCGGCACCGGTTCGGGTCGGCGAGGGCACGACCGAGCCGGGCCAGCGCGGCACCCTGGGTCTCACATGTCAGCACAAGCGTGACAGTACAGTCAGCGCTGACATATCAGCAAGGGCTGAACCATGACCCGACGGAGTGTCCGGACGCGACCCTCTGTTTTGTCGCTGTCTGTCAAGTCATCGCCGAACACGGACGCCGGAGCGACCCGAAAGAGTCCGTTGTGGCCACTCCAACGGCCGCATACCGGGTACCCGGGGGAGTTCCGCCGCGGCTTCGCGTGACACCTCAGCACAATTGCTGGCCCGATTGCGTGGCCACCGTAAAACGTCGAGTGACGTTCTCCAAAGGCTTTGTGCGCAAGAGGGAATTCGGCATTCGGGTGGCCTTGGCGTATTACCTGAAAGTGCGCTTGTGTGGGAAAAACCCCTTGCTATGTTGATCCTGCGGGCCGCACTTCGGGGCATGACCGGCGTGCCGCGAATTGTGGATCTTGTTTGTTCACACGACTATCGAAGGGTGGACCTTGCTGTGACCGTGACCGAATCGGACACTTCCGCCGAAGGTGTCCAGGGGCCGGAAAATCCGCAGCTGAGTTTGGGCAGGGCCGCCGCGCGCAACCTGGCGACGACTACCAAATCCGTTCCGCAGATGCAGGGAATTTCGTCCCGGTGGCTGCTGAAATCGCTCGAATGGGTTCAGGTGAACGGTGGCGCCTACCGGGTCAACCGGAGGCTCAATTACGCGGTCGGCGACGGACGGGTGACGTTCTCGAAGGCCGGCGCCGAGGTCAGCGTGATCCCGGCGGAACTGGGGGAATTGAAGCCGCTCAAGGGATATGACGACGAAGAGGTACTCGTCGAACTCGCCCGCCGATTCGAACAGCAGGAAGTGGCGGCGGGCGACGTGCTCGTCGAATTCGGCCACCGGGCCGATCGGGTTTATCTCATCGCGCACGGCAAGATCACCAAGACCGGCCCTGGCCCGTACGGTGACGAGACCGCGCTGGGCGTGGTCAAGGACGGCGACTACTTCGGCGCGCAGGCCCTCGTGGACGGTGACGGCATCTGGGAGTTCACCGCGAAGGCGGCCACCGCCTGCACCGTGCTCACCCTGACCCGCCAGGACTTCGAGCGGGTGCTGGAACAGTCCGAATCGCTGCAGGCGCAGATCGAGCTGGCGTCCCAGGACTCCGGGCGCGCCAACGATTTCGGCGAGGCCGAGATCGACATCTCCTCCGGGCACGACGGCGAGCCGCTGCTTCCGGGCACGTTCGTCGACTACGAGACTTCGCCGCGCGAATACGAGCTGAGCGTCGCCCAGACGGTGCTTCGGGTCCACAGCCGGGTGTCCGATCTGTACAACCAGCCGATGGACCAGACCGAGCAGCAGTTGCGCCTGACCATCGAGGCGCTGCGCGAGCGCCAAGAACACGAAATGATCAACAACACGGACTTCGGCCTGCTCCACAACGCCGACTTCACCCAGCGCATCGCGACCCGCACCGGTCCGCCCACTCCGGACGACTTCGACGACCTGCTCGCACTGGTGTGGAAGGAACCCGGCTTCTTCCTCGCGCATCCGCGCACGATCGCCGCGTTCAGCCGCGAGTGCAGCAAACGCGGGATCTACCCGACCGGCACCGACCTCGGTGGCCACAAGGTGCCGTCCTGGCGCGGGGTGCCGATCCTGCCCTGCAACAAGATCCCGGTCAGCCAGACCAGCACGAGTTCCGTGTTGCTGATGCGCACCGGCGAGAAGAACCAGGGCGTCGTCGGCCTGCGTCAGATCGGCCTGCCGGACGAATACGAGCCCGGCCTGAACGTCCGGTTCATGGGGATCTCGGAGCAGGCGATCATCTCCTACCTCGTCAGCACCTACTACTCCGCGGCCGTACTCGTTCCGGACGCGCTCGCCGTCCTCGAAGCCGCCGAACTCGGTCGCGAAGGATGACCGCCACGACGCCGGAGGCCGACCGGCGGCTCAGTCTCGGCCCCGCCGCCGCGCGCAACCTGGCGACGACCACCAAGACGCGGCCGCAGATGCAGAGCATCACGCCGCGCTGGCTGCTGAAGATGTTGCCCTGGGTCGAGGCGTCCGGCGGTACCTTCCGGGTGAACCGGCGGCTGACCTACGCGATCGGCGACGGGCGGGTGAGCTTCACCAACGTCGGCACCGAGGTCCGGGTCGTTCCGCAGGAACTCGCGGAATTGGCCCTGCTGCGGGGGTTCGACGACGAGGACACGCTCACCGCGCTGGCCGACCGGTTCGTGCAGCACGAGTACCAGCCCGGCGAGACCATCGTCGGCCACGGGACTCCGCTCGACGAGGTCGTGCTGGTCGCGCACGGCAAGATCGCCAAGGTGGTGCCGGGCGAGTACGGCGCCGAAGCCTCGGTCGGCAGCATGGCCGACGGCGACCACTTCGGTGACGAAATGCTCGCCGGCATCGACCGGAACTGGCCGTTCACCGCCAAGGCCGTCACCCCGGTGATCGTGCTGACCCTGCGCGCCGAAGACTTCGCCGACCTCAACGGCCGGTCCGAGGCGATGCGCCGCCATGTCCAGGACATGCTGGCGCACAAGGGAAAGCCGCAGAACGCCAAGGGCGAGGCCGAGATCGGGATGTCGTCGGGGCACGACGGCGAACCGCTGCTTCCCGGCACGTTCGTCGACTACGAGATCTCGCCGCGCGAGTACGACCTCGCCGTCGCGCAGACGGCGCTGCGGGTGCACACGCGGGTGACCGATCTCTACAACGGGCCGATGGACCAGTTCGACGAGCAACTCCGGCTGACCGTGGCGGCGCTGCGGGAGCGGCAGGAGTACGACCTGATCAACAACCGCGAGTTCGGTCTGCTGCACAACGCCGACCTCAAGTCGCGGTTCCAGACCAGGTCGGGTCCGCCGACACCCGACGACATGGACGAACTCGTCAGCCGTCGCCGCAAGACGAAGTTCTTCCTCGCCCATCCGAAGGCGATCGCCGCGTTCGGCAGGGAATGCACGCGCCGCGGCCTGTATCCGGAGGGCACCACGGTCGACGGCAAGGTGGTCGCCGCGTGGCGCGGCGTGCCGCTGCTGCCGTGCGACAAGATCCCGATCACCGACAGCGGCACGTCCGCCATCCTCGCCATGCGGACCGGTGTCGAGGACAACGGCGTGATCGGGCTGCACCAGACCGGCCTGCCCGACGAGTACGAGCCGGGCCTGAACGTGCGCTTCGACGGCATCACCGACCAGGCCGTCGCCACCTACCTGGTCAGCACCTACTACTCGGCCGCCGTGCTCGTTCCGGACGCGCTCGGTGTCCTGGAGAACGTCGAGGTCGCGCGGTGACCCCTCGCCCCGCGACGACAACGAACAACAACGCTCCAGAAAGGACCACACACGTGACCATCGCCCGTACTGCCGCTCCTGCCAAGGTGTTGCGCACCGAGTACCAGAAGTCGGTGGCCTCGTACTGGAACAAGGAGAAGGATCCGGTCAACCTGCGGCTGGGCGATGTGGACGGGCTCTACCACCACCACTACGGGGTCGGCGAGGTCGACTGGTCGGTGCTGGAAGGCCCCGAGAACACCCGCGACGAGCGGATCATTGCCGAAATGCACCGCCTGGAGACCGCGCAGGCGGACGTCCTGCTCGATCACCTCGGCGACGTCAAACCGGACGACCGGCTCCTCGACGCCGGCTGCGGACGCGGCGGCTCCAGCATCATGGCCAACGCGCGGTTCGGCTGCCACGTCGACGGGATCTCCATCTCCGAGAAGCAGGTCGAGTTCGCCAATCACCAGGCGGAGATCAGGGGTGTCGCCGACCGGGTGCGCTACCACTTCCGCAACATGCTCGACACCGGCTTCGAAACCGGCTCGCGCAAGGCGATCTGGAACAACGAAAGCACGATGTACGTCGACCTCCACGAACTCTTCGCCGAGCACGCGCGCCAGCTGGAGTTCGGCGGGCGGTACGTCACCATCACCGGGTGCTACAACGACGTGACCGGTGGCCGGTCCAAGGCCGTCGCGCAGATCGACCAGCACTACACCTGCAACATCCACCCGCGCAGTGAGTACTTCAAGGCCATGACGGCGAACGACCTGGTGCCGATCTCGGTGGTGGATCTGACGCCGGACACGATCCCGTACTGGGAGCTGCGGGCGAAGTCGTCGGTGGCGACCGGGATCGAAGGACCGTTCCTGGACGCCTATCGCGAAGGCAGCTTCCACTACCTGCTGATCGCCGCCGACCGCGTCTGATCCCGCGAGACCATCGGAGCAAGCGATGACCGAACAGGGTGCGCTCGCCACACTACTGGCCGGTCCGAGCGGGCTGGGCACGTCGGCCGCCCGGCTGGCGGCCCGGCTGACCGCTGTTCCCGCGGCGGTGGAAGAGGTTCCACCGCCGCAGGAACCCGCTCTCGACCCGGCTTACGCCTACCGGCCGTGGGGCGACGGATCGGCACCGCCGCTGTATTGCCCCGTCACCGAACGGATCAACGATCCGCTCGCCCATGAGGTCGACCGGCGGCTCGTCCTGTGGGCGGGGGAGTGCGGCTTCGGTGAGGAGGAGTGCGAGCAGATCGGGAAGGCGGGATTCGGCAGGCTCGTCATGCTCGCCCACCCGGATTGTGACGATCCGGACCGGCTGTTGATCTCGGCGAAGCTCAACGCCGCGTGGTGGGCGGCCGACGACCTCTACGCCGACGACACCTCCCTCGGCGCCGTGCCCGCCGAGCTGCCGCCGAAGCTCGCGCTGGCGATGGCCGCCATGGACCCGGTGCCGTCGCTGGGCGAGTTCAGCCGCGACCTCGACGAAACACTGCGGAACGACCGGGTGCTGGTGGCGCTGGGCTCGGCGACGGACTTCCTGCGGCGATCCGGGACCGCCGCGCAGGTCAATCGGGTCTGCTACTCGACCTTCGCGATGTTCGTGAGCTGGTCCGCCTACGCCGCCTGGCGTCACAGCGGGAAATACCCGCCGGCGTGGGAATACCTCGCGGCACGGCAGCACGACAGCTTCTACACCTCGATGACATTGATCGACGTCCTCGGTGGCTACGAACTGACGTCGAACCTCTACTACGACCCGCGGGTCCGTGAGGCGGCGATCCAAGCGGGGACGGCGGCCGTGCTCGTCAACGACGTGCACTCGGTCGCCAAGGATCTGGAGGACGAATCGCCGCCCTGCAACGCGGTCCTGCTGATCGCAGGCGACCGGAAATGCTCGATCGAGGAGGCCACGGCGATCACCGTCGAACTGCACAACGACGTCGTGCGGGACTTCCAGTCGGCGCACGAAAAGCTGAGCGCCGTTCCGTCCGTCGAACTGCAACGGTTCTTACGCGGGTTGCGGGGATGGATGGGCGGCGGTTTCGAATGGCACTCGACGAGTCCCCGGTACCGGACGAAGCCCGGCAATTAGTCCTCTGAATGCGGTAGTTCGCGATACGAACCTCCGCATTCAGAGGACTAAACGCGGAAAAGGGGAAGCTAGACGACGCCGGCGCCGATCAGCTGCTGCCAGATCACGCCCTGGTCCACGACCTCGACTTCGAGTTTCTCGGCCTTGGTGAGCTTGCTCGCCCCGACGTCGGCGCCGGTGATCAGCATGTCCGTGTTCGCCGAGACCGAAGACGCGATGGTCGCGCCCGCCTTTTCGCACAGCCGCTGGAAGGTCGGGCGCGGCACCTTCTCGCCGGAGCGGGGGTCGCTGATCGAGCCGGTGACCACGACCGTCTTGCCTTCCAGCGGCGCACCGGCCGCGACGACCGGCGGCAGGTCTTCTTCGCGTACGTCCAGCGAGACGCCAGCTTCCCGCAGCCGCTCGAGCTCGGGACGTAGCCGGGTGAGGTGCTCGATCAGGGACGCGGCGACCTTCGGGCCGATGTCCTCCACGGCGACGAGGCCTTCCTCGCCGGCGTCTGCGACCGCTTCCAGCGAACCGAACCCTGCCCGGCACAGTCGCGCGGCGGTGCCCTCGGAAGCCATCGGGATCGCGAGCCCGATCAGCGCCCGGCGCAGGCCGACGGCCCGGCTCGCGTCGATCGACTCGATCATGCGGGTGGCGGAGATTTCGCCGATGCGGTCGAACTCCAGGAGCTTCTCCTTGGTGAGCCGGTAGAAGTCCGACGGGTGTTCGAGAATCCCGGCCTCGGCGAGCCGCTCGATCCAGACCCCGCCGATCGCGTCGATGTCCGCGGCCGCGCGAGACGCCCAGTGGATCAGCCGCCGGACGGTCTGAGCGGGGCAGGCGACGTTGGTGCAGAACAGTTCCCGGCTGTTGCCCTGTTCGGTCAGCGGTTCTTCGCACGACGGGCAGACCGAGGGCGGCACGATCTCCCGCTCCTCGCCGGTGCGCTTGGCGGCGTCGAGGACGCCCGCCACGAAGGGAATCACGTCGCCCGCGCGGCGCACCAGCACGGTGTCGCCGATCTTGATGCCGCGGGCCTTGATGACCTCTTGGTTGGCCAGGGTCGCCCTGGTGACGGTGGTCCCGCCGACGAACACCGGCTCCAGCCACGCGACGGGCGCGATCTTGCCGGTCTTGCCGACGTCCCAGACGACATCGGCGAGCACGGTGGTCTTCTCCTCGGCCGCGAACTTGAACGCCAGCGCGCCGCGCGGTGAGCTGGACCTGGTTCCGGCGGCGGCATAGGCGTCGCGATCGGCCAGGCGCAGCACGGCACCGTCGAGGTCGTAGTCGAGTTCGTTGCGCTGCTGCTCGATGGTCGTGATGACCGCCTGTGCCGCCTCGGCGTCCTCGCAGTGGCGCATGTCGGCGGCGGCGAACCCGAGCGTCCGGAGCGCGCCGTCGAGATCTGTTTCGGCGCTTTCGGGCTCAGTGGAGAGATCGAAGGCGAAGAACTGGAGACGCCGTTCGGCGACCGTGGCCGGATCCTTGGCACGCAGGGTGCCCGCGGCGGCGTTGCGCGGGTTGATCAGCGGTTTGTCCGGGTGGACCTTGTTGTAGGCGGCGAAAGTGGAGCGCAGCATGACCGCTTCACCGCGGACCTCGACCCGGCCGGGCGCGTCGACCTTGTCCGGGACGCCGTCGGTCAGCGCCCGGACGAGCATGGTCACGTCGTCGCCCGTGGTCCCGTCGCCGCGGGTGACCGCCCTGGCGAGCCGTCCGTTCTCGTAGACCAGCGCCAGCGACAGGCCGTCGAGCTTCGGCATGACGACCACCGGCTGCCCGGGGAACCGGGTGAAGAACGCCGCGACCTGCTCGGGCTTGGTCGCCTTCTCCAGCGACAACATCGGGCGCGAGTGCCGGATGGGCGCGTGCAGGATGGCGGGCGCGCCGACCTGGTCGAGCGGGTTCGGATCCGGGGCGAGCTCGGGGTTCGCCTCGATGAGGCCGCGCAATTCGTCTTCGATCGCGTCGTAGTCGGCGTCGGCGACCTTCGGCGAGCCCCGGTAGTAGGCGTCGCGAAGGACGACGATCTGATCGGCGAGTTCTTGGATGCGGTCCCGAGCGTTCACGGGGCAGAGATTACCCGGGACCACCGACAGAACACCGTCCGAAGAGGACTCGTGTCACGGGTTGACGGCCAGCACCAGGAACGCGGCCAGCAGGACCAGGTGCACCCCGCCCTGCAGCCGGGTCGCCCGGCCGGGGACGACGGTGAGCACGCTGACCGCGATCGTCAGCGCCAGCAACACGATGTGCGTGGCGCCGAGGCCGAGCAGCAGCGGTCCGTCCAGCCAGATCGACGCCAGCGCGATGGTCGGGATGGTGAGCCCGATGCTCGCGATCGCCGAACCGTAGGCGAGGTTCAGGCTGGTCTGCATCCGGTCGCGCCGGGCGGCCCTGGTCGCGGCCAGTGTCTCCGGCAGCAGCACCAGCATGGCGATCACGACGCCGACGAACGACTGGGGGAAGCCCGCCGCGCGGACTCCCGCTTCGATCGCGGGTGATTCGACCTTCGCCAGCCCGACAACGGCGACCAGCGCGACCAGCAGCAGCCCCAGACTGGTCAGCGCGGCCTTGTCGGTCGGCGGTTCGGCGTGCTCCTCCTCCTTGACGGAGCCCTCGCTGTCGACCGGCAGGAAGAAGTCGCGGTGGCGCACGGTCTGCGTGAGCACGAAAAGCCCGTAGAGCAGCAGCGAGGCGACCGCGGCGAAGGTGAGCTGTGTGCCGTTGAAGGCCGGGCCGGGAGTGCTCGTGGTGAACGTCGGCAGTACGAGACTGACGGAGGCGAGGGTCGCCACGGTGGCGAGCGCGCCGCCGCTGCCTTCGGGGTTGAAGTGCGTTTCGCCGTAGCGGCGGGCGCCGACCATGAGCGAGATGCCGGCGATGCCGTTCATCGTGATCATCACCGCCGCGAACACGGTGTCGCGGGCGAGTGTCCCGGCCTCGGGGCCGCCGGAGGACATCATCGTCACGATCAGCGCGACCTCGATGACCGTGACCGCGATCGCCAATACCAGCGAGCCGAAGGGTTCCCCGACGCGATGCGCGACCACCTCGGCGTGGTGCACCGCGGCCAGCACGGTGCCGCCGAGCGCGAGCGCGACGATGACCACGGGTAGCGCGCCCAGGTCGCGGCCCCAGCTCAGCGCCAGCACGACTATGGCGAGGACCGGCATGACGGTGGTCCAGGACACGGGGAATCGTCTGCGCGAAGCGGCCATGCAGTCACCCTCGCACACTCTGCGTGACGTCGCCGCTCCATGGTGGCCACCGGGTGACGAAGCTCTTAGCGGGCGCCGATTCCGTCGAGGAAGGTCTCGACGAGCAGGTCGGCCGCGCGCGGGGCCTCCATGTCCTCCTTCGAAGCGAGGTGCAGGAGCTGGATCAGCAGACGGCTCGCCCATCCTGCCGGGATGTCCTCGCGGAGGAATCCCTCGTGGGTGGCTCGCTGGAGGAACGCGTCCACTTCGGTGGAGAGCCGGCTCCGGCGGTCCTGGATGGAGGGTTCGGCGCGCATCCGGGTCAGTTCGACCGGCCATCGGCGATTGACCTCGATGATGCCCTCGACGTAGCGGTGCAGCGCCACGGGAACCGTCGTCTCGGTGAACCGGGCAGCGCGGACGACGTCCTCGACCGCGGCCAGCCGGGAGTCGTAGATGGCGGCCAAGAGCTCCTCGCGGGAGGCGAAGCGCCGATAGACGGTGCGCCTGTCGACACCGGCCTCGGCGGCGATCGCGCCGATGCTGCTCGACGGGTCGTCCGCGAGCATCCGCGCGCCGGTCGTCAGAACGGCTTCCAGGTTGCGGGCCGCGTCAGCTCTCATGACGGGAATGTATCACGCTGCCGTGTCGCTAATGCTCATAAGTGCTACTTCTGTGTGGCAGTTATGGAGGTGGAGCAGTGATCACGATCGACAAGCTCTTCATCGGAGGCGAGTGGACGACGCCTGGCGATCCGGCTCGGCTGGACATCGTGTCGCCGCACGACCAGTCGGTTCTGGGACGGGTCGTGCAGGCTCTTCCCGCGGACGTCGACCGTGCCGTCGCCGCGGCAAGGGCCGCCTTCGACGAAGGTCCGTGGCCGCGGACCTCGCCGGAGGAGCGGATCGAGATCCTCCGGCGGCTGGACGCGTTGCGGGAGGCCCGCGCGGACGAGGTCGCGAAGCTGATCTCAGCGGAGAACGGTTCGGCTCTCTGGTTCACGCGGGCCGGGCAGCCCGGAGTCGGACGGATGGCCGGTTCGTACCTGAAGGCGGCCGAGGACTTCGGGTGGGAGGACACGCTCACGCCGTCGGACCCCTCCTCGCCGTTCCGTTCGATCGTGCGCCGGGAACCGATCGGGGTCGTCGCCGCGATCATCCCGTGGAACTCGCCGTTCTCCGCGTCGATGGCGAAGATCTTCCCGGCCCTTCTCGCGGGGAACACGGTCGTCCTCAAGGTCTCGCCGGAGAACTCGCTCAGCATTAGCCTGCTAGCGGAGATGCTGGCGGAGGCCGGGCTGCCGGCCGGGGTGATCAGCGTGCTGCCCGCGGACCGGGAGACCAGCGAGTACCTCGTGAAGCACCCCGGCGTCGACAAGATCGCGTTCACCGGCTCGACCGCCGCCGGCCGCCGGATCGCGTCACTGGCGGGGGAGCGGCTGAAGCGGGTCAGCCTGGAACTGGGCGGTAAGTCCGCGGCCGTGATCCTGCCCGACGCCGTCCTCGAGGACGTGATCGCCGGGCTGAAGTTCGGGTCCCTGCTCAACAACGGCGAGGCGTGCATCGCGCAGACGCGGATCCTCGCGCCGCGTGACCGGTACGACGAGGTCGTCGCGGGGCTCAAGGAGATGATGGAGTCGCTCGTGGTCGGCGACCCCGCAGACGAGAAGACCTTCATCGGCCCGATGGTGCGGCCAGGCCAGCGGCAGCGGGTGCGTGACTACATCGAGCTCGGTGTCGCCGAAGGCGCGCGGCTGGTCACCGGAGGACCCGAAGTCCCGGCAGGCCTGGACAAGGGCAACTACGTCACGCCGACGTTGTTCGCCGACGTCGACAGCACGATGCGCATCGCCGAGGAGGAGATCTTCGGGCCGGTGCTGGTCGTCATTCCCTATGAGGACGAAGACGACGCGGTCCGCATCGCCAACGACTCGGAGTACGGGCTCTCCGGCGGCGTCTGGTCTGCCGACGAAGGCCGCGCGCTCGCCGTCGCACGGCGGATGCGCACCGGGACCGTCACGATCAACGGTGCACCGATCGGCTTCGACGGGCCCTTCGGCGGCTACAAGGCCAGTGGGATCGGCAGTGAGTACGGTGCCGCGGGCCTCGCCCAGTACGTGGAGCTCAAGACGATCACGACAGACGTGCGTCGGGGATCCTGACGGTGATCCGCTCGTCCGCGGCCACGATCCGCTGGAGGCGGAACCGGCAGAGGGCGTAGAACATCTCGCCCAGTTCTTCGGGGTCGATGCGGCCTTCGAGGTCGCGCTTGCTCGCGTTGAGCACCCGGCTGATCATGGCCGAGGGCACGCGGCCCCCGAACTCGCCCATCAGCCAGACACCGATTTCGCCGATCTCGTCCGTGATCGTGCGCTGCGCGGTCATCAGCCGTACCTCTTCGCGTCGGAGTGTCACGACACTCCGACGGGCGACCGGAACACCCATGACGGGATACCCGCGAGATTGCTCTGCTCGGCCTAACCGCCCGACGTCGGTTACACCGAACCGTGCAGCGGGCCGAGCTGATCTCGGGGAGAACCCCGATGTGATCGACATCCGGGTGTGCCAGCCTCGAGGGTGACCATTGTGGACAGTCAGGGAGGAGGGCACACGCGTAGTGGCCCCAGCAAGTGATGAAGAGACCGCGCGATGGACAGCCGAGTTGACGGCCCTCTGTGAGCTTTACCGGTCCGCGGAGATCGCGGGAGCGACGGAGGCGGTGTCACACGCGAGGTGGCACACCGGGGCCCGGATCGGGACGAGCACCGCGGACGGGCGGATGCTGGCCTACCATGATTCGGGTGTCGAGGCGGAATGCGTCTTCCGGGAGGGAGAGCGCACGCTGTTCAACATCATGAGCACCGGATACGGGAGCGACACCGGCGAGCGCGGGTTCGCGGTGTGGAGCAGGCGACCGGGCGTGCTCGGCGCGATCGACACCGGGGTGACCCGGCTGGAGGTGACGGACGCGGACGGCGACGTCGTCCGGGCCGCGATCGTGGCGCACACCTTCGCGGTGGACGTGGACCTGGGCCCGGTGCCTCGGACGGTGGACGAAGTGTTCGCCCCGTGGGAGTCGCCGGAGCTGACGGTCCGGGTGTACGGCGAGGGCGACGCGCTGCGGTACGAAGGTCCTTTGCTGACCGCGTGAAAGTACGTGAAGGCCCCCTTCGCGGGACGAAGGGGGCCTTCACGTACTTGTGAGGTCAGCCGTTCGGAGTCGTGATCACCGCGAACGTCGATCCCTGACTGGCGATCCGCTCGCTGAGATCGGTGGTGATCGTCTCGATCGGCGCGTAGTTGTTCAGCTCACCGGCCTGGCAGGGGCCCGACCGGGACTGCTGGTTGCCGATCAGGATGCCCAGCGCCGCGTGGTCGGCCTGGCTGAACAGCGGTCCGCCGCTGTCGCCCGGACGGGCGCAGAGGTCGGTGTTGATGCCGACGTCCGTGGAGAGGACGCGTCCGCACCGGGTGCCGACGAGGTAGCCGGCGCCCGCGCCGCTGTCGACGGAATCGGGGTAGTTCACCGCGCTCGACGCCGTCCCGGAGGCACAGACGACGTACCCGGCCTTGATGTCGGCGAGCTTGCGGGCGTTGGTGATGTACTCGTCGACCGAGGTGGCCTGCGCGCCGCACGGGGTGTCACCGTTGCTGTCCATGCCGCCGTTGCGGCAGTACTTCAGCACGCGGTTACGGCCGGTCTGGCCTTCGAGCCACTGCGTCGACGCAGCGTCGTTCACGTACGGCAAAGCCGCGTAGTCGTACGGGTATGAGCTCTTCTCGATGCCGTGCTGCTGCAGGACGTCGTTGCCGTTGTGCTGGGTGGGAGTGTTGTTGGTCTTGGTCCGCATGCAGTGCCCCGCGGTGAGCACCCAGCCCTTGCCGGGGAAGCCGCCACCGGTGGACCGCAGGTTGAAGCCGCTGGTGCAGCCGCCCCAGGTGCCGTTGTCGCGTTTCATGTCCAGCCGGATGCCGCCGCGCATCGGGCCGTAGTTCGTGCAGTAGAGCGGATGACAGAAACCCAGGTCCACGTTCGCCGTGGACAGCGCGTTCGGATTCTTCAGCACGCGGGAGACGACCATCCCGGGTTCCGCCGCCGCGGCCTGGTGAGCGGCGTTCGTTTCGGCGGCCGCGGCGCGCACGGCCGCCTTCTGCTGCGCCACCCAGCCGCGTTCCCAAAGCACGACACGGTTTTCGGATTCGCTCACCGAAGGCAGGTATACCGCCTCCGGGCCGGCACCGACCTTGGCCGCGACGCGTTCCTTCGCCGCCGTGAGCTGCTGCAGCGAATGCTGGACCTGCTGCGTGCGAACAGCGGAACGGGCGGGCATCGCCTTCAGGTACGGCTCGGCCGCCGAGGGCTTGGTCATCGCCACGACCAGTTGCCCCTTGTCCTGGTCGAGCCACATTCCGCCGTACTCCGCGCCGCGGTCGCGACGCAGCAGCTCGTCCAGTTTGAGACTGTCGGTCTGCAGTTCCAGGCGCCGCAACGCCTCCGGCTCGCTCACTCCGTAGTTCTCGACCAGATAGCGCATCGACTCCCGCACCGAAGCGGGGTCGAGCGAGGTGTGGAACGACTGCACGGTGTCGGCCGACGCCGGGCTGCCCAGTGCCGTGGCCGCTGCCAGCACCGAAACGGCCAGGGCCCCCAGTCTTCTAGCTCTCCGCACGAGATCTCCTCACATGTCGGGACTTCGCGATCATTCAACCGGAAGTCGCCGCAGGGGCGGGGAGATTTTCCGACATTGCCGGACGCCCCGTGCCCGCGAGGTGCGGGCACGGGGCGCGGTCCGGCTACAGACTCGGCTCTCGCCGCTGTTTTCCTTGGCGGGACTTGACGAACCAAGCGCCGAGGAGGGTCAGGAGACCGACGGTGGTCCCTGCCGACACCCCGATTTGCGGAGTGCTGATGCTGACGACGCCGACGACGATTCCGCCGCCGATCGTCAGCAGGAGGCACATCCGCAGGGTCGGTGCCCAGCCGGCGAGGACCGCCATCGCGAGGCAGAGCCAGCTGTCGCGCGTCTGCTCTTTGCGATGGCGTCCCGGTGTCCTCAGGAGCGGCCGCGCCGCGCGGATCATTTCCGCGGACGTCGCCACGCGCCGAGGCGGCTCTTCGGCGTGTTCGATGACGACTTTGACCCGTTGGGGCGGCTCGTTGTCTGGTGTCTTCGTGTTGTCAGGCTGTAGGGTCACGACCGTCCTGTCCTTGTTCTAGCGAGCGGGCGAAGGGACATCCGCGTGGCCTCCTGTGACAGCAGGGGGCCACGCGTGCGTTACCGGTTCTTGACCGGTGCGGCTGAGGACATCTTGGCGAAAGCAGACTGTGACCGTTCAGTAGTACAGCGTGTGTCGCGCTGAACGGTATGCACGCGTCGCTCAACGGTCTGGGTGACCCCGAAAACTACGGAAAGTAGTGGGCGAGGCCGAATGGACCAGTGCCGCCGAGAGGTCTTCGCGGCCCGGCATCTTGCCTTCCCTGTGTCGAGCCAGGTCATCGCCAGATGTGCGGTGGCGGCCAAGTCCGCAGGTGAAGGCTGACGTTGGCGCGTTCGGACAAGCTGTTTTCGCATTGTGCGAAATGCTGATCGCAACTGGCAAGTACGGTCGAGCTTCAGCCAAGCTCGACGAGTTTCGAGCAGTCGTGCTTACGGTGGGTTCACCCTTTCAGGCGGGCGTTCACTCGTAGTCGCCTCGCTTGGCTCACCAACAGCGAGTGACTGCTCTGAACGGGTGGTCGCACTCCGAACAGTCTCGGCGGTTGTCGCTCAGCCGAGCAGGAGGAGCGCGTAGTAGGCAAGGAAGTGTTCGACCATGTAGCCGCTGCCCGTGGCCTGCGCGAGTGACGCGTGGGTGTGTGCGTGAGTGGCTTCGAGCGCGACGGGGATCCGGTCGTCATGGTCGGTAAGGGCAGCCGCGACGCGATGCCAGCACCACGCCCGATGCAGGTTGAGACCGTGCAGATGGGCGAGTTGTCCGTCGGAGGTGTCCGTCGCGGTCACCGGGGTGAAGAGGGTCGCGGGTTTCCGTTCCGCGATGCCTGGCAGGAAGCCGTCCAGCCACTCGGCGAATTCGGCCGCGGGCATCAAGCGGGACATGAGCTCGGCTTCGCCGAGCGCGGGGGACAGGAAATCGGCGCCGGACGGTTCCCAGGAGCCGGGGTAATCGCGGTCGGATCCGAACCACCGCCACGCGGTCTCGGTGATGAGGCTGCGCAACCGCGGATCGCCTTGATCAGCGAGATATCCCGCGTACGGCAAAGCGCGGGACAACCCGAACGCGCCGTTGTCGTGCACTCCGTACCGGATCGGGTAGGCGGCCCGCGGCAACCAATCGAGGTAGCGGTTCACGAAGACGGCGGTACGGGCGCTGGGTGGTGCGGTGTTCCTCGGGCGCGAAGTAGGCGGCTTCGCCCGCGAGGGCCTCGACGGTCAGGTGCTCACCGAGAAGGCCGCGGATCTCCTCGGCGGGCACCAGCTCGGCGTGATGGCGCAGCAAACGCACGAGCACCCAGAACATCTCCACACAGGAATGCCAATCGAAACTGCCGTAAAAGCATGGGTGCGACAACCGAGGGGAGAGGATGGGCACGCCTTCGAGGTGCCAGTGACTCTCATGGTGCGGATATTCGCGCACGACGTTCGTGAGTGCCGTCCTGGCCAGCGCGGCGGCGTTCGACTTCAGCAATCGATCGCGTTCGAAATCTCCTTCGGTCATCGCACTGCCCCCTGGCGTCTCGTGAGTGGTTCGGTACCGGTGTACTCGGAAAGGTCCGTGAAGGCCCCCTTCCCTCGGCTGAACCGAGGGAAGGGGGCCTTCACGGACCGGCCTGGGGATCAACCGCAGCCGGGCCCCGCGTAGGAACCGTAAGACCCCCTTGGTCTTAACCGTCCTCACCACTCACGAGGTTACGATGCCGGAGTGGACGAACGACCGATCACCACGGCGCAGCGCAACTTCCGGCGGGTCGCCGAAGAGCTGGAAAGCATGGAGACCCAGGATCGTTTCACCTACATCTTCCGTTCCCGGTTGTGGAGTTCCTCCTCGGTCTCCGGGCCCGGTTCGGAGTCGGTCCAGACACGGGAACTGAGCGACCGCTTGCCCGCTCTCCTCGACCGTTTCGGGGTGCGCACCCTGCTCGACCTGCCGTGCGGGGACTACGGCTGGCTCAGTGAGGTGGGCCTCGATCTCGACCGGTACATCGGTGCCGACATCGTTCCCGACCTGATCGAAATGAACGCCGAACGGTTCCGGGACGACCCGGTCCACGAGTTCCGGGTGCTCGATCTGACCAGCGATCCGCTGCCGCCTGCCGATCTGGTGCTGTGCCGGGATTGTCTGGTCCATCTGAGTTTCGCCGATATCGGGCGAGCCTTGCGCAATCTGCGGCGGAGCGGTTCTCGGTACCTGCTGACCACGACTTTCACCGAACTGCGGACCAACACCGACATCGTGACCGGCGACTGGCGGCCGCTGAATCTGTGCCGTGAGCCGTTCGGGTTCCCGGAGCCGCTGGCCGTGCTGGTCGAGGGATGCACCGAGGAGGACGGCGCCTACGCCGACAAGTCCTTGGGCTTGTGGGAGATCTCCGCGATCGTGGACTGATCGCGCCGGCTTCATCGAAGCGGGAAGTCGGCGCCGTGTTCCTCCTTCGGCCGCAGGCCGTGGATGCGCCGCTCGGTCTCGGAGATGGCGACGTCGTTGATGCTCGCCTCGCGTCGGCTCATGAGGCCGTGCTCGTCGAACTCCCACAGTTCGTTGCCGTAGCTGCGCCACGACTGTCCGGCCCGGTCGTGCCATTCGTACTGGAACCGGACGGCGATCCGGTTCTCGGTGAACGCCCAAAGGTTCTTGCGCAGCGCGTAATCGAGCTCCCGCTCCCACTTCCCGGTCAGGAACGTGACGATCTCCTCGCGGCCCCGGACGAAGGTCTCCCGATTCCGCCACACCGAGTCCGGCGTGTACGCCGACGCCACCTTGCGGGGATCTCGGGTGTTCCAAGCGTCCTCTGCCGCTTGGACTTTCCGCAGTGCCGTCTCGCGGGTGAAGGGCGGGTAGGGCGGGCGATCTTCCGTCATCGTCGAACCTCCTCAGGTGGAGAACGTGCGTTCTCTACATCCGGCGCCTACGATAGGGAACGATCGTTCTCAACGTCAAGGGAGTCCTGATGCCGGCCGCCGTCACCGATGAGCAGAACCGCGTCGATCGCGAAGCCCTGCTCGACGCCGCCGAGAAACTCTTCTACGAGAACGGCATCCAGGCGGTCGGGATGGACCAGGTCCGCGCGGCGTCCGGCCTCTCGCTCAAGCGGATCTACCGGTTCTTCGAAGCCAAGGAAGACCTCGTGGTGGCGATGCTCAAACGTCGTGACCAGCGCTGGCGGGGCAGTCTCGCCGCCCACGTCGACCGGGTCGCCGATCCCCGTGAGCGGGTGCTCTCCGTCTTCGACTGGCTCGCGGAATGGTTCGCCGAACCGGGTTTCCGCGGCTGCGCCTGGATCAACGCCCACGGTGAACTCGGTGCGTCGTCCGAAGCGGTACTGGCCGAGGTGCGGGCGCACAAACAGGCGTTCCGCGAGCAGATCGACACCTGGGTGCGGGTGACGGGCCTGCCAGTGACCGAACCGGTCTACCTGCTCGCCGAAGGGGCCATCGTGACGGCGGGAATCAGCGGTGACCCGGCACCGGCCCGTCAGGCGCGCGATGCGGTCGCCGCGTTGCTCGGGAGTCCGTGATCGGTCGCGCGACTAGCGGCTTGGGCTCGGTGTTTCCTTCGGCGCGGGTTTGTTCGTTTTCCGGCTGGTTTGGCCGTTGAGCGGTGCTGGACCACGTTCGCCCTGTGTGCTGCGCTGATCCGCTCGGGGAACGAAGCTGGTGGCATGGCAAGTTGCCCGGTTCCGCTGGACAGCTCCTGACTCCCGGCGGCCCAGCCCCCGCCCCCGGGAGCCGACTCCGGGCGGAGATCCGCCGCCCGGAGTCAGGTTTACGCCGCGGTGCAAGGACTTCCGGGATCAGCGATCGTCGCGCCGCAACGTCCGGTAGGGCGGGCAGCCGTAGGTGGTGCGGTAGTGGTGGGCGAAGCGGCCTGGGTGGAAGAAGCCCCAGCGAGCGGCGATCTCGGTGACCGTGACACCGGTGGTCGGGTCGGTGGCCAGTAGTTCCTGATGGGCGTGGTGAAGGCGGGCTCGGCGAAGGTATTCCATCGGGGTGATGCCGCAGTGGCGGCGGAAGGCGTATTGCAGGGCCCGGATGGACACGTGGGCTGCGGCGGCGATGTCGGTGACACTGATGTCGTGGTGGGCATGGTCGTCGATGAACGCCATCGCCCGGCGCAGGGTGGCCGGATGCGAGTCGTGGCGGTCCTCGATGGTGGGGTCGACCAGTGCGCTGTTCGGAAAGGTACGCAACACCATCGCGGCCAGCATCCGCCCTGCCGTACCGGCCACGAGCGGTTCGGCCATGACGTGGGGCCGGTCGCGCAGGGAGGTTTCGAGGTAGTCGATGGTCGCGGCCAACTGCCGGGCGGCGACGCGGGAGCCGGGACGGAGGTCGGTGAATCGCAGCGGGGCGGGGCGGCGGGTTTCGGCGGTGGCGGCGACCTGGCCCAGTACCGGGAAGGGGACGGAGATGCCCTGCAGGCCACCGCTGGGCGTCCGCAGCCAGTACGGAGCGCCGCCCTCGGCCATGGAGAGAAGGAACACCTCGCCAGGACCGAACCGGTGCTCGGCGCCCTCGGACCGGTAGTCGAACGTCGCGGTGTGGTGGCGGCCGATCGTCAGCGTCGGCAAGGACTCCACGGTGTAGGTCATGTCGACGGTCTGCACGGCATCGATGGCGAAGGTGGGGGTTGCCAGCCGGGTGTGGCGAAGCAAAAGACCGTCCTTGGGGCTGCCCAACTTGATGCTGCTGCCGTAGACACCACTGATGTACTCGCCCCAACGGTCGTGCTCGCGTGTCTCGAACAGGACGGGTACGGCAGTCATCGTCATGCTCCTGGGCACTAAGGGACGTGGCGACGTGGGGTCGGCCGCCGCCACCAGTACGGCGAGCAGCTTCCTCCTGCCGGCAGGGCGACGCAGCAGCCGACAGGCACGGCCACACAGTCGGAGCAGCGAATCCCGGCCGGCTCACTCGGACGGTCGTATGGGTTCAGCGGAGCAACGGATCGGCCGGGGTGGGCTGGGCTGGCGTCTTCCGGCGTCATCAGGACGGGCTTGCTCAGCGGCACGAGCGGGTGGACGGTCCACGCCACAGAGCCAATGACGGCGACCGCGAGCGGCCACTGCTCAGAAGGTGTAGTCGGCGGACCTCTCAGTCCTCGGCCTGTGACCGAACTTCGACTCATACGCCTTGATGAGGGCGCGGTCGGTGACCTTCTCGCCCGCCGTAAGCCGTGCCAGGTGTGGCACCAGCCATCGGGCCTCGCAGGCGTCGAACTCCTCGGCGTATGTCTCGTCCAACTTGCCGTCGAAGATCACCTGCGTGACGGAGCGCTGCCCGCCGACGTTGACGATGTGCGGCCCCATCGAGAAGTTGAGCAGTGTCGTCTTGCCGCGCGGGTGGACGCTGATCGTCACCGGGTGCGGCCAGCCAGTGGCGCCTTCGGGTGAGTGACCGAGCACCAGGAACTCCAGTTGTCCGCGTATGTTGTCAGCCATGGGGCCTCTCTCGTTGTCGCGGTCACGTCCAGCCGCGCGGACATCCTAAGCAGTGACCGAATCGATCATCCGCGCTTTCGAAGGACGGCCCAGCCGATCATGAGCACGTCGTACGTCCACCGGATCACCAAGTACGACCCGGCCGATCGCGACGAGTGGGGCACGTACCGCGGATCCGAGCACGTGTCGAGCGACCACGGACCAGTGGAGGCCGCCTATCTCGCCGCCGTGACGGCCTTCGCCGAAGACACCGGTGTGACCCATCTGGATATCCGCGACCCCGAAGTCACCGGATTCGTCCACTTCGGAGTAGAGCCGCCCATCGACGGCCACGGACTGCACGGACTGTTCCCCGCCGACCTCACCGGCTACCACGACGGCGCACAGATCACCCTAAACGTCGGACGTGAACTGGTGCGCGCGATGCTGCGAGAGAACGGCGCGTGGTGCCGGCTCGAGGTCGAAGACCGGTTCTTCGTCCACGTCGGCTACGACCAGTACATGTTCATCGGAAGCGACCAACCGTGCGGACATGCGATCGCGCTGACGACAGCGAGCGGTTTGTTCGTCGAACCGCTGGACGGCTCGCCCTACGAGCCGGACGACGAGGAACCGTACGAATCGCGCCCGGCGGACGCGGCGTTCTGGGCCGAGGTGGCGACACTCGTGGCACAGCGCGGCAGTGTCCTGTTGGAAGAACAGGTCGTCGGCAACCACTCCCGTTGGCATCGGCTCACCACCGACGGCGTGCCCGAACTCGGTCCGCGCGCCCTGCTGAACGTGTGGCCGGACCTGTCCACCGACATTCCGGCAGTGCTGCGTACGATGTCGCCGGACTTCACCGGCTGGGCCGTGCTGGAACACGCGGACGGCCGCATCCACGGCTTCTACGCCGACAGTGATGACCGAGCGGGTCTGGCCGAAGCATTCGCCGGCGCCCGCGCGGCCATCCTCTTACCGCTCACCACCGCCGACCGCAACCCCCTGCTCGTGGCCGTGAGACCCGACGACGACGGAGTGGTCCGCGCCCGCTGGCCCAGCTGAACCCGGCAGACGAACCGAGGACGCGTCCGCCTGTGCTCGCAACGATCAGGCCATGGCACCCCCTGTGCCCGCGATGATCGACTACCACGGTTCAGTGGTCCCGGTAGGCTCCGGTCGGCAACGTTGAGGGGGGCTTCGATGTCGAGATTTGTCAGATCCGTGCTGTGGACTTTCGGGACGCTCGCCGTGGGCGGGCTCGCGTTCTGGCTGGTATTGGCCCTGAACATCCCCTATCAAAGTACCGCTACGCCGAAGACCAGCTCGGCCACCATGTCAAGGACCACGCCGAACCCGCCGCTCGTGTCGGCTCCTCCGGCAGAGATGGCCGCGTGGATCATCGACATTCGTCCGGGCCCGGACGACCACAGTGCGGTACTGCGCGTCGACCTGCCTGCCTGTGCCGTCGCACCGCATACCCGGATCACCGAAGCCGCCGACAGGATCAACGCCGGCGTCTTGTTCCAGCCCGGGAACGGCCCAGACTGCAAGCAGGTCCCGACCGACTTCCCGATGAAGACAGCGGCACCGATCGGGAAGCGGCCGGTGCTCGTCAACGCCGGGGACGCCTGGGGGCTGACGTCCACCGGCTGGAAGAAATGCGACGAGATCCTCGGTTGCGAACCGCCCGCCGACCACTGCGACCAAGCATGGGTGGCGCAGGTGGAGTTCGGCGCGGAGGTCGAGCACCCGGGCACGACACGGGCGTGCGACCAGAACTGGCTGATCCACGACCTGCAGAGGCACAGCGGCCAGGCCGCGACCCGTGTCGTCTACCGCTGGGCCGGCAACGGCTGGAGGAGCTTCGCCTCCGCGAAGGGCAGCGGCTGCAGCGAAATCCTGGCCGTCGAGCCGGCACTCCCCACCCATCTCTGTCAGGATCTCACCCCTCCTTCGTGAGGGTGTTCGCGCCGCTGCTCTGTCGGCGGTGAAGTCAGATCGCGCGGGCGATCGCGATCGAGCCGTCCAGGCGTGCCCCGGCCTCGTAGAACATGTACTCCTTGCCGTTCATGGTCCCGAACGACGGTGCCGCGCAACGCCCGTTGTCCGGTGCGCCCGGCATCGGGGCGTGGAAGACGCCGAGGTGTTTGCGCTTGCCGAAGTCGTTGCCGACCTCGGTGATGAGCATGTTGCCGCCGGCTTCGATGTTCTCGTGGTAGATCACGTACGTCGACGTGCCGCGCTGGGCGATGGTCGGGGCGCCGATGTTGCTCGCGCTGACCTCTTCGGGGCGGATCAGCGGGGTCTGCGAGAACGTCCAGTTACGCCCGTCGGCGGACCAGCCCCAGCCGATCGAGCGATGGTTGCTCCTGTCGTTGAGCATGAAGACCATCACGTACTTCGCGCCGCGTGACGGCAGGCTGTGCCGGAACACCCGCGCGTAGGAGGTCTCCGTCGTCCCGGCGGGCAGCATCGAGGTGGAGAGCACGACCTTGTCGTAGGTGAAGTGGATGCCGTCCTTGGACCGGGCGAGCCGGGTCGTGGTGTTCTCGCCGTGGAAGTACAGCCACAGTTCTCGTGCGTCCTCGTTCCACAGCACGTGCGACGACGAGACGTGCGAGACGTCGTAATGCGGTTTCCAGGTCCTGGTGACGATCGGGTTGTTCGCGTATTCGGTGAAGGGACCTTCGAGACTGTCGGCGTAGGAGAGACAGATGCCGCCGGGAGCGTCGTGGGGCGCGTAGTACAGGTAGTAGCGGCCCAGCGGGTTCGCGATCCGGCCCGCGACACCGCGGATGCACGGGAAGATCAGTTCGCCGGTCGGGTTGTACTCGAGTTTGCTCTTGTCGAACGCGGTGCGCAGGTAGCGGTACTCCGGGAATCCGGCCGGTGCGGCGGCCGCGGACCCGGCACCCAGGACGGGCATCGCGGCCAGGCCGAGGCCTACTCCGGCGGCTCCGCGCAGAGCCGCGCGTCGGGACAGCTCGGTCATGCGGACACTCCCTTTCGTCGGCGTTGACGTGCTCGTCCAACCATTCGGACGGCACCTGTGCACCGTCAAGGAGCTAATACGTATTAGTCCTGCTCAGCGGCGGTACCGGACAGGATCCGCCGGTTTCCTTGATTTCGCGGAATCCCGCACAGATGCTCGGCTAAACCGCATTAGCCCACATCGAGGAGCCGGTATGGCAGCAGGACGCCGTCCGCCGCGGCAGGCGGACATCGCCCGCATCGCCGGGGTGTCGCAGGCGACCGTCTCCGTGGTGCTCGGCGGCAACCGCTCCGTGCGGATGGCCGAGTCGACCCGGCAGCGGGTGATGGAAGTGGCGCAGGATCTCGGCTACGTGCCGCATCCGGTCGCGACCAGGCTCGCGCGCTCGCGGTCGAATCTGCTCGGTCTCTACACCTTCCGCAGCGCCTTCCCGACCGACGAGGCGGACACCTACCACCCGATCCTGTCCGGTGTGGAGGAAGAGGCGGCCAAACTGGGCCAGGACCTCATCCTGTTCACCGGCACCAGCGGACCGGGCGCCCGGCAGGAGGCCGCGATCCGTCGCACCCGGCTGGCCGACGGCTGCCTGTTCTTCGGCAGGCACGTCCCGGAAGGTCCGGTGTCCCGGCTCGTCGACGACGGCTTCCCGTTGGTCTACATCGGACGGCGCCCGGAGCTCGGCGGCCGGATCCCTTACGTGGGCGCCGATTACGTGACCGCGTCGGCGCTGGTGCTGCGGCGCCTGCTCGATCTCGGTCACCGCGAAATCCGGTATGTGCGCGAGGCGGACGAGGCGCCGTCCTCGGAAGACCGGCAGCGCGGAGTGCTTCGGGCGGCCCCGCGGACCGGCGTGGTCCGGTTGCAGGGCACGGAGATCACCGCGACGACCGTGCGCGGCTGGATCGCCGACGGGGTCACCGCCGTGGTGGTGGAGGGGACCGACACCGGTACGGCGTACCGCGCGGTGCGGCGTGCCGTCGAGACCGCCGGACTGTCCACTCCGGACGATCTCTCGCTGGCGGTACTCGGCGGCCCGCCGGGGGTGAGCGGTTTCGAGGTCCCCATGCGGGAGATGGGCAGACGCGCGGTGCGGCTGCTGGTCGACCTCGTGACCGAAAAGACGACCGCACCGCAGCAGCTGCTGCGATGCCCACCGGTGGACGGCGCGCAGGTCGGCCCACCACGATCCCGATAGGACGGACCATGGACGAAATCGGCACCGAGATCCTCGTCGCGGGCGGTGGGGTGGGTGGCTTCGCCGCCGCGCTCGCGGCCGCTTCGGCGGGGCATCGCGTCGTGCTGACCGAGGAAACCGACTGGCTCGGCGGTCAGTTCACCGCACAGGCGGTTCCTCCGGACGAGAACCCGTGGATCGAGCGCTTCGGTGGCACGGCGACGTATCGCGCCTTCCGTGAGGGCGTGCGTGACTATTACCGGCGGAACTACCCGCTGCGTGCCGAAGCGGCGGCGTTGACCGACCTCAACCCGGGCGCGGGCCGGGTCAGCAAGCTGTGTCACGAGCCGCGGGTGGCGCTCGCCGTGCTGGAGGCGATGCTGGCGCCGCATCGGGCCGCCGGACGGCTCACCGTGCTGCTTCGTCATCGGCCGGTCGCGGCGGACGTGAGCGGTGACCGGGTCGACGCCGTCACCTTCGAAGGACCCGGCGAGGAGCGCACCACGGTGCGTGCGCAGTACGTGCTCGACGCGACCGAGAACGGCGATCTCCTCCCGTTGACCGGCACCGAGTTCGCGATCGGCGCCGAAGCCCAGTCCGACCACGGCGAAACGCACGCCCCGGAGCAGGCGAATCCCGGCAACCTCCAAGGGATCACCTACTGCTTCGCCCTGTCGCATCACGCGGGTGAGGACCACACCATCGACCGGCCGGAGATGTACGGCTTCTGGCGCGAGTATCAGCCGGACTTCTGGCCCGGGCCGCTGCTCGGTTTCCTCGCCCCGGATCCGCGTTCGCTCGCGCCGGTCGGCCGCACCTTCGAACCGAACCCGGACACCGATCCGCTCGCGGTGAGCGCGGACCAGAGCGCCGACGCCGGTGACAAAGAACTATGGGGCTTCCGCCGGATCCTCGCGCGCAAGCTGCACCGGCCGGGCGCCTTCGACTCCGACATGACGCTGGTGAACTGGCCCCTCAACGACTACTGGCTGCGGCCCGCGGTGGAGATCGACGGCGTGAGCACCGCCGAGGACGTCGCGCTGGCCCATCACGAGGCCAAGCAGCTCTCGTTGTCGGTGCTGTACTGGTTGCAGACGGAGGCACCGCGGCTCGACGGCGGCACCGGCTTCCCCGGACTCAAGCTGCGCCGGGACGTCGTCGACACGGACGACGGGCTGGCGAAATCCGCCTATGTGCGGGAAGCACGGCGGATCCGGGCCGTCACGACGATCGTCGAGCAGGACGTTTCGCTCGACATACTCGGGCCGACCGGCCGCAAGCGCCGCGAAGACTCCGTCGGCGTCGGCAGCTACCGGATCGATCTGCATCCCTCGACGGCGGGCGACACCTACGTCGACGTCCCGAGCGTCCCGTTCGAGCTGCCCCTCGGCGCGCTGCTGCCCCGGCGGATGCGGAACCTGCTGCCCGCGAGCAAGAACATCGGCACGACCCACATCACCAACGGCTGTCACCGCCTGCACCCTGTGGAGTGGAACGTCGGCGAGGTCGCCGGTCACCTCGCCGGATTCGCGGTGCGCGGGGGCGGCGAGCCGCACGCCGTCCGTGAGGACCCGGCGCGGTTCGAGGAGTTCGCCCGGCTGCTGGACCGGGCCGGCGTCGAGCGGCGCTGGCCAGAGGTCCGCGGTTACTGACCCCATTCCCCAGGAGGTGGACAGTGAGGTCCAAGACATCCCAGCCCGCTCCGGTCCGCGTCGGCATCGACGTCGGCGGCACGTTCACCGACGCCGTCGCCGTCGACGCCCGCACGTTCGCCCTGCTCGGCCAGGTCAAGGTCCCGACCAGCCATGACCACGAAGACGGCGTCGCACACGGGATTCTCGAGGCACTGGAAAAGCTCCGCGCCGATATCGGCATCGGCGCGGAGGATGTCTCGTTCCTCGCGCACGGCACCACTCAGGCGACCAACGCGCTGCTGGAAGGCGACGTGGCGACGGTCGGGATCGCCGGGGTGGGCACCGGTTTCGACGCCTTCGCGACCCGGCGGCTCGCGGCCTTCGCGAAAATGGAGCTGGCACCGGGGCGGAAACTCCCGGTGCGGTTCGCGCCGGTGCGCGAGCTCGCCGACGCGGGCGACGCCGTCGAGGCACTGGTCCGCCAAGGGGCGGAAGTGATCGTCGCCGTCGAACCGTTCAGTGTGGACGATCCGGCGGGGGAGCGGGCGGTGGCGGCCGCCGCGCGGGAGCGGGACGTGCTCGCCACGGCCACACACGAGATCACCGGCCTGTACGGGCTCGCGAAACGCGCCCGCACCGCGGTGCTGAACGCGGGGATCATGCCGCGCATGGTGACGACCGCCGATCTGGTCGAGTCGAGTGTGCGACGGGCCGGCGTGACCGCGCCGTTGATGGTGGTGCGTGGCGACGGCGGGGTCATGTCGTTGCCGGAAATGCGCCGAAGGCCGCTGCTGACGGCGTTGTCCGGGCCCGCCGCGGGAGTCGCCGGCGCGTTGATGGGGGAGAAGCTCAGCGAAGGGCTGTTCCTCGAAACCGGCGGCACGTCGACCGACATCAGCGTGGTCCGTCGCGGACGGGTGCTCGTGCGGCATGCCCATCTCGGCGGGCACGAGACGTACCTGCCCGCCCTCGACGTGCGCACGATCGGCATCGGCGGCGGTTCCCTGATCCGGTTTTCCGGACGCGCCGTGACCGACGTCGGCCCACGCAGCGCGCATATCGCGGGCCTGCCGTACGCGTGTTTCGCACCCGCGTCGGCACTGGAGGGGGCGAAACTGGTCATCGTCTCCCCGCGGCCGGACGATCCGAGCGACTACGCCGCGCTGGAAACGGCCGACGGCAAGCGGTACGCGCTCACGCTGACGTGTGCCGCCAACGCGCTCGGCATCGTGCCCGCCGATTCCTACGCGCGTTCGGCGGCGGAGTCCGCGCGGCTGGCGTTGGCTCCGCTCGCCGCGGCGATGGGCGTTTCGGCCGAGGAAGCCGCGCGGACGGTGTTGCGCCAGGCGGTGAAGCCGGTGCGCGCGGTCGTCGACGAGCTGATCCGGGAGTACCGGCTGGATCGGCCGACCCTGGTCGGCGGGGGAGGCGGGGCGGCCGCGGTCACCCCGTTCCTCGGCGAGGATTCCGGGCACGAGTGGCGGATCGCCGCGCACGCCGAAGTGATCAGCCCGCTCGGTGCCGCGCTGGCACTGGTCAGGGAGTCGGTGGAGCGGATCGTGCCCAGCCCGTCCAACGCCGACGTCCTCGCCGTGCGGACCGAGGCCGAGGCCGCCGTCGTCGCGCAGGGCGCCGACCCGGCGGGTGTCGAGGTCGACGTCACGGTCGACCCGCAGCGCAACCTGGTGCGCGCGGTGGCCACCGGCGCGACCGAGCTGCGCACCAAGGATCGATCGTCCACAGTGGACGAGGAGGCGGTCGGTACCGCGGTCGCGCGCAGCATCGGTGTCGGACCCGATCGGTTGAGCCGTCTCGCGAGCACGGCACACCACCGTGTCTACGCCGCGTCGGCCCGGCGGCGAGGAGTGTTCGGCCGGTTCACGAAACCGGTCCAGCACGTGCGGGTCGTCGACGGTGAAGGCGTGATCCGGCTGCACGGTGCGGGAGCCGTCGTCGAGACCACCGACGCCGGTGCCGCCCAAGCCCGGCTGGCCACGCTCGCCGATCAGCACACCCGCTACGGCGACGGCGGTTCCCGTGCTCCGGCGGTGTGGCTGCTGGTGGGGCCCAAGATCGCGGACCTGTCCGGCGTGCTCGACCGCGACCAGCTGCTCGCGCTGGCCGGGGCCGAGCTGAAGACCCGGGCGAGTGACGAGCCGGTCGTCGTGATTCTCCAGGATCGCCGATGAGCGACGTCGATCTGGCGGTCCGCCTGCTTCGGGCGACGCCCACCCACGAGAACCGTTCCGACGGGCAACTGCGTACCTGGGCGGAGATCGCGCTGGCCTACGGCGACGAGTTGGCCGACGACGAGGACTCCGGCGAGATCCAGGTAGTGGAGCGCGAAGGCGGTGTCAGCGACGGTGAACTGCTGATCGCCGAGCATCAGCGCGGCTCCGTCATCGTGTACACCGACGCCTTGCGCCGGGTCGAAAAGCTGGCACGAGCGCGCGGATGGCCGATCACCCGGGAAGCACTGCGCCGGGCCGCGGTGGCCCACGAACTCGCGCACCACCGGCTCGACGTGCGCGAGCTGAACCGGCGGCTCGGGCATACCGCGTTCCGGCTCGGACCGCTGCGCGTGCGCGGCCACGTCGCCGGCGCGGAGGAGATCGCCGCGCACCGCTTCGCCCACCACCGCAGCGGCCTGGCCGTCAGCCCGCTGCTCATCACCACCGCGCTCGCGGGAGGGAACTGACCATGGGAATCGCGATTCTCGTCCTGATGGCGGTGGGCGTCGTGCTCATGCTCACCCGCGTGCTGCCCACGGCGTTCGCGCTGGTGCTGCTCGCGCTCGGCATCGCCGTACTCGCCGGAGCGCCCCTCACGGGCGCGAAGGACAGCATCCTGACCGGCGTGCTTCAGACCGGCTCGGCGACGCTGGCGTCCACGATGATCGCCGTCCTGCTCGGCTCCTGGCTCGGCACGCTCATGGACGAGACGGGGATCGCCGGCACCCTCGTGCGCAAGATCGTCGAGTTCGGCGGGGAACGGCCGTCGGTCGTCGCGCTCGGTGTGTTCGCCGTGTCGATCCTGTGCGGCAGCATCACCGGGTCGGCTCCGGCGGCCATGCTCGCCGGCGTCGTCGGCATCCCCGCGATGATCGCCGTGGGCGTCAGCCCGGTCGCCGCCGGCGGCACGGTGCTGATGGGCATTTCGGCGGGCTCACCGCTGGAACTGGCCGTGTGGCAGTTCCTGTCCGACGCGCTGGGCGCGCCGGTCTCCGACGTCAAGTCGATCATGATCAAGCTGTTCCCCCTCGCGCTCGTCGTGGGCATCGCCTACGTCCTCATCCAGACGCGGCGTGGCGCCCGGCACACGTGGGCGGTGAAGCTGGACCGGCCGAAGGCCCGCGTCCGCCGCGGCGACGCACCTTGGTACGCACTGCTTTCGCCGCTGTTGCCGATCGTCCTCGCCCTCGGGTTCGCGGTGCCGATCGTGCCGTCCCTGCTGGCCGGGGTGGTCTACGCGCTCGTGACGACGACGAAATGGGGCGAGCTCAGCGGACGTGGCCTGCGCTCGCTGTACAAGGCGTTCGACGTCGCGGCTCCGCCGATCGCGTTGTTCGTCGCGATCGGGATGCTGCTGGCCGCCGTGAAACTCCCCGGTGCGAAGGGCGCGCTGACGCCGATCGTGGCGGTGATCAGCCCGTCCGGGGCGGTGTGGTTCGTCGTGGTCTTCGCGGCGCTGGTCCCGCTGTGCCTGTTCCGCGGCCCGCTCAACGTGTTCGGGCTCGGTGCCGGTGTCGCGGGTGTGCTGGTCACCGGCGGCATCTACCCGCTTCCGGCCGTCGTCGGGCTGATGGCGTCCTACAACCAGGTGTTCAGCGTCTCCGACCCCACGAGCACCCAGACCGTGTGGGCGTCCCAGTACGCCGGAGTGCGCCCCGAACGGGCGATGGTCTCGACGCTGCCGTACACCTGGCTGGTCGGCTTGGGCGGCATGGTGCTCACGGCGGTGCTGTACCTGTGATCACGACGTCCGACGGGCTCCGGCTCGACAGCGTCCGGCACGACGGTGGCCGGGAGACGGTCGTGCTCGTCCATGGCATCACCGCGGATCTCGACGAGAACGGGCTCTTCACCGAGCTGGCGCCGAGACTCACCGCGGCGGGATTCTCGGTGCTGAGGTTCTCCTTCCGCGGGCACGGCCGCAGTGACGGGCGGCCGAGGGACATGACCGTCGCGGGCGAACTCCTGGACCTGCGCGCGGTGGTGGAGTCGGTGGGCGGGCCCGTTTCGGTGGTGGCGTCGAGCTTCGGTGCCGTGAGCACGGCACTGTCGCTCGCGTCGCTGCCTCTGCGGCGGGTCGTGCTCTGGCAGCCGGTGCTCGACCTGCGGCGGACCTTCCTGGAGCCGGAGCTGCCCAGGGGGATCGCGTTGTACTCGGATCGTGCGTCGTTGGCAGAGAAAGGATTTCTGGACATCGAGGGGCGGTTTCAGCTCGGGGAATCGCTGTTCGAGGAGTTCACTCACCTCGACCCGAGAGAGGCATTCCTGGCGTCGGGAATGCCCGCGCTCGTCGTCCATGGCTCAGGGGACGAGCACGTCTCTCACGACATCGCGCGGGAAACGGCCATCGAGCGGCCCGAGACGGATTGGCATTCTCTCGCCGACGCGGGACACGGATTCGGGGATTCGGCGGAAAAGGCGCTGGAGGTCACCGTGCGGTGGCTTTCGCGGGAGGAGGGCGGCTGAGCTCACGGTCCCTTTTGCCCGCCGAAGCCCGGCGGTATGGTCGGGCGAAAGCGACCGTGGCGGGAGCCGAAGTGCTGGACATCATCGGCCTGAGTGAAATCGACGTCGCGGTCTACGACGCCTTCGCCGGTACCGGTTCGATGACCGTCGCCGAAATCGGGCGGCGAACCGGGATGCCCGAGCCGCGGCTGCTCCCGGTTCTGCGCTCGCTGACCGAAAAAGGGTTGCTCACCGGGTTGCCCGGCCCGGTGGAGGCATACTCGGCGGTGCGACCGGAGATCGCGCTGGAGGCGATGCTCCGGCAGAAGGAACGGGAGCTCGCGAGTGCACGGCTGGTCGCCGACCGGTTGCGCGAGCGGTACCGGGCGACGTCCGGCGAACGCCCGGTCGACCTCATCGAAGTGGTCCACGGGAACACGCTCATCGCCGACCGGGCCGATCAGCTGCTGCGTTCGGCCGAGCACGAGGTCGCCTTCGTCAACAAGCCTCCCTACGCACAACCGCCGAGTGTGCTGCATCCCGCCGAACGCGACCTCCTGAGCCGGGGTGTGCGTTTTCGCGGGGTTTACGAGCGCAGCGCGCTGGAACTGCACGACCTGACCTCCGACATCGAGGCGGGTCTCTCCCTCGGCGAGGAGGCCCGCGTGGTCACCACCGCTCCGCTGAAGATGATCGTGGTCGACCGGCGACTCGGACTGGTGCCGCTGCGGTCCGATCTCCCCGAGGTCGGCACGGCCTTGGTGATCCACCCGTGCGCGCTGCTCGACGCGCTCAGCGCGGTCTTCGCTTTCCTTTGGCAGACAGGGCTTCCGCTGCACATGCCCGGCTCGGTCGAGCAGGCGGACGTCGCGCCCTCCGACGACGCCCGGCTGCTCGCCCTGCTCACCACCGGACTGCCCGACCGAAGCATCGCCAAGCAGCTCGGCATGAGCTACCGGACATTCCAGCGACGCCTCCGCGACCTCATGACCGCGCTCGGCGCGACCACCCGGTTCCAAGCCGGGCTTCAGGTCGCCACGCGGGGCTGGGTCACCTTGCCTGCGACCCAGCCGCCGCGTGAGGAGGATGTCATCGAAGACGAGGGTTCGCCTTCGCCACGTCCGTGAGCGCATAGGCCCGCTGGACCGTCTGCGTCACGGTGTTGCCGGAGCCGTCCCGTGCGTCCGAGCGCAGCCAGACGAACCCGTCGGTCGCCGCGAGCCGCGGGTGGGTCACCGTCACCGACCACAGGCCGTTCCCGTTCGGACGGGCGTTCGCCGCCGTCCAGGTGCGTCCGCCGTCCGTCGACGCCGAGACCCGCAGCTGCGTCACCGGCCCGCCGCCCCTCGCGGCGCTGTGCGACCCGGCGAACACGTCGAAGGTGAACGGCCGCCCGGCCGGGGCACGGCCGCCGAGATCCAGCGGCAGCCGGTTGTCGAGCTGGATGAGCGGCTGGAAGGAACACGCGCTGCCCGATTCGTAGCAGGTGAACCCGAGCGGTGACGCGGCCTCGGAGCGCGCCGAGGTGAACGTCCACGACGTGTCCGTCCTCGGGGCGTTCTGGAACAGCACGCCGTTCGGGACACCGACCTGTGCCTGGCCGGGCATCACGTCGGTCACGTCCAGCCGGTACGTGGCGGGCCCGGGCGCGAGCCGGAACACCGGGAGAAGGGCGAGTGGATCGTCCGCGTTGGAGCGCGGGATCTCGGTCCCGTCCTTGGACAACCGCACCGTGGTCGCCGCGAAGTACCGCGCGTTCTCGTACGGATTCGTGTAGTGCCCGCCCGAACCCGCACCGGCCGAGCCGTCCATCCACTGCGCCGCGGGGACGAACAGGTCGGGATCCGGGCCGCCTCGGCACATCGAGCACAGCACCGCCCAGCCACGGGCCGTCGCCGGGTAGCGGGCCGGATGGTCGGACGGCAGTTCGACCGACCCGCTGTGCAGCGGCGCGCGGAACCAGCTCTCGTCCGGCCTCGACCGCTCGCCCGCGCGGTAGATGTTCTGCGCGTTCATCGACAGTGCGGCGCGGCGGCCCGCGGCGTCGTTACCGGAAAGGGTGACCACCCGCTTCCAGACCAGCCGATCGTTCGCCGGGCCGGTGTACTCGGTCCAGGTGCCCGGCACCGGGATCTTCGTGCCCTGCACCACCTGCGTCTTCCACAGGCCCGTCGGGAAGGCGTACCAGTTCTTCTGCGCGCTCAGCCCCGGCTTTTCGGCGTGATAGCCGGTTTTCGTGGCGACCAAGGAGTTCCGGTCGACCCGGCGGACGAGGTCCTTCGGCACACCGTTGGCGTCGAGGTAGCTGAGGTTGTAAATCGCGTCCGGATTCGCGCGCACCAGCAACCGCACCGAAACCGCACCGGCGGTCCGCAGGGCCTCGCCTTCGTCCCAGCCGAGGGACAGGGTCGGCACCTCCGAACTGCTGAGGCCCGGAACGCTCAGCGAACCCGGCGAACCGGCGTAGGGGATCATGGCCGCGCCTCCCGCGGCGGCCACCGCGCGTGTCGCGTTCGCGATACCGGTGGAGACGTCGCCCACCGGGTTCGGCGACCCGGCTTGGACCGGGATCCGCACCAGGACGGCCTTCCCCCGTACGTCGAGACCGGCGAGGTCACTCGAGCCACCCGCGCCGCCGAAGACGACCGGCAGTGTTCGTTCACCGGGTGACTTCGCCGTCAGCGTCGGCACGTCGTACGCGGGATTCAGCACGGAGGAGCCGCCGACGACCCGCATCTCGACCGCGGCCTGGGACAGCGTCGCGCTGTCCTGCAACGAAATCGCGCCTGCCGAGGTGGCCGCCGCGGGGGTCACGCGTACGTCCCAACCCGCACCCACGACCAACCCGGCTTCACCGACGTAGCCGTTCACGCCCGCTTCGGCGGGAATCACGCGCCGCAGCATCACCGTCCGGTCCCGCAGGTCGGTGGGGGTGGGCGTGACCAGCCCTGCTGGGACCGCACTCGCCGCGTTCAGCGTGATCTCGGCCGGGGCCGTGACCGAGACCTGCGTCGCGCTCATCGCCGACCAGCGCCGCACGGCCAATCCACGTTCCATCACCCAGCCGAGTGCCGAATAACGGCCGGCCGGCACGAGCACGCGGCCGACCCCGTCGACGAGGCCGATCTGCTGGCTGACCTGGTCGAGGAAGGGGTCGTTGCGGTTACCCGCACCGGCCGCGTCGTCGATCAGCTGGGCCGACGCGACCTGAGCCGGGCCGCCCGCCGAATCCCGCACCCGGATCGTCACCGGGAACAACTCGGCCGCGTTGTAGGTGCTCACGGACGTGCGCACCGAGTTGGCCCCGTCCGCGGTCGTGGCCACCACGGCGCCACCGTAGACGCCGGCCACCCCTTGGCTCGGATCCACGGCGAGGTCGACGGTGGCAGAGGACCTTGGCGGGATCGACAGGTCCGTTTTCGCCAGTCGCATCCCGGTGCCGGGTTGCGCGTTGCCGTCCCATGGCCGCACGGTCAGCTTCAGGTTCAGTGCCAGCGGCCGGTCACCGGCGTTCGTGTAGGACAGCTGCCGTACGACCGGAGCCGCGCCGGTGGTGGTCCGCTCGTTACGGCCGAAGCTCGCGACGGCGGTTCCGGTCGCCTTCTGCGAGACCGCACGTGCGACGTCGAGGATCCCGGATCCCTGCTCATACCAGCGAAGGCCGACGTCTTTGGCCGTGGTGACGAGCGTGTTCTTCAGTTCCTGCCAGGTGATCCCCGGCCGTTGCTGCAGGAGGATCGCGGCGGCGCCCGCGACGTGCGGCGTCGCCATCGAAGTGCCCGACGCCGCGGTGTACGAGTCGTCCACCGGATCGCCCATCGCCGTGCCCTCGGCCCTGGCGGCGACGATCCCGACACCCGGCGCGGTGATCTCGGGCTTGACCGCGGCGTCCCGCAGTCGCGGCCCGCGGCTGCTGAACCACGCGATCGAGTTGTCCCTGCCGACCGCCCCGACCGTGAGCGCGGACGTCGCTGCCCCCGGTGTCGTGACAGTCCGGTCGCCCGGCCCGGAGTTCCCGGCCGCGGCCACGAACAGCGTGCCGGACTTCGCCGAAAGCGTGTCGAGCTGCTCGCTCAACGGGTCGGCTCCGTCGCTGACTCCGGCGCCGAGGCTGAGGTTCACGATTTTCGCGCCCTGTGCGACGGCCCAGTCGATCCCGGCCATGACCTGTGCGGTGTCACCCTCGCCGGAGGCGTCGAAAACCTTGGCCACCACCAGTTTCGCGTCCGGCGCCACACCTTTGTACCGGCCGCCCGACGCCGCGCCGGTGCCGGCGATGATCGACGCGCAGTGGGTGCCGTGCCCATGGCGGTCCACGGCGTCGCCTTCTCCGCTGAAATCCGCGGAGGTGATCGTCTTGCCCGCCAGGTCGGGGTGCTTCTCGTCAATCCCGGTGTCCACCACCGCGACCGTGGTCCCCTTTCCGGTCCATCCGCCGTTCCACGCCGACGGCGCACCCACCTGACCGGTGCTCTTGTCCAGCGCCACCCGGACCTTCCTGTCCAGCCGGACCTGCGAAATCCCTTGGTTCAACACGGGTTTCCCGCCTGCGTCGAACGCGACGAGCGAGCGCCAGAACTCCGCCGTCCCCGCCTTCTTGACCTGCACTCCCACCCCGTTGGCCGAGACGAGCGGGGTGGGTCGCTGGGTCTGCGGGAGCGCCTTCGCCTTCGCGTCCAGTGACTGCGCGGACAGACCCGATCGGTCGCCGTAGCGCACGATGACGGGGATCGTGGCGCTCGCCGCGTCGTCACGCCGGTCGCCGACGAGCGCGGTGACGTTGAACAGGTCCCGGCTCAGCAATCCCATGCCGACGAACGGAAGCGTGTCCGACGGATACACCATCAGCCCTTCGGCCGTGGTCGTGATCTGGAATGCCGGGCTCGGCCGGTCCGGCCGCACCGCCGGCTCGACCTGTGCGCTGCCGTGTCCGGCGCCGTCCCGTTCGTAGGTCACCACGTCGCCGGTGAGCAACGTGACGCGATGGACTTCCGGCCGCCCGGCGACGGGCGCGGTTCCGGACGGGGCAGCGGTCGCGGCGGTCGCGGTCACCGGAAGTGAGGAAAGGGCGATCAGCGCGGAGGCCGCCAAAATCGCCGATGGGTGCCGTGGACTTCTCTGCACGTGAGGGGAACGGGGAAGCATCGAGCCTCACTCTCCTCGGATACTACGAAGCGGCCGTGGGCACGGCCGCCGCGAAAAGGGATTTTCCAGAGGATGAGGCAGGAGTTCCCAGAAGAACACAACTCTCGGTGGCGGTATGTCGCCGTTGGCGAGATACCGCCATGGAAGGGCCCGGGCCGCCGACGGCGGCCCGGGCCCGGGCGGAAGGGGTCGGTACTACCAGGCTTACAGACCCGGGGAACGCAGCTGCAGGGAGAAGTCCTGCCGGTTGTTGTCGGTGTCGGTGCTCAGGATGTTGCGGGTGTTCGCCGCGTTGAGCGAATCGGTGACGTTGCTCTCCGGAGTCGCGGCCTGGCCTTCACGCGGGGCCATGACCGCGTTGCTGAAGGCGACACCGTCGACCTTCGCGCCGGCCAGGTTCTGGATCGAGACGCCACCGAGGGTCGGGATGCCCTCCGCGCCGTTCAGCGTGAACGGAATGACGTACGTCTGGTCGCCGACCGTGCCGGAGAAGTTCTGCCCGACCAGCACCGCGTACTGACCGGGGTTGCCCTTCGGCTGCAGGATCGTGCCCGCGGGTAGGACGATCGTGTCGACCACGACGTTCGACGGCGAGTAGATGCGGATCACGTGGCCGCTCACGTCCTGCGGCTGGTTCGAGACGTTGCGCAGCTCGATGTACTCGTCGAGCTGACCGTTCACGCCGCGGGTCGAAACCTCGTTGACGACCACCGTGGACGAGACGAGCGGCGCGGCCTCGGTTCCCTCGGTCTCGCTCGCCGCGGTCGCGACACCGCCGGCCATGCCCATCGCCAGCATCGCGAATACCGCGGAAGCGCCCAGAATTCGTCGCATGAGAAATTCCTTTCAACCAGATTGTCGGGGATCTGATCGCCGGTCCGGAATCCTTTCTCCGGTGGCGACCAGACAAGTATCCGAGAACGGGTGTGTCTTCGGAAAGGGGCCAGTTTTTCGGTACTTTCCCGTCAGTCGATAATTTTCCGGCGCTGTCTTCTCGCCACTGCGGCGGCGAGTTCAAGCTCACGGTTGGGCGTGCCCAATACGTCGCTGAGTCGCTGCCGCCAATAGGGGCCGGGAATGCGTTTACCTCGCTCCCAGCGGGAAATCTCTTCTCGTGTGACGCTGTCGTTGCCGGAGCGGTTATGCAGCTTCGCGACCAGGTCGCACTGTGACCAGCCTTTCGCGATTCGTTGTCCGGCGAGTAGTTCGCACAGCGGGGTCGGATCCCCGTGTTCGCCATTCGCGGTCACGACCGAACCTTTCTGATACGGGCATTCGAAACCGTCGGGAAGCGGAGCTCAGGGGAGTGGTCGTACGCAGCCGAAGTCGGCCTTGTTGTCGTCGGTGTCGCGGCTGGCCGCGTTCCTTGCCTGAGCGAGACCGGGACAGGCGACGGCGGCCTGGTTCTCGCGGCAGGGTGACGACGGTGCCCACCCGACGCTGTCGACCCGGGCCCCTCGCCGGTCCAGCAGCATCTCGCCGTCCCCGGTGATCGACTCGACGACCACTTGCTGCACGGTCCCGCCGAAGCCCTGTCCGGTGATGAAAAAATGGTCCCCGGCGGGGATCTCGCTGCCTGCCGGCATGGTGGCCAGCTCGGTGGGCGTGGCTCCGCCGGTGCACGCCTGGACCGACCAACCGCCGATGTCGAGCGGGCCGGCACCCGTGTTGTGCAGGTCGATGTAGCCGGCCGGGCCGCCGAGCACCTCGTGGATCTTGACCGACGAAGCCCGGACGGTCTCCGGGGCGAGGGTTCCGGCGAGCGCGAGGATCAGGAACGGGAAGCCTTGCTTCGTCATGCCTTCAACGCTAGAAAAACGATCTCGGTGTCGCAGGACCCGGTGGGTACCGAACCTGCTCCGGTCACGGTACTTCCGGTACGCCGCCCACCCGGCCGGCCTAGGCGCGATACCCGGCCAGCCGGTCCGCGGTGCACGGTTCGCCCTCGTGTGAGGGTGTTTCCAGCCGTGGCAGCGCGTTGCCGCCCGGCCGGAATCGCAGCGCCCGGAACAGGTCCCGTCGGCTGCCGAAACCCAGTTTCTGGAGGATCCGGCTGACGTAGTTCTTCACCGTCTGCGTCGCGAGGTGCAGTTCTTCGGCGATCTCGTCGTTCGACCACCGGTAGAGGATCAGCGCGAGGATCTCCTCCTCCCGTCTGGTCATCACCCTCGCGTACCGCACGGCTTCGGTCACCGCGGGCGGGGTTCCGCCCGCCTGCAGGCATACCCGCTGTCCGGCGAGCGTGGAACGCACCGCCGACATCACCTGGCCGCCGCTGGCCGACTTGTGCACGAAGCTGTCGGCGCCCGCGTTCATCGCCATGGCGATGGCCGATGGCGAGGCGTCACCGGCGAAGACCAGGACGGTCGCGCGCTCGAAATGCTTCTTGACGAACCGGCAGATCGCGGTGCCGGCGGGCTCACCCCAGATCGAGAGCTCGGTGATGACCATGTCGGGGTGGCTCTTTTCACACTGCCACAACGCTTCCGGCTCACTCGCGGCCTCGGTCACCGCCTCCACCCCGGCCGAATCCCGCAACAGCCTGCTGAGCGCGTATCTGATGAGGGGTTGATCGTCTACTACGAGCGTGGTGACGCGGTTCATGGTTCCCCTTGGGGTCTTTGACGGGCGCCCGGGGTGGCCCCGGGCCGTGCGGTCGGTCCGGGCCGGGTCTTCCGGCGGCGCCCGCATGCGCCAAGAACACTTTCGGCCGCTCGGGCGATCCTTCGAACCGATCGCCGCGGCGACGTCGGTACTCATTTTCGCCGAATCCTCTTTCGTCGCGGTCCGGCATGGATCTTCCCGCTTCTCCACGCGGGTGAGGACCAGCAATCGGGTGACAACAGAGAAAGTCACACCGCGAGGTGGCCGGATTTGGGCCGGACGGCGGAACGGGGATACAAATTACCCACGCGTCGCACAGGAGCCGTGGAAGGCCGGATCCGGTTGTGTCGACGGGGAACCTTGGGGAGGATGATCCGATGGGTTCGTTTTCCTCCGGTTCTCACCGGGTGACGTACCGGCGCCTGTTCATCCTATTGGCTTCGGGCGCTTCTCGTTGAAAGGCTTCGCCGGAAAGTCCTTTTTCCGAACCCGCTCCGGTGTTACGCGTTTTTACCGCGCTTCGCATGCCCGGAGCAAGAGGGCCCAGTACCGCGCCTGGGCCCTCCGCCGGTCGATCACGGGCAGAACACGTCACGCTTCGGCAGCTTCCCGGAGATCAGGAAGTTCGTCGTGGTGTTCAGCGCGCAGGCGTTGTCGCCGAGGACGTACACGCCGTGGCCACTGCCTTCGACGGTCACCAGCCGCGACCGGTCCCCGAACTTCTCGTCGAGCAGTTGCCCGCCCCGCAGAGGGGTCACCGGGTCTCGCCGGTTCTGGACGACCAGCACGTTCGCCGGCCCCTTGTCCTTGACCGCCACCGGCGGTTCGGCCGGCGCGTAAGGCCAGGACGCGCACGGCAGGATGTTCGCTCCCGCGGCGCCGTAGAGCGGGTACCGCTCCCGATCCTCGGCCACGCCACGCTGATAAGTGCGCACATCCGAGGGCCACGTGACGTCGTTGCAGGTCACCGCGAGGAACACCGACCACCCGTTGTCCGCCGGCGACGGCGTGGCCGCCAGGGACAGGCGCTTCGCTTCGGCGGCGACGCGCTGCGCCGCGGCCTTGTCGCCGTCACGGACCGACTGCCACCACTGCGCCGTCTGCCCGTATCTCGTCTTCCCGTAAAGGCCGGCGAAGGTGGCCAGCCGGAACAACCGCCCGTCGAGGCCGTTCACCGCGGTCTTGTCGAGCTTCTCCGCGAGCGCGAAGTACGTCCTGCGCACTTCGGTGACCGTCTGGCCGAGACCGTATGACTCGTGCCGTGCCGCCACCCACTTCGCGAAGTCCGGGAAGGTCTCCTCGGCGCCGAGCCCGAACCTGCGCATCCCGTCGCGGTCGAGGTGGGTGTCACCGATGTTGCTGTCGAGCACAACCCGGTCGGACTTCTCGGGGAACATCGACGCGTACGCCGCACCGAGCGCGGACCCGTACGAATACCCCAGGAAGCTGGCCTTTTCTTCGCCGAGCGCGGCTCGGATCCGGTCGAGGTCCCTCGCCATGTTCGCCGTGGAGATGTGCCGTAGCCTGCCGTCCTTGTCGTTCGCGGCACATTGTGCGGCCACGCCTTTCGCGATCTTCGCCTGTTCGGCGACCGCCGCTTCGTCCACCGCGTACGGCGGGATGTTGCCCAGATACTCCTGCTCGGCCGTGAATCCGCAGCTCACCGGCGTCGAGTGCCCGATGCCCCTGGTGTCCATGCCGATCACGTCGTAGCCGTCGAGGACGCTCGCGGGCATGCCGTGCGAAGCCAGGTCAGCGGGGAACGACAACCCCGGCCCACCCGGACCGCCCGGGTTCAGCATGAGCACCCCTCGCCGCGCCGCCGGTTTCGTGCTGGCCAGCCGCGAGATCACGACGTCGATCTGCTCGCCCTCCGGCATCCGGTAGTCCAGGGGAACCGGCACCGTCGCGCACTGCAGCACGATGCCCGCGGGTATCTCCACGTCCTCGGGACACGCGGCCCACGCCAGGCCCGGCGCGGGTTCGGCCGCCCCGGCGGGCGCCGTGAACAGCGGCGCCGTGAGGCCGAGGAGGACCGCCAGGGCCACGACTCGCTTCCGTCTCATCATCTTTCCCCGATCTTGGTGTGATCACCGACGGGTGTATTCGAGGCCGTGCCCTCGGGGCATGGTCAAGTCGCTTGACCATGCCCCAGGGGCACGGTGTCCAATGCGGAGGATGTCCTGGAGCACACGGGAGCTGGCGGAACTGGCCGGCACGACGCTGAAGACCGTCCGCTACTACCACCGGATCGGGTTGCTCGACGAGCCGGAAAGAGCGCACAACGGCTATAAGAGATACCGCGTCGAGCATCTGGTCCGGTTGCTGCGGATCCGGCGGCTGGTGGACCTGGGTGTGCCGCTGTCCGAGATCCCGGCGATGGCGGACTCGGACGAGCGCGCGGAGCAGACGCTGCGCGCGCTGGACGAGGAACTGCGGGCGAGTATCGAACGGCAGCAGCGGATGCGCGACGAGCTGGCGTTGATCCTGCGCGGCCGCAGCCTGGTGGACCTGCCACCGGGCTTCGACGGGAACGTCGAAGGCATGCCGGAGGAGGAACGTTCGCTGATGATGATCTTTTCGACCGTGCTGGACCCGGCCACGATGGCCACGCTGCGCGAACTCCAACCGGCGTCCCGGCCCGCCGTCCAGACGGAGTTCGACGAGTTGCCCGCGGACGCCGACGAAGCGACGAGGCAGCGCATCGCCGAGGCGCTCGCGCCGGTCGCCCGAGACCAGTACGAAGCCCAGCCCGGATTGCTGGACGCGAAGACATGGAAAGCCCTTACCAGACCGGTCGTCCTCCGCGGGGTAGTGGATCTGTACAACCCGGCCCAGCTGGACGTCCTGCAGCGCGTGAACGCCCTCCTCGACCTCAACCCACCGGAAGCGACGTCCTGACGATGGTCAAGAAACTCAAACGACGGTGGCAGCTCTCCAGGGTCAGGTCCGGGGACGGATCCGCGCTGGCCGAGTACCGCCGATGGCAGCTGTTCTCCCGTTCGCTGTTCTTCCTCGATCTCGAAGCACACGTCTACGCGGTCGACGTCCGGTACCTCGCCGACGCCAAAACCCGGAAGCAGCACGAAGACGCGGTCGGCAAGAGCCCCGCCGCGCTGTACCGGGACGGCGCCCAGCTCTTCCGGTCCAACCTGCCCGCGGCGTTCCCCGTGCCGGGAGGGGTCATCGAAGTCGCCACCAGCGCGGTCGGGCTGAAGCGCATGCACTTCGTCCCCGACCACGGCGGCGAGCGCACCCTGCGTCCTCACCCTCGTTCGCAGGAAGGACTGCGGGCGAGGTTCGCACGGCGGTTTCCCCGTACCAGTGCCGCGATCGGCGCGGTCTCGCTCGTGATCCTGCTGATCGCGCTCGTCATGGGCCTGCTCCAGGGCGCGGAGGCCGTCACCAAGATCCCCGTCGTCGCCGAACATGTCGGCACGTTCACTTCGCCGGTCCCGCTGCCCCAGTGGGCGAAGATCACTCTCACGGTGGCGGGATTCCTCTCCGCCCTCGAACGCGCGCTGAGGCTCCGGTACAACCGGTTGATCGACTCCGTCACCTCTTGAGGGGGAAAGGGGATTCGACGCTCCGGCGCGCGGGTACCCGGTGAGATCCACAAGGCACCGAGCGCGAGGAGGATGCCGCATGCGGCGGACGGACCTGGAGACCGTGGACGTGCTGGGTGTCGCCTTCCCCAAACCGTCGCGGACGCTGGGGCGGGTCGCCCGGGGGCTGGCCGGGCTGGCACTTCTTCCGCTGGAGGGGATCCCGGGACGCGGACCGCGGCGAGCGGTCTGGTCGTGTCCCGGCAGGCTCTACATCGAGACCCACGGGGTGAAGGGACCCGACGGCGCCCGCGTCGCCCGGCAGGTGGAACGAGCCCTGGAGAAGATCCCCGGCGTGCGATGGGCGCAGGTGAACGCGCCGACGTCCCGGGTGGTCGTCGCGGTCGGAGACCCGGAACCACGGCGTCTGGACCTGATCCGCGCGGTCGAGCGAGCCGAGGCGGAGCCCGCTTCCGAAGCCGAGCGGGTCGAGGAGGAGGAACTCCATCATCCGGCGGACGGCACCACCGCGACCCGGCTGCCGTCCACGCTCGCCGCGGACGCCGCGGGCCTGATGCTTTCGGTGGCTTCGAAGGTGATGCCGTGGGCTCCGTTGCCGACGGAGGTCGCAGCGCTGGCGTCACTCGTCGACCTGCACCCGCGGTTGCGTGCCTTGGCGGACCGGAAACTGCGCGGGCGGGAGAGGGCGGATTCGGCCACCTCCATCGGGGCGGCGCTCGTCCACGGCCTTGCCGCGCGCAGCGAGGGAACGGTGCTGGACATCCTGGTCCGCGGCACCCAATGGCGGGAGGCCAAGGCGCACCAGCGCGCCTGGTGCGAGGCCGAGTCAAGGCTGGTCAGCCAGCGCGAACACGCCGGCGCGGAGTCGGTGGTGAGCGAACGGCCGTGGCCGCTTCCGGAAAGTGCCGCCGATCGTCACGCGCGCCGGTCCATCGCCGCCGGAGCCGCGGCCGCCGCGGCGACCCTGCCGTTCGTCGGCCCGAGGCGCGCCGCCGCGGTCGGGATCTCCGCGTTGCCCAAGGCCCCGTCCAACGGCGCGGCCGCCTTTTCCGCCCAACTGGGCCAGGTCCTGGCCAGGCGCGGTGCGCTGGTGATGGACCGGTCCGTGTTGCGCGGGCTCGACCTGCTCGACACGGTCGTCATCGACACCTCGGCGCTCGGTGCGGGGGCGAACGTGCTCAGTGATCTGGTCCCCTTGCCCGGTGGTGACCCGGTGGACCTGACGGCCGCCGCTTTCGCCCTGTTCGACCCGGAGAAACCCGAGGTGGTCCGGCGCGACGGCGAGTGGACGCTCGGCCCGGTCGAAGATCTGGACGGTGGCGAGGGATTCCCCGAACGGCAGCGGATGCTGGACCAGGGTGCCGAGATGGTGCTGGGGCTGGTCCGTGACGGGCGGCCGGCGGGCCTGCTCGCCGTCGCGCAGGAGCGCTCACCCGACGTGGACACGGTGGCTTCCGCGGCCGAGGCTGCGGGGGTGCGGGTGGTCCAGACCGACGGTGAGGTGGTGCTCGACGCCGTCCGCGAACTCCAGGCGTGCGGACGTGTGGTCATGCTGATCTCCGACGATCGCCGGGCGCTGGGGGCTTCCGACTGCGGAGTCGGCGTACACGAAGACGGGACCCCGCCGCCGTGGGGCGCACATGTGCTGATCGGCCGCGACGTCGGCACGGCCGTCCTGCTCGTCGAGGCGATCACCGCCGCCAAGGCGGTCGTCCGTGACTCGACGATGCTCGCGACCGCGGCCAGTGGAATCGGTGGTGTGACCGCGCTCAGCGCCCGGCGCAGGCCCGCCGCGAGCGGCCTTCGCGCGGTGAACGCCGGGGCGCTCATGGCCTTCGGCGACGGGATCTGGCGCGCTCGCACACTCACCGGCGAGCGGAAGGGCGCGCCCTCGGGCCGTGTCGTGCCGCCGTGGCACCTGATGCCGCCGGACGTCGTGCTCGACCGGCTCGATACGGGCCCGCGTGGTCTGGACGAGCGCGAAGCCCGGCGGCGGGCGCCCGCCGATCGCGCGGGTGGCGAAGGAAACGCCGGGACGAGCATCGCGAAGGCGTTCATGGCGGAGCTCGCCAACCCGCTGACCCCGGTGCTTGCCGGTGGCGCGGCGGTTTCGGCCGCGGTGGGCTCTCCGGTCGACGCCGCGCTGGTCGCCGGGATCGTCGGGGTGTCCGCGCTGATCGGCAGCGTGCAGCAGGTGCACACCGACCGCGCGCTGGCCGGGCTGTTCGAACGGTCCGCGACGGTGACCACCGTCGTGCGCGATGGCGCCGAGCGGCAGATCGTCGCCGACGCGCTGGTGCGGGGTGACGTCGTGTCGCTGCGGTCCGGCGACGTCGTGCCCGCGGACTGCCGGGTGCTCGAAGCGACCGGCGCGGAACTCGACGAGTCCTCGCTGACGGGGGAGTCGTTGCCGGTGCCGAAGACCCCGGCGCCGGTCGTGGCCGCGGAACTCGCCGAGCGCGCGTCGATGCTGTACGAGGGCACCACGGTCGCCGCGGGCAAGGTGTCCGCCGTCGTCGTGGCGACCGGGGACGAGACGGAGGTCGGACGAGGATTGGCCGCCGCACGAGGCGCCGCTCCGGAGACCGGCGTCGAAGCGCGGCTCGCGTCGCTCACGAAACAGGCCATGCCGGTCGCGGTCGGTTCGGCGCTCGCCGTCGCAGGCGCCGGGCTCGTCCGTGGCGTACCGCTGCGGCAAAGCGTCGGGGCGGCGGTGAACCTCGCGGTCGCGTCGGTGCCGGAAGGCCTGCCGTTCCTGGTGAACGCGGCGCAGCTGGCGGCCGCCCGCCGGCTCGCCGAACACGGCGCACTCGTCCGCAATCCGCGCACCATCGAAGCGCTCGGGCGGGTCGACGTCCTCTGTTTCGACAAGACCGGCACCCTCACCGAAGGCAAGCTCAGCGTCAGCCGGATCGACGACGGCAGGACCACGGCCGCGGTGGGCAAGCTGCGGAAGAGCCACGAAGCGGTGCTGGCGGCGGCCGTCCGCGCGACGCCTCGGGCGGAGAACCCCGAGGAACTGCCGCATCACACGGATCAGGCCGTGCTCGAAGGAGGTATCGCCGCGGGCGTGGACGCCGGCGGCTGGGAGAAGACGGGCGCCGTCCCGTTCGAGCCATCACGGGGATTCCACGCCACCAACGGGAAACTCGGCAAGCGGTACCTGATGTGTGTCAAGGGTGCACCGGAGACCGTCCTTCCCCGGTGCACCCGGCACGGCGACCGGCCGATGGGTGCGGGCACCCGGAGCAGGCTGGAGAAGCGGGTCGGACGCCTGGCCGCCGCCGGGCACCGCGTCCTCGCCGTCGCCGAGAAGACCGTGTCCACAAAGGACCTTTCCGAGGAAGACGTCGACGACCTCCGGTTGCTCGGCTTCGTCGCCTTGGCGGATCCGGTGCGGGACAGTGCCGCGCCGGCGGCCGAACGGTTGCGTGAGGCCGGGGTGCGCACGGTGATGATCACCGGCGATCATCCGGCCACCGGCGAGGCCGTCTCCGAGGAGATCACCGGCCGCAACGGCGACACCAAGGTGCTCACCGGCGCGAGGATCGAGGAACTCGACGACGAGGAGCTCGATCGGGAACTCGCCGACGTCGACGTGATCGCCCGGTGCAGCCCGGCGCAGAAGGTCCGGATCATCCAGGCGTACCAACGCGGCGGCCGGGTCGTCGCGATGACCGGCGACGGCGCCAACGACGCTCCCGCCATCCGGCTCGCGGACGTCGGGATCGCGCTCGGGCAGCGGGGTACGGCCGCGGCGAGGGCGGCCGCGGACCTCGTGGTGACCGACGACCGGCTGGAGACGATCGTCGCCGCGCTGGTGGAAGGCCGGGCGATGTGGGCGTCGGTCCGCGAGGCGCTCGGCATCCTGCTCGGCGGGAACCTGGGCGAGATCGCCTTCACCGTGCTCGGTTCGGTCGTCACCGGACGCTCGCCGCTCACCGCCCGCCAGTTGCTGCTGATGAACCTCCTCACCGACCTGGCGCCCGCTCTGGCGATCGCGTTGAGCAGGCCGGACGGCGAGTCCGTGCCGGAGCTGCTGCGCGAGGGGCCCAGCGCGTCACTCGGCAACGCTCTCCGGCGCGACATCACCACGCGCGCGGTGACCACGACACTGGGCGCGTCCACGGCGTGGACCCTCGCGAGGCTGACCGGCAGGCACCGGCGCGCGAGCACGATCGCGCTCGTCTCCCTGATCGGTACCCAGCTCGGGCAGACGCTGGCCGTCGGTGGCCGCGATCGCACCGTCCTCGCCGCGGGCCTGGGCTCCGCCGCCCTGCTCGCGATCCTGGTCCAGACCCCCGGGGTCAGCCGGTTCTTCGGGTGCACACCGCTCGGACCGGTCGGCTGGGGGATCGCGCTCGGCAGCGCCGGTGCGGCGACCGTCGGCGGCCTGCTGCTCGGACCTCGAGGGGTCGAGCCTTCACCCGAACTCGCGTGATGCGCCTCCAATCACGCGAGTTACGCCTCTAATCACGCGAGTGACGGCTCTGCACACGCGAGTTCCGACTTCAGCACAACCTGCCGACAAAGGCCAGGACGCAACCTGAAATCCGATGCCGGGACGTCCAGCGCCGCTGTGGTCGTGAGGTACATGAAGGCCCCCTTCCTTGCGCCTAGGTACAGGAAGGGGGCCTTCATGTACTGGGGAAGGCTGTCGTGCTACCGAGGCTCAAGGTGACGACCGCGTGCCACGACCACCTTGACAGCCCTCGGCGTCGTTCATACATTCATACAGGCGTTGTCAAACTGTATGAATGACGCTGGGAGTTGGTCATATGCGACTCGGCAAGACCGCCGTCGTCCTCGGTGGCAGCGCCGCCGGACTCTGCACCGCGGGCGCGCTCGCCCCGTACTTCGACCGCGTGCTGGTGCTCGAACGCGACGAGCTTCCGGCCGAGGCCGAACACCGGCGCGGGGTACCGCAGAGCAAACACCCGCATTTCCTCCTGAACTCGGGCCGCCGCGCGATCGGGGGCGCTGTTCCCCGGCTTCGAGGACGACCTCATCGCCGCCGGCGGACTGCATCTCATGCCGTCGATGGACGCCGCCTACCTCGACGGGAAGGGCTGGTCGGCGCGGAAACGCAGCGCGATGACGATGATCTACAGCTCCCGGATCCTCATCGAGCGCGTACTCCGGGACAAGGTCCGCGGGCTGTCGAACGTCGTGATCCGTGAGGGCGTCGCGGTCAGCGGGCTGACGACCCGGGATGGCGCCGTCACGGGCGTCGGCATCTCCACGCGCGACGGAGAGGAGCACGCCGACGCCGACTTCGTGGTGGACGCGATGGGCCGCGGTTCCTCGGTCGGCGCGTGGCTGGTGGCGGCAGGCTGGCCGGAACCCGAAGTGCGGACCCTCGACGCCAAGGTCACCTACACCTCACGCTGGTACGACCTGCCGTCCCCCGAGGAGCGCCCGCCGTCCTGGTGGTGGCGCCATCTGGTGATCATGCCGACGCCCGACAAAGGCCCGCATCCGGACGAGCACGAGTTCCTGGTGAACTTCTTCCCGATCGAGGGCAACCGGGTCATCGCGTGCATGGGTTCGTGGGGCATCGAGATGCCACGCACCACCGAGGCGTTCGTCGAGTCGGCCCGCCGGGTGCGGGCGCCGCTGTTCGCGGCCGCCATGGACCGGTCCACGCCGACCTCGGAGGTGCACCTCACCCGCTCGACCGGCAACAAATGGCGGCGCTACGACCGGCTCCGCACCCCGCCGAAACGGCTGGCGTTCGTCGGCGACTCGATCTGCGCGTTCAACCCGTTCTACGCGCAGGGCATCAGTTCCGCCGCCGGTTCGGCGCTGCTGCTGCGCGAGCATCTCGGCCGCGCCGAGCGTCTCGACACCGATTTCTCCGCACGATTCCTCGCGGCTCAACGGAAGCTGCTCACCGTGCCGTGGAGCCTGGCGATGGCGAGGGATCAGGGCTACGCCTGCGCGGTGGGCACCGAGAAGGCGGGGGAGTGGAAGCGACGCCTGCTCTCGGCGGTGTCCGGCCCCGCGTTCCGGCTCATCGTCGGCGCCGCTCGCGAAGACGACGTGGTCGACGAGCATTTCGCGAAGGTGTTCAATCTCGACGAGTCGCTGCGCGACATGATGACGAACCCGAGGGTGATCGCGGGCCTCGTGCGCTACCGGATCCGGGCGGCGCTGGGGCGGCACCGGATCCCGTTCGACTTCGACGCCCGCGCCGAGCCACCGGTCACGGACTATTCACCGGAAGGCAGCGCCGAACCGGCGGTCGCCCGATGAGCGCCGTCTGCGGGGCGGACGCGGAAGCCGTCACGCGCGACCTCGGTTTCGACTGCCACGACGTGTCCGCCTGGCTCTCGATCCGTCCACCGTGGACGGCGGGGCACTGGACGATGCCGTTGCTGGAACTGCTCGTCCTCGGCGGAGCCGTGTTCGCGCTGGTGCACGCGGTCCGCCGTCATCGGCAGGGTGACTCGGTGAATTTGGCGCTGTGGTGCGCTTCGCTGGTCTACCTCTTCGTCATCGAACCGCCGCTGTACTTCCCGGAATGGTTCGGCCTCGAGCGGCAGTACGGATTCATCTTCGCCCACAACCGGTTCACCGTGCAGTTCATGTGGGACCGGCTGCCGCTCTACATCGTGGCGTTCTATCCGATGATCAGCCAGCTCGCCTACGAGCTCGTCCGGTCGCTGGGGATCTTCCGCGCGAGGGGCGCGCTGGCCGGGTCGGTGGCGGTCGCCTTCGCGTGCCAGCTGTTCTACGAGGTTTTCGACCACCTCGGTCCGCAGCTGAAGTGGTGGGCCTGGAACGGGAACAACCGGATCGTCAATCATCCGGCGCTGGATTCCGTGCCCATGACCAGCATGCTGCTCTTCGCCTCCGTCTCGATGGGCGCCATGACCTATCTGGTGGTGCGGCTCGCCGGTGGTTCGAGGCGCGGCTGGTCGCTGGTGGCGCGCATCGTGGTGGCCGGGGTCCTGACGCCGCTGAGCATGGTGATCGCCGGGCTCCCGTCGAGCCTCTTCGGCGGCAACGTGACCGCGCAAGCTTGGATTCTCGCCGTCGAGCTGGCGCTGCTGTGGGTGGCGGGAACCTGGATCTTCGTCCGGCACCGGGGCACCGCAGAGCCTCTCGCCCCCTTCGCCCGTTTCTATCCCGCCGTCTACCTGGGTGCGATGGCCGTGTTCTGGCTGGGCGCCGTCGTCGAGAACGGCGTCACGCTCGGGAGCGGCCTGTACGTATTGGCCTGCTTCGTGGCCGCCGGTCTGATACTCACCGCGCTGTACCGCGTGCGCCGCGCGGCACCTGCCACCGTCTGAGATTCTCCGTTCGGGGAAGATGAGGCGTATGGGGCACCACGGATGGCGGGGCAACCCGCCCGGAACCGAGCGCGAGGCACGCCGCCGCATCGTCGAGGCGGCGACCGCCTGCATCGACCGGGTCGGCCTCGCCAAGACCAGCCTCTCCGACGTCGCCGCGGAAGCGGGCGTCACCCGCCAGACCGTCTACCGCTACTTCCCGAGCCTCGCCGACATCCTCAGCGCGGTCGCGCTGGACCGGGTCGAGGAGTTCGCCGGGCGGATGGAACGGCATCTGGCCACGTTCGCCGACCCCGCCGAGGTCGCCGTGGAATCCGTGGTGTTCGGCGTCCGCGCGGTCCCCGACGAGCCGTATCTCGGGCTGCTCCTGAAAGCGGGGGAGGCCGATGTCTTCACCGTGGCGGTGACTTCTTCGCAGTCGTTCGCGCTCGGCGCGCGGATCCTCCGGAACGTGCCGGTCGACTGGGCCGCGGTGGGGGTCACGACCGACGAGGACTTCGAGGGCCTCGCCGAAATGCTGATGCGCCTGTTCCTGTCGTTCCTGCAGTACCCCTCGACGCCGGCGCACACCGACGAGCAGTTGCGTGCCTTGGTCCGCCGGTGGATCGGGCCGGCACTCGGCCGCTGACCGCACGGCCGTGACAATCGAACTCTGTGAAGTATCAACGCGAATGGTAGTTATTCACCGACAATAGCCAGGGTTCTTGTCTGGTCTTCACGATCCTGCCACCCTCGCCGAAGACGATCATCGGCGAAAGGGGAGTGCATGGGATGGTGGTGGCAGGCGTTCTCCGACGCCGCACCGTGGTCGCTGCTCGCCGCCGCGGCCGGTGCCGTCGTCGCCGAATTCGTCGCGCGCCTTCGGGGAAACCGGCGGCGCCGGTCCGCGATCGCGCTGGATTTCGCTTTGCTGGCCTCGCTTTTCGCGGTACTGGCGATCGTGTTCGTACCGGCGCCGATGCCAGGCCGCGGATCGTCGGTGAGTCTCCACTTGCTGGGCGATGTCCTGCCCGTGTTCGACGATCGGACGGACTTCGCCCTGGTCCAGCTGGCGGGCAACATTCTGCTGCTGGCGCCGCTCGCGGTGCTCGTGCCGTCGCGCTTCGACTGGGCGAAGCCCGTGCCGCGGATCGTCATGACGGCGTTCGCGGTGTCCGTGTCGATCGAATGCCTGCAGGTCTGGCAGGGCGCCGGACGGGTGGGTTCGCTGGACGATGTCCTGTGCAACACGGCGGGGGCCGCGCTCGCGGCCTGGTGCGGAAGCCGATGGCGGGGCCGGGCGACCGGCAGTGTTCGCGTGTGGCACCGCTCGGGAATCGAAGTCCGGCGTTCCGGCGCGGTGAACGCCCGCCGCGGGCAACGGCTGATCGGCCGTGTGACCCTGAGCGATCTGCCGCCGCTGGCCGAAGGCGCGACGCTCGAGATCACTCTGTCCGAATCGGACGGTGGAGCGTTGGTCGTTTCCGCGCAGGCGTCGGTGGCGGCGTGAGCCGTGCTACCTCGGCCGGACGCTCGCGAGGACGGCGTCCAGGCTGGGAAGCCACCGCTGCCGGGGATCCGGTGCCGAGAGCCATTCCGCGTGGGCCTCGGCTCGGCCGGAGTCGACGGGCAGGGGGAGTAGCGTGCCCCAGGCGAGGACTTCGACATGCTGCGGCAGGGTGTCCCGAGAAGGAAGCAGCCCGTCGGTCTCCGCGAGAATGGCCACCCGCGGACCCTGCTGCGTCAGTACCGCCATGGCGGGGCCTCCGCATCCGGTGTCGGCGAGCCTGCCGAGTACCTCGGCGCCGTTGATCTTGGGCAAGGTCACCGCGCAGATCCCGCCTTCCAGCACCAGGAACGGCTGCGGGCCTCGCCATTTGAGCGACCAGCCGAAGAGCCGGCCGTAGAAGGCATCGCCCCGGGGGCGGATCGAACGTGACTCGACCGGGAGCACTTGGTGGTCCAGCGACATCGTCGGCGCCTTCCGAGCGGGGGATGGGGACGTGGTTCCCCGGGGACTCCGCACAGCCTAACGGCACTCAGTGCCACTAGCAAGTGGCTGCTACCGTCCGGCTATGACCGATTCGCCGCGCCGAGCGCCGGTGACCAGAGCCGGCGCGACCCCCGACGGGAGGCGCCGTCTGCGTCGTGCGCTCGCCGCGGCGGCGGTGGACCTGTTCGTGGCCAAGGGGTACGAGGCCACGACGGTGGACGAGATCGCCGCCGCGGCGGGAGTGGGGCGCCGGACGTTCTTCCGGTACTTCGACGCCAAGGACGACGTGCTCTTCGCCAACCACGACGAGATCGTGGCGGAGATGGAGGAGACGTTCGCCGCCGCGGACCCGGATCGCGATCCCGTCGAGGTGGCGTGTGCCGCCGTCGGCCTGGTCCTCGACTCCTACGCTGCGGAACTCGACGTGTCGCTCAAGCGGTTCACGCTGACGCGGACGGTGCCTTCCTTGCGGGACAAGGAAGTCGCGACCGTCGACCGCTATCAGCGCGTACTCGCCCGCTACCTGCGGGCACGATTCACCGAACAGGGTGACGAGACGGCGAGCCTGCGGGCGGCCGTGGCCGCCGCGGCGATCGCGGCCGCCAACAACCACGTGCTCCGGCGCTGGCTGCGCAGTGGCGGCCAGGACGACATCGCCGCCAGTGCGGCGGAGGCCTTCGCGCTGGTGATCGACGCGTTCAAGGTCCAGGACGCCGCGGCCGAAACGACCATGGTGGCGGTGATGACCACGTCGACGCCGCTGCACACCGTCATCGCCAAGGTCAACGCCGCCTTGACCGAACCCTGATCGTGGCACTGAGTGCCATTTCGTGTGAGTCGATCCGCGGGTAGGCTGCCTCCCTGACGTATAACGCCATATACGTCGGGCGACGCACGTCATTCTTCGGCGTCAGAACCGTTCTCTCGCCCTTCTCTCGTATAGAGCAACAAAAACGCGAGGATCCCCGCGATCCCGGCGACGACACAGACATGGTCGGCGACGTCGGTGCCGAACGCCGTCACGATCGGACCCGACTCGACGACGATGCCGAGTGTCTGCCCGGCGACGACGACGAAGCCGCCGGCGAGGAACGCGAACAAACAGACGCGGGTCGCGCCCAGCAGTATCCGGTACACGGCGATCACGCTCCGGGAAGCCATAGCAGGCCGACGGCCATCAGCACGCCGAACAGCAGGGTGGGCAACAGGTAGTAGAGGACGACCGGGACGAAGATCCGCACCGGGTTGATCTCGGCGATGCCCGCCGCGACGTAGAGCGGCGCGGCGCCGGGTGGTGAGCATCCCTCCGACGACGCCCACACGAGGATCGCCGCGAAGGCGACGCGGTCAACGCGGCGAACGCCACCGGGCCCACGGCGGCGACGGTCGACGTCGTGTTGAGCGGTCCGGCGACGACCACGATGACGACACCGACCACGATGGCCGCGACCAGCGGGGAGACACCGGTGAGGCCCTCCAGGTACGGCTTGAGCTGATCGTCCAGGCCGAGTGTCTTCAACACGTTCGAGGCGGCGAACGCCGAGATCATCGTGACCCCGACCAGGCCGAGCTTGGGCCCGACCGCGCCGAACAGGTCCCACCACTGCGCCCGCCCCTTCGGCAGCAGTTTCCGCTCGACGAGCAGGCCGACCAGCAGCATGACGATCGGCAGCCAGATGAGCAGCGGGATCGCGTCCGGGGCGTCGATGCCGATGCGGTCCGAGACGAAGTCCGCGGTCGGTGGCGCGGTGAGCAGGATCGGGACGGCGATCGAGCCGAGGACGACCAGCGATGGCCAGCCGACCTTGAACGACGCGCGCAGCCGCATCCCCACCATCCAGGCACCGGTGACGAAGACCGTCGCGACGATGTCGCCCGCGCTGAGCACCGGCAGCACGGTGGGGGCGGCGAGGAGGATGAAGAACGCGCCGCTGAAGGGAAAAGTGGCGCCGACGCCGGCGTTCCCGGAAAGGACGATGGCGGCGGTCTCGCCGCTGGCCTTCGACCGTTTCATCCAGGGGATGATGATCGATCCGACGGTCGCGACGATAGCGGCACCGTTGTGGGCCACCGCGCCGAACAGTCCGGAGGCGACGGTCGCGGCGTAGGCGGATCCCCTCGCCGTCGCCCGAGGAAGGAACTGAGGATGTCGACCATCCGCTGGACGAGTCCGGTCCTGGTGAGCAGTTCGCTGACGAAGACGAACGCGAGAGCCGCGAAAGTGATCTCGGACTTGAGCCCGTCGATCAGGCTTTCCCATGCAACGGCGAAGAAGTCTGTGCCCGCGAAAGCGGCGGTGACGAGGAAGCCGACGGCCATCGCTTCGCCGATGTTGCGTTTGAAGACCGCGTTCCACACGACGATGGCGGCGATGAACGCGACCAGCGCCAGGATCGCGTTCACGCGAGGGTCCGTGGTGCGCCGTCGGTGACGAGGCCGGCGTCGACGACCTCGCGCGGGCGGCCACGTCGCCCGACACGGCGGCCTTCAGCGCGTATTGGACGATCGATGAGCGGTTCCACCTGCTCATCGCCGCGCAAGCGGACAACCCGTTCCTGGAGAAGGCCTACCGGTCACTCGGGGGCCAGGTGCAGAGGTTCCGGTTCTTCGCCAAGCTCGGCTCCGCCGGGGGAGCGCCCGGGTTGGCGGCGGAAGAGCACCGCGTCGTCTACGACGCCTTGGTGGCGGGGGAGGCCGACCAAGCGGCCACGGCGATGCGCCGGCATATCGAGAACGCGAAGCAGCGTGTCCTGGAAGACCGGAGAACGGTCGAGGCGGCGGACATCCTGGCGCATCGCTGATCATTCAAGATGTATAACGACCTATACATTCGGGCGAAGTTCAAAAAACTTCAGCTTAAACAGAGAAAAACGGCTTCGAGCCAAGCAGCCCGAGGAAGAAGTCGCGGATGTCCTCGGCGAGCAGGTCCGGGACTTCCATCGCGGCGAAGTGGCCACCGTGTTCGAATTCCGACCAGTGCCTGATGTCGTACAGGCGCTCGGCCAGTGGTCGCACTGACTGCGTGATGTCATACGGAAGCACCGCGACGCCGAGCGGTGCCCGGCAAGGGGTGTTTCCTCTTCCTGCGTCGTGGTGGAGACGCGCGGACGAGGCCGCGGTCGCGGTCAGCCAGTACAGCGAGATGTCGGTGAGCATCCGGTCGTCGCTGACCGGAGTGCGTGGATCCGTCCACTGCGCGAAGCGCTCGGCGATCCAGGCCAGCTGGCCGACCGGCGAGTCGGTCAACGCGTAGCCGATGGTCTGCGGGGTCGCCGCCTGCAGAGCCTGATACGGCGGGCGATTCGCCATCAGTCGCTTCACCTTCTCCAGCCGGGCTTCGTCCTCTTCGGACAGTTCGAGGCCGGCGTCCGGATCCGGGCGGGTCGGCAGGTAGTTCACATGTACCCCGACGACGTGCTCCGGTGCCGCGGCGCCGAGTGCCGTTGAGATCCCCGAGCCGAAGTCGCCACCTTGTGCGCCGTAGCGCTCGTATCCGAGGCGGCGCATCAGCTCGGCCCAGGCCTGGGCGATCCGCTCGGCGCTCCACCCTCGTTCGTGGGTCGGGCCGGAGAAACCGTAGCCGGGAATCGAGGGGATCACCAGGTGAAAGTCGGGGGAGAGCGGCTCGATCAGGTCGAGAAACTCCAGGAACGATCCGGGCCAGCCGTGGGTGAGGACGAGTGCGATCGCGTCCGGGTTCGCCGACCGGACGTGGACGAAGTGGATGTTCTGGCCGTCGATTTCGGTGGTGAAGTGCGGAAGCTTGTTGAGTTCGGCTTCGTGGGCGCGCCAGTCGTACCCGGTTCGCCAGTATTCGGCGAGTTCTTTGAGGCGGGCGAGCGGGAATCCGTAGTCCAGGCCCGCGTCGGCGACCTCGTTGGGCCAGCGGGTGCGGGCCAGCCGGTCGGCGAGGTCGTCGAGATCGGTCTGGGGGATGTCGATGTGGAAAGGCTTGATCGTCACGTGGGCTCCGCGAATCGTTCGGTTGCTAAACGTTTGGTGGCCTAACGATATCGGAATCGTTCGGGTGCCCAACGATTCGTTAGACTCGTCACATGCAGAACTCCTCTCAGGAGCCGCACGGCGGTTGGCGGAAGCTGCCCAGCTGGTTGCTCACGCAGACGGCGAGCCATGCGCATCGCCTGGTGACCGACGGGTTCTCCGCCGCCGACGCCCGCGGCTACCACTACCGCGTGCTGGCGACGCTGGACGAGTTCGGGCCCGCCAGTCAGGCGATGCTGGGCCGTCGGAGCGGCATCCACGTGAGCGAGATGGTCGCGACGATCAACGAACTCGCCGAGCGTGAGCTGGTCGAGCGTGCCCCGGATCCGGCCGATCGGCGGCGCAACGTCATCTCACTGACCACCGCGGGCAAACGGCAGTTGCGACGGCTGGAGAAACAGCTGGCCGAACGGCAGGACGAGCTTCTGGCGCCGCTTTCGGCCGACGAGCGGAAGCGGTTCACCGAGCTGCTGGCGAAGCTCTTGGATCACCACGACCGGCGCGGTGCCTAAAAGCCCTGGGCCGACGCGAGAAACGCCTGGCGTGCGTCGGAAGTGCTGTGCTGCGGCCAAAGGGCTTGCAGCGGGACGTGTACGGCAGGTCGCAGTTCCCTGACGTGGACGGCGCCGCCTGCCGCCGGTCCGGGTGGCGCGGTCACGAACGCGACGCTTTCGGTGTCGATGACCGCGGTGACCGGTGGCGTTCCCTGGATGGGGTTGCGGCGCACCTGGGGTTCGAATCCCGCGTCGCGGCAGAGGTTGACGAGCAGATCGGTGTATCCGGACCGGCCGGGGTGCCCCCAGACGGTGATCTCCTCGCCGTCAAGGTCGGTCAAGGCGAGGTACTCACGTTCGGCGAGCCGGTGTCCGGCGGCGACCGCGACGTTGAGCCGCTGCCGGATCAGGGTGGTCCCGACCAGGCCGTGCGCGAGGGTCAGCGCGCGGCCGAGGCCGAGGTCCAGTTGCCCGCCGAGCAGTTGTGCGACGAGTTCGTCGGGGTAGCGCTGGTTGACGTCGATGATCAGGCCGGGGTCGGTCTGGTGTCTGCGCAGCAGTGCGGTGACCTCGTCGCCGGTGACGGCGGGGGTGTGGCCGACGCGGAGTCGTTCCGGTTCGCTGCGACCGATGCGCCTGGCGCGCCGGACGGCGGAGTCGGCGATGCCGTGCAGGAGGTGGGCGTCGGCGATCAGTGCCTGTCCGGCGGGGAGCACGGTGACTCCGGTGGCGCTCCGCTCGAGCAGGGGGACGCCGACTTCCCGCTCGAGCGTGCGCACCGAGGTCGACAGCGCCTGCTGGCTCAGGTGCAGCCGGGTCGCCGCGCGGGTGAAGCTGCCTTCTTCGGCGACGGCGATGAGGTGGTTCAGCTTGTACAGGTCCAGGCCCACCCCGGGGTTCCCCTTCGTGTCCGGCTACGGCGTCTCGGCCAGCGTAAGGGTCAGCGGGTGGTGTAGCCGCCGTTGGGGAACATCGTCTGGCCGGTGAACCAGGCGCCGTCGGTGGCCAGGAACCGGATGATCGGCACGATGTCCTCGATCTTCGTGAGTCGTCCGCCCATGGCCTGGGACTTGTGGAATTCGACCCGCTCGGGTGTTTCCTGCGGGTAGAAGAACGGGGTGTCCATCGGGCCGGGCGCGACGACGTTGACCGAGATGCCGCGGTCGGCGAACTCCTTGGCGGCGGCCCTGGTGAAGTGTTCCAGTGGGGCTTTGCCGCCGGCGTAGGTGGAGTAGCCGTCGGTGAAGGCCGCCAGCAGGGAGGTGCCGAGGCTGATGATCTTGCCGTTGTCGGAAAGGCGTCGTCCGGCTTCCTGGATGAAGAAGTAGGCGGCCTTGGCGTTGACCGCGAACATGCGGTCGTAGTCCTCTTCGGTGGTTTCGAGGATCGGCTTGCGCAGGACCATGCCGGTGGTGTTGATCGCGATGTCGGCCCGGCCGAAGGTGTCGATGGCGGTGTCGAAGAGGCGGCGGACGTCGGCGACCGTGGTGAGGTCGCCCTGGACGGCGATGGCTTCGGAGCCCGCGCCGCGGACGGCTTCGACGGTCTTGTCGGCGTCGGCCGCGGAGGCGTCTCCGTGGTAGTGGACGACGATCTTGGCGCCGGCTTCGCCGAGGGTGGTGGAGAGGAGTCCGCCGAGGTTCTTCGCGCCGCCGGCGATGATCGCGACGGTGTCCTTGAGGTTCTGTTCGCTCATGACTTCGAACGTAGGAGCCGGGGGCGGTGGCTGGGAAACACAAGATCGAGGTGGGGTCACAAGCCTGGTTTGTGGCCTTTCCCACCTGCGCGGAGCCGGGAATCTTCGGGACCGAACGGCGAGCTGACTCCGCATTGTGGACACTCTGAGCGTGCTCCGAGAAGTCGACGACCTTGATCAGCCCGCCGCTCCCGAAAAGGCGCCCCGGCAGGGGCGTCCGGCGCGTGTGTTCGAGAGAGCGCTCGACAGACTGGCGTCGTCGCCTTATCCGCGGGCGATCCTGCTGTATCTCGTGATCCGGACGGCGAGTGTCCAGCTGCTCGATCTGCTGGCCGCCCGGCGTGGTGCCACGTTGACCGATCGGCTGACGGCGTGGGACGGGCAGTGGTATCTGCGGCTGGCGGTGCACGGGTACGCGGATCTGCCGGGGACCCTGGACGCGGCGCGGCAGCCGTATTCGGACGCGCCGATGGCGTTCTTCCCGTTGTATCCGAAGCTCGTCGGCGCGGTGATGTGGCTCGGGCCGGATGTGGTGATGGCGGCGTTGACGGTGTCGGTGCTGGCCGGTCTGGTGCTGGCGTGCGGGTTGATCCGGATCGGGCGGGCGGTTTCGCCGGAGCGGGGTGACCGGACCGGGCTGCTGCTGGTGGCGTTGTGGGCCGGGGCGCCGATGGCGATCGTGTTCTCGATGGCTTACACGGAAGCGGTGTTCTGCGCGTTCGCGGTGTGGTCGCTGGTGGGTGTGCTGGAGCGGCGCTGGATGCTGGCGGGTCTGTGCGCTTTCGCGGCCGGGTTGTCGAGGTCGACGGCGGTGGTGCTGGTCGCGGTGGTCGTGGTGGCGGCGTTGGTCGCGGTCTTCCGGCGTGCCGAGGAGCGTTGGTGGGCGTTGGCGGGTGCGATGGTGGCTCCGCTGGGGGTCGCCGGGTATCTGGGGTTCGTCGCGTACCGGACGGGCAGCTGGACCGGCTGGCAGGACATCGAGTTGCGGGGCTGGAACACCGAGTTCGACTTCGGTGCGGAGACCATGGATTCGGTGGTGGCGCGGTTGACCGGGGACGAGTCGGTGTTCAGCACGCTGACGGTGTTGCTGCTGCTGGGCGCGGTGGCGCTGGTGCTGGTGGCGGCGTTCCTCCGGGTGCCGTGGCCGTTGACGCTGTACGGGGCCGGGGTGCTGTTGCTGGCGATCGGCACGCGGGGGTTGCCGGATGCGAAGATCCGGTTCATCCTGCCCGCTTTCCCGGTGCTGGTGCCGATCGCGATCGGGTTGTCGAAGCGGCGGACGGTGACGGCGGTGGCGGCCGCGGTGGCGTGGGTGGTGCTGGGTGCGTGGTTCTCGGCGCACGCGCTGACGGCGTGGCGGTACGCGATCTAGGACGCTTGCCGGTTCCGGTGGTCGGCGACGTGGACCCTGGTCGCGCAGCGGGTGGAACAGAATCGGCGGCGTCCGTTGCGGGAGACGTCGACGTAGACCGTTTCGCAGCCTTCGCGTGAGCAGACGCCGAAGCGGTCCGGGGCGTCGCAGACGAGGTGTGCGAGCCCGCCCGCGGTGTAGGCCCGGACCCGGGACGCGGTGCCGGCTTCGGCGTCGACGTAGTGCAGGTGGGGCGCCTTGCCGTCGTGGGTGGAGATGTAGGGCTTGGACGCGGAATCGTGGAGCAGCGCGTTGACCAGGTCGACGCGGGTGGCCGGGTCGGCTTCGAAGACGTCCCGGAGTCTCTTGGTCCAGGCGATGATCTCGGTCGATTCGTGGTCCTTCACGGCGGCGACGGTCATGCGGTCGCGGAAGATCGTGGTCAGCGTGGCCGGGTCGGCGGCGTCGCCGAGGTTGACCAGGTCGGCGGCGATCTGTGCCGCCGCGCCGCCGTAAGGGTTGAAGTGCATTGACTCATTACAGCACGATCGGGGCATGGAAGCGAACAAGTGCCCGCGGTGCGGGTGGCCGCTGGCCGAACTGCCTGGAAGCGCGACGACGTCCCAGCGGGTCTCCCAGGGGAGGCTGGAGTACGTCCGGTGTCTGTGCGGGAGCTGGCTCGCGCGGGTCGACGGTGTGGTGATCGGGGCGACGAAGTCCCAGCTGGGGCAGGCTCAGCTCTGACGGTGCCGCGCGTCGGCGAGCAGTTGCGCGAGCGCGTGCACGGGTGAGGTCTCCAGCTTGTGGCGATGCGCGTCATAGCGGTCGCGGGTGGTGCGGATGTCGGCGTGTCCCAGGAGGTCCTGGACTTTCTGGACCGGGACGTCGTTGGCCAGCAACAGGGTTCCGGTGGTGCGCCGCGCGGTGTGCGGGGAGATGGTGTTCGCTTCGGGGAGTCCGGCGGCGCGGGCCTGTGCCCGCAGCAGGAACCAGACATCCCGTTGCGCCAGCGGTTTCCCGCCGGATTTGGTGCTGTCGTAGCGGTGGGGCATGGTCGCGAGCAGCGGGCCGGTCAGCTCGTCGGGGCGGACGCCGGTGCGTGCGGCGCGCAGTTCGAGGTAGCGGCGCAGCGGGTGCTGCGCGGCGGGGACGAGCGGGACGAAGTCGCGGTGGCCGCCTTTGGCGGTGTAGCGCAGGATTGTGTGCCCGGCGTCGGTGTCGAGGTCCTGCACGGTCGCGGTGGTGAGGCCGGAGACGCGCAGGCCGGTGTAGAACAGGATCGCGACCACCGCGGCGTCACGCCAGGACGGTTCGGTGTCGTTCGCGCGGGCCCGCTTCTCCATGTGGTTCAGCAGTTTCGCCGTCGACTCGCCGCCGAGCGCTGGCAGCGGCGGGGTCTTGCCGGTCTTGGGCCGGTTGACCGCGGAGACCGGGTTGCGGTCGGCGATGTCGTTGGACTGCAGGTACCGGTACCAGCTGGAGATGCCGGCGAGGGTCCGCGCGACGGTGGAGTCCGCGGCGGGCCGGGGCAGGCCGTCCTTGCCGGTGACGGTGAGGGTGTTCTTCCAGGCGTCGACGTCGGCGCGGCGCGCCACGAGCGGGTCGAGCCCGGTGCGGGCGCACCAGCCGAGCCAGGCCGACAGGTCGGCGTAGTAGGCGCGGCGGGTGTGATCGGTCTTGTCGGTCTCGAGCCAGAGCGTGGTGATGTGCCGGATCGCGTACCGGTCGAGCGGGTCGGCCGGGGGAAGCGCGGGCAGCAGCGCGACGGCTTCGGCGAGGATCTGCCGCCGGTTCTCGGGCCTGGTTTCCGGAAGCCGGGACGGCGGTTCCGGCGCGGTGGGCACGAGTTCGGCGGACATCGTGATCATCCTAGCGACGGGACCGCGCCCCTCGTGAGCGGCAAGGGTGGATTCGGGCTACGGCTGATCCCCCTGGCCTTCACACCTTCCCCAGTACATGAAGGCCCCCATCCTTGCGCCTGAGTACAGGAAGGGGTCCTTCATGTACTCAGGCGAGCACGGGACACAGGTACCGAGCCGGTCGAGTAAAGGAGGGATCTAACCGTCTTTATCGCTCACGAGGTGTAGTAGCCCTCCACGGGGACGCGGGCCTCGTCGTACAACGCCGGTCCCTCCAGCCGAACGGGCGGCGTGGTGACGGGCGGCTTGAGCGCGGTGACCTGTTCGCCGGAGAGGGCGAACACGACCCGGCCCAGGCCGGAGCGTTCGATGGCGCCCTGGCACATCCCGCACGGCTGGCAGCTGGTGTACATGGTGGTCTTCGCGGCGACGGCGGGTTCGAGTTCGCGGGCGGCCCACACGGCGAGTTTCAGTTCCGGGTGCAGGCTGATGTCCGATTGCGACACCGAGGTGTTGTGGTCTTCGGCCAGCACCGTGCCGTCGGCGCCGACGAGCAGCGAGCCGAAGGGCGGGTCGCCGTCCTTGCGGGATTTCGCGGCCAGTTCGATGGCGCGGCGGAGGAACTTCTCGTCTTCTTCGGTCATCGTCGGTCCTGTTCGGTTCGGTAGCGGCCCAGTTCCCAGTGTGCGGCCACGGTCGCCAGTGCCTGCCAGGCGGCTTCCGGGCGGAGGGTCTCGTCGGGGTCGCCGGAGAACGGGTCGAGCACGACCGTCTCGGCGCCGAGGTTCCGGAGGTGGTCGAGGTCGTCGACGATCTGCTCGATCGTGCCTTCCCCGGCGGGACGATCGGGTCCGGTGACCGGGTGTTCGGTGACGTTGAGCAGGATCCGCGGGGCGAACGCGGGGACCGGCCGATCGTGGGCGTCGGCGATGGTCTTGACCCTGGTGAGCGCTTCGGTGAGCCAGGGAAGGGTGGCCCGCAGCGGGTGCCAGGCGTCCCCGAGCCGGACGGCGCGGCGGATCCCGGCGTCGCTGTTGCCGCCGACCCAGATCGGGATGTCGCCGGCGCGGTAGTCGGCGTCGTCGGCCCACGCCTTCCGCACGGCGTCGAGATGGCCGTCGGTCAGCCGTCCCCGGTGCTCGAACGGGACGTCGAGCGCTTCGAACTCCTGACGGGCCCAGCCCGAGGCGACGCCGAGGACGAGCCGTCCGCCGCTGAGCTGGTTCAGGTTCGCGGCCATGCGGGCGATGAGCAGTGGATGCCGGTACGGGACGATGAGCACGGTGGTGCCCAGCCGGATCCGGTCCGTCACGCCGGCGAGCCACGACAGCGTCGTGAACGGTTCGTAGAACGGCGCCGGGTACTGCTCGGCGACGTCGGGGGTGATGGCGACGTGGTCGGACACCATCAGCAGGTCGTAGCCGAGGCCTTCGACCGTGGTGGCCCAGCCGCGGAGGATCCCGGGGTCGGTCCCCGGTCCGAAATTCGGGACGTTGACACCTATTCGCACAGGTCAAGGCTATCGGCGACGCCCGAATCCCGGGAAGGGATCTTTCCCGGCGTATGGCCGTTCCCGCCGTGGATCTGCCGGTATTCTCCCCGGATGGCCGAGATTCTCGACGCGACGGACTGGGCGATCCTGGTCGAGCTCCAGAAGGACGGGCGCCTTCCGCTCACCGAGCTGGGGAAGCGGGTCAGCTTGAGCGCGTCGGCGACGACGGAACGGGTCAAGCGGCTGGAGTCGGCCGGGGTGATCACCGGTTATCGCGCCGAGGTCGATCTGGAGAAGGCCGGGTACGTGGTGCTCGCGGTGGTGCGCTTGAAGTACCCGGGCAGCAAGCACGCGCCGTTGCACAAGCTCCTGGCCGAGCGGACCGAGATCCTCGAATGCCTCCGCACGACCGGTGACGACTGCTATTCGCTGAAGATCGCGGCTCCGTCGATGGGACGGCTGGAGGAGATCGTCAACGAGCTCGCGCTCTTCGGCAGCACGAACACCAACATCGTCTACAACCAGACGTTGCCGTACCGGGGGCCGCAGGGCCCGTGACCACGCCGGCCACGGGCCCCGGTGTCAGCTTTGGCCCGCGTTCTCCCAGAGCCCCATGACGTTGCCTTCCGGGTCCTTGAAGTAGGCGGCGAAACCCATGTCGCCGACCGCGGTCCGGCCGACGAGGGTCGCGCCGCCCTGCTTCTCGATGACCGCGAGCGTGTCGTCGATGCCGTCGACGTCGAGCACGATCACCGGGCCCGGCGCGGGGCTGAGTTCCTTGGCCAGCATCCCGCCGTTGATGAACCCAGGCTCCGCGGGCATGCCGGTCTCGGCGGTCGGCCCCGAAGCGACCATCGTGTAGTCCATCCCCGGCATCGTGTCGGCCTTCCAGCCGAAGACCTCCCGGTAGAAGCCGCGTGCGCGCTCGCCGTCCTCGAACGGAATCTCGAAGTGCACCACCCGTCCGGCCATGGTCATCAACTCCTGTCGTGGCAGCGGTTTCGGAACGCCCTCAGCCAATAGCCGCCGCCTCCGGCGCGCTAGAGGACTTCGCCCTCTCCGAACCACCGTCGCAAGGCACCGACGAGCTCGTGCCGGTCTTCGCCCGCCCACGCCACGTGACCGTCCGGCCGCAGCAGGACGGCCGGGACATCCAGGTCCTCGCTGACGTCGACGACGTGATCGACCCGGTCCGACCAGCCCTGAACCGACAGCGCACCGGTCTGGTCGAGCAGCAGACCGCGGCCGCCGCGGGTCAGCCCGTAAAGATGTCCCTGCTTGAGGTCCAGGTCCCGCATCCGGCGACCGAGAAGCTCATGCCCTTCGCCGAAGTCGTAGCGGATCGCGGTCGCGGTGATCTTCTCGGTCAGGAACCGGCTCACGTCCTCGAACTCCATGAGTTCCGCCACCAGCCGCCGGACCGCCTGGGAGCCCGGATCGAGTGACATCAGCTGCATCTGCGCACGGGTGTTGTCCAGCACCGCGGCGGCCACCGGATGCCGTTCGGTGTGGTAGGTGTCCAGCAGGTCCTCCGGCGCCCAGCCGTTGACCGCGGCGGCCAGTTTCCAGCCGAGGTTGAAGGCGTCCTGGACGCCGAGGTTGAGCCCCTGCCCGCCGACCGGTGGATGGATGTGCGCCGCGTCGCCTGCCAGGAAGACGCGTCCGTCCCGGTAGCGCTCGGCCAGGCGGGTGGCGTCGCCGAAGCGGGAGAGCCAGCGCGGTGAGTGCACGCCGAAATCGCTGCCCGCGACGGCTTTGAGCTGTCGTTTGACCTCGTCGAAGGTCGGCGGGATCCGCGGGTCTTCGGCCAGGCCTTCGGCGGGTACGCCGACCCGGTACACCCCGTCGCCGATGGGGGAGAGGCCGAAGCGCAGCTGGGTCTTGCGGACTTCGGTCATCACGGCGAGCACGGTTTCCCAGTCCTCGGTCAATTCCATCTCGCCCAGCAGGGTCTCGGCGGTGGCGGGTTCCCCGGGGAAGCCGATCCCGAGGAGTTTGCGCACCGTGCTGCGCCCGCCGTCGCAGCCGACGAGGTATCGCGAGCGCAGTTTCGTGCCGTCGGCCAGTTCGACGTCCACCCCGTCCTCGTCCTGGCTCAGGCCGACCAGTTCGCGGCCACGCCGGATCTCGACGCCCACCTCGGCGGCGTGGTCGATCAGCAGCCGGTCGGTGACGGTCTGCGGGATGCCGAGGATGTAGGCGTGCGCGCTGTCCAGCGGCGGCGCCGATTTCTGGATACCCGCGAAGGAGCCGCCGACCGGGTACTTCGTTCCGTTCTCGAGGAATCGCTCCAGCAGGCCACGCTGGTCCATCACCTCGATGCTGCGCGCGTGCAGCCCCATGGAGCGGACGACCTTCGTCTGTTCCAGGTCCTTCTCCACGACGACCACATGGACGCCGTGCAGCCGCAGTTCGGCGCCCAGCATCATGCCGGTCGGTCCGCCGCCCGCGATGATCACGTCGATCAAGAGTTCCCCCGTTTGTCGAGCTCATGCCGGTACGGCGGGGGATTCTGCGGCATGACCGGGGTCTTGCCGCAAGCCCCCTGGTGCGCTATATGTTGAAAGTGGCAGGGAGAGTCGATCTCTCTGCCGTTGTCATTTCACCCTCCTGTTCATGAAGCGAAGCAGCTGCGACCCATGCCGAACATGTTCGTCACGAACATGTTCGGTATGATGAAGGCATGGCACCCGAGAAGAGCCGCCGGGAACGACCGGCCAAACCCGCGCTGACCCGTGACGGCATCGTCGCCGCGGCGGTCGCGATCCTGCGCGAAGAGGGCCTCCGGAAGGTCACGATGCGCCGTCTGGCACAGGAACTCGACACCGGCGCGGCCTCGCTCTACGTCTACGTCCGCAACACCGCCGAGCTGCACGCGGCGATCCTCGACGAACTCCTCGGCACGATCCCCTCACCGTCCTCCGACGGCGACTGGCGGGATCGGCTCGAACGGCTGCTCACGGCCTACACCGCGACGCTGCTCGAATACCCCGGCCTCGCCCTGTCCGCGCTGGTGGCCCGCCCGAGCGGCGAGAACTACCTCGCGCTGTGCGAAAACCTGCTCGCCCTCCTCGCCGAGGGCGACGTGGCACCCGAGCGGCGCGCGTGGGGAATCGACATCCTCCTGCAGCACGCGACGGCGACCGCGGCCGAGCATGCCGACGAGGAGTCGCCGGAGGAGTGGGACGCGCTGGCCCGCGCCGTGCGCGACGCCGACGAGACGACCCACCCCCAGATCGCCGCCCACGCGGCCGACCTGCTCACCGGAGCACCCGAGCAGCGGATGTCGTGGGGACTGCGGGTACTGATCACCGGGATCACCCACACCGGGCTCCCCGCCGAAAGGAACCAGGCATGACCACACACCACCCCATCGCGATCATCGGCGCCGGACTCGGCGGGCTCACCTCGGCCCGAGTCCTCCACGTCAACGGCATCGAGGCAGCGGTCTTCGATCTCGACGCCTCGCCGTCCGCGCGCACGCAGGGCGGAATGCTCGACATCCACGTGGACTCCGGGCAGGAGGCATTGCGGGCCGCCGGCCTCCACGACGAATTCCGGGCGATCGTGCATCCCGGCGGCGAGGCCCTGCGCATCCTCGACCGGCACGCGATCGTGCATCACGAGGAGATCGACGAAGGCGACGGCGGACGCCCGGAAGTGGCCCGGGGCGATCTGCGCGACCTGCTGCTCGGTTCCCTGCCCGAAGGCACCGTGCGCTGGGGCGCCAAGGTCACCGGCGCGCACCCGCTCGGCGGCGGCAGGCACGAAGTCGTCCTGGCCGACGGCACGAAGTTCACCACGGACCTGCTGATCGGCGCCGACGGCGCGTGGTCCAAAGTCCGGCCTCTGGTGTCCTCCGCCGCACCGGCCTACGAAGGCGTCTCCTTCGTCGAAGTGCACCTGAACGACGCCGAGACCCGCCATCCCGCGAGCGCGGCGCTCGTCGGCGGCGGCATGTTCTTCGCCCTCGGTGCGGGCAAAGGGTTTCTGGCGCATCACGACACCGCCGGCAGCCTCCACGTCTACGTCGCGCTGAAGACCGCCGAAGACTGGATCTCCACCGTCGACTTCAGCGACACCGCCGCCGCGAAAGCGGCCGTCCTGGACCACTTCGACGGATGGGACGCGGGACTACGCGCACTGGTCACCGACGCAGACGGCGAGCTGATCCCGCGGCCGATCCACGCGCTGCCGATCGGTCACCGCTGGGACCGTGTCCCCGGTGTCACCCTGCTCGGGGACGCCGCCCACCTGATGTCACCGTTCGCCGGAGAGGGCGCCAACCTCGCGATGCTCGACGGCGCCGAACTCGGTCTCGCGCTCGCCGCGAATCCCGGCGATGTCGAAGCCGCCCTCTGCACGTACGAGGCTGCGCTGTTCCCGCGAAGTGAGGCGTCGGCGGCCGAATCCGCCGAGAGCCTCGTCCTCTGCTTCGCCGAAGACTCCCCGAAGCCTTTGCTGGACCAGTTCGCGTCCTACCGCTGACCGGCCGGCTGCGCACGCCTGGCATAGGCGCGGGCCGCGCGAGCCCGGTCGCCGCAACGCACCGAACACCACTGGCGCCGCCCGTTGCGCAGGAAGAACCGCGTGCACGGCGGCGACCCGCAGGCGGCGATCCGCTCCGCGTCCGGACCGGTCAACAGGTCCGCGGCGTTGGCGGCGAGCGTCGCCAACGCGTGCTCGACGATCTGGGTGATCGGATGCGACGCGGTGCGGTACAGCCCACGGGCGGGGTCCCAGTGCAGGAGTTCCGCGGTGGGCGCCTTGCTCAGCGCCTCGTTGACGGCGTTGAGGGCGCTTTGCGGAGCCGGATCCGAGCACGACCTCGACGCGAGCAGCACCCGCACCTGCTCGCGCAACGACCGGACCAGGCCCGCGCACATCTCCTGCAATCCGGCGTCGACCGGGGCGAGCCCCTGCTCGGCGAGCCACTGCGTCGCGGCGGCCGGGGTGCCGAGCACATCGGTGAACTGGCCGCCGGGCAACGCGATCGTGGTGTTGGCGAGCGCCAGCGCGACGTACTGCTCGGCGCCCGGGGCCGGGGGAAGGGCAGCGGTGTCGTCCACGGGCTCATCGTAGATCCTCACGGACGTTGTTGCACTCTTCCGTGAGAACTGACTAGTGTTCTCACGGAAGACGACATAAGTATCCGTGAGGAGAACGATGCACCAGCTCGGCGAACAGCTCTCGGTCCAGGTCTCCGGCGGCCCGACCGCCGTGATCGACTACGGCGGCCTGCGGTTCCTGACCGACCCGACCTTCGACGAGCCCGGCCACTACGGGCGGCCCGACGGGAAACCCGGCCTCACCAAGACCGCGCCGGCCTCGCTGAAGCCCGCGGACCTCGGCCACATCGACGCCGTCCTGCTCTCCCACGACGAGCACCCCGACAACCTCGACCACTCCGGCCGGCAGCTGCTGGCGGACGTCCCCCTGACCCTCACCACGCCCAGCGGCGCGGGCAGGCTGGGCGGCACCGCGAAAGGGCTGGCGACCTGGGAGACGGTCGACCTCGACCGGCCCGGCGGGGGAGTCGTGACCGTGACCGCCGCGCCCGCGCTCCACGGGCCGGAAGGTTCGGAGAAGGTCACCGGCGACGTCGTCGGATTCGTGCTCACCGGCCAAGGTCTGCCGACGGTCTACGTCAGCGGCGACAACGCCTCGCTCGACGCCGTCCGGCAGGTCGCCGACCGGTTCGGCCCGGTCGACACCGCCGTGCTCTTCGCCGGGGCTCCGCGGCTGAAGCCGGTCTTCGACGGCGCCCTGCTCGTCCTCGACAGCGCTCTGGCCGCCGAGGCGACGCGGATTCTCGGCGCCCGCACGGTCGTCCCCGTGCACATCGACAGCTGGGAGCACTTCACCGAAGGCCGCGACGACCTGGTGGCCGCGTTCACCGCGGCCGGACTGGCCGATCGGCTGCGCCTGGGCCGAGCTTGATCGTCTACGTTCGGAGGCACACCGACGAGACAGAGGGAGCACCGCCATTCCCGCCACCACGCTGAGCATTCCCACTCCGGACGGCCGGTCCGACGCCTTCGCCGCCTTCCCCGACGGCGGCGGAACGTATCCGGGTGTCCTCATGTACCCGGACGCGTTCGGGCCTCGCCCCGCCCTGTGGGGCATGGCCCGCGAACTGGCGGGACACGGCTACTACGTACTCGTCCCGAACGTCTTCCACCGGCACCGCCCGGCACCCGTGTTCGATCTGCCCGAGCACATCACCACCGAAAACCGTCCCGCGCTCTTCGGCCAGATCATGCCGCTCATCGAAGCGCACACCGCCGAACGCGCGCTGGGCGACGCCGCCGCGTACCTCGACTTCCTCACCGCCCAGCGCGAGGTTCGCGGCGGACCGATCGCCACGATCGGCTACTGCATGGGCGCCGTCCTCGCGATGCGCACCGCGACGGCCCACCCCGATCGAGTCGCCGCCGTCGCCGGGTTCCACCCAGGAGCCCTGGTCACCGACCAGCCCGACAGCCCGCACCGGCGGATCCCTGGCCTCACCGCGGAAGTTCATCTCGGACTCGCCGAGAACGACATGACACCCGAGGCCATCACCGAGATCAGTCAGGCGTTCGACGCCGCCGGCGTGGGCTACAGCTGCGAGATCTATCCCGGCACCGTCCACGGCTTCACCATGGCCGACACAGACGCCTTCGACGAGGCCGGATCGCGGCGCCACTGGGAACGACTGCTCGCCCTCCTCGAGAGCACGCTGGAATGACCTGGCCCGAGAAGGACACCCGTCGAGTCTCGCTCCGGAACGGGCAGTCGTTCCTCTGGCACCTTGATGCCGACTGGGAAACGACAACGCGCGCGATCCGCGTCAAGGAAGACGGCACAGACGGCCAGATTCTCGTTCTCGACCCCTACCACCACGCCTTCCTGCCCACACAGACACAGGTCCGCCGCGCCATTCATGACGCCTTCCGCGCCGGCTGGCAGCCCGCCACGCGACGACCGCCGCTCGAGATGCGCTTCGACGGCGAACGCTTCGTTCCCTGAGACCTCAACGACCCGCCGCGGCCAGTACCGCCGCGAGGCCTTCCCGCAGGTCCTCGACGAAATATCCGGGAACCTCCAGCGACGGGAAGTGGCCACCGGATTCGGGAGACCGCCACCGGACGATCCGCCGGTACCGCTCCTGCGCCCAAGGACGCGGGCACTTCTCGATGTCGCGCGGATACATGGTGATCGCCGACGGGACGTCGACCCGGAGCCCGGGATCCAGCGAGTCGTGGCTTTCGTAGTAGATGCGGGCCGCCGACGCGCCGGTCCGCGTCAGCCAGTACAGGGTCACGTCGTCGAGAACGCGGTCCCGGGAGATCGTCTCGAACGGACTGTCTTCGGTGTCCGACCACTCGGCGAACTTGTCAAGAATCCAGGCGAGCAACCCGACCGGTGAATCGACGAGGGAGTAACCGATGGTCTGCGGCCGGGTCGCCTGCTGTTTCGCGTACGCAGCGCGACGGCCCCAGAAATCACGGGTCTGCTCGGCCCACTCGCGCTCGGCCGCCGTCAGCCCGTCCATGGACGATCCGGGCGGGCCCTGCGCGAACGTCGAGTGGATTCCGAGTACGTGCTCCGGAAACCTGCCGCCGAGCACCGTGGTGATGTTGCCTCCCCAGTCGCCGCCGTGGGCCAGGAACTTGTCGTAGCCGAGCCTCCCCATCAGCTCCACCCAGGCGGCCGCGATCTTCTCGGTGCCCCATCCGGTGGTGGCAGGTTTGTCGCTGGAGCCGAATCCCGGCAACGACGGGGCCACGACGTGGAACGCCCGCGCGTCCGCGTCCTTCGGATCCGCGAGTTCTTCGATCACGTCGACGAACTCGGCGACACTGCCCGGCCAGCCGTGGGTCAACACCAGGGGAGTGGCATCCGCGCGCGCGGATCGGCGGTGCAGGAAGTGAATGCCCAGGCCGTCGATGGTCGTGCGGAACTGGCCGATCCGGTCGAGACGCTCTTCGAACGACCGCCAGTCGTACCCCGTGCGCCAGTACTCCACGACGTCGACGAGGTCGGCAAGAGGAAAGCCCTGTTCCCATCTGGAGACCGTCTCGGCCTCGGGCAGCCGCGCCGCGGCCAAGCGCGCACGCAACTCCTCGAGGTCGGCGTCCGTCGCGCGGCTTTCGAATGCTTGCACCTCGTTCATGGAACCTCCGAGTCGTGGAACCTGCTAAGACGGTTCTAACAGTTTCGGCCGACGACTCGCAACCGGCTAAGGTGGTTCCATGCCTCCTGGGTTTCCCGACTTCCGCCTCGGCAGCGTGCTGGCGACCAGCTTCACCGCGACTCTGACGGAGCGTCATGGCGACGCCGTGGAGCGCATCCCCACGCCGCAACGGCTCGTCGACTGGCTGGCCGTGAACGGCCTCGACGTGGACTCCTGCACCACCGCCCAGCTCGACCTCGCACGTGAACTGAGGGAAGCGATCCACGCCGCCGCGACAGCGACCGCGCTCCAGGACGCGCTCCCCGCGTCCGCCGTCCAAGTCATCAACGAGTGCAGCGCCCGGGGACGGGCCACGGCCCTCCTGACACCCGAGGGTGATCGGCGATGGCGGGTTTCCGGCGTGGAAGACGCCCTCGGCGTGATCGCCGCCGACGCGATCAGCCTCATCGCGGGCGAACGGGACGGGAAATTCGCCTTGTGCGCGTCACCGACCTGCCAGGCCGCCTTCTTCGACGCCAGCCAAAGCCGCACCCGCAGATGGTGCGACATGAACACCTGCGGGAATCGCCAGAAGAAGGCTCGGTTCAACCAGCGCAGGAACCCAGGATCGACTCGGTGAAAGGCATCGTGATGGAGAACGATTACGACGGCTTCGCCGAGGCGTACGCGGCTGAAACCGAGGACAGCCTGCTCAACGCCTACTACACGCGGCCCGCGATCCTGAACCTCGCGGGGGACGTGACCGGCAGGCGGATCCTCGACGCCGGCTGCGGCGCAGGCCCCCTGTTCGAGGCACTGCGGGAGCGGGGCGCCATCGTGACCGGTTTCGACGCCAGCGCCAAGATGCTGGAACTGGCCCGGAAACGACTCGGAGACGACGCGGCCCTCCAGGTCGCCGACATCGGCGCCCCGCTGCCTTTCCCCGACGACGCATTCGATGACGTCGTCGCGGCTCTCGTCCTGCACTACCTCGAAGACTGGACCGCCCCGCTGGCCGAGATCCGGCGCGTGCTGAAACCGGGCGGCAGGCTGATCATGGCCGTCAACCACCCGCTCCTGTTCAAACTGGTCCATCCCGACTCTGACTACTTCAAGATCGCCAAGTGGTCCGACGAGTACTCCTTCAACGGCCGGAAAGCCGTGCTGACGTACTGGCATCGGCCCCTGCACGCGATGACCGACGCGTTCACCGCGGCGGGCTTCCGGACCGCCGTCATCAGCGAGCCCCCCCGGCACCGGGCGCGCATGAGCGCTTCCCCGAGGAACTCGCGGGCAAGACCGCCTTCTTGAGCTTCCTGTTCTTCGTCCTCGAGGCCGTCTAGGGCTGGATGTTCGGCGGATTCCGCCGGACCGGAGTCGGCTGCGCTACCGTCGCATTGTCCGCTGCCGGCTCCGCAGGGGTCGGCAGCGGTGGCGGCGGTGGTCCTGACCCGACACTGTGGGGGTAGACGTGGAGCCGGTCGGCCTGTACTACCCGTACTTCCATGTGCGGGACGATGGGTGGCTCAAGCGAGCAGCCCTGTACCTGCCGGGTCTTGCCCGCGTGCACCCGCCCGGTCACTCCTTCCACGACTCCGAGACGGCCCAGGTACTCCGTGACGAGCTGGGGTTCTTCACAGACATCGACCCGGCCCGATACGCCGACGAGGTGGCCCAGAAGCTGAAGGGGGTCATGCAGCGGGAGGAGGCCCAGCTCTTTCCTCGCTACGGCTTCCCGTCCGAGATGCTGAGCGAGAGGTCACGCAAAGGCGTAAGACACCTGGAGCCGTTCGGTTGGCTCCACCGCTCACAGCTGGGTACCAGCGCTCCAGGGATTTGGTGGGGCACCTTCAGGAACTTCGTGGTGAGGTCCCGGGATGAGGTCCCGATCGGGACCTACACGGACGAGAACTCCGTTGGCGACTGGATCGGGCTCCACCCGCATCTTGTGTCGGTCTACACCCGAGCGCTCGTTGACCGGATCGCCCACGCCAACGCCCTTGTGCCCGTGACCGACGACCCCATGCTCTTCGCGCTGCCTGGCTGGACTGCCACGGACTTCGAGGAGGCACTTCTGGGCCCTTCCGCCCCAGGGCCGGAGCCTGGCTGCTGGTGGCTGCCGAATAAACAGACCGGACGCGCCCGCCCGGTCCAACCCGCCACAGGCCCGGCGGCCGGCCTGTACGCCACCGCTGCGGTGCAGGCCGTGCTTCCCCATGCCATCGACGACATCCCGGCCAAGGACATCGTCAGGGCACGGTTGCGGCTCTCCGACGAGTTCGAAGCGTTCCGTGTTCACCTGGATGAGCTCGGATCCCAATTCGCCGCCCTCGACCAAGTCACCGACCCGGCAGTGGTTCAGGCCCGGATCGCCGCCATGGCAGACCGCAACTTGAGGCGGCCTCTGAAGGACCTCACACGAGGGCTTCGCTCCTTGCGCCTGAAACCCATCCGTGAAGTCATCGGCCTCAGATCGCTGGAACTGCCGGCGCTTGCCGCCCTCGGTGCCCACACCATGAACCTCTCCCCGCTTTTTGCGGCGGGCGGTGCCGTGGCCGTCCAGCTGGTGGCCTCCACCCGAGCAGCTCGTGCGGCAGCTGCCGATCAGCGCCGCAGCGCTACCGGCTACCTGCTGGGGCTCAGGCGGGAACTCAAGCTGTAAGGCACTGCCGGGGCTACGCCGAATGGTCCGTAGGCGACCGCGCACCCGAAGACGACTTCGCCACGAGCGCGTCTCTGGGCTGACCTGGTCGATATGTCCTGACCAGGCAAAACGCTCTCAGTTGGCCGCTGAGCGCCGAACTCTCTCCGTCTGAGGTCTTCATACCGACGCGTCTCGTCTTCGACGCGCGCGTTTTCCCGCTTCCGCACCGCCCATTTCCGGGCACTCAGTCATAAGGGGCATTATCACGGTGCATCAATCGGAGTTAGGTTTCGCGCATGTAGTGCGCGAAACAAGATACGAGTATCGCGTAAGCGGACAAAACGGACTGGCGATCTGGTGAGTACGAGTGAAAGATGAGGACGATGGGGAAGGACAACGTCGGCGGGTGCCGCGGCCGTCAGTTGGCGCTCGTCGTCCTGGTCGCCTTTGTCTCGGCGTGCGGGCCGGAGGGGAATGCGATCGACCCGCCCGTCGTCGCGGCGCCGTTTCCCTTGCTCGGCTCTGCGGGCGGCTTCTACGTTGACGAGGACAACCCGGCCGCTGTCTGGGCGCGCTCGGCGCCGCCCGGGCCCGAAGCCGACGTCATTCGCGACCAGATCGCCTCACGTCCGGCCGCTCAGGTCGTTCGCGCACCAGACCAGGTGAAACAGATCGTCGCCCGGGCTGCCGGCACCAACACGATGCCGATCCTCCTGGTGGACCCGAAGCAGGCGGAAGGGTGCGGGACGAGCCACCGCGCGTGGCTCGACGGGATCGCGGCCGGTATCGGGGAGGCGCCCGCCTTGGTGGTGATCCGAACGGACGAGGGGTGTTCGACCGCGGCCGCGAAGATCCTCGGCGCGCTCGATCGGACCATCGTCCTGCTCGATGTCTCCGATTCGCCCTCACCGGCGGCCGCCGCGGAGAAGATCGCCTCGACGGGGCGGGACGTGGACGGGTTCGCGGTCAACGTTCGTGGCTACGCCGACGAGACCACCGCGACCGCGAACGCGGGCGCCATCCGGCACCAGCTACTAGCCGCCACAGGCAGGAACGACTACTTCATGGTGGCCGACAGCAGCCGCGGCGGAGCACCGACCGCCGGGGACTGCAATCCGGCCGACGCCCGTGTGGGACAGAACCAGGTCCTGAGGCCCGAGCGCGACAAGCTGCACCTGCTTTGGCTCACCACTCCAGGCGTCTCCGACGGACCGTGCGGAGAGGCTCCCGCCAGTCGTGCCGGTGAGTTCGTCCCGGCTCTCGCTTACGTGCTCGCGAAGCGCCCCTGATCTCGGCCGGGTCAGGGGAGGACGCTCCCGAGCTTGTCCAGCCCGTCGCGGATCCGGTCCTCGATGCGCCGATACGTGTCCGCGCCCGTGACCAGGCTGTCCGCGATACCGCCGACCGTTTCCACGCCCGCCGTCAGCCGATCGCCGGCGGCGCTGATGTGCTTGGTCAGCGCGTCACTGAAGGTGGTGGCGGCGGGAACCTCGCCGAGCAGGCGCGGCACCAGTTGCAGCCGCGACGTCGCGCCGGCCGCGGCGCTCAGCGTCGACGTCGCCTCGTCCAGGACACCGGCGGCGCCGACCAGCGAATCGGGATCCGTTTCGTACCCGGCCTCGACAGGGGAGAGCGCGCCGTCGGGGTCGAGACCCAGCTCTTCCAAGGAGATCCTGGTCAGCTCGGGCTCGTCCCACTTCGAGCCAGGGTTCTTCTGGTAGCCGTAGGCGCCGGATTCGTGCGCCAGCACGATCTCCCCGTCGATTTCGACGGCTTCCTCGACACCGTGCGAGTCGTAGCCGTCCTCATTGCCCGGCTCGCCGCCCTTCAGCTCGATCTCCTCGCGATCGTTGAAGTCGTACCACTCCGGCGTCCGGTCCTGCCGGTAGAACTTGCCGCTGTGCCCGTCGGAGGAGGAGAAGATGAACTCGTCGTCGCGGACCACGACACCCTGGACGTTGTTCGGCGTCTCGATCGGATCTCCGGCCTCGTCCGGCCGGGGTGAGCCGTCCGGGCCGACGGGGATTTCGTAGAGCCGGTTGTTCCCGTAGTCGCCCACGAAGAGCTTGCCTTGGGCGTAGGTGACATAGCTGTGGGCGGGCGTCGGGACCACGTCGACGGCGTCGACCGGTTTGCCGCTGTCCTGCGCGGCGTCGAGTTCGGCCTTGTCGTAGACGTACACGTATCCGTTGGACGACACCCAGACGTGCTCGCCGTCTGTCGCGACGCCACCGGTATGGGTGGGCGCGCCGACGTCGCCGTGGCCGTTGAGATAGACGTTCCCCGTCTCCACGCCGGTCTCGTAGTCGACGTAGGTCAGCCTGCTCGGCGACAGTCCAGGCCCGATCGGGCTGTCGCCTTTCCCGTCACCGTCGCCGTCGTGGTACGAGCCCACCAGCAGGTTCTCGCCGTCGTAGGCCAAGCCCTGGGAGGTCCACGGCTCGCCTGGGTTAACGCCGCTGATGTCGGCATTGCCGTCGCTGTCCCAGCCGCCGTCGGTCGTGGCCGCCAGCGCGGTGAGCTTGCTTTCGTAGGTCTGCTGCGCCACGGTCAGCGCCCGGACGGTCTTCATCGCGATTTCCGGCGCTTCGAGGAGATCGCTCAGGCCGAGCTCGCGCCAGGGCTTGATGGCGGCGTCGGCTGCCGTCCGCAGAGCGGTGTACGCCTTCGCGGCGCCCTCGACAGCTGCCTCGGCGGTGTTGAGCTGGGCGTACACTTCGCCGACGGCTCGCGAGGACGCTTTCGCCTTGCCGACGAACTCGGCCGCCGCCGTGCCACGCCACGACCGGGCCGCCCGCAGCGCGCCGTCGGAGATCCCGTCCGCGACCGTCTGCAACGACGCCTTGGTGTCGGCGATGGTGGCACCGACCTCGGCGATTCCCGCCGCGTCGCCCGAGGTGAGCTTGGCGTAGAGCGGTTCGGGATCCAGGAACGGCATCGGCTTCTCCTCGGGCAACCCCCGGTCGGGGTGGGTCGTGCGCGTTCAGACGCCGACGGGCCGGCACCGGTTCCCGCACCTCACCCACCCCGCCACCGCTCAGGCCAGCATGCCGCCGTCCACCCGTAGGACCGTGCCGGTCACGTACGAGGCGCGGTCGCTCAGCAGCCACGCGGCGGCCTCGGCGATCTCCTCGGGTTCGGCCACCCGGCCCAACGGGGTACGCGCGTTGAGCTGGTCGAGGATGCCCGGCGAGCTTTCGACCCACTCGGTGAACATCTCGGTCAACGTCGTGCCGGGAGCGACGGCGTTGATGCGGATCCCTTCCGGGCCGTACGTGGTGGCCGCCGAGGCGGTGAGGCTGTTGACGCCGCGTTTCATCGCCCCGTACGCCGGGAGCTCCGGGTTGGACATCAGGCTGCCGACACTAGTGTTGTTGACGATGGCCCCGGTCTTCGCGGTGGCCCGGATCGCCTCGATCTCGGCGACCATCGCCAGCCACGGGCCTTTGAGGTTCACCGCGTAGATGTGGTCGAAATCGGCCTCGGTCACCTCGTCCATCGGGCCCGGCGGCACGTTCGTCGCGCCGTTGTTGAACGCGACGTCGAGTCTGCCGTGCAGTTCGACGGCACGCCCGACGGCCGCGCGGATGCTCAACGCGTCGCCGAGGTCGCACACCACGTGGTCGGCGACGCCGCCGTCCGCGCGGATCTCCCCGGCCACGGTCTTCAGCTGGGACTCGGTGCGGGCGGCGAGTACGACGCGGGCGCCTTCCTTGGCGAACAGCCGCGCGGCGGCGGCGCCGATCCCGCGGCCGGCGCCGGTGACGAAGGCGACCTTGCCGTCGAGCAGGCCCGGAACAGTCGTTGAGTTGGTCATGGCACCGAGAGTTCCTCCGCCGTCAGCGCGTATCCAGGCACCGGCGGTACCTGGCTGAGGTACCGGCATCGTCCACACTGGAGTGGTGGACAGACGACAACTCGCGGACTTCCTGCGCACCAGGCGTGAGCGGATCACTCCCGCCGAGGTCGGCCTCCCCGCCGGGCACCGACGCCGTACTCCCGGGCTGCGGCGGGAGGAAGTGGCGCAGCTGGCGTTCATCTCGACCGAGTACTACACCCGGCTGGAGCAGGCCCGCGGGCCACGGCCCTCTCGCGAGGTGCTGGCGGGGCTGACCAGGGCTCTTCGGTTGTCGGACGTGGAACGTGACCACCTGCACCACCTGGCCGGCGCGCCGCCGGGACCACCGCCCGGCCCGTCCCGGGAGGTCCGGCCGAGCATTCTCGCGCTGTTGCACCGGCTTCCGCAGGCTGCGGCGATCGTGCTGTCGGCGACCTACGACGTGCTCGCCTGGAACGACCTCGCCGCCGCGCTGATGGAGGACTTCTCCGCCCTGCCGCCACGGGACCGCAACCTCGTGCGCCGCGCGTTCCTCCCGCGCCCGGACGGGCGGCGGCTCTACGGGGTGTCCGATGTGGACGAGTTCTCCGCGAGCGCGGTCCGGAACCTCCGGGCCACCGCGGGCCGTTATCCCGACGACCTCGGGGTCACCGGGCTGATCCGGGAACTGCTCGACGGCAGCGACGAGTTCGCCCGGCTGTGGGCCGCGCACGACGTGTGCGCGGCGCCCGCCCTGTGCAAGACCTTCCGGCATCCGGTGGTCGGCCCGGTCAGCGTGAACTGCGACGTCCTCGACATCTCCGACCGCGACCAGCAGGTCGTGATCTACACCGCCGACCCCGGAACGCCGTCGGAGAACGCGTTACGCCTGCTGTCCGTCGTCGGGACGCAGCGGATGGACGCCCCGCTCTGAGCGTTTTGTAGGTTCCCTCGATACCAGCGGATCGATCCTCAATGCGATCGCCAGCGCGAATCGCCCGGCCGGATCGTCGATCGTGCCGCCGAAGAGCGTCCGCAGCTGCCGGATCCGGTACCGGACGGTCTGGACGTGGACGTGCAGTTCGACGCCGATCGCCTGCGGCTGGTCCGGCCGGGCGAGCCACGCCGAGAGGGTCGTGGTGAGCCGTCGCCTCGCCGGTTCGGGCAGACCGGCCAACGGCGCGAGGACGTCCTTCGCGAACTCGGCGGCGAGTTCGGGATCGGCGGTCACCAGCAGATCGATGCGGTGATCGACGGTGTGGACCAGCGGGCTGTCGCCGAGCGCACCGGTGCGCGTCAGCCGCCACAGCGCGCTCGCCCGGCGGGCACTGAGCGCGGCCGAGCGAAGCGGCACGACCGGGCCGACCCCGGCCTGGTCGTCGCCGAGCAGGTCCCGCAGGCGGCCGAGGTACCACTCGAGCCGGTCGGCGGGCATGACCACCGCGGTCAGGTCGTGATGACGGCCGATCAGCACCCGGCCCGGCATCCGGTCCAGCAGCTGCGGTGCGACATCGGCGCTGGTGACGGCGATGACGAGCTTGCCGGGCAATTCCCACGCGGCTTGGTTCGCGGCGTCGTCGAGCTGGTCGCGGGTGGCGGCCGGTTCGGCGAGCAGGAGACCGAGGAGCCGGTCGCGTCGCGCTTGCCCGGCCCGCGCCGCTTGTGACCGCGCTTCGGCGTACCCGTCGGCGGCCGCCGCCGAGAGTTCCGCGATGAACGCGAACAGCGCTTCGCCGAGTTCGACGATCGCCTGGGTCGGCAGGTCCACGGCCGGTGCCGCGGAGGTGAGCTGCCGCCACACACCCAGCGCCGCCGACTGGTAGAAGCCGAGCATCTCCTCGAGGCTGCGCCCGGCGGTGTGCTGGGCCCGGCCCTGCGCCCGGTAGACCTGCCGGTCGGTGGTGATGTCGGGATGACCGATCTCGCTGAAGAACGCGTGCAGGGCGACGTCGAGGGTGACCTGGAGGTTCGCGGCCGTCCGGTCGTCCAGTGGAGTCCGCAGCCCGGCGCGGACCTGGTCCATCGCGGCGGACGCGATCGCGGCGGTGTCCGGCTCCAGCCGTGTCAGCACCGAAGCGTCCAGCCTGCGCCAGGGCTGTGCCGACGCCTTCGTCATAGAGGGAACCTACAAAACCCCGATCAAGAACGCGCGCCTCCGTTCTAGTGGTTTTCCGCTGCTCAGCAGACGCTGATCGCGGCATTCGACGACGCATGCAGGAGGCGGCAGTGACACGTACGCGCTGGGGAAGACTCGCCCGGATCGCCGCGGTGGCGGGCACCGCACTGACCCTCGTCGGAATCGGGACACCGGCCCTCGCCACGGCGGAACGGCAGGTGTACGTCGCGATGGGCGACTCGTTCTCGGCGGGCTCGGTGGTCCTGCCGCAGTCCGATCTCCTCACCTGCGCCCGGTCGGCGATCAACTACGCCGGGCTCCTGGCGAAGCAGCTCGACGTCGACGAACTGCGCGACGTCACCTGCGGCGGCGCGACGACGTCCCATTTCACCAACCCGCAGAAGGGCATCGTCTCCGGCACCAACCCGCCTCAGTACGACGCGCTCTCGGCCGACACGACACTGGTGACCGTCGGCATGGGCGGTAACGACATCGGCCTGGTCGGGCTCGCCACGTCGTGCGTGAACCTGCTTCCGGTGGGCGCGTCGTGCAAGGCGGCCAACACCACGGGCGGGGTGGACAAGTACGCCACCAAGATCGACGCCTTCGCCGCGACCTACGGCACGGTCATCGAGCAGATCCGCCAGCGCGCCCCGCGCGCCGAGATCGTCATGGTGGGCTACCCGACCGGGATCAAACAGGGTGGGTGCTGGCCGCTCGTCCCGGTCCTGCCGCAGGACGCCGATTACATCCAGGCCAACATCGACCGGCTCAACGCGCGGATGGCCGAGCAGTCCGCCGCGCACGGCGCGAAGTACGTCGACATCCGGACGCCGAGCATCGGCCACGACGCCTGTCAGCCGATCGGCGTCAAGTGGATCGAGGGGCTCATCCCGTCGGTGGTGAACAACAGCTTCGCCCCGCTGCACCCGAACGCCGCCGGGCTCGCGGCCGTGGTGCCGAGCATCCGGAAGGTGCTGTAGCGACCACCTCGTGAGCCGGTCCGTGATTGCACGCAGCAGCGGTCAGGCCCAGTACCTGAGTACATGAAGGCCCCCTTCCTTGCGCCTGGCACAAGGAAGGGGGCCTTCACGCGCAGCCGCTGTGACTGCTGATGCAGATGGGACGTACGTGGCGATTGCCGTGTCCGTGAAGGCCTCCTTGAGGGACCCAGAGTCCCTCAAGGAGGCCTTCACGGACTTGAGCCGGGGGATCAACCGCAGCCGGAATGCACCGAGCCCTCAGGCGGTGGGCGCCCAGTACAGGAGCCGGTTCGGGGAACCGGAGCCCGGGTTGGTCACCTTGCCGGGAGTGGCCGCGTTGATCAGCGCGGTCGCCACCTGCGCGGGTGTGGCGCTCTTGTTGTTCTGCAGGAACCGGGCGGCGACGCCGACCACGTGCGGGGTCGCCATCGAGGTGCCGCTGATGGTCTTCGTCGCGGTGTCGTTGGTGTTCCACGCCGACGTGATGTTCGTGCCCGGCGCGAAGATGTCCACGACGTTGCCGTAGTTGGAGAAGCTGGAGCGCGCGTCGGTTTCGGTGGCCGAGCCGACGGTGATCGCCTGGGTCACGCGGGCGGGGGAGAAGCCCGAGGCGTTCGAGTTGGAATTCCCGGCGGCTACGCCATAGGTGACGCCCGCGGCGATCGACCGGCGGACGGCGTCGTCGAGGGTGCTGGAGGCGCCGCCGCCGAGGCTCATGTTGGCCGCGGCCGGTTTGACGTGGTTCTTGGTGACCCAGTCGATACCCGCGATGACTCCGGCGGTGGTGCCGCTGCCGGAGTTGTTGAGCACGCGGACGCCGTAGACGGTGGCGCCCTTGGCGATGCCGTACTGCGATCCGGCGATGGTGCCGGCGACGTGGGTGCCGTGGCCGTTGCCGTCCTGGGCGACGGCGTCGTTGTCGACGAAGTCGTAGCCGTTGCGGGCGCGGCCGCCGAAGGTCTGGTGGCTGATCCGCACGCCGGTGTCGATGACGTAGACGTTCACGCCGGCGCCGGTGCTGGTGTAGCTGTACTTCTTGTCGAGCGGGAGGTTGCGCTGGTCGACGCGGTCGAGGCCCCAGGACGGCGGGTTGGTCTGGGTCGCGTCCGCGTGGACGAGCTGGTTCTGCTCGACGGACGCCACCGACGGGTCGGCGGCGAGCCGCTTGGCCTGCCGCTCCGACAGCGTCGCGGAGAAGCCCTTGAGCGAGTTGCTGTAGACCTGCTCCACCTTCGCGCCGAAGCGGTTCGCCAGCGTGTCGACGACGCCGGTGTCCTTCAGCGTGACGATGTAGCTGTTCGGGATCGCTCCGGCGGATCCCGCGGCGAGGATCCGTCCTTCGGCGGCTTGGGCGGGAGCGGCGGTCACGCTGATCGCCACCGCGACCGCGCTCGCCATTCCGGCACGCGACAGCCAACGCGCTTGTCTCGTCTCTCGCATGTGTTCGTCCTGTCGTTCGCAGGGGACCGGCCGGTCAGGACCACAGCGGCGGAAAGCGGTCCGGCACGACCGCATGGGACGGCACCTGCCGGATCCCACGAAGATCGAGGCTATTGAGCGGCCGGGATGTCCGAATCGCCTGAACGGGGCAGCACCCGACCTTCGTCTGGCGGCCATTGGCGGCGGGTGCCCTGCACGGAAAGTGCTCTCCGTACCCTGGACCGGAACATCTTGCCGAATATCTGGAGTCCGAACCACCGTGCCAGCCCTTTCCAGCCTGCGAGCCGACTGCGAGAACTGCTTCGGCCTGTGCTGTGTCGTCCCGGCCTTCGCCGCGTCGGCCGATTTCGCGATCACCAAACCGGCCGGTCAGGCGTGCCCGAACCTGCGCGAGGATTCCCGGTGCGGCATCCACGACAAGCTCCGCAAGAAGGGTTTCACCGGCTGCACGGTCTATGACTGCTTCGGCGCGGGCCAGAAGGTCTCCCAGGTCACTTTCGACGGCGAGGACTGGCGGAAGGCGCCGAAGACGGCCAAGTCGATGTTCGCGGTCTTCCCGGTCATGCGGGACCTGCAGGAACTGCTCTACTACCTCACCGAGGCGGCGGCGCTGCCGACGTCCGCGCCCATCCGCGACGACCTGGCCGAGATGATCGACCGGACCGAGCGGATGACGCTGGACACGCCTGGTGTGCTGAGGAAGCTGGACGTCCCCACGCATCGGGCCGCGGTGAACGGGCTGCTGGTGCGCGCCGGCGAGCTCGCTCGCGCCGCCGTGCCGGGCAAGAAGAAGGACCGGCGTGGCGCCGACCTGATCGGCGCGAAACTGAAGGGGGCGAACCTGCGCGGCGCGCTGCTGCGCGGGGCGTACCTGATCGGCGCGGACCTGCGGGGAGCCGATCTCCGGCAGGCCGACGTCACCGGCGCGGACCTGCGTGACGCCGATGTCCGCGGCGCGGATTTCCGTGACGCGCTCTTCCTCATCCAGTCCCAGCTGGACGCGGCGAAGGGCGACGCGACGACGAAGCTGCCGGAGTCGCTCACCCACCCCGCGCACTGGTGAATTCTCTATCCTTTGTGGACGATCTCTTGCGTCCAGTCCGCTCGGGGCTGGGTGTGCAGCCGCCAGTAGTGCTCGGCGATGTCGTCGGGGTCGAAGGGCGTGCCTTTCGCGACCGGGCCGGCGACGGTGACCGTGGCGACATGCACCCCTGACGGGCCGAACTGCGTGTCCAGCAGGGAAACCAGCGCCCTCACACCTGCCTTCCCGAGCGAAAGGCTCGTGTAGGCGGGGACGGCTTCGGGCATCCCGCCGGTCACGATGATCGTGCCCGAACCGCGTTCGGCCATCCTCGGCGCGACATGGGCGGCGGCGGTGATCGCGCCGACGACGTTGACCGACCAGGCCGCGAGATGCCGTTCGACGGACAGTTTCCCGGGGGCGTCGGCCTGGATGATCGCGGCGTTGTAGACCACGACCTCGGGCACGCCGTGCTCGCGCATGGCCGTGTCGAGAGCGGTCTTGAGGGCCTTCTCGTCGGTGACGTCGGCGGTCAGCGCGAGCGCGGTGCCGATCTCGGCGGCCAGCGGGGTAAGGGTCTCCGTGGTGCGGGCGATGAGGGTGATCGGTAGCCCTTCCCTCGCGAACCGGAGGGCGACCGACCTGCCGATACCCGGTCCCGCGCCGATGACCACTGCGCCTGCCATGTCTTCTCCTTCTGGATCGGTGGCACGACCGTAGGGGTTGACATCGATGTGAAGGTCAAGCGTCGATCCCAAAGTGCTCACCCGTTGAGCGGTTCACCTGCCAGACTCGTGCCCATGCGTGCCGATCGCCTGGTGGCCACCCTCCTGCTGATGCAGGCTCGTGGCCGTGTCACGGCTGCCGAACTGGCCGAGGAACTCGAGATCTCCGTCGCCACGGCCCGGCGTGACCTGGAGGCGTTGTCCGCCGCAGGTGTGCCGGTGTACCCGCAGCCCGGCCGTGGCGGCGGATGGTCGCTGGTCGGCGGCGCGCGCACCGACCTCAGTGGACTGTCGACGTCGGAGGCTCAGGCGTTGTTCCTGCTCGCGGGCCCGGCCGCGTCGATCTCGCCCGAGGTCAAATCCGCGCTGCGGAAGCTGGTCCGGGCTCTGCCCGACACGTTTCGCGCCGACGCGCAGGCCGCTGCGGACGCCGTCGTCATCGATCCGTCTCGGTGGGGTGAGCGGGAGAAAGAGCGGCCTGAAGTGCTTACCGTGCTGCAGGCCGGGATCGTCCGCCGCCGCAAAGTCCGCTTCGGCTACGCGAAAAAGGGCGCGGAACCGGTCGAGCGGGTCGTGGATCCGTGGGGGCTCGTGGACAAGGACGACATCTGGTACCTCATCGCGGGCACCGAGAAGGGCCAGCGCACCTTCCGGGTCGACCGCGTGTCCGACGCAGTGGTCACCGACCTGCCGGCCGATCGCCCGGAAGACTTCGAGCTGTCGAGCGCCTGGGAGCAGGTCGTCGACCGGGTCGAGGACCGTCGTTCGGGGCTGGACGCGACGGTGCTCATCGCCGAGCGGCATCTGCCGATCCTCCAGGACCACTTCGGACGCCAGTCCACTGTGGAGGAGACGCTGGACGACGGCCGCGTGCGGGTGACGGTGTCGGCGCCGGTGGCGTGGATGATCGCCCAGCAGCTCGCGGGCTGGGGTTCGATGATCGAAGTTCTGGGGCCGCCGTCGGTCCAGGCGGAACTCGCCCGGATCGGCGCGGAACTGGTCGAGCGTTACGCGACGGCGGCGCGGTAGCCCTGCGGGCTGACGCCGTGTTCGCGTTTGAACGCGGTGCTGAGCGCGAACGAACTGCCGTAGCCGACCTGGCGGGCGACCGCGCCGATCGTGACGTCGGGGTGCTGACGCAGGAGATCCGCGGCGAGCGCGATACGCCAGCTCGCGAGGTAGGCCATCGGCGGTTCGCCCACCGCGGCGGTGAACCGGCGGGCGAACGCGGCGCGGGAAACTCCGGTGTCGGCCGCGAGGCTCGCCACGGTCCACGGTTCGGAAGGCTTGTGCTGCAACAGTTTCAGCGCTCGCCCGACGACCGGGTCGCTGTGCGCGCGATACCAGGCGGGCGCTTCGGCCCCAGGCCGGTCGAACCAGGTCCGCAGTGCGGCGACCAGGAGCAGGTCGAGCACCCGGTCCAGGACGGCTTCCTGACCGGGCGTGTCCTTGACGATCTCACCGGCGAGCAGCGGCACGAGCGGGTTGTCCCAGTCCTCGTCACGCACGACCAGCAGTGACGGCAGCGCGTTGAGGAGCCGTTTGCTGATCTCGCCTTCCAGCGGATAGGTGCCGGTGAGCAGGACGACGGGGCCGTCCGGATCGCTGCCCCAGGTGCGGACGCCGAAATCGGACAGTTCGGTGAGGTGCTGTCCGTCCGGGGTCAGGCATTCCTGTCCCGGCAAGATCATCGCCTGCGGTGGCGTGGCCGGGTCGTCCGCGACGAGATACGGGTCCGGACCGCGCGCGATGGCGATGTCGCCGGTGCCGAGGCGGATCGGCTCCCCGTGGTCCGGCACGACCCAGGATTCCCCGCGAACCTGCGCCATCACCGTCAGCGGTGCCTCGTCCTCGATCCGCAGCGACCACGGCGGGGTCATGACCGACTTCAGCAGGAAGGCGCCGCGGGCGCGGGGTCCGTCGAGCAGACCGGCGAGGGGATCCATGCCGAGAAGTGTAGACGATGAAACATGGAACAGAGCCTTTGAACTATGTTGCGTCTCATTCGGAGACGCTTGACTAGGGACATGACAGAAACGAAGAACAACGAAACCGTCCTGGTCCTCGGCGCTACCGGCAAGACGGGGAGCCGGGTGGCGCAACGCCTGACCGAACAGGGCATCGAGGTCCGCAAGGCGTCGCGCCCCGGGTTCGACTGGAACGACCGGTCGACCTGGACGGCGGCGGTCACCGGGATCAGCGCGGCTTACCTGACCTACTACCCCGACCTCGCCTTCCCCGGTGCCGCCGAAGCGATCCGCGACTTCTCGAAGCTGGCCGTGGACCACGGCGTCCGGCGACTGGTCCTGCTGTCCGGTCGCGGCGAGGAGGAGGCCGTGGTCAGCGAGCAGGGGGTGCGGGACTCCGGTGCCGAGTGGACGGTCGTGCGGGCCGCCTGGTTCGCACAGAACTTCAGCGAGCACTTCCTGCTGGAACCGGTGCTCGCCGGGGAGATCGTGCTGCCCGCCGGGCAGGTGACCGAACCGTTCATCGACGTCGAGGACATCGTCGACGTCGTGGTGACGGCGCTGACCACCGACGGGCACGACGGCGAGGTGTACGAGCTGACCGGGCCCCGGTTGCTGAGTTTCGCGGACGCGGCGGCGGAAATCGGCAAGGCTTCGGGGCGAGAGATCCGGTACGTTCCGGTTTCCGCGGCGGAGTTCGCCGCGGGAGCGGCCGAACAGGGTGTGCCGGAGGAAGAGATCGAAGGCCTGACCGACCTGTTCACCCGAGTCCTCGACGGCCGGAACGAATCCCTCACCGGTGACGTCGAGAAGGTGCTGGGCAGGCCCGCGAGGGCCTTCTCCGAGTACGCCGAGAAGGCCGCGGCCACCGGGGTCTGGAATCAGTGAAACGAGCGGGAATCGGAAGGGAGGCGACAGGAATGGCGACGCTGAGCGAGATCGTCCTGATCGCGGCAGTCATCACGGCGGGGTTGATCGCGGGCTTGTTCTACGCCTACACGTGCTCGGTCATGCCGGGTCTGGGCCGGGCCGACGCCCGGACGTACGTGACCGGGATGCGGGAGATCAACATCGCCATCCTCAACGGCTGGTTCGCGATCAGCTTCGGCGGGGCGCCGTTGCTCGCCGCGGTGGCGGCGGTGCTGCACTTCCGGTCGGAGCTGCGGTCCGCGTTGCCGTGGCTCATCGCGGGGTTCGTGCTGCTGCTGGTGATGCTGATCGTGACGATGGCGATCAACGTGCCGTTGAACAACGCGCTCGAAGCCGGTTTCGACGGCGACAAGACCGACTTCGAGGCGCTGCGGGCGAAGTTCGAGGGTGTCTGGGAGCGGTGGAACCTCGTCCGGACGTTGGCCGCGATCGGTGGCTTCGGCGCCCTGGTGGGCGGGCTGATCGTGCACGTCCGCGCCTGACGCGGTCAGGCTCCGAGAATCTCCCGCAGCAGCGGGGCGAACGTGGCGGCCTCGGTGGCGAAACCACCGTGGTCACCGGGGAAGTAGGCCGGATCCAGCCCGAGACGACCGGCGGCGAGCACCGCCGCCTCGTGTGCGGGATGCCCGGCCGATTCCTTGCCGACACCGACGACGATCCGGGTCCCCGACGCCTTCAGGGCCGTGTAGTCCGGGGTGAAGTCCCCGATGATCTTCATCAGGTGCACGACGAAGAACTCCATGTTCTTTCGCATCTCCGGTGGGAGAGCGCCCTCGCCCGCCTCGAAACGGGCCTCCGCCATGAACTTCGCCATCGCCGCCTCGATGCCGTGCTCGCGGTGGATGCGCAGCAGCTCGTCGGGATCGATGTCGGGCTGCTCGTCCAGCAGGCTGGTCAGCGGCGGTTCGTGCGCCACGAGCGTCCGCACCCGCCCGGGATGGCGGGCGACGAGCTCGAAAGCCTGCGAGCAACCACCGCTGGACGCGAAGATCGCCGCCGGTTCCTCGCTCACGCTGTCGAGCAGGCGGAGCGCGTCGTCGGCGTGGACCTCGACCCGCTGCTCCTCGTCGGGTTCGTCGAGGGTACTGCGGGAGATCCCGCGCGGGTCGTAGGTGATCACCGTGCAGTGCTCCGCGAGCAGGCCCGCGATCGGCGCGAACATGCCGGAATCGGCCGCACCACCGGGGATGCACAGCAGCGCCGGACCGCTGCCGGTGACGGTGTGGTGCAGCCGGGCGCCGGGAACGTCGAGAACGGCCATCGGATGACCCCTTCCTCTTTTCGGGACTTGTCGCCCACCGACGAACGGCGTCGCCGGGGACAGACACCCGGCGTCACGAGATTTCGGCGAGTTTTCCCGACAGGTAGGCACGCTCGGCATCGGTACCGGCGAGCGTGAGCGCCTCGCGGTAGGCACCGGCGGCCTCCTCGAGCCGGCCGAGACGCCGCAGCAGGTCCGCGCGGGTCGCGGGGAGCAGGTGGTAATCCGGAAGACTGCCGGAGAGCTTGTCGACCAGCACGAGCCCGGCTTCGGGACCTTCGGCCATGGCGACGGCGACAGCGCGGTTCAGCTCGACGACCGGCGAGGGCACGAAACGCAGCAGCTCCCCGTAGAGGGCGGCGATCTGGGCCCAGTCGGTCTCGGAGGCGTGGGCCGCCGTCGCGTGGCAGGCGGCGATGGCGGCCTGGATCTGGTACTGCCCGGGGACGCCGCGGCGGAGCGCGGACTCCAGCAGCTCGGTGCCTTCGGCGATCTCGGCGGTGTTCCAGCGGCCGCGGTCCTGGTCTTCGAGCGAGACGAGGGTGCCGTCACCGTCGACCCGCGTGGAACGCCGGGCGTCGTGCAGGAGCACCAGGGCCAGCAGCCCGAGGACCTCCGGTTCACCGGGCATCAGGTCCGCGAGGATCCGGGCGAGCCGGATGGCCTCCGCGGACAGGTCGGGCCGGAGCAGGTCGGTGCCGGCGCTGGCCGAGTAGCCCTCGTTGAACAGCAGGTACAGCATCCCCAGCACCGCGGCCGTGCGTTCGGGCAGTAGTTCCGCGGGAGGTACCCGGTACGGGATGCCCGCGGTGCGGATCTTCCGTTTCACCCGGACCAGACGCTGCGACATCGTCGCCTCGGAGACGAGGAAGGCGCGGGCGATCTCGGCGGTGGTGAGCCCGGCCAACGTCCGCAGCGCGAGCGCGACCTGACCTTCCAACGGCAGTGCGGGGTGGCAGCAGGTGAAGATCAGCCGAAGCCGGTCGTCCTGGACGCCGCTCTCGTCCCGTTCCGGCTCGGTGGGGACGTCCAGTTCGGCGGCTTCCCTCAGTTTCGCCGCGCCGACGGCCTCGCGCCGGATCCGGTCGGTGGCCCGGTTGCGTGCCGCCGTGGTGAGCCAGGCGCCGGGTTTCGCCGGGACACCGTCACGGGGCCAGGTGCGCAGCGCGAGCGCGAACGCCTCTTGGACGCATTCCTCGGCCAGATCCCAGTCTCCGGTGACCCGGATCAGGGTGGCGATCACCTGCCCGGACTCCTCGCGGAACGCTCGGGTGATCGCGGCACCGAGGTCGGTGGTCACCGCGGCAGCCCTTCCAGGAGCGGGACGATCTTCTCCGGAGGCGGGTACGCGGTGACCTCGTCGCGCAACCGGGCTGCCGCCTCCCGGTAGGACGGTTCCCGCAGCACCGTGGTCACGGCGTCGCGGATGTCCTCCGGCGTGGCTTCGGCGACGTCGAGGACGGTGCCGAGCCCGAGTTCGGTGACCCGGTCACCGTTGTGGGGCTGGTCGGCGCCCATCGGGAGCAGCACCATCGGCAACCCGTGGGCGATCGCGCCCAGCAGGCTGCCCGAACCGCCGTGGGTGAGGGCCGCGTCGCAGTACGGGAGGACGTCGTCCTGCGGCAGGTACCTCGTAAGATGGATGTGCTCCGGTTGAGGGCCGAACTCGGCGGGGTCGATGAGGTTCCCGACGGTCACCACACACGTCGCGTCGACGTCCTTCAGCCCGGCCAGCGCCCGGGTGAACAGGTCGCCGGATTCGGTGTTGAAGATCGTGCCGAGGGTGAAATAGACCGTCGGGCGGCCCTCTACGTGCCAGTCCGGCGCCGGTCCACGGCCGGGAACGGGATCGTGGAACGGCTGCGCGGTCGGCGGCAACGGGAACCGCGGATCGCGGAGACTCGCGGGGAACGGTGAGAGCACGAGATGGCGGTAGGCCATTTCGAGGTTCCGCTGCGGGGGAAGCCCGTGGGCGGCACGGACCTCGTTGAGCGCGTCGTCGACCAATTCGGGGCGGATGAGGACACCCGCCGCCATGACCAGGACGGTCACGTGGGGGAGATCGAGCTTCTCGGCCGCGATCATCCCGCCCTGATCGGCTTCGTCACAGACGAGCAGATCCGGTTTCCAGTCTTCGCAGAGCGCCAAGACGTCCTTCGCGCGCAAGGGTGCGGTACGGCGGACGAACCCGTCACGGAAGTCGGCGTCCTCCCGCTCCCTGTCGACGGGAAGCAACGGGCGACGGCGGCCGTCACTGCCGAGATTGGGCCCCGACGGGAACGCGGCGAATCCGGTCGTCTCGACGACCGGGACCATGAACGGCTCGCCGGTGAACGCGATCGTGTGGCCCGCGTCGGCGAGCGCGCGGGCGAGGGGGAGCAGCGGCCGGAAGTGACCGTTGCCGCCGGCGAAAGTGAAGAGGACACGCATGCGATCGACCCTATCGGCGGTCCTACCGGCGTTGCCTCGCATTTCGCACAGGCGGGCAGCGATACCCTGCTGCGGTGATCGATACGGACGCCGACGAGGTCCGGCTGTGCGCGCTGGAAGGCTGCGAGAATCCCTTGCCCCCGCCCGCGGTGGACGCCGACGGGAAACGCAAGGGCGGCAGGCCTTCGGCCTACTGCAGCAAGACCCACGCCGACGCCGCGTCGCGCGCCCGGCGCGCGGCAGCCGTGGCGAGCGTGGCCGATCCGCTGCTGGAGGTCCGCCGGATCGCCGACGAGTTCACCCCGGCCGCTGCGTCGCTCGTGGAACTGCTGGACGCCATGCGCTCGCGCTTCGACAACGCCGCCGAGGCGGCGCTGGGCCGGGTCACCGAAGCCGAAACCGACGCGGCCGCGGCCCGGCGCGAGGCCGAGGACGCACAGCAGGCGGCGGCGAAGGCCGACACCGCGCGCGCGACCGCGCTGGCCGCGTCCCGCGACGACAAGATGGCCAAGGCCAAAGCGGAACGCGCCGCCGAACAGGCCCTGAAGGACGCCGAGGAGACCCGCCAGCGTTCGTGGGCCGAAGTCGCCGCCCACGAACGTGCCCGGGGCGCCGCGGAAGCCGCGACCGTGGCGGCCGAACGCGCGCGAGACGCGCTTGTCTCCGATCTCCGGACGCTGCGCGAGGACTTCGCGGCCGTCCGGGAGGAGAAGACCCGGCTGGCGGCGGAGCTCGGCGAGCGGGACACGGCGCTGGCCAGGGCGGTCGCGGAACTCGAAGCGCTGCTGGACCGGCTCGACGAGGCGAAGGCCAGGGCGACGGTGTCCGAAAAGGACTGTGCCGCCGCGCGGGCGGAATCGGCCGCTCTGCGTGGAGATCTGGACCGTGTCCGAGCCGAACTCGCACAGGAGCACACGGCCCGCAGCCTCGCCGAAGCCCGGGCGACGGCCCTGGCCGAGGAACTGGAGCGTGCGCAGGCTCGTGCCGTCGCGGATCAGGCGCGGTATGACGACGTCGTCCGGCAGCTGGCCGAACTCGCCCGTCCTCCGGTCGTCGAAGAATCGCCCGAATCGCCTGTGGAGGCTTCCGAGCTGAAGTAGAGTCCACCGGCTGTGAGCGGGTACGAGGTCGAGATCGGTCAGCTGCGGAACGCGGCCAAGGCGGCGGGGTCCGCCGCGGACCAGGCCAGGGCCGTGGAGCCGGGCAGCGGCCTGGACGCGATAGCGACGGCGTTGCCCGGCGGTGAGGCCGCGAAGAACGCGCCCACGCTGGCGTCGACGTTCACCGAGCGCGGGAAGGGGTGGGCCGGCGAGATCGACGGCTGGAGCGACTCGATCACGAAGGCCGCGAACACTTACTCCGAAAACGAGAACTCCGCGAAGGAGGCTTTCGGAGGATGACGATCGGCTACGACGACGTCCGCAAATGGGACGCCGAGGCGCTCGACACGACGGCCACCAACCTGGCCGGGCGGCGGGACAAGCTCATCGGGTTGCAGGACGAACTCGACGACGCCCGGAAACTGCCCGATTGGCGCGGCCCGGCCGGTGAGCGCGCACGCGGTTCGCTGGGCGACACGCGGAACAAGGCCGAGGTCCTGGTCGCGGAGCTGTCCGCCGTCGAAACCGCCCTGCAGAACGCGTCGGACGAGGTGACCGCCCTCAAGAGCAGGGTCGCCAACAACGACTCCCTCGCCCACACCTACCAGTTCCGCATCGCCGCCGACGGCGCGCTCGTGGACGACAAGCCCGCCGACCCACCCCCGAAGTCGCGGTTCGAGGCCGAGGAGTACGCCGAGTCCCGGCGGCACCGCGAAACCATCAGGAAGCAGCTGGAGCAGGAAACCAAGGCGATCCTCACGGCGGCGAACAACATCGACGCCGCCCTCGCCCGCGTGATGCGGCTCGCGCAGGACGGCGAGATCAGCGACGACGGAGCGACCACCCTCGCGGGAGCAAAGAAGAGCGGGGAGATCGACGCCAAGGTGATCGAGATGGAGCAGTCCCTGCGCGAGGCGGGGCTGCTGACCGGGCCGCCCGCGTCCGGCCACTACCGGGCGTGGCTCGAGAACGCCGTACGCCGGGGCGTATCGATCGACACCATCAAGAAGATCGCCGACGACCACGACATCACGCCCGAGGACTTCAAGGTCCTCGACGGCATGGAAGAGATCCGCGAGGACGAGGACGGCGACGGGACGTTCAAGTCGTACTTCCTGATGCCGACCGACGTCAGCGGGGACGACGCCGCCAAGGCCGTCCGGATGACCTACATCCTGAACGCGGGCACCGACTACGGGGCCGAAGGCGAGAAGACCGACTTCGCGCCGACCCCGTACGGCTCCGAGGAGCTGCGGCGGATCACCGACCGGCAACGGGAGAACTCCTGGAGCTACGACGACGACGTGGGCTTCGTGCACGGCAACGGCGGACGGCTGGTGACCACCCCGAACGGCATGATGATGGGCCTGGGCGGGAACCTCATCCAGGACCAGTTCAGCCAGCAGGGCGGAACCGCCTGGGGCGACACGTTCATGCTGAACATCGACGACGCGAAGGATCCGGCGCAGCAGCTCCGTGAGGTCGTGAAGTCGGGCAACGCCTGGTACGAGGGCGACAACGGCGCCTCCGAGGGTTCTCTCGACCTGGACCGGTTGCTGCACCACGAGGAGCGCCACTCCCAGCAATGGGCGCGCGAAGGCTATGCCGGCTTCCTCGCCTCCTACGCGTGGGAGAAGGTCACCGGCGGCAACGAAACCGAGGAAGACGCGGGACTGACCGATGGCGGATATCACTAGGGGTTCGCGCGTCGCCTGCGCCGCCTTGCTCGTGGTGGCGGTGACCGCGGCGTGCGACACCAAGGCGCAGTTCGCGCCGTCGCTGCCACCGGAGGCCGGATTCCGGGTCGACGACGGCGTCCTGAAACTGTGGACCGGAACCCCGTGCGAGGGCGTCACCGGCCTGAGGCTGACGTTCGACTCCGGCACCCAGACGAGCACGGAGCAGGTGTGGACCGCGCCGCGGCCCGGGGTGCGGGTCGAGCACGTGGACCTGCTCGGGGTGTCCTCTCCGGACGCCGGCGGCCCGCTCGAGATACGGACACCGCTGCCCGCGGGGTACGACTGGACCAAGGCGGGCTCGGTCAACGTCGCCGTCGACGGCCCGAAAGCGAACGGCGCCAAGGCCGACGTCGCCCAGGTGCTGCGCGAGTCGGCCCAGCATCCGTCCGGCAGCTACCTGTTCGGCCGGAGCGGCTGGCTGGACGCGGCGGCCGTGCAGCGCGAGAACCGGAAGTCGTTCCTGACCATCTGCACTCCCGACCCGGAGTGACGGCTCATGGACAGTGCCTCGAGAACGGTGCTGCGCCGCGTCGTGCTCGGCGCGTTCGTCTGCGTCGCCGCGGTGATCGTGCTGCTCGTCGGTCGCGTGGTGCTCAGCGCGACCGGGTTGGCCTTCGATCCGCACGGCTACGGGATGTTCGCGGGAATCCTGTTCACGGCGGTCCTGACCCCGGTCGCGCTGGCGCTGTGGCTGGTCTACCGCTCGCTGCGGCGACGCGGCAAGTGACCTGAGCGGCTTCCGGCTGCGGGTTGATGCCAGGCTCGGTCCGTGAGGGCCTCTTTGGCGGATTTGTCTTTGTTCACCTACCAGTGTGGTCGGTGGTCGAGTGCCCCCAATGTGGCAGTGGGGACACTGAGCGTCTCCGATGTCACATTGGGGGCACCGAATGAGCGGCCCTTGCTCCCGGGAAGCCGCAGGATCGATGAACCCTCGTCAACTGCGTCCTGTGTTGTTGTCTCGGCACCGGATGGAGCCGCGACTCTGGGCAAGTGGTCCGTGAAGGCCTCCTTGAGGGAATCAGGGTCCCTCAAGGAGGCCTTCACGGACTTGGTGATCACCACCTGCGCCACACATGCACCAGTAGTCACAGTGGCTGCGCGTGAAGGGGGCCTTCCCTCGGCTCAGCCGAAGAAACTCGACCTTCACACCTTCCCCAGTACATGAAGGCCCCCATCCTTGCGCCTAGGTACAGGATGGGGGCCTTCATGTACTTCAGGCGAGCAAGAGACGCAGGTACCGAGCCGGTCAAATCTCACGACGGCAGCTCGACCCCCGAACTGCCGGAGTCGCCGTTCACCAGCTGCTCGACCCCGTCCAGGATCCGCGCCAGCCCGAACCGGAAGGTGTGCAGCGGCGCGCTCGCCGCACCGTGCGTCTCCCCGGCCGCCTGCCCGATCCGCGCCGCGAGCGGGAACAGCCCGGCGTCGGCCTCGGGGATCTCCGCGAGCACCGGCGCGCTGGCCGTCCACCACTCCATGTCCGTCAGCCCGGACCGCCGCACGAGACTCGCCGATTCGACCGAGCCGCGCGCGATGCCCTGGACGAAGCCGTTGACCATGGCGACGACGGCGTCCATTTCCAGGTCGGTGAGCCCGATCGCGTCGACGGCCCTCAGTTCGCGTTCGTGTTTGGCGAAGGTGTGCGGGCCGAGGGGGAGACGGCCGGTGGTGAGCTGGAGCATCCACGGATGCCGGTGGTACATCTCCCACGCGTCCTCGGCGAGGATCGTCATCGTGACCCGCCAGTCGTGACTCTCCGGCGGATCGGTCAGTTCACCGTGGACCCGGTCGATCATCAGGTCGAGCAGTTCGGCGCGGCCGGGGATGTAGGTGTAGATCGTCATGGGGGAGACGCCGAGCCTCTCCGCGCCCCGGCGCACAGACAGCGCGCTGATGCCCTCGGTGTCGGCCAGCTCGATCGAGGCGGTGACGATCTCCTCGACGGTCAGCTTCGGTTTGGGGCCACGACGGGGTTTCTCGCGTACACCCCAGAGCAGTTCGATGGTCCGCCGTGGATCGCCCGTGCCGGTGTGGTCCGCGTCTGTCATCACGTTCTCTCTACGGTGTACAGAGTTGTGTTATCCTGAACTGTACACCGTACAGAGATTGGGGTTGAGTGGCGTCTCACGACGGTTTCGGCAGTGTCGTTTTCGAACCGAAGAACCCCCCTCGGACCAGCGGATTCGTCTTCTGGAACGCCGAGGGGAACACGCCGGGGACCGGGGAGGTGACAGTCGCCCTCCCCGAGGTCACCACGGTGCCGTGCGTACGGCTCCCGATGGTCGAGGCGCTCCCCGCGCTGCTGCGGCTTCGAGAAAGCGACGATCCCTCCGCGCGTTTCTGGAGCACAGCGGCCACGGCGGCGTTGAAGCTCGCTGAAGCGGGCAGGCTGCTGCCCGGGCTCACGGAGTCCGATGTGGACGCCTGGCGCGCGGGACCGCTGGAGCCCGCCGACGCCGCTTGGCTGCGCGAGCTGTCCGAAGCGATGCCGGCGCGGGCACGAGCGATCCCGGGCGAGGGAAACCTGCTCCCCGCGCGGTATCCGTTGCTGCGCGCGTTCCTCGACGCCGTGGCCGACACCCTTCCCCGCACGCCCGCGGCCGCGCAGGCGGCCGGCGTCAAGGCGTTCGCCGCCGCACCCGCACATCAGGTCCCGCACCTGCGGGATTGGGCGGCCGAGGTCGCGGCAGGGCTGGACTCCGGTGTCCGGGTCTCGGTGCGGATCGAGGCACCGGGCGACGACTTCACGACCGGCCGCTTCAGCGGGGTCGTCCAGGTGCACAGCCTCGCCGACCCTGGCGTCCTGATCGACGCCGCCGCGCTCTGGGCGGGCGACGACCGGTTCGGCCCGCGAGCGCGAATCGACGTGATGCTGGCCCTGCGCCGCGCAGCCCAGCTGTGGCCACCGCTGGAACCCCTGCTCAGCGCCGCGGTGCCCGATGAGGTGGGGCTCGGCGACACCGACATCACCGAACTGCTCACCACGGCCGCGCCCCTGCTGGCCACGGCGGGAATCGACGTGCACTGGCCGGCCGACCTCGTCCGTGACCTGAGCGCGAAGGCCGTCGTCGGCGGCGGTGCCGCGCCGCCTGCCGACCTCCCGTCGTTCTTCGCCGGCGGCACGCTGCTGCAGTTCGACTGGCAGCTGGCACTCGGCGGCGCACCGCTCACCGCGGCCGAGATGGACGCGCTGGCCGAAGCGCACCGTCCCGTCGTGCGGTTGCGCGATCAGTGGGTGCTCGTCGATCCGGCGCTGGCGGCCAAGGCGCGGGATCGCGCGTTGAAGCCGCTCACGCCGATCGACGCGCTCGGCGCCGCACTGAGCGGGACGGCCGAGGTCGACGGTGAACGCGTCGACGTCCTCACCGACGGCTGGCTCGCCGCGTTGCGGGAACGGCTGCTCGCGCCACCGGAGCCGCAGGCACCGCCGCCCGGGCTGGCCGCGACCCTGCGCGACTACCAGATGCGCGGCCTGCAGTGGCTCACCGCGATGACGTCGATCGGGCTCGGCGGCTGTCTCGCCGACGACATGGGTCTCGGCAAGACGATCACGCTGATCTCGCTGCACCTGCACCGGGCGGACGGCCCGACGCTGGTCGTCTGCCCGGCCTCGCTGCTGGGGAACTGGGAGCGCGAGATCACCCGGTTCGCCCCCGGTGTCCCGGTGCGCCGGTTCCACGGCACCGAACGCTCGCTCGAGGATCTCGACGGCGGCTTCGTGCTCACGACCTACGGCACCTTGCGGGCCGACCCGGAGCCGCTGGGGAATGTCCACTGGGGCCTGCTGGTCGCCGACGAGGCCCAGCACGTCAAGAACCATCGCTCGGGCACGGCGAAGGCCCTGCGGACGCTGACGTCGTCGGCGCGGGTCGCGCTGACGGGCACCCCGGTGGAGAACAACCTCGCCGAACTGTGGGCGATCCTGGACTGGACGACGCCGGGCCTGCTCGGCACCATGGCCGATTTCCGCCGTGTGTGGGCGAAACCGGTCGAGTCCGGCAAGGACCCCGAAGCCGCGGAACGGCTGTCCCGGCTGGTCCGCCCGTTCCTGCTGCGGCGCCGCAAATCCGATCCGGGGATCGCGCCGGAGCTGCCGCCCAAGACCGAAACCGACCGGCCGGTGACGCTCACCGCCGAGCAGGCGGCCCTGTACGAGGCGACGGTGCGCGAACTGATGGCCGAGATCGCCGGGAGCGAGGGCATCGCGCGCCGGGGCCGGATCGTCAAGCTGCTCACCGGGCTCAAGCAGATCTGCAACCATCCCGCGCAGTACCTCAAGGAGCCGTCGGAAGCGGTGCTGGACGGGCGGTCGGGCAAGCTCGAACTGCTCGACGAACTCCTGGGCACGATCCTCGCCGAGGACGGGTCGGTGCTGGTGTTCACCCAGTACGTCGTGATGGCGCGGCTGCTGGAACGTCATCTCGCGCAGCGCGGGATCGGCACGCAGCTGCTGCACGGCGGCACGCCGGTGCCCAAACGCGAGGAACTCGTGCGCCGGTTCCAGGCCGGTGAGGTGCCGGTGTTCCTGTTGTCGCTCAAGGCGGCGGGGACCGGGCTCAACCTGACCCGCGCCGATCACGTCGTGCACTACGACCGCTGGTGGAACCCCGCGGTGGAGGACCAGGCGACAGACCGCGCGTATCGGATCGGGCAGACCAGGCCGGTGCAGGTGCACCGGCTCATCGCCGAGGGCACGGTCGAGGACCGGATCGCGGCGATGCTGCGGGAGAAGCGGGCGCTCGCCGACGCGGTGCTCGCCGGCGGCGAGGCCGCGCTGACCGAACTGACCGACGAGGAGCTGGCCGATCTGGTCGAGTTGAGGAGCCGCCGATGAGCACGCCAGACGACCGCGTCCGCGGTTTCCCCGCTTTCGGCGCCCAAGGCGGGCGGGGCCAGTTCGCCCGCTCGTGGTGGGGCCGCGCGTGGATCAGCGCGATGGAGGACACCGCACTGGATCTGCGCCAGCTCAAACAGGGCCGCAAGTACGCCGCGGCGGGCCGGGTCGGTCCGATCACGGTCAGCCCGGGGCGGATCGCGGCCGTGGTCGACGACCAGGAGGGCCAGTACCGCACCGAGGTCCGGCTCGCGGAGCTGACCGGCGACGAGTGGGACCGGTTCCTCGACCGGGTCGCCTCGCGTGCCGGGCATCTCGCGGCGTTGCTGGACCGGGACATGCCGCACGACCTCGTCGAGGCCGCCGACGACGCCGGGGTGCATCTGCTGCCCGGGATCGGTGACCTCGACCCGGACTGCGACTGCCCCGGCTGGGAGCTGCCGTGCCGTCATGCCGCGGCGCTGTCGTTCCAGGCCTCGTGGCTGCTCGACGCGGATCCCTTCGTCCTGCTGCTGATGCGCGGCAAGGGGGAGCGGGAGCTGCTCGACGAATTGCAGCGGCGCAACGCGCCTCGGTTCGTGCGCACCGGGGACGACGAAGTCCCGGCCGAACGCGCGTACGCCGACGAGCCGGGGCCGTTGCCGGATCCCGCCGGATTCGCTCCCACCGGCGGACCGACCGTGCCGGGCGCGCCCGACATCCCGGCCGAGACCTTCGCCCTCCTGGTCGCGAACGCCGGGCAGATGGCCGGTGCGCTGCTGACGTCGCAGCCGAAGCTCACCCGCAAACAGGACGCCGTCCGCCTCGCCGCCACTCACCCGGAGACCGCCGACCGGCTGCGCCCGGCCGAGCACGGCGAGGACTTCGACCGCGCGGTGCTCGCCTGGCGGCATGGTGGCCGGGCCGGTCTCGACGTCCTGGAGACCGCGTGGACCCCGCCGCCGCAGCCGATGGGCCGGGCCCGGGCCGCGTTCGCCGAGGTCGTGGACGACCCCGGTCCGGGGCTGGACGTCGAACGCAACCACTGCACCGTCCACGGGACAGGGGTGCAGGTGCGGCTGGGCAAGGACGGGCTCTGGTATCCGTACCGGGATCAGTGGCCCGCCGGTCCTCCCGAAGCCGATCCCGGCGCGCTGTTCGCGGCGTTGCTCGGCTGATCCCATTGCCGTCCTCGCCGCAGCCGATCCAGGTGCGGCGAGGACAGGTGGAGGATTCGGTAGCGGATCTCGTCCGACTCCGGCGCCTCACCGGTCCACAGGCTGTAGCGGATGACCTGCCAGGTCCGCGGGTCGACGGCGAGCGCGCCCGAATGCGCGCCGTCCTGGCGCAGGTGCTCGCGAAGTCCGTCGAGAGCCTCGCCGAGGAAGCCGACCGGGTCGGTCTCGTCGGGGATCCGCACGACGTGCTTGCCCGCCGCGACCGGAGGAGTGCCGAACGCGGGTCCCTCCTCGAAGCCGAGCACAGTCCAGTGCTGCACGGCGGGGCGCCCGAAGGAGTCGACGATGCCGCTGAACGGGCCGCCGAACAGGAAGGCGTTCATCCCGGCGTCGTCGTGCCACAGGTAGAAGGGCGAGTACTGGTTCAGCGTCGAGCCGTCGACGCCGCGCTCACGGATCCCGTAGACCTTCAGCCCCAGGCCGCCGAAGTCGTCGAGCAGATGCCCGCGCGTGGCGACGCGTTCGCGGATGATGCCCATGTCGTAGTCGGCGGGGAGGGTGATCTCGTACTGCATGGCATGCATGCCGTACATACTAGTAGGTACAGAGCTATTTCCGGTTGAGCCGGACGATCCCCTCGTCGCCCTGCACCGCGACGACCGCGATCACCTGCCGGTTGATCTGGTGCACCATCCCCGGCGGACCCGACACCGCCCCGCCCATCCCGCCGGACGCCGGAGCGAGACCCACCTTCCCGGCCTGGACCGTGACCGCGAGCGGGCCGGCGCCGCCGTCGTTGGGGACCTGGTCGCCGGTCCGGACCAGCACCTCGCACTCCCCATCCGCGCAGGCCTTCAGATTCCGCCCGTCCGCCGCGACGAACGGCGTGCCGGACGGGGCCGCCGCCTCCATCATCGGCCCGCTCCCCGCGGAAGGCTTCGAACTCGCCGCGGCGAAGATCGGCGTCGGCTCGGCCGCCGCGCATCCGGCGGCGAACAGCGCCAAGGGGAGCAGGACCAGGCATCTTCGGCGATCGACCATGACCGACGAACGTAGCCGAAGCACGAGCCCTTGCATGCACCCGAATTCCGCAATCCTGCGGCTGTTCGCAGTGCTCGGCGCCGGTCCGACCGGGGGAATGGGGCGGACCGGCGCAGCATGTGGTCATACGAGCACCGAGAGTCCGAAAAGCAGGAAAGCGACGGTGAAACCCCCGACCTGGGCAAGGACTCACAGACCTGAGCTCAAACCTCCGCGCGGGCCACGATCGCCTTGGTGTCCACTCCGGACGGAAGCGTCCCGAACGCGACACCCCAGTCGCCGCCCAGCCGCGACGCGCAGAACGCGTCGGCCACCGCCGGCGTCCCGTGCCGCACCAGCAATGAACCCTGGAGCACGAGCGCCATCGACTCGACCAGCCGCCGCGCCCGGTACTCGATGTCCGACAGATCCGACAGTTCCTTGCGCAGCCTGCCCACCGCGTCGTCCAGCCGCGTGTCGGCACCGGACGCCTGCTCGACCTCCGCGAAGTACGCCGCCACCGACTCCGGCTGCTTCGCCATCGCCCGCAACGCGTCCAGCGCCGCGACGTTGCCCGAACCCTCCCAGATCGACATCAGCGGAGCCTCACGGTAGAGCCGCGGCATCCCCGACTCCTCGACGTACCCGTTCCCGCCGAGGCATTCCAGCGCCTCCACCGCGTGCGACGGACCGCGCTTGCACACCCAGTACTTCGTCACCGCCAGCCCCAGCCGCCGGAACGCCTGCTCCTGCTCGTCCTCCGGCCGGTCGGTGGCCGACGCGAGCCGCATCCCGACCGTGGTCGCCGCCTCGGACTCCACGACGAGGTCCGCCAGCACGTTGCCCATCAGCGGCTGATCCACCAGGTTCGCCCCGAACGCGCTCCGATGCCGTGCGTGGTGGACCGCCCGCACGGCGCCGTACCGCATCCCCGACGCGCTCCCGACCGCGCAGTCCAGCCGGGTGTTGTTCACCATCTCGATGATGGTGCGCACCCCGCGGCCTTCCTCGCCGACGAGCCAGCCGATCGCGTCGTCGTATTCGATCTCCGACGACGCGTTGGACCGGTTGCCCAGCTTGTCCTTCAGCCGCTGCAACCGGATCCCGTTGCGCGTGCCGTCCGGCAGGACCCGGGGGAGCAGGAAACACGACAACCCGCCCGGCGCCTGGGCCAGCGTCAGGAACATGTCCGACATCGGCGCCGAGGTGAACCACTTGTGCCCGACGATCACATAACCGCCGTCACCGAGCGGGCGAGCCGTGGTCGTGTTCGCCCGGACGTCGGATCCGCCCTGTTTCTCCGTCATCGACATCCCGGCGATGAGCCCGCGCTTCGAACTCGGCTCACGCAACCCGAAGTCGTACTCCGTCGCCGCCAGCAACGGCTCGTACCGCGCGGACAGTTCGGGATTGAACCGCAGCGCCGGGACCGCCGCGTACGTCATCGAAATCGGGCACGTGTGCCCGGCGTCGACCTGGCCCCAGACGTACATCTTCGCCGCCCGTGCCGCGTGCGCGCCCGGCCGGGAATCCCGCCACGGCGCCGCGTGCAGCCCGTAGGACACCGCGACGTCCATCAGTTCGTGCCAGTACGGATGGAACTCGACCTCGTCGATCCGGTTCCCGACCCGGTCGTGCGTCCGCAGCACCGGCTCGTTCTCGTTGACCAGCCTGCCCCACTCCTGGGCCTGCTCGCTCCCGGCGAGCCTGCCGAGGGCGTGCACCTCGGCCACCGCCCAGCCGGCGCCCGCCCGTTCCAGCCCCTCCAGCAAGGCCGGATCGGCGGCGACGTCGTACTCCGCCGGCGGCGGGACCTGATTGGTGACCTCATGAGTGCTCGGCATCGGAACCTCCCAAGGAACGCAGGACGAAAGTGCGCAGCCCGGACACCTCGTCCGCACTGCCGGTGGTCAACGGGCCGATCAGCACCTCGGCGGCCGCACCGACGAGCGCCGCCGCGGTGACGTCCGCGTCCTGGGCGGGCAGCACCCCGGACCGGACGCCGTCGGCGACGTGCTGGGCCACGACGTCGCGGAAGGCGCGCCGGAACACCAGCCGCTCGGCCTCGATCGGCGCGTCGACGGGCTCGGCCAGCAGCGCGTACGCCATGCGCGGCGTCTTCAGCGCCCGGCTCGCGAAGGTGTCGAAGACCGCCACGACCCGCTCGGCAGGCGTGCCGGGACGCTCCGACACCTCGCGCACCGCCTCGACCTCACGCGTGACGACCTTGCGGAACAACTCCACGACCAGGGCGGCCTTGGTGGGGTAGTGGCGGTACACGCTCCCGACCGCCACTCCCGCCCGCTCGGCGACCGCCGATACCGAGCAGCCCGCGTACCCGCGCTCGGCCAATTGCTCCATGGCGGCGGCGAGGACGGCGTCGCGCTGGGCGTCGAGGCGCTCCTGGACCTTCGGTGTACGGCGATACGGCACCCAAGAAGTGAAGCACCGATTCACACCTTCAGTCAACGCACCTTGGCGAGCCCTTCCACCGCCTTGGCGATGCCCTTCTTGTCATAAGCACTGGTCGGCATGGTCGCCGCATGGGCATGCCGGACCACCCCGTCCCGGTCGATCAGCACACTGCCCGACTGCTGCAGCATCTTCTTCGCCAGCCCGAACGCCTCATGCGGCGTGCCGTTCCTGCCAGAGACCACCCGAAGCGACAACCCGCGCTTCGCCCGCCACGCCTTGGCCTCCGCCCGGCCCTCGGGAACCGCCACCAGCACACGCACACCGGCGGCCGCCAGCTCCTCCGCCCGCGCCGCCAGATCCTTCACATGGCCGGTGCACACAGGACACGAGGTCGAGCGCATGAAATAGATCAGCACACTTGCCGTACCTCGGAACTCCGAAAGCCGCACGACCTGCCCTGTGGTGTCCTCCAGCGCGACGTCAGGGACCGTGGAACCGATTTCGAGCATGAAAACTCCTCAAATAAGGTCAGGAAGCGGGGTTGTCGAGCAAGGCACGGACCGTCGCCCGCGCGCGATGCAGCCGGGACTTCATCGCGGCCGTGCTCAGACCGAGCGCGTCGGCGACCACTCGGCCCGAATGCCCCTGGATGTCACGCATGATCAAGACGCGACGCTGATCAGCGGGCAACTCGGCGATCGCCGCGGCCACCCGCTGCGCCTCCAGCCGATCCAGCGCGTCTTCCTCGGCCGACACGATCGCGACGGAATCCGCCGGACCCGCGGCACGCACCACCCGGCGCGCCCGACGAAGGCACTCGTTGCGCACGATCCGGAACATCCACGACGCGAGCGCACCCGTGGCACGCAGCGTGCCGATCTTCCGATACAGGATGATCAGCGCCTCCTGCGCCGAATCCTCCGCGTCCTCCGGCGAAGCACACAGCGACCGCGCGAACCGCTGCACATGCGGATGGGAACCCGAGACCAGTGCGGCGATGGCGGACGCGTCCCCGCCCTGCGCCGCCACGATCAACGACTCCCTCGGCCACTCGGCCTCCACGACAACCTCCTCCTGCGCCGAGCTTGTCCCGGCCCCTACAAGAGCCGCGACCCTCGCAAAAGGATTCAGCAGCCTCCACGTGACGCCGCTCACCCCAGTGGGCGCACCCCGAACCCCACGTCACCCGATGGCATGATCGCCGCTATGACATGGACCGCCCCCGAGGTGACCCGGCCGTCCGGCGACACCGCCGCCGACGAGCGGATCCTCCTGCCCTCCCTGCTGGCCTGGCACCGCAGCACCTTCCTCCACAAACTCGCCGGCCTCACCGGAGAACAGCTCGCCACCGCGTCGGTCCCGCCGTCGAACATGACCCTCCTCGGCCTCGTCCGGCACCTCGCCAAGGTCGAACGCTTCTGGTTCCGCTTGCGCTACGCCGCACAGGACGTCAAACCCCTCTACGACGCCGCCCTCGGCAAGGACCACGACTTCGAAGCCCTCGACGCCGCCAAAGCCGAAGACGCGTACGACATCCTCCTCGAAGAGATCCGGCTCGCCGACGAGGCCGCCGCCGAAGGATCCCTCGACGACACGTTCGACCTCGGTGGGAACCCGTTCTCACTGCGCATGCTCTACCTCCACATGATCGGCGAATACGCCCGCCACAACGGACACGCCGACCTCATCCGCGAACGCGTCGACGGCCGGACAGGAGCGTGACCATGGACTACGGATTCGTCGGCGCGGGCGAGATCACCGCCGCCATCGTCGAAGGCCTCAGCAAGGACATCACCGACCCGCCCGCGATCTCCCTCTCACCCCGCAGCCGCAGCGTCGGCCAAGAACTCTCGGCACGCTTCGCCAACGTCGAAGTCCGCGACAGCAACCAAGCCGTCCTCGACAGCGCCACGACCATCGTTCTCGCCGTCCGACCGCCGATCGCCGAAGAAGTCCTCCGGGACCTCACCTTCCGGCCCGACCACGTCCTGATCAGCGCCCTCGCCGGCGTCCCGCTCGGCCAACTGCGTGACTGGGCCGCACCCGCCCGCGAAGTCGTCCGGAGCATTCCGCTGCCCCCGGCCGCACGCCGCCAAAGCCTCACCGCGATGTACCCCGACAACCCCGAAGCCCGAGCCCTCTTCGACAGCATCGGCGGCAGCGTCGTCCCCGCCGCGGAGAAGGACCTCGACATCTTCAGCAGCGCCACGGCCACCTTCGCCGCCCACCTCGACTACCTCGGCACCATCGCCGCCTGGATGACCGACCAAGGCATCGAAGACACCACGGCGACCGCCTTCACCAGCCACATCTTCGGCCAGCTCGGACAGTCCCTCGCCGAGCAGAGCGGCTCCCTCGAAACCCTCACCGGCAAGCACATGACCCCCGGCGGGCTCAACGAACAATTCCTCACCGACCTGCGCACCGACGGCGTCCCCGACACCGTCCGCCAGGCCCTCGACGGAATCCTCACCAGACTGCGAGACCAGTGACCGTCATCGACAGGCTCCGGGCCGCCGGATGCGTCTTCGCCGAAGACGAAGCACGCCTGATCACCGCCGAAGCCCGCACCCCCGACGAACTCGACACCATGATCCAGCGCCGAGTCGACGGCGAACCGCTCGAAGTCATCCTCGGCTGGGCGGAATTCCACGGACTGCGCATCACCGTCGAACCCGGCGTCTTCGTGCCCCGGCAACGATCCGAACTCCTCGTCCGCCACGCCGTCACCCTCGCCGGACCAGGAGCGGTCGTCCTCGACCTCTGCTGCGGCACCGGCGCACTCGGCGCCGCCATCGCCGCCGAACTCGGCGACATCCGGCTCTACGCGGCCGACATCGAGCCCGCCGCCGTCCGCTGCGCCCGCATCAACGTCGCCCAAGCCGGGGGAGAGGTCTTCGAAGGCGACCTCTACACGCCACTGCCCGCGACGCTACGAGGCCGCGTCGACATCCTGGTCGTCAACGCCCCGTACGTCCCCACCGACGCCATCGCGATGATGCCGCCCGAAGCACGCGACCACGAACCCCGCGTCGCCCTCGACGGCGGGCACGACGGAGTCGACGTCCACCGCCGCGTCGCCGCCGAAGCCCCACAATGGCTCGCACCGGGCGGCCACCTGCTGATCGAAACCGGCGAAAGCCAGGCCGCCAGCACCGCGGAAGCCATGGCGCACAACGGATTGACCCCCGAAGTGATCGCCGACGACGACCTGTACGCGACGATTGTCGTCGGTGCCAGGGGATAGGGTCGCCGCCGTGACCGACTACCTCCAAACGACCCGCACCGCCTACGACACGGTCGCGGCCGACTACGCCGAACTCCTCCGCGACCACCTCGCCGGCTCCACCTGGGACCGGGCCGTGCTCGGCGCCTACACCGAACTCGTCCAGGCCGCCGGCGGCGGCCGCGTCGCCGAAATCGGCTGCGGAACCGGCCGCATCACCGAGTACCTCCACCAGCTCGGGCTCGACATCCACGGCGTCGACCTCTCTCCGGGGATGCTCGCCGTCGCCCGCAAGTGGTACCCCCACCTGGACTTCCAGCTCGGGGAGATGCCCGGACTGTCCCTTGAGGACGGCTCATTGGCCGGCGCCGTCGCGTGGTACTCCATCATCCACACACCACGAGAGCGGCTGCCGGAGATCTTCGCCGACTTCCACCGGATCCTCGCCCCGGGCGGCCACCTGCTCCTGGCCTTCCAGGTCGGCGACGAAGTACGCCACATCGAGCACGCGTACGGGCACGACATCACCTGCGACGCCTACCGCCTGTCGCCCGAGAAGATCGCCGAGCAGCTGGGGGAGGCGAAGTTCAGCGTGCTCTCCACCCTCGTCCGTGAGCCGTCCGAGGAATTCGAAAGCACGCCACAGGCCTACTTGATCGCCCGCAAGCAGTAGCTCAAGGGCGCCGGGCCTCGACGAGCCAGGCCGCCGAGCCGTAGAAAACGCCTCGGTCGGTCTGGTGCTCGGCGAGATCGGCCCGCAAGGCAGCCACGGCCGCGGCGCGAGCGGCCTCATCCAGGTCGTTCAACCGGCCACCGTGCTGCTCGACGATGAAGTCGGCCGCGTCGTCCACGTCCCGGCCGAAGTACATCGGCTTGTCCACCGCGGTGCACCGGACATCGGCGTACCCGGCCGAGACCAGCAACTCCTCGGTCTTGGCCGGGTCGCTCAGCGGGAGATCCGACGACGGCACCTCACGCCCCGCCGCGAAGATAGTCCGGAACGTGGTGATCCATTCGTTGAGCCGGAACGGCTGCCACGTCAGCAGGACCAGACGGCCACCAGGCCGGGTCGCCCTCGCCAGGTTGGAGAACGCGGCCAGGGGAGTACCGAAGAACATCGATCCGTGCCTGCTGATCACCACATCGAACCGGGCCTCGGCGAACGGATGGATCTGCGCGTCCACCTGCTCGAACGAGACATTGCGAACGCCTTCCTCCTCGGCGAGCCGACGAGCGAGAATCAGCATCTCACCGGAGAGGTCGACACCGAGCGCCGAACCGTCACCGGCGAATCGTGCGGCGTCCCGCGTCGTCTGACCCGCACCGCAACCGACGTCCAGGACGTGGTCGGTCGGCCTGATGCCGGCCGCGGCGAAGAACGTGTCGCGATAAGCGGCGACGCCATCGTTGAAACGCTGCGCGCGCTTCGCCCAAAAAGCGCCGTCATCACCGTCCCACGCCTTCAACATCCGCTCGTTGGACGGATCGACACGCACAGCGGCGCTCTCGGACATTTCGGCAACCCCCAGGTTCGCTTCCGGAGGACGACCCTAGCGCGAGCCTGTCAGCGGAACGCCGCGACGTTCCCTTTGGTGGAACTGATCGACCGGATCTCCCGACGGACGCGAAGTAGCGTTGGCGATATTGACCATCCAGGTGATCCCGAACTTGTCCACGAGCGCGCCGGCCTCGTCGCCCCACACCTGCTTCTCCAGAGGCATGGTCACGCTGCCACCGACAGACAACTTCTCGAAACAGCCGCGGAGTTCGCCGTCGCCACCGAGGTAGATCGCGACGTTGTTGCCAGGGGAGTGCGGCACGTCCTCGACCTGGCCGTCAACGTCGCAAGCCATCAGCGTGTATCCGTGCGGGGTGTCGAGCTGGGCGTGCATGACCTTGTCAGCGTCAGGGGAGTCCGGCGACCCGAAATCCGCGATCGTGCCGATCTCCAGCTTGCCGCCGAGCACCTGCCGGTAGAACTCCATCGCCTGCCGTGCGTTCCCGTTGTACCTGATGTACGGATTGAGTCGAGATCCCATGGGAATTCGCGTGCCCTTTCGTGTTCGTGGACCGCGAGCATTCCACCGAATACACGACATCCTGTGGCGGGTATTCGCCGCAGGATTCAGGCCAGGCCCCAGTAAGCCAGCCAAGCGTCCAACGCCGGCCCAGGCGGGTTGAGCCGACGAGCACGGGCGACGTTCTCCTCGTCATCAGGAACGACCTCGGCCAGCACCAGCACGCTCTCGCGAGCTTCGCCGGCACCGAACAGACCTTCGTCAGAGAGCCTGCGCAGCGCCGTCTCCATCGCACGAAGCCGAAGATCGAACTCCGCGTCGGAGGCATCGTCGTCGGCGATGTCGAACACCTCCGGCCGGGCGGCGAACAGCTCGCGGACCGGTTTCAGGTGTTCCTCGCCAACGATCGAAAACGGTGAATCGGCGTAGGAGTAGCGGACATCCTCGGCGTCTGGTCGCTGTGCCAGCGCCTCGTGCGACCACGCCGACAACGCCGGGCCGAACGCCTCGCCGGGCGTGGTCAGCGTGACGTAGTAGAACGTGTGGCCGGGGTTGTTGCGGAACAGGTCTGTGACGGCCGCACGAGTTGCCGTGGTCAACGCGTCTGCAAGGTCGGCTTCGGTAGGAATCACCAGGGCATCGAACCACGACCCGCTTCAGGCCGAGAGAGGACGTGCACTGACCTTACTTGACATAATGTACATTATCGGCACTTTGGCCGACCTGGTTATCAGGGCTCGAGAGGGGCCCTTGAGGCAGCCGCGAAGGGGTCCTTCGTCGCATGTCATGCAGTGAAAGCGTCCTTCGCCGCGCCGGATGCGGCGATGGCCCCCTTCGGCTCGCCCTGAACCTGGCCACCACAGATCTCCCGCGACACCCCGGGACGCCCCCGGGGACGCGAAACGGATGTCCGATCACCCGGCCTCAATACGTCACTGTGACGAATCGAAGTGGATCTCACGGAGCCGTTGATGATCAATGGAGGCGTCAGGCGTCAATGGGATCTAGGCAAGTCGGTCAACCCGACGACTCGGGCTCTAGCGCCGCCCCAGGCGTCCCAAGTGTCATGAACGGGTCGTTCGGGACGAAAAACGTCAGGAACGACCCGTTCATGACACTCCGGAAAGCGGCGAGCGAACCGAGATCCCCCACGAGGGGTTTCCGGACCCATCACTCCGTTTCATGCATAATCACTATTATGCATGAAACGGAATATAACCCAGTGTAAGACTGTCGGTGCCATGCGGTACAAGATGCTCATGAGGGTTTCCGAGGCACAGCAAGCCTTTTTCGCCGCACGTCGTCCCCGTAAGGATTCTCCTCACACCACCGACGCCTACCGCCGCGACCTCGCCGGCATCACCGCTCTTCTGCTCCGCGAGCTGGACCGCTCCCCTGACGAACTCACCGTCGAGATGCTCACCGCCCAGGCGCTCCGCAACGCTTTCGGCGCCTTCGCGGACACCCATGCGAAAAGTTCGGTGCTCCGCGCCTGGTCGACCTGGAACCAGTTCCTCACCTTCTGCGTGTCCGATGGGTTGCTCGCGGGCAATCCGATGGGTGCGGTCGCGCGGCCGAAGGCGCCTCCGCTGACGCCGAAACCGTTGCGGGGTGAGGAAACCCCGGAGCAGCTGCTCGCGGCCGCCGCCGACGGGGCGCGCCGGGCGCGGGATCCATGGCCCGAGCGGGACGTCCTGGTGATCGCGCTGGGGCTGGTCGCCGGGCTGCGCGCGGCGGAGATGCGGGCGCTGACGGCGCGGTCGTTGGTCGGCCGTCAGGGCGAGATGCGGCTGCACGTCCATGGCAAGGGAAGCCGCGACCGGTCGATCCCGGTGCAGCCGATCATGGAGAAGATCATCGAGGAGTACCTGGCCTCCTGCCGTCGCCGGTTCCCCCAGCAGCGGTTCGGGCCCTCCACTCCCCTCCTCCGGGATCGTGCGGGCGAGCCGATCGGCCGCGGTGCGCTCGAGTACCTGGTCAAATCCTGCTATCGGTGGGCCGGCCTGCACGACCGCGTACCGGTCGGGGCGAACCTCCACGCGTTGCGGCACACCTTCGCGACACGGCTGGCGGAGGACGGCGCGACGGCGTCGGAGATCATGGCTCTGCTGGGGCACGCGAGCCTCGCGACCAGTCAGAACTACATCGAGGCGACCGGGCGTGAGCAGCGTGCGGCGGCCGCGAGCAACCGGACGTACCGGGCGCTGGACGGGATCGTGTAGCTCAGCGGAGTTGTTCGAGGTCCTTGGCGGCTTGGGCGATTTCGCCGGCGAGGCCGCGGAGTTCGGCGACGGACGCGCCGTCGTCGGCCGCGGTGACGACGTCTTCGGCGGCGCAGCGGAGTTGGAAGAGCCTGTCCTGGAGGGTGGCGATCTCGGTGTCGGAGAGGACGACGGCGTCTTCGGGGAGGCCGCTGCGCTGGAGGGCGGTTCGGCGTTCATAGGCGCGCTGGCGGCAGGATTGCCCACAGTAGCGGCGGCGCCTGCCGACGTTGCCGCCTTGTTCGAGCCGTCGGCCGCACCATCCGCAGTGTTTGGGTACCCCCGCGCGGCGGAGTTCGGACACCTCTTCGGCGGACGTCTTCGGGTGTTCGGCCACTTCCCTCACGGTTCAGACCCTAGCTGGCCATCGGACGATCATGCCGGGGCCACGACCGAAGTGCACACTAGTGGGGTGCCGACATTGTTTCCGTACCTCGCCGACCCGCTCCCGCGCGCCTTCGCCCATCGGGGCTGGCACCTCGGTGACCTCGAAGGACTCGAGAACTCGTTGCCCGCCTTCCAACAGGCGGTGACGGAGGGTTATCGCTATCTGGAGACGGATGTGCACGCGACGTCGGATGGTGTGGTGGTCGTTCATCACGACGCGTCGTTGGACCGGACGACGGACGGCGCGGGGTTGATCTCCCGGCAGACGTGGGCCCAGTTGCGCTCGGTCAAGGTCGGTGGCCGCGCGCCGTTGTCGCGGCTGGAGGACGTCCTCGAGGAGCTGCCGGAGGCGCGGTTCAACATCGATGTGAAGTCGAACGAGGCGGTGGCGCCCTTCGTGCGGGCGATCGAGCGGACCGGGGCGTACGACCGGGTGGCGGCGGCGTCGTTCTCGGACGCACGGTTGGCGCGGATCCGGAAGCTGGCGGGTCCGAAGCTGGTGACCGCGATGGGGCCGCGTTCGGTGGCGGTGATGTGGGCGAACGGGTTCTTGCCGCTGGTGTCGTTGCGCGCGTTGTCGCGGGGTGCGATGGCTCAGGTGCCGGTGCGGCAGGGGCGGTTGAAGGTGGTGGACCGGGCGTTCCTGCGGCAGGCGACGCGTGGGGGTTTCGAGGTGCACACGTGGACGGTGGACGATCCGGCGGAGATGCGGTTGTTGCTGGATCTCGGGGTGCACGGGATCGTGACGGACCGGCCGGATCTGCTGCGTGAGGTGCTTCGGGAACGCGGCGCTTGGCCTTCTTGATCCGCGTTTGGTCCTCTAAATGCGCTGACAAGGCGCATCTAGAGGACTAAACGCGGGGTCATCGTGGTGCTTTGCCGTTCCAGGCGGCGTCCCAGGTCTTGGGGCCGAGCCGTCCTGAGTCGTTGATGCCGTTGGCCCGCTGGAGGGCGAGGACGGCTTCGCGGGTTTTGTCGTAGTAGCAGCCTGTTCCGGTGAAGCCGTAGCCGAAGGCGTTCATCCGCAGCTGGAACTGCTTCAGGGGTGCCGCGCAGTCGCCGTAGGCGTAGACGACGCCGGGCCAGGCGGGTTTGGGGCCGCCGGGCGGTGCGGGCGGGGTGGGCTTCGGCTTGGGCGGAGGCGGCGGTGCGGGCTGTCCTCCCCCGCCGATGTAGGCGGAGTCCGCGTAGGACGGGACTCGTTTGCTTCGGCCGTCGCCGTCGTTGCGGAAGCCGAGCTTGCCGGCGCATTCCCAGGGTTGCCAGCCGCGCATGCGGTAGAGGTAGAGGGCCCGGTAGTCCTGCTCGCGGGGGGCGGCCTGGTCGGGTCGCCCTTGGCCGCCGACGCTGCGCCAGGTGGGCAGGTCGAACTGGTAGGCGCCGTAGTAGCCGTTGCCGGTGTTGATGTTGTAGCGCCCGCTCGATTCACACATGCGGAGCTTGGCCCAGTGGGAGCCGTGGGGATCCGCGGCGGCGGATCCGGTGGTGGCGATCTGCAGGCCCGTCACGGCGAGGGCGAGCAGGAGCGTTCTCGCCACTACGCGGTGTGCTGTGCGAAGGCGATGGGTCCTCATGAGCGGAACAGTAAGTACCAGCCCCGTGCTTCACAAGAGTCACAGCTCGCACACCAGCCTCACATGAAACACACGTGGATCGTGGCAGCGACACGCCGACGATGGTCGGGAAGGTGTCCGGGAAGGGTTCGTCCCGCGTCGAAACGAACACGGTCCGGACTCGTGCCGGACAGGTGGGTGTGATCACCAGTAGTCTCCCGCTGACCTCGACGTTCTCGACTTCAGGAGCAGTGCATGACGGTGGCCGTGACCCGTGAACGCAAGCGGGTGTGGCGGGCTTGGTACCTCTACGACTGGGCCAATTCGCCGTTCTATTCGTCGGTGATCACCGTCTTCGGAGCGCTCTATTTGAGCGAGATCGCGTCGGCGGACGCGAAGGCGAATTTCACCCTTAACGGGGACAGGGCGTGCACCGATTCGAGTGGAGCTTCGAGCACCCTTCAAAACTGCGACGTCTCTTTGTTCGGGCTCCAGTTCCCCGCGGGTTCGCTGTGGGGGTATCTGCTGTCGGTCGCGACGGTGACGCAGGTGCTGGTGCTGCCGATCGCCGGCGCGATCGCGGACCGGAGCAGGCACAAGCGGCGGATCCTCGGCGGGTTCGCGTTCCTCGGCGCGGTGGCGTCGGCGGCGATGTTCTTCATCGCGGGGACGAACTGGGAGGTCGGGGTCTGGACGTTCATCCTGGCCAACATCGGTTACGGCGGTGCGCTGGTCGTCTACTACTCGTTCCTGGTGGACATCGCGGAGCCTGATGAGCGGGACGCGGTGTCGTCGAAGGGCTGGGCTTTCGGGTATCTCGGTGGTGGTCTGGCGCTGGCGCTGCAGCTCGGGTTCTTCATGGGGCACGAGTTCTTCGGGGTGAGCGAGTCGCTCGCCGTCCGGATCTGCTTCCTGACCTCGGGGATCTGGTGGGCGGTGTTCACGTTCCCGGCGGTGCGCGCACTCCCCCAGACCCATGTGCCGAAGTCGTCCGAGCGTGGTCTGTCGGTGCTGACGGCCGGGTTCAAGGAGCTGAAGCGGACGATCAAGGACGCGCGGGCCTATCCCCTGACGCTGGCGTTCCTCGGCAGCTACCTGGTCTTCACCGACGGGATCACGACGGTGGTGGCGGTGTCGGCGCAGTACGGCAAGGACGAGCTGAAGTACAGCACGCAGGTGCTCATCGTCACGATCCTGGTGATCCAGTTCCTGGCGTACGCCGGGGCGATGATCCACGGTGCGATCGCGGCGCGGATCGGGGCGAAGAAGACGATCCTCGGCAGCCTGGTGGCCTGGGTGGTCGTGTTGTGCTTCGCGTTCTTCATCGAGGCCGGTCAGCCGTTGCAGTTCTACGCGGTGGCGGTCGGGATCGGGTTGGTGCTGGGCGGCACGAACGCGTTGTCGCGGTCGTTGTTCGGGCAGATGATCCCGGAGGGGAAGGACGCGCAGTACTTCTCGCTGTACGTGGTCGGCGAGCGGGGGACGTCGTGGCTCGGTCCGCTGTTGTTCGCGGCGGTCGGGCAGATCACCGGCTCGTTCCGGTACGCGATCATCGCTTTGGTGATCTTCTTCGTGCTCGGTTTCGTGTTCGTGTGGCTGGTGCCGGTGCGCCGGGCGATCGAAGCGGCGGGTAACCGACCACCGGCGGTGCTGTGAGGGCGGAGCGTGCCGATAGGGTCGGGCGTCGTGACCGTACTGAAGGAGAGTGGCCCGGATCCCACGGACGCGTTGTCGTCGGTGCCGGTGGCGGGTTCACGGCGGGGTGTGCCGGTCGTCGGGAAGCTGAAGTTCTGTTACGGGCCGATGGACTGCGGGAAGTCGACGCTGGCGTTGCAGATCGACCACAACCACGCGCGGCAGGGTCGTCGCGGGATGGTGCTGGTGCGGCATGACCGGTCCGGGGAGCCGCAGATCACGAGCCGGATCGGGTTGACGCGCAAGGCGACCGAGGTGGGGAACGAGACCGATCTGCGGTTGCTGGTGCGTGAGCAGTGGGCGGCCGGGCGGCATGTGGATTACCTGATCGTCGACGAGGCGCAGTTCTTGTCGCCCGATCAGGTGGATCAGCTGGCTGAACTGGCCGATGACGTCCAGATCGACGTGTACTGCTTCGGGATCGCGACGGATTTCCGGAGTGTGTTGTTCCCGGGTGCGGCGCGGTTGTTCGAGCTGGCGGACGAGCTGCAGCCGGTTCAGGTCGAGGTGCTGTGCTGGTGCGGGCAGACGGGGCGGTTCAACGCGCGGGTGTCCGACGGAGAAGTGCTGCGGGCCGGGGACACCGTGGTGGTGGCGGATACCGAGCAGATGGTCGTTGAAACTTCATCGGCATCACGTTCTGAGGGCGAGCCGAACACGGTCCGTTATCAGGTATTGTGCCGACGCCACTTTCGACTGGGCGACCTGGGGCCCACCTCGGCCCAACACGGTCAGTTACGGTTGACGTGACAGGCGTACTACTAGCCCATCTGGGGGATATCCGCACCAAGATGGCCGTATTGACGTCACGCCAGAGCGCGAAACCACTCCTACTAGGAGAAGCTGTTGCCACCGGGTGACACAGCTCATCGTGAGCAAGGACATGCTGTCCAGGGAATCCTCTGGCCTTCAATGTCGTTGCATAGGGTGAGCATCACCCTGGCTCCACCCGGAGCTGACTGAAAGGACCCCCATCATGGCCGACCGTGTTCTCCGTGGAAGCCGGCTGGGAGCGGTCAGCTACGAGACCGACCGCAACCACGACCTCGCGCCCCGCCGCACCGTGCGCTACGCCTGCCCCAAGAACCACGAGTTCGAGGTGCCCTTCTCCGACGACGCCGAGATCCCCTCGGTGTGGGAGTGCAGGCTGCACGGCAGCGAGTCCGAGATCGTGGACGGCGGGCAGCCGGAGCAGAAGAAGGTCAAGCCCCCGAGGACGCACTGGGACATGCTCCTGGAGCGTCGTTCGATCCCGGAGCTCGAAGATCTGCTCAACGAACGTCTCGCCGAGCTGAAGGGACGCAGGACCACCAGGTCCGCCTGACGCACGGCCAAGTAGCTAGCCCCACCACGAATCGGCGAAGCCCCCGCGACCTCCCTCCGCGGGGGCTTCGCCGTGTCCGGGGACCGGTGGGAACAGGTCGTGGGTCCGTGAAGGCCTCCTTGCCTACCCTGAAGGTAGTGAAGGAGGCCTTCACGGACCCACGATCGCCACTCGCGGCCTCAGCAACACCACCAGCCCCAGCGGTCACGGCGGCTGCGCATGAAGGACCCCTTCCCTCGGCTCAGCCGAAGAAACTCGACCTTCACACCTTCCCCAGTACATGAAGGACCCCTTCCTTGCGCCTAGGTACAGGAAGGTGGCCTTCATGTACTGCAGGAGCGAGCAAGGCGGCGGTGACTCCTGGTGCTTATGGGGCGAACGTGATGATCGTCGAGTCCGTGAAGGCCTCCTTGAGAGACCCAGAGTCCCTCAAGGAGGCCTTCACGGACTTGGCAAGGGAGCCAACCTAGGGCGCCCGCTGGTCCTATCGGCCCGAACCACCCACGAGAGCCCCGGTGCCGAGAGGCGCCATGGCGTCGCGAAGCCGCAGCAGGTGCTCGGGTGGCGATTCGAGCAGCGGGAGCCGGACCGTGGCGTGCGGGATGACGCCGAGATCGGCCAGGGCGGCCTTGGCCATGATCGCTCCCTGCGAGGTGCGCATGACAGCGTCGGCCAGGGGAAGCATCGCGGCGTTGAGGGTCCACGCGGTGTCGAGGTCTCCCCCGCGTACGGCGGCGATGAGTTCGGCGTTTCGGTCGGCGAAGGCGTTGCCCACGACGCTGACCAGGCCGGTGGCGCCCGCGGCCAGGTACGGCAGGTTGAGTTCGTCGATGCCGCAGTAGTAGGCCAGCCGGGTGCGCGCCATGACGGTCATCGCTTCGAACAGGTCGCCCTTGGCGTCCTTCACGGCTCGGATCCTGGGGTGACGGGCGAGTTCGATCAGGGTCGCCGCTTCCAGGGCCGTTCCGGTGCGGGCCGGGACGTCGTAGAGCATCACGGGGAGTTCGGTGGCGTCGGCCACGGCCTGGCAGTGCGCCACGATCCCGGCCTGCGTCGGCTTGGAGTAGTAGGGGCAGACGAGCAGGAGCGCGTCGGCGCCGGCCGCCTCGGCTTCCTTCGCGCGCCGGATGCAGGCGACGGTGTCGTAGGTGCCGACGCCGGCGATCACGCGTGCCCGGTTCCCGGCGCGGGTTGCCACGGTGCGGACGATCCGTGCGGCTTCGGTGTCGGTCAGGGTGGGTGATTCGCCGGTGGTCCCGCCGACGACGATGCCGTCGCAGCCGGTGTTCAGCAGGTGGTCGACCAGGCCGGTGAGGCCGGGTTCGCTGAGTGCGCCGCCGGGTTCCATCGGGGTGACCATGGCGACGAGGTTGGAGCCGAAGAGGGTCTCGGTCATGCGATCGATCCTGTCCGCGCCGATACCTGCGGTCCAGCGATGGTTTTTGGCCGGTATTGCGTAGCCTGGCTTCATGATCGAGGTCGGAGCCCTGCGGGCACTGCGGTCGGTGGCCGCACTGGGGACGTTGGCGCGGGCGGCGGACGAGCTGGGGTTCACGGCGTCGGCGGTGTCACAGCAGATCAAGCGCCTGGAGCGCCAGATCGGCATGCCCGTACTCGCACCGGCGGGACGTGGGGTCGTGCTCACTCCGGCAGGTCAGGCGGTGGTCGACTCCTCCCTGGAGGTGTTCCAGGCGCTCGAGCGCTGTGCGGAGGCCGCCCAGTCCGTGGCGGAGGGCGCGCCGCGCGGCGTATTGCGGGTGGCCGCGTTCTCGACGGGTATCCGCGGGCTCCTCGCCCCTGTGCACCCGCGACTGCTGGAGCGCTATCCCGATCTCCGGCTGCACATCACCGAGCAGGATCCCGACCAGGCGTTGCACAGCGTCGAGGCAGGAACCGCCGACCTCGCGCTCCTCCATGACGCCGACGGCCTGCCCGTCCCCCTCTCCCCTGCGCTGTCCCGGCGTCTGGTGCACACCGACCTCGGCGATGTCGTCATGGCCGGGACCCATCCGCTGGCACGAACCGAGCCGCCCCTGGACGGCGCGGACCTGGCCGGGCAGGCGTGGGTCACCAGCCCGCCGGGCACGGTCTGCCACCAGTGGTTCCGGCGTCTGTTCGCCGGCCTGCCGGACGAGCCCGACGTCCGGCATCTGGTGGACGACTTCTCCACGCAGTTGTCGCTGGTCGCCTCCGGCGAGGTCCTCGCGTTGATCCCGAGGCTGGCGCGCCCGCCCTTGGCCGAAGAGCTCGTCGTCCGGCCGCTGCGGCGCCCGCCGACGCGCGAGGTGCACGCGGCGTGGCGCCGCAGCGCCGAGGCGAGCCCGGCGATCCGCGCCGTCCTCGCCGAACTCCGGTCAGCTGGGGAACATGCTGGTCACGTTGACGAAGGTGCCGGTGATGCCCATGGCGTCGTCGGAGGCGAGGAACGCCAGCGTGCGGGCGACCTCGGCGAGCCGCGGTGAACGCTTGGTCATCCGGGCCTCCTTGAGTCCGTTGAGGACGTTCTCCACCATTTCCGGGCTCGCGGGCAGCTGGTTGTTCACGGCGGAGAGCTTCTCGGGGGTGAAGGTCTCCGGGATGCCCGCGATCCAGATGCCGAGCGCGCGGACGCCGTGCGGTCCGATCTCGACCGCGAGATTGCGGATGTAGGTGTCGAGCGCGGCGTCGATCGAGCCGGTCGCGCCCATCATCGGGCTGCCCTGTGCGGAGCCGCTGTCGAGGGCGAGGATGACGCCGGAGCCCTGCGCGACCATGTGCCGGGCGGCCGCGCGGGCGGTGATGAAGTTGGTCGTGATGCCGGTGGTGATCGGGCGGACGTAGTCCTCGACCGACATCTCCACGAGCGGGATTCCTTGGATGTCGCCGCGCGGGACGAGGTTGAGGGAGATGTCGATGCCGCCCGCCTCGGCCACGACGGACGCCGCGTGCGCGTCGACCGCGGTTTCGTCGAGGCCGTCGACGACGGCGACTTCGGCCAGTCCCCCGGTCTCCTTGATCTCGTCGGCGAGCTTCGTCAGCGCCGGTTCGTGGCGGCCGGTGAGGAAGACGCGGGCGCCGCGCGCGGCGAATTCCTTGGCGACACCGCAGCCGATCGATCCGCCGGCGCCGTAGATGACCGCGTTCTTGTTCTGGAGGCTCATGAGGGTGTTCCTTCCGCTTGGTCGGGTTCGACCGTTGAGACGCGGAAGGCACGTGGATCTCATCGGTCCTCAGGTGATCGTCAGCGGCAAGCCGAACGCGGGGAACAAATGCGGTTCGAAAGCGGTGATCTCCGCGACCTTCCCGTCTTCGATCCGCAGCACGTCGAGCACCTGTGCGCGGTAGATCCGGGTGCCGGGCCTGCGGACGTATCCGGCTGCGGCGGGGAGCCGGTTGGCGCTGGTCGGAAGGTGTTTCCACTCGCCGAAGTAGGCCGGGGACGCGGGGTCGAACGACTGGGCGACGAAGCCGAGGAAGACGTCGCGGCCGGAGAACCACAGCGGGTTCGGCGGCATCGTGACCAGCACGTCTTCTCGCAGCAGTTCGGCCATGACCCGGCTGTCGCCGTTGCCGGTGGCGGCGGCCATGTAGCGCCGCAGGATCGCTTGCTCCTCCTCGGTGGGCTGGGCCGTCCGAGCCCAGTCGGTGCGGCGTTCCGGCAGACGTTCGCGCAGGGTGGGACGGGCGCGCTGCAGTGCGCTGGTGACCGACGCGACGGAGGTTTCCAGCAGGTCGGCGGTCTCCGCGGCCTTCCAGCCGAGGACGTCGTTGAGGATCACCACGGCCCGTTGCCTCGGCGGGAGGTGCTGGATCGCGGCCAGGAAGACGAGTTCCAGCGTTTCCCTGGTCTCGGCGATCTCGGCGGCGTCGTCCGGGAAGGGCTGCAACCAGGGCATGAACTGCGGCGGTTCGCCCAGCTGTTCGACGTCGGGCAGTGGGTCGTAGGGGCGCGGGACTCTCTTGTTGCGCCGCAGGAAATCGAGACAGGTGTTGGTGGCGATCCGGTAGAGCCAGGCACGGAAGCTCGACCTGCCCGCGAAGCCTTCGCGGCCGCGCCAAGCTCGCAGGAACGTCTCCTGGACCAGGTCTTCCGCGTCGTCGTAGGAGCCGACCATGCGGTAGCAGTGCACGCGCAGTTCTCGTTGGTGCTGCTCGATCCTCCCGGCGAAGTCGACCTCGTCCACGGTTTCCGTCACGGGCGCGGGCGTGACGTTTTCGGCTTCGGTCCGCAGCGCCAGTTGAGCGATGCGCCGCAGCCTGCCCACGTCGGAGGTGAGCGAGGTGAGATCCGTGAGGAGCGCTTCCGCCGGCCGGGGTGCCAGCCGGTTCGCGACGCGGCCGACCTCGGCGATGAGGGTGTCCACGTCGGGGGCGGGGTCACGCCGTGACCGGTAGGCCCGCTGGCGGCATGCGGCCGAACAGTAGACGGCCGTGCGCCCGCGCGAACCCGCCTTCGACGGCAGCGGGCCTTCGCATATCCCGCAGACCTGACCGGTCACGGTTCACCTTCCCCCAGAAACGTCACACGCGGTCGAGTTACGCATTATGCGGCCTGATAGCCCGGGATGTCCTCGACACGGTGATACACCGCAAGACCGCGCGCGAGCGCGATGGCGACGTCCTGGTCGGCGCCGGTGGATTCGCCGGGCAGGCGCAGGACGGCGTCACAGTGGTGCAGCAGTCTGTCGGCCGTCGGGTACATGACCTCCTTGGCGATCGGGTCGGCGACGGTCTTCCCGCCCGCGCCGCGCAGCACCGGGAGCGCGACCCACTCGCCGATCATCGGCACGTGCCCGCTGCGGAAGATCGGCCACGCGGCCTCTTCGAGCCGGGCGAGGTTGCGGGCGAGGAGTTCGGGGTCGTCACCGGTTCCGGAGCGGAACGGACCGGCGATGAGGATCATCAGAGGTTTGCTCATGAGCCGGAGCATAATGTGCAACAATCGGCAGGAACAAGGAGGAACGTGCACATGTTGGCTGCGCAGCGACGAGACCTGCTGATGGAACGACTCAAGACCGAAGGCCGCATCGTGGCCAAGGACCTCGCCGCCGAACTCGGCATATCGGAAGACAGTATCCGCCGTGACCTGCGAGAACTCGCGGACGCCGGGCTCTGTCAGCGGGTCTACGGCGGAGCTCTGCCGGTCTCCCCGGCCACCGCGGACTACGCGACGCGCATGGCGGTCAGCGTCGCGGGCAAGGAACGGATCGCGAAACGTGCAGCAGCGTTGATCCGGCTCGGCTCTACCGTCATCCTCGACGGCGGGACGACCGCGCTCGCGCTGGCGAAGGCGCTCCCCGTCGACCTCGAAGCGACGATCGTCACGCACAGCCCGACGGTCGCGGCCGCACTCGTCACGCATCCGAAGGTCGAGGTGTTCCTCATCGGAGGACGGCTTTTCAAGCACTCCGCAGTCACCTGCGGGGCGGCCGCGGCCGAGGCGGCCGAAGGCATCAACGCCGACCTGTTCTTCCTCGGCGTCACCGGAGTGCATCCCGAGACCGGGCTCACCACCGGCGACTCCGACGAGGCCGCGATGAAACGCACCCTCGCCAAACGGGCCGCCGACACCTACGTGCTGGCCAGTTCGGAGAAGATCGGCGCGGCCTCGCCGTTCACCGTGCTCCCCCTGTCCGACGTCGCGGGCGTGATCACCGATGCGGCACCGGACGAACCGACGGTGCGGGAACTGGGAAAGCTCGGGGTGAGCGTGCTGGGGGTCAGCCCTTCATGGCCAGCCCGCGAAGCTGCTGCCAGCGACGCTTGAGCCCCCACAGACCGACCAGGACGATCGCCTCGCGCACGACCGAACCGCTCATCTTCGACTGACCGACCTCGCGTTCGGTGAAGGTGATCGGCACCTCGACCACCTCGAACCCGGCGAGCGCCGTGCGGAACGCCAGGTCGATCTGGAAGCAGTAGCCGCGCGAGGCGATCTCGTCGAGCGGGAGCTTCTCCAGCACCGTGCGGCGGTACGCCCGGAAACCGGCGGTGATGTCCTTGATCTTCGTGCCGAGCGCGATCCTCGCGTAGAGGTTCGCCACCCAGGACAGCGCCTTGCGCTGGAACGGCCAGTTCACCGTGCTGCCACCGGGAACGTACCGGGAGCCGATGGACAGATCCGCGTCCTCGAGCGCCGCCAGCACCCGTGGCAGATCCTCCGGCGCGTGCGAGCCGTCGGCGTCCATCTCGACGATGGTGGCGTAGTCACGGGCGAGACCCCAGCGGAAACCCGCGACGTACGCGGCGCCCAAACCGGCCTTCTCGGTCCGGTGCATGACGTGGATCCGCTCGTCGGCCTTCGCGAGCTCGTCGGCGACGTCGCCGGTCCCGTCCGGGCTGCCGTCGTCCACGACGAGGGCGTTGACCTCCGGGAGTGCTTCGAGCAGGCGTTCCAGGATCGGGCCGATGTTCTCCCGCTCGTTGTACGTCGGGACCACCACCAGCACCGGGTCGATTCCCTGGGCCCCCCGTGGCGCCTGCGCCATCCGCTTTTCCTCCGTGTTCCGGCGGGTCAGCCCGCCGCTTCCCTCGTTGCCTTGGCGGCGCTCGCGCGCCGGGTGCGGAAACGCAGCACGTACCCGCCGGTAACCCCGGCGATCGCCAGGGCGAGCAGCCCGTACTCCGTCGTTACACCGAGTAGATCCGACAGCGTAGTCTGCTGCCTCAGCGGTACGCGCCCCACCAGGGAGTCTGCGGTGAACAGGCTGGTAGAGGCCGTGATCGAACCGTCCGGCGCGACGATCGCGCTGACTCCGCTGGTGGCGGAAACGATCACCGAACGCCCATGCTCGACCGCCCGCAGCCGCGACATCGCCAGCTGCTGGTAGCTCATCTCCCCCGGCCCGTACCAGGCGTTGTTGGTGGGCACGACGAGCAGTTCCGCGCCGTCGGCAACCGACTCCCGCGCCGGGTAGTCGAACGCCGTCTCGTAGCAGATGAAGACGCCGACCTTGGTGCCCGCGACCGACAAGGCGGCGTTGGCTCCGTCGCCCGGTGTCATGTTCGCCACGCTGTCGACGAACGGCGTCACCAGCTTCGCGAGCTCACGCGCGGGGACGTACTCCCCGAACGGGACGAGCTGCTGTTTGGCGTAGCGCTGGCCCGGGCCGGTGACCGGATCCCAGACGAGCGCCGAATTCTGCGCGCTTCCGTCGGGCAGCCGGACCAGCGCGCCGATGATCGCCTGTACGCCGTAGTCGCGGACCATCTGATCGACGCCGGCGTCACCGGTGCGCATGGCCATCGCGGTCTCGGGCCACACGAGCAGATCGACCTTGGTGTTGCTCGCCTTGAGCTTGTCCAGCAGGCGGGCACTCTCGGCGAGGTGGTTGTTCCGGAGTTCGTCGCGGCGGCCTTCCAGCGCCAGGCCGATGTCCGGGGCGTTGCCCTGCACGGTGGCGACGGTGAGTTCGCCGTCCTGGGCTTCGGTGCCGATCGTCGGCCACACCGCGAGCCCCGCCACCACCGGCACCAAGGTCAGCGCCGACGCCGCCACCAGGGAACGCCGGGGGTCGGTGCCCTTCAGCCGCAGGCACAGTGCCGCGAGACCGAAACCGGTCGCCACGACGGCGAGACCGACCAACGGCGCGCCGCCGATGGAGGCCAGTGAAACGAAGGCGCCTTCAGGCTGGCTGAACGCGACGCGACCCCACGGGAAGCCACCGAAGGGGAACCAGGTGCGCGGTGTCTCCAGCGCGATGATCACCAGTGCCGCCCACAGCGGCCCGAGCGGCAGCCTCCACACCACGGTGGCGAAAGCCCCGCCGAAACCCAGGTACACAGACAGCGCCATCGCCAGCCCGAGCCACGGCCACGGCCCGAAGCCCGGACCGAGGAAGTCCAGCAGCCACGTCAGCAGCGGGAGGAAGAACCCCATCCCGAACACGAACCCGTAACCGAACGCGCCCCGGAACCTCCGGCCGTGCACCACCAGGGCGAAGCCGGCGAACGCCAGCGGCGCGAGCCACCACAGCGGACGCGGAGCGAAACTGAGGTACAGCGTGAATCCCGACGCCGCGGCGACGAGGAAACGCACGAGCCAGGCGCGGGAGAAGCGCTTCCGGGGCGCCGCTTCGGGGTCCGGGTCGGTCACGGTCGAGGACACCCCTGAACCCTAGGCCGTGCGGGTGAACAGATCGTGGATGACCTGGCCACCGCGGACCGTGCGCAGGCAACGGGGCAATGTCGCACCCTCCGCGAGGTTCGGCAGCGGGGGAACACCCGCGCGCGGGTCGGTCGACCAGCGCTGAACGCGCGAGTCCGGGGTCGCGACGACGAGGTCTTCGGCGTCCCAGATGGCGTAGTGCGCAGGAGCACCCGGGACCAGGCTGCCGGTGACGCCGTCGTTGACGCCGGCGGCGCGATGTCCCGCACGGGTGTGGGCGGTGAAGGACGCGCGGGCGGACAAGCCCGAGCCCGGCGTGCGGTGGTAGGTCCCGGCGCGGACGGTGGCCCACGGGTCGACCGGCGTGACAGGCGCGTCGGAGCCGAAGGCGAGCAGAAGCCCTTCGGCGGCCATCGCGGCGAAGGGATTGAGCTTCGCGGCTCGTTCCACGCCGAGGCGGTCGGTGTACATGCCGTGCTCGCCGCCCCATTCCGCGTCGAACTGCGGCTGGACCGAAGCGACCACACCCCAGCCCGCCAGCGCCTTCGCCTGGTCGACGTCGATCATCTCGACGTGTTCGAGCCGGTGGTGGCGGGCGGCCAGCGCTCGACGTCCGACGGTCTTCTCCGCGAGCCGGAACCCTTCGACGACCTCGGCGACAGCAGCGTCACCGATGACGTGGAAACCAGCCTGGAGTTCGGCCTCGGTGCAGGCGCTGATGTGCTCGGCGATGGCGAGGGCGTCGAGGTAGAGCGTCCCGGAGGTGCCGTGCGCGTCGGCGTACGGCTCGTGCAGGGCGGCGGTGCGGGAGCCGAGCGCGCCGTCGACGAACAGGTCGCCCGCGACGCCCCTGGCGCCGAGCGCGCGGGCGGTGTCGACGCCGCCGCGTTCGCCCCAGTAGCCGACGACCTCCGGCAGTCCCGGTTCGGAGGCGAGCGCGAGCAGGTCGGTGAGGTCTTCGGCGCCGGAGATGTCCGGGCCCGCGCATTCGTGGACGCTGATGACTCCGCGCGCGGCGGCTTCAGCGAGAAACGCGCGCTGGGCTTCGCGGCGCTGCTGCGGCGTGATCGCCTCGCGCATCGCGGCGCGCACGAGGTGATGGGCGTCGCGGGTCAGCGGTCCGTCGGCCGACCAGCCCGGCGCCTCGTGCACGCCCGCGGCGAGCGCGACCAGCGCGCTGGAGACGAGCGCCGAGTGGACGTCGACCCGGCTCAAGTACACCGGGGCCCCGTTCGAGGCCTCGTCGATCTCCGCGCGGCTGGGCAGCCTGCCGTCGGTCCACCGCGATTCGTCCCACCCGTGCGCGACGAGCACCTGGCCGGGGTGGACGGCGTCGCGGACCGCGGCGAGCAGCTCACCGGCGCCGCGGATGTTCGCGAGGTTCAGCCCGGTGAGGTGCAGGCCGGTCGCGGTGGCGTGGACATGCGCGTCGACGAAGGCCGGGGCGACGAACGCGCCGTCCAGGTCGACCACCTCGGCGTCGGGATGCAGGGCCTTGGCCGGTCCGTCCTGTCCCACCCAGACGACGATGCCGTCGGTGACCGCCATGGCGGTGGCGTCGGGGGCCGAGAGGCTGTAGATGCGCCCGCCGAGCAGGAGCGTGGTTCGCGCGTTCGTCACGCTCCCGAGTTTGCAGCGTGCGGACGACCAGGTGACCGGCGGGTCGGTGAGATTTCGACACACCACGCAAGACAGGAATATTTACGTCTTCCGAACGATGTGACAGGATATTTTCACGCGTTTCCGACGACGAGGAGTACAAGTGACTGCGATCCAGGAACCGACCTCGCCGGTGGCCGCCTACGATCAGCCCTACGACTACACCCGAGTCGAGCTGACCGAACCCGACTGGCGCCGCTTCCCCGGCTGGCACGACGTGACCGAGGCAGAGTGGCGTGACGCGCAGTGGCAGCGAGTGCACTGCATCCGCAACGCCAAGCAACTGCGCGCCCTCATGGGCGACCTGCTCGAGGAGCGCTTCTACGAGGACATGCTCGCCGACCAGCGCGAGATGGCCACGATGTCGATGCTGCTGCCTCCGCAGATGATCAACACCATGGCGCCCAACGCGGGCACCGACCCGGCGAAGGTGACGGAGGCCTGGTACGCCGACCCGATCCGCCGCTACATGCTCCCGGTGCGCAGCGACCGCGACACCGAATGGCCGAGCCACCCGCACTCCGAACGGGACTCGCTGCACGAGGCGGAGATGTGGGTCGTCGAGGGGCTGACGCACCGCTACCCCACCAAGGTCCTCGCCGAGATGATCTCCACCTGCCCCCAGTACTGCGGGCACTGCACCCGGATGGACCTGGTCGGCAACTCCACCGAGCAGATCGAGAAGCACAAGCTCTCGCTCAAACCGGTCGACCGCCAGGACGCGATGATCGAGTACCTGAAGAAGACCCCCGGCGTGCGTGACGTCGTGGTCTCCGGCGGTGACGTCGCCAACGTGCCGTGGCCGCAGCTCGAGTCGTTCCTGATGCGACTGATGGACATCGACACCGTCCGCGACATCCGGCTCGCCACCAAGGCGCTCGCCGCCCTGCCGCAGCACTGGATCCAGCCGAAGGTCGTTGAAGGTCTCGAGCGCGTCGCCGGCACCGCGCAGCGCCGCGGCGTCAACCTCGCGATCCACACCCACGTCAACCACGCCCAGTCGGTGACCCCGCTGGTCGCGGAAGCCGCCAGGACCGCCCTCGACGTCGGCGTCCGCGACGTGCGCAACCAGGGCGTGCTGATGAAGGGTGTCAACGCGACCCCCGCCGAACTGCTGGACCTGTGCTTCGCGCTGCAAGGCGAGGCGAACATCCTGCCGTACTACTTCTACATGTGCGACATGATCCCCAACGCCGAACACTGGCGGGTCTCCGTGCACGAGGCGCAGGAACTCCAGCACGCGATCATGGGGTATCTGCCGGGGTATGCGACGCCGCGGATCGTCTGCGATGTTCCCTACGTCGGGAAGCGCTGGGTGCACCAGCTCGCCGAATATGACCGTGAGCTGGGTATTTCCTACTGGACCAAGAACTACCGCACCGGGATCGAGCACGAGGATCCCGAGGCCTTGCAGCGCCGCTACCCCTACTACGACCCGATCTCCACGCTGCCGGAAGCCGGCCAGCGCTGGTGGCGCGACCAGCCGCGCTAACTACTACAAGTACGCAATGATTCACTGGTCCGGAAAGTCCAGTTCAGGAGACTGGTTAGGACCGATTGAGACCGGAAGCGACTGGTTCTGAAACGGCCCGGGAGCGGCCCAGGGATAGGACCCTGAGCCGCCCTGGCCGCACCTCGGCGTGCCGACTGACAGTCTGAAGTCGCCCGCCGCCAGGGTCATTCAGTTCGCATTTAGGTGCACCTAGCCGTATTCGATCGCCCAATCCGTTCCTGAAAAATTGTAGTAGCTTTTGGGGTGTGATCGAATCCGTTGTGCATGCGGAAAGCGCATTTACGGCGCCCCAAAAGTGCCCTGTGAAAATGAATAATCTGTTGTTACTACGAATGGTCAGTACTCCGCGCTAGCATGACCCATCGTTCGAGTAGCTGATCCGCCCGGCGTAGCTATCGATGACCAGGTATCAGTACTCGTCGTAAGGATGTCCAGGGTGAGAGGAGCCGATTTCGCCCTCGTTCCACACCAAGCCGGCGTAGTCGTCCCGGTCAAAGCATTCCGGGGCCGAACACCTCGTAACGAATGCGCTCGGCGGCCAGGCCGCGCCGGAGCAGGCCGGCGCGGATCCCGTGCATGAACGGCAAGGGCCCGCACAGGTAGGCGGTAGTGCCCGGAGGTAGCGGGAGCGCGTCGACGTCCATGAGACCGGGCCGCGAGCTGTCATCGTGGTCGTTCTCGTACCAGTACAACTCCTCGGCCCCGCCCAAACCCATTGCGGTCTGGGCACATTCGCGGCGAAACGCGTGCTGGGCGGGTGAGCGATCGGCGTGGGCGAGGATGATCCGCCGCGTCGGCTGGGTACGGGCGAGGTGATCCAGCATCGCGGCCATCGGCGTGGTCCCGATACCGGCGCTGACCAGGAGCACCGGTCCGTCGCCGGTATCAAGGGTCGTCTCGCCCGCAGGTGGTCCGAGCAGCAGGGTGTCGTCTTCGGTCACGTGGTCGTGCAGGTGGTTGGACACCGCGCCGTCCGGGGCGCCGTCATGGCCGCGAACCCGGCGGACGGTGTTCCGCAGCGAGCCCCTTCCAGGACTGTGCGACAGTGAGTACTGGCGCGGCTGACGACGTCCGGCAGGGAGGTCGACCGCGACCGAAACGTATTGGCTGGGAAGGAAGTCCGGGACAGCCGCGCCGTCATCGGGCACCAGCGTGAACGACACCACGTCGACGGCCTCATCGAGTCGCTTGGCCACACGCCAGCGACGCCAGAGATCGGCGGGTCGAGGTCGCCACGTTCGTAGAGGCGGGCTTCAGCGGCGATCAGCCGGCAGGCGAGCAGCCAGTAGACCTCGTGCCACGCCGCGGAGACTTCAGGAGTGACCGCGGCACCGAGGACCGTGCCGACGGCGGTGAGCAAATAGTGACCGACGAGCGGATACTACTCGGCCCGGATGCCCACCGACACGTGCTTGTGCGCGATCCGCTCGGCGATTCGCTCGAACGGCGCGTCGTCGTCGGCGTGCAGGTGCTCGGCGAAGGCGGCGACGGCCGACGCCAGTGCGAGCTTCTGGCGGCCGTCGGCCTGGTTGCCCTGGTTGAACAGGTCGGGCAGTTCCGGATGCGCGGCGAACATCGACGAGTAGAACTCACCGGTGATTGCCCGTCGTGCGCGCGCACGACGGGCAAGGTGGCGCGAACCACCGCGGCGGATGCTGGGGACAGCAAGGAATTCTCCTTCTTCGGGGAGTAGGACCAAGCCTCGCAAGGCGCCGATGCGGCCACGACCGGTCTCTTTCCCGATCCTGCCGGGATCGGGGTGCGGCACCTAGGGATCTTCGACGTACTCGGCCGGGGACCTTGGTCCCTACGGAACTCGGCCGATGGCACTGGGGTCGGAATCCGTGGAACGGCAGGCTGGGTGACTGATCAGCTCCGCCCAAGGGGCGGGGACATACTCCCGATTCGAGGACACGGATGACCGCACCAGACGTGCGACCGGTAGTGGTGGGTGTGGACGGCTCTTCTTCGGCCCTCCAAGCGGCGCGCTGGGCCGCGACCGAGGCGGCAAGGCGGAAGGCGCCGTTGTCGATCACGCATGCCTGCATGCTCATCCCGGTCCAGCTGCCGCCCGGGGTCGAGTTGCCGAGGCCGTACGCCGACGCGCTGACCGAACAAGGACGTGAAGTGCTCGCGGCTGCCGCGGAGGCGGCCAGGGAAGCCGCCCCCGAGGTCGACGTGACCACCGAGCTGCGCGGCGGAGCCGCGGCCGAGCACCTCATCGGGCGATCGGCCTCGGCGGAGTTGATCGTGCTGGGCTCTCGCGGCCTGGGCGGTTTCACCGGGCTGCTGGTCGGCTCGATCGCGGTCGCGGTGGCGACGCACGGACACTGTCCGGTCATCGTCGTCCGGGGAACGGATCAGCCGCACGGCGCACCGGTCGTCGTCGGCGTGGACGGTTCGCCGACGAGTGACGCGGCTTTGTCTTTCGCCTTCGACGCCGCCGCGGCGCGGGGCACGCGACTGGTCGCCGTGCGCGCGTGGTCGGACTTCGCCGTGGACACCGCCTGGAAGTTCGTCGCCGCCCTGGACTGGGAGAGCATCCATTCAGTGGAGACGCGGCTGGTGGACCAGCAACTCGACGCCTATCGAAGCAGGTATCCCGACGTTCCCGTCCAGGGTGTCGTCGTTCGCGACCGGCCGGCGCACACGTTGCTCGAACACTCGGAGAACGCCCAACTCGTCGTTGTCGGTTCTCGAGGCCGAGGCGGTTTCCGCGGCCTGCTCCTGGGCTCCACCAGTCAGGCGCTGATCCACCACTCCGCCTCTCCGGTGGCCGTCGCCCCGCCCGCCCGGCAGTGAAAACCGCACCGATGAACGGACGCTGGACCCGCCAGGTGCCGGATGTCTCCGATCCCTGGTCCGTGGAGACCGCGGAACTGGCGTCCCGTCTCGACGTCGATCCGGAGCGTGGGCTGGAATCCTCGGACGCGAGCGAGCGGCTCGAAGTGACCGGCCCCAACCTGCTCGCCGAGGCTCCGTCCAGGCCGTGGTGGCGGGTGCTGGTGGCGCAGGTGGCCAGTCCGCTGAACCTCGTGCTCGTGGTGGCGGCCGCGTTGGCGGGCGTGGTGGAGCGGTCGTATCGGGAAGCACTCGTCATCGGACTGGTCCTCGGCCTGAACGGCGTCCTGGGTTTCGTGCAGGAACGACGGGCTGATCAGGCGGTCGCCGCGCTGAAGAGCCTGCTCAGCCCGTCGGCCCGGGTCCGCCGTGACGGCAGGGTGACCGAGGTGCCCGCGGCCGAGCTCGTGCCGGGTGACGTCGTCCTGGTGGAAGCCGGTGACCGAGTGCCCGCGGACGGCCGGGTGCTGTCGACGGTGAACCTGGAAACCGATGAATCCGGGTTGACCGGCGAATCCGCGCCGGTACCCAAATCCGCAGCACCGCGGCAGGGCGAGCCGGCGCTGCCCGATCGGACGTCCATGGCCCATATGACGAGCATCGTCACCAGGGGCCGTGGCGAGCTGCTGGTCACGAGCACCGGCATGCGCACGGAGATCGGCAAGGTCGCCGGCCTGCTGGAGCGCACCGATTCGACGCGGACCCCGTTGCAACGGCAACTGGACAAGCTCGGCGTCCGCCTGGCCTACCTCGCCGGCGTGGCGGTCCTGCTCGTGGCGATCCTGCAATTCGCCGCCGGCGGCGGTATCGGCGAGGTGATCACGCTGGCCGTCGCGCTCGGCGTGGCCGCCATCCCCGAGGGACTGCCCGCGGTCGTCACGGTGACACTGGCGCTGGGAATGCGCCGGATGGCGCGTCAGCGCGCGATCGTCAAACGGCTCCCCGCGGTGGAAACCCTGGGCGCGACGACGGTCATCTGTACCGACAAGACCGGCACGCTCACGCTGAACCAGATGACCGCGCGGTCGCTGTGGTACGCCGGTCGCCGCTACCTGGTGTCGGGTGAAGGCTACGGCTTCGAAGGCTCGATCACCGCCGAAGACGGCGGCGAGGTCCCCGATCTCGGTGAGCTAATGACCACCGCGGCGCTGTGCAACGACGCCGCGGTCCAGGACGCCACTCTCGTCGGCGATCCGACCGAGGGCGCGCTGGCGACGTTGGCGGGCAAAGCGGGGCTGGACGTCGCGGCGCTGCGCGATGCCACTCCCCGCGTCTCCGAGATCCCCTTCGACTCCGCCCTGAAGTACATGGCGACGTTTCACCGGCACGGGCGAGCGCTCCGTGCGCACGTGAAGGGCGCGGCGGACGTCCTGGTCCAGCTGGCCACCCATGTGCGCCGCGACCACGGCGATGTCCCGCTCGACGACGACGAACGCCGCCGGCTGCTCGCGGAACTCGATCAGCTCGCCGGACGAGGTCAGCGCGTCCTGGCCGTCGCCCACGGCGACACGGACGCCGGGGCGCCCGCGCTGCCGCGCCGACTGGTCCTGATCGGGCTGATCGGCCTGCTCGATCCGCCACGGCCGGAAGCCCGCACCGCGGTCGCCGAATGCCACGCCGCCGGAATCGACGTGAAGATGATCACCGGTGATCACCTGGCCACCGCGACCTCCATCGCCCGTGCCGTCGGCATCGAAGGTGACGGCATGTCGGGACCGGACATCGACCGGCTCGACGACCGTGCCCTCGCACACGCCGCGACCACCACCGGCGTGTTCGCGCGGGTGGCGCCGGAGCACAAGATCCGCATCGTCGACACGCTCAAGCGGCGAGGTGACGTCGTCGCCATGACCGGTGACGGCGTGAACGACGCACCGGCGCTCAAAGCCGCCCACATCGGTGTGGCCATGGGGATCACCGGCTCCGACGTGTCCAAGGAAGCCGCCGCGATGATCCTCACCGACGACAATTTCGCGACCATCGTCCGGGCCGTCCGCGCCGGCCGCACGATCTACGACAACATCGTCAAGTACGTCCGCTTCCAGGTCGGCACCAATGTGGCCGCGATCCTCACCATGGTGCTCGGCTCGCTGTTGTTCAGCACCGGAACCAGCGTTCTGACACCGCTGATGTTGTTATGGGTCAACGTGATCGCCGACGGTCCCCCGGCACTGGCGCTCGGCCTGGAACCACCGCGGCGATCGGTCATGGAGGAGCCGCCACGACGCCCGGGAGCTCAGATCCTCAGCGCGGGACGCCTGACGCGGATCCTGTTGTCCGGACTCGTGATGGTGGCCGGGACCCTCTACGCGTTCGCCCACGGCCTGAACCGCGGCATCGAAGTGGCGCACACCCTCGCCTTCGTGACCTTCGTGGTGTTCCAGTTGTTCAACATCCTCAACGTCCGCGACGAACGCGCCTCGGCCTTCGGCAGGCTCTTGTTCCGCAACGGGCGGCTCTGGGCCGCGCTGGGTGCGGTGCTCGCCCTGCAGATCTGCGCCGTGTACGTACCCGCCGCACAATCCCTCTTCGGTACGACCTCCTTGACCGTGCTCGACTGGCTCGTCACCACCGCGATCGCGTCTTCCGTCCTGTGGGCCGAAGAACTGCGCAAAGCGGTGTCACGCCGACAGTCGTATGCCCAGCGCGCGGAGTCTTTCGACACTGGGACCGGCAATGAAGAGGTTGGTCTACGACAGTCCGGGACAGCGTCGACGGTCTGAAACCCCGGCCCCTTCCTGGTCCTGCTGGATGTCCGAGCGAGGAATGCACAGGCCGTTGGTCCCGCCATCGGGGTTCCTCGTCCCCTTCTGCACGACGGAGCCGGCGAGCAAGGTTTCACCATGGACAACGACTTCGAGGAACAGGATCGACCTGCTGTCAACGGAGCACGGCTATGGGCGGGCGGGGCCGCGACGGCGGTGACCGCCGCCCTGACCGCGCTCGTCGGGATCCTGATCGCGCGCGGCCTGGTCAAAGTCGCCGTGCTGGCACCCAGCCGTGAAGGTGCGTGGGGCGGCGCGAGCAGCCTCACCTACTCCCTCGCGTCAGCGGCCATCGCACTCGCGGCGACCGCACTGCTGCATCTTCTTCTGCTCACGGCACCGAAGCCCCGGACGTTCTTCGGCTGGATCATGGTGCTGTTCACCGCGATCGCCGTCGTGATCCCGCTCAGCCTGGGTGCCACGCTGGACTCACGACTCGCGACGGCGATCATCAACCTGGCCATCGGGCTGGCCATCACGATCACGCTGTCCGGCGTCGCGGGTTCGGCCATCCGCGCCCGGCGGGCGACCGGATCGTTCGAGCACGAATCACCCTGACCCACGTTCGGCGGCCGATCCGCGTTTCGTGACAGGAGGCGCGGCCTTCACCGGAGAAGGAGAAACACCATGACAGTGCGCGAAACAATGAGCGGCCGTCCCGAGGTCGCGGACGTCGGCGTCCTGGCTGCCGAACTGCTCCAGCAGGCCCGCGAACACCACTCACGGCGTGCCGCCAGGACCCTGGTGGCGGGCAACTTCCAACGGGTCACCCTCATCGCGCTGGCCGAGGGCGCCGAACTGGCGGAGCACGACTCGCCCCCGGCCGCCACACTCCACGTCATCACCGGACAGGTTCGCCTGAGCACCCACGACCACGACCGGCTCCTCGACCGCGGTCAGCTCACCGCCATCCCGCCCGAACGGCACAGCCTGACGGCGTTCCTCGACAGCGCCGTCCTGCTCACCGTCGCGCTCCACTGAGAATCCGGTCAGGCGGTGGGGGTCACCGGCGTGTGCAGACGTCGTCCGGTCACCTTCTCCACCTCGATCCGGACGAAATGGTCGCGGCGGCCGTCGACCCAAGACTTCAGCCATGTTCCGGACACGTCCACGAGTTCGGTGACGTCCGTGATCAGGTTCGCGTGGCCGACGACGGTCACACTCCATCCCGCCCGCAGCTCGGGGTCGAGTTCGTCGGCTTGGAAGGCCAGCACGGTGTCGCCGGCCGCGGTGGCCAGTTTCGCCCCGCCGGCGCCCCGGATCACGACGTGGTCCCGTTTCACCCGGAAATTGACCGGCTGCACCGCCGGCAAGGCGTCTTCGACGAAGACCAGCCGCCCCACCTGCACTGTCCGCAGAAGGCCAAGGCACTGCTCGCGGTCCAGGACCTCGAGCTGTTGTCGATCTACCACGATGTCTCCTGAAGCCGATGAAGGACAAGCACTTTCGAGCATGACCGCCGGTTCTCACCACTGGTCAGAGCCGGAGGTCCCCGTCCGCGAGGTCCATCGGCGCGGCGCGGGCAGCCGATCTCGGCGCCCGAGCGCCGCCGGGCTCAAGCGGTCAAAGACCGCCGCAACCGGAAAGTGGCCGCGCCCAGGAAGAGGGCCGCGAAGGCACCGAGCACCGCCAAGGGTCCCAAGATGTCGACGATTCCGCCGCCCCGCGACAGGATCGTGGTCCAGGCGTCGACCGCCCAAGCGTGCGGCGTGACGTGTCCCGCAGCACGTACGGCGGGCGGAACGATTTCCAACGGCCAGGTGCAGCCGCCGAGCATGCCCGCCCCGATGCCGACCGCGGGACCGATGGCCGACGCCTGCTCAGGGGTGCGGAACAGCGCGCCGCTCAGCATCCCCGCGCCGGCACCGACGAGACCCCACATGAAGGTCAAGGTCACAGCCGCGAGCGGGTCGCCCCAGTCCACCCCGAAGAGCAGGCCACCCACCCCGATGATCAGACCGGATTGGAGCAAGGTCAGCGCGAGGTAGCAGAGCGTTTCACCGAGCATGACCTCACGCGGGCGGACCGGCCCGGCGAGGATCCGGGCATGGATACCGAGCCGCCTGGTCTGGATCAAGGCCGCACCACCGGCGAGCGCGTTGATGAAGACGAAGAACACGAGCATGGTCGGCGCGCTGTAGCTGAATCCCGGGGGCAGTACGTCGCCTGTGCTTCCCACCGTTTCGGCTCGCACGGCGACCTGGGGCACCGCCGGGTCGAGCGCGCGGGCCAGCGGCAACAACTCGTCGAAGGAAGCAGAGGTCCGGCTCGCGGCGAAGGTGGCGGCCTGAACGGTCGCCGCCTGGTGCGCGACCACGGACGCGACCGCCGACCAGGCCCCCTGCCCTGCACTGGAATCGGCGGTGGTGAGCAAGGGGAGTTCGACCGGCGCGCCAGCTGTCAGAGTCTCGTCCATTCCGGCGGGAATGAGCAGAACCGCGTCGACTTCGTTGCGCCGCAGGGCGTCTCTCGCCGCCGACTCATCGGTGAACGGACTGGTGACCAGCGTTCCCGCGGCGGCGAGACTCTGGGTCAGCTCGACGGCGAAACGCCCTTCCCCTGCCACGACGGCGACCCTGAACCCGTTCTGACCACGCATCACCGCGCCGATCACCAGTATCACGACGACCGGCAGCAATACGATGAAGAACAAGGCGATCCGGTCTCGCGCCAGCCTCCGGAGCGACACCAACGCGATGGTCACCACGTTCATCTGAATCTCCTCCGGTAGATCGGCACCGTGATGGCCGAAATGACCACGCAGAACAACAAGATCGCCAAGACCGGCTGGACGACGCTGAGCCAGCCCGCTCCCCCGGCGAGATCCGTGAAGGCCCGCAACGCCCACCCGTTCGGCGTCAGCAAAGCGAGCTTTCGCATGATCTCCGGTGCACCACCGAGCATGATGAAGTTGCCGCCGAGCAGGACCAGCCCGAAGATCACGAGTGAAGCGATGCCATCGGCCTGCCGGTCGCTGCCGGCCACCGCGATCACGAAGGCGGTCAGGCAGACCAACGTCAGTGCCAGCGCGACGATCACCATGCCGACGGCGAGTGGCGGTCCCCACCCCTGGCCGAGGACCAGGCCGGTGATCAGCGCGACCGACGACAGGCTGGCGACGCCGTAGACGAAGGTGGCCAGCGACTTTCCGAGAAGCAGCGCACCGGCGCCGACCGGGGCGACGGCGATCCGGTCGAGGGTGCCGTTCGCGCGTTCCTCGAAGTATCCGCGCGCACCGAAACCGATCGCGAAGAACATGAAGAAGATCCCCATCGCGGGGCCGTAGTACCCGGCCGCGGTGAGCTGCTCGGTCCCGGCCGCCTTGGGCACGACCTGCTCGGGGAGCCGCAAGCCGGCGGTCTCCGATGGATCCACGGGTTCGGCTCCGGCGGCCAGCGCCGTCGCCATCGAAAGGCGGTCGGCGTTCAGCTGAGCCACGAAAGACTCGCCGATGGATCGGGCGACCGTTCCGGCGAGCGGCGAATCGATTCCGGAAAGCACGGTCATCGGCTCGGCTGCTCCACCGTGCGCGGCGGCGGTGAAGCCCTGAGGAATCAGGAAGACCGCACCGAGTTCCCCCTCGTTGATCAAGGCGCGGGCGTCGGCTTCACTCGTCACGGGGACCACGTCGAGTACGGAGTCCAGCTGTGGTCCGGCGAGAAGAGCCGTGAACGCCGTCGCCAACGCCCCGCCGTCCTGGTCGACGACGGCCACCTTGGTGTGGAAGTGCTCACCTCCTTGGAAGGCGAAGCTCATCAGCAAGGCCACGGCCACCGGCGCGAGGAATCCGAGCACCCACGCCGACCGGTCCCGCAGACGCTGACGGAGGTCCTTGGCCGCCACGACGAACGCCGCATGCATCTTCCGCTCCTCAGTCTCGGAGTGCGGTGCCGGTGAGGTGGAGGAAGACCGCCTCGAGGTCGGGTTCGGTCACTTCGACGGAGCGCACTCCGACCTCGGACCGCTCGGCCGCGTCGAGGACCGCGGGCAGCATGCGACGGCCCTCGCGCACGATCAGGTGGAGTTCGTCGCCCGCGGAATCGACTTTCTCGATACCCGTGACAGAACCGAGCCGGTCTACCAGCCGGGCCGGGTCCCCGTCGGTGGCGAGCGTGATGCGGTCATGCTCGCCGAGCCGGTCTATCAGCTCGCGGCGGGTGCCTTCGGCGATCAGGCGGCCGCGGTCGATGATGCCGACCCGGTCGCACAGGCGTTCGGCCTCTTCCATGTAGTGCGTGGTGTACAGGACGGCCATCCCGCTCGTGCCGAGCGAGCGCACGTTCTCCATGATCGCGTGCCTGCTCTGCGGATCGACCCCGACCGTCGGCTCGTCGAGGATCAGCAGTGTCGGCCGGTGCATCAAGCCGGCCCCGATGTTGAGCCGGCGGCGCATCCCACCGGAGAAGGACTCGACCCGGTCCCCGGCGCGGTCGGTGAGGCCGATCAACTCCAGCACTTCGTCGACCCGCCGGTCCAGCGCCTTGCCGCGCAGCCGGTACAGCCGGGCGAAGAACCGCAGATTCTCCCGTGCGGTGAGATCCGGATACAGCGCGACATCCTGAGGGACATAGCCGATCCGTTCCCGGGACGCCACGGCCCCGCCGTCGGCGGCACCCGCGACCGTGATGCTGCCCGCGTCCGCACGCAGCAAGCCGCACACCAACCGGATGATGGTCGACTTCCCGGCGCCGTTCGGGCCCAGCAGGCCATAGGTCTCGCCGGCGCCGATGGAGAACGCGACATCGTCGACGGCGACCCGTTCGCCGAAGCGCTTGGTCAGCCCCGTCACCGCCAGTACTTCGGCCTGCCCGGCGCGCGGCGACTCGGTCATGGGGAGAGTCATCTAGGCCGCCGGGGTGATCAGGCCGTAGTGCCCGTCGTAGCGGTGGTACAGCACACTGCCCCGGCCCCGTTCGGCGTCGAGGTAGAACAGGAACGGCAAGCCGGTCAGGCCGAGCCGCTCCACGGCCTCCACTGTGGACAGAAACGGCGCCGGTCGCCTGCTGATCGTGAGAGGAAGCTTGAAGGGGCTCAGGTCGTGCGGGCCCGGTGGGACGATCTGAGCGAGCCGATGCATGGTCGGCCCGGCGTGATAGAGCACGCTGTCCTGCCCGGTACCGGCCTCGGTGAACAGATGGAAGTCATAGTCGAGGAGGTGCATGTCGACGAACGCCTCGTCGACCGTCGACCGGGCAAGCGAGTAGGACTTGTGCCGCACGATCTCTCGTTCCTGCTCCGGCCTCGGGAACCAGGGCTCGTGCGCGGCGGGAACCGACTCGTGGCGCCATTCGCCGGGATCCGGAACAGGACGCCCTCCTCTCCGGGCTTCCCAGTGCAGGGCACTTTTCTCCAGTTGTCTCCGGAGTTTCGCGTCCATCCGATCGATCGCCTCGTCCACTGACGGCGCCGCCGCCTGCGCGCGTACCGGCCTGCCGCTCACGTCCAGGGACGCCTGCGCCGTCACCGACCGCTCCCGTGCGGGGTCTCCGTACTTGGTCAATCGCACCGACGCCGCCAGTACCGGCCGATGGGCGAGCCTCATCAGGCGCGAGACCCTGGCGGCCGCACGGCTCGCGGAAGCCGGCTCGACATCGCCGCGTACCGCCACCCGCACTTCGGGCATCGTCCTGGTTTCCTTCGTCCGCATCGATCGTCCTTCCCAAGTCGGTGCCCTAATCGGTACGCCGGTCGACCGGCGTGTCACCAGGGACCTAGGACGCCGCGGGAAGGGACCTTGGGGTCTCTGCCGCGGTCGCCCGGCGGCTGATGCTCGTGTCATGACCTATGCAGTGGAACTCACCGAACTCGACTCCATCGACGCCGCACATCTGCGACGCCACACCACGACGGCCGACATCGGCGAGTGCGTGGGGATGGGACTCGACGCGTTGTACACCTTCGTCTCCGAAGCAGGTACCACTCCGAACGGCCCTCCCCAAGCGGCCTATCCGGGAGATTTCCAACCGGGCGAAGAACTCGATCTCGACCTCTACCTGCCCATCCCCGGGGGCCTCCCGTCACAGGGCGATATCGACATCGTCACCCTCGACGGCGGACCTGCCGCCCGCACCTCGCATCACGGGCCCTACGACAAGATCGGTGCGGCGTATGAAGCCGTGTACGAATGGGTTCGTGAAAGCGGCCGCCAACCCGCTGGAGCTCCACGGGAGTTGTACCTGTGCGGACCGGAAAGCACGCCGGACCCCGCCGACTACGTCACCGACGTGGTCTTGCCGTTACGGAACGGGTGAGCGCCTCTCTCGGACGATCATGACCGGGCACTTCGCGTGATGGATCAGGGCGTGACTCGTCGACCCGACGGCCAGAGCGTCGAAACCACCTCGCCCGCGGCTGCCCACGACCAGCAGCTGAGCCTTCTCGCTCAGCTCGAGCAGGCGGTGCCGAGGCTTGTCCCGGACGACGACTTGGTCGACGGGCACCTGCGGATACTTCTTGCGCCAACCCGCGAGCCGCTGCCCCAGAACGCGATTCTCGGTCTCCCGCACCGATTCGCCGGGGAAGGGCAAAGCGCCTTCACCGGTGAAAAGTCCCGCTATGTCACCGTCGTGCCACGCGTGCAAGGCGACCAAGGGGACCTTCCGGTTGGCAGCTTCCTCGAAGGCCCAGGCGAGTGCTTCCTCACTCAACGGACTGCCGTCCACCCCGACCACGACCGGCCCGGCGTCACCCGGTCCTCGGACGACCACGACCGGGCAGGCGGCACCCGATGACAGGCGGGACGCGGACACCCCGGCGAACAGACCGGCGATCTCTCCGGCGGGAGCTCCGATCGCCAGAAGCCGCGCCATGGCCGAGGTTTCGGTCAGCGCGGAGATCGGACCCGTGTCGACGGCCGCGGTGGTCACTTTCACCTCGGGAACCGCCGATTCGCAACCGTCGCGGAACTCCCGCAGCACTTCTTCGGTGATGGCTTCCTTCGCTTTCAGCCAGGTATCCGGCGGAAACGACCGATTTCCGAAGGGAGCGCCATCGACACCGTAGGCCATCAGAAGCAGCAACCCCGTCTTGCACAGCAACGCTTCTTCCGCCGCCCACAACGCGGCCGCCATGGAATGAGCCGAGCCGTTCACCGCCGCGACGACCGGCGGGGAACCGGATGTCGTCATGGAGCACTCCTTCAGTCGATCGCTTCGGACACCGACTCCGTCGACGCTAGGCACCTCGTCGTGACGGTGATGCGGTCGTACGTCGCGACCCGCAGGGGCTTTGGGCTCTGTGTCGAGCGGCCGCCTGGAGACACGCTCGAACCGGCAACCCCTCCGCGAACAAGGAGAGAACATGAAGGCACTCGTTTACGACGGACCGGGGCGGCGGGCTTGGACCGACCGGCCGCAGCCTGAGCTCGCCGCGGCGACCGACGCGATCGTCCGCGTCGACGCGGTCACCATCTGCGGCACCGATCTGCACATCCTCAGGGGTGACGTGCCCGCCGTGGAACCGGGCACGATCCTGGGCCATGAAGCGGTCGGCACGATCGTGGAAGTCGGCAAGGCGGTGACGACCTTGAAGCCGGGCGATCGGGTGCTGGTCTCCTGTATCACCGCGTGCGGACGCTGCGAATACTGCCGGAAAGCCGTCTACGGGCAATGCCTCGGCGGTGGCGGTTGGATCCTGGGGCACCGGATCGACGGCGTGCAGGCCGAGTTCGTACGCGTTCCGTTCGCCGAGACCTCGACCTACGTGCTGCCGAACGGTGTCGCGGACGAGTCCGCGTTGATGCTGGCCGACATCCTGCCGACCTCCTACGAGGTCGGCGCCCGAAACGGCCGGGTCCAGCCCGGCAACTGCGTCGCGATCGTCGGGGCGGGGCCGATCGGGCTCGCCGCGATCACCACGGCGCAGCTGTTCGGCCCGAGTTCCATCGTGGTGATCGACAAGGAACCCAGCAGGCTCGCCGCCGCGAAGACCTTCGGCGCGGACGTCCTCCTCCAGCCCGGCGAGAACCCGGCCGCCGCCATCGCGGAGCTCACCGGCGGCCTCGGCGCGGACGTCGCGATCGAGGCGGTCGGCGTGCCGGAGACCTTCGAACTGTGCACGAAACTGGTCCGTCCCGGCGGCCACGTCGCGAACGTCGGTGTCCACGGCGCGCCCGCGACGCTGCACCTGGAGGAGCTCTGGATCCGCGACATCACCATCACCACCGGCCTGGTCGACACGTCGAGTACCTCGATGCTGCTGCGGATGCTCGCCGCCGGCAGGCTCGACACGACCCGGTTCATCACGCACCGGTTCGGACTCGACGAGATGGACGAGGCCTACGACGTCTTCGCCCGGCCCCAAGAAAGCGACGCCCTCAAGGTCGCCCTCTTCCGAGGCTGAACACGTCGACGCCCCGCTTCCGTCCACCAGGGACGGAAGCGGGGCCGCGCTCGGTCACGAATGACGCTTCAACGCCTCGATGACACCGGTCCCGACCGGTTCCTCGATCGGCAAGTGGCTGTCGTCCAGCTCGGCGGTGAGGTGTTCGCGGACGTCCACCACGCCGTCGAGCCGCCGGATCAACGCCACGATCACCGGGATCATGCCCGTACGTTCGACCTGACCGCGCACCGCGACGACGCCGTTGTGCACGGAGATCGACAGGGTGTCCGGATCGATCGCCATCGCCCGCCTGACGACCTCGGTACGAACCTCTTCGCGTAAATCCTTGTCGGAACGCAGAAAGCCGCGCAGAAGGTCCGCTCTCCCGACGATGCCCACCAGTTTCGCGTCGTCGTCGAGAACCGGCAGCCGATGCACCCGATGGTTCTCCCTCAGCCGGATCGCTTCGTCCACCCCGGCATCCTGTGCCACCGTGATCGCGGGCCCGGTCATCAACTCGTCGGTTCGGCTTCCCTCCACCTTGCGCCGTAACCGGGGCCGGAACCGCAGCAGGCGGTGCTGGATCTCCCGTTCCAGCAGATCACGCTGGGAGACGACGCCGACGACCCTGCCTTCGTCGTCCACCACGGGCGCGCCGCCCACTCCCCACGACGTGAGCAGGACGGTGATCGCCTTGAACGGGGTCTCCGGCCGCACGGTGAGCACCTGGCCGCGCATCACCTCACGCACTCGACGGCGTTTGCTCATCTCGATCTCCTTTCCGAAAGTGTCAAGCAGCGATGTCCCGGCGCCTGAAGCCCGCCACACCGGCCGCGAGCAACGCGCAGGCGACCAAGACGAGCCAGGGAAGGGACGTCATGCCCTCCGTCGAACCCGGCAGGTTCGGCAGGTGGGTGAACGGCGAGAGGTTCAGGACCACTTGAGGGACGCCGAAGAGCACACCGAACTCGCCGACGACGACGATCGCCACGAGCACCACCCAGATCAGGCCGAGCCTGCGCGGAAACAGTCCGAACAAGGCGCAGGCCAGCCCGGCCAGTACCCACACCGCGGGGAGCTGCACCAGCGCGGCGGCCGTCAGCCTGCTGATCTCGGCGCCGGGGCGCCCGGTCTGCAGGCCGGCGGCGAGTCCCGCGCCCAGGCCCGCCGCGAGCATCGGGACCACGCTTCCGGCGATCGCGAGAACCAGGTAGCCGGTCAACAACCGGGTTCGCGAGACCGACGCGGTGAGGAGCGGCTCGACGCGGAGCGCCTCTTCTTCGGTGTGCAAGCGGGTGAGCGCGGACATCGCGTAGATCGCGGCGACGACGCCTGCGACGCTGAACTCCAGGGCGAAGAACGCGTCCGACAGGGCCTTCTCTCCACCAAGCGCGAGAATCAGTTGCTCGGCCCGGGGATTGTCGAGGAACTTGCCGATACCGTTGGCCAGATTGCCGATGACAAGGCCCAACACCAGGTAGACCGCCGTCCAGGCGAGCAGACCGGCGCGGTTGAGCCGCCAGAGCAGACCACCGCTGCTGCGCAGGCCACGACCGGCGCGGGCGGGGCCGGCGCGGTCGGCCAGCAGGCCGGCACCGACGTCACGACGATCGCTCAGCCTGACCGCGATCAGCACCAGCACGGCGGCGAACGCGACAGGAAGCGCCATGACCCACCAACGGTCCCCGGCGAACGGCCGGATCTGCTGCGCCCAGCCGATCGGGGACAGCCAGGACAGCCATTCCGGTCCGGAGTCCCCGATGGCACGCAGGAGATAGGCGAGCCCGAGGACCGAACCGGCGATACCGGTCGCCAGCCGCGTGGACCGGCACAACTGCGCCGTCACCGCCGCGATGGCACCGAAGGCCCAGCCCGCCGTCATCCAGCCGGCCCCCAACGCCACCGAACCCGCCATGGGCAACCCCGCGGCGACGAGTCCACCGGCGGTCAGGATCGCGACGGCCAGTCCGGTGACGGCGGTGACCGCGAACGCCGCGGCGAGTGGCGCGTGCCTGCCAAGAACGCCGGAGCCGAGTGGGGTCGTAAATGCGGCCGTAGAAGGCGACCAGTGCGGGCACCGCGTTGACCGCCTCGGCGAGGACGGTCAGTTCCCGTTGCGAGGGATAGAGGTCCGCCGTCGCCGCGGCCGCGCCCGCGGTGGTCACCGCGCAGGCCAGTGTCCACAAAGGAACACGCAGGCGCTCACGGCGCAGCGCGAGACGGAACAGGACACCGGTCCCGGTCATGGTACTCATCGGGACTCCAGGACCGGCTCGCGATAGTGGCGCAGGAAAAGCTCTTCGAGCGTGGGGGCCTGACTCGTCAGTTCCAGCACTCCGAGGCGGCTGAGCGCGGCGAGGACCGCACCGAGTTCGGAGTTGTCGACGGTCAGCCGGAACCTGTCCCGGTCGTGGCCGAACTCGTGGACGCCCGGCAAGGCCGCGAGTCCGTCCGGCGGCCCGGCCAGCCGCACGGTGAGCGACGTCCGCGTCAGGTGCCGGAGTTCGTCGAGGCTCCCGGTGTCGACCACGCGCCCGCCCCGGATGATGCTGACGCGGTCGGACAACGCCTCGGCCTCGGAGAGGATGTGGCTGGACAACAGGACGGTCCGGCCGCGGTCGCGTTCCTCCCGGATGCAGCCCCGGAAGGCGTCCTCCATCAACGGGTCGAGCCCGGCGGTCGGTTCGTCGAGCAGGAGCAGTTCGGCGTCGGAGGCCAACGCCGCCACGACGGCCACCTTCTGGCGATTCCCCTTGGAGTAGGTGCGCCCCTTGCGGGTCGGGTCGAGGTCGAACAGGTCCAGATAGCGATCTCGCCGTCGTTCGTCGATGCCACCGCGAAGCCTGCCGAGCAGGTCGATCACCTCTCCCCCGGTGAGCGTCGGCCAGAGCGACACCTCACCGGGCACATAGGCGAGCCGCCGGTGAAGCGATACGGCATCACGCCAAGGGTCCCCGTCCAGCAGCCGCATCTCGCCGGCGTCAGCCCGCAGCAGTCCCAGCAGGAGACGCAAAGTCGTCGTCTTGCCCGCGCCGTTCGGCCCCAGAAACCCATGGACTTCGCCAGTGCGGACGGTCAGGTCCAGTCCGTCCAACGCCTTGGTGCGACCGAAACTCTTCCGCAGGCCGCGGATCTCGATCGCGTTCATCGGGCGGCGTCCAGCAGGACGCGGCGTTCGGCGGCCGCGATCGCGCTCCGGGACGCGTCGACCGCGTCGGGGTTGACGGAGATCGACGTGATCCCGAACCGCACGAGATGCTCCGCGAAGCCCGGCTTCGCCGAAGGCGCCTGCCCGCACAGCGAAGAGGTGATTCCGGCGTCTCGTGCCGCGCCGACGATACGTCCGATGGTGTCGAGCACGGCGGGGTCGGCTTCGTCGAACAATTCCGCGCAGACTGCCGAGTCCCGGTCCACCCCGAGAACCAGCTGGGTGAGGTCGTTGCTGCCGATGGACACACCGTCGATGCCCATCCCGGCGTACTCGGGAAGCCAGTGCACCACGGACGGGACCTCCGCCATGATCCAGCGATGCAGTCCACGCTGCCGTCCGAGCGGGCTCGCGTCGATCAGCTCGAGGCATGCCTCCAGCTCCCACTTCGTGCGGACGAACGGGATCATGAGATGCAGGTTCGGCGTCTGCTCGCGGACCCGCGCGAGCGTGCGGAGTTCGAGGTCGAACAGGTCCTTCTCCCGCACGTAGCGGAAGCAGCCGCGATAGCCGATCATCGGATTGCTCTCGACGGCTTCGTAGGCCTCGCCCCCGGCGAGACCGCGGAACTCGTTGCTGCGCAGGTCGGTCGTCCGGTAGATGACCGGGCGCGTGCCGAAGGGGCGCGTGATCCGCAGCAGCGACTCGGCCATCGAATCCACAAAGGACTCCTGTTCGCCCTTGGCGATGAGGTCACGGGGATGACGCCCGCCGAGCGCCTCGGTCAGCAGGAACTCCGCCCGAAGCAGGCCGACACCGTCGATCTGCCGCGCGGCGACCTCTTCGGGGTGTTCGGGCATGGCGAGGTTGACGTACAGTCTGGTCCCGATCGCCTCCGGCACGGCAGGCGCCACCGCGGGCTCGGTACGCGCCGGCGGCCGGACATAGCCGGACCGCACCTCGCCGGTCGTGCCGTCGACCGTGACGGGGCCTCGTCCCGCGAGAACCCGTGTCGCGTCGCCGGTGCCGACCACGCAGGGAACCCGGAGCTCCCGCGCGACGACCGCGGCGTGACAGGTCATCCCGCCTCCGTCGGTCACCAGCGCCGAAGCTCGCCGGATGGCGGGTACCCAGTCGGGATTGGTCATCGGGGCGACCAGTACCTCGCCGTCCCGCAACTGTCCGCCCTCGGCCGGATCCCGCAGCACCCGTACCGCTCCACCGCCGATACCCGGTGACGCGGCCAGCCCGGTGACGAGAACGTCCGGTGCCGGTTCGCGCCCTGGCGGAAGAGTCGTGACCGGCCGGGACTGGACGACCCAGATTTCCTTGCCCGTCATGGCGAACTCGATGTCCTGGGGCGTTTCGTAATGGTCTTCGATCCTGGTCGCGAGCCGCGCCAGCTCGAGGACGGTCGCGTCGTCGAGGACCCGGCGGCCCGCCGTCTGCGCGGGAAGCTCGACCTTGACGTCTCCCCCGCCCACCTCGGCGATGATCTTGTGTGACTTGCTGCCGACCCGGGCCGAAACCAGCCGCAGATCGTCCTTGGCCACCAGATAGGTATCCGGTTCGACCGCCCCGGAGACGATCGCTTCGCCTTGACCGAAGACCGCCTCGATCACCAAGCGATCCCGATCGCCGGAACGCGGATCCGCGGTGAAGATGCCCCCGGAACGATCGGCGGTGATCATCCTCTGCACCACCACGGCGATGGCGGGTTCCCCGGTGAAGCCACGGCCGGCCCGGTACCCGATCACCCGGGGCGAGAACAGGGACGCCCAGCAGTCGACGATCCGCTCCCGGACGGCGTTGTCCCCCCACACGTTGGTGAAACTGGCGTTCATCCCGGCGAACGAGGCTTCCGCGCCGTCTTCCCCCGTCGCCGAGGAGCGGACCGCGATGGGCGTCGACTGCCCGATCTCGTGATAGGCGTCGATCACGTCTGTCAGGACACCGGCCGTCATCCCCGCTTGGTGGACCAGAACGCGCAACTGGTCGCACAGGCCGGACAGCTGCTCCGGCGCGTCCGCGGACGCGAGCGCCTTCTCGTGCAGCTCCGCGATCTCACCGCGTACAACCGCTTCGTCGAGCGAAGTGAGGTATGCCTCGCGAAGTACGACGAACCCTGGAGGGACGGAGAACCCGGCGGTGATCAGCTCACCGAGATTCGCGCCTTTGCCGCCCGCCGATTCGGCGTCGGCGAGGCTGACCGTCGACAAGTCGCGTACGTAGCTCATCGCTTTCCCTCCGGACGTTGGCCTTCCATGGAATCCATGCTCACCGGAGTCGCGGTCGCCGCTCTGCTGTCCAAGGTCCCGGCGCGCCGGGACTTCGTCCCCACGCCGGGCCTCGGCGGGTCAGCGGCCGAGATGAACGGGTTTCTCGGTGACGCCCTCGATATCAGCCGCGGCCGCGTCGAGCAATCGGTGCGCGAGCTCGCTCAACGCACGGGAAGCGGCCAGTTCGTCACCGATCTCGGGCACATTCGCGTCGACCGGATTGAGTCGCGCGATCCCCACGCCCGTCAAGCCGGTGTCATCCCGGTTCACCAATCGCGCGGTCGCGCGCGTCCGCGCTTCGTGCTCGTCGATGAAGATCTCCACGGTCCAGCGTTTCTCCTGCATGAAAGCCTCCTTGGTCGAAGTCCGTCCGAGGGATCCACCGTGTTCTGACGGCGGCACCGGTCGAAAGGGCCGAAGGTCCCGGCTCGGCGGACGGCCCCGCGGCGGACATCGCTGCCCCAGCCTCGAAGCCTGATGTCACGCTGCGTCCTAGTTCTCAGGAGGCGGTCGCTCAAAGCGTGAAGTAAGCCTCTTCCTCCTGAGCGAAGTGAAGAGTGAGAATCGCGTCGAGGCCGTAGAGGGTCGCCCTGAGGTCATCGACCTGATCCGATCGGATGCCGTCCGGCGCTTCGTCGAGATGCCTGCGCAACCGACGGATCAACCGCTCGATCTCGGCATGCTCCCGGCTCATCGTGATGGTGCTGTCCGGACCTCCCAGCACGTCGGCCAGCGCCGGATACAGCTGTTCCTCCTCGGCCCGTTCATGCGGCAGAAGCCGCTCCGTGAGCAGCTTGCCGGCGTGCCGGACAGCGTCGTCGGCGTCCTGCCCCGCTCCCTCGGCCAGTGCGTCGGCGGCCAGGCGCACCGCGGCACGGACCGGCAGCAAGGTTTCGTGCTCGTCCGCGAATCGCCGGACCAATCCTTCCGGCGCGCGCCGCCGAGACGCTCGCGGAGCGAGAAGAGCCCGGAGTGAATTCCCGATGACGGCGATGTCGATTCCCTCCTGCACCAACGCCCCCAGCACGGGTGCCAGCCACCCGCCCGCCGCCGCGAGCATGGCGAGCACCGACAAGCCGGTGCCGATCCCGGCGCTCTCCACCGCGAGCCGTCTCGCCCGGCGCGCGATGTCCACCGCATCGGCCAGCCGGTCGATGCGGTCGTCCAAGATCACCGCGTCGGCGGCCTGGACCGCGGCCGTCGAACCGCGCGAGCCCAGCGCGATGCCGACACCCGCGGCGGCGAGTGCGGGCGCGTCGTTGATCCCGTCCCCGGCCATGGCGGTGACCGCGCGTTCGCTTTCCCCGCGCACGAACGAGATCTTGTCCTCCGGGGAGCATTCGGCGTGCAGGTCGTCGAGTCCGAGCTGCGCCGCCACCTCCTCGGCGTTGCCGACTCGATCGCCGGTGAGCAGGACGATCCGCGTAAGTCCCGCCGAACGCAGACGGCTCAGCGTCCGGGCCGCGTCCGGCCGGAGCCGGTCCCGCACCAGGAGCGCGGCGACCGGCTTCTCGTCTTCCTCGACCCAGATCACGGAGGCCAGGTCGAGCCTCCCTCTCCGTTCCACGCCGAGCGCCCACCCGGGAAGCAGGCTCCCGGACCGCTTGCCCGCCCGGACCCTCTTCCCGTTCACCGTCCCCTCGACCCCGCGCCCGGGTGTCTCGGACACGGCCGCGGCGGCCGGCACCGCGACTCCGGCGGTTCTCGCCGCCCGCAGGACACATCCGGCGAGCACATGCGGTGAGAACCCCTCCACCGCCGCGGCGATCCCGAGAACGCGATCGGCCGAGTCGTCCGGCGCGCAGACCACGGCGGTGATCTCCGGACGGCCCGCGGTCACCGTGCCGGTCTTGTCCATCGCGAGGGTGCGGACCCGGCCGAGCAGTTCGAGCGCGGCACCGTCCTTGACGACCACCCCCGACCGTGCCATCCGGGACATTCCGCCGGTCACCGCGACCGGTACGGCGAGCAGCAGCGGGCAGGGCGTGGCGGTGACGAGCACCGCGACCGCGCGCGCCGGATCCTCGGTGAGCGCCCAGGCCAGGGCGGCGATGACGAGTGCCGCCGGCAGGAACCAGACCGCCACCCGATCCGCCAGCCGTGCGATCGGCGCGGTGGCCGAAGCGGCCTGCTCGGCGAGCCGGACGACTCCGGCGTAGGTGCTGGCGTCGGCGGTCGCGGAGGCCGATATCTCGGCGACGGCGCCGGCGTTGACGACACCACTGCGGACCTCTTCCCCCGAGCGGTCGGCAGGCTCCGCTTCTCCGGTCAGGGCGGACTCGTCGAAGATCCCTTCTCCACGGACCAGCCCGTCCACCGGGACGACCTCGCCGGGCAGGACGACGACCACGTCGCCCGGCAACACGGAAGCGGCCGGTACAACCTCGACGAGGTCGCCACGGCGCACATGGGCAGTGGTCGGCGCCCGTGCCAGCAGCGCGGACAGGTCGCGCCCGGCGCGACGACGTGCGGCCGCTTCGAGCACCCGGCCGGTCGCGACCATCGTCGCGATGATCGCCCCGGCGAGGTACTCCCCGACCGCGACGGTGCCGCCCAGCGCGAGCACCGCGAGCACGTCGGCTCCCCACCTGCCCGCCCGCAGGTCGGCGAGTACCCAGAGCGTGGCCGGGACGAGCATCACCACAGTGGCGCCCGCCCAGAGCACCGAAGCCGTCGCCGGGCTCCCGAAGCGGGCGATACCGCCCGCGGCGAGCATCGTCAGCACTCCGGCCAGGAGAAGCGTTTCGAGAGACGGAGGCCATCGGGGCTTCGTCACCCGGTCGGCCTGTTCGCCTCGTCGTCCCACCCGAACCGGACCCGATCGACGACATCGACGACGCCGGCGATCCGGCGCACCAGCGCCGACAGCACGACGGCCTGGCTCCGTCGTTCGACCTCACCCCGCAGGGTCACGATCCCGTTTTCCACGCCCACCCGCACATCACCCCGCGACGGACGCCGGATCTGTTCCGAGACGTCCCGCAGGACCTCGTCCCGGATCTCCTCGTCCGTCCGGACGAAGGCGTGCACGAGGTCTGCCCGGCTGACGATCCCGGTCAGCTTCCCGTAGCGGTCGACCACCGGCAGCCGCTTGACCCGATGGCCCACCATCAACCGGGCCGCCTCCGCGACCGGAAGGTCGGCTTCGACGGTGATCGCGGGGGTGCTCATCACGTCCGCCGCCGTCCGTGCGTGCGATTTGGAGCGGATCCCCGGCACCCTCGGACGCGGGGCGCTGACCGACTCGACCTGTTTGAGCAACAGGTCGGCCTCCGAGACGACACCGACGACATCGCGGTCGTCGTCCACGACGGGAACGGCGCTGATCCCCCGGCCCGCGAGGATTCCGGCGATGTCCGCGATCAGGGTGCCCTTCCGCACCGAGTAGACCTCCCGGGTCATGACGTCGCGGATGGCCTTCCCGGTCATGACGGACGCTCTTCGTCCTCTTCGGACGGTTCCTCGCGCTTCCGCGCGCGATAGGACTCCGCGGCGAAGTATCTCCGCATCGCCGCCTCCGCCAACTCACCCGAAGAACGGGACGAGCCGGATCCGGCGGCGATCGCGTCCCGTGCTTCCTTGGCCGCACGCGCGTTCTCGACGTCGTTCATGTTCTGCTTCCTTCCTTTGGAGTGCGAATTCCGAATCCCGGTGTCCGCACGGACGACGGCGACCGGACACGATGTCCGGCCTGCCAGTCCTTGGCTCACCGAGCCGAGCAGCATCCCGGCGAATCCGCTCCTGCCGCGGGTTCCGACCACGATCAGACCCGCTCGTTCGCCGTATTCCCGGAGGACCTTGCCCGCTCGTCCTCGGACCACGACACAACCGAAGGGGACATCCGGATACTCGTGTGCCACCGAGGACACCTCGGCGGTCAAGGCACGCCGTGCGGAGTCGTGGACGGCTCTCGAACCGCCGAGACGCCACATGCCCGGCTCGACGGGGCCCAGTTCGCTCCACGTCCTGAGCGCGGTCACCGAGGTTCCCAGCTCCGACGCCTCCTGGAAGGCGAATCGCACGGCGGACGCCGAGGCGGGCCAGCCGTCGACACCGACCAGTACCGGACCGGGACGCGCGGCGCCGTCCCGGACGACCACCAACGGGCACTGTCCGTGGGCCGCCAACGCGATTCCCGAAGAGCCCAGCAGGAACTTGCCGACACTTCCGAGCCCGTGGGAGCCGAGGACCATCAGGGCGGCCCGGCGCGATTCCTCGACGAGTACCTCCCTCGCGTCCCCCTCCACGATCTCGGTTGTGACGTCCAGACCGGGCACGGCCCCGGAGGCGGTCTTCCCGGCGACGCTCAAACGCCGGATCCCGGTTTCCCGCATGGCTTCACGCACCTCCGCCGCGGTGACCTCCAGGGTGGGATAGTCACGTCCGGCCGATTCGTACGCGTACACGAGCCGCAACGGAAGCCCGCGTCGGCCGGCCTCCCCGGCGGCCCATCGCGCCGCTTCCACCGCGGACCGAGAACCGTCGATCCCGGCCACCACCGGCTTCGACCGGCTGTCGTCGAATCCTTCCGCCATCTCCCGACCACCTTCCGCGAAGTGCTACGGCCAAGCCTGCCTCCATCGCGGCCGGAAGGTCAGTGCCTGGCGCCCCGATGCACCGGGCCGTTGGCCCGCCCGATGCGGGACGTTCTGCCCTAAGCCCCGGATGGCTTCTGCTTTTCTGAGAAGAGGCTTCGAGATGGCCTCGGCGGAACGCACAGTCGCCGCGCACACGGGCACTCTGGTCGATTCGTCAGCGCGGCATATTCCCTGCTGATGGGCGACGCGACGTCGGTCAGCGAGACGACCGCTGCCCTGTGACGATGGCCTTTTGTAAGGCGGCAAGCCGGGCGCGTTCGGCTTCGTCTGCGGCACTCTGCTCCGCCTCGGTGATGATGACAGCGTCGGGGCCGGGAAAGACCATGGACACATGGTCGTCCTGCAGCCAGCGCACGACATACGGCGGTGTTCCATCCGAGGAGTGGACCTCGATGATCAGGCCCCGCTGGTCCGGTTTTCCGAGGGTCGATCCCTTGATGACGAGCCAGTCACCTCGCTGCGCGCGCACGGCGCCACCTCTCGCATCGGCCTAGGGGGAACGCACTGGCCTGGTTCTGCACAACGAAGACCGACTGGGCCGGATGCAACCCTCCGGGCTCGCTCACGGCACGGTCTTTTCGCGCATCCTCAAACATGCTCTCCACAGTCGCTTACTCGGCGTCCGCGAAGGAGAGCCGAAGGTCCCGATGTCAAGCTCTGAGCACTCGCTGATAACCAGGGAGCACGACTACCAGTCGGCCACTCGTGGTGTCATGGCGTCTTCGGCTGCCGTCTGCCGCTTGGCATCGGCATTACCGTGTTCCTGAACCATGTCCTCGGTCGTCAGGTATTCGTCAGGCCTGCCCAGCGGGCCAGTGATGGTCAGCAGGGTGGTCGCCGGATACTCGACCTCCGAAAAGCTGCTCACAGCGGACTTCGGCTCCTTGTAGAACCGTGTGATCGCGAGTCCGTTGCTGACCGCAGCTTTCGCTCCGAGTTGCACAGTCAGCACTTGACCGGCGACCGCTTGCCAACCCCCTCGCCACATCGGAGCCGCGAGAACCGGGACGAGAAGATGAGTTGCTCCGACCGCGATGACCGGATGATGGCGCAGAGGACGGGTGAAGTCTTCGCAGACCTGGACAGCGAATCGTCCAACGCGAGACTCGAGCACGGTAATCAGGGGATCATGCGAGATACGTTCGTCACGCTTGACTCCGCCCAACTCGACCTCGTACTCCTTCTGTTTTTCCACTGTGAAGCAGAACCCTGCCATCTTGTCCTGAGTGAGCAACGGATCGAGCCAGCCGTTGCGGTGCACGAGCACCGCACGGTTCGGAGGACGATTACTGGTCGGACGCGGGCCTGCGCTCGTGACCGGGCCAGTACCCAGAAGCAGCCACGTGAGCGAGCTTTCATCCGGCCGCGGCGTAGCCCGGAGCTGCTCGCGCCATCGTTCGAGAAGGCTGTCGTCGAGGCAACCTTCGGGAAGGACAGCCAGCACTGCTCCACTCTGGTCGAGGACATTCAACGCCTCCGCGATCCGGTCGGCGAGTCGCGCACTGTCTGGCTCGACGGTGTAGAAGCCGCCGTCAGGACGATCCAGCTTCCACCGAAGGTCGTCCGGTTCGGCCAGGAAAGGCAGCTGCGCGATCCGAATCGGCCGTGCCGTCGCGAGTCCGTCGGAAAGACCATGCGTATCCAACTGCGGTATGTCATGAACGGCGGCGACTTTGGAGACCTGCAAGTTCGTACTGATGTATGCCGGGATGCGGTGCAATGCGAGGAAGTCATCGAGGTGTTCGGGGTCCTCGTTCGGCCGGCACGGAGACGTGCGACGTGGCAGCAGAAGTCCTCCCGTCGCCTCGTTGAGCCGGCCATTCATATCCAGCCGGACTTGTAGGTAATCCAGTGCCCTGAAGCCAAGATCGGACGTGTCGGTGCTGGCGTCGAGAAGCGCGAAATTCAGTCCCAGCAAGACACCGAACAGGATTTCCCGATCATCCGACCAGGCAGAAAGCCACTGTTCGGACAAGAATCCAGTCGTCCGCACCTCATCACATACCTCTTCCCTGGTGACTTGCACCCGCTCAAGGTCCGACCAGTCACTCAGAGCGTCCCCGGGGATGTCCTTGAGTTCGTCGTAGAGGTTGACGAACGCGTCAGCGGGATCCATACTTAACACTTCCTTGATTATGGAGGTGGGGAGCCATGTCCTCGACCGCGATAGCCGCCACGCTGAACGCGAGAGCGACCGGTGCGACTTCCGCGCACGGCAGCGCGGCCGAAGGCCTGTCGCGGGGTCTCGAAGTCTGGGCTGCCAAGCTGCGAGAAGAGACTGGCGAGGGGAAGGTGCTCGGCGACCATGTAGCGGTCGACCGCTGGACGGCAGCCGTCGGCAGATGGCTGGTCGATGCCTCCCTGCTGGCGGACATTCCATCACTACGGGCGGCGCTACGCGCGTTCCAATCCGCCGGCACACGATTGCAGCCAGGCGGCCAGGCGGCGCGCCTCGAAGCCGTTGTCACGGCATTCGCCGAGGTGACCCAAGCGGCGCTGGACCGAGCCGAACAGGCGACACTGGCCGATACCTTGGACCCGAAGTCGTGGGCGGCCAAGATGCTCGTATTGGTATGCCACGAGGCGCACATCACCAGCTCCGACATCTGCGATCGGCTCGACGTCCACGAGGCGCAGATCAGCCGCAGCGGAAAGATGCTCCTGGAACGGGGTCTGGTCATCAAGACCCGACTTGGCCGGTCGAAGGGCTGGTATGCCACTCCTCGAGGCGAAGCCACTGCCAGGCAGCTTGCGGAACGCGAGAGCGAATAGTCACGTTCCGAGGAGCACGCCGATTGTCTCGTATCGATGTCGAAAATTTCGATCTCATGCGTCCTCCGGTCGTCGTTCCTGCACTAGTCGTCGGCAACCGGATAATGGTTACGTAAAGCGACATCTATGAGACGTGTTGTACCCCGGTTTGTGATCTCGGTTAGACCATAAGTGAGGACGAGAAGCGCCGCAGTGGCGTTCATCGCGTCAATACGTCGGCAACTCTCGAAGACGGCTGCCTTCTTCCGAAAAGCAGCAAGAACGGGAGCGTGCACAACAACGAACCGAGTACCGCGATCGGCCGTTGCAGCCACCAGATCAGATCAGGGAGCCGGTCGTCGGAGAGGCCATTCCCGAAGATGAAGTGGACGCAGGCCTTCGCCAGCGCCATCCCGGTGGTGTGAAAGAGGAACAGCGGCAGCGCGTAGTGGTCGAGCAGAGCGATGAACCGGCGCCAGCGTGGCCTCGCGAGCCGTCGTTCGAAGAACGGGCGGGTCACCTCGGCGAAGCCGATCTGGAACGTCAGCAGCGCGACGATCACGAACGTCGGCGGCCCCATGTTCGACAACCGGTCCCCGGGGACACCGACCATCGAACCCGGATACAGACCGGAGAACACCAATCCCGCCAGACCGAACAGACCTGTCCAGAGCAACGCGTGCCCCCAGCGCCGCGGTGCGTCGACGAGCCGTCGATGGAAGAAACCGGCCTGATGGGCGAGCCCCCAGACCGCGATCATGTTCACCCACCCCGCCTGATCCACGTCGTAGCGGAATCGCACCACGTCGGCGCCGAGGGCGGCACCGCCCAGCCAGACCAGGACCACGACGTCGAACTTTCGGTGCAGCCACAGGCTCAACGGCAGCACCGCCAAGAGGACGACGTACACCACGAGAAACCACAGCGGGCTGATGATCAACAGTGCCGCACCGCGAATCCAGCGTAGATTGAACACCGACGCCGCCGTCACACCGAACGCGGTCCAGATCAGCACCAAGGCTCCGGCCGGCACGACGAGGCGCCTGATCTGGTGCAGTACGTAGCGCGCGAGCGGATCCCCGCGTGCTCTCGCCCGTCGCCAGGACACCAGGTGTACGTAACCCCCGACATAGAAGAACATCGGCATCACCTGCAGAAGCCAGGTGAAGATCCACAAACCGGAGAAGAACCCGAGCGGGCTCGTGGGCATCGGCCCGTCCGGTGACCATCGCAGAATGGTGAACGCCCAGTGCCAGACCACCACGACGAGCAGGCTCACCGAGCGCAACCAGTCGACATACGGCTCCCTCGTAGGGTTCTCGCCGTCATCGTCTCGGTGCTGCTGCTCGCGACGGCCACGGTGCTCGCGAACCGCGTGCTGCCCGGCTGGGCGTATCCCATATGCGGTGCCGTGACGGCGGCCGTGTTGATCGCCGTCGCCAGATTCTCCGGCCTCCTGCTCGCGTCGATCGGGCTCGGCAGGCACACCCTCGGTCGCGCCACCGTCATCGGCCTCGCGGGTGCCGGGCTGGTCGGCCTCGTGTTCGCGGTGGCGCTGGCCGTGCCCGGGCTCCGGACCGTCTTCGAAGACGGCAGGGTCGGGACGCCGGGGATCGGTCAGCTGGTGTGGCTCGCCCTGCTCCGCATTCCCCTCGGCACCGTTCTCCTCGAGGAAGTGGCCTTCCGCGGCGTTCTCCCCGCGCTTCTCGGTGCCGGCGAGCGCTGGCGCTGGGCACCGGTCCTCGGCGCCGCCGCCCTGTTCGGTCTGTGGCATTTGCTGCCCTCGCTCGCCTTGGTCCGCAACGCCGCGGTCAACGCCACCGTCGGCGGTCTCCCGCTTCCGCTGATCTCGGTGCTGGCGATGGTCGCGGCGGCCGGCGCCGGCGTCTTCCTTTACTGGTGGCGGCACTGGGGAAAGGGCGTACTGGCGCCGGCGCTCCTGCACTGCGCGACCAATTCGGGTGGTCTGCTCGTCGCCTGGTGGGTGCTTTCTCACCCGTGAGCGTCAGCCGGCCGCGGTCTCCAGAAGCCTCGCCGCGAGCCGGATACCCCAGGCTTCAGCACGTTCCTGCTCCCCATCGGACAGGATCGTGGCGTTCTTGCCGACGTCCACGAAGAAGCTCTCCGGTGGCAGCAAAGGAACACCGCGGCGCTTCTGCAGCAGCTTCCGCGCGCCGGTCGCGGCGGAACCGGTGAGCCACCGAGCTCGGCGGAGCCTCGTGTCGAAGACCGCGAACGGCACACGTCGTGATGCCGTCGGCAAAGCGCCGAGCCATTCCCGGACACCGGTCGCCGAGCGGACTCCGCCCTCGACCTCCTGTCGCGCGCTCGTGCGGGTACCGGGCCGGGTCATGCCGTGGGCATGGGTGGGGCCTCCGACGACGAGCAGGCCGAGGCCGTCCCACTGTGCCGGGGCGTCGTCGACGTTGACGACGTCGACCTCGCACGAGGCGGCCAGGCCCTTGCCGATCGCCCTGGCGACGATCTCGGTGTTGCCGAACATCGACTCGAACACCACGAGTACCTGCATCACGATCCTCCTTGGCTGACCGGTGAAAGTTCGTTCGAGACACGGGTGACGGCGACCGCGGCCAACGCCACCCCCGCGGCGAGCAGCAGCAGGCCGGCGACCAGCAGAGTCCAGGACAGCCAGCCGAGTATCGGTACGGTCGCACCCGCCTCCGCGCGCACGTCCACCCCGGCCGAGCCGTCGGCGTTCATCACCACGAGGGTCCAGTCACCGGCCTGGTCCGGCCAGGTGATCGTCTGCGTGCCAGGGCCGACCGCCGAAACCGTCCAGATACCCACTTCCCACGGGAGCACCGGCGACTCCGGAGAACGGTGTACGGCCAGTTCGCCCGAAGTGAGATCGATGATCGTCGCGTGGTCGGTCCCCCTCAGGTAGCGTTCCGCCACCGGGGCCGGCGCGACACCGACGAAAACGTCCTTCTGGTCGAGAGCGGTCACCCGTACGCGGATGTCACCGAGCGCACGCGTGACGGGTACATCGCCGGCGGCGGTGTCGGCGAACGTGAACCGTTCGCTCGCCAGGGCAGCGGTATCGGTGCTGTAGGTACTCGAAACCGTCAGGTATCCGTCGTCGTCGCGGTCAGCCCGGTCCAACCACAGGGACGCGGCACCTCCGCTGATCAGACCGGTCGACAGGACGGCGAGGGCCACTCCGATCACGACGGACACGACTCGACCGGGCGTCCACCCCGCCGTACCCGGACGGTGCCGTGCCGGTTCGGAGGAGCGGTCGGCCGGCGGGCCGGGTTCGCTGCCGCCCGAGTCGAGCCGGAACGGTGGGTACTCGTCGGTCATGAGAGCGGCGTACGCGCCCACCCGGATGACCCACCGGTCCATCCCGATCACGAAGTCGAAGATCGGCTTCGGGTATTCACCCCGCGCCAGCAGGATGACGCCCGCGATGAGCACCAGGATCCCGATGAGCCCGCCCGCTCCCCACTGGAAGCCCTCGTCGGAGCTGTTCCACAGCCAAAGCCCGCCTCCGGCGAAGAGACCGACGACGAGGTAGTGCGGGATGGCGAGCAGCCACCACTTCACCAGCACGAGGCCGCGGGAAAGCCGCTCCGGGTAGTCGATCTCGAGCCGGGCGGGATAGTCGGGAACGTGGGCCAGGGTGAACGGCGGATATCGATCCGTGCCCAACGCGGCGTAGGCGTAGTAGTGCACCCGCCACGCCCACCGGAGAACCCCGACGTTGAACTCGAAGATCGCCCGCGGATACCGCCCGGTGAACAGGATGGCGAAGAACGCCACCGCCGTCAGCGGGACGAACGCGAGCCACAGCACCGCGAGCACGAGATAGTGCGGGATCGCGAGCAGCCATTTCACCAGCCACAGCCAGCGGGACAGATCAGGATCGAGCGAAGCCTCGACGCGGACAGCGGAACTCATGGGACGCCTCCTTGCGGGGAGCGGATCCTTTCGACGATCCCGCGCGACCGGGCGGGAGAACAGAAACGAACGGCCCGGCGAACCGGGCCCTCCGGCCCTCCACGCCCCGCGGCCTCAGGAGAACGATGAAACGCGGCCCCTTCACCCACTGAACAGAGGCAGGTTTCCGATGGACCACGGCCTTCCCGACGACTACACGGTCGAAACCGCGGTGGCCCTGGCCTGCCGCGCCCCTTCGGTGCACAACTCCCAGCCCTGGCAATGGCGTGTCGGAGATCGCACCGTCCACCTGTACGCCGACCGGGCCCGGCAGCTGGCCGGTACCGATCCGGACGGCCGGGACCTGATGCTCGGCTGCGGGGAGGCGCTGCACCATCTCCGGGTCGGCTTCGCGGCCTTGGGCTGGCGGGCCGAGGTGCACCGGTTGCCCAATCCGGCGGAACCGGACCATCTGGCGTCCATCGAACTGCATCGGCACGAGCCGACCCAGGAGGACATCGCGCTAGCCGCGGCCATTCCCCGGCGCCGGACCGACCGGCGCAGGCACAGCTCTTGGACCGTCCCCACCGGGCACCTCGAAACCCTCGCCCGGCACGCGGCGGACGAAGGCGCCATCCTGCGCCCCGCTCTCGACGCCGCCCGCTACCACCTCGCGCGCGCCATCTCCGAAGCCGCCGAGGTCCACGCGGCGGACCCGGCGTACCGCACCGAACTCGCCGCCTGGAGCGGCAGGCACACCGCTCCCGACGGCGTCCCGTCGGCGAACGCACCCGCACAGGACGACACCCCCGGCGCCCTGCCGGCGCGTGCGTTCGCCGACCCTTTTGCTCGGCCAGCCCGAAGGAGCGGCCGGTGAAGCGGACGAGACCGCGCTCCTCGTGCTGAGCACGGCTTCGGACGACGCCATGTCGCGCCTCCGCGCGGGCGAGGCCACCAGCGCGGTCCTGCTCGCCGCGACCAGCCTGGGCCTGGCCACCTCTCCGCTCACCGAACCGCTGGAAGTCGCGGACACCAGGACGAAGGTGCGGGACCTGGTCACCGGCGGCACCTTCCCGCAGATGGTGCTGCGGACCGGCTGGGCACCGGTCAACGCCGATCCCCTGGCCGCGACCCCGCGCCGGAACCTCGACGAGGTCCTCGCGCCACTCGGGACGCCGGTGACCCGCGAAGTGCGCTACCAGAGCCACTGAGTCGAAAGGAATGATCATGCATTACTGGCAATACTCCAACGGCGGCTGGGTCAGCATGCTGCTCATGCTGATCACCGTGCTCATCCTGGTCGGCGGCCTCATCACCGTCTCGGTGATCCTGTTGCGCCGCACCACCAAGACCTCGACCGGCCACGACGACGCGGTCAGGATCCTGAACGAACGGTTCGCGCGTGGGGAGATCGACAAGGACGAGTTCGAGACACGGCGTGCCGTGCTTCGCGGATGAGAGAACGAAGAACAACCGAAGCCAGCGATCTCGCGTCCTGAATGAACCGGGAGGCACCGATGGACCATCTGAGCCCGCTCGACGCGGCGTTCCTGGAGCTGGAAGACGGGGATCCCAACGCCTCCCTGTCCATCGCTTCGGTGGCGGTGATCGAAGGCCCACCGCCCTCGCACGCGGACTTCGTCCGGTCGATCACCTCCCGGTTGCCGCTGATCCCGCGCTACCGGCAGAAGATCCACCGTGTGCCGCTCGATCTGGGTCCACCGGTGTGGGTCGACGACGACCGTTTCGACGCGGCCCGGCACTTCCACCGGATCGCCGTTCCGGCGCCCGGCGAGGAGCGAGAGTTGTGCGAACTCGTCGCCCTGCTGATGGGGGAACGCCTCGACCGGGATCATCCGCTGTGGGAATTCTGGGTCATGGAGGGACTTTCCGGCGGCCGTTGGGCGGTGTTGTCGAAACTGCATCACTGCGTCGCGGATGGCGTCACTGGTAACGAGCTGCTGAAGGTGCTCTTCACCGACGTACCCCCGGACGCCGCGACGGCCGAGCCGGTCCCCGACCTCGGCACCGCGGACCTGCTCAAGGACGCCGCACGCAGGATCCTGCTGACTCCCGCCGAACTGCTTCGCTCGGTGGTACGGCTGGCGCTCTCACCTTCACGGGCGGTGCGCGGTATCGCGGATGCCGTCTCGGGCCTGACGGCGTTCGCCTCCGCGCTCGTCCCCGCGGCCCGATCGTCGCTCTCCGGCCCCATCGGCCCGGACCGGCGCTACGAGGTGGCACATACCTCCCTCGACGACGTGCACGATGTCTGCCGGGCCTTCGAGGTCACCGTGAACGACGTGGCACTCGCGGCCGTCACGGGCGCGTTCCGGGCCCTTTTGCGCCGAAGAGGCGAGAAGCCGGTGCCGGACGCGATACGCGCGCTCGTGCCGGTCTCCGTCCGCGGAAACCACGACAGCGTCGACAACGAAGTCTCGCTGATGCTGCCCTTGCTCCCCGTCGACGTCCCCGATCCCGCGGGACGGCTGGTCGCGGTTCATCGGCGCTCGGCCACCTTGAAGGCGAGCAAAGAGGCGGAGGCCGGCGCCGCGTTGACCGGTGTCGCGGCCTCCGTCCCGTTCGCACCGGTCGCGTGGGCCGTCCGGCTCGCCGCCGGCCTCCCCCAGCACAACGTGGTCTCGGTGGTCACGAATGTCCCGGGGCCGCGGACGCCGCTGCGGTTGCTCGGACGCGAGGTGGCGGACCTCTACCCCTATGTCCCGGTCGCCTTGCGGCTGCGGACCGGCGTGGCCGCTTTCTCCTATCGCGACAAGCTCAATTTCGGGATCACCCTGGACCTCGCGAGTGCGCCGGACGCCGGTTTCCTCGCCAAGGCCATCGAAACCGAGGTCACCGCCTTGGCGAGGATCGCGCGCCGGTCACGACCGGGCACGGACGGCCTTGTGGACGGTGTCGGCGAGCAGGACGACCGGGACGGTGGCGAAGGCCAGCGCCCAGCCGAGCGGGCTCGGCACGGTACCGCCGAGGAGCCCGGGCAGGGGCGGCATCACGAGGAACGCGGCCAGCATCGCGAGTTCGAAGACGATCGCGAACCACAGCAGGGGATTTCCCCGCAAGCCGATCCTGCCGACCCAGCGTGACTCGCTCCGGCAGGCGAAGGCGTTCGCGAGCTGGCCGAACACGATCGCCGCGAAGGCCGTACCGGACGCGGTCGCGAGCAGCGCAGTGCCCGGCACCTCGCCGAACCACCACCCGCCACCCAGCAGCACCACCAGGAACGCCGTCATGGACGCCAGTGCCTCGGCTGGGCCGAGCACTCCGAAGGCACGGCGCACCAGCCTTCCGTCGATCAGGGAACCGCCCTTCGCGGGCCCTTCCATCGTGCGGCGGTTCGGCGGCTCCGCGCCGAGCGCGACCGCCGGAAGGAGGTCGGTGCCGATGTCGAGCGCCAGTACCTGCAGGACGGTGATGGCCAGCGGGATCTGCCCGCCCGCGAGCGCCCACACGACGAACGGCGTGAGCTCGGCGACGTTGTCGGTCAGGTGATAGGTGAGAAAGCGCCGGATGTTCACGAACGTCGCGCGCCCGAGTTCGACGGCGGCCACGATGGTGCCGAAATGATCGTCGAGGAGGACCAGGTCGGCCGCCTCCCTGGCGACGTCACTGCCCAATGCCCCCATCGCGACACCGATGTCGGCCGTGCGCAAGGCCGGCCCGTCGTTGACGCCGTCTCCGGTCATCGCCACGACGTGCCCGCGAGCCTGGAGGACCTTGGCGATCCGAAGCTTCTCCTCCGGGGCGACCCTGGCGACCACCACACCGTCGACATCGAGCAGCCTGCCGAGCGCCTCGTCGTCGGCCGGCAGGTCCTTGCCTTCCAGCACGAGCCGGTCCGGCCCGAGCAGCCCGACTTCCGCGGCGATGGCCGCGGCCGTCCCCGGATGGTCGCCGGTCACCATCGCCAGCCGGATCCCGGCGCGACGGCAGGAGGCGATCGCGGCGCCGACGTCGGGCCGGGGCGGATCCTCCAGCCCTACAAGGCCGAGCAGCGTCAGCCCGCCCTGCTCCTCCTGTGCGGCCGATTTGGCGTGGCGCGCCACCGCGAGCACCCGCAGACCCGCTCTGCTGAACGCGGCGATCGCTTCGTCCGCGCCGGAAACCTCGGCGCACAGTGGCAGGACGGTGTCCGGTGCGCCCGAAACATGGAGGCCATCGCCGTCCACGACCGAGGACCGGCGCCGGCGCGGATCGAACGGCCGCCGTCGGACCGGCGGCGGAGCGGCGGCGACTCCGGCACGTGCGGCGAGGACGTGCAGCGCCACCTCCATCGGGTCGCCGACCGGCCGCCACCCGTTCGCCCCTTCGACGGCGTGGGCGTCCGGAGAGCACCGTGCCGCGGAATCCGCGAGCGTCGCCGCCGCCCGCACCGCCGCCGGAGAGCCGGTGAGCTCGCCGACCGGCCGGTATCCCGTACCGTCGACCTCGACGGTCCCGGACGGCGTCCACACCCGGACGACGGACATTTCGTTGCGGGTCAGCGTGCCGGTCTTGTCGGTGCAGATGAACGTGGTCGCCCCCAGCGTCTCCACGGATTCGAGCCGTCGTACCAGGGCGTTGCGGCCCGCCATCTTCTGCGCCGCCCGCGCCAGCGACAGCGTCACGGTCGGCAGCAGCCCCTCCGGGACGAGCGCGACCGTCACGCCGATCGCGAGCAGGAAGCTTTCCGTTCCCGCGCGGCCGAGGCCGAGGGCGGCGGCGAAGAACACGCAGCCGACCGCGACCGCCATCAGGGCCACGATCCGCACCACGCGGTGCAACTGCGTGGCCAATGGACTCCTCGGCCGCACCGCGCTCGCGGTCACCGCCGAGATTCCGGCGAGGCGGGAGCGGGCGCCGGTGGCCGTCACGATCGCGACGCCGTGCCCTTCGGTGACATACGTACCGGCGAAAACGGATCCGCCCACCTCCGGCCGCACCGGTCTGCTCTCGCCGGTCAGCATGGACTCGTCCACCGAGAGCAGGCCGCATTCGGCGAGTTCCCCGTCCGCGCACACGCGGTCCCCCGCCTCGAGCAGGACCACGTCGCCCACGACCAGGTCCGCCGCGTCCACGACGACCGCCCGTCCATCCCGGCGCACCGTCGCGCGCACCGGCAGCAGATCGCGCAACCGCTCCGCGGCACGGTCCGCGCGGTACTCCTGGGCGAACGAGAACGCACCGTTGAGCACCACGACCACGACGATCGCGATCGACAGCGCCGGCATCCCGGCGAGCAACGCCAGCCCCGCCGCCGCCCAGAGCATCAACGCGAAGAAGTGGACCATCTGCCCAGCCAGCGTCAGCAACGGATTCCGCTGTTTCGCGGCGGGAAGGGTATTCGGTCCGTCCCGGCGAAGCGCGGTCGCCGCTTCGTCTGCCGTGAGGCCCGCCGTTTCCCGGACCATGGCCGAGCCGGTCACCGGTCCGCTGCCTCGCGGGCCACGATCACCGGGCACAGCGCGTAGGACATCACCGCTTGACTGGTCGAACCGAGAAGCATCCCGGCGACGCCGCCGCGGCCGCGACTGCCCACGACCAGCAGTTGCGCCCGGTCGGCGTGCCCGAGCAGTTTGTCGGCGGGACGACCTCGCACGACCTCCCGGTGCACACGCACGTCGGGGTACTTCTCCCGCCAGCCCGCGAGCCGTTCGGCGAGGACTTCGTTCGCGCTTTCCTCGATCTCGGACCGCTCCAGGCTCCAGTGCGTCTCCTCGAAGACCGCCGAAAGGAATGCGTCGTCCCAGCAATGCAGGGCGATCAGGTCGGTCTGCCGCCAGGACGCTTCTTCGAAGGCGAGTGCGAGGGCGGCTTCGCTGGTCCTTGTCCCATCGACGCCGACGACGACCGGTCCGTCCTGCGGTGCGTCGGTTTCCGCGACGTGCGGGCGGATCAGCGCGACGGGGCACGCCGCACGTGCCGCCAGCGCGATGGAGACCGATCCGACCAGCACCCGGCCCAGGGGACGTAACCCCTCGGTCCCCAGCACGAGCAGGTCCGCATTTTCGGCGGCGTCTTTCAGTGCCTGCGCCGGGCGCTCGTGCCGCAACAGGAGTGAGACGTGGAGATCCGGGGCGATCTCCCTGGCGGCATCACGGGCTTGCCGCAGGAGGCGATGTCCGCGCATCCTGATCATTTCCGCGAGGTTTTCCCGGGTCGGCATCGGCCTCGGATGATTCAGCGACTCGTCGTCGATCGCGTGCACCAGCGCGAGTTCCGCGTGGCGGCGTCGCGCCTGATCCGCCGCCCAGCGGACGGCCTTGATCGCGGACTCCGAGCCGTCGACACCGACGACGACCCTGTGCCCCGAATTCTCCGGCATAACGGTTCACCCCATCCTGATTTCGGCAACTGCCTTGGACGTTAGGAACTGACGCGTCAGGAAGGCAGCGGCGTTCGTAACCAGAGGACGGGACCTTCGACCTATCAGTCTATTGTGGACGGAGGAGCCGGCAGCCGCACCACCGCGTCCGCGAGACCGTCCGTGATCACCCGTCGAGCCCCCGCCGAGTCGAGGAGGTCGGCGACGGCGCGGTTGTCGGCGAGATAGGTGGCGGTGAACTCGCTGAACCCGTGCCGCGACGCCGCTTCCGCCAGCTTCGCGACCAAGGCCGATGCCAGCCCGATCCGGCGCCAACCGGGCTTCACCACGACCGCGATTTCCGCGACCCCAGGCTGGGGCGTCGCCTCGTACCGCGCGATCGCCACGCCCTTCCCTGCCTCGTCATGGGCGACAATCGCGTAACGGCGATCGAAATCGAGCTCGGTCAGGCGCGCCAGCAAGCGCGGTGTCACCTTCGGAGGCGGCCCGCAGAACCGGCGGTACAGCGTCTCCCGATCCGCTTCGACGAGCGCCTCACCGAGTTCTTCGGCGTCGGCCGGACTCACACGGGTCACGAAGACGGTCCGGCCATCACGCAGGTGCACCGGCTGTCCGTCCATCGGCTCAGCGTAGGACCGCGGACTTTCGCGGCGATACGGCCGAAGAGGTTGTGCCACCGGGACGAATGTCCCTTTTCCCCAAGTACATGAAGGCCCCCTTCCTGTACCTAGGCGCAAGGAAGGAGGCCATCATGTACTTCGAGAGAGAGCTCGCGGGCTGGCCACGCACGCGTAGCCGTCAGATCAGCACCCGCTCCCGATCACGAGGAACGACAGCCTGCCAGTCATGCTCGGTACGAAGCCGTTCGGCGACCGCCGCCGAACCCTCGGGTTCGCCGTGCACGAGATAGGTGGTCTTCGGCGGCGCTCCCGCGGTGGCCCACCGCACCAGCTCGTCCGCGTCGGCATGGGCGCTGAAGGCGTCGAGCTGGGCCACGTCGGCGCGGACCGTGGTGTAGCGGCCGTGGATCTTGATCTGCCTCGCGCCGTTCGCGAGGCTGCGCGCGCGGGTGCCAGGAGCGGCGTAGCCGACGATGAGCACGGTGTGCCGGTGATCGGGCAGCATGTGTTCGAGGTGATGGAGTACCCGACCTCCGCTCGCCATTCCCGACGCGGAGATGATGATCGAAGGCATCCTCGGCGCGTTGACCCGCATGGATTCCTCCACGGTCCGCAGCTCGGTCAACGAAGGCGGGGTCAGCGGATCGTGCCCGGCCAGTTCGGGCCGGATCTCCGGCCAGTGGTCGCGGAACGCCTCGCGGTACACCCGCAGTGCCGCCAAGGCCATCGGGCTGTCCACGTACACCGGCAGGTCGGGGATGGTACGCGACCGCATCAGTTTCGCGAGTGCGGCCAGCACCACTTCGGTCCGGTCGACGGCGAACGCCGGGATGAGGACACTTCCGCCACGCCTGGCCGTCCGCCTGATGACTTCGCCGAGTCGGTCCATGGCATCGGTGTCGTGGTGGACGCGGGAGCCGTAGGTCGATTCGAGTACCAGCGCGTCGCAGGGAGGCCGCGGCGACGGCGGGCGCAGGAGACTGTGCGCCGGACGGCCGAGATCGCCGCTGAACACGACGTCGCGCCCGTCGGACCGCAACTGTGCCCAGGCGGAGCCGAGGATGTGGCCGGCCTGCCCGAAACGCAGCGTCATGTCCTTGCCCACCGTAGTCTCGGCGCCGTACTCGAGTTCTTCGAGAAGACCGATCGCTTTCCGCGCGTCGCCCGCGTCGTAAAGGGGCAAGGCCGGCCGGTGCTTGGACCAGCCGTATTTGTTGGCGTGCGCGGCCTCCTCGGTCATGAGATGGGCGCTGTCCTCCAGCACGATCGGCACGAGAGCCGCGGTGCCCGGCGTCGCGTACACCGGTCCGCGCCAGCCGGATCGCACCAGGACCGGCAGGTACCCGCAGTGGTCCAGATGGGCGTGGGTGATCACCACGGCGTCGACGTCGGTCAAGGCACGCGGCAACGGTGCCCAGTTCCGACGGCGCAGATCGGCGAGGCCCTGGAAGAGCCCGCAGTCGACCAGGACGCGGGAACCGGGTGTTTCCAGCAGGTACTTGCTGCCGGTGACGGTTCCGGCTCCGCCATGGAAGGTCAGCGCGATGGTCACGATGACACCTTTCTCGTGGGAGCTCAGAATCCGGTTCCGAGGATTTCGTCGACGGCGCGGCGCGGGCTCGGCGGTACCAGTCCGGTGGGATAACCGAAGCGCATGACGGCTTGCGGAAACCCGGGAAGTTCCAGATCCTCGGCCAACGCGGAACGGACTTCGGGCAGGTGCAGCGGCTGGGTCAGGACCGAACCGGCCAGGCCGTCGTCGACCGCTTCGAGCCAGGTGTCCTGGAGCGCGTGTCCCGCGTGCAGGTGGTCATACCGGCCGTCGTCGACGGTGAGGAAGACGAGCAAGGTCTCGCCGGCGAGGCGACGCTGAAGAACCCGGCGATCAGGGAGAGCCGTCCCTGGACGGACCAGTCCCGCCCAGGGAAGTGATCCGGTGGGAAGCGTGCTCGCGGCCAGTCCGACGCCATGACGGTGATACTGCTCGTCGTGGATGGTCCACAGGGCCAGTTCTCGCTGGTACGCCAGGTCGTGCTGATACGCCTCGGCGGCGAATTCGAGCAGATCCGCGACCCGGGAGAGTTCCAGCTCGTCGTGGATCGGCCTCGCTTCGACGCCGCTCTCGGTCGCGGCGGCGATCAGGTCGCCGATCTTCTCCCGCGAGACTCGCCGGCCGGAGAACGGGTGGCGGTAGCTTCCTCGCCGGGCTATCGCCGAGTACCGGTGCAGGTCGACATCGGACGGCGCCGAACGCCCCGCGGTCTCGATCGCGGCGACGAGGTCCGGCTCGCCGTCCTCCGGCAACATCCGCGTGGTCAGGTCGTAGCCGAGAACCCGGACAGCCAGCTCCACATTGGCGAGCGCGGCACCGCACGAGATGAGCCGGTCACGGCCTCGGGTGTCGTGCTCGGGCAAGTGCAGGTCGTGACGCTCACGCAGGAGAAGCCGGTCTCCGTCGAATTCGAGCCGCCACGGCTGGATGTTGTGCACCGAAGGCGCCCGCAGCAACGTCCTCGCCAGTACCTCGGTCTCGGCCCTCGTCCACCCGTTCGCCATGTGTCCCGTCCTCGGTCGTCACTCGATCGAGTTCCACGGTGCACCCGTCCCGCGTGCGGGAAGCAGGTACCGAGGGCACCGATCGGCGGGACCAAATACCCGGTGCGGAGCCTGCTAGGGCCCAAGGTCCCGGTTCGTTGGGACGTCTAGGTGGCTGTGTCGGCCGAACTACACGGGTACCGTCGGTCGAGATGCCGGGACCCCGCAGGAGGGACGAGATGGCGATCAAGGTTTTCCTCGTGGACGACCACGAAATTGTCCGGCGAGGGCTGGCGGATCTGCTCGGGAACGAACCCGACATCGAAATCGCCGGCGAAGCCGCGTCCGTCGCCGAAGCACTCGCCCGCATCCCGCAAAGCGACGCGGACATCGCCGTGCTCGACGTGCGGCTCCCCGACGGAACCGGCATCGAACTCTGCCGGGATCTGCTGTCCACCGAGCCGGAGCTACGGTGCTTGATGCTCACCTCGTACGCCGACGACGAGGCACTTTTCACCGCCATCATGGCGGGCGCGTCGGGATTCGTCCTCAAGCAGGTTCTCGGGAACGACCTCGTCTCGGCGATCCGCACGATCGCGGGTGGCGGTTCGCTGCTCGACAGCCGGACCACCGCCGCGCTGATGAACCGCATCCGGCGCGAGCGCGACCAGAACGACCCGACCGCCACCCTCTCCGAGCAGGAACGCACCGTGTTCGACCTGATCGGCGAGGGCCTGACCAACCGCGAGATCGGCGAGCGGATGTTCCTCGCCGAGAAGACCGTGAAGAATTACGTCTCCCGGATCCTGGCCAAGCTCGGCATCCAGCGCCGGACGCAGGCGGCGGTCCTCGCGACCGAACTCAAGAAGACCGCGGCGCCCCCGCTGTTCGGCGATCAGTGATTCAGCGGGACGCTCCAGACCACTCGCGCACCGCCACCGTCAAAGTCGCCGAACTCGGCTTCGCCGCCACACTTCTCCGCTCGGTCGGCGAGGTTCGCCAGACCGCTTCGCCTGCCCGCTCGCGGGATACCGATGCCGTTGTCGGTGACCTCGATGATCAGCTCACGGTCGGCCTCGACACTGATCGTGATCTCGTCGGCGCCGGAATGCCGGACGGCGTTACTCAGGGCCTCGCGAACCACCGCCTCGGCATGTTCGTGCAGCGTCTGCGGCACTAGCGTGTCGACAGCGCCGGCGATCCGGACCGAAGGGGTGAGCGTGCTCTCGGTCGTCAACTCCGTGACGGCGTCGAGCAGCCGGCGGCGCAGGCTCTTCGAGGCATCAGAGCCCGAGGTGTGCAGGTCGAAGATGGACGTCCGGATCTCGCGTACCGTGCGATCCAGCTGTTCCACCGCCTGCGTCACCCTGTCCCGGGCCAACGTGTCGGGTACCCGGGGCACGATGCTCTGCAAGCTCATGCCGGTCGCGAACATCCGCTGGATGACGTGGTCGTGCAGGTCCTGCGCGATCCGGTCCCGATCGGCGAGGACGTCCAGCAGCCGCTGATTACGCTGCTTCTCGCCGAACTCCAGCGCGACCGCCGCCTGATCGGCGAACGACGACAGCATCGGGAGCTGATCGGCCTTGTACTGGGCGGAGCCCTTGTCCCTCCCCGCGATGAGGACCCCTCCGACACCGGAAGTGCTGTTCAACGGAATCACGGCGGCCGGTCCGAGACCGTCGAAAGCGGGCTCGGCCTGACCGGAGGAGACCGTACCCAGGTCGGGGACGAGACTGGGCTGACCGGAACCGAGCACCTGATCGATGGCCGGATGCCCGCCCGCCATCGACGTACCCTCCAGAGCGGTCATCCGCTCCCCCGCGAAGACGCTCACCGTCAACGGCTGCCCGACTTCCGTGGCGAGCAGGATCAGCACCTGGTCGGCCGCGGCGAGTTCGCGAACCCTGGCGGCGATCAGGTTCAGCGTGTCGGTGACCGAAGCGCCTCCGAGGAGTTCCCCGTTGACCTCCGCGACCGCTTCGAGCCAGCGTTCCCTCGTCCGTGAGCGTTCGAACAGCCGCGCGTTGTCGATGGCGACACCGGCGGCCGCCGCGAGTGCCTGCAGGACAACCTCGTCATCGGCGGTGAATTCGGCGGCGCCCCGCTTCTCCGTCATGTACAGATTGCCGAAGACCTCGTCCCGGACACGGACCGGGACACCCAGAAAACTGTGCATCGGCGGGTGGTTCGCCGGGAACCCGACCGAAGCCGGGTGCAGGCTCAGATCCGGGACCCGGACAGGATGCGGCTCCGCGATGAGCAACCCGAGCAGGCCCCGGCCTTCCGGCAAATGGCCCATATGAGACCGGGTTTCCGCGTCGATGCCCACGTGAACGAACTCCGACAGCCCTTCTTCGTCGCCGAGCACGCCAAGCGCCCCGTACCGGGCGTCGACCAGCTCGACCGCCGCCTCCACGATTCTCTGCAGGGTCGAGTCGAGCTCCAGCCCGGTGGCCACGGCCAGGACCGCGTCGAGCAGGCCTTGGAGCCGATCGCGGGTCTTGACGATTTCCGACAGCCGTTCTTGGACCTCATGCAGCAGTTCGTCCAGCCGTAGCCCGGTCAAGACCGCCGCGCTCGGTGGCGTCTCGTCGGCCGAACCTTGCTCCGGCGGCATTTTATTGCTCCTCAGGGATCGGCACAGTGGCGAGTCTCAGTCGTCCCGAACGCCTTCAGCGTTTCACCATGGGGCGCTCCTGCCAAGACACGCGGCCGTCACGAAGAGCGATGATCGTCCGGATAGCCGAGCCGCATGATGAGCTGAGGGTGCCCCGGTAGGTTCAGTTCCGCGGTCATCCGCTTCCGGACGGGTTCCTCGTGCAGCAGCCGGGTCAGCACCGACGCGGCCAGACCACCGTCGACGGCCGCGAGCCACGAGCGTTGCACGGCCACTCCCGTGGCGAGGTGGCCGGCACGACCGTCATCCTCCGCGCAGAAGATCAAGACGCTCTCCGCGTCCAGCCTGCGCGCGAGGGTCCGGACGTTTGGGGTCGGACTGGTCCGGCGGATCAGTCCCGCCCACGGAAGGCTCGCCTTGTCATAGCCGGGCAGGCCCAGACCGGCGCCGAGGGACCGCCGGTCCCCCATCCAATCCTCAAGCTCTCGCTGGAGGCCGTCGCGGCTCTGAATCGTTTTGGAAGCCTGATCGAGCAGTTCCGCGAGGACATCTTTGTCGCCGGCGCTCAACACCCGGCAGCCGACTCCGCGCGGCAGTTGTCCGATGACCGATGCGAGCATCGACGAGGCGACCGGGATCGCGGCGAACGGGCGGCGGTGACTCCGCCTCCGCGAGATGGCGGCGTACGCGTGCAGCTCGCGGCCGGACGGCGGCTCACGGCCCGAGGTGGTCACGACGGCGACCAGCGGTCCCTGTCCCGGAGGCATCTCCACCTCGATGGCCCACCCCAGCACCCGGACAGCCAGCTCGAGGTTCTCCAAGGCCGCTCCGCAGGAGATGAGCCGGTCGCGACCGGTCGGGTCGTGCTCGGGCAAGGAGAGATCGGTCCGTTCGCTCAGTTCCGCGCGCATACCGGGCAGGTTCAGCGACCATGGCTGGATGTTGTGCACCGACGGCGCACGGATGACGGCTCGTGCCAGGATCTCGACCTCGCTGTCGGACCACACGCGCTCATCCTGGTTCGGCATGTGCCTTCCCTTTCTCACGGAACGCGTCGACGACGCTGGGCAGCGTCGGGTACAGCGAGCCGGAACCGATGAGCCCGAGAAGGTCCGCGGCTTCCAGATCTTCGCGTAGCTCCTGTTTCACTCTGGCGAGCGCGAACGTGATCCCGCGGTGGCGCAGCTCGTCACAGATCCCCCGCAAGGCGTCAGCCGCGGTGATGTCAAGCTCGACGTTGGCTTCGGCGTTGAGGACGAACCACTCGACCTGCTTTTCGCCGTCCAGGACCGCGAGCGCTCGCCGCCGGAAGTCGTCGGCGTTGGCGAAGCACAAGGGCGCGTCGTACCGGTAGATCACCAGGCCCGGCTCGGTCGTCGCGTCGGGATAGTCGCCGACATCGTGCATCCCGGGCACGCCCGGAACAAAACCGAGCACCGCGCCGTGTGGCCGCGCCAGCCGGCGCAGAAGATCCAAAATGGACAACCCGACCGCGGCCAGCACACCGTACAGGACACCCAGTCCGACGACAGCGAGCAAGGTCGACAGGGACAGGACGAACTCGCTGCGGCGGAACCGCGCGATGCGCCGGAATTCCCGGGGATCGATCAGCTTCAACGCCGCGTAGACGACGATCGCCGCCAACGCCGCCTTGGGAAAGCCTTCCAACAACGGTCCCACGAAAAGAACCGTCAGCACGACCGTCGCGAGCGCGGTCAGGGAGTACAGCTGGGTCCGGGCACCCATCGCGGATGCCAGCGCGGTCCGGCTGCCGCTCGAACTGACCGGGAATCCGTGAAGGAGTCCCGACGAGAGATTCGACGCGGCCAGCGCGCGCAACTCGCGATTGGAATCGACCCGCTCGCCGTATCTGCCCGCGAAGGCGCGGGCGGTCAGGACATTGTCGGAGAAGCCGACAAGGGCGATCCCGAGCGCGGGCAGCAGCAGGTTCGCGAGATCCGCACCGTTCACCGCAGGGACCCCAGGTACCGGCAGTGAATCCGGGACCGGTCCGATCACTCGGATTCCTTTTTCGGTCAGGGAAAAGCCGGCGACGACGGCGGCCGCCACCAGCATGACGGCCAACGGTCCGGGAAACCGCGGCAGCCAGTGCTGTGACGCCAGCAGGCCGGCCAGCACGAGACCGCCGAGGGCCAAGGTCGGCCAGTGCGGGTGCCCGATGTTCATGACGAACGAACCCAGTTCCGCGAGCATGCCGTCGCCTGTGACGGGGACACCGGTCAGCTTGCCCAGCTGGCTCACGATCATCAGGACCGCGATCCCGGCCATGTAGCCGGTCAATACCGGCTTCGACAGCAGGTCCGCCAGCACGCCGAGCCGGGCCAGGCCGCCCAGCAGGCACAGGCCCCCGACCATGAGCGCCAGTATGGCCGCGAGCGCACCGTAGCGGGCGGGGTCTCCGGCGGCGAGCGGGCCGAGCGCGACGGCCGTCATCAAAGCCGTCGTCGATTCCGGGCCCACCGAAAGCAGCTTCGAGGAGCCCAGTACCGCGTAGACCGCCAAAGGCCCGATCACCGCCCACAGACCGGCCTCCGCGGGCAGTCCCGCGACCTCCGCGTACGCCATCACCTGCGGCACCAGATACGCGGCGACGGTCACCCCGGCCAAGAGATCACCTCGTAGCCAAGCCCGCCGATAGCGGGTGAAGGAGAGCTTCATCGATGCCTCCGGCTCACCGCTGAGTACAACGAAGGCGGCAAGCCCGCGAACAGCTTCCCCTCCTGCGGGAGGGAGCTTTCCTCGTCGAGAAAGCGCAGTACCGGCTCGGCCGAGGACCGGTCGAACAATGCCGCGAAGACCCGTTCGAGCTGAGCCGGGTCCCGGGCCACGACGCCGAGGAGCGTGGCGTCGAACAACAGGTGCCTCGCTTTGGGTTTCGGCAGATCGAAAGGATGACCGTGGACCGCCAATGACCTCGCGATCGCCGCGCTGTCGGCTTGGATGCGTTGGAAGGCGTAGCCGGTCGACGCCTTGACCAGGCCGGCTTTGGTCCCGATGGCGAGGATCGAGCCGCGTCTGCGGTCGACGGCGGAAGCGGAGAGCGGCAGGGAGGCAGACTCCTCACGGGTGACCGTGTACTCCCGCACGCCGAGAATCGTGGCGAGGTATTCACGCAAAGCGCTTCGCTGCTCCATGGGATACGCCACTCCCCGTGATCGGGGCGGCGCGAAGGACGTGTACTCGACCAGAGCTTCTTGCGGACCTCGTGGCAAGACATAGACGAAGCTTGCGGCGTGGCCCTGGGACGTACGGAAGTCGAAGAAGGTGGGCACGGCCGAGTCGAACGCCGGGGCGGCCGTGCGCACGTGCCAACCGCGGAAGATCAGCCAGCCGTCCACCCGGGCCGGGCCGGGTCCGAAAACGCTGTCGAACACCCAATCCGCACGGAGGGATTCTCCGTCCACAAGGGCTTCCGCACCCTGACCCGCCTGCCGGATCTCGGAGATCCGCCCGCGGCGGAAGACGACATCACCACGCCTCTCCGCGGCCTTGCCGACCGCCGCCGCCAGATCATCGCCACGGACGAAGCGGTACTTGTACCGGCCGAGGCCGACGATCCGGCTACGTCCGGCCGCGTGCACGCGGAACCGATCAAAGGTTCGCGACACCGCCTCGTCGAGAAGTCCCGGCTCAGCGGACCAGAACGCCCAACCCGCGGTCGCGAGCTGACGGCGGCCGTCGTCCACGACGACGATCGGGCCCACGGATTCCGGTCGTGCCACCAGATGTGCCACGAGGCTGAGGCCGCTGAGTCCTCCGCCGGCGATGAGGATCGTCATCGATCGAGTGAACCGGCTCCGCGCGCACACGCACCAGTGACCTGAGGCGCACCCGAGGTCCCCGGAATCCGGGACCAACGGCACCGGACCGCGCACGCCCGGCCGCTTAGCTTTGGCCGCGTAGGGCCGTAGCGAGTGGAAGGGCCGATGATGAACCGAACCCTCCGGCCGGCCGGGCCGATCGTGGTCGGCGCCGACGGATCCACCGGCGCCCGTGCCGCCGCCACCTGGGGCATGCAGGCCGCCGACCGTCACGAAACCTCCCTCGAACTCTGGCACGCGCTCGGAATTCCGGACTACTACCTCGGTAGTGTGCCGCCGTCCGATGAGCTCCTGCGCAAGATCAAGAACCGCGGAGAAACGATCCTTCGCGAAGCAGCGGACACTGTGGAACACGCATCCGGCCCAGCCGTCACGACACATATCGCGGACGACTCCGCAGCCCCGGCGCTGATCGAGGCTTCCGGCACCGCCCGGCTGATCGTCCTCGGTTCCACCGAGCACAGCCGCTTCACCGCCCTGTTCGGCGGATCGGTGACGACCACGCTCGTCGGGCACGCGCACTGTCCTGTCGTGTCGGTACGAGGCCGTACCTGGGACCTGCCCGTGGCGTGGAAACAACCTGTCGTGGTCGGTGTCGACGGAAGCCCCGCGGCCGAGATCGCGCTCGCCGTCGCCTTCGACGAGGCTCACGCCCGGGGAGCGGATCTGATCGCGGTGCACGCCTGGGAGGACGTCTCGGCTTCCCGCTCCTTCGGTGATCCCGCGGGCAACTACGGCTGGAGTGCCTTCACCGAGTCCGCTCGACGGATGCTCAGCCAGCAGGTCTCGAAGGTTCGCGACAGCTATCCCGACGTCGAAGTCCAGCAGGTCGTCGTGCACGACGAACCCCGCCAGGAACTCCTGCGCTGGAGCGTCAAGGCGCAACTGGTCGTGGTCGGCAGCCGGGGCCGCGGCGGGTTCCGCGGTCTCCTGCTCGGCTCGACCGGGCAGAGCCTGATCCATCACGCCGCCTGTCCGGTGCTGATCGCCCGCACCGCGGATCACTGAGAACGAAGGAGCGACCCATGTGCACCACTGTTTCCGAGGTCATGACCATCGACCCGTTCGCGGTCGCGCCGGACGCGGGCTACAAGCAGGTCGCCGCGCTGATGGCGAGGCGGCGGATCAGCGCGGTGCCCGTCGTCGACGACTCCGGTGCGCCGATCGGCGTGGTCTCCGAGGCTGATCTCCTTGCCCGGTTTCGTGATCCCCGGCCTGTCTTGTTCGCCGGTCACCACGCCAAGGACGAGTCACGCAAAGCGAAAGCCTTGCTCGCCAAGGACCTGATGACCGCACCCGTCGTGACGATCGAAGCAGGCGCCTCACTCGCCGCCGCGGCGATCCGGCTGGCCAGGAAGAACGTGCGCCGGCTGTTCGTCGTCGAGGACGCGAAGTTGGTCGGTGTCGTGTCGCGCCGGGATCTGCTGTCCACGTTCCGGCGTCCCGACGAGGATATCCGTGGTGAGATCGAACGCGACATCCTCGCCGGCACCCTGCGGGTGGCACCCGGACAGGCATCGGTCACGGTCGCCGACGGTGTGGTGACGCTTCTCGGCAGGCTGGACAACCGCGGCGCGGTCGAACGCGCGGGCACCCTCGCGGGCGAGGTCCCCGGCGTGGTCGACGTCCGGAACCGGCTCGATTTCGTTTGGGACGACGACGTCATCCGGCCCGCTTCCCTCGGCATCTGAGCGGCGGGGCCTTCGGCCTTCTTCCGAAGGGATCCGAGCGGACCGAAGGGCCACCTCGCCCGGGGCGTCCGCCTCTCTTACGTCGCCGACGGGCCGAGCACGATGGGTGTACAGGTCAGCAACCCGCGGATCGGAAGCGAGGGCCCTCCCATGTCGGCCACGCACACCCAGCAGGAGCACACTCCCCTCGCTCGCTACGCGGATCTGAAGGATCGGCGGCTCGCGATCACCTTGGCGCGGGAAGATCTCGAAGAAGACAACGATCGTGATCCTCTCGAGCGGATCACGTGCCGGACCCATCGACGCTGGCTGCACCAATGCGTGTCCTCGCCGCTCCACGTCATCATCGTGACCGGCCACCGCTGGTGCCGCTCCTGCTCTCTCGCGCTCTCTGTCGCGGTCGACGAACTGGCTGGGGACGTCGCCTTCTCTTGCCCGGGATGCGGGCGAGCAGCGCCGACCCGGGCGACCCGCCAGCTGATTCGCGCATGCCGCGCGAGTCTCGCCGCGGCGCATGACGATGGCCTCGTGTACCCGGGCCTTTCGGCCCCAGAGCCGGCGTGCCGTGTCGTAACACACTCGAATCGACCGTGAACTGCCGACCAGAGGAGAATTCCATGGCCACCACCGAAAGCGGACACCGGCACAACGTTCCCGTCCAGCATCAGGAAGACCATGCCGTCCGGTCGGCCGGTGCCATGAGCCTCGCCGTGCTCCGTATCGCCACCGGTCTGCTGTTCCTGTGGGCGTTCGTCGACAAGACCTTCGGCCTCGGCTACGCCACCGCTTCCGGCAACGCCTGGATCAACGGCGGCTCGCCGACGAAGGGCTTCTTGAGCCGGGTCGACGTCGGCCCGTTCGCCGAAACCCTGCGCTCCTGGGGCGGAACCTGGTGGGCGGACTGGCTGTTCATGGCGGGCCTGCTCGGCATCGGTCTCGCCGTCACCCTGGGGGTCGGGATGCGGATCTCCGCCATCACCGGCACCCTGATGATGGTGCTGATGTGGGTCGCCGAATGGCCGCTCGACCGGACGAACGCCGCGGGCGAGCCGACCATGTCGACGAACCCGATCATCGAGTACCACGTGATCTACGCCCTCGTGCTCATCGCGCTCGCCGCGACCGCCGCCGGGAACACCTGGGGGCTCGGAGAGCGCTGGACTCGACTGTCCATCGTGGACCGGAACCCTTGGCTCCGGTGACCGTCCGGACACCGAAGCCCCGGCACCGTTTTCCGGTGCCGGGACTTCGTCCTTCTCACAGCCGTCGAAGGTAGTGATCGGCCCACGGCCGCTGCCGGACGAGCACCCGGACGGCGCCCGCGGCAGCCCCTTCCGCCGACACGAAGACCGGGTCGAGGTCGACATCGACGACCTCCGGCACCAGCTCCATGATCCGGTCCGTTCGCAGGAGCAGTTCAGCGAGCGCGGATCGGTCGAGAGCGCTGTTCCCGCCGAACAGCGCCTTGCTCGCGCGCAGGCTGTCGATGAGCGCTTCGGCGTCGTTGGCGCTGAGTGGCCCCAGCCCGGTCGATCTGTCGTCGAGCAAGGCTCCGTCGATACCGCCGCGCCCCAGGACGACGACCGGACCGAACACGTCGTCGGATTGGCCGCGTACCAACAGCTCGCGATCACCGAATCGGCGCCGGGTCACCCGTATCCCGAAACAGGCGAGCAGATCCTCACTGTCCTTCCTGGACAACCAGCCACCGCTCGGATGCGACGAGAGGTACTCGCCCACGAGCCGGGTCGCCGTCGCGAGATCGATACCGGAGAGATCGGGCAGGCCGCCCTTCCCCGCCTCGAGCCAGTGGGTTCGCTCGGACAGTTTCGCCATGACGGCCGCGGCCTCCTCGACATCGGCGTAGCAAGGAATCCCGTGATACGCGGCGACCGACTCCAACTGGCCGAGACGCACGGCGAGGACGGTCTTGCTCTCCGGCGCCGCGGCCAGCCCGGCCAGCGGATCGCCGACACCGGTAGGTACGCCGGCGGCGATCACCGCGTCCACCCCTTCATCAGCCAGGACCTCGGTCACGCACGAGGCGAAAGTGTCCGCCGTGATCGCGGCGCTCGTGTCGAGCGGGTTGCCCACGCTCGCGTGCTCGGGCAACAGCCGCCGGAGTGTGTCCTGGGTCTTCCGGCTCAGCTCGGGCAGGAGCAGACCGTTGCGAACACAGGCCTCCGCCCCCAGGACCGCGGCGCCCCCTGCGTTGCTCACGACGACCACCCGTGACCCCGCCGGCAGCGGCTGCCACGAGAGCGCGGCGAGCAGGCCCAGGACTTCGGTCACCGTGTCGACGACGAGGACACCCGCTTGGCCGAACAACGCGAGTTTGGTCGCGGCCGGGACCGGCTGTGCGGCGGTGTGCGCGGCCGCGGCCCGCTGCGCCGCCGGGGCGGAGGCCCCGCGGATGGCCACAACCGGCTTCTCCGTCGCGAGAGCGCGGGCGAGCCTGCTGAACTTCCGCGGGTTGCCGAAGGACTCCAGGTACAGCACTGCGATGTCGGTCTCCCCGTCGCCGCGCCACCACCGCAGGAGATCATTGCCGCTCACATCGTACTTGTCACCGGTGGACACCAACGTGGACAGACCGAGCCCCAGCCCGGCGAGTGCGTCCATCAGCGCGATCCCGAAACCACCGGACTGGGTCACCACCCCGATCCGGCCTGCCCGGGCGGCGCGGCGAGCGAACGTCGTGTCGAGACGGGTCGCCGGAGCGCTGTTGACGACGCCGAAGCAATTGGGGCCGACCAGCCGGATCCCGTATCTGGCGACGAGTTCGCGGACACGATGCTCCAGCGGCGTCGTGGTCAGCCCCGCCGTGACGAGCACGATCGAGCGCACACCCGCCCGTCCGCAGTCTTCGACGACGTCGGGTACGGATTCCGCGGGCACGCAGATCACGGCCAGCTCGACCGCGGCGTCCAAAGAGGACACCGAGGGAGCACAGGGGACGCCGAGAATCTCCGTGGCGTTCGGGTTGACGGCGTACGCGACGCCGGTATAGCCCGCGTCGAGAAGGTTCCGCAGGATCGCCCTGCCCACCGAGTCGTCACGCCTGCCGGCCCCCACGACGGCCACCGAGGCCGGGGCCAGCACCGTGCGGAGACTCGCCACGTCGGCGAGCCGTTCCCGCTCCTCGATGCGCTCGAGGTACCGGTCGGGCTCACCGAGTTCGATCTCGACGTCGAGCTCCGGCCCTCCCCTGCCGATGACGCAGGGAAGGCCGAGGTCGGAGAACACCTTGATCATCCGAGTGTTCTCCGCGAGCACCAGCGCGACGAAACGGTGGATTCCCTGCGCCAAGGCCAAGGACACGAGATGTTCGAGCAACAGGGTGCCGACCCCGTGGGCCTGAGCCGCGTGGTCGACGACCAGGGCGACTTCGGCCGCGTCGTCCGCCGACCATGGGCGATAGTGCGCGATCCCGATGAGTTCGTCCCCTCGAAAAGCTCCGATCCCCGGGCCTTCGATCGCCAACCGGCTCAGCAGATCCAGCCTCCCCGGATGAGCGGTGAAGAAGCGCAGATAGCGGTCACGCTCGTCCAGCCGCTGATGCAGTCCCAGGACAGCGTCGAAGTCCTCCGCACGCAAGCGGCGGACGGTGACCATGTCGCCGTCCGCCAGCAAGGCGCTCGTCCCGGCCGTCATGTCGCCGCCGGATTCCCGGTGACCAGTACGACGGCGACCACGCCCGGCACCGTCCGGGCGAGCGCGTCGAGCACCCGCTGTTCGGCCTCGTCCCGGAACTCACCAGCGATGTTCACGTAGCCGCCATCGACCTTGACTGTCCATATCGGACGATGTCCGGCGTAGTCACTGATCAGGCCGTGCACCTGTGCGGCGATCGCGTCGTCGGGCCGGACGAGCGGGCGGAGCAGATCGCGCCTGCTCACCACACCGACCAGGACGCCCTCCTCGACGACCGGCAGGCACCGCAGCCGGTCGGCCAGCATCCGCCTGCCGATCTCCGTGACGTCGGTGGACGGCGAGATCACCTCCACCGGCGTGGACATCAACGCGCCGACCGTGATCCCGTCACCGCCCGCCCGGATTCCCCGCAGCGCGTCGAATTCGGTGAACGTCCCCAGCACCCGACCATCGTGGTCGACGACCGGAAGACCGGCGAATCCCTTCTCTGTCAGCACTGCCACCGCCTCGCGAAGGGATGTCGCGGGCGTGGTCGCCACCGCCGGACTGGTCATGATCTCCGAAGCACGCATCGGAGCCTCCTTGTGATCGTTCTCGGTCAAGCGCGTGTGCGCAGGAAGCCCCTGCACGCTTCGAAGAGATCCTCCGGCGGACAAGCCGTGACACGGTCTTCGAGTCCCGGTGGGACGGCGGGGCCACTCGTGTCCCCCGCCGTGGTCATCACGACCGGAACCCTCTCCCGGAGCGCGCACACCACACCGAATTCGCGTGATGTCAACCCGGGCTCGGTGCAGCGGACGTCGACGGCGAGATCCGGCCGGTCCTCCTCGTCCAGCGGACAGGTCCCACCTGGCGCGAGAGCTCGGCACACGCCAGCCCGGACATGACACGGGCTGACCCGGCAACCCAGGTCCCGCAACGCGACCGCGATCTCTCGGGACTCGTCGAAGGTGGCCTCTGTCAACAGGATTCTCATCTTTTCTCCTTCCAGGCCAGCTGTTCCCATTCGCGCGCCCACTCGGCGGCACGGCTGCGGCCGAGCGCCGCACGGCACGCCAGGAAGACCGTCGCGACCAAAGTGAGCCAGCCCAGCCACAGCCCCGTGCCGACACCGATGGCCTGGCTCAGGGCATCGGTATCGGTGACCGGCGCCTCGACGGGATGGCCGCGCGCGTCGAGCCAGATCCGCACCTCGTTCCCGGTCACCATCCCGGTGTCGACGGTCACCACGCCTTCACGAATCAGGCCGCCAGGCCCCGTCCAACGAGCGGCGACCTCGGCCTTCTCCTCAAGCGGCACACCGTCGAGGCGCACGTGTACGGGCGGGGCGTCGGCGAGCAGCACGGCGGTCGTCTCCTGACGATTCGCCGCCTGTTCCGCCGCGCGCTCCCGTCCTTCGGCGTAGGCCCCGGATCCGGCGGCCGCGGCGAACGGGATCGCCAGCAGTGCCAGCAGGACGGCGCCGATCATCAGCGCGGCTTCGAGCCGGTCGGACCACCGGACGAGTGGATTCCGCCGCGTGAACGAGAGTCCGGGCCGCGCTTTCATCGGCTGTCTCCTGTCCGGCTTCGCTCAGAGAATCGGACCGGGCTCGTACGCGACAGAGTTCAGCAGCCGGCCGAGCCTGCCTTCCGGAGCCGCGGCGGGCGGCGGGATCACCACCACCGGGCAGGTCGCGTGCCGTAGTGCCGTCTTGCACACCGAGCCGACCAGCAGTTCACGGATCTTGCCGGTGCCATGGCTGCCCAGCACGAGGAGCGCGGCACCTTTCGAACGCTCGACCAGCGTTTCGCCGGGATCTCCCTGGGGCACGTCGTAGGTGATGTCGAGCCCTTCATGGGCATCGAGGACTTTGGCGGTAGCGGCTTCCAGCGCCTTCAAATGGACGTCTCTCGCCTGGGCCACGGTCCTGCCTGCCGACGCGTCGTCCAGCATCTCGTCGTGGACCCACACGGTGACCACCTGCAAGGCGGCGCCCTGCCTGACCGCTTGGTCGGCTGCCCAGCGCACGGCCGCGGCAGAACCCGCCGAACCGTCCATGCCGACGACGATCCGGTTCTCCGTCGCACTTTCCGTCATGGTGTTCTTCCCTTCTGTGCCGGTGTTTTCCGAGGTTCTTCGACCACGACGACCGCCTGAGGGAACCCGGGGACATCGTCGGTACCGACGAGCGCCCCGCGAACAGCCGGGGCGTCGAACGGCTCAGTGAAAGCGGTGCCCGCCAGGCCGTACTCGGTGGACGCGAGCAACAATCGCTGTGCGACCACGCCGGCCCGGACGAGCTGTTCCCGGCTTTCGGTCGCGGTGGTGACGAGGAACGCGATCCAGGAGACGTCCCGGGTCGCCTTCCTGGTGATCTGCCCGCCGACCTTGGGCAGATCGACGACATGGGACGGCATGAGCAGCCGGACCCGGATGCCGTCGCCCTCGTTCGCCTCGGCGATGTCTCGTCCCCACGTCGCCTCCGAGGACGGAGCCGGCTTGGTCCGTCGCCCGGACAGAGCGGCGAAACGAGCGAAATCGACCGCCACGGGGCGGGCCCGACGCCGCGCTGCGAGCTTGGCCACCCGATCCAAGGCGAGGGCGTCACAGGTCAGGTCGGCCAGCGGCGCCCAGCCCAGCATCCTGATCCCACAGTCGAGATTCGCCAGTACCGCGCCGCAGACGATCAGTCGCGCACGTCCACCCCGGTCCCGCACCCAATGGTTGTTCGCGAGACGTTCGTACAAGTCGAGCGAGTCGTCATTGACCGACAGCGTCCAGACATCGTCGATCCATCGCTTCGGGACCTGTCGTGCGGCCGCCACGAGGATTCGCTTCTCCTCAGTCGACCAGACATGCGCGGGAATCCCGGTGAACGTCGTCATGGCCGCTCCCCCGTGTCCCTGTCGCGGGCGACCTCTTCGATCGGGCGGCGTGGCGTCTTCACGCCCGGATAGCCGTAACCGAGCCTGAATACGGTCTGGGGATGGACGGTGCCCCCGAGCAGGTCACGCAGTTCGGCGCGGATGGCAGTGATCTCGACCGGCTGGGAATAGAACGAAGCGCTCAGGCCGGCGTCCGTGGCGGTGAGCAGGACCCGCTGCATCGCGCATCCCGCGCGGACCTGGGAGATCGGCGCGTCGTTCGGCGTGGTCAGCACCGCGACCAGCGGGTCCTGCTCGAAGACGCGGGGAGCACCGCCCTCGTTGACGTACCGCCCCGCGAGCAGCCCGCCCGCTGAACGAGGCCCGCCCGCGTAGGTGGGTACACCGTCGTCCTCGGCGGTCTGCCGGGTCCACGCCCGGAGTTCTCGTTGGAAGGCCGTGTCCAGACCTTGGACGTGGTCGGCGCGGCGGATGAGTCCCGCGGTCGCCTCCAGCAGACCGGCTTCGTCGACCAGGACCAGCCGTGCTCCCTCCTCACGAGCTGCCTCGCGGACGGCGGTCCGGAGGCGAAGTGGCACCGGCTCGTCCGTGAAAGGGTGGCGATTGCTGTATCGCCGAGGAATCGCGGCAGCGAGCCGTCGTTCGGCTGCGGTGGGGCGGTGACGGGGACCAAGCGTGACCCGCGCAAGCAAGGAAGGCCTCGCCCTTTCAGGCGCTAGCTCGACTTCGCTGACTCGACCCGCGGCGGCGATGGCGAGCCGCAGGTTCAGCAACGCCGCGCCACAGGCCAGCCGCGCCTCACGCGCGTCCGGATCGCAGGCGTCGAGGATCCGGCTTTCGTCGAGCACGACATCGACCGTGTCCGGCCCCAGCTCGAAGATCCACGGCTGGGAGTTGTGCGGTGACGGCGCGCGCACCGCGGCGCGCAGCGCCTCCGTGACGACCGGCGAACGAGTGAGGACCATCGTGCTGCACCTGCCTTTCGACGATCTCAGCGTCTCGCGTGGCGAGCGAGGACGGCAGTGGCCGTGGGCCCGGTCTGCCGGGACCTTCGGCACCGCTAGTGCGACGCGAACTCGCGCCATTCCTCCTGCCATCGCGCCCATCGAGCCCTGTCGAGCAGCACTCGGCCACAGCCGTAGCCGGCCAGCACGACCACGATGAAGGCCAGCCAAAGGCCGACTCCTGTCCCGGTACCGAGGAGGCGGGCGTCGAGAACGGTGAGAGGTGCGGCAACCGGGGACCCCGACTCGTCGAGCCAGACTGGGACCTTCGCGCCGGCTCGGCTCCCGCGCGTCGCCTGGACCTCGCCGACGCGGCTGTCCCCGTCACGAGTGACCCACGTCGCCTCGGCAGGCGAGGTGTCATCGACGACACCCGACCGGCCTCCGATGGCGATGGGCGCGCCGTCTTCGAGCAGGGTCGCTTCCGCGCGATATCTGGTGGCCTGCTCGGTCGCCGCCTGGTCGGCGCGGGCCGCGAACACACCGGAAGCCACCGCCGCGGCGACCGGCAGGGCGAGGACCACGAGGGCGACCGCGAGAAGCACCGTGAACGCTTCGATGCGATCTTCGCGGCGAGCGAGCGGGTTTCGCCCTGGATGGAGCATGTGCCAGGCTCGCGACCAGCGAGACGACGTGTTCATGACCTGGACCTCCGCTGCGGATCGCCGGAACGTGTTGTCGCCACCATCACTCGGCAGTACCGCCTGGCAAGAGAGGCGACGGTCCCGCCAGGCCGGGACCTCCAGCCGTATTCCAGGCTCACCGGTGGATCGAGACTGGATTCATGCGAGTACGTGATGTCATGACCACCCCGGTCATCGCGGTGACGCCAGCGGCCACGATCAGCGAGGCGATCGCCGTGCTGACCGGCAAGGGAATCACCTCGCTCCCGGTCGTCGGCGACACCGGCGAGCTGCTCGGCGTGCTGGTCGAAGAGGACCTGCTCCGGGCGCGTTACCTTTCCGACGGCGATCCGGACAGCGGTGTGATGCTCAGCGGGCGTACCAAAGTGAGCGCGCTGATGCGGCGACCGGCGGCCGGTGCCCATCCCGATGGCGACCTGACCGATCTGACGGCGAAGATGCTGGAGCGCCGGCTCCGATCCGTCCCGGTCCTCGAACACGGCCGCGTGATCGGCGTCATCACCTGGCAGGACCTTCTCCGTGCCGGGCCATCCGCGCAAAGGAATCAGCCATGAACACGAATCCCGACACCACCCGCCACCTTCTCGTGGGCGCCGACGGCTCGGCCGAGAGCGAAGAAGCGATCCGGTGGGCCATCACCGAAGCCACCGCCGTCGGCGACAAGGTCGAGGTCCTGATGGTTCTGCCGAGGGAAGAACTTCTGCCCGGCACGTCGTTCGCCCTCCAGCCACACGGCAGGGTTCCGGTGAGGAAGAACTACTCGCTCGACGACGCGGTCGCACGGATCCAGAGCGAGCTTCACGCGGACATCGAGGTGAAAACCTTGCTGCGGCAAGGGAACCCAACGTCGGAACTGCTCGCGGCGGCGCGCGACGCAGACCTGCTCGTGCTCGGCACGGGCAGGAAGAGCGCGGTCGGCAGACTCGTCTTCGGCAGTGTGTCCACGGCCTGTATCAGGCACGCGACATGTCCCGTCGCGCTGGTGTCGACGCAGGCGGTTCATCGGTTCAGCCCGACCGCTTCCTGATCTTTTGGGCGGGTCCGCCCTATACGTGTTCCACCGAGAGAACCGCCTCGGCATCCCGCGCCAGTTCGACGTCCTCACCTGTTCCCATGGCGAACACGGTCACTGGCGCGTCGTCCGGGCTGATGACCCGGTCACCGTCCCCGAGGCAACGGGCCGGATCGACAGAGATCCCGAAGACGCCCAGCCGCCCGGCGAGTCGCGCGATCAGCTCCGGCTGATGCTCGGTGACCCCGCCGGTGAACACGACGGCGTCGATCCGGTCGAGGCTCGCCGCCATCGCGCCGATCTCTCGGCGGATCCGGTGCAGGTAAACGGCGACAGCCGACATCGCGTCAGGATCCCCGGCCGCTTCGCGGGCCAGGACGGCGCGAAGGTCCCCGTCCGTCCCGGTCATCCCGGCGAGACCGGAACGGTGATACAGCGCGTCTTCCATCGCTTCGACCGACATCGGCGCCGTTCGCATGACGTGCAGCACCAGCCCGGGATCCACCGAGCCGGACCTTGTCGCCATCGCCGGCCCTTCCAACGGGGTGAAGCCCATACTCGTGTCCACGCTCCGGTCACCACGGATCGCGGTCACCGAGACACCGGCGCCAAGGTGGCAGCACAGGAGCCGCGGCTCCTCGACACCGAAGAGTTCCGTCACACGGCGCGCCGCGTGACGGCACGAAAGGCCGTGGAAACCGTAGCGCCGCAAGCGCCCTTGACTGGTCCATTCCCGTGGTAGCGCGTACCTCGACGCTTCTTCGGGGAGGCGCGAGTGGAAGGCCGTGTCGAACGACGCGATCACCGGCAGGCCAGGACGCAGCCGGAACACCTCCCGCGCGAGGCGGACGGCCTGTGGCTGGTGAAGCGGCGCGAACGGGCTGAGCTTTTCGAGCGCGTCGACGACGTCCGGGGTGAGCCGGACCGGACCGGTCCTGGAACCCCCGTGCACGAACCTGACGGCCACGGTGTCCACGGTGGACCACCGATCGAGAGCCTGTCGCGCCGCGTCGTGTGCGTCGTCCAGGCTCACGGCGGCCCAGCCGACCGGCCTGCCGTCGGCGACCAAGGACGATTTGAGGCTCGAAGAGCCGGGATTCAACGACAGGACACGCATGAAGACTCCTTCGGGCACAAGGTTGCCGGGCGGGTGCGCGCTGGGGGTCGGCGCGCCCGCCCGGCCGGGGATGGTCAGCCCTTGCCGACCTCGATCTTGACCTGCTTCTCGTGCGGCTTGTCCTCGACCGGCATGGAGACTTCGAGGATTCCGTCCTTGTAGGACGCGGTGACCTTCGCCGTCTTCGCACCGGAAGGCAGGGAGACGGTCCGGCTGAACTTGCCGTAGTAGAACTCACTGCGGCCGTGCTCCGCGGTCGTCGCCTCGCGTTCGGCGGTGATCGTCAGCAGACCCTCGTGCGCGGTGACCGAGATGTTCTTCTCCGGGTCGAATCCGGGAAGCTCGGCCCGGACGAGATACTTGCCGTCTCCGACGGACTCTTCGATCCGCACTGGGTTGTGTTCGGCGAACGGCCACGGGTTCTCCAGCCAGGCCGCGATACTGGGCAGGGTCATGCGCGAACCGGGTACGAGAGTTGTCATATCCGTACTTCCTTCCTTGTCATGCTTCCCAAGTCCAGTCACGGATTTCGGGAAGATCCTCACCGTGTTCGACGATCCACCTGTGGTGCCTTTCACGCGCGTCCGTCATCCGTTGCCGTACAGCGCCGGCACGGGCGACCAGGCCGGGCACCCGGTCGATCACGTCGGTCACGAGCTGGAAGCGGTCCATGTCGTTGCGCACCAGCATGTCGAACGGTGTCGTCGTGGTTCCGTGCTCGATATAGCCACGCACGTGCATGTCGTCATGGTTCGCCCGCCGGTAGGCCAGCCGGTGGATCAGCCAGGGATAGCCGTGATAGGCGAAAATCACCGGCCGGTCGGTGGTGAACAACGCGTCGAATTCGCGGTCGGTCATGCCGTGCGGGTGTTCCGCGGTGGGCTGCAGGCGCATGAGATCGACCACGTTCACCACCCGGACCGCCAGTTCGGGCAGGTACTCCCGCAGCAGCTTCGCCACCGCGAGCACCTCGACCGTCGGTGCGTCGCCGGCACAAGCGAGTACCACGTCGGGTTCCCGATCCGGATGCGTGCCCGCCCACTCCCAGATCCCGGCACCTCGTGCACAGTGCACTGCCGCCTCTTCGCCGTCGAGCCAGACGGGGCTGTCGTTCTTCCCCGCGACGATCACGTTGACGTAGTCCCGGCTGCGCAGGCAGTGGTCCGCGACCCACAGCAGGGTGTTCGCGTCCGGCGGCAGGTATACCCGGACGACCTCCGGGCTCTTGTTGGCGACATGGTCGACGAACCCCGGATCCTGGTGGGAGAACCCGTTGTGATCCTGCCGCCAGACGTGCGAAGTCAGCAGATACGTCAGCGAAGCGACCGGCCGCCGCCACGGGATCTCCCGATGCACCTTGAGCCACTTGACATGCTGGTTGAGCATCGAGTCGACGATGTGCACGAACGCCTCATAGCAGGAGAAAAGCCCGTGCCTGCCCGAGAGCAGGTAGCCTTCGAGCCAGCCCTGGCAGAGGTGTTCCGAGAGCACCTCCATGACCCGGCCGTCCGCGGCGAGATGCTCGTCGACGGGTTCGATCTCGCACAGCCAGGTCTTGGCCGTCACGTCGAACACCGCTTCGAGCCGGTTGGAGGCGGTCTCGTCCGGTCCGAACAACCGGAAGTTCGCCGCCTTCCGGTTCAACGCGAACACGTCCCGCAGCCAGCGACCGAGCACGCGCGTCGGTTCCGCGGTCGCGCCGCCCGGCCGGACGAGCGGGATCGTGTGCGGCGGCACCGCCGGCAGCTCCAAGGGCCGAAGCACGAGGCCGCCGTTGGCGTGCGGTGACGAGCCCATCCGGAGATCGCCGCGCGGGATCAGCGCGGTGACCTCGGACGTCGGCCTGCCGTCCTCGTCGAAAAGCAGCTCCGGCCGATAGGAACGCAGCCATTCCTCCAGCTGCCGGAGATGCTCGGGGTTTCCGCGTGCGTCCGGGATCGGCACCTGGTGCGAACGCCAGGTGCCTTCGACCAGCACTCCGTCCACAAGGGATGGTCCGGTCCAGCCCTTGGGGCTGCGCAGCACGATCATCGGCCAGCTCGCCGAACCGGTCGGCCCGCCCGCGGACCGGGCCCGCACCTGGATTCCGTCGATCTCGTCCAGCACGCCGTCCACCGCCGCGGCCATGACCTGGTGCATGACAGCCGGATCATCGCCCTCGACGTAACGCGGGGCATACCCGTACCCGCGCAGCAGCTCGTCGAGCTCGGTTCCACTGATTCGCGAGAGCACGGTGGGATTGGCGATCTTGTAGCCGTTCAGGTGCAGGATGGGCAGCACCGCGCCATCGCGGGCCGGATTGAGGAACTTGCCCGAGTGCCAGCTGGTGGCCAGCGGCCCGGTTTCCGCCTCACCGTCGCCGACGACGCAGCCGACGACGAGGTGCGGATTGTCGAAAGCGGCACCGAAAGCGTGCGCGAGGGAGTAGCCGAGTTCGCCACCCTCGTGAATCGAGCCCGGAACCTGTGGAGCGACGTGACTGGGCACCCCACCAGGGAAGGAGAACTGCCGGAACAGCGTACGCAGACCGCTCTTGTCGTAGGGAACCTCCGGCCACGCCTCCGAGTAGCTGCCTTCGAGCCACGTGTTCGCGTAAAGAGCCGGGCCACCGTGACCGGGTCCGGTCACGAACATCGCGTTCAGGTTCCGCCGCACGATGGCCCGGTTCAGGTGGGCGTAGACGAAATTCAGTCCTGGAGAGGTACCCCAGTGTCCGAGCAGACGTGGTTTGACGTGCTCGGCCTTCAGCGGGGATTCCAGCAGCGGATTGTCCGTGAGGTAGATCTGGCAGGCGGCGAGATAGTTCGCCGCCCGCCACTGAGCGTCCACTTGGGACAACTCGGTCGGGGTCAGCACCGCGGGCGCGGCGGGAGCTCCGAGAACTGTCACCGCGACTTCTCCGGCCGGACCACCATCACCGGGCACTCCGCGTGGTGCGCGAGCGCCTGGCTGGTCGAGCCGAGCAACTGCCCGGTGAATCCGCCCCGGCCCCGGCTGCCCACGACCACCAGCTGCGCTCGGGCACTCCACTCCAGCAGGGCATGCCGCGGCCGGTCCTGGACGAGAACCGGCTCGATCTTGACGTCGGGATACTTCTCCTGCCAGCCGGCGAGCCGCTGCGCCAGCAGACGGCGTTCCTCGTCCTCGATCGACTCCCACTGCACGACAAGGCGTGCCATACCGTAGGCGTCGTCATAGGTGACGTCCCGCCACGCGTGGACCACGACCAGGTCGGCCTTCCGCCACGCGGCCTCTTCGAAGGCGATCTCCAGTGCGCGCTCGCTCAGCGGGCTGCCGTCGATGCCGACCACGATCGGCCCCTCGGCCGGATACGCGGTGGTGTTCTTCCTGCCCCGCATGACCACCACGGGACAGTGGGCGTGGGCGACGACCGCCGACGCCGTCGAACCGATCGTCATCTCGCCGAAGAAGCCCTTCCCGGTACCGCCGACGACCACCATCGCCGCCGACTCCGACGCGTCGATCAAGGTGGGCACCGGGGAGTCCGGCGGCATTCGCGTGTCCACGTCCACCCCGGGTGCCACCGAATGCGCTTGCCCGACGGCCTCCTCGAGAACTCGCTGACCTTCCTCGGCGAGGAGGTCGTACCAGGGCGTGGGGCCCGCCAATCCGGCTCCGTAAGCCAGCTTGTCGACGCGCAGCGCGTGCACGATGAGCATCTTCAGCAGTCGTTCTTCGGCGACGGCGGCGGCCCACCGTACGGCCGCCCTTCCCGGCTCCGTCCCGTCCACTCCGACGACGATCTTCCGGTCCGCCGCGTTCATCGTTCGTCCTCCTGGTAGGTGACTTTCGCTTCCACGACACCGGGAACCGCCTCGGCCAGCAGTTTGGCCACGTGGCGATCGGTGTCGCTGTCGTAGGCATCGCCCACCCGGACGACGCCGTCTCGTACTTCGACCGTCCATCGGCCCGGTCCGCCGTAGATCGCCAAGTGATGGCGGACGTCCGCCGCGATCGCCTCGTCGGAACGGGCGAAGGCACGCACGAAGTCACCTCGCGTGAGGATTCCGACCACCTTCGCGCCGTCCACGATGGGCATCGCACGGATCCGTCCGTCCAGCAGAGCCCTGCCGACGTCGGCCGCGTCCGCGCCGGTGCTCATTCCCGTGGCCGGCGTCGTCATCACCTGAGCCACGGTCAGCCCCGGCCTCGGCCTCGCCTCGTGATCCGGGCCCGAGCGAACGTCGTGCGGGAACCGGTTCCTGATCAGATCGGCCTCGGTCACGATGCCGATCAGCCGATCGTCCTCGTCGATCACCGGCAACGCGGTGAATCCCTTTTCCGCCAGCAGCTCGGCGGCGTGTTTCGCGGTGGTCCCCGGCGTCACCGTGACGACCGGGGCGGACATCAGGTCCCGTGCTCGCATGCTGAGCTCCTCACTCGTTTTCCCGTCCGGTCAAAGCCGGACGAACGACCGCCACCGGGCATTCCGAGTGCGCGACGAGTGCCTGGCTCGTGGAACCGAGCAACATCCCCCGGAACCCGCCGCGGCCTCGCGACCCGACGACGAGCAGCTGGGCGTGCCCGCCGAATCCGAGCAGCGCGCGGACCGGTCGCCCGCGGGCGACCACCGTCTCCACGCGCAGGTCCGGGAACTTGGCCCGCCAAGGCGCGAGTTGTTCGTCCAACGCCTGTCGCTCCGCCGACTCGATCGTGTCCGGGTCGACCGTCAAGGCGTGCGCCCTGGCCGATTCGTGGTCGGTGACCTCGTTCCACACCCTGACCACGATCAGCTCCGTGCCGCGCAGCGACGCTTCGTCGAAAGCGAAGGCCAAGGCCACTTCGCTCGACTCGGAACCGTCCGTGCCCACCACGACGGGCCCGGTCTCCGGTGGAACGTCTTCCGGGTGCTTCCCCCTCGCGACGACGATCGGGCAATGCCCGTGCTGCGCCAACGCCACCGCCGTCGAACCGACCAGCAGACCGGTGAAACCACCGAGGCCGCGGGAACCCAGCACGACCAGGCTCGCCGCCTGCGATTCCTGGATCAGTGCGGCCACCGGGGCCCATTCCCGCGCGGCGGTCTCGACGACCAGATCCGGGTAGCGCTCGGCCACGGCGTCACAGGCTTCGGCGAGCCACCGCGCCCCTTGAGCCTCGAACGCCGACCGGACCGCCTCGGCCGACGGCAGTACGCCGGGCATCCTCACCTGAGGAACCGTGTACACGTGGACCAGCCGGAGCCGCTTCCCCCTCTTGACGGCCTCGGCCGCCGCCCATACCCCCGCCCGCCGGGCGGATCCCGAACCGTCGATCCCCACGACGACCGCGCCTTCAGCCACGCTCGGCATGACCGCTCACCTCCTCCGTCCGAGCAGTGGTCACAGTGGCGGCGATTTCGCCCGCCCAAGCCCGCACTGTTGGCCAATCCCGGAAGTCCCCGTCCTTGACCCGGAGTGCCGTCACGACCGCCCGTTCGGCGAACCGCAGCAGACTCCGGTCGATCCGGCCCGGGAACACGACGTGCCCGCGTGCCCCCGACGACACCATCAGCCGAGCGACGTCCACGGAGTCCTCCGCTGGCTTCGGCGGTGTCCCCACCGGGCCGCTGGAGAACAACCACACGTTCTTGGTCCTGAGGACGTCGGCATGCTCGCCGACGAGGTCTCTGGCCTGCTCGATCCATTGCCCCAGATACACACCGCTGCCCACCAGCACGACGTCGAACTCGTCGACCGACGTGACGTCCTCGGCCCGTGACACCCGCACGGTCGCGTGACCGGCAAGCTCCGATGCGAGGGCTCGGCCGATCTCCTCCGCGATCTCCCAGGTCCCGCCGTGGCGGCTGGCCGCCGCTACGAGGATCTTCATTTCGTTCTCCCGTCTGGTCTCTTCCCAGCTTCGACCAGTGAGGAGTTCAGGAGGAGAGACGGAAGTCCCGGCGGGCCGGGCCCACAGTCCCGGCTTGATCGCCCAAGCAGCCCGGCGGTCATTCGCCGGGCAGGCGAAGGACCTTCGTCTCTACGGGCCCCTCGTCGCCGAGCAGATCATCGGTGGACCGAAGGACGACAAGGGAGACGATCATGACGGTACGGCTCGGGATCAACGGCTTCGGCAGGATCGGGCGGGACATCCTCCGCTGCGTACTGGAGTCGCCGGACAGTCCGATCGAGGTGGTGGCGGTCAACGACATCACCTCACCCGAGATGCTGGCGCACCTCCTGGTCCACGATTCCACTTACGGCAGGCTCCGGACACCGGTCGACATCATCGACGGCGAGGCACTCCGCGTCGGCGACCACCTGATCCAGGTGACCGCGGAGGCCGATCCGGCTCGACTGCCGTGGGACGAGCACGGCGTCGACGTCGTCATCGAGGCCACCGGCAAGTTCCGGACTCGTGAAGCCGCCGGCGTGCACCTCGCCGCCGGCGCCAGGAAGGTCGTGATCTCCGCGCCGGGCAAGGACGTCGACGCGACCATCGTGCTGGGTGTCAACGAAGGCGACTACGACGCCGCGAACCACCACATCATTTCCAACGCGTCGTGCACGACCAACTGTGTCGCGCCAATGGTGAAGGTGCTGCACTCGGCTTTCGGTCTCCGGCGTGGCCTGCTCACCACCATCCACAGTTACACCGGCGATCAAGCCTTGCTGGATCGTCCGCACAAGGATCCGCGCCGGGCCCGGTCCGCGGCGGTCAACGTGGTGCCCACCAGCACCGGCGCCGCCAAGGCGATCGGGCTGGTGATCCCCGAGCTGGTGGGCAAGCTCGACGGGGTCGCCGTGCGCGTGCCGGTCGAGGACGGCTCGCTGACCGACCTGACCGTCGAACTCGAGCACCCGGTGACCGCGGAGCAGGTCAAGCACGCGTTCGCCGAGGCCTCGGACGGTGTGCTCAGGGGGATTCTGCGCTACTCCGAAGCGCCCATCGTGTCCCGCGACATCATCGGAGACCCCGCCTCGTGCGTGTTCGACGCTCCGCTGACCAAGGCCGACTCGCATTTGGCGAAGGTCTTCGGCTGGTATGACAACGAATGGGGTTACGCGACCCGAACGGTGGAACTGGTCGAGCTGATCGCGCGAAGCTTGCCGCCGCGATGAAGCGGCTGGGTGCCGGCCCAGTTGCGGCCCGGTGGCCGCGCTGATGTGCTGGTTCTCGATGAGGTCATCCGGCTCCCACCGGGGAACACTGGTCGATCGTCAGGCGCCGGCGTCGAGCCGGACGAAGGAAAGAGGCCGATCCTCGTGAAGAAGTCCTGGTGGATCCCGTCGACGGCAGGGGCAGTGGTGCTCGTCGTCGCAGTTGTCCTGGTCGCGCGAGAACTGTCCGGCCCGACGAACGGGACCGACCTGGATCCGGCTCCGTCGTCCAGCGAGGCCGCCGCGCCTGATCGCCGGTCGGTACTGGCGGTCAAGATCGACAACGTGGCTGCCGCCCGCCCGCAGACCGGTCTGAGCGCCGCGGACCTCGTGTACGTGGAACCTGTCGAGGGCGGCCTGACCAGGCTGCTCGCGCTCTACCAGGGCCGCCCGCCGGGGGTGATCGGACCGGTGCGCAGCGCGCGAGCCACCGACCTCGGCCTGCTGGCCCAATTCGGACGACCCGCTCTCGCCTACTCCGGCGCCGCGCCGGAGCTGCTGCCAGCTCTGCGTTCGGCATCGCTGACGAGCGCCTCGCCCACGGAAATCCCGGACGCGTACTTCCGCGACGACTCCCGGCCGTCACCGCACAACCTCTACCTTCGCCCGAGTCAGGTCCCTGACGGTGAGGTCGTGCCAGAAGGCGCGTTTCCCGCGGCGGGAGCCGCACCGGGATCCGGCGCGGCGGCCGCCACCGCGGCGATCCGCTATCCGGCGGCCGCTTTCACGTTCACCTGGTCGGTGGAAATCGGCAGCTACCTGATCGGTCTGGACGGCTCGCCACTCACCTCGGTGGACGGCGGACAGGCCGCCGCGGCGACGATCGTCGAACAGCGGGTCGCCGTCCGGCTCGGTGAGCGTGGGGAGACCGGCACGGTGCCCGACTCCCCTATCGCCCAGACGGTCGGCACCGGGAAGGCGACGATGTGGCGGGACGGGCAGCGGTTCGCGGCAACCTGGGCCCGTGCGACGGCAACGGCGCCGACCCGGTTCACGACCACGTCCGGACAGCCACTTCCGGTGTCCGGCGGTCCTTTGTGGATCCTGCTCGTTCCCGCGTGAACGCCGCGGTGGTCAGCTCACCCGCAGCACGGCCGCGCCGTTGACCCGGTCCGCCGCCAGATCCGTGAGCGCCCGATCCGCCCCGTCCAGCGGGTACGGCACCGTGCTCACCTCGAGGTGGTGGGTCCCCGCGAAGGCCAGGAACTCCCGCGCCTCGGCGCGCGTGTTCGCCGTGACGCTGCGCAGCTGACGTTCCTGGAAGAGGTGCCGTTGATAGTTCAGTGACGGGATGTCGGAGAGATGGATCCCGGCGAGTGCCAGTGTCCCGCCACGATCGAGAGCCTCGAGGGCGGGTGGAACCAGTTCTCCGGCAGGCGCGAACAGGATCGCCGAGTCCAGAGGTTCAGGCGGCGGCTCGGCGGCCGCGACAGCCGAGGCCGCTCCGAGAGCCAAAGCCAGCTTCCTGGCTTCCTCGCTGCGGGTCATCACGTGCACGGTGGCGCCACGCGCGATCGCCACCTGAGCGGTCAGGTGGGCACTTCCGCCGAACCCGTAAATCCCCAGCCGACCACCCTCGGGTACCTGCGCCCGCTCCAGCGCGTGGTAGCCGATCAGCCCGGCGCACAACAAGGGCGCGAGCTCGTCGTCGGTGTACCCCTCGGGCAGCGGAAGAGCGTAGTCGGCCGGTACGACCGCGAATTCGGCGTATCCCCCGTCTTCGTCCCAACCGGTGTAACGCGACTCCGGACACAGGTTCTCCCGGCCTCGAAAGCAGTATCGGCACCGGCCGCAGGTTTCCCGTAACCAAGCGATTCCGACCCGGTCGCCCGTCCTCAAGCCGGAGACGCCGTCCCCCACGGCGACCACCTCGCCGACCACCTCGTGGCCCGGAATCACCCCCGCCCGATGTACCGGCAGGTCACCCTCGGCGACGTGCAGATCGGTGCGGCAGACCCCGCACACCAGCACTTTGACCAGCACTTCGTCGGCGGTCGGCCGCGAGACCGGGACCTCCACCCACTCGAGCGGGCACGAAGCCATCGGCCCGGGCCGGGTGACCCGCCATGCGCGCATCTTCACGAACGGCCTCCTCCGTCGGAAAGTCCTCCGTCCAGGATCGTGCGCCTTTCGGCCACGGGGAAGGACCGAAGGTCACTGCCGCGCGGCGGGTCGAGGCCTCACCGTGGAAGCGGAAGGGAGAGGAAACCATGACTGTGCAGAAAGAAGATCAGCAAGTGACCGAATCCGCGGCGCCGAAGAAGCCGAGCGAAGTGTTCACTGAGAAGGTGCACCGGCTCGTCCGCGAGGGCAACGTCCGGCGCATCGTCGTCAAGGACACCCAGGAGCGGGTGATCATCGATGTCCCCGTGAACGCCGGCCTCGTCGCCGCGGTTTTCGCCCCGGTCGTGACCGCGGCCGGCGCGATCACCGCGCTCGCGGGCCCCTGGTCCATCGCGGTAGAACGCCGCGGCGACCCGGCGCCGGAAGAGAAACCGTCGTGAAACCCGTTCGCTTCTGGGTCGGGCTGGTCCTGGTCGCCCTGGGCGTGCTGGGAATCCTCGACGCGACCGGTGTCCTCGAAACCGGCGGCTTGCTCAGCGCGTGGTGGCCGGCCTCCTTGGTCGGCCTCGGCATCGTCGCGATGCTGTCCCAGCGGCGGATGTCGATCGGACCGGCCGCCGTGACGGTGATCGGGCTCATCCTGCTCGCGGGCACCCTGGACCTGGCGGAAGGCGGCCTGTGGTGGCCTGCCCTGCTGGCGGCGGCGGGATTCGCCGTGCTCGCCGGACTGCGCCGGGAGCACGGCACCAGGACACCGCTCGTGATGTTCGGTGGAGCGACCACCAGGGAACAGTCCCGCCACCTGCGGCACACCGACGTCTCGGCGATCTTCGGCGGTTCGACGCTCGACCTTCGTCAAGCCAGGATCGACGAGGGAGCGACGGTGGACGCCTTCGCCTTGTTCGGCGGTGTCAAGGTGCTGGTGCCGCGGGGCTGGCGGGTCTCGCTCGGCGGTCTGCCGTTCATGGGCGGACTGGAGGACAAGACCGACGGGACCGGTGATCTCCCGGCGGACGCTCCCGTGCTCGCCGTGAACGGGACCGCGATCTTCGGAGGCGTTGAGGTCACGAACACACCGGAGAAATGACGAAGTGACTGCGCGGTGCCGTCGCGGCCCAGATGTCGCGCCGGTACCGCAGCAGCCGAGCCCTCACATCGTCGCGATCGGCTCGCGGCTCCGGCGGGACAGGGCTGGTGGACGCGCCACCGGCGGCTTGGACCGCGGTCACGAACCGGCCGACCGTGTCCGGCGAGGGCACGAGTTCGCCCCCGAGGTAGGCGAGCACCAGCAGGTCCTCTCCGGAATGTGTCTCCATGGCGAAAGCCCAGCCGTGGCGCTCGTCCCACAGCAAGGCTGTGTCCCGCCGCGGCTGGCGGGGCAACCGCTGGTCCAGGGCGATGTAGGCCGATGTGGGGTGATCGAGATCCATGGCGCAGGACTCTTCCCCCACGCCCACCGCGGCGCTCACCGCGACCAGGTAGCCCGCCAGCCCACACCGCAGGTCGTGATCGAGTTCGATTCCGGTCAGCAGGGAAATCACCCTCCGTCGAGTCTGAGCTTCACCGGCCACTTCGGACCGGCCTCGCCAGACCGTACGAGTTCGCCTCGTTCGAGGGATGGCGGCATTAGGCCCCTCGGCGAAGGACTTTCGTCCCTCGCGACGTCGGCGCTAAGTCCATAACGGACGAAGGGCACGGCGGAGATCACGCCAGGCATCCGGCAGCGCGTCGACGCATCGATCGGCGTTGGCCGTCTCCTGCGCCCGCACCGCCGCCAAGGTACCGTCCGCGACCTCCAAGGCACTCACGAGCTCGCGGGCGACGACCGCGTCTTGGAATTCCCCGAGAAGGTCCTGGAAGGCACGCACTGTCTGCTTGGCGTCGACCGGCAGCGCCTCGGCTCCGGCCTCCAGCGCGTACCGCAGCCGCTTGGCCGCTTTCCGTACACCGTGAACGGCGCGGTCACGTTCCGGACCAACCGGCCGCGCGGCGACCCCGGACACGCGAGCGTCGACTTTCTCGGCCGCCGCACGAGCCAGGTGAGGAAGTACCCGTGTGGCAGGACGCCGGGCCACTTTGGGCCACTGCTGCCGGGGCTTCTCGCTCAGCACCACCTCGAGGACGTCCAAGGCGGTCAGCAACTGCAGATACCGACGGCCGTCGAGCGCGCACCGCGCCCGCTCACGCGCCTCCTCCGAGAGAACGGCGAAGCAGGCATCCGTCCGCTCTCCGGCCCAAGGCCGTGAACGTGCCCACTGGACCTCGATGTCCCGCGCCGGGCCGAGTTCCCCACCGAGCCAGCGCAACTCGTCACCCAGTGCCTTGAGGAGTCTCCGGCCGCCCAGCACTGGGGCATAGGCGGAGAAGACACCTCGCAGCCGCCGGGTGGCCACCCGCATCCGATGCACCGCGTCCGGCTTGTCCTGCCGCGCGGCCAGATCCGCGGCGGCGAGGGCCGCGATCTGCGTACACACGTAGCGAAGGACGACTCCTCGTGCGGAGTCGTCGGGAGGTCGAGGCGATCGCGCGATCCGGTGATCGAGCACCGCGTGAAGTTCGGTCGTCCCGCCGTCGCCGACGCGCGCGACGGCCACCAGGTCGTCATCACGGGTATACGCACGAACCAGCCGGGAAAGGGTCGGTGGGACGGTCAGGTCCGAACCGGCGAAGTGGATCGGACCGTCCGGCGTTTCGAGGCACCACGATCCGTTGTCGACACTCAACGTCAGGTCATTTCTGAGCAGGCGCAGCGAAGCCGTGTCGAAGTACACGGTATCGGGTGCGGTCGCGACGGTCGCGCTCATGGACTTGCCTCCTTCAAGGTCGCCGCGTGGTCCGGGACGTAGGTCTGCAGCAGCCGGTCGGGGCGGCAGTAGCCGTTTGATTCCGGACGCGAGGGGAGCGAAACCGCCTCATGGACGACGTCGTGGTAGGGCACGCTGGAGAGAAGGTGCGCGATCATGTTGAGCCGCCCGCGCCGTTTCTCCTCGCTTTCGACCACGTACCAAGGAGATTCGGCGGTATCGGTATGCACGAACATGTCGTCCTTCGCCCGCGAGTACTCCTCCCATTGCGTCACGGACCGCAGGTCCATCGCGGAGAGTTTCCAGCGGCGCATCGGATCGTCGATCCGGCTTCGGAACCTCCGCTCCTGTTCGTCCCTGCTGACCGAGAACCAGTACTTGCGCAAAAGGATGCCGTCGTCGACGAGCAGCCGCTCGAAGATGGGGCACTGCTGAAGGAACCGCCTGTGCTCTTCGGGAGTGCAGAAACCCATCACCCGCTCGACGCCGGCACGGTTGTACCAGCTGCGGTCGAACAGCACGATCTCACCGGCCGCGGGTAAGCACTCGATATAGCGCTGGAAATACCACTGTGTCCGTTCACGGTCGGTGGGCCTCGGCAGAGCCGCGATCCGCACGACGCGCGGGTTCAGATGTTCAATCACCCGCTTGATCGTGCTGCCCTTCCCCGCCGCGTCCCTGCCCTCGAACACCACCACCAGCCGGGCGCCCTCGTGCCGCACCCACTCCTGAAGCTTGACCAGCTCGGCTTGCAGGCGCAGCAGTTCCCGTTCGTACACCACGCGCGGGATCCGCGCCTTGCCCTTGCCTGCCATGCCCTCGACGGTACGAATCCAGGCGGCATCGGGATTCGGCCGTACGTCCACGGCGGAGAGGTCTTTGGTCATGAGCGACCAGAGACAGCGGGAGGGTCGAAGGACCCTCGGCTCCGTCACGCCCAGTGGGGCCGTTCGCCCCTGTGACCGCGACTCGGAGACGGCGAGCATGAGACCGGTCCGATCCGAGGAGGAAAAGCGATGGACCAGAACCTGCCCGACGCGTACACGGTGAGGGCGGCCATCGCACTGGCTGTACGCGCACCTTCGGTGCACAACAGCCAACCTTGGGACTGGCGGTTCCGCGGTCGCACGATCGAGCTGCGCGCGGACACGGGCCGCAGGTTGCGGCAGGCCGACCCCGAGGGCCGCGATCTGCTCATCAGCTGCGGGTGCGTGCTCCATCACTTCACGATCGCGGCCGCCGCGCTCGGCTGGGCCACCCGTGTCGACCGGATGCCCGATCCTGGCGTGCTGGCCCGGATCGAACTCTTTCCTCGTGAGCCGCGTGAAGAGGACATCGCGCTGGCCACGGCGATACCTCGACGCCGATCGGATCGCCGCCGGTTTGCCACTCGGCCATTGACGGCCTGGGAGGAGAACCGTCTCGTAAGAAGCGCGACAGACCACGACGCGACGTTGCGCTTCGTGGACGGTGCCCCACAGCGTTCGGCGTTGACGGCGGCGGCGGTGGAGGCTCGGGGCCTGCACCGGGCCGACCCGGACTACGGGATCGAACTCGCGTCCTGGAGCGGACGGCGGTACGCGGCAGACGGCGTACCCGCACGAAACGCCGTCCTGACCACCGCGGCACCGCTGGTACGAGACTTCTCCGACGCCCTGCTCGCCGACACCGACGCCCAGGATGGCGCCGCGCTGACCATCCTGTCGACCGCGGACGACACTCCGCTCGACAGGCTACGGGCAGGCGAAGCCGCCAGCGCCGTGGCGCTGACGGCGACCCGGCTGAACCTCGCGTCCTGCCTGGTCACGGAGCCACTGGAGCTGACCTGCACCCGTGGGCTGGTCCGCGATTGCGTCGTCACCGAGGGAGCCGAGCCTCAGCTCGTCGTGCGAATCGGCCACCTACCCGACGGCACTCCCCCGCTCCCCCACGACGGCCGATCGCGGAAGTCCTGCGGCCACTCGGCCACTACGGGATCGGCCTGCCGATACCTCCACGAACCCGTGGACCGCGTTGAGCGGGCTCCAGACGGAAGCGAGACCAAGGAACGGCGAATGCATGCCTTTGCAAGCGGCCCAGAATCTCCCCAAGGATCCACTATGGACGTTTGCGACAGCTAACGCAGCAGGTAACGGTGACACCGAGGCGACGGCCTGCGCCCAACTTCGCTCTGTGCGACATGATCCCCAACGCCGAACACTGGCGGGTCTCCGTGCACGAGGCGCAAGAACTCCAGCACGCGATCATGGGCTACCTGCCCGGCTACGCCACTCCGCGGATCGTCTGCGACGTGCCCTACGTCGGGAAGCGGTGGGTCCACCAGCTCGCCGAGTACGACCGTGAGCTCGGCATCTCCTACTGGACCAAGAACTACCGTACCGGGATCGAGCACGAGGACCCGGAGGCCTTGCAGCGCAAATACCCGTACTACGACCCGATCTCCACGCTGCCGGAAGCCGGCCAGCGCTGGTGGCGCGACCAGCCCCGGACGGACTGACCGGCCGGCCCGTCAGATACGTCCCGAGGGGGCGTTCAGGCTCGTGTGCGAGCTTTGAACGCCCCCTCCGTCGTACCGGCTGTTTGTGCCGGTCAGGACCGGACGTCGACCGGCCCGGAAGTTGACCGGAGTGATCCCCGGGAGGGTGATCGCGACCGACGAGGCCGGCGTGGCGGGCACACCGTCCTCATGGTTAGAGATCACTAACAGGTGCGTCTACCGTTGTGACCATTGTTCTTCGGCTGCGCCGCAACTGATGGTTTTCGCTCCACCGAAAACATCTAGTCCCGGTCCCGGCAGACTCATATTCTCCGATTGCACGGCACCGGACCAATTCGGGTGCCAGATCAACTGGAGGAATCGTATGATCAGCAAGACCGCTATACGCCTGACCACAATGGCCGCCGCTCTCGGGATCGCCGTTTTCGCTCCGGCGACGGCCTCGGCGGCGTCATCCGTAAAGGATGAGACAATCAGGGCATATATGCACGATGGGCACGCCACGTTCAAGGGACACGGGGAACACCTTTACGCCTGCGACGAAGCGTTTGATGGTGACACCATCGTCGCCAAGCTGTGGGTCGATGGAAAGCTTCGCGCCAAGGTCGAAGACGAAAACGGGGCGGCTGCAGGTTGCGGGCATTTCGACGACGCGATCAAGGACGGCACCAAGGTGGCTGTCCAGGTATGCCACAAGGAAGACGGCAGCTGCTCTGGCCGCGTATATGGAACAGCGTGATTTGATCACATAACCGGAAGCCGGTTTTCTTGCGGTTCGAGTTGGCGTGCCCGGATTTCGGGCACGCCGACTTCCGCGAAAGAGCGCTGGTCAATTTCGTCAGCTCTGTCCCGCCGGAGTTCTAGTGGCGGTGCCACCGGGTGGGGGTGCGCTTGACTGAACCGGAGCCATGGTCTGCCTCGGCGGAGTCGGCAGCCTCGTCGCCGAACCGCTCGCGCGGCTCGGCGTTGGCCATCTCGTCCTATCGGAGCCGACCAAGGCGACAGCTGAACGTCAATCGGTTCACGCGAACGAGTGAAAGCTCGTCAGGCTCTGTGCGGCTGCCTGGAGTATGGCGGCATCTTTGGCTGAGTGACGTGATCTGGGGAGGTTTCGTGTCGCCTGATGCGCTGCATCGCACTGTTCTGGTTGTGGACGTGGAGCGATTCAGCGGCCGGAAGAACCCGGAACAAAGGAATGTGCGCTCCGGCGTCTACACGGCCTTGGCTCATGCGCTCGGCTCGCACTGGAGCGCCTGCCATCGCGAAGACCGGGGTGACGGTGTGCTTCTTCTGGTGCCGGCGGATGTCCCGAAGCAGCTGTTCGTCGAGCAGGTACCCGGTCGCCTGGTGAAAGCGTTGAACAGGCACAACCGGGCGCACAGGACCGGCGAGCAGATCCGATTGAGGATGGCGGTGCACGCCGGGGAGGTTCTGCTCGACGCGCACGGCGCGGCCGGCGTCGCGATCAACCACACGTTCCGGTTGCTCGACGCGGCGCCGTTGAAGGACGCCCTCGCCGGGTCGGCCGGTGTGCTCGCGGTGATCACCTCCGACTGGCTGTTCCGTGAAGTGGTGTGGCACAGCGCTGCCGATGAGACCTGCTATCGGCCCAAGCGCATCCGGGTCAAGGAAACGGAGACGGTGGGGTGGATCTGCCTGCCGGACGACCCGTACCCGCCCGACGTCAGCCAGGCGGAGTGGCCGGAGGACGTCTGCCCCTATCCGGGGCTACGGGCGTTTCAACCTGACCAAGCGCGGTGGTTCTTCGGCCGCGAGGAGACCTTGTCGGTGTTGATGGACAAGATCCATCACCGCAGCGGGCCGGTCTTCGTCGTCGCACCGTCCGGTGCAGGCAAGTCGTCGCTGCTTCGAGCAGGCGTGATAGCCGCGGTCGCCGACAGCGGACGCCCATGGCTGTTGCTCACGCCGGGAAAGGAGCCCTGCGAGACACTGGCGCAGCAGGTCGCGCAGCTCATCGACGGCAGCGTGGACGACGTGCTCTCAGCAGTCGGCTCGGATCTTGCCCTGCTGGCAAGCATGGTGCCTGACGGGACCGTCATCGTGGTGGACCAGTTCGAAGAGGTGTTCACCCTGTGTGCCGGCGAGGCCGAGCGGCGGCGTTTCATCGCCGCACTGATCGCGATGCGCGCGGTTCTCGGGGTGCGGGGCGACTTCTACGACCACTGCCTCGCTGACGATCAGCTCGCGACGTTCCTGCCGGCGAGCCAGTTCAACCTCCAGGCGATGACTCCGGCCGGGTTGCGAGCGGCCATCGAGCGGCCGGCTCGGCAGATCGGGGTCGACGTCGAGCCGAGTCTGGTCGAGGTCCTCCTGCACGAGATCGGGACGGATGCGGGAGGGCTCCCACTGCTGGCCCATGCATTGGCCGCCACCTGGCAGCGGCGCACGGGCGACAAGCTGACCTTGGCGGATTATGACCGGACCGGGCGGATCCAAGGCGCGATCGCGGCTACCGCGGACGAGGCCTACGCGCGTTGTTCCACGGCCGAGCAGCGCATGATTTTCCGGCACATCCTCCTGCACTTGGTCGTGGTCAGGCACGACGCGCCGCCTGCCAGGCGGCGCGCGGATCCGGCCGACCTCGTCAAGGGTTTCGAAGCACCGCGGACCGCTGAGACGGTTCTCGGCTGGCTGATCGAGAAACGTCTGGTCACGCTGGACGACAACGCCGTCGAGCTTTCCCACGAAGTGTTGCTGCGGGCGTGGCCGCAGCTCGGCGCCTGGATCGAGGCGGGCCGCAACGATCAGGTCGTCCGGCAGCAGTTGATCGAGGCCGCCGAACAGTGGGAGAGAGAAGGGAAACCGGTCGGATCGCTCTATCGTGGCGATCGGCTGGCCATCGCAAGGGGGTGGCAGTCCAGGAGTGAGCACCGCGCCGACCTCACGCCGCTCGGAGCGGCCTTCCTCAGCGCGTCGATCCGGCACGAAAGCCGGCGGGCCAGAGTTCGCCGGACCGCGGTCACCATGCTGGCCGTTCTCGGCCTTGTCGCGTCCAGTGCCGCTGTCTACGCCTTCCAGCAACGCGACATCGCCCAGGAACAACGTGACGCCGCGATCTTCAACAAGGTCACCGCCGAGGCGAACCGGATACGGACCATCGACGTGTCGCTGGCGGCCCAGCTCGATCTCGTCGCCCACCGCATGCGCCCGGCCGATCCGGACACGCGCACCCACTTGCTCGTCGACGCGAACGCGCCGCTGTCCGCCACGTTGCCCTCGGGCGCCAAGGACGTCAGCGTGGTGGCGTTCAGTCCCGATGGGCGAACGCTGGCCACCGGCAGCGGCAGCGGTGACAGACTCGTGCGATTGTGGAACGTCGCTGATCTGGCCCGCCCGGTGCTCCTGAACGAAACCATCAGTCACGGCGAAGCGACTCGTGCGCTGGCGTTCAGCCCGGACGGACGCACTCTGGGCACTGGCGGCGCAGACAACACAGTGCGGCTGTGGAACGTCACCGACCCCGCCCGCCCTGAGGCGTTCGGCCTGCCGATCACGGGGCACACCAAGACGATCCGGTCGTTGGCGTTCAGTCCTGACGGGCGGACGTTGGCCGGCGCGGGCGAGGATCGGACCGTACGGCTGTGGAACGTCACCGACCTCGCTCAGCCCACGGCACTCGGCCCACCGATGGTCATGCACACCGACACCATCCACTCCGTGGCGTTCAGTCCTGATGGCCGGACGCTGGCCACCGGCGGCGATGACTACACCGTGCGGCTGTGGGACATCGCCGCGCCGGACCGAGCCAAACCCTTCGGGCCACCGTTGACCGGACACACCGGGGCCGTCCATTCGGTGGCGTTCAGTCCCGATGGACGGACGCTGGCCAGTGCGAGCAACGACCGGACAGTACGGCTGTGGGGCGTTGCCGACCCGGCTCGTCCGGTGGCGCTGGGCCGGCCGATCACGGGGCATGCCAGCGCAATCCGGACATTGGCGTTCGGGCCAGACGGGCGGACGCTGGCCACCGGCGGCGATGACCACACCGTGCGGCTGTGGAACGTCACCGATCCGGCCCGCCCCACGCGCATCGGCGCGCCGATCACCGGGCACGCCGACGCGGTCCGTTCGATGGCGTTCAGCCCGGATGGCCGCGTCCTGGCCACCGCCAGTGGCGACCGGGCGGTAAGGCTGTGGAACATACCCGACACTGTCCTAACTGGACATACGGGGGAAGTCAACGCGGTGGCGTTCAGCCCTGACGGCCGCATCCTGGCCACCGGCGGCGGCGACCGGACCGTCCGGTTGTGGACGCCGGCCGATCGGCGGCAGCTGGGCCGGCCGCTCACCGGCCACCAAGACGACATCAAGGCCTTGGCGTTCAGTCCGGACGGCCGCGTGCTGGCCACCGGCGGCGGCGACCAGACCGTGCGACTGTGGAACGTCACCGATCCGACCCGCCCGGCGCCCATCGGCGCGCCGATCACCGGGCACGCCGACGCGGTCCGTTCGCTGGCGTTCAGCCCGGATGGCCGCATCCTGGTCACTGGCGGCGATGTGAAGGACGAGAACACCGCGCGGCTGTGGAACGTCACCGACCCGGCCAAACCCGTGCTGCTGGCCCAGATCGTGATCGGACCGGACGCCAACGCCTTGGCGGTGGCGTTCAGCCCGGACGGAAGAACTCTGGCGACGGGCACCGAATACAGCGACGTCGCGGTGTGGCTGTGGAACATTTCCGATCCGGCCAAGCCCACGTTGCTGGCCGGCCCCCTCAAAGGGCACCAGGACGATATACGCCAGGTCGCGTTCAGCCCGGATGGGCGGACATTGGCCAGCGGCAGCGACGACGAGCAGTTGCGGCTGTGGGACGTCACCGATCCTGCTCACGCCACACCGCTCGGCGAACCCCTTGCCGGCCACACCAACCCCGTCTCGGGGGTGGCGTTCAGCCCAGATGGGCACACGGTGGCCAGCAGCAGCGGCGACAACACCGTGCGGCTCTGGCGGACTGCCGACCGGACGCAGTCGGGTCAGCCGCTCACCGGCCACCAGGCCGACGTCAACACGGTGGCGTTCAGCCCCGATGGCGCCACCCTCGCCACCGGCAGCCATGACCACACCGTGCGGCTGTGGGATCTGACCGTGCCCCAAGCCATGCACAGGATCTGCGCCATCACGGGGAACTCCCTCACTCGCGAGATGTGGGACGAGTTCGTGTCGGCTGAGCTGCCGTACAGTCCTCCGTGTTCTTGAGATGGGGTTGGGATCCCGCGTGCGTCACGGGATTGCGCAGGTCAACGATGGTCACGATGCCGGTTTGTCCGCCAGCTGCTCGAGGCGGGCCATCTCCACGTCGAGGGCGGTTTGCGCCCGGCTCAACGTCTCCGAGCTGTATCCGCCGCTCGACCGGGCTCGCTGAAGGCGTTCGGACTGTTCGGTGAGGACACGTAAGCGCAGCCGCAGGTAGTGGTGCACGTCTTCGACCTGTTCCGGGGCGGGACGATCCGGGACACGTATGTCCGAGCGCACCCGGTCCAGGACCGCCTGGCTGAACGGCTCGTTGCCGGGATCGTCCAAAACGGACTTCGCCGCGTCGGCGAGTTCGGTCTTGAGCCGGATGTACTCCTGGCGCGCCCGGTCCGGATCCTCCGCGGGCACACGCGCCGCGCGGATGACCGCCGGGAGGGTCATTCCTTGGACGAGCAGCGTCGTGGTCGCCACCACATAGGCGATCAGGACCAGCAGGGCGCGGTCCGGGGTGTCCTGCGGGAGGGTCTGCGCCGCCGCGAGGGTGATCGCGCCGCGCATCCCGGCCCAGCCGAGCACCACACCGCCGCGCCAGCCCAGGGTCTCGGTGAGCCGGAACTCGACGTCGGCGGCGGCGCGGTCGAGCCGTTTCCGGAAATGTGCCACCCGTCTCGGTGACGCTTTGTCCAGTCGTTCGGTGACGGCGGGGTTCGACTCGTCGCCCCGCAGTACCGCCTGTGTCGTTTCCAGCCGCGGTTTGAATCGCGCGGCTTTTCGCTGCTCGCGGTACAGGCCGGCGACCAGCGGTCCGACGAAGATGACGCGCGCGACGATGACGAGCGCCGACGCGGCAAGGCCGATGGCGAGCGCGCGCCAGACGCTCGAACCGTCCTCGTGCGCCTCGTCGATGAGGGTTTTCACGCTGAGTCCCATGAGCAGGAACATCCCGCTCTCCAGCAGGAACGCCGCGGTGCGCCAGTTGACGGTCTCGGCGAGGCGGTCCGTCGCGCGCAGGTGCCGTGGGGCGAGATGACCGGTCACCAGGCCGGCGACGACGACGGCGAGCACGCCCGAGGCGCCGGCCTCTTCCGCGGGCAGGAAGGCGATGAACGGGACCACGAACGAGATGGCGGTGTTGAGCACGGCGTTGCCCAGCAGGGCGCGCACCCGGACGTTGACGATCCCGACCAGGATCCCGATCCCGACCGCCACGACGACCGAGAAGGCGAACTCGCCCACGACGCCCCAGACGGACACCGACCCGGCGACCGCGGCGACGGCGGACCGCAACAGCACCAGCGCCGAGGCGTCGTTGACCAGACCTTCGCCTTCGAGGACGGTCAGCAGCCGCGGTGGCAGACCGAGCCGCCGTCCCACGGACGTCGCCGCGACCGCGTCGGTGGGGCTGATGACCGCGCCGAGCGCGAACGCGGCAGGCCACCCGATCCCCGGCACCAGCCAGTGGAACAGCCAGCCCGCACCGAGGGTCGTCCCCACCACGAGCAGGACCGCCAGGCCGGTGATCGGCCGGATGTTCCGCCGGAAGTCGACCATCGGCATGTTCACCGCCGCCGAATACAGCAGCGGAGGGAGCACCCCGGCGAGGATCAGCTCGGGTTCGATCTCCGGATGTGGGACGCCCGGCAGAAAGCTCAGCCCGATACCGGCCACCACGAGGCTCAGTGGAGCGGCCAGGTTCAGCCGTTCCGAGAACGCGGCCACCAGCACGATGATGACGACGCCGAGCACGGCGACAAGAGTCAGGTTCACAGGCTGCACGAGTCCTCTCGCCGTTCGCGGCACTCCGAACGTGTCCATTCGTGACACGACGGCGCCGGACCCGCAAGTCGGAGCCTCAGTTCCCGAAGAGCTCGGTCAGCCAGTCGTGCAACGCGGTCGCGGCCGCCTCCGCGTGTTCGGTGAGCAGCGTGTAGTGGTTGCCCGGCAGGTCGACGGTCCGTGCGCAGAGCGCGGTCGGGAACTGTTCGTCCGCGGTGAAGGACGGCAACCCGGGTAGGGACTCCGCGGCCCGCAGATGCAGGGTCGGCGTGCGGATCGGGACCGGCTCCCAGGTGTCGAAGAGCGTGACGTACCGGCCCATCGCGCCGAGCTGGCTCGCCATCGAACCCGTTTTCCCGCCGGCGAACAGTTCCTGTCGTCCGGCCTGTTCCTGCATGAAGCGCCCGCGTACCTCGTTGCGGTCCGAAGCGGGCAGGTAGATGTCCACCAGCACGACGGCGTCCGCGGGGCGGTTCCGTTCCTCCAGGTACTCGGCGAACGCGCGGGCGACCCAGCCGCCCGCGGAGTAGCCGACGAGCACCAGCGGTCCGGTGCCCACGTGCTCGTCGAGGGCGCGGCGCTGGGCTTCGAACAGGCTGGGCAGGTCCGGTGGCAACGGCTGGCCGTCGGTGAACCCCGGCGGCCACATCGTCCACAGGTCACGGGGCCGCTGCATCGCGGGCGCGATGAACGAATACGCGGCGTCGGTGATCGGCGAGACCGGCGGCACCGCGCAGACCAGCGCTGGACCGCCCGAACCGACGGAAAGCCGCGAGATCCCCACCAAGGAAGCCGCGTCCGTCGAGTCGTCGAAGGACGCCCTCAACAGTCCGGCCATCCTGGCCAGGCCCATCGCGTCGTGCGGTCGTCCCTGCTCGACACCCCGCAGGTACAGCGAGACCAGGCTGTCCGAATCGGACTCGTCCGTCGTGGCCCCGCCGGATCCGTTCTCGGGTACCTCGTCCGACAGGAATTCCGCCAGCTCCTCGACCGTCGGATAGTTGAGCACGTCGGTCAGCTGGAGGTCGACGCCGGTCGCACCCGCGATCCGGTTGCGCAGTTCCACGGCGGTGAGTGATTCGAAGCCGAGGTCGCGGAAGGTGTCGTCCAGCGGGACTTCACGCCCTCGCGGGTACTTCAGCACCGCGGCGACGTGTCCACGGACCAGCCGGACCAGCCGTTCCCGCCGCTCTGCCGGCGACAGGGCGGCCAGGTCGGTGTCCGGCCCTGCGTGCTCCTCCCCCGCCGTTCCGCCGTCGCCGAATTCCGGCAGGATCGGGTCGAGCCAGTACCGGTCGCGTTGGAACCGGTAGGGCGGAAGATCCACCCGGCGTGCCCCGCTGCCTTCGAAAACGACCTGCCAGTCCACTTCGACCCCGGCGACGTGGGCTTCGGCGAGGGCGCGCAGGAACCGGTCCGGGCCGCCTTCGCCCCGATGCAGCGTCCCGAGCACGGAGGCGGTCGCACCACTCGCGTCCAGGGTCTCGCGCATCGCGCCGGCCAGCACCGGATGCGGGCTCACCTCGAGCAGCACGCGGTGACCGTCGCGCAGCAGCGTGCTGGTCACCTCGTCGAACCGGACCGTTTCCCGCAGGCCGCGGTACCAGTACCCGGCGTCCAGCGGTTCGCCGTCGAGCCACCGGCCGGTCCGGCCGGAAACGAACGGCAGTACCGGGTCGGCGGGCACCAGCGGCGCCAGCTCGCGCAGGACGGTGTCCCGGATCCGTTCGACGTGGGCCGAATGTGACGCGTAGTCGACCGGGACGCGGCGCGCCCGCAGGCCTCGCTTCCCGCATTCGTCGAGCAGTTCCGTCAGCGCGGCCGGGATACCGGAGACCACTGTGGACAGTGCGCCGTTGACCGCGGCGACGGTGAGGTCACCAGCCACGCCGTCGAGGAGTTCGGCCGTCGCCTCGGCGCCGAGGGCGACCGAGATCATCCCGCCGGTTCCCGACAGCGCCGTAAGCGCACGGCTGCGCAGTGCGGCCACCCGCATGGCGTCGGAAAGGCTCAGTCCACCGGCGATCCAGGCCGCCGGGATCTCGCCCTGCGAGTGACCGGCGACGGCGGCCGGCTCCACCCCGTGATGCCGCCAGAGCCGCGCGAGCGAGATCATCACGGCGGCCAGCACGGGCTGGACCACGTCGACGCGTTCGAGCGAAGGTGAGCCCTCGGTCCGGCGCAGGACGTCGACCAGGGACCAGTCGACGAACGGGGTCAACGCCTTCTCGCACTCGACGATCTGCTCGGCGAACACGGGCGACGTGTCCAGCAGGTCCACCGCCATTCCCTGCCATTGCGCGCCCTGCCCCGGGCAGATGAACACCGCACCGGCGTCCGGGATCGCGGTGCCTTCGACCACGAACGGCGACGGTTCCCCGGAGGCGAGCGCGGAAAGGCCGGAGACGAGTTCCTCGCGATCGGCGCCCAGCACCACGGCGCGGTGTCGGTGGTGGGTTCGTGTCGTGGCGAGCGAATACGCGATGTCGGCCGGGTCGGCGTCACCGAGTTCGTCGAGCAGCTTCTGCGCCTGGGCCGCCACGCCGGCCGCCGTGGCCGCGGAAATCGCCCACGGCAGCAGCGGCAGCGGGGTGCCGGCTTCGGCCTCCGCCGGTGGCTCGCCCTGCTCGAGGACGAGGTGCGCGTTCGTTCCGCTCATCCCGAACGAGGACACGGCGGCGCGGCGGGGGCGGCCGGTCTCCGGCCAGGGAACGGTTTCGGTGGTCAGGCCGATCCCGCCGCCGTCCCAGTCGACGTGCGGCGTCGGCCGGTCGAGATGCGGCGTCAGGGGCACGAGTCCGTGGCGCATCGCCATGAGCATCTTCAGCACCCCGGCGATCCCGGCGGCGGCCTGGGTGTGCCCCACGTTGGCCTTGGCCGAACCGACGAGCACCGGCTCGGCCCGACCCTTCCCGTAGGTGGCCTGCAGCGCCTGCGCCTCGATCGGATCGCCCAGTTTCGTGCCCGTGCCGTGGGCTTCGACCACGTCGATGTCCTGTGTGGACAGTTTGGCGTCGGCGAGCGCGTCGGTGATCACCCGCTGCTGCGCCCGCCCGCTGGGCGCGGTGAGACCGTTGGAGGCCCCGTCCTGGTTGACCGCCGACCCCTTGAGCACGGCGAGCACCCGGTGCCCGTTGCGTCGCGCGTCGGAGAGCTTCTCCAGGACGACGATCCCGGCGCCTTCCGCCCAGGCGGTGCCGTCCGCGGCTGCGGCGAAGGGTTTGCACCGGCCGTCCGGCGCGAGGCCGCGCTGCTGGGAGAACTCGATGAACCGGATGGGGCTGGGGATGAGGGTCGCGCCACCGGCGAGCGCGAGGTCGCATTCGCCGTTCCGCAGCGATCGGGCGGCCAGGTGCATCGCGACGAGCGAGGACGAACACGCCGTGTCCAGCGTGATCGCCGGGCCTTCGAACCCGAAGAGGTACGACACCCGCCCGGAGGCGACGCTGGCCGCGTTGGCGATCGAGACCTGCCCGACCAGGTCGACCGGCACCTCCTCCACCCGGGAGGCGTAGTCGCCGCCGACCAGCCCGGTGAACACCCCGGTCCGGCTGCCGCGGAGGCGGGCCGGGTCGACCCCGGCGGACTCGAGCGCGTGCCAGGAGACCTCCAGCAGCAGCCGGTGCTGCGGGTCCATCACCAGCGCTTCCCGCGGCGAGACACCGAAGAATCCCGCGTCGAACTCCGTCGCCGATTCGATGAAACCGCCATGGCGGACATACGACTTACCCGGTGCCTCGGGGTCGGGATCGTAGATCTCCGCCAGGTTCCAGCCCCGCTCGTCGGGGAACTCCGAGATCAGGTCCCGCCCCTGGACGAATACGTCCCACAGCTGGTCGACCGATTCGACGCCGCCCGGGAACCGGCAGCCGGCGCCCACGATCACCACCGGGTCGGCGTCGGCGTTTTCGAGGCGGTTCAACCGCTTCTTGGTCTCGTACAGCTCCGCCGTCACCCGCTTGAAGTACTCGACGAGCTTCGGGTCATCGGACATGGCTGGGCCCCCACGGTTTCGTCGTCACTGGCACGGCAGGTTCACGCACGGCCGAACTCCCGGTCGACGAAGTCGTAGAGCTCGTCGACGGAGGCGGACCGCAACGTGTCCTCCGCGTCGTCGGAACTGTCGCCTTCCAGCTGCGTCAGCAGGGCTCGCACACGAGCCTCCAGCGTCGCGCGCACTTCGGCGTCCTCGTCCAGTTCGGCGACCGTCCGTTCGAGGGCGGTCAACTGAGCCAATGCGGGCGAAGGCGCCGGAGCGGCGGGAGCACCGGAATCGGCGATCTCCGTGCCGAGGTACCCGGCCAGGGCGTTCGCCGTCGGGTGGTCGAAAACGAGGGTCGGCGGCAGCCTGAGGCCCGTGGCCGCGGTGAGCCGGTTGCGGAGCTCGACCGAGGTCAGGGAGTCGAAACCCAGTTCACGGAAGGGGGTTTCGGTGGGCACCTCGTCACCCGACGCGTAGCCGAGGACGGCCGCCAGGTGACTTCGCACGAGCGACACCAGCTGTCGTTCGCGCTGGGCCTCCGGCAACGAACCCAGTCTCCGCATGAGCGCGTCCGGCGCTTCGGTGGGCGTGTCCTGACGGCGACCGGCCGCCACCCGCCGGGCGGAGCCGCGCACGATGTCCCGAAGCAACGGCGGGATGCCTTCGCCCAGCCCGGAGATCGTGCCGAGGTCGAGACCGAGCGGGGCGAGCAGCGCCCGGTCGGACTCCTGCGCGGCGTCCCAGAGGGCGAGGCCCTGCGTCGCGGTCAGCCCGCGGACACCGGTTCGCCCCATCCGGGCCCAGTCCGCGGCGCTGAGGCCGCCGGCCATCCCGCCGCGCTCGGCGGACTCGTCGCCTGGCGCCCAGAGCCCCCACGCGAGCGACGTGCCGGGCAGTCCGGCGTCGCGCCGCCACTTCATCAACGCGTCGGCGAAGGAGTTCGCGGCGGCGTAGGCGCCCTGCCCCGCGGCCCCGAAGATGCCCGCCGCGGACGAGAAGCAGACGAAAGCGGCGAGGTCGAGGTCCTTGGTGAGTTCGTGCAGATGCCAGGTCCCGTCGAGTTTCGGCCGGAGGGTGGCGTCGAGTTGCTCTTCGGTCAGCGTGGCGACGACGCCGTCCGCGAGCACCCCGGCCGCGTGCACGACCGCGGTCAGCGGGTGTTCCGGTGCCGCGGCGGCCAGCGCGGCTTCGACGTCACCGCGGTCCGCGACGTCACCCTTGACGACCGTGACCTCGGCGCCGAGACCGGACAGCTTGTCGATCAGATCGCCGACACCGGGGGTGTCGTCACCGCGACGGCTGAGCAGCATCAGGTGCCGCGCGCCCCGGCGGGCGAGGTGCTCGGCGATCAGGCCGCCGAGCCAGCCCGTACCGCCGGTGATCAGGATAGTTCCGTCAGACTCGGGTTTCCGGGGAACGGTGAGGACCACCTTGCCGACGTGCTTCGCCTGGCTGACGTGCCGGAGCGCCTCTCCCGCGCGCCGGAGGTCGTAGTCGCGGCGCGGCGGCGTGGTGAGGACGCCGTGGCCGAACAGCACGGAGACCTCGGTCAGCATCTCGCGGACCCGGTCTTCGCCGGCGGACGCGACGAGGTCGTACGAGTGGTAGCGGACGCCGGGATGGGCCGTGGCCACCGCTTCGGGATCGCGGACGTCGGCCTTGCCGATCTCCAGGAACCGTCCTCCCGGAGCGAGCAGGCGCAACGAGGCCTCCAGGAACTCGCCGGTCAGCGAATTCAGCACCACGTCGACGCCGCGGCCGCCGGTCGTCTCCCGGAACCGGGTTTCGAAGTCGACCGTCCGCGAGGAAGCGATGTGCGCGTCGTCCAGCCCGAGCCCCCGGAGCGTGTCCCACTTGCCTTCGCTGGCCGTGGCGAACACCTCCGCCCCGAGATGCTTCGCGAGCTGGATCGCCGCGATGCCGACACCGCCCGCGCCGGAGTGGATCAGCACGGACTCGCCCCGCCGGAGTCCGGCGAGATCGGTGAGGCCGTAGTACGCGGTGAGGAACGTGATCGGGACGGAAGCCGCGGCTTCGTACGACCAGTCCGGGGGAATCGGTGCGAGCAGCCGGTGATCGGTGACCGCCACCGGACCCATCGCACCGGTGAACACGCCGAACACGGCGTCACCGGGACTGAGATCGGACACGCCGTCGCCCGTTTCCAGGACCACCCCGGCGGCTTCCGCTCCCGGTACCGCCTTCCCGGGGTACATGCCGAGTGCGACCAAGACGTCGCGGAAGTTGACCCCCGCTGCCCGGATCTCGACCCGGACGTCGAGCGGCCCGAGTGGGCCGAGCACCTCCGGACAAGGCAGGAGGGCCAGGTTGTCGAGCGTGCCGTGCCCGGTGCTGTCGAGGCGCCAAGCCGGTTCGGCCGGGACCGGCAGGAGCCCGTCCGCCGCGACCGGATGCAACCGCGGGATCAGCGCCGTCCCGGCCCGGACGGCGATCTGTGCCTCACCGGTCGCGAGCGCGGCCGGGATCGCGCCGGCCACCGGTCCGTCGGTGTCGAGCAGCACGATCCGGCCGGGATGTTCCGCTTGGGCCGACCGCGCCACTCCCCAGACACCGGCGACCGTCAGGTCGATCCGGTCCCCGGCCACCGCGGCGACGGCCCCGCGAGTGGAAAGCACCAGTTTCGCGTCCGCGAACCGTTCCGCGGCGAGCCAGACGCGCAGGACTTCGGCGACCTCGGCCAGCGCCGCCCGTGCCGACGGCACCACCGAATCGTCCTTTGTGGACACCGGGACTACCACGGTCTCGGGGACCGGCCCGCCCGCGGCGATCAGCGTGGAGAGCCCGGCGGATCCCGAATCGAGCAGGACGTGTCCGCCGACGCCCGCCGCAGCCGGTCCGCGGGCGGGCACCCAGTCCAGCCCGTACAGGGAGTCGTCGACATCCGGGGCGCCGAGGGCCGACCGTTCGGCGACCGGCCGCCACGCGAGGTTTTCGATCGAGGCCACCGGTGCGCCCGCACCGTCGGCGAGGGTCAGCGCCACGTGCCCGTCGGCGCCGGTGACGCGCACCCGGAGCATCGACGCGCCCGCCGCGTGCAGGGTCAGCCCGGACCAGGCGAACGGCATGCTGCCGGAGCCTTGGTTGATCGAATCCAGGAACGGGCCGAGCCCGACGGCCTGGAGCGCGGCGTCGAGCAACGCCGGATGCAGACCGTAGCCGTCGGTCAGCGACCGGTCTCCGGGCAGTTCGATCTCCGCGAACAGCTCCGCGTCTCCGCGCAACCAGACCTTGCGAAGGCCGCGGAACACCCCTTCGTACCCGAACGCCAGGACGACCTCCGGGTCGTCGTAATAGCTGCCGTCGAACGGAATCGGCTCCGCACCGGCAGGAGGCCATTCGGTCAGCCCGTCGCTGTCGGGCGCGGTGCGGGCGCCCAGCAACCCGGTGGCATGGGACCGCCAGCCTCCGATATCGGCGCCGTCGGGCCGGGAGAACACCCGGACCGGACGGCTACCGGAATCCAGCGGCTCACCGACCAGCACCTGGATCCGCACCCCGCCTTCGTCCGGCAGGGTCAGCGGGGTCTCCATCGTGAGTTCTTCGAGCACGTCGCAGCCGACCTGTTCGCCGGCCGACAGCGCGAGTTCCACGAACGCCGTACCCGGCAGGATCACGGTGTCGTGGGCGCGGTGCCCGGCCAGCCAGGGCTGTGCCCGCAACGAGATCCGGCCGGTGAGCACGACTCCGCCGCCGTCGGCGAGGGTGAGGGCGGCGCCCAGCAGCGGATGTCCCGACGGGAGCAGGCCCGCCGCCTGGACGTCGGCGGTGTCCGCCTCCGGCGCGATCCAGTAGTGCTCGCGCTGGAAGGCGTAGGTCGGCAGTTCGACGGGCGAAGGTGCGACGGGGGCGAGGATCGCTGTCCAGTCCACCGATACGCCTCGGGCGTGCAGTGCGCCCACCGCGCGCAGGACGGATTCGGCCTCGTCCCGGTCGGTGCGCACGGCCGGGATCGCGATCATTCCGGGTTCACCGTCGGCGGGCACCATCGCGGAAAGCACCGCGGCCGGGCCGAGTTCCAGCAGGGTGGTGATCTTCGCTTCCCGCAACGTGGCAAGGCCATCGTGGAACCGGACCGCCGCCCTCGCGTGCTCGACCCAGTACCGGGGCGAACGCAGCAGTTCGGCCGTCGCCGGTTCCCCGGTCACGTCGGACACGATCGGGATGGACGGCGGGTGGTACACGAGTTCACCGAGCAGGGCTTCGAATTCGGCGAGCATCGGCTCCATGAGCGGCGAATGGAAGGCATGGCTGACGCGAAGCCGCTTGGATCGGCGACCGCGGTGTTCCCAGAGTCGTTCGAGACCGGCCAGCGCGTCCTCGTCCCCGGACAGCACCACGGACTCCGCGGTATTGATCGCCGCGATCGAAACCCGGTCCTCGAGACCGGCCAGCTCGGGCAGCACCTCCGACTCGGTCGCCTCCACCGAGACCATCGCCCCACCCTCGGGCAACGCCTGCATCAGACGTCCTCTGGCGGCGATCACCCGGCACGCGTCGGGCAGTGACCAGACACCGGCGACGTGCGCGGCGGCGATCTCCCCCACCGAATGCCCGAGCAGGTGATCCGGGCGCACTCCCCACGACTCGACGAGCCGGAACAGGGCGACTTCGAAGGCGAACAACGCGGGCTGGGTGAATTCGGTGCGGTACAGCAGTTCCGCTTCCGCCGAGCCGGTTTCGGCGAACATGATCTCGCGCAGTGGCCCGGGCAGATGCTGGTCGAGTTCGGCGCAGACGGCGTCGAGCGCGGCGGCGAACGCGGGATACTCGGCCGCGAGCCGGCGTCCCATCCCCGGCCGCTGCGCGCCCTGACCGGTGAACACGAAGGCGAGCGAACCGTTGCCGGTCACGTCTTCGACGACGGCGCCGGTCGCCGCGCCGTCCGCGTAGGCCTTCAGCGCCGTGGCGAAATCTTCGGCGGTCCTGCCGAACGCCACCGCGCGATGCCGGAATCCGACCCGTGTGCCGGCCAGCGCGCCCGCGACGTCGGCGGGAGCGTGGTCTTCGGCGAAGGACGCCAGCCGGGCCGCCTGGCCGCGCAGGGCCGCCCCGGTCTTGGCGGAGATCACCCACGGCAGCACCGGAAGCGACCCGGTCGCCGCAGCCTGAGGCACCTCCTGGGCGGGTGCTTCCTCGATCAGCAGATGGGCGTTGGTGCCGCTGATACCGAAGGACGACACGCCACCTCGCCGCGGTGACGTCGTCTCAGGCCACGGGGTCGCTTCGGTGAGGAGCTCGACCGCACCCTTCGTCCAGTCCACTTTGGACGAGGGAGCGTCCACGTGCAGGGTCTTGGGCAGTTCACCGTGCCGCATGGCCATGATCAGCTTGATCGCACCGGCGACCCCCGCCGCGCCCTGGGTGTGCCCGATGTTCGACTTCAGCGAACCGAGCCGCAGCGGGCGGTCCGGAGACCGGTCCTTGCCGTAGGTCGCGATCAGCGCGTTGGCCTCGATCGGATCACCCAAGGTGGTGCCGGTGCCGTGCGCGTCCACCACGTCGACGTCCTGCGCGGACAGTCCGGCGTCGGCGAGCGCGGCCCGGATCACCCGCTGCTGCGCGGGTCCGCTGGGGGCCGAGAGACCATTGCTCGTCCCGTCCTGGTTCACCGCGGAACCCCGCAGCAGTGCCAGCACCGGATGCCCGGCACGACGGGCGTCGGACAGCCGTTCGAGCAGGAGGAGACCGGCGCCTTCGGCCCAGATCGCCCCGTCCGCCCCGTCGGCGAAGGATTTGCACCTGGCGTCGATCGAGGTCACGCCCTGTCCGCAGAACTCGGTGAAGGTGTCCGGCGTGGCCATCACGGTGATCCCGCCCGCCAGCGCCATCCCGCACGCACCCTCACGCAGCGCGCGAATCGCTTCGTGAATCGCCACCAGCGAGGAGGAACAGGCGGTGTCGACGGTCACCGCGGGGCCTTCCAGCCCGAAGCAGTAGGAGATCCGGCCCGAGATGACACTCGAACTGTTGCCGGTGATGCCGTGCGGGGAGTACTCCTTCGAGCCCTTCCACACCAGCTCGTAGTCGTTACCGGTGGAGCCGACGTAGACACCGGTCCGGCTGCCGCGCAGCTCGTCCGGGTCGATCCCGGCGGACTCAAAGGTCGCCCACGCGACTTCCAGCAGCACCCTCTGCTGGGGATCCATCACGAGCGCTTCACGAGGGGAAATACCGAAGAAGCCGGCGTCGAAGAGCGCCGCGTCGTGCAGGAAACCGCCTTCGCGGACATAGGAGCGGCCCGATCTTCCCGCGTCCGGATCCGGGTCGTAGAGCTCCTCGAGATCCCAGTGACGATCGTCCGGGAACGGCGTGATCGCGTCACCCCCGTCCCGGACGAGTTCCCACAACCCGGACGGGGAGTCGATACCACCGGGAAGGCGGCAACCCATCCCGACCACGGCGATGGGCTCGTGCGCCCGGCCCTCCACCTCGCGAAGCCTGTCCTGGGTACGCCGCAGTTCGGCCGTGACCTTCTTCAGGTACTGGCGGGTCTTGTCCTCTGTAGACATCAAAGCTCCAGGTTTCGGCGCGAGACGCGGACGGTCATCTTCCGCAGGCCGCGGACGACCACGTGGCGGCGGTACTCCAGCGAACCCTCGTCGACCTCGAAATCGGCGAACCGTTCGGCGACGGCACGGAAGGCGAGCTCGGCTTCGAGCTTGGTGAGACTGGAACCGATGCAGAAATGCGGGCCGGCGCCGAAGGCCAGTTGCATACGCTTGGTGGTACGGGAGATCAGGAACCGGTCCGCCTCGGCGAACTCGGCCTCGTCCCGGTTGGCGGCGGCGAGCAGGAGGATCACCACGGTTCCGGCGTCGACGTCGAGTCCGGCGACCGTGGTCGGGCTCAGCGCGACCCTGGCGGTCAGCTGAACGGGAGCGTCGTAGCGGAGCACCTCGTCGGCCATCGGCGCGGCCAGCGACGGGTCGGCCCGCAGCAGCGCCAGCTGGTCGCGGTTGCGGTGCAGGGCGAGGATCCCGTTCGTGATCAGGTTCGTGACCGACTCGTGCGCCGCGGCGAACAACGTGACGAGCACGTTCGTCACCTCGTGCCGGGCGAGGGTCTGCCCGCGATCCTCCGTGCGGATGAGGCTGGACACGAGGTCCTCGCCGGGAGCGCGGCGGCGTTTGAAGATCAGGTCGGCGAAGTAGGCGTGCATCGACGCGCACGTGCGGTCGACCACGGCCAGTTCCTCCGGTGACAGCAGGCCCAGCCGCCGGAACCCGGCGACCAGCGTCGGGAGTTCGGTCGCGAGCGCGAGGTCGTCCGACCACTCCTTGAGAATGTCCACATCGGACATCGGGACGTCGAGCAGCTCACAGATGATCCGGATGGACAGCAGATTGGCGAATTCACCGACCGCGTCGAATTCGTCCGCACCGGCGATTTCCGCGAACAATTCGTCGACGATGTTCTCGATCCACGGGCGATAGCGCGCGGTGATCCTCGGGGTGAAGGCCTTGGAGATCAGCCGCCGCTGCCTGCCGTGGTCGCCGCCGTCCATGAAGAAGATCGAGTCGAGAACCTGTTTCGCGCCGCTGTTCGGCACCAGCCCACGCAGGCCGGGCGAGTCGAGGGTGTCGTTGCCCATCGCCGGATTCCGCATCACGTCGAGACAACTCGCGTAGTCCCCGACGACCACCGTGCCGTCCGGCGTGACGAGCGGACTCGCGGCCCGCAGCCTGGCCAGGGTCGGATGCGGGTCGATCCGCATGGCGGGGTCGAGCAGGACGTGGAGCGGATTCCCCGGTTCCGCCACCCGTTCGCGTTCGTCGAGCGAAGTCATTCTCAGCCCCCGTGGTCGAGTCGATGGACGCCACTCTGCCCGCCGCGCCGCCGGCCGCACACCTCCGTGTTTGCTCCGCTCTCATGCTCATGACCTGGTAATACATCTGTTCTTCCGATGTGCCCGATGCACTCGGCGACCTGGCTCGCGCTTCGGCGGCGGCCGTAGTTTCGGAGCCATGTCTGGTGGGGAAGATTTCGCGCGGTCCGGATCGGTCGCGATCGTCGGCATGGCCTGCCGGGTCGCGGGAGCGGCGGACGTTTCCGAGTTCTGGGACGTCCTGCGCGCGGCGAGGGACATGGTCACCGAGGTCCCGGACGACCGCTGGGATTCCGGCGGTGACGCCGGTTCGCGGTACGGGTCGTTCGTGGCCGACGTCGAAGGTTTCGACGCGGCTTTCTTCGGCGTGTCACCGCGCGAGGCGGCGGTACTCGACCCGCAGCAACGGCTCGCGCTCGAACTGGCGTGGGAGGCGATGGAAGACGCCCGCCTGGTCCCCGCGACCCTGCGCGGCCAGGACTGCGGCATGTTCCTCGGCGCGATGCGGGACGACTACGCCCGGCTGGCCCAGGAACTCGGCGTCACCACGCAGCACAGTTTCACCGGCCTCCAACGCGGTCTGATCGCCAACCGGGTGTCCTACTTCTGCGGACTGCGCGGCCCGAGTATCACTGTCGACAGTGGACAGTCCTCCTCGCTGGTCGCCGTCCACCTGGCCGCGCGGAGCCTGCTCTGCGGCGAATCCACCATCGCGCTCGCGGGCGGCGTGAACCTGAATCTGGTCCCGGCGAGCGCGCGCGAAGCCGAGAAATTCGGTGGCCTGTCCGCCGGCGGACGTTGCCGCACCTTCGACGCGGCGGCGGACGGTTTCGTGCGGGGCGAAGGCGGCGGCATCGTCGTGCTCAAACCGCTGGACGCCGCGATCGCCGACGGCGACCGGATCTACGCGGTGATCACGGGCAGCGCGGTCAACAACGACGGCGGCGGCGCCGGTCTCACCGTGCCGGATCGGGCAGCGCAGGAACAGGTCCTGACCCAGGCCCTCGAAGGCGGCGGCATCTCTCCGGCCGACGTCGGCTACGTCGAACTTCACGGGACCGGGACCAAGGTCGGCGACCCGATCGAGGCCGCGGCGCTGGGTGCCGTGTACGGCCGTCACCGGTCGGCGCCGTTGCCCGTGGGCTCGGTGAAGACGAACCTCGGGCATCTCGAAGCCGCGGCCGGGGTGGTCGGGCTGATCAAAGCCACCCTCGCCGTCCACCACGGGGAAATCCCGCCCAGCCTGCACTTCCGCGAGCCGAATCCGCGGATTCCGCTGGAAGAACTGAAGTTGCGCGTCTGTTCCGAGGGGACGGTCTGGGACGAAGCCGAACGCGCCGCCGGTGTCACCTCGCTCGGGATGGGCGGCACGAACTGCCACGTCGTGCTCACCACGGCTCCAGAGCCCGCACCGTGCGCCGCCGTCGCGGCACCGCCGTCCGCGGCTTGCGTGATCTCCGGCCGGACGCCGTCCGCGCTGCGCGCCCAGGCCGACCGGCTGCGAGCCCATCTCATCGCGCGTCCAGAACAGGCTTTCGCGGAGATCGCCTGGTCCCTCGCCACCACGCGGACCGCGTTCGAGTACCGGGCCGCCGTCGTCGCGGGTGATCGGGCCGAACTGCTGGCCGCGCTGGACGAAGTGAGCACCGAGGTACCGGAAGCCGTCCCCGGCTGGTCCGCGGAACTGCGGTTCGGATCGGCACCCGGGGACTTCGGCGACTTGCGCGACGCGTTCCCTTCGTTCGGCACGGCGTTCGCCGAAGCGCTCGCGCTCTTCGGCGAAGGAAACGACAACGCGGCGGCGCGGACGTTCGCCGCCCAGGTCGCGATCCACCGCCTGCTGAGCGCTTCGGGGATCGCGCCGGAAACGGTTTCCGGGGAAGGGATCGGCGAGTTCGCGGCGGCGTATGTGACCCGGACGATCCCGGCGGGTGAGCTGATCGAGGCGGTGCTCGCCGCCCCGGCGGCGGAACACGCTGGAGAAACCGCCGCGCTCCTGTCGTCGAACGGACAGGAGACCCCGCTTCGGTCCGGCGTCAGGGACTTCCTCGCCGCCGTGGCTTCCGCGTACGTCGAAGGTGCCTCCGTCGACTGGAACGCGCTTTTCCCGGGCGGGCGGCCGTCGACAGTGGACCTTCCCGGGTACGCCTTCCAGCGCGAACGCCACTGGCTCGACACCCTCCCGGCCGCCGAGGCACCGTCCACAGCGGACACCGAGCGCACGATCACCGGAGCCGTCCTCGGCCACGCGGCGGCGGTACTCGGGCTCGACGACGCGCCGCCCGGCCGCCTGTTCACCGAACTGGGTTTCGACTCGATCATGGGCGCGGAACTGGCCAGGCGGCTCACCGAGGCGCTGGGCGTGACCGTGCCCGAAACCGTGATCTTCGACCACCCCACCCCCGAAGACCTCATCCGCCACCTGAGTTCACTGTTGTCCGGCGAGGAGCCGGAGCGCCGTCCCCCCGCGACAGTGTCGGAACCCGCCGAGGCGCACGAGCCGATCGCGATCATCGGCATGGCCTGCACCTTCCCCGGCGGGGTCAGCGATCCGGAAGGGCTCTGGCGGCTGGCTGCCGACGGCATCGACGCGATCGGGGAACTCCCCCGCGACCGCGGGTGGGACATCGACTCGCTCTACGACCCCGACCCGGGCAGGCAAGGGCATTCCGTCACCCGCAACGGCGGCTTCCTTCATGACGCGGCCGAATTCGACGCGGGGTTCTTCGGCATCTCACCGCGGGAGGCGCTGACCACCGACCCGCAGCAGCGTCTGTTGCTGTCCGCGGCGTGGGAGGCGTTCGAGGACGCGGGCATCGTCCCGGCGAGCCTGCGCGGCAGCCGGACCGCGGTGTTCGCAGGCGTCATGCACCACGACTACGCGCCGCGGGTGCACACCGTGCCGGACGGTCTCGAAGGGCACATGATCACCGGGAACACCTCCAGCGTGGTCTCCGGGCGACTGTCCTATGTGTTCGGGCTGCACGGTCCTTCGGTGACGGTGGACACCGCCTGCTCCTCGTCGCTCACCGCACTTCACCTCGCGGCGCGGTCACTCCGCTCGGGGGACAGCGATCTGGCGCTCGCCGGCGGTGTCACCGTGATGGCGACGCCGGAGATGTTCGTCGAATTCTCCCGGCTGCGGGGCCTCGCCCCGGACGGCCGCTGCAAGTCCTTCGCCGCGTCGGCGGACGGCACGGCGTGGGCGGAAGGCGTCGGCGTGCTCGTGGTCGAGCGGCTGTCCGACGCACGGCGGAACGGGCACCGGGTACTGGCCCTGCTGCGGGGCTCGGCGGTCAACTCCGACGGCGCGTCGAACGGGCTCTCCGCTCCGAGCGGACCGGCGCAGGAACGGGTGATCCTGGACGCGCTCGCCGACGCCGGTCTTCGCGCCTCGGACGTGGACGCCGTCGAGGCGCACGGCACGGGTACCACCCTCGGCGACCCGATCGAGGCGCAGGCGCTGCTCGCCACCTACGGCCAGGCACGGCCGGCGGACCATCCGCTGCTGCTCGGTTCGCTCAAGTCGAACCTCGGCCACGCCCAGGCCGCGGCCGGGGTCGGCGGCGTGATCAAGATGGTCCAGGCGATGCGGTACGGAATGCTGCCGAAGCTGCTGCACCTGGACGAACCGTCCCGGCACGTGGACTGGTCGACCGGCCGGGTCGAGCTGCTCGCGGAGCACACGCCCTGGCCGGACACCGGCCGCAAACGCCGCGCGGCGGTGTCGTCGTTCGGGATCAGCGGGACCAACGCCCACGTCGTACTCGAAGAGGCCCCGGACGAGCCCGAAACGGTCCCGGAAACCGCTCCGGTCGTGCCGCTGATCCTCTCGGCGAACAGCGAAGAAGCGCTGAGGGACCAAGCGGATCGGCTGCGCGAGCGCATCGAGTCCGACCCCGCGCTCGACGTCCACGACGCCGGCTTCACCTTGGCGAGCGCGAGGACCCGCTTCGCCCATCGGGCGGCCGTGCTGGGAGGCGATCGCGAGGAACTCCTCCACGGTCTCGCCGCGCTCGCCGCCGGGGAGTCGGCGGCGGAGGTCCTCGCCGGTGAGGACAAGGCGGATCCGCACCCGGTGTTCGTCTTCCCGGGCCAGGGCAGCCAATGGGTCGGTATGGCCAAGGAACTGCTGGACACCAGCCCGGTGTTCGCCGAACGCATGGCCGACTGCGGACGGGCGCTCGAACCACACGTGGACTGGCTCCTGCCGGAGGCCCTGGCCGACAAGGAGGCGCTGGAGCGGGTCGACGTCGTCCAGCCGGTGCTGTGGGCGGTGATGGTCTCGATCGCCGCGCTGTGGGAGTCGCACGGGGTGCGGCCCGCCGCCGTCGTCGGCCATTCGCAGGGCGAGATCGCGGCGGCGACCGCGGCGGGCGCGTTGTCCCTGGAGGACGGCGCGCGAGTGGTCGCGTTGCGCAGCAAGGCGATCCGCGCGATCTCCGGCCGAGGCGGGATGCTCTCGGTCGCGCTGCCCAGAGCGGAGGCCGGGCGTCGGATCGAACGCTGGAACGGCAGGGTCTCGATCGCGGCGGCGAACGGGCCGTCGGCGACGGTGCTGTCGGGTGATCCAGCGGCGCTGGACGAACTGACCGCGGAACTCCGGGACACGGGCGTCCGGACCAGGCGGCTTCCGGTCGATTACGCGTCCCACTCGGCCCATGTCGAGGAGCTCCACGCTCCCCTGCTCGAACTGCTGGCCGAATTGGCTCCCCGGACAAGCGAAGTACCGTTCCTTTCGACGCTCACCGGCGGCCTGATCGACACCGCCTGCCTGGACGCCGAGTACTGGTACCGGAACCTCCGGAACCCGGTCGAATTCGACCGCGTGATCCGGCGGCTGGCGGACGACGGACACGCGCTGTTCGTCGAATGCAGCCCCCACCCCGTGCTCACCGTGGGGCTGCAGGAGATCCTGGACGAGTCCGCACGTGAGGGCGTCGCGCTCGGCACGTTGAGGCGAGGCGAAGGCGGCCTCCCCCGGTTCCGGCGCTCGCTCGCCGAAGCCGCCGTGCACGGGGCCGGAGTCGAGTGGGACACCGTCTTCCCCGGCGGCAGGCTCGTCTCGCTGCCCACCTATCCCTTCCAGACCGAGCGTTTCTGGCTCACGCCGTCCACGGGCGCCGCCGGGTCGGCGTCACTGGGCCTGCGAGACGCCGGCCATCCTCTGCTAGGCGCGATGGTCACCCTCGCGGACGGCGACGGATCACTGTGGACCGGCAGGCTTTCGCTGTCGACCCATCCCTGGCTGGCCGACCACGCCGTCAATGGCACGGTCCTCCTGCCCGGAGCGGCCTTCGCGGAGCTGGCCCTGCACGCCGGTGACCGGATCGGCTGCCGACGGGTGGACGAGCTGGCCCTGGAGAACCCCCTGATCATCCCGGCCGACGGCGCCGTCGAACTGCAGCTCACGGTCACCGCGGGCGAACCGGGACGGCGAGGTTTCACCGTCCACTCACGACCCGCGGATTCCGACGGCGAATCCGGCTGGAACCGCCACGCGACCGGATCCCTCACCACGCCCGCCGCACCAGGCCGGGGACTACGGGAGTGGCCACCCTCGGGCGCGGAAGCCGTCGACCTCGACGGCTCCTACGCGCGTCTCGCCGACATCGGTTACGAATACGGTCCCGCCTTCCAGGGACTTCGCGCCTTGTGGCGGCTCGGCGAGGAGTTGTACGCGGAGGTCGCGCTGCCCGCGGAAGCGGATGGAACGGGTTTCGGCATCCATCCCGCGTTGCTCGACGCAGCACTGCACGCGATCCTCGCCGGGAGAACCGGAGACGACACCGTACGGCTTCCCTTCGCCTGGACGTCGATCGATCTTCACTCGACCGGGTCGACAGTCCTCCGGGTGCACGTCGCTCCGGCGGGCGACGACGCGGTCGCCCTGACCCTGTCCGACGGAGCGGGCGAACCCGTCGCGACGATCGACTCCCTCACCCTCCGGCAGGTCGACCTCACCAAGCTCGCCGGACGGCGGGTGAACCGCACCCTGCAGCACGTGGACTGGATCCCGGCGGCGCCGGCCGAAACGCCGTCGTTCGCCGTCTTCGACGATCTGGCCGCGCTGCGCGCGTCGCTCGGCGAGGGCGGACAGCTGCCCGATCTCGTCGGCGTCCCTTGTGGACCGGAGGACGGCTCGGCCGATCCCCGCGCGGTCACGATCGAGGCGCTGGAACTGGTGCGGGACTGGATCACCGACGAGACCTTCGCCGCCGCGAAGCTCGTCGTGCTCACCCGGCGGGCGATCGCGACCACGGTGGACGACGATTCGCCCGAAACCGCCGGTTCCCCGGTGTGGGGGCTGGTCCGCGCCGCGCAGTCGGAAGCACCGGACCGCGTGCTGATCGCCGACCTCGATCACGAAAGCACACCGGAGCAGGCATTCGCCGCGGGCGAACCACAGTCGGCGGTCCGCGGCGGCCGGGTGCTCGTGCCCCGGCTCGTCAGGGTGACCGAACCCGCCGACCGGCGGGAAAAGGCGCTCGATCCGGACGGGACGGTGCTCGTCACCGGCGGTGTCGGCAGCCTTGGCGGACTGATCGCCCGGCATCTCGTCGCCGAACACGGCGCCCGTCACCTGCTGCTCACCGGCCGACGGGGCATGGAGACCGAGGGCGCCGGTGAACTGGTCGCCGAGCTGACCAGGGCGGGCGCGCGGGTGACGGTGACCGCTTGTGACGTCGCCGACCGGGACCGGCTGGCCGAGGTGCTCGACGCCGTCCCCGCCGAACACCCGTTGACCGCGGTCGTCCACGCCGCCGGTGTACTCGACGACGGCACGGTCGAATCGCTCACCGAGTCCAATGTGGACACCGTCTTCCGGTCGAAGGTCGACGGCGCGCGGAATCTGCACGAGCTCACCGACGGACTGGACCTCGCGGCGTTCGTGCTGTTCTCCTCGATCGCGGGCATCATCGGCAACGCGGGCCAGGCGAACTACGCGGCGGCCAACAGTTACCTCGACGCCCTCGCCCACCATCGCCGCGCGCTCGGTCTGCCCGCGACGTCGCTCGCCTGGGGACTGTGGGCGCTCGACACGGGGATGACCGGGCATCTGTCCGAGACCGACGTCGCCAGGATGGCCCGCCGCGGCCTGCTGCCCCTGTCCACCGAGCAAGGGCTCGCGGCGTTCGACGCCGCGCTCGTCGGCGCTCCCGCCCTGCTGGTACCCGCGCGCCTCGACGTCACCGCGCTGCGCGACCAGCGTTCGCCACTGTTCTCCGCGCTGGCCGCACCGTCGCGGCGTGTCGCGGCCGCCGTGCGGGAAGCGAGCGCGGCCGGGCCCTCGTTGCCGCCAGAACGGGACGAGGCGGCGATGATCGAACTCGTCCGGCGTACCGTCGCGGCGGTACTCGGCCACACCACGAAGGATTCGGTCGTGAGCGACCGGGCGTTCCAGGACCTCGGTTTCGACTCCCTCACCGGCCTGGAACTGCGCAACCGGCTCGGAGAGGCGGTCGGGCTGCGCCTGCCGGCGACCCTGGTCTTCGACCATCCGACCCCCGGCGCGCTGGCCGAGTACCTCGCGGACAGGTTCTGGGGAGACCTGGCACCGCGAGCAGCCGCAAACACTCCCGCGCCGGTCCGCGCCGTCGACGACGACCCCATCGTGATCGTCGGTGCAGGATGCCGTTATCCGGGCGGCGTGGAATCGGCGCGGGACTTGTGGGAGGTCTTCGCCCAGGGACGCGACGTCGTTTCGGAGTTCCCCACCGACCGGGGCTGGGATCTGGCCGGGATCTACGACCCGGATCCCGAGACACCGGGCAAGTCCTACGTCCGGCACGGCGGTTTCCTCACCACGGCCACGGAATTCGACGCGGAGTTCTTCGGGTTGTCACCGCGCGAGGCCCTCGTGATGGATCCTCAGCAGCGGTTGCTCCTGGAGGTCTCCTGGCACGCGCTGGAATCGGCGGGGATCGATCCGGCCACGCTGCGCGGCAGCAGGACCGGTGTCTTCACGGGCATCATGGGCGGGGACTACGCGCTCCCGCTCGCCGAGCTGCCCGAGGACCTCGTCGGCCAGGTGTCGGTGGCCAACGCCGGCAGTGTCGCCTCCGGCCGGGTGTCGTATGTGTTCGGTTTCGAGGGACCGGCGATCACGCTGGACACGGCCTGTTCCTCGTCGCTGGTGGCGATGCACCTGGCCGCGCAGTCCCTGCGTAACGGCGAAAGCGAACTCGCCCTCGCCGGTGGCGCCACGGTGATGGCCACCCCGAAGCTGTTCGTGGAGTTCTCCGAGCAACGCGGCCTCGCGCCGGACGGACGCTGCAAGCCCTTCTCCGCCGACGCCGACGGCACCGCCTGGGCCGAGGGCGCCGGGATCGTCGTCATGGAGAAGCTGTCCGACGCCCGGCGCAACGGCCACCCTGTCCTGGCGATCCTCAAGGGCTCCGCGATCAATTCCGACGGCGCCTCGAATGGTCTCACCGCGCCCAGCGGACGGGCACAGCAACGTGTCATCACCGGCGCCCTCGCCGACGCCGGACTGTCCACACAGGACATCGACGTGGTCGAAGCGCACGGCACCGGGACCACCCTCGGCGACCCCATCGAGGCGGGAGCGCTGCAAGCCGCCTACGGAAAGGACAGGCGCCACCCGCTGCTCGTCGGGTCCGCGAAGGCCAATCTCGGCCACGCCCAGGCCGCCGCGGGAATCGCGGGTGTGCTCAAGATGATCGAGGCGATGCGCCACGGCACCCTGCCCGGGCTGCTCCACGACCGGCCCAGCGCCCACCTCGACTGGAACGACGGCGGCATCGCGCTGATCACCGAACCGACGCCCTGGCCGGAGACGGACCGGCCGCGCCGCGCCGCCGTGTCCGCGTTCGGGATCAGCGGCACCAACGCGCACGTCATCCTGGAACGACCAGAGCCGGAAACCCCCGAACCCGCCCCAGCGCGAGGAGGTCCGCTGGTCCCGTGGATCTTCTCCGCGGCCTCACCCGGCGCGCTGACGGAGCAGGCCCGGCGGTTGGCGCGGCACATCACGCCTGGCAGCGATCCGCTCGATTTGGCGTACTCCTTGGCCACGACGCGTGCCCGGCACCGGTACCGCGCGGTGGTGCTCGGCCGCGACACCGACGACCTGACGACCGCGCTTGCCGACGCCGCCCTCGTCACCGGCGAGGTCACCGACGGACCGGTCGCGGTGGTCTTCCCCGGGCAAGGCAGCCAGTACCCGGGGATGGCCGGGCGGCTGCGCGAGGATCTGCCCGGCTTCGCCGAGGCTTTCGACGAGGTGTGCGCGGAACTGGACCCGCACCTGGAACGCCCGCTAGCGGACGTCGTGTTCGCCGCGCCGGGTACACCGGAGGCGGCACTGCTGGATCGCACCGACTTCACCCAGCCCGCCGTCTTCGCCGTCGAAGTGGCCGTGTTCCGGGTTCTCACCGGTTTCGGGGTACGGCCGGGGCTGCTCGCCGGGCATTCGGTCGGCGAGATCGCCGCCGCGTACGCCGCGGGAGTGCTCTCGCTTTCCGACGCCGCAGCGCTGGTGGCCGCGCGAGGAAGGCTCATGCAGGCACTGCCCGGCGGCGCGATGGTCGCCTTGCGTGCGGGAGAGCACGAACTCGAAGACCTGCTCGCGGAGTATCCCGGCCGGGTCGGGATCGCGGCCGTGAACGGGCCCGGTTCCGTAGTGATCTCCGGTGACGAGGACGCCGTTCTGGCGCTCTCGGCGACCGTCACCGCCGCCGGTGGCCGGGTGACACGGCTCGCGGTGAGCCACGCGTTCCACTCGCCGCATATGGATCCGATGCTGGCCGGTTTCCGGCGGGTTCTGGACACGCTGGACTTCCGCCCGGCGGAGGTGCCGATCGTCTCGTGCGTGACCGGGGAACGGCTCGAACCGTCGGAAGCGAGCACCCCGGAGTACTGGGTACGGCACGCCAGGGACACCGTCCGGTTCGGCGACGCCCTGCGCACGATCGCCGCCCAAGGCGCTCGCACCATCGTCGAAACCGGACCCGGCAACGCCCTCACCACGCTGGGGCAGCAGGCCCTCGCCGACCACGCGATCGAACTCGTGTCCTGTCTCCGGCGTGGCAGGCACGAGACCGAGACGCTGGGCGCGGCGCTCGCGACGCTGTACACGCGCGGGTCCGACGTGGACTTCTCGCCGTGGTACGAGGGCGGCCGCCGGGTGGACCTGCCCGGCTACGCCTTCCAGCGCAGGCGCTACTGGATCCACCGGCGACAGTCCACAAAGGATCCGGTCGCGACCGAACCCGCCTGGCGGCTCAGGAATCCCCGGGTGCACCCCCTGCCGACCGGGAACTGGCTGGTGATCGCCCCGCCGGAGACCGGCCTCGACGAACGGGTCACCAAGGCGGAGCGGGCCTTGAGCGAACGCGGCTGCACGGTGCGGCTCGTCCGGCACACCGGCTCCGACGGCTGGGCGGAACGGCTCACGGAGACCGCTCCCGACGGCATCCTCTGGCTGGCGGGCACGACGGCGGACGTGCTCGCGCTCGTCCAGGCCTTGGAGCGGACCTCGATCGCAGCACCGGTCTGGGCGGTGACCACCGGCGCGGTCGCGACCGGGCCCGCCGACGCGCCGCCGGATCCCTGCCAGGCGGCCGTTTGGGGGCTCGGCCGGGTGGTCGCGCTCGAAGCCCCGCACCGCTGGGGCGGCCTCGTCGACCTGCCACCGGAACCCGGCGACACCGACTGGGCCCACGTCTGCGAGGCACTGACCTGCGACGACGGTGAAGACCACTTCGCGGTGCGGGCGAGCGGGCTCCACGTGCGACGGCTGAGGACGCTCGAGTTCCCGGAGACCGGGGCGGGCTGGCGGCCGTCGGGCCCGGTCCTGGTCACCGGCGGGCTCGGCGCGCTGGGTAAGCGGGTCGCTCGATGGCTGGCCGCCCGCGGCGCACCACATCTGATCCTCGCCGGCCGTCGTGGCGCGGAGACGCCTGGAGCCGAAGAACTGCGCGCCGAACTGACCGCGCTGGGTACCGCCGTGACGATCTCAGCCTGCGACGTCGCCGACCGGGAAGCGCTGCGAGCCCTGCTCGCCGAGCATCCGGTGACCGGTGTGGTGCACGCGGCCGGACTCCTCGACGACGGCGTACTGGACGCCCAATCCGCGCGACGGCTGGAGACCGTGTTCGAGGTGAAGGCAGGCGCCGCCTGGCGGCTGCACGAGCTGACCAGGGACCTGCCGCTCGAACAGTTCGTCCTGTTCTCCTCGATGGCGGGCACTTTCGGCGCTCCCGGCCAGGCCAACTACGCCGCGGCGAACGCCGCCGTCGACGCGATCGCCCAGCATCGGGCGGCGCTCGGGCTGCCCGCCACCGCGGTGGCCTGGGGGCCGTGGGCGGACGAAGGCATGGGGACCGCGGTCCCCGGCCAGAGCCAGCACGAAGGTGTGTCGGGTATGAGCACGGAGACCGCGCTGGCGGCGCTGGACCGCGCGCTCGCCCGCCCGGTGGCCGTGCAGGCGCTCGGTGACGTCGATTGGACCCGGTTCGCCCCTGCCCACACCGCGACCCGGGCCAGCCGGATGTTCGACGAGCTGGTGGAAGGACCGCAGGTGGTCACGACGGCCGAGACATCGCTGAGTGACCGGCTCGCCGGGGTATCGGCCGAGGAACGCCGGACCGTCCTGCTCGACCTGGTGGTGCGCGCGGTCTCCGCGGTCTCCGGTCACGACGACGACGTGATCGGCGTGCACCAGCCGTTCCGCGACCTCGGGATGGACTCGCTCGCCGCCATCCAGCTCCGCAACCGGCTCAACGCCGAGACCGGGCTCCGGCTCGCCACCACCGTCGTCTACGAACAGCCGACCCCGGCCGGTCTCGCCGGGCACCTCGACGAGTGCCTGGGCGACGACCGGGCTGACGCGACACGGGCCGTGCTCGCGAAACTCCGTGAACTCGAAACCACCCTGTCCACTGTGGACATCGATGCCGAGATCGCCGAGAGACTCGAAGCGATGGCGCTCAAGGCGCGCCCGGCACTTCCCGGCGACGACGACCTCGACTCGGCGTCGGAAGACGAACTGTTCGACATCATCGACGACGTCCTCGCCTTCGACGACGACGCGTCGGCCGCCTGAGAGAAGGAAAGCAGGGAAAATGAGCGCTGGTATCCGAGAACCGCTGAAGGCAGGCCGCCCGCACATGCCCGGTTACGGCACCGAACAGGATGAATCCGGGCTGCTGCCCTGGTCGTGGGCCGACGACAAACTGCGCGCCACGATGAACTACTGGGTCGCGACCGTCCGGCCCGACGGCAGGCCGCACGTGATGCCGGTGTGGGCGGCCTGGGACGGTGAGGCGCTCTGGTTCGGCAGCACCCACACTTCGCGCAAAATGCGCAACCTGCGCGCGGATCCCCGCTGCACCGTCACCATCGACGACGCGCTCGACCCGGTCGTCCTCGACGGCGTCGCGGAGTTCGTCACGGATCCCGAAGCCATCGCCACGTTCGTCGAAACGGCCAACGCGAAGTACTCGTCGGCCTACAGCTACGACCCGGACGTCAACGCCGTCGTGGCGATCCAGCCGGCGTGGGCGTTCGGCATGCGGGCCGAGAACTTCACCGGGACGCCCACCCGGTGGCAGTGGTAGCCGGCTTGCCAACGCGTAGTGAAGGCCTCCTTCCCTACCTTCAGAGTAAGGAAGGAGGCCTTCACTACCGCCTGGGCCGCAACCCTGCCACCTTTGCTGTTCAGCGCAGGTTCAGCAGTAGCCGGGACGGCCGCTTGAAGGCGCTGTCGGTCCACTCGACCTCATCCGGGTTCTCCGCGAGCGAGAGCCGCGGATGCCGGTCGACGAAGGCGGCGATCAGCTCCTGCATCTCCATCCGCGCCAGGTTCGCCCCGAGGCAGAAGTGCACCCCGCGGCCGAAGGTCAGATGGGCCTTCTCGTCACGGTCGAGGCGCAGCTCCCGCGGGGCGTCGTAGATCGACGGGTCGTAGTTCGGGCCGACGAAGGACGCGACGACCGCTTCGCCCTTGCGGATCGTCCCAGACGCCAGCTCGACGTCTTCCAGCGCGACCCGGAGCGGGGCACCGTCCCCCGGTACCTCGACGCGCAGCAGTTCCTCGACCGCGCCGGGGATCAGGCCGGGCTCGGCGACCAGGCGGTCGTAATGCTCACGCGGGGCCAAAAGCCGCAGGAACGCACGGGAGAGCACCGATCCGGTCGTCTCGTGCCCGGCGAGGAACATCCCGATCGTGTTGCGCACCAGCTCGTCGTCGGTGAGCCGGTCGCCTTCGTACCGCGCTTGGATCATCGTCTGGAGCACGCCGTCACCCGGCAGGTGGCGGACCTGTTCGATCAGTTCGACGCAGTACGCCGCGAACTCCATCAGCGCCGCGGTCTGCTCTTCGATCCCGAGGCCGCCGGACGGGAGCAGGAGATCCGACCAGTGCCGGATCCGCTCGGCGTCGATCCCCGGTACCCCCATCACCTCGCTGATCACCTCGACGGCGAACGGGAACGCGATCGTGCTCACCACGTCGACGACGGGGCCTTCGAGTCCGTCGATCATCTTGTTGGCCATGGTGCGCACCCTGGGCCGCCACTCCTCGACCTTGCGCGGGGTCAGGGTTCCCGCCAGCAGGCGGCGCAGCCGGGTGTGGCGGGGCGGGTCCATGTTCATGATGATGTCGGGGTCGACGGTGAAATCGAGACCGTCGGCCTGCCTCGGCGCCCCCTCGTACGTGAGGTTCCGGCTGAACCGCTGGTCGCTGAGCACCTTGACGACGTCGTCGTAGCGGACCGCGAGCCTGGCCACGTCGCCGCTCTGCAGCCGTACGTTGCCGAGCGGGCATTCCCGCAAACGGCGTTCGTAGTCGTCGACAGGACGACCACGCGGGCCCAGGGGGAACGGGAAACTTTCGAGTTCTTCAGCCATGGTCTTCCATCCTCACCGTGGGTTCCGGTGCCGCGGCCTTCGCGGAAGCCGGTTCTTGCCGATACAGAACGAGTTTCGGTCTGCGCCGTAGGGAGAACCGCCGCATGACGGGTCGTTCCACGCCCGCGTGGAGCAGCCACGCCAAAGCGAGCGTCACGCCGAACAGCAGGGCGGCCACTCCCAACGCCGCCGGTGTGCCCCACTGGTCTCCGAGCCAGCGCACGCCGAAGGTGAGCACCAGCCAATGCACCATGTAGAAGGCAAAGGAGACTTCACCGAGCCACACCATCCGGGGGCCGGCCAAGAAGGTTCGCCGTCCTTCACGGTCGGCCACCGCGCCCGCCGCGATGAGCAGGCCGAGGGGCACCACCGTGACCGCCGTCAGCTTGTAAGTCATCGGGAACAACGGCGCCACCGCGTAGGCGGCCACCGAAAGGACCGCGGCCCAGCCGAGCCCCATCGGCAGGCGGCGCCCTTCCAGCACGACACGGGCCAGCAGGATCCCGAACACGAAATCGAGCAGCCGTACAGGAGCGAACGCGTAGACGAACCAGAACCGCGGCACCGAGGTCTCGGCGTACCAGAGGTAGGGCTCGTTCGGCAGCGAGGTCGCGGCGAGCGGGACCAGCAGGATCACCGCGACGACCACGCCGGTCCAAAGCCACAGCCGGTCCGGCCGGATCCGGCGGATGTACCGGAACAGCAAGGGGAACGACAGGTAGAACAGCACTTCGCAGGAGAGGGACCACGAGACGATGTTGAAGCCGCCGTCGACCGGCGCCCAGGCCTGCAACAGCGACAGGTTCAGCGCCGCCGTCCCGAGGTCGAAGGTCTCGTTCGCGACGAACCCCAGCAGCAACGCCGCCGCGACGAAGGTGACGACGTGGTTCGGGTAGATCTTGAAGAACCGCCGTCGCCAGAAGGTCCGCGCGGTGTCCTTCTCCCGCGCGGACCAGGCCAGCACGAAACCGCTGAGCACGAAGAAGAATCCGACCCCGGTGAAGCCGCCTTGGATGAACGTCGCCGTCATCGATCTCTGGACGCCGTCGTCGGCGAACAGGTCCTCCAGGGTGAGATGGGAGAGAAAGACCGTGAACGCGGCGACGAAGCGCATCCCTGTCAGCGACGGCAGGCGCGGGACCCGCGCGTTTCGCGCCGCCCGACGGCCCGAAACGGCCGCGGACGCGGGGGGAATGTCCATGTCCCCATCGTCAGCGGCCGCTCCTCGGCAGGGCATCTCCGCCGGTGCGGACCTGATCTAGGGCTTTCGCAACGTCGGTGGAGGTGGACGATTCCGGTGCTGTCGGGACACGTCGCGAAAGCCACTTTCGCGACGTCAGACGTCTCGAAAGTGGCTTTCGCGGCATGCGGACCCGCCCCGCTCACGAGCGACGTGCCACCGGCAACCGATCAGGACGACGACACCGAGTAGCTGTTCGCCGAGAAGTTCATGCCGCCGCTGGAAGACGTGATCTCGAAGCCGAACTGCACTTCGCCGACCGTCACGTCGCCGTACCAGCCGCGGTTCTTGATCCAGTTCAGCACGGCGAGCACGTCGACCGAACCCGCGTTCGTGTTGGAGGTGCGCAGGAAGGAGAACACCGCGTTGGCGCCGTTGCTCCCCCGGTAGACGTCCCAGGTGTGGCCGCCGACGGACACCGTGGTCTCCTTCGACCCGATCGCGCCCACGGCACCCTGCTTGTTCATCCACAGCATGATCTCGTAGGCGTTGTTGTTCGCCCAGATGTCGTACGCCGTCGCGTAGGCGCCACCACCCGGCCGGGAGACGGTGAAACTGCTGGAAAGGCTCCGCAGTCCGCTCAACTGGCGGCCGACGTTCTTCGCCGAATGCGGATATGACTTCACTCCGCCGGTGTTCGGGTGGTTCGCCCAGACACCGAAATTGCTGTAGGAATTCGCCCAGATCGACTGCGGGCCTGCACCGCCGCCCCAGACGTTGTTGCGGACGGTGTAGCCGCCGTTCGACCAGCTCCCCCATTTGTCCGAAGAGCTCCAGGTGGCGGCCTGCGCTGTCCCTCCTATCACCAGGGTGGCGATCAGCGCCAGGACGACACCGCTCGTCAAGGATCGTGCTTGCCTACGCATAGCCGGGTTCCTTCCGTGTCATTTCACCAATGGACCGCTACCGCAGAGAAAACGTGCTGATTCTCGAGTCGGAGGTGAAGACGAGGTAGACGTCGTGCCGCCCGCTCACTCCGGACAACGTCGCGGTGGTCGTCGAGTACGTGTACTTGTCGCCGGTGCTGGCGATCTTGGCGGTTCCGGCCAGCCTGCCGCGTGGGCCGCCGAGCCGGATTTCCACAGTGGACGTCCCCGGTTCGGCGCGGGCCGTTCTCGCGGCGAATGTCCTTGCCCCGGAACGGAAATCCACGTCGCCGAAGCGCAGCCAGTCTCCCGCGCCGACGCCGACCGCGTCACCGCGGACCTTGCTTTCGTCGACCAGCTCGACGCCCGAGTAGTCGTCGAAGTCGATCGCCCTGGTGTCCCGCGTCAGATCGCGCGGCGGGATCTGCTCGCCACGCACGGGCAGCGCCGAGCGCAGCCGGATGTCGGCAGCGGACGCACCGACCATCACCTCGTGGACGGAAGATTCCAACACCCACTTGCCCCGGGTGACGTCCCAATGCCGGAGGTCGGGCACGGACAGGCGCACCGTCTTGGTCTGCCCCGGCTCCAGGTGCACTCGCTCGAAGTCTCGGAGCAGCTTGTTCGGCTGCTTGTCGCGGGAGACCAGCTGATGGGTGTAGAGCTGCACCACCTCGTCACCGGCACGTTTCCCGGTGTTGGTCACCTTCACCGTCGCTTCGAACGTCCCTTGTGGACCCGGCTTGCCGAGGCGCAGGTCGCTGTAGCGGAAGTTCGTGTAGGACAGGCCGTGTCCGAAGGCGTAGAGCGGATCACCGGTGAAGTACTGGTAGGTGCTGCCGCGTTTCATGATGTCGTAGTCGAGGATGTCCGGGAGCTCGGCGTCCGAGCGGTACCAGGTCTGGGTTAGCCGGCCCGCCGGGTTCACGTCGCCGTACAGCACGTCGGCGAGCGCGTTGCCGGTCTCCTGGCCGGCATGTGATGTCCACACGATCGCCGGGATGTTCTCCTGCTCCCAGTTCAAGGTCGTGGGATAACTGTTCTCGACCACGACGACGGTGTTCGGATTCGCCGCGCGCACGGCCTTGATCAGCTCGCTCTGGCTCCCCGCCAGCGCCGTCGAAGTGCGGTCGTGGTCTTCCCGGCCGTTGATGAACGGCATGCTGCCCACGACCACGACCGCCGTTTCGGCCGAGCGTGCCGCCTTCACCGCGCTGTCGATCCCCGAGATGATCTGCTCCTTGCGGAACTTGGTCGCTCTCGCCGCGTTCGGCGAGCCCAAGGTCAGCGTGCCGTCGGCGGCGACGGTCAGGTAGCTGTTCGGCCCGTCCCAGTCGTTCGGGAGCTCGTAACCGGCGTACCTGATCACGACCGTGCCGTCACCCGCGTCCTCGAGCTTGAATTGCTGGTGGACGAACCAGTCCCGCGGCTGCGGTGCCTGGTTGAGGAACGGGCTTGTGGCGTCGGCGAGGTTCTGCCGCTCGACGTACTTCCCGTTCGCGACGCTGCGCAAGGTCAGCACGCCGTCGCCCCACTCGAACGCGTCGAACTGTTCCGTGGCCCCGACGCTGGTGGCGCCGGTCTTGAGCACCGCGCCCGCATCGCCCGCACCACCGCTGAGGTACTTGCCGGTGGCGGCATCGCGCAAGGCGATCCGGTCGACGGCCTCGGTGTCGGTGACCTGTGCCCCGCCGCCGAGCCGCGCGCGGATCCCGTCGACCGGGGTCACCTTGTACGGCAATCCGCCGGAGTACCAGTCGGTGTACAGGGTCTTCTCCAGCGGACCGATGACCGCGACACCGCGCTTCGGATCCAGCGGCAGGGCGCCGCGGTCGTTCTTCAGCAGCACCATGGCCTCGCCCGCCGACTTGCGGGCGAGTTGCCGGTGCGCCGGGCTGTTGACCACGTCCTTGCCGATCTTGGCGTACGGGCCGCCGTCCGGATCGAAGTCGCCGAGTCGGAAGCGCACGCTCAGGACGTGCTTCACCGCCCGGTCGATGTCGGCCTCGGCGAGCAGCCCCTTGGCCAGCGCGGATGTGATGATCTTGATGGTCGGACCGGGGTTCTGGTTGTCGACGGTGAAGCCGTCCAGACCGGCTTTGAGAGTGGCCGCGAAACCCTCTTCGTTGGTCGCGTAGTACTTCTCGGAGCCTGTCAGGTTGTACGGGGCGGAGGCGTCGCTGACGTTGTAGAGCGTCTTGCCGGTCCACGTCCGCACGACGTCGTGAAGGTCGGGGTTGACCGTCGCGGGCCGTCCGTTGACGAGGTTGTACGACCCCATCACGCCGGTCGCCGCGTCGGCCGCGATAGCCGGTTTGAACGCCTGTTCGTCGTATTCGCGCAGCACTCGCGGGCGCAGGTTGGACGACGTGGTGTCGCGGCGGATCTCGTTGTTGTTGGCCAGGTAGTGCTTCAGTACCGGAGCGGTCTTGAGGTACTCGGGATGGTCGCCGGTCATCCCCTTGCCGTACGCCGTCGAGATCGCCCCGGTCAGGAAGGGATCTTCGGAGTAACCCTCCTCGTTGCGTCCCCATCGCGGATCACGCAGCAGGTTCACCACCGGCGCCCACAACTGGAGTCCCCAGAAGCCGGGATCCTGCGAGTGGTAGCCCCGCGCCTCGTCACCGACGACCGCGCCGACCTGCTTGATCAACGCCGGGTCCCACGTCGATGCGAGCCCGATCGCCTGCGGGAAGACGGTGGCGTTCGCGGTCACGACGGCGCCGTTGTTGCGCTCGGTCGTCCAGCCGAGACCGTGCAATGCCTCGGTTCCCGTTTTGAACTCGGGAATGCCCAGCCGCGGGATCGCCGGCTGGAACTGGTGCAGCAACGACACCTTCTCCGCGAGGGTCAGCCGCCGCACGAGATCGTCCACGCGCGTGGTCAACGGGAGGCCCGGATCGCGAAACGGATGAGCGTTCAGCTCGTCCGCGACCGCGGGTGAGGCGAGGCCCAGCACCAGGGTGATCGTCGTGGCGACCATGCCGAGCCGGCGGAGGCGGGCGGGGAGAGCTGCTCTGCTCATGAAGACTCCATCGCGAGTAATCGAAGCGCTTCGACGAAACGGGCGGCGATATTCAGCGAGTTTCGAGCGGTGGTGATCGGGTGGCGATCGAGCGGGAGATCCGAGTGTCGAAACGATTCGACAGTCGCGTTACGGCGATGTTAGCGGACAGGACACGACGAGACAATGCTCTTCGGCGGCGCCGTGCCACCGGTGTATCCGTCTGGCACTCTCGAACACAGTGGACAGTTGCCGGCCGGAAGGAATCCCGTTGACCTCCCAGATCGAACCCGTCGGCCTCACGCTCGAACAGAAGGCGTCGCTGCTGTCCGGCCGCGACTTCTGGCACACCGAGCCGATCGAGGCCGCGGGAATCCCGTCGATCCTGTTCTCCGACGGCCCGCACGGCCTGCGACGGCAGGACGACGAGGCCGACAATCTCGGCGTGCACGACAGCGTGTCCGCCACCTGTTTCCCGCCGTCGGTCGCGGTGGGATCCAGCTGGGATCCCGAGGTCGCCGCGCGGATCGGCGCGGCCATCGGCAGGGAGGCCCGCGCGGCAGGGGTCTCGGTGGTACTCGGCCCTGGCGTGAACATCAAGCGTTCCCCGTTGTGCGGTCGCAACTTCGAGTACTACTCGGAGGACCCGTTGCTGAGCGGCGTCCTCGCCAGTGCCTATGTGCGGGCCATGCAGTCCGAAGGCGTGGGCGCGTCGGTGAAGCATTTCGCGGCCAACAACCAGGAGACCGACCGGATGCGGGTCAGCGTGGAGGTCGACGAACGGACCCTGCGCGAGATCTACTTCCCGGCGTTCGAACGTGTCGTGACCGAAGCACACCCCGCGACAGTGATGTGCTCGTACAACCGCGTCAACGGTGTCTACGCCTCTCAGAACCGCCGCCTGCTCACCGACGTCCTGCGGGACGAATGGGGTTTCGACGGTCTGGTCGTCTCGGACTGGGGCGCGGTGAACGACCGGGTCGCCGCGCTCGCGGCCGGGCTGGACCTCGAGATGCCGGGCACCGGCGGCAGCGGCGACGCCGAGATCGTGGCGGCGGTCCGGAGCGGGGAATTGGACGAAGCCGTCGTCGACAGGAGTGTCCGCCGCGTCCTCGACCTCATCGGCCGGGCGTTGCCGCCGAGTGGCGACGTGGATCCCGACGAGCAGCACCGGGTGGCGAAGGAGGTCGCCGCCGACTGCGCCGTCCTGCTGAAGAACGACCGGGACACGTTGCCCCTGACCTCGCGATCGGCGGTCGCGGTCATCGGTGAGTTCGCCGCGAACCCCCGCTTTCAGGGCGGCGGCAGCTCCCACGTCAATCCCACCAGGGTCGATACCGCGCTCGACGCGATCCGCGAACTCGGTGAATCCGTGACCTACGCGAGCGGCCTGGCCGACAACGCCGTCGAGATCGCCCGTGAGGCCGACGTCGCGGTGGTGTTCACCGGTCTGGGCGAAAAGGACGAATCCGAAGGCTTCGACCGGGACACCATCGACCTGCCCGCGGCACAGGTCGAACTCATCAAGGCGGTCGCGGCGGCGAGCAGGCGCACCGTGGTCGTCCTCTCCCACGGCGGCGTGGTGTCGCTGGAGAGCTGGCACGACGACGTCGACGCCATTCTCGACGGCTGGCTGCTCGGTCAGGCCGGCGGCAGCGCGCTCGCCGACCTCCTCTTCGGCGTCACCAACCCGTCGGGTCACCTCGCCGAGAGCATTCCGCTTCGTTTGCAGGACAACCCCAGCTATCTCAACTTCCCCGGCGAGTCGGGCCGCGTCCGATACGGCGAGGGAGTAATGGCCGGCTACCGGTACTACGAAACCGCCGAGGTCGCGGTCCGCTATCCGTTCGGCCACGGCCTGTCCTACACGACCTTCGAGACCGGCGACCTGACGGTCACGGCGACGGGCGACGACTCCGCCACCGTCGCGGTGAACGTCACCAACACCGGAACCCGCGCCGGCAAACACGTCGTTCAGGTCTACGTCGCCACCAACGCCGCTCCCGTTCGCAGCCCGGCCCGGGAACTCCGCGCGTTCGCCAAGATCTCGCTCGAACCGGGCGAGACCCGCCGCGTCGAGCTCACCCTCGATCGCCGAGCTTTCGCCTGGTACGACGTCGAACTGAGCCGTTGGGTGGTCTCGCCCGGCGACTACATCGTCCAGATCGGCCGGAGCGCCGCGCAGATCGTCGCCGAAGCGCCGGTCACGCTCGCCGGCGACGTCATCATCCCGGTCCTGTCGATCGACTCGACGGTCGAGGAGTGGTTCGGTCACCCGATCGTGGGTCCGGAGCTCGGCAAGTTGCTCGCCGGCCAGAGCAATCGGGCAGAGAGTGGCGTGGACTGGATGCGCATGGTCGCTTCGATGCCGATGCGCCAGTTCACCAAACTCATGGCCTACCGGGGTGTCGAGCTGCCCACCGACGCGTTGCCCAGGTTGATCGAACTGAGCAAGGGCTGAGCCCGTCGAATCGATTCGACTCCCTCTATCATCGGCTGATGGTCACCATCGCAGATGTCGCCCGGGCGGCCGGGGTCTCCCCGAGCACCGTGTCCTACGTGCTGTCCGGACGGCGTTCGATCTCGGAGGACACCCGCCGCCGCGTCCAGCACAGCATCAGCGAACTCGGTTACCACCCGAACGCGGGCGCCCGCGCGCTGGCCAGCAGCCGCACCAACGTGCTCGCGCTCGTCGTCCCGCTGCGGACGGACCTGAACGTCCCGGTGGTCATGCAGTTCGTCGCGGCCACCGTCACCGAGGCACGCACCTACGACCACGACGTCCTCCTGCTGACCAAGAACGAAGGCCCGGACGGCCTGCGCCGGATCGCCGCGTCCGCCATCGCGGACGCGCTGATCGTGATGGACGTCGAAACCTCCGAGCCGCGTCTCCCGGTGCTGAGATCCCTGCACCGGCCGGTGGTACTGATCGGAGTTCCCGCCGACCCCGGCGACCTGACCTGCGTCGATCTCGACTTCACCGCGGCAGGCGCCGCGAGCGTCACGCATCTGGCCGACCTCGGCCATCGCGAGGTCGCGCTGATCGGCCCCTCTCCCGCGGTCTACAAACGCGGCACGAGCTACGCGGGCCGCTTCCTGCGCGGATTCCGTCAGACGGCCACGAAACGCAAGATGCGCGCCGGTTCGTTCCCGTGCGCGCCTTCCTACGACGCCCTGCGCGCCTGCCTCGACGACGTGTTCGCCGAACACCCCGGCGTCACCGGGCTGGTCGTGCACAACGAGGCCATCCTCGGCCCGCTGCTGTCCGAGCTGAACCGTCGCGGCAAGCAGGTTCCCCAGGACATCTCGGTACTGGCCGTCTGCCCGGAGGACATGGCCGAGGCGCAGTCGGTCCAGCTCACGTCGATCGCCATCCCCGCCGCCGAACTCGGCAGCCTCGCCGTCGAGATGGCGATGCGCCGCCTCGACGACGGAGGCCAGGCCGAGGTCCGGCTGCTTTCACCCCGCCTGACCGAACGGGGCAGCACGGGCCTCGCGCCTTCCTAGGCCCGACCGGCTCGACACCTGAGTACATGAAGGCCCCCTTCCTGTACCTAGGCGCAAGGATGGGGGCCTTCATGTACTCAGGAAGGTGTGAAGGCCCCCTTCCCTCGGCTGAGCCGAGGGAAGGGGGCCTTCACGCGCAGCCGTTGCGCCTGCTGATGCACATGGGGTGCACGTGGGGATTGCCGTGGCCTGGGACCAACTGCGCCCGGAATCCACGGAGTCTTGGCGGCGCTCAGGCTGGCGACCCAGCACCGCGAATCGTCAACGCGCTTCCCGTCGCCACGATCGTCTCGTCACCCCCCGCGAACTCCACCCGCCAGCCATCAGGCGCGGAGTCGACCTCGATGTGGACGTCGTCGCCCTCCCGGCGCGTGCGGAACGTCGAGCCGTCGACGGCAGTGGTGATCCGGGTGCCGTCCTCCAGCCGGTACAGCCGCAGCGTGACTCCGTCGGCGTAGTCGTAGTCCGGTCGGTCGTCGACGGCGCCCAGCGGCAGAACGGTGTCGGGACGCACCAGCAGCGGGACGGTGAGCATGTCGCAGACGGTGGTCACCCATCGCGGACCCTGGATCTCGTCGCCGGTGAAGAAGTCGGTCCACACGCCGTCCGGCACGTAGTAGGTCACTTCGCCTTCGTCTGAGAAAACCGGCGCCACCAGGAGCGAGTCGCCGAGCATGTACTGCCGCTCCAGGTGGGCGCACGCCGGATCCGCCGGGAACTCCAGCGCCATCGCCCGCATCATCGGTGTGCCCTCGGCCGCCGCCTGTGCCGCCGCTTGCCACAGGTATGGCATCAGCCGAGCCTTGAGCTTGGAGAACACCCGCAGGACGTCGACGGCCTCCTCGTCGAACAGCCACGGCACCCGGTAGGACGAACTGCCGTGCAACCTGCTGTGCGACGACAACATCCCGAACGCGATCCACCGTTTGAACAGCGCCGGATCCGGAGTGCCTTCGAAGCCGCCGATGTCGTGGCTCCAATACCCGAAACCGGACAGGCCGAGGGAAAGGCCGCCCCGCAGGCTCTCGGCCATCGACTCGTACGTCGACTCGCAGTCGCCGCCCCAGTGCACCGGGAACTGCTGCGACCCCGCGGTCGCGGAGCGCGCGAACACCACGGCTTCGCCCTCCCCGCGCCGTTTGCGGAGCACGTCGAAGACGGTCTGGTTGTAGAGGTAGGTGTAGTAGTTGTGCATCCGCTCGGGATCGGATCCGTCGAAGTAGACGACGTCCGTCGGCACCCGCTCGCCGAAGTCGGTCTTGAAACAGTCCACGCCTTGTGCGAGCAGGGCGTCCAGTTTGGCCGCGTACCACTCACGCGCGGCCGGGTTGGTGAAGTCGACCAGCGCCATCCCCGGCTGCCAGAGATCCCACTGCCACACGTCACCGTTCGGCTTCCGCAGCAGGTACCCGCCGGCGACGCCCTCGGCGAACAACGGTGACCGTTGCGCCACATACGGGTTGATCCACACCGAGATACGCAGGTCCCGCGCTTTGAGCCGCTCCAGCATGCCGACGGGGTCCGGGAACGTCCGCGGATCCCATTCGAAGTCGCACCAGTTGAACTCGCGCATCCAGAAGCAGTCGAAATGGAACACGCTCAGCGGCAGGTCACGTTCGATCATGCCGTCGACGAATCCCGAGACGGTCTTCTCGTCGTAGGACGTGGTGAACGACGTCGACAGCCACAGCCCGAAGGACCACGCGGGCGGGAGCGCCGGTCTGCCGGTCAGCGCCGTGTATTTGCGCAGGATCTCCTTCGGGCTCGGGCCGTAGATGACGAAGTACTCCAGCGACTGGCCCACGACGCTGAACTGCACCCGCGACACCGCCTCCGAGGCGACCTCGAAGGACACGTGCCCCGGATGGTTGACGAACACGCCGTAACCGGCATTGGTCAGGTAGAACGGCACGTTCTTGTAGGCCTGTTCGCTGCTCGTGCCGGCGTCGGCGTTCCAGATGTCGACGACCTGCCCGTTGCGCACCAGCGGCCCGAATCGCTCGCCGAGCCCGTAGACCTGGGCTCCCACGCCGAGGTCCAGCTGGTCGCGGACATGGTGCTCGCCGTCGAGGCTCATGAAGCCCATACCCTTGGCGCCGCTGGTGGTGAGCACCTTGCCGCCCGCGACGAAGTCGACCTTCCACCCTTCGCCGCGGTGGAGCCGGACCGACAACGCGCCGGCGGTGAGCGTGTGCCCGTCCTCGGAGACTTTCGCCTCGTCATCGGCGGCCGACAGCTCGAAGCGGGGTTCTCGCGGCAGCCCGCCCTCGAAATGCGTGACGCTCACCTTGATCACGTCCGGCATCGGCGAGGAGAACCCGACCGTCGCCACCGGTCCCTTCAACAGGTCGCCGCGGTGGCGGATGCGATGGGTCGGCGCGTGGACCACGATCCGGCCGCCCCCCGCGGTGAGGTCGTACACCTCCACCGGATGCGCCGCCTGCACTCCGTCGCGCAACAGCCAGTATCCGTTGCTGAACTTCATTTGACCGCCCCTGCCGTGATGCCACGTGTCAACGTCCGCTGGAAGATCAGGAAGAAGGCGATCGCCGGGATGACCCCGAGCAACGCCGAGGCACTGGTCATGGTCGCGTCCATCATCCGCTGGCCCTGCAGCACACCCAGTGCGACCGGGACGGTCTGGGTGTCGTTGGAGATCAGCAGGATCAGCGGCAGGAAGAACTCGTTCCACGTCCAGATGAAGAAGAACACGAACAGCACACCCAGCGTCGGCCTGCTGATCGGCACCACGATCCGCACCAGGGTCTGCCATTTGTTCGCGCCGTCGAGATAGGCGGCCTCGAGCAGCTCGTGCGGGAATCCGACGAAGGTCGAGGACAGCAGATAGGTGCCGAACGCGGCCTGGATGATCGTGAAGATGATGATCACGCCGAGCTGGGTGTCGTAGAGGCCGGTTTCGTTGGCGAGGAAGTACAGCGGGTACGCCAGTGCTTCCTGCGGCAGCGTGTTCGCGATGAGGAACGCGACCAGGATCCACGTCCTGCCGCGGATCCGGCCGATGCCCAGCGCGTAGGCGTTCAGCACCGAGATCACCACCGCGAGGACCGCGACCGACCCGCTGATCACGACGCTGTTGAGCAGTTTCTGCCCGAACCCGACCCGGACCCAGAAGTCGATCAGCCCCTGCAGGTACACGCCGTCCGGAAAGGACAGCGGGCCGTCGGCCGCGTATTCGGCCGGGGACTTCAGCGCGTTCAGCGCCACGACCAGGAACGGCGCCAGCATCACGATCGCGAGAACGATCAACGACCAGAGCGTCACGTGCCGTTTCACGCGTGCTCACCCCGCCTCTGGATACGGAGGAACACCGTGGTGAGCACGAGGATCAGGACCGTGAGCACGGTCGCGATCGCCGCGCCGTAGCCGACCTGCGTCTTCTCGAAGAAGTTCTGGAACGAGTAGTACGACGGCACGTTGGTGGACCCTCCCGGGCCTCCCCTGGTCAGCACGTAGATCGGCCCGAAAACCTTCAGCGCGGCGATGGTGCAGGTCAGCAGGACCACGAAGACTTCGGGCCGCAGCTGAGGCACCGTCACATGCCAGAACCGGCCCCACCACGACGCGCCGTCCAGCTCCGCCGCCTCGTGCAGCGACGGGTCGGCACGCTGCATCCCGGCCATGAAGATGACCACCGGATAGCCGACCTGGATCCACACCATCACGCCCATCACGCTCCACAGCGCGACGTCCGGATCGCCAAGCCAGTTCTGGGCGAGCGAGCCGAGCCCGACGGCGGAGAGGAGTTCGTTGACCGCGCCCTCGGGCGCCAGGATCCAGCTCCACACGATGCCGGCGACCGCGATCGGCAGCACCTGCGGCAGGTAGACACAGGCCCGCAACACACTGGCCGCCCGCGTCCCGAATCGTTTGGCCACGAAATCGAACAGCGCGGCCGCGATCACCAGTCCCACCACGGTCGGCACGATGGCCATCGCCACCACGAGCCCGAGGTTGTGGCGGAACGACGCCCAGAAGACGTCGTCCGCGAACAACCGCCGGTAGTTGTCCAGCCCTGTCCACTTCGGATCACCGGCACCGGACCACTGGGTGAAGCTGATGCCGATGTTCATCGCGAACGGCACCAGGATCACCGCGATCAGCAGCACCGCGCCGGGGATCAGGAAGAGCAGGTAGTTTCCCCGTCCCCTGGTCATTTGCCGACGTTCGCCAGATTCTCTTCGTAGGGCTTGGCGAGTTCGTCGAGCACCTGCGACGGCTGGGCGCTCGAGGTGATGAGCTTCTGCGTCGCCGAGACGTGGACGTCGTAGTACCCGGGAGCGGGCCAGTCGGGGTAGAACGCCAGCTTGTCCTGTGTGGACAGAGTGGTGAAGTCCTCCACCAGATCCTTCAGCCGCGGCTCGGCCGGTGGCGTGGGGCCGTTCACCACCGGGACACCGCCTGCCTCACGCAGCTTGTCCTGGATGGGCTGGGACATCGTGATCGCGATGAAGTCGAGCGCGAGGTCGCGGTTCTTCGCCCCCTTGGGGATGACCCACATGTTGCCCGCGGATCCCGAGGTCATCCCCGGCCACGGGACCGAACCCCACTGGAAGTCCTTGATGCTCCGCACCAGCCTGCCGTACCACCAGCTGCCGCTGATCATGATCGGGTACTTGCCCTGCATGAACGACATGCCCATGCCCTCGGCGTCGACTCCCGCGGAATCCTTGCTGATGTAGCCCTTTCGCACCCAGTCGGCGAAGGTCGTCGCGCCGTAGGTCCACGCGGCGTCGTGGAAGTCCACCTTGCCGGTGTAGCGCTGGTAGCGGTCCACCCAGCCGCGGTCGGCCTTGGTGAGCGCGAGCTGGTACAGGACCTGGTGCGCCGGGTACTCCGAACCACCGACGGCCAGCGGGGTGACCCCGGCACCGGCGAACTTGGCCATGGCCGCGGTCAGCTGCTCGAAGGTCCTCGGCTCTTCGAGGCCCTGCTGCGCGAACATGTCCTTGTTGTAGAAGATCTTCACGTACTCGGCGTAGTTCGGGACGCCGTACCAGTTCCCGGATCCCATCACGCCGTTCTCGTCGTAACGGGCGGTGGTCTGGAGCGCCGGGGTGAGCTGCTTGTCCCAGCCGCGTTTGGCGACCTCTTCGCTGATGTCGGTCAGAAGTCCCTGCTTCGACAGCAGTCCCGCGGTGGCGTTGCCCTTGTTGTACTCCAGGACGTCCGGCGCGTCGCCCGAATTGAGCACCATCGGTGCCGTCTTCTGGATCTGCTCGAAGCCCTTCTCCTCGAAGGCGACCTTGACGCCGGGATGGCTCGCTTCGAACTGCTTGATCGCCTCGGCCCAGGCCACGCCCATCGCGCTGTCCGGCGGCTCGTAGTGCCACAGCTTCAGGGTCTTCGGGTCGCCGCTGCCGGATCCGGACCCGCAGCCCGCGATGGCCAGCATGGCGACCATCGCGGCGGCCAGTACACGCTTCGACATCAAGGGTTCCCTCCAGAGAAGTCGGTGATACTCCCCGGCCATCGTGGCTCTCTCGGAATCCGCGGTGACCCGAACTGTCGAAGCGCTTCGATGGACACGATAGGACCGCGCGCCCGGTCAGCACAACGTCTTGACCGGACGCGCTCCCACCTCTACTGTCAGGCTCTTTTCGCCTGAGCCTTCACGGAATGTCGGGACCGAAGCGGATGGGGTGGCTCGCGACGGGAGTGGCGTCGACGATGCCGGTGCGGGCGAAGGTCGCCCAGACGGCGCGGAGGGCGACGCCGAAGGCATCGACCTCGGGCCATGGGACCTTGCCGAGCATCGGGCTGTCCTGCCAGGCTCGCTCGGTGCCGAGCAGCAGCGGCAGCTCGACACAGTGGGTGGCGCCGAACTCGGACCCCTCGGGCCGCCAGTCCAGGCGATATGAGAAGACACCGGCCCCGGCCGAGCGCAGCCCGTCACCGAAAGCGGCCAGCGGTTCGACGTAGATCTCGTCGGTGCCGGCGGCGCCGGGGAACGCGGTCATGTCGTCGGCGTTCCAGCCGTACAGCACGTCGAGATCACGCACGTTGTCCGCGAAGAACGCCTTGTCCGACGTGTCTACCGGAAGGAACGCGGGCTCCATCGGGTCGCCACTGAGCCGGAGGTTGGTCAGCGCGGTTTCCCTCTGCGCCGCAAGGATCTCCGAGATTCCGGCGGTACGCGGGTCGGCGCCGAGCGCGTCGGCGAACACCTGGCCCAGTTTCTCCGCCTGCCCGGGCGGCCGGGCGCCGAGGCCGAGCGGCGCGCTCTGCAGGATCGCCCGCCGGAACAGCCCGCGTGCCTCCGGCAGATCCATCAGCAGCCGGATGGAGATGCCGCCCGCCGACTGCCCGGCGACCGTCACGTTGTCCGGGTCACCGCCGTAGGCCGCGATGTTGGCCCGCACCCAGCGCAGCGCCTCCAGCTGGTCGGCCAGCCCGAGGTTGCCTGGGCTGACGCCGTCCAGATACAGGTAACCGAGCGCGCCGAGCCGGTAGTTGACGCCGACCACCACCAAGTCGCCTTCGGCCGCCAGCGCACCGCCGTCGTACCAGTCCAGCAACCCGCCGCCGCTGGAGAATCCGCCGCCGTGCAGCCACACGAGCACCGGCCTGCGTCCGTCATCGAGGCCTGGGGTGCTGATCGTCAGGTTGAGACAGTCCTCGCCCTGCGGCAGGCGATCGCGCGGCGGCCCCATCACCCGGTCCAGCCGGGACGGCGGTTGCGGGCTGATCTGCCCGCTGGACGGCGTCCGCTCCGAAACGGCGACCGGCGGCGCGAACCGCGCCGCTGTGGCATAGCGAATCGGTCCGGTTCGGACAATCGTGGTCATACACACCTCGCGGGTAGGATCGGCTGGTGATCTTGCCTCGCCTGCTGGACGGCCGACTGAAGTTCCGCCATCTCGTCCTGCTCGACGCGCTGGCCAGGCAGGGCACCGTGGTCGGGGCCGCCGCCGAGTTGCACGTGACGCAGCCGGTGGCGACCCGAAGTCTGCACGAACTCGAAGAGATCCTCGACGTGCGGTTGTTCGAACGCGGCCCGCGCGGTATCACCCCGACCGTGTTCGGCGAGGCGTTCACCGGCCACGCCCGCGCGGTGCTCGCCCAGCTCGAGCAGGCCGGGCGGCACGTCGCCGAACTGGCCGACGCCGAACGCGGCACGGTGGTGGTCGGCACCCATCTCGCGGGGTCGAACATGCTGCTGCCGCGTGCCATCGCGGCGATCAAGACCGAGCGGCCGTACCTGACCATCGTGGTCCGGGAGGGTTCTCCGGAAGCACTGCTGGTCGAACTGGAGGCGGGCCGGGTCGACCTGATCATCGGCAGGCTGACCGCGCCGTCGGACGAGCGGATCGAGCGGCGCAAGCTGTACGACGAGTCGGTGGACCTGGTGGTCCGCACCGCGCATCCGCTGGCGGGCGCGACCGGCGTCGAGCTGGCCGACCTCGCGGAGTATCCGTGGATACTGCCCGGAGCGGAAACCGCGTTGCGCCGTGAGCTGGAGCAGTTGTTCACCCGCAACGGCTTCCCGCTGCCCGCGAACCGGGTGGAGACCACCTCGTTCCTCACGGTGCGGCAACTGCTGCTGGAGACCGACGTGATCGCCGCGCTGCCCAGCCTGATCACCAAGGACGACCCGAGGATCACCAGGGTCGCGCTGGCACTGGAGCCCATCGGGCACAGCGTCGGACTCACCCTGCCCGCCCAGCGCACCCTCAGCCCGTCGGTGGACGCGCTGATCCGCAGCCTCACCGACGTCGCCACTGGAATGTCCCCTTAGGACGGTCACGACAAGGACAGGAAGCGTTCGGCGTTTCCGCTGGTGATCAGCTGCCGGTCGGTCTCGCTCAGGAAACCGCTCTTGCGCACCACCTCGCCGACCGGACGTTCGCCGAGCGGGTACGGGTAGTCGCTGCCGACCATCACCCGTTCGGCGCCGAGCGTGTCCACGAGCAGTCGCAGTGCCCGCTCGTCGAAGACCACCGAGTCGACGTGGAAACGGTCGAGGTAGTGCGACGGCGGGAACTCCGAGGTGCCGATGACGTCGTTCCGCCGATGCCAGGCGTTCTCCATCCGGCCGAGCCAGAACGCGAACGACCCGCCGCCGTGGGCGAAGCAGATCTTCAGGCTCGCGTCGATCCGGTCGAAGACCCCGCCGAGCACCAGCGCCAGGATCGACAGATGCGTTTCCGCGGGCATCGCGGTCAGCCACCGCGCCATCCACCGGTCCAGCCGGGGCGAATCGGCCATGTCCCACGGGTGCACGAACACCGGAACCCCGAGTGACGCGCAGTGCTGCAGGAAGGTCTCCACCCCGGCGCTGTCCAGATCCTGGTCGCCGACGTGGTTGCCGATCTCGACCCCGCGATGCCCCGCCGCCAGGCAGCGTTCCAATTCACGGCATGCCGCGTCGGTGTCCTGCAACGGAACCTGGCAGAACGGGATCAGGCGATCCGGCGCCGGTGCGACGATCTCCAGCGCCAGGTCGTTGAAGATCCGGGCGATCCGGCCCGCCTGCTCGCCGGTCCGGCCGTAGTTGAAGAACGCGGGCGTCGGGGAGACCACCTGGGTGCGCACACCGTCGGCGTCCATGTCCAGCAGCCGGGTCTCCGCGTTCCAGCAGTCCGCGGCGATCCGGCGGAACTCCTTGTCCCCCATCATGATCATCGCCTCGGACTCGGTTTCCGCGCGCAGCCACGGCGCGTCCGGTCCGGCGTCCGCGCGCAGATCCGGCCAGCCGTTCGGCACGTAATGCGTGTGGATGTCGATCAGGCCGGTCATCTCAGCCCTTCCCGGGGTGAAGGGCTCCGCAGTTCCCGCAAGTGCGGGCCTGCTCGTCGCCGTAGAAGGCGGTGAAGACCGGCGGCAGGTCCTCGACGATGTCGCGCACCTGGAGTTCCACCTCGTGCACCAGCGCGGCGCATTCGAGGCAGTACCACTGGAACTTCTCCAGCGTTCCCTCTTCACGGACACGCTCGATGACCAGGCCGATCGAGTCGGCCTCCGGGCGCTGCGGCGAGTGTGGGATATCGCCCGGCAGCAACCAGGTGTCGCCTTCGGAGATGCGGATGGTCTTCTGGCCTTCGTCGGTCATGATGTTCACGTGCATGTTGCCCTTGAGCTGGTAGAACCATTCCTCGTAGGGGTCGACGTGGAAGTCGGTGCGCTGGTTCGGCCCGCCGACGATCTGCACGATGAAATCGTTGCCGAGCGCCATGGTCCGGTTGTTCACCGGCGGCTTGAGCAGATGCTCGTGCTCGGCGATCCAGGCCTGGAAATTGACGACGTCGGGAATGCGGGTCATCGCGGGACCTCCGTGTCTTTCGGTAGATGAGCGATCGCCTGGATTTCGATCAGCAGATGCGGATGCGGCAGCTGATGCACGGCGACCGTGGTGCGGGCAGGGCCGGTTTCGTCGAAGTATTCGCCGTAGATCTCGTTGTAGCCGCCGAAATCGTTCATCGAAACCAGGAAGGTGGTGATCTGGGTGATGTCGGTGAGGTCGGCGCCGACCTCGTGCAGGATGCCGCGGATGTTCTCGATCACCGCACGGGTCTGCGCCCGGATGTCCAGGTTCGTGGTGCCGAGTTCGTCCACCTCGACGCCGGCGAACGTGTTGTCCGGGCGGCGGGAACTCGTCCCGGACACGAAGATCAGGTCTCCCGCGACCTTCACATGCGGGAACCGGCCCCTCGGCTTGGCCAGCCCGGAGATCACTCGTCCGCTCATGCCAGCCCCCGCACCGAAACTCGGCCGAGTCCGGCGATGTCCGCCTCGGCGACGCCGGGCGCGAACGGCACCGCTTCGGTCGCCGCCCCGGCCAGCACCACCTGCCCGGCCCGCAACGGGATGTCCCGTTTCCGGCACAGCTCGACCAGCGCGTGGAGCGCGCGCACCGGATCGCCGAGGATCGCCGCCGTCGAGCCGATCACCTCGCGGTCCCCGGAGCGCAGCCGCACCGCCCGGTTCGCCACCTCGCCGAACGCGCGCCACGGGCCGAGCACGAACCCGGCGGCGGAAGTGTTGTCCGCGACCACGTCGGTGTGGGTGAACCGGAAATCCCGGTACCGGGAGTCGATGATCTCGATCGCGGGCGCCATCGCGTCCACAGCGGACTCCACGTCGAACGCGGGGTCGGCGAGGTCGATGTCCCTGGCCAGGCGGTAGGCGACCTCCGGCTCCACCTTGGGGTGGATGAAGCCCGCCAGCGAGACCTCGCCGCCGTCGGCGACCCGCATCGCGTCGGTGAGCCTGCCCACGATCACTTCGGACACGCCCATCTGAGCCATCTTCGCCTTGCTGGTCAGCCCCAGCTTGACCCCGAGCACCCGCTCGCCACGCGCTTCGCGGCGGGCGACCAGCGCGGCCTGGATCGCGTACGCGTCGGCGATGTCGAACGCGTGGTCGTCGGCGAGGCTGGGGGTGTCCGCGCACGTGGTCTGCGCGGCGTCCAGCCGATCGGCGAGCGCCGAGATCTCCTCGGTGGTCATCATGTGCTGCTCCGTACCAGGTCGAGTGCGATGTCCACGATCATGTCCTCCTGCCCGCCGACCAGCTTCCGCCTGCCGACCTCGGTGAGAATCCGCCGGGTGTCCAGCCCGTAGCGGGCGGCCGCGCGCTCGGCGTGCAGCAGGAAACTCGAGTACACCCCGGCGTAACCGAGGGTCAGCGTCTCGCGGTCCACCTGGACCGGCCGTTCCCGCAACGGGCGGACCAGGTCGTCCGCCGCGTCCTGCAACGCGAACAGGTCCGCGCCGTGCTCCCAGCCGAGCAGGTCGGCGACCGCGACGAACGGCTCGGCCGGGCAGTTGCCCGCCCCCGCGCCCTGTCCGGCCAGCGCGACGTCCACCCGGTACGCGCCGTGCTCGACCGCGGTCACGCTGTTCGCCACCGAAAGGGAAAGGTTCTCGTGCGCGTGGATGCCGATTTCGGTCTGTGGGTCGAGCACCTGCCGGTACGCGTCGATCCGCTCGGCGACCCCGTTCATCGTCAACCGCCCGCCGGAATCGGTGACGTACACGCAGTGCGCGCCGTAGGACTCCATCAGCCGGGCTTGTTCGGCGAGCGCGGCGGGCGGGGAAAGGTGGCTCATCATCAGGAATCCGGACACGTCCATGCCCTGCTCGCGGGCCCAGGCGATGTGCTGCGCGGCCACGTCGGCCTCGGTGCAGTGCGTGGCGATCCGCACACTGCGCACCCCGAGGTCGCGGGCGCGACGCAGCTGTCCGATGGTGCCGATACCGGGCAGCAGCAACGTGGTCAGCGTGGCGTTCTCGATCACCTCCGCGGCCGCGGTGATCCACTCTTCGTCGGTGTGCGCGCCGAATCCGTACGTTGCGCTGGACCCGCCGATCCCGTCGCCGTGCGCGACCTCGATCGCCGCCACCCCGGCCTTGTCCACAGCGGACACGATCCGCCGGACCTGGTCCACTGTGTACGCGTGCCCCATCGCGTGCATGCCGTCGCGCAAGGTCACGTCCTGAAGGTAGACCTTCATCCGAGCCACCCCCTCAGTTCGGCGATCCGCTCGGCCGTGCGCAGCGCCGCCGAGGTCATGATGTCGAGATTTCCCGCGTAGTCAGGCAGATAGTGGGCCGCGCCGAGCACTTCGAGGAACACCGAGACCTTGAGCCCGGTGATCTCCCGGCCGAGTTCGGGCACCCACTGCCGGCGCACCGGGTCGAACTGCACTTCCTGTTTCAGGGTGTAACCGGGCACGTACTCGCGCACCCGCTCGGCCATCTGGCGGACCGACGCCGCGATCTTCTCCTGGTCCGGCTCGCCCTCGACCAGGCAGTACACCGTGTCCCGCATGACGATCGGCGGGTCGGCCGGGTTCAACACGATGATCGCCTTGCCCAGCGCGGCGCCGCCGACCTCGCGGATCGCGGCCGCGGTGGTCTCGGTGAATTCGTCGATGTTCGCCCTGGTCCCGGGTCCGGCCGAGCGGGACGAAATCGACGCGACGATCTCCGCGTACGCGACCGGGACGACCGAGGACACCGCGGCCACGATCGGGATCGTGGCCTGTCCGCCGCAGGTCACCATGTTCACGTTCGGCGCGGCGAGATGCTCGTCCAGGTTCACCGGCGGCACCACGAACGGGCCGAGCGCGGCCGGGGTCAGGTCGATCATCAGCTTGCCGTGCGCTTCGGCCACCTCGGCGTGCCGACGGTGCGCACCGGCCGACGTCGCATCAAAGATCACCCGCACATCGGCGAACTCCGGCAGCGCGGCGAGGCCGTCGATACCGTCATGGGTGGTGGCCACCTTGAGCCTGGCCGCCCTGGCCAGCCCGTCCGAGGCCGGGTCGATACCCGCCATCGCGGCCATCCGCAGGGTCTTCGACAACCGCAGCACCTTGATCATCAGATCGGTACCGATGTTGCCGGAGCCGATGACGGCGACCGGAACCGTTGCTGTCACTGAGTTTCCTCCTCGATCACCGCGTCGACCTCGCCGAGTCCGTCGAGCCGCAGCCGGAACCGGCCCGCTCCCGTGACCGGCACCATCGGGCCGAGCGCCCCGGACATCACCACATCGCCCGCGCGCAACGGCTGCTCGCGGGCTGCCAGCTCGCGAGCCAGCCACGCGACCGCGACCACCGGCGAGCCGAGGCAGGCGTGGCCCGCACCGAACGACACCGGTTCCCCGTCCAGTTCCAACGTCATCCCCGTCGCGGCGAGATCCCGGCCGGTCAACGAGAGCGGGGTGCATCCCAGCACCACCGCGCCACTGGACGCGTTGTCCGCGACCGTGTCCACGATGGACAGATCCCAGGCGTCGATCCGGGAGTCCACGATCTCGATCGCCGGCAGAACAAACTCCGTCGCCCGCAACACGTCCGCGACCGAGGCGCCCGGCTCGTCCAGATCGCGGCCGAGCACGAACGCGATCTCGCCCTCGGCGCGGGGTTGCAGGAACCGCCGGTACGGAACGGGTTCGGTGTGCGCGTACAACATGTCGTCGAAGAGCACGCCGAAGTCCGGCTGGTAGACGCCGAACTGCCGCTGCACCGAGGGTGCGGTCAGCCCGATCTTCGCCCCGGCCACCCTGGCGCCCGCCGCGAGCCGCTCGTCACGCAGCCTGCGCTGCACCGCGTAGGCCGCGTCGACATCTTGCGTGCCCAGAAATTCCCGCACCGGCGGGCAGGTGGTCGCGGTGCTCGCCGCGGTCGTGAGCCGGGCGGCTGCCGCCTCGATCGCCGCGGTCACAGCCGCACGCACACATTCGTCGGCTCGGTGTAGAAGTGCAGCGAAGACGCGCCACCCTCCCTGCCGATGCCGGAAAGCCCCATCCCGCCGAACGGCGAGCGCAGGTCGCGCAGGAACCAGGTGTTCACCCAGGACATGCCGACGTGCATGGCCTGCGCGACACGGTGTCCCCGGCGCAGGTCTTGTGTCCACACAGAGGACGCGAGCCCGTACTCGGTGTCGTTGGCCAACGCGATCGCCTCGTCCTCGGTGTCGAACGGGATCAGCGCGGCGACCGGGCCGAAGATCTCCTCTCGCACCGGCCGGTCCTTGTTGGTCAGGCCGGTCCACAAGGTCGGCTCCAGCCACGAGCCGCCGTCGAGTTCCGGGCCGAGCTCGGGAATCCCGCCGCCGGTCAGGGTTTTGGCGCCGGCCTCCTCGGCCAGCGCGAGGTAGTCCAGCACCTTGCGGCGGTGCTCCGGCGAGATCAGCGGGCCGGTGGTGGTCCGCTCCGCCGACGGGTCGCCGAGCCGCAACCCGCGCGCCCGCTCCACCAGCCCGGCCGCCACGTCGTCGAATACCGAGCGCTGCACGTACACCCGCTCGGTGCACAGGCACACCTGCCCGGTGTTCGCGAACACCGACCGGGCCAGCCCGGCGAGCGTCTCGTCGAGATCGGCGTCCTCGAACACGATGGCGGCGTTCTTCCCACCGAGTTCGAACGACACCGGCCGGACCCGGGGCGCGACCGTGCGCATCACCTGGGTTCCGGTGGCCGACGAGCCGGTGAACGTCACCCCGTCGATACCGGGATGCTCGGTCAGGTACTGCCCCGCCGAATCTCCACCGAACCCGTGCACCACGTTGTAGGCGCCCGCGGGCAAGCCGACCTCGGTCAGCACCTCGGCCAGCAGGGTCGCGGTGGACGGCGTCTGGTCGCTCGGCTTGACCACGACCGCGTTGCCGCAGCCCAGAGCGGGCGCGACCTTCCAGGTCAGCAACAGCAGCGGCAGGTTCCACGGCACGATCACCGCGACCACACCGAGCGGCTTGCGCACCGCGTAGTTCAGCGCCTGCGCCCCACCGGGCAGATCGGTGACGAACGACTCCTGGCCGGCGGCCGCGATCACGTCGGCGAAGGTGCGGAAGTTCGCCACCGCGCGGGCCACGTCGAGTTCGCGGGCCTGGGTGATCGGCTTTCCGGTGTCCGCGACCTCGGCCGCGACGAACTCCTCGAACCGGGCCTCGATCCGGTCGGCCGCGCGGCGCAGCAACGCGGTCCGCTCCCGTACCGGAGTGTCGGCCCAGCCGTTGTGCAACGCGGCGCGTGCGCCGGTGACCGCGCGGTGCACCAGCTCCCGGTCGGCCTCGTGCACGCGGGCGAACTCCGCGCCGGTCGCCGGATCGACCGCCGGGAACCCCGGCCCGTCCGGCTCGGCGAACTCACCGTCCACGAAGTTGCGGATCCACCGCACTGACTGCGTCATGCCGTTCACTCTGGCGGGCGCTGCCATGCGGAACAAATGCGTATCTGCTCGTTAGCTATACCTTCACGGACATACCGCAGCGTTGGGTTCCAGGGGGATGGACGACACACGAACGTCACCCCGGGCCTGGTCCGTGAAGGCCCCCTTCCCTCGGCTCAGCCGAGGGAACTCGACCTTCACACCTTGCCCAGTACATAAAGGCCCCCTTCCTTGCGCCTAGGTACAGGAAGGGGGCCTTCACGTACTTCGGGCGGGCACGGGTACCGAGCCCGCCGAACACACCGGTCCAGCGAGCGTGTTGCGGGACCGGCCTCCAGAGCTATACCAGTCCAGGCATGGCAGACCGACAATTCGGCATTTGTGGCCTATGCCTCACGGTGTCAGGCTTCTGCCCAATCGCCAGCAGCCGCGCTCGGCTGTCGCCCGAGTCGATTGGGTTTTCGCAGATGAACACACCCGCGCCCCGCAGAATCGCCGCCGCCACGCTCGCCGGGACCACCCTCGAGTGGTACGACTTCTTCCTCTACGGCACCGCGTCCGCACTGATCTTCAACAAGCAGTTCTTCCCCTCGCTGAGCCCCACGGTCGGCACCCTTGCCGCGTTCAGCACCTTCGCCGTCGGCTTCATCGCCCGCCCGCTCGGCGGCCTCGTGTTCGGCCACTTCGGCGACCGGATCGGCCGCAAGTCCACGCTGGTGGTATCGCTGATGTTGATGGGCGTCGGCTCCACGTTGATCGGCTTGATCCCGAACTACGAGGCGATCGGCATCTGGGCGCCGATCCTGCTGGTCGCGATGCGGATCGTGCAGGGCATCGGGCTCGGCGGCGAAGGCGCGGGAGCGACGCTGATGTCGATGGAACACGCGCCCGCCGATCGACGGAACCGGTACGCCGGGTTCCCGCAGATGGGCACGCCTGCCGGTCTGGTGCTGGCGAATCTCCTGTTCCTCGGCAGCAGTGCGCTGATGCCCGCGAGCGCGTTCGCCTCGTGGGGCTGGCGGATCCCGTTCCTCCTGAGCTTCGTGCTGGTCGCGATCGGCCTGATGATCCGGCTGCGGATCACCGAATCACCGTCGTTCACCCGGGCGGCTCAGAACGACAAGGTGGTCCGGTTCCCGCTCGGTGCGGCGCTCAAGGTCGGCTTCGGCAGGCTCGCGCTGACCCTGCTGGTCGGCGTCGCGAACTCGGCGGTCGCCTACGTGTTCATGGTCTTCACCCTGTCCTACGGAACCCAGAGCCTCCACTACGACCGGCAGTTCCTGATCCTGTCGGTGACCGGATCGGCCGTGCTGTGGTTCGCCACCATCCCGATCTGGACGCGGATCGCCGACCGTCACGGCAGGCGCACCATGTTCGTCGCCGGCTCGGCCGCGCTCCTGTTGTGGTGCCTCGCGTTCTTCCCGTTGCTGAACACCGGGAACACCGTGCTCGCGATGCTCGCGCTGGCCGGCATGGGCCTGGTCGTCCCGATCACCCACTGTGTGCAGGGCGCGATCATCGCGGACACGTTCCCGGTCAACGTCCGGTTCTCCGGGATGTCGCTGCTGCTGCAGGGCGGCGCGATCCTCGGCGGCGGGCTCGCCCCGATGATCGCCACCGCGGTGCTCAACGCCACCGGTTCGACCACCGGCATCACCTGGTACCTGGCGGCGATCTGCGGGGTCAGCATGGTCAGCGCGATGGCCTTGTTCCGGCTGATTCCGTCCCTGCCCGTGGAATCCACAGTGGACGGACCGCGCGACGCGGTTCCGCTGTCCGTGAACACCCGCCCGGCCGGTCTCGACGATCATTAGAGTCCGGTTCATGCCGGTCACCACACGCACGGTCGAGTACCCCGCCGACGGACTGACGATGGTCGGGCACCTCGCGCTCCCCGAAGGTGCCGACCGCCGTCCCGCGGTCCTGATCGGGCCGGAAGGGCCGGGACTGAACGATTTCCAGCGACGCCGGGCCGACGCCCTCGCCGAGCTGGGGTACGTGGCGCTGGCCTTCGACATCAACGGCGGGCGCTGGTACTCGGACCCCGACGAGATGCTGGCGTACGCGATGCCCCTGCTCGCCGACCCGGACCGGATGCGGGAGATCGGTCACGCGGCCCTCGACGTACTGCGCGGCGAGCCGCGGACCGACCCGGACCGGATCGGTGCCATCGGCTACGGCACCGGCGGCGCGATCGCGCTGGAACTCGGCCGGGACGGCGTCGACCTGCGCGTGATCGGCACGATCAACGCGCTGACCACGGGCCGTCCAGGCGAAGCGGCGCGTATCCGCTGCCCGGTCTGGGCCGGCGTCGGGTCCGAAGACCCGATCATGCCGCCCGAGCAGCGAGAGGCGTTCACCGCCGAAATGCAGCAGGCCGGCGTCGACTGGCGGCTCGTGGTCTACGGCGGCGCCCAGCACGCCTTCCATCACCCCACGGTCGACCATACCGTGCTCCCGGGCGTCGCCTACCACGCGCGGCACGCGGAACGGGCGTGGCGCGACGTCGTCGACCTGCTCGACGAATGCCTTCCCGTGGTCAGCCCAGTTTGAGCCAGCCCAGCGCCAGCGCGACGACGAACCCGCTCGCCAGGACGACGAGAACGCCGATGAGGATCAGCCAGGCGACTGGCATCGCCTTGGACGGCATCGGTTGCGGGTGCGAAAGCCCGGACGTCTGAGCCGAGTCGGGCGGCGTGGCACCCGGCGAAACACCACCTCCTGGTTCGCGGCGGGTTTTCTCGGGTTCCGGGTCGGGTGGCTGGGCTGTCATCGCCGGTGCTCCTTCGGTCGGTCTCACCGTCCGGATACCCGAACGCCGACGACGAAACCCTGTCAGCCGAGTTGCGGAACGTCGTCCGGGAATCCGATGGGCAGCTGGTACATCCCACGGGCGGTGCGGCCACCCCCGAGCCAGCCGTGGAAGTGGATCCGGCCGTCGACGACGTCGGCCCCACCCGGTGCGTCGACCTTGCCGCCGAGCAGATCGGTGGACAGGAACGGGGTACCGGCTTTCACGAACGGCCCGCTCAGCGCGGGCGCGGAGGCATATCCCGTGTGGTAGCCGGAACTCTGGAACGTGTCGGCGGAGTAGAACAGGAAGTACCGGCTCGCCGTCTTCACCACCGACGGCGCCTCGACGACCGCGTTCTCCGACGCGAGATCGGCGCGCAGGAGCTCGATCCGCGGGCCGTCCGGTGTCCGCCCGTCGGCGAGCAGCTTCTGCGACCAGATCGCGGCCGGAGGCCCCACCGCCGCGCCGTCGCTCTTGTAGATCAGGTACCGCGAACCGTCCGAGTCCACAAAGGTCTGCGGGTCGATGTCACCGCCGTCGCCGGGGACGCAGATCAGTGGACCGTCTCCGGCAGGCGTGTACGGCCCTTCGACCTTCGCGGCGGTCGCGACGCCGATGCACATCTCTCCGCCGGGCGCCACCGCCGCCGAAAAGTAGAGCAGGAACGTGCCGTCGGAAAGCCGGGTCACGTCGGGGGCCCAGAACCCCCCGTCCGGTTTAGCCCACTTCGGTGCGGCCGCGAGAGCGTCGCCCGCCACCCGCCATGGACCTTCCGGCGCCGGAGCGTGCGCATAGGGCACTTTCACCGCGCCGGTGCTCGTCGAGAAGGCGAAGTAGCCGGAGTCGGTCTTGACGATGTCGGGGTCCGGGAAGTCCTGCCCGATGAGCAGCCTCGGGGTACCGATGGCGGAGGCCGGAGGCGAGGTCATGAGTGTCGTGGCCATGACCACGGCGAGCGTCATGAGGCGGTGCATGAATTTCATGACCGATGATGTCGACGGGACGACGCGGTCGGCAGCGTCACCGGGGCCCTGCCACCGGGAAGCGTGTACTTGGCCGTTCACCCGGTCCCGAGGGATTCATCCGCGCGTCTTCGGGTAGTCGACACAATCGTAAGCATGTGCGTATCATAAGCGCACGTGATCAAAAGTAAGTGGATCCCCGGCCAGGACGCGGACTTCTCCGGAGACGTGCTGGTCAGCGTCACCGCGTTGCCCCTCGACGACTTCCTGAGCACACCGGGCGCCTACCGGGCGGGTTACCTGCTCAGCCGCGAGTGGCCCCGGCTACCCGGCGCGGTCGGCCAGTGGCTGTGGGCCGAACCGCTGCGCCGGCGGCTGGGCTCGGTCTCCGTCTGGCTCGACCACGACGGCTTGCGCGGTTTCGTCGGGTTGCCGGCACACGTCGCGATCATGCGTAAGTACCGCGAGCTCGGTACCACACGCGCCACCACCTGGAACACGACCGGCGTCGACGCTCGGCTCATCTGGCAGCGGGCCGACCGCTGGTTGAGCGCTATTCCGCGAACGGATACGTCTCCAGTTCACCGTCGGCAGGCTCCAGCCGATGGAGCGGACGGACCGCGTCGGTGTGGTCGCAGTGAATGAACACGTCGTATCGGCGACCGAGGATCGTCGGTACGTAGTTGCCTGCCCGTTCTTTGTTCGGGTGGTAGACGACGCCGATCGAAAACCGCGTCGTCGTCCGGAACAGCTTGATGCAACAAGTCCTCGACGCTCCCGTCACGGGCTTCCGGAACCGGCATACGACGTACGGGTCCGCCCCAGAAGTCCGACGCGATCACCCTCCCCCGATGGGTGCCGAACCCGATGAGCGCGACGTCTCCGGCGGGGTGCTCGTCGCGGACCAGTTGCCCGAGATTCACCATTCCCGCGGCCGCCATGTCGGTCGCCCTGGCATCACCGACATGGGTGTTGTGCGCCCACACCACGGCTTTCGCCTTCGGCCCGTAGGCGGCCATCAGGCGGTCGAGCGTGTCGGCCATATGGTGATCACGGACGTTCCAGGACCGCCCGCCCCCGCGCATCATCTCCCGGTAGTACCGCTCCGCGCCGGCGACCACTTCGGCGTTCTGCCGGGCGACGAAGGACTCGTCCAGTCCAGGCAGCGAGCTCGCGTCGAGAGCGGGACGCAACTCGGCGAGCATGCGGGCGACGTCGCGTTCACAGGTCTCGGGCACGACCCTGGTCGCGAACGCGTACTCCTGGGGGTCGGCGTACGGCTCGAAACACCGGAGCGCCGCCAACGCGGTGTCCACGCTGTCGGGTTCGTGGGCTCGCAGGTAGTCCAGCACGGCGTGCAGCGAGTCCCACAGGCTGTAGACGTCGAGACCGTGAAAGCCGGCCGGTCGCGGGCGTGAAGCGTTGAACCCGCGCAACCACCGGGCGAATCCGGCCACTTCTTCGTTCGCCCACATCCACCGGGGCCACCGCTCGAACTCCCCCACTACCTCGGCCGGATCGTCCGCGGTACCCGGTGCGCCTGCCGTGCAACAGTGCAGCCGATGACAGTCCGGCCAGTCCCCTTCCACGGCCACGAAAGAGAAATCCTGTTCGGCCAGAAGCCGTTTCGTCAGTTCGGCTCGCCACGAGTAGAACTCCGAAGTCCCGTGCGACGCCTCGCCGATCAGCACACACCGAGCTGACGAGGTCCGCTCCAAGACCACGTCCAGATCTCGCGGATCACGCAGTGGCCGCGCCGCTCGCCTTGCCTCCGACACCGGATCCATACCATTCGGCTACCCGGAAGCCGGCGCCGCGAATCGGCCCGTTTGCCCCGGGCCTCGGCGGGTAAGCGCGGTACACGACGACAAAGGAGGCATCGTGCTACGCCGAGACCGCCGCGTCCTGCAGAAGATCGAGGAAGACCTGACCGCGAGCGATCCCGACCTCGTGGCCGCGTTCGACCAGGTGAAGCCTCCCGCGAGCGTCCAGACCTGGTGGATCGTGCTCGTCGTCGCCGACATCACCGCGATCCTCATGATCATGGTGGGTCTCTTCAGCGACAGGGGTCTCGTGTTCCTGGGCGGAGTCGCCGCCGCGAGTGCGCTCGTGTGGACGCACAACACCTTCCGGGCGAAGCCGGCCGTGGATCGAAGTGGTTCCCAGACCTGACGCCGGTCTCAGCCCTTGTGGTGGCGGACCACGGCGACGGGACAGGGCGCGTGGTGGACCATGGCCCGGCTGACCGATCCGAGCAGAGCCCGGCGTAGCGGGCCGCGTCCATGACTGCCGACGACCAGCAGGGCGGCACCCTCGGCTTGCTCCGCCAGCGCATGGGCCGGCCGGTCGACGGCGATCACCCGGTGGACGGGGACGTCCGGATACCGTTCCCGATACCCGGCCAGCGATTCGTCGATCAGGGGCTTGCCCCGTTCCTCGATGATCTCCCTGTCGTGTTCGGTGGGAGTCACCGCCATCGCTTCGAGCGGAAGATCGGACCAGACGTGCAACGCCACCAGCACACACTCGTGCCGGTCGGCGAACTCGTAGGCGAACCCGATGGCTTCCCTGCTGGTCTCGGATCCGTCGACGCCGACCACGACCTTGCGATCGCCGTCCGCCGACGGTTCGTCGCCGGCGCGCACCACCACGATGGGCCGGTGGTAGTCGTGCAGGAGTTCGTTGGCCGTCGAGCCGACCAGGAGCCTGGGCAGCGCGGTGAGCCCCGACGACCCGATGACCAGCAGGTCCGCGTTTTCCGCGGCGCCGGCCAGCGCGTCGGGTGCGCGGCCGGACAACAGCCGGGTCGAAACGGCCAGATCCGGCCATTCCCGGCGGCATTCCTGCGCGATGTCGCCGAGCATGGCTTCGGCATGCCGCTGCGCTGTCTCCTGACCGGCTTCGAGAAACCCCGGCCGCGGCCACGCCCCGCCCGGGATCGCCTCGGGCACGGGCGGGAACCCGACTACGTGGGCGATGACCATGCCGCGGCCGCGGGCGGCGGCTTCTCCCGCGGCCCAGCGCACGGCCTTCCGTGCTTCTTCGGAGCCGTCATAGCCCGTAACGACGGCTCCCCTGTCCATTGTGGATTCCGGTGATGACATCACTGCTCACGTCCTGCCGGTCGCCCCGGCAAGTGCCGGTCGAACCAGTCCGTCGCCAGTCTCGCCACTTCGGCCAGCGCTCCCGGTTCTTCGAACAAATGGGTGGCCCCGGCCACGACCTCGATGCGGTTCGGCGCGACGAGTCGCCCGGCGGCGAGCCGGTTCAGCTCCAGGACCGGATGGTCGAGGCCGCCCACTATCAGCAGTGTCGGAGCCCGCACCTCGGTCAAGGCGCCGCTCGCCAGATCCGGCCTGCCACCACGGGACACCACGGCGCGAACGGACTTCTCCCTTGCCGCGGTGATCAACGCCGCCGCCGCACCCGTACTGGCACCGAACAATCCGATCGGCAGACCGCGGACCACCTCGTGGTTCCCGATCTCGTGCACCGCGGTGACCACCCGGTCGGCGAGCAGCGGGATGTCGAAGCGCAACTCCCCGGTGCTCCGGTCGGCGCGTTCCTCGTCCTCGGTCAGCAATCCCGCGGGGGTCGCCGGGGACCACCAGGTCACCGGACAACCCGACCCCGGCGGAATCGATGACGACCGGAACGGTCATGGCGTCACTCCCCAACTGCGCGGGCCTTGACAACGCCAGGACTACCACGTGCGTCGGTCGCCGAAACCTCCCAGCAGCGAGACGACTTCCTCGTCGCTTGTCTGGGAGAAATCCACGTACCACTGGCCGACGGCCCTGAACTCCTCAGGTTCGACCAAGCAGAGGACGTCGTCCGCCTCGTCGCGCAGCATCTCGGGCGCCCGTACGGCGCACACCGGAGTGGCGAACACCAACCTTCGCGGCTCCGCCTGACGCAGAGCTCGCAGCGCGGCTGTCGCCGTGACACCGGTGGCCAGCCCGTCGTCCACCAGCAGCACGTCCCGGCCGCTCGACGCGACGGGCTCCCGATCGCCGTGATAGCGACGAAGCCGTCTGCGGGCCTCCGCTCGCTCGGCTTCGCACGTCTGCTCCAGGTCGGCCGGGCTCAGCCCGAGCCTGCGCAGTGTGTCCACGTCGTAGTAGGGCGGCCCGTCCGCCGTCACCGCGCCCACCCCGAACTCCGGGTGGCCGGGTGCGCCGATCTTGCGGGACACGGCGACATCCAGCGGCGCGCCGAGTTCGCGGGCGACTTCCGCGGCGACCGGCACACCGCCCCTCGCCAGCCCGAGCACCACCGGATCGGGCCACTCCGGCCGCCCGATCAGGCGGGCCAACTGCCGACCGGCCCTACCGGTCGGCGAACGCGCGATACGTGACTGAAGACATGACTTCGCCTGCCCGCGCGACTTCGTGACGTCGATACCGGAAGTGCGGGGCCAGGCATCGAACACCTCCTCCACCAGGGCGTACCCGCGAGAGGACCGGGCAAACTCTTTCAGGCGAGTGCCGCGATCAGCCCGATCGCCAGCGCCGTCCGTTCCGGGATGTGCCGCACGAGGATGTGTTCGTCGCGTGCGTGGGCGCCGCCTCCGACGGCGCCGAGCCCGTCGAGCACCGGGCGGCCCAGCGCGGACACGAAGTTGCCGTCGCTCGCACCTCCCACGGACGTCTCCTCCAGCTCCCAGCCCTCGTCGGCGGCCACCTTGCACGCGGTCGCGAACAGCGCCCGCGACGGGTCGTTCGGTGTCATCGGCGGTCGGTTCCACTCGCCTTCGACCGAGACGGTTACGCGAGGATCGGCGGTTTCCAGCCCTGCGAACACCTTGTCGATCCGGTCCATTTCGGACGGTTCGACGACGCGGACGTCGACGCCGCAGCTCGCTCCGCCCGCGGTGACGTTGCGACCGGTACCACCGGAGATGGTGCCGACGTTGACCGTGGTCCCGAGTTCGCGCGAGCCCGCGGCCGCCAGCTGTCCGACGATCTCGGCGAGGGCGTGGATCGCGCTCGCTCCCGCGTACGGGTCCAGTCCCGCGTGCGCCTCGACGCCGGCGGCGGTCACGTCGAACAGGCCGACCCCCTTGCGCGCGGTCTTCAGCTTGCCGTCCAGCGAGGCCTCGAAGACGAGGGTGGCCAGCGCGCCTTCACTGGCCGCTTCGATGTACGGCCGTGAGTGGGGGCTGCCGATCTCCTCGTCGCCGTTGAAGAGGAACTTGACCGACGGATGCGGAAGGCCGAGTTCACGGAGGCCTCGCAGCGCCCAGACCGACTGCACCAGACCGAGTTTCATGTCGAACGCGCCCGGCCCGGTGACGCGGCCGTCCTCGTCGGTGTAGGGCCAGCCGGCGAGCGTGCCGGTCGGCCAGACGGTGTCGTAGTGGCTCAGCAGCAGCACCGTTCCCGGCGCCGTCCCCGCATAGCTCAGTTCCAGCACGTCGCCACGAACCGCGTCGGTGTGCCGGGCCTCGGTGTCGGGGGTGCCGAGGCGGTCGAAGACCCAGGCCCGGAGGGTGTCGAGGCCTTTGTCCAGCATCGGCTTGTCGTAGCTGTGCGTCTCCAGTTCGACGATGGTCCGCAGATCGTCGAGCATGGCGGGCAGTACCTGCCGGGACCAATCCGTGTGTGACAAGAGAATTCCTTCCTAGCGAACGGGGGCACCGGGGCCGAGCGGGATGCCGAACACCCAGAACACGAAGAACAGCAACGTCCACACCACCAGCAGGCTGAACGCGAGCGGGACCGTCATCGAGAACAGCGTGCCGATCCCCGCCGAACGCCGGTAGCGCTGCAGGAAACCCAGCGCCATCACGAAGTACGGGCTCATCGGGGTGATCGCGTTCGTGCACGAGTCCGCGATGCGGTACAGCGCCTGTGTGGTCTCCGGCGGAATGTCCAGCAGCATCAGCATCGGCACGAACACCGGACCGATCAGGGCCCATTGGGCGGAGCCGCTGGTGACGATCAGGTTCACCAGGGTCACCACGACGAGGATGCCCAGCATGATGACCGGCCCGGAGACGCCGGCGGATTTGAGCAGGCCGGCGCCGTTGATCGCGGTGATCTCGCCGATACCGGTCCATTTGAAGTAGGCCAGGAACTGCGAGATGGCGAAGAACAGCACCAGGATCGGCGCCATCTCGCGGAATCCGTGTGCCATGAACCCCGGGATGTCGCGGCTGCTGGTCACCGTCCCGGCGACCTTGCCGTAGGCCCAGCCCGCCGCCAGGAAGCCGAGCGCGAGGAAGATCGAGATGGAGGTCAGCAGCGGTGACTCGATGATGCTTCCGCCCTTGCCGCGTAACGGCGACGACGCGGGCAGCACCGCCAGCACCAGGGCGACCACGAAGACGGCCAGCGCGATGAGCGCGGCGAGCAGGCCCCGTCGTTCCTGACGGCTGAGCTGGAGCGAGCCGAGATCGTCCTCCTGCGCGTCGTCGTCGACGGGCATCGCCTCGGCGCGCCGCGCGAGGACCTTCTCGGTCACGAGTGTGATCACGGCGGCCAGCACGACCGACGAAGCGAGCGAGAAGAAGTAGTTGGCCAGCGGGGTGACCGAATAGGCCGGATCGATCGTCTGTGCCGCCGCCGTGGTCAGCCCGGACAGGATGGCGTCGGTCGGCGTGATCAGCGGGCTCGCGTCGTATCCGGCGGAGATGGACACGAACGCGACCACGATGCCGAGGATCGGGCTGCGCCCCACCGCGCGGAAAGCCAAGGCCCCCAACGGGATCAGCACCACATAGGCCGCGTCGGACGCGACGTGGGACACCATTCCGGTGAACGCCAGCGCGAAGGTCACCCACCGCGGCGAAACCTTCGAAACGCCGGAGCGGAGCACGGCCGCGAGCAGACCGGCCCGTTCGGCGACCGCGACCCCGAGCATCACCACGAGGATCGTGCCCAGCGGCGGGAACGACGTGTAGCTCTTGACCGCGTCGGTCACCATCATCCGCACGCCGTCGGCGGACAGCAGGTTCTTCGCCTCGACCGGTTTGCCCGTGGCGGGGTTCACCGCCGACACGTCGGCCGCGCTGAGCCCCCAGCTGGCCAGAGCCAGCACTCCGCTCAGGATGACGAAGAGCCAGAACGGATGCGGCAGCTTGTTGCCGAGCCGCTCGACACCGTCGAGCGCGCGCAGCAGGAGGTTCATCGGACGTGAGGTCGTTCTGGCCTGGCTGGAACTCACCGGCGCGGCTCCTTCCTGATCGGAGGCCCATTACAAACTCAAGCGAACGAATAGTGCAACCCTGAACTGAATTCTGCACGGATCAGTCACATGGACATCTTTGATGACTGATACATTCAGACAATGCTGACCGAACCCGACCTCGACCTGATCGCGGCGCTCCAGATCGCCCCGCGCGCCTCGGTCGCGACGCTGGCCGAGGCGCTCGACGTGTCCGCCAGCACGGTGGGACGGCGGCTGGTCCGCCTCGAGGAGCAGCGGATCCTCCGGGTGATCGGCCAGGTCGAGTGGACGGCGAGGGCGCGCGGGAACCCGCGGCATGTCTGGGTCACGACCGAACCGGGCGCGTCCGGTTCGGCGGCGAAGGCGCTCGCACGGTTTCCCGAGGTCCAGCTCGCGGCGGAGACGGCCGGCCGGTCGGACGTCTACCTGGCCGTGCACGTTCCGGACCGGGCCGAGGCGCGCGAGCTGCTCGCCGAGCGCATCCCCGGGGTGCCGGGTGTGGCGGGGACCCATTCGGAGCTGGTGCTGCGGGCGCTGACCAGGGCCGATTCCTGGCGACTGCACCGGCTGACCGAAGACCAGCAGAGGATCCTGTCCCGCGAACAGGTGGTGCCGGCCGCGCCGGACGGATTCGACGCCGACGAAGTGGGTTCGGACGAGCGGCGGCTCATCGGGATGTTGGCCGGGAACGGGCGGATCACCGCGGCCGAAGCGGGCCGGAGCCTCGGGCTCAGCCAGTCCACCGCGTACCGGCTGATCCAGTCGACGTTGCGGCGCGGCATCGTCCGGCCCCGCGTCGAGGTCGAACCCGCGCAGCTCGGCTACGAACTGGAAGCGGTCATCGCGCTGACCATCACCCCGGGTGCCATCCAGGCCGTGGCCCGGGAACTGGCGCGGCATCCGTCGGCGCGGTACGTGTCGATCGTCGCCGGCACCGCTTCGGTCATCCACCAGGGAGTGTTCCGGAACGAGGACGAAATGGCCGACTTCCTCACCAGGGACCTCGCTCCCTTACCCGGGATCACCGCCTTGCAGGTCTCCGTGGTGTTGCGCATGCTGCGCCGGTACTGGCTGTACCGGGAGGACGGGAGATTCGCCGTTATCGACGAGCCGTCGTGACCGACGGCGACGACGCCAGGGGGACCAGCAGGCGCGGCGATCCGGTGCCGTCGGCGGGCACGGACCAGATGTCGCTTTCCTTCCCGTCCGCGCGCGGCAGGCCGTAGGCGATCGTGTCGTTGTCGAGCCAGACCACCTGGTCGTCGACACTGCGTGCCTCCGCGAGCGGGATCTCCCGCATCGTGGTCAGGTCCAGCACGTGCTCCCGCCAGGGTCGGACGTCGCCGCCGGCCACGCGTTTCTTGAACGCAAGTTTCGTGCCGTCCGGGGACAACGACGGGCATTCCGCGTTCTCCCGCAGGGTGCGCGCCTTCCACGCCTCGTTGTCGCCCTGCACCAGGAAGGTCCGCCCGCCGGTGGCGACCGTGGCGAAGAACGTCCGCTCGTCGGTGGCGAACGTGACGCCCCAGTAGTTGACGTCCTCGCCGCGGTGGACCTCGTCCCCGATCCGCAGCGGGATGCCCTCGATGTTGCTCGAGAGCTCGTTCCGTTCGCGGTCCATGATGGCCGTACGCGTCGAGAAGGTGCCGGGCGTCGAGTACGAGTCACCGGTGACGAACGTGGTCCAGCTCCCCATCCGGCCACCGGGTGAGAGTTTCGCGCGGTTCGGGATGCCGGGGACGTCGACGCGCTTGACCTCGCCGAGCGCGGAGTCGACGAATTTGGCGACCGCGCCCGGCAACGGAGTCGGTTCCTTCGCCAGGCACAATCCGCCGTCCGTCGCCGTGTAGAACCGTTCGCAGCCGAGCGAACTGATCCGCCGCGGGCCCCCGGGTTCGAAAACGGGGACCGACGCGACGTTCCCGTACCCCGGACCCGGCGCGCCGTTGCGGAACAGCAGCCTCCCCGGCTCCCCCAGTACGACCGGCGCCGAGGAATCCACCGCGACCGCCGCGTCGGCCGTCCGCCGCTCAGGGCTGTTCGCCTTGGCCTGCACCACGTACACCACCGACGCGGCGGCGAGCGCGGCGACACCCGCCAGCGCCACGACGAACTTCACCGGGAGCTTCACGCCGTCCCCTTTCGTTGTCACCGGCAGGTGTACGGGCCCGCTTTGTCGAGCAGTTCCCCGTTGGTGCCGATGATCTCCCAGGAATAGGTCTTCCCCTTGAGCACCAGCTTCATCACCCCGTGCTTGCCCAGGATCTTTTCGACGCCTTCGCGGGCCTTGTAATCGAGATAGAGGCTGTCGCCGCCGATGCCGGCGATGACCGAGCGCACACCGTTGGCCTCGTCGATGTGCCCGTTGACGTCCAGCGGCTTCGTCCGCTCGTAATGATGATCGTGACCGGCGAACACGACGTCCGCCTTCGCCCTGGCCAGCTCGTTCCACAACGGCGCCACGCTCTTCGCGTCGCCGGAGTTCCCCGAGTTGAAGCGCGGGTGGTGCCAGTACCCGGCGATACAGGACTTCTTCGTTTTCGCGAGGTCCTTGCGCAGCCACGCCACCTGCTCGGCGCCGCCGCCGTTGTACACCGGGTCCGAATCGAGCGCGACGAAATGGAAGGCGCCGACGTCGAAGCTGTAGTACGGCTTGCCCTTCGGTGTCGCGATCTTCCCGAAGTACTGCTTGTATCCCGCCAGCTCGTTGTTCCACTCGTGGTTGCCCGGAGTGGGTTTGGTGATCTTCTTGAACTTGCCCCAGGTCTTGTCGTAGTAGGTCCGGAACTCCTCGATCGTGCCGTCGACGTATTGGTTGTCGCCGACCGTCAGCACGTACCTCGGGTTGATCTTGCCGACCAGCTCCGCCGTCCGCTGATGCTCGGACGGCAGTTCGGCCTTGGCGATGTCACCGGCGAGCGCGATGACGATGCCGTCGGACGCCGTCGGCCGGGTGGACGCCTTCACCGGCGCGGTCGATCCGGACAGGTTCCCCGCCGCGTCCCGTGCCCGCACCGCGTACTGGAAGTCGAAACCCGACGCCAGCGACGTGTCGGTGTAGGAGGGTGTCGCGGACCGGCCGATCACGTTGCCGTTGCGCAGGACTTCGTACTCGGTGACCCCGACGTTGTCGGTGGACGCGGTCCAGCCGAGCGTGATGCTCTCGGTGGTGGACGACGCCTGCCGGAGCCCGGTCGGCACCGAAGGCGGCTGGATGTCGCCGTCACCGGTCCGGACGCCGTAGACCTCCAGCTCCCACAGTGAGTACCCGTAGACGGTCGCCCGTGCGGTGCCGAAGATCCGGACGTGCCTGGCGGAGGTGTTCAGCCCGGCGAACTCGTCGAGGCCACCATCGCTGCCCACGACGGTTTTCACGTCCCGCCAGTTCTGGCCGTCGTCGGACGCCTGGACCTGGTAGGCCTTCGCGTGGGCCGATTCCCAGAAGACCTTGATCCGGCTGATGTCCGCCGGACCGCCGAGGTCGACCGCGATCCACTGTGGATCTCCTTCCAGACTCGCCCATCGGGTCGTCGAATCGCCGTCGACCGCGAGCGCGCCACTGAAACCCTCGCTCTCCACGGTGGAGGTCGCGGTCCGCTTGTTGACCGACAGCAAGGATTCCGCCGTGGCGCCGGAAGCCGTCACGGGCTGAGCGAGCAGGACGATCGCCGCGATCGCGGCGGTGCCCGGCTTCACCATTCGATTCACCTGTACTCCTGGATGGGCCTACGTCGTGTTCATGGTGAGGGGCAAGCAATGTGTCATGTCTTGACTAACGGCTACCGATGAGCGAGTCGGCGGCCAAACGTGTCTTGTCGGGCGGGGCGTCCTGAAGGCCACCTTGGGGAGGTTGGATGTCTCGACGTTGACCTTCAGGACATCGCTTCTGTCCAGGACCACACGGCGGCTGTGTCGCGCCACCTTTGCCTTACCTCCCAATAACCCGAATCGCCACTCACGACACCGGGTCCGGTGCCGCGTACGGCACCGGACCACGGCGGTCAGCGGCAGGTGTACGGACCCGCCTTGTCGAGCACATTCCCGTTGGTGTCGTGGATTTCCCAGGAGTAGGACTTCCCGTTCAGCATCAGCTTCATCACCCCGTGCTTGGCGAGGATCTTCTCCACCCCTTCACGCGCCTTGTAGTCCGTGTAGAGGTAGTCGCCGCCGATACCGGCGATGACCGAGCGCACGCCGTTGGCCTCGTCGATGTGCCCGTTGACGTCCAGCGGCTTCGTCCGCTCGTAATGGTGATCGTGACCGGTGATCACCATGTCCGCCTTCGCGTTGGCCATCTCGTTCCACAGCGGCGCCATCTGCTTCTTGTCCCCGGAGTTCCCCGAGTTGAAGCGCGGGTGGTGCCAGTACCCGATGACGCAGGACTTGGTGTTCTTCGCCAGGTCGTTGCGCAACCAGGTCACCTGATCGGACCCGCCGCCGGTGTAGATCGGGTTCGAGTCCATCGCGACGAAGTGGAAGTCACCGATGTCGTAGCTGTAGTACGGCAAGCCCTGCGGATACGCGATCGAGCCGAAGTACTCCTTGTAGCCCCGGAGCTGGTCGTCCCATTCGTGGTTGCCCGTCGTGGGCTTGGTGATGCTCTTGAACTTGCCCCACGTCTTGTCGTAGTGCGAGCGGTATTCGGAGATGGTGCCCTTGTGGTACTGGTTGTCGCCGACGGTCAGCACGTACTTCGGATTGATCTTGGCGACCTGGTTCGCGGTCCCCTGATGCGTGGAGAACAGCTCCGGGTTGGCGATGTCACCCGCCAGCGCGAGGGTGACGGGGCCGGTGCCGCCCGGCTGCGTCGCCGCCCTGATCACCGGGCTCGCCGCGGAGACGTTGCCCGCCGCGTCCCGTGCCCGCACGGAGTAGCCGAACTCCACTCCGGACGCCAAGCCGGTGTCGGTGTAGGTGGTGGTCGCCGAGGTCCCGACGACGTTCCCGTCGCGGAGCACCTCGTACTCGGTGACCCCGACGTTGTCGGTGGACGCGGTCCAGCCGAGGGTGACGCTGTCCGTCGTGGTGGCGTTCGCGGTGAGACCCGTGGGCGCCGTCGGCGCCTGCGTGTCACCACCGCCGACGCGGTCACCGTAGATTTCCAGCTCCCACAACGAGTAGCCGTAGGCCGTCCCGCGAGCCGTGCCGTGGACGCGGATATGGCGTGCGGTGGCGTTGAGGCCGAGATGCTCGTCGATGCCGCCGTCGCCGCCGACGACGGACTTGATGTCGGTCCAGGTCCTGCCGTCGGCCGAGCCCTGGATCTTGTAGGTCTTGGCGTAGGCGACTTCCCAGTTCAGTTTGACCTTGGTGACGGTCGCGGCGGCGCCGAGGTCGACGGCGATCCACTGTGGATCGACCATCTCCTCGCTCGCCCACCGGGTCGTGGCGTTGCCGTCGACGGCGTTGGCGCCGCCGAACTCGGCGCTCTCGACCGACGAGGTCGTGGTCGGTTTGCCCGCCGAGAGCAGTGATTCGGCTTGCGCGGCGGGACCCGAAGCGATCAAGGTCTGCCCCAGCAGGGCCAGCGTCGCCACCGCGACACCGGCCAGGGGTGTTCTCCGTTTCATGCGAACTCCTCGACGTTGCGGAGTCGGCGAGTACCGGCGGTGGGCGGCGACTTGGCAGCCGGAGTCGCTTTAGTTAAGTAAGTTTCCTAACGATGCGCAGTGTAAAAGGTTCTTAAACTCACAGTCAACGGGTGAACGCGTCGTGCCCGGCATCATTTGATGGCAGGGTCGCGGCCATGGTGACGTTGGATCGGCTCGTGAACGTCCTTGGCGGATACGGGGCGCGGCTGTGGTGCTGCCCGGTGTCGCGCGAGGTGGCCTTGCGCGACGTGGTGATGCACGACGCCGCGGATGCCCGCGACCTGCGCGGGGACGTGTATCTCGCCGTGGGGACGGACTCCGTCGCGGCGGCCGTCGATCTGGCAACGGCGGCGCGGGCGTCGGTCGTCCTGGTCCGCGGGTCGGCGCCTGATCCGGCGGCGGCCGAACGTGCGGAGCGCGGCGGTGTCGCGGTACTGCTGGTGGAGCCGGACGTGTCCTGGGGCCAGCTCGCCGGCGTGGTCTACGGGCTCGTCCTGGAAGGCCGCGAGACCGAGTCGGGCCGCGGTCCGACCGACCTGTTCGCGCTGGCCGACAGCCTGGCGGACGCGCTCGGCAGCGCGGTGACCATCGAGGACCGGCTCTCCCGGGTCCTGGCCTACTCCAGCAGGCAGCACCTGGCCGACCGGGCGCGGCTGGAGACGATCCTCGGCAGGCGTGTCCCGGAGCCGGTCCGCGAACTGTTCGAACGCCGGGGCGTGTTCGAGCACCTCGCGGAATCCGACGAACCGCTGTTCGTCGATGCCGATCCCGAACACGGGCTGACCGGGCGCATGGTCGTCGCCGTCCGCGCGGGCCGGGAGCTGCTGGGCTCGATCTGGGTGGAATGCGACCGGCCGCTGACCGACGCCCGGCGCGCGGTCCTGCGGGACAGTTCACGCACGGTCGGCCTGCACCTCCTGCGTTCCCGGGCGAGCGCGGACCTGGAGCGGCAGGTCGAATCCGACCTGGTGATCCGGCTGGTGGAGGGAACACCGGACGCGGCGGCCGTGCTCAGCAGGCTCGGCCTGCCGCCCGGCCGGTTCCGGGTGATCGCGCTCCAGGCCCATATCGGCGACGAGCGCCACGCCGCGCTCCTGCTCGCGTTCGAGCGGGCGACGACCGGTTTCGGCTGGTCACGGCCGGGTCGCAGCACGTTGTTCAGCAACACCGTCTACACCGTCCTGCCCGGGGACGACGTCGAGGCGGCCAGGGCGTGGGTGCGTTCGATCCGTGAGGCGCTGCCCCGGCAGGTGACGATGCTGGCCGGGATCGGCGCGGGCGCGGCGTCGGCGGAACTGCCGGCCAGCAGGCTGGAAGCCGACGAATGCCTCGCGTTGCACGCCGTGCGACCGGGCACCGAATCCGCGATCGCCTACGACGAAGCCTGGGACGACATCCTCGTGCAACGGCTGCGGGCCGCCGCGGCGTCCGGCAGGGCGCCGGCCCGCGGCCCGATCACCGAGTTGCGGCGGCACGACAGCGCCAACGCCACCAGTTACGTCGCGACGTTGCGCGCCTGGCTCGAGGCGCAGGGGGATCTCGCGGAGGCCGCCGAGCGGCTGGAAGTGCACCCCAACACGATCCGGTACCGGCTCCGGAAGATGGCGGAGGTGACCGAACTCCGCCTCGACCAGCCCGCGAAACGGCTGGCGATGATCATCGAGCTGGCCGTGTCCGAACCGGCCCCTTGACCGTTCCGACCAAAACGATCCGCCCGGATTGTCGGATCCGGACAATCTCCGCCGCCCGGATTCGAGCCATCCTGACCGCGACAGCACCACTCGTGCAGCGGAGGAATTCATGGGCGAGCTCGACCGGATCGACGGCGGCCCGCGTTCGGCGATCGTGATCGGAGCCGGCGTGGTCGGCCTGTCGACCGCGTGGTTCCTGCAGGAACGCGGCGTCGGCGTCACAGTGCTGGACCGCGAAGGCATCGCGGCGGGAGCGTCGTGGGGCAACGCGGGCTGGCTCTCCCCCGGCCTCTCGATCCCGCTCAACGAACCCGGTGTCCTGCGCTACGGACTGCGGACACTGCTCGACCGGCAGGCACCGCTGCACGTCCCGCCGTCCCCCGATCCGCGGCTGTGGTCGTTCCTCGCCCGCTTCGCCGCGAACTGCACGGGACGTTCGTGGACCCGTGCGGTCGAGGCGAACTCGCCGCTGAACGAAGAGTGCCTGGAAGCCTTCGACGTCCTCACCGCGAACGGGGTGGACGCGCCGACCATCGAAGCGCCGATCACGGCGGCGTTCGAGACCGCGGACCAGGCCGCGGCGCTGATCTCCGAACTCCGGCGCATCGGGGAGACCGGACAGGACATCTCCTGGACACGCCTCACCGCTGCCGATCTCGCCGAGCGCTTTCCCCAGGCCACGGCCCGGCTCGGCGCCGCCGTCCGGATCGACGGGCAGCGCTATGTGGACCCTGGCCGGTTCGTCGAGTCGCTGGCACGGGCGGTGGTCGGCCGGGGCGGCACGATCCGCCACAAGTTCGACGTCGCTTCCCTGCGCGCGTACCGGCACGCGCTGAGTGTGCGCTCGAAGACCGGCCAGACGGTGAACGCCAACGCGGTCGTGCTGGCCACCGGTGCCTGGCTGGGTGACCTGGGCCGGAAGTGGGGAGTCAAGGCCCCCGTCCGCGCCGGACGCGGCTATTCCTTCACCGTGCCGACCGACCGTCCGGTGCCCGGCCCGCTCTACCTGCCGGACATCCGCGTGGCGTGCACGCCGTACCGAGGAGGCCTTCGCGTGGCCGGGACCATGGAGTTCCGGAAGCCGGACGCGCCGCTGGATCCGGCCCGGATCGCCTCGATCATCGCCTCGGCACGGCCCTTCCTCACCGGACTGGACTGGGAGGGACGCACCGACGAATGGGTCGGCTCCCGCCCGGTCACCACCGACGGACGGCACGTGATCGGCGCGACGAGCACACCCGGGCTCTACGTCGCGGGCGGGCACGGGATGTGGGGACTGACCCACGGCCCGATCACCGGACGGCTCCTCGCCGAGCACATCACCACCGGCAAACAGCCGGAGGCCCTGCGCCCGTTCGACCCGCTTCGCCGATGACTCCGGACAACGAAATCTCCGTCGAACAGTCCGAAGTGGACCGGCTCCGCGCCGAAAACGCCCTCCTGCGCGCCGAAAAGGACCTTCTGTTGAAGGCCGCGATCGGGTTCGCCACCGACGCGGGCGTCTTCCGGCACCGGTCACCCGAACCCGAGGCCCGCTGACCGACGCGGGCCTCACCGAAGGTCTGTGGGGGTCGGGTCCTTTCCGCGCCCGGCCCCCGCAGACGTATCCACCGAAAGGCGATCACCACCATGTCCACCGTCTCGTCAGGCCCTTGGCTGACCCCGGAAGCGCACGCGCGCCTGGTTCGGGAGCTCGCGACGCTGCGGCGCCCCGGCACCGGCGACCGGTACGGCGACGACGACGAAATCGCGCACAACATCCACCGGCAGGCCCGGATCCGGCAGATCGAGGACATGCTGCGCGGCGCCGTCGTCGGACAGGATCCGCCCGACGACGGGATCGCCGAGCCCGGCATGGTGCTCACCGTCCGGTACGACGACGGCGACACCGAGACCTTCCTGCTCGGCACGCGGGACGAGGCGGGCCACAGCACACTCGAGGTCTACTCCCCCGACTCCCCGCTCGGCCGCGCGCTTCACGGCGCGAAGCCGGGCGAGAGGCGGGAGTATCGCGTGCCCAGCGGCGGGGCGGTGCGCGTCACGCTTCTCGACGCCAAGCCCTACGGGCGCCATCGGGAGACCGCACACTGACCCGCTCCTCAGCTCGGCAACCGGGAGTCCGAGTCCTGAACCCCGATCTCCTAGGACTCCTCGAGGAGGTCCTCGATCAGGATGGGGATGTGCCGGACCCGGATGCCGGTGGCGTTGTGGACGGCGTTCGCGACGGCCGCCGCCATCCCGACGATGCCGATCTCGCCCAGTCCCTTCGCGCCGACCGAGTTGTGCAGGGTGTCCGGGTACTCGACGAAGTGAACGTCGACCTCGGGGATGTCCGCGTTCACCGGGATCAGGTAACTCGCGAAGTCACCGTTGGCGAATCGCCCGTTCTCCTCGACCTCCAACCCCTCGTGCAGGGCGGCCGAAACACCCCAGATCATGCCTCCGAGGATCTGGCTGCGCGCCGCCGCGGGGTTGATGATCCGGCCGGCGTCGAACACCCCGAGCATGCGGGACACCCGGATCTCGCGGGTCCACTTGTGCACGCGGACTTCGCAGAACTGCGCGCCGAACGAGCTGAACGAATGTTTCGTCAGCTCCTCGCCGGGCGCCGAGGAACCGGTCACGGCCAACGAGGGGCGGTCCAGTGCCCGCAACAGTTCCCCGAAGGACATCGTCCGGTCTCCCGCCAGCACCTGGCCGTCCGCGTAGGAGACGTCCATGCCGTCGAACGGCGCGCCGGGTGCGGACGCCAGCGCGAGCAGCTCGTCGATCGCCTTGGCCGCGGCGATCATGATGGCCGTGCCCGCGCTCGCGGTCGCCGTGGAACCGCCGGACATGCCTCCGGGTGGCAGGGTCGAGTCGCCGAGCCGCGGTACCACCCGGTCCGACGGGATGTCCAGCGACTCCCCGCCCACCAGGGAAAGCACGGTCAGCAGACCCGTGCCGGGGTCCGCGCCGCTGGTCGCGACGACGGCCGTGTCGTCGGGCAGCAGGGTGATCCCGACGGTTGCCGGGAACCGCAGCGCGGGGAACATCGCGGTGGCCGTGCCCATGCCCACGAGCCAGTCGCCGTCCGCGCGCCCTTGGGGTGCGCGATCCGCCCAGCCGAATCGCGCCGCGCCGACGCGGAAGCATTCGTCGAGGTGTTTGCTCGACCACTGCAGATCGTTGCCGGGCGGGGCGGTCGAATTGTTCCGCTGCCGCAGCTCGATCGGGTCCATGTTCAGCGCGACCGCGAGTTCGTCGATCGCGCTCTCCAGCGCGAAGGATCCCGGTGCCTCCCCCGGCGCCCGCATGAAGGTGGTCGGCGGGATGTTGAGCGGCACCATCTTCTGGCTGATGGCGAGGTTCCGGGTGGCGTACCACTCGCGCGACGTGCCGTGCGACGTCGGCTCGACGAACGACCGGTCCATGGGCGTGCTGCACCACGAATCGTGCCGCAACGCGTTCAGCGTGCCGTCGTGCTCCGCGCCGAGGGCGATCTTCTGCACCGTCGCGGCGCGGCCGGCGGTCGCGGTGAAGACCTGTTCCCGGCTGAGCACGGCTTTCACCGGCCTGCCCAGCACCCTGGCCGCCGCCGCGGCGAGGAACGCCGGGGTGGACGTGCGGCCCTTGCCGCCGAACGCACCGCCGACGAAGGGATTCACCGCGTGCACCTCGGACGGCTCCGTGCCCAGCGCCATCGCCAGTTCCGCCGCCTGGAGGTCGGATCCCTGGTTGCCGCTGTGGATCGTCAGGCCGTCGGGCCCCCACACCGCGACCGCGGAATGCGGTTCCATCGGGGCGTGATGCTGGGTCGCGGTGGTGTACGTGTTCTCGACGACCACCGGACTCTCGGCGAGCGCGTCTTCGATGGACTCGACACCGTCGGCGAGGATCGCGAGTGACGATGGGCCGCCCCTCCCGTCAGGCGCTTCTTCAGCCGAGGCGAGGCCGTCCTGCAGCGAAGTCAGTGCAGGCCGGGTCAGGTAGGAGACCTCGACCAGCATGGCCGCGTCGCGCGCCTGCTCGTAGGTCTCGGCGACCACGAACCCGATCGGCTGGCCGTAGTAGGTGACTTCCTTGTCCTGCAACGGAACCCAGGTCTCACCCATGAACGGCGTGGTCGGAGTGCGCAGTTCCAGCGGATCGAAGGGCGTGTACACGCCGATCACGCCGGGCGCGCCCTTCGCCGCCGTGACGTCCATCGTGTCGATCTCGCCATGGGCGATCGTGCTGAGCACGACGTAACCGTGGACCAGTCCGGGGAAGGTGTGATCCGCCCCGTACTCGGCCCGGCCGGTGACCTTCAGCGGCCCGTCCACCCGGCTGGTCATGCGCGGCTCCCCTCGGTCAGTTCGAGCAGCGCGCGGACGATGGTCCGCCGCAGCAACGACGTCTTGAATCCGTTCGCGGCCAACGGGCGCGCTCCCTCGGCGGCGAGCGCCGCGGCCTCTTCGAAAGCGGCGACCGTCGCGGGCGCACCCCGCAAGGCCTCCTCGACCGCGGGCAGCCGCCACGGCACGGTGGCCACGCCGCCTGCCGCGACCCGGGCGTCGACGACGCGCGAGCCTTCCACTCGCAGGGCGACCGCCGCGGAGCACAGCGCGAACTCGTAGGACTGCCTGTCCCGCACCTTGACGTAGGTGGAGTTCGACGCCCAGTCCAGCCGCGGGACCACGACCTCGGCGATCAGTTCGCCGGGCCGCAGGTCGTTCTCGACCTCGGGAGTGTCGCCGGGCAGGCGATAGAAGGAGCCCAGCTCGACGGTGCGGCTCCCGGCCTCGCTGACCAGGCGGAGCCGCGCGTCGAGGGCGACCAGTGCGACGGCGACGTCGCTGGCGTGGGTCGCCACGCACGAATCGCTCGTGCCCAGCACCGCGTGCATCCGGTTGGCGCCCGAGATCGCCGGGCAGCCGCTGCCGGGAACTCGCCGGTTGCAGGGCATGGCGACGTCGCGGAAGTACGAGCAGCGCGTGCGCTGCATGAGGTTTCCGCCGATGCTGGCCATGTTCCGGATCTGCTGGGAGGCGCTGAGCAGCAGCGCACGGGAGATCGCCGGGTACACCCCGGGATGTCCGGCGATGTCCGCCATCCGCTCCAGCGCGCCGAAACGGAGCCCGTCGACGGTGTCGATGCCGCGCAGCGGTACCGCGTTGATGTCCAAAACCTGCTGCGGTGTCAGGACATTGAGTTTCATCAGGTCGACGAGAGTGGTCCCGCCCGCCAGGAACGTGCCGGACGAGCCGACCGCGTCTTCGACGGTCTCGGGTGCGAGCAGCTCAAAGGGACGCATCGGCCCTCCTCGCCTGCTCGACCGCGGCGACGATGTTCGGGTACGCCGCGCATCGGCAGAGATTGCCGGACATGAACTCCCGGACGTCCTCGACGTCTTGCTCGACGGCGGCGACGGCCGACATGATCTGCCCGGATGTGCAGAATCCGCACTGCAGGGCGTCCTGATCGACGAACGCCCGCTGAACCGGATGCAGACCGTCCTCTGTGGACAGTGCTTCGACCGTGGTCACCGGCTGCTTCACGGTGGCGGCCAGGGTCAAGCAGGAGAGCACCGGCCGTCCGCCGACGTGCACCGTGCAGGCGCCGCACTGCCCTCTGTCACAGCCCTTCTTCGGGCCCGTGACGGCGAGCCGCTCCCGCAGGGCGTCCAGCAGGGTCACCCCGGGTTCGACTCCGAGATGTTCCGTCCTGCCATTGACTTCGAGTGAGATGTCCACTGGATCTCTTTCCGCAGATCGTCCGGGCCGGGGGGCCCGACGGCGTAGGTTGAGGTGGTGGGGAGTCCGTTCGCGAAGTGAAACGGATATTCATCCGCTTCGATTTTCAAGTTAGCGGAATACAATCCGCTCGGCAAGGTCGATGCTCCCCCTGGAGTCGCTCCAGGTCCGACGGGTTCCTCGGCTACATTCACCGGACAACGGGTCGGCGGACAGGAGGGGCCATGACGACGGGATCGGTCAATCCCCGGCGCGCGGACACCCGCCGCAACCACGAGCGCATCCTCGCCACCGCGGCGAAGTCGCTGGCCTGTTCCGGCGAAGTCTCCTTCAACGCCATAGCGAAGCAGGCCGAGGTCGGCGTCGGCACGGTGTACCGGCACTTCCCCACGCCGGAGGCCCTCATCCTGGCGGTGTACCGGCGCGAGGTGCGCCAGCTCGTCGAGATCGTGCCGAGCCTGCTCGAAAAATACCCGCCGGAGCAGGCGTTCCGCGTGTGGACGACCGACCACCTGGCGCACTACATGATGACCAAACGCGGCCTGGCCGACGCTCTGCGCGCCACGACCGCCTCGCGGGGCGAGCTGCCCGCGGGGGCCTACCAGGACATGGTCGGCGCGGTTTCCACCTTGCTGCAGGCCAACGTCGACGCCGGCACCGTCCGGGCGGGCCTGGAGCCCGAGACCGTCCTACGTGGACTGGGCGGACTGCTGTACCTCGACCCGAAAGGCGAATGGCGGCGCGACGTCGCGAACCTGCTCGACCTGCTGTGGCACGGAATGGGCACCGGCAGGCCCTGACACGCGCGTCACGGCCGGGGAATGTTCCGGAGGTTGGCCCGGGCGAGGTCGATCATCCGCCCGACCCCGCCTTCGAGGACGACCTTGCTCGCGGCCAAGGCGAACCCACCGAGCTGACCGGCGGTGATATGCGGCGGGACGGACAGCGCGTTCGGGTCGGTCACGACGTCCACCAGCGCCGGTCCGTCGTGGGCCAGCGCTTCCTTGAGGGCCGCGCGCAGCCGGGTCGGATCGGTCACCCGCTCGGCGCGCAGACCCGCACCACTGGCGATGGCGGCGAAATCGACCTGGCGGTGGTCGGTCTGATAGTCGGGCAAGCCGTCCACCAGCATCTCCAGCTTCACCATGCCCAGCGAGGAATTGTTGAACGTCACGATCTTGACCGGGAGGTCGTGCAGGGCAACGGTGAGCAGTTCGCCGAGCAGCATGCCCAGCCCGCCGTCGCCGGACATCGACACGACCTGCCGTCCCGGATAGGCGAACTGCGCGCCGATGGCGTGCGGCAGGGCGTTGGCCATCGTGCCGTGCAGGAACGACCCGATGACCCGGCGGCGCCCGTTGGGGGTGAGATACCTGGCCGCCCACACGTTGCACATACCGGTGTCGACGGTGAAGATCGCGTCGTCCGCGGCGAGCTCGTCGAGGAGATCTGCGGCGAACTCGGGGTGGATGGGCACGTGCCGCTCGACGTTGCGGGTGTAGGCGTCGACGACCTGTTCCAGCGTTTTGCAGTGATCACGCAGCATGCGGTCCAGGAACGTCCGGTCGGTCTTGCGCCGCAGGAGCGGCTGCAGGGCCCGCAGGGTCTCCCGCACATCGCCGTGTACCGCCAGTTCGAGCGGGGTGCGACGGCCGAGGCGGGTCGCGTCGTGGTCGACCTGCACGGTCCGTGCCTGAGGAAGGAAGGAGTCGTAAGGGAAATCGGTGCCCAGCAAGACCAGCAGATCCGCGTCGTGCATGGCCCGGTAGCAGGCGCCGTAGCCGAGCAGGCCGCTCATCCCGACGTCGTAGGGATTGTCGTACTGGATCCATTCCTTGCCGCGCAGACTGTGGCCGACCGGCGCCTGCACGGTCTCAGCCAGCTCCATCACCTCCGCGTGCGCGCCGCGCACCCCGGCGCCGGCGAACAAAGTGACGGTCTCGGCGTCGTTGATCAACTCGGCGAGCCGCGCCACCTGGGCCTCGGGTGGCACGATCGTTCCGTGCTCGGTGACCGGCGCTCCGGACCCGGTGGGCGCGACAGCGTCGAGGTGCGCGACGTCGCCGGGCAGCACCAGCACCGAAACCTCGCCGCGGGACACCGCGTGCTGCATGGCGATCCGCAGAACCCTCGGCATCTGAGCGGGCCCGCTGATCTGTTCGCAATAGCCGCTGCAGTCGACGAACAGCCGTTCGGGATGGGTCTCCTGGAAGAAGCCGGTCCCGATCTGCCCGGACGGAATGTGCGACGCGAGCGCGAGCACCGGGGCGCCGGTGCGGTGCGCGTCGTACAGCCCTTGCACCAGATGGGTGTTGCCGGGCCCGCAGCTACCCGCGCACACCGCGAGCCGCCCGGTCAGCTGGGCCTCGGCGGCCGCGGCGAAAGCGCCCGCCTCCTCGTTACGCACATGGACCCACTCGATCCCCGGGGTGCGGCGGATCGCGTCGACGACGGGGTTCAGGCTGTCCCCGACAACGCCGTAGATCCGTTCCACCCCGGCCTGCACCAGGACTTGGACGAACTGCTCGGCGACGTTGGGCTTGGCCATGACGACCCCTTCGATGCTTCGGCGGCGGGACACCCCCATGATCCACGTGCGCGCCCCGCCTCGCAGGTCCTAGCGAGAGATGGCCTGATCGAGTCAGCAGCGGGAGCGGGCTCTGCGCGGGTAGCGGTTTCGCGTGTCTGGATGGACGACACACGTGCGTGGAAGGACGACTCGCGTGATCAGACGGACGACTCGCCGCGGAGCCACGGCCACGGGCGTGTCGTCCATCCAGACACGCGAGTCGTCCGCCGGATCACGCGAGTCGTCCGGTCGATCACGTGAGATCGTCCGCCCTAGCCGAGTTCGGCCGAGGACCCGACGACGACGGCGTAAAGGTCACCGATCGTGGCGAGCGCCGCGCGGTGCTGGTCCGCGGCGGTCACCGGACCGACAGCGGAGGGAAGTGCGCGTGTGGCGCAGGCCCCGGCCACCACGGTCGGGGTGTTCCCGCGCAGGAACGCGCCCTCAGCGGTGAACGTGACGCACATATGCGTCATGAACCCGGCCACGACGACGTCCTGATGCCCGGCGGCATCGACAAGCTCGCCCAGCCGGGTCCCGACGAACGAGTTCGGCGCGGTCTTCACCACGACCTCCTCACCCGGGCCGGGGGCGACACGCTCGTGGATCCGGCCGATGTCCTGGCCGAGGTCGTACGGGCTGCCCTCGCCGCCGTCGTGCATGACGTGGATGACCGTCGCACCCTCGGCACGGGCGCGCGCCAGCAAGGTGGCCGCCTCGTCGAGCGCCGCTTCCCAGCCGTCGAGTTCCATCACGCCGCCCGTGTAGGTGTTCTGGTAGTCGACGAGGATCACGGTCGCGTCCGAGAGTGTCGCGGGGGTCGTCGGCAAGGTGCTGATTTCGCGGAGGGTGGTGCTGGTCATCGTGTGTTCCTTCGCTTTCCGGTCGGTACGGCTACCATGGTCGCTGACCCGATCCGATAGTGAGATACGAATTCGGGTCAGCTGTGGTCGGCATCGGCCGACATCCGCGGGAAGGGATCGATGAGCGCTCCGAGTGTGGCCGTCCTGGCGTTCGAGGGGATCAGCCCGTTCCATCTGGCCGTGCCGTCACTGGTGTGGGGAGCCGAATCCCCGGCGGGCGACATGGAACCGTGGCCGATCACGGTCGCCGCCGTTGCCCCGGGCAGGCTCGCCACGAGTGCCGGCTACTCGATCGACGTTCCCGCCGGACTGGACGTGCTCGCGGAGGCCGACATCGTCGTCGTGCCGTGGTGGTCCGACCCGGAATCCTCGACAACCTCGCCCGTGGCAGATGCACTGCGAGCCGCGCACGAACGCGGAGCACTCGTCGTCGGGCTCTGCCTGGGCGTCTTCGCCCTCGCGGACGCCGGCATCCTCGACGGGCGTGCCGCGACCACCCACTGGAAATGGGTCGAAACCTTCCGGAGGCGCTTCCCTTCGGTGGAGCTGCGCCCCGAAGAGCTGTACGTCGACGAAGGCGACATCGTGACCGGCGCCGGCGCGACCGCGGGGATCGACACCTGTCTCCACCTGCTCGCCCGCACGGCCGGGCAGGTCGTCGCCAACCGCGTCGCCCGCAGGATCGTCGCCGCGCCGCACCGCCCCGGCGGCCAGGCGCAGTTCATCGAGCTTCCCGTACCGGCCGCGGACGAGGACCCGCTCACCACCGTGATGAGCTGGGCACGGTCGCATCCGGACATGCCGCACAGCATCGACGACCTCGCCGCCCGGGCTCATATGAGCCGGAGCACCTTCACCCGCTCGTTCCGCGCCCGCACCGGGACCACCGTCCACGGCTGGCTCGTCGCACAACGGCTCGCGCGGGCACGCCACCTTCTCGAGACGACCGCGCTCGGCGTCGACGCGGTCGCCGCGCGGTCGGGGTTCGGCACGCCTGCCCGTCTTCGCGAGCACTTCGCCACCGCGCTGGGCACGACGCCGACGCGCTACCGCCTCGAGTTCTCCGCGGGGAAATCCTTTTCCCGCAGCTGACGGGAAAGTGGAATCATTATTTCCGCAAACCGGCGGGGCTGACTGTGAGCACGGAAAGCGCCATGTCCTACACTCTTGTTTTCACCCCGGTGAATAGCTCACCCCGGAGGGTGAGCTCTATCGAGTGCATTGCCCGGCGGAACTGGATCGAAGAAGCCGTTCCGGGGCAAGATGGCCCGGGCACGAAGACCGGCGTGACGGAGGACCATGTGGAGCTGTGCGGAACCCCCATCTTCGACTCTCTGGTCGAGGAGACGAGGAAGGCGGCCGCCGGAAATGGCACGCTCCCCCGCGATGACAATTCCGAATCGAGCGAGCCGCGTACCGATGACGGCAAGGAAAGCAAATGACGATCACCGGACGCGATGAACGAACGAAATAGCCTGTTGTCGATTTTCAGTCTGTTTCCGGTGAATGCGCTTCGCCGGAAACACCGGCGGAATTCTGCAGATCGTCGAGCAACCCCAACTGGCCGGCGATGACCCCGGTCAGGATCCCGCGAGCGACCGCGAGGAGTTCGGCGACCGACGGGCTGGTCAACGAGTAGGAGACGGTCGTGCCCTCCTTGCGTGGCACCACCAGGTTGGCGCGACGCAGGACGGCGAGCTGCTGGGACAGGTTGGCGGGCTCGATACCGAGGTCGGCGAGCAACTCCGAGACGTGGTGGTCCCGCTCGCTGAGCAGTTCGAGCACGCGGATCCGGACGGGATGCCCCAGCGTCTTGAAGAATTCCGCCGTCGCCTGATAAAGGGGGCTGTTCATCGGCATCCCTTCCCCGCCGGCCCGGCGGTCCACACGAGCTGATCGTGCCCGATTCGCGGAGCCGCCGAACCTCACCTCGCGCGGATCCGGCACGACCACACCCGATCAGGGCACAAAATCGCGTTACTTCGACACCGGCACACGCCCATGAATTGCATATTTATGCAAGTCTGCATATCAAAGAAGGTGAGAACACCTGTGAGTCACGGCATGCGGGATTCCGCGAGCCTCCTGTCGACCCTCCGGCCCACCACGAGGAGTGGACGGTGACCACACGCCACTCCCTCCCGACCGCCGCCACCCGGGCTCACCTGGCCCTCGCCGCGCACGCGGCGGAGCTGGCCGATCTCGCCGCGAACGCCGCCCGGGTGGACACCACAGGGGAACAGGACGCGTGCTCGACGCGGGATCATTCCGGCCTGATCGGGATGGCGCAGCAGATCCTCGAAGCGGCGGTGGTTGCCGCGCGGCTCGACGGTAAGACGTGGCAGGAGATCGCGTGCGGACTCGACGGGGCGACACCGCAGTCCGTTCGGACCCGGTACTGGCCCTCGGTCGTGCGATTCCGGGCGGATCCTTTCCCAACGCAGGACGCACGCCATGAAGCCGCACCGGGACACACCGAGCAGACGGCCTTCCGCCTACGCCGGCTGCCGACCCCGGACCTGCGACCCGACGCCGCGCCCGAGACCGCGACGGCGCCGACCGGCCACCTCGCCTTGGTCACCATCCCTGCCGAACAGGGCGAAGGCGAAGCGACGCGTGAACCGGCGGCCGCGGACGCCCGGCTGAAGATCGCGGAAAGGCTGGTCGCCGCCTACGAGCGGATCGCGACCAACGACCGCCAGCCCCCGCAATGGATCCTCGACGGTCTGGCCCACGCCCGACGCACGGCCGCGGAACTCCGTGCCCACGCGGGCACGCCGCCTGAATGACTCTCGGCTGGAAGCTACACCGGGGTCGCGAGACCGGCTTCGCGGTCGAAGTCGTGCTCGTCCTCGGTCTTCGTCCGCGCCACCATCTTCGCGACCAGGTCGAAGATCGGCGTGGCTTCCTGCGGGAAGGTCACGCTCTGCTGGTTCGCGCTCTCGGCGATCATGAACCGCTACTCCTCAGGGGTGATGACTACAGCGACCGTTCACTCTAACGGTCGCGCCGATGGTGACGGGCCGTATTCGGAGTTTTCGGTCGAACTTCCCCGGAGGCGACTCGCAAGGGACTCAGGAATCCCTTGTGGGCACACGATCGGCGACCAGCTCGTGCTCGCGCCTGGTCAGCACCAGCGGATCGCCTTCGGTGATGGCCACCGTGTGCTCGGAATGGGCCGTGCGTGAGCCGTCGGCCGAGCGGATGGTCCAGCCGTCGTCGTCGAAGACGATCCGGTCGGTCGTACGGGCGAACCAGGGCTCGAGGGCGACGGTGAGTCCAGGCTGGAGCTTCAGGCCCCGGCCCGCCTTGCCCTTGTTGGGAATGTGGAGTTCCTCGTGCATGGTGCGGCCGATGCCGTGGCCGCCGAACTCGGTGTTCACCGGATAGCCGTGGGCACGGGCCACCGCCCAGATGGCCGCGGAGATGTCGCCGAGGCGGTTGCCCGGACGCGCGGCCTCGATCGCGGCTTCCAAGGCCTCCTCGGTGGCGCGGACGATCCGCAGGTCCTCCTCGGCGGGCGTCCCGACGATGACCGTGCGCGCCGAGTCGGCCGCCCAGCCGTCGATCTTCACCGCGAGGTCCGCGGTGAGCACGTCCCCGTCGCGCAGCGTGTAGTCGTGGGGCAGGCCGTGCAGGACGGCGTCGTTGACCGCCAGACAGATGACGTTGCGGAACGGGCCTTTACCGAAGGACGGCGCATAGTCCCAGTAGCACGACTCCGCGCCGCGGCGTTCGATCATGCCGCGTACGTGATGTTCGAGGTCCATCAGGTTGACGCCCACGTCCGCGAGATCGCCGACCTCGGCGAGCACTTCGGCGACGAAACGCCCGGTCACGTGCATGCGCTCGATCTCGGCGGGCGTCTTCAGTTCGATCATGGGACCCTCTGCCACTGGTTGGTATTATTATACCGGCACCTTAACAGAAGCCGGTATAATAATACCAACCAGTGGCGTTCTACCGTGGCGGGCCGCAGCGCTCGATCGCGTCGAGCAGGATCCCGCACGCGAGCTCGATCTCCTCGGCGGTCACGGTGAGCGGGGGCATCAACCGGATCACGCTGTCGTCGCGGCCGCCGAGTTCGACGATCAGGCCATGCTGCAGCGCGTGAGCCTGCACGGCGCGGGCGTATCCGCCCGCCGGGCGGCCATCGCGCGGATCGGCCAGCTCGATCCCCCACATCAGGCCGAGGCCGCGAACCTCACGGACCCAGAGGTGGTCGTGGAGGATGCCGAGTCGTCGCGAGAGCTGTCGCCCGCGCTGCCGGACATTGCCCAGCACGTCGTCCCGCCGGACGACGTCGACCGCCGCCGCACCGGCGGCGAACGCCGCCTGGTTGCCCCGGAACGTGCCGCTGTGCGCACCGGGCGCCCAGCCGTCGAGTCGCTGGTCGTAGAAGATCACCGCCACCGGAAGCCCCATCCCGCTCAAGGCCTTCGAAGCGATGATCACGTCGGGCTCGATGTCATAGTGCTCGAACGCGAACCAGGTTCCGGTGCGGCCGCACCCCGTCTGCACCTCGTCGACCACGAGCGGGATGTCCAGTTCCGCGGTCAGCGCGCGGACACGCCGCACGAAATCGCGGTCCGCCGGAATGATCCCGCCTTCGCCTTGCACCATTTCCAGGATCACCGCGGCGGGAAGGGGGATGCCGCCGTTGGGATCTCGCAGCGATCGTTCCAGCAGGCCCACGCAGTTGGTCTCGCAGGTGTCCGGCGAAAGCCCCACCGGGCACCGAGCGCAGTAGGAGTACGGGAAGAAGTGCACTCCGGGTACGCCGTTCGCGATCGGCCGTTTCTGGGCGACGAGACCGGTCAACGCCATCGCGGCGTGGCTGGAGCCGTGGAATCCGCCCTGGAAGGACACCAGGTCGCCACGGCCGGTCGCGGTCTTGCAGAGTTTGATCGCGGCGTCCACGGCGTTGGCCCCGCCGGGACCGCAGAAGTGCATCCGCGTCCGCGAGCGCAGGCCGGGCGGCAGCATCGACAGCTGAGCGTCGACGAAGTCGCGTTTCGCCGGCGTCGGGAAGTCCAGGCCGTGAGTGAGCACGTGGAGTTGTTCGGTGGCCGCGTGCACCAGTTCGGGATGGTTGTGGCCGAGGGAGAGCACCCCCGCGCCCGCCAGGAAGTCGAGGAAGACGTTCCCGTCCACGTCCCACAGGTAGCTTCCCGCCGCGCCCGCGATCGCGATCGGCAGGTTGCGTGGATAGGCCCGCGCAGTGGATTCCCACTGGCGCTGGTGTTCGAGGTACTCCGCGGAGCGCGGCCCCGGCAGGGCACCCTCGACGTGAGGCGTCCGTTTCGTCGTGGAAATGTGGGTCATGGCAGTCTCCTTGCCGCGGCGATCTCCTCGGCCGTGTCGAGTTCGACCGCCGGGTTGGCGTGCCAGCGGGTTCGTGCCGGGGCCACGGTGCCCTTCATCAGGAACGCGTCGGCCTCGACGATCGCTCCTTCCGCCATCGTCACTCCATAGTGGACGAAGGCGCCGACGCCGAGCGTGCATCCCGCGCCGATGGCGATGTGGTCGGATTTGAAGGTCCCGTCTTCGAGCGAATGTCCTTGCACGACGGTGTGCAGGTTGAGCACACAGTCGTCGCCGACGCTCACCAGGGAGCGTTCCGGGATCGCGCACCCGTCGTCGAAGACACGGCGGCCGATCCGGACGCCGAGACGGCGCAAGAGGAACGGCTTGAACGGTGTCCCGTCGAACAACGCGAGGTAGCGGGCGGGGCTGAGCTTCCAGAATCGTTCGTGCCGCCAGAAGGCCGGGTCGTAGATCGAGCAGAACAGCGGCCGCATCGCCCGGAAGCCCTGTACGGCCAGTTCCGCCAGCATGAGGAACGCGACCGAGAACACCAGTGTCGCGACGATGCCGCCGCCGACGGCCAGTGAGCCGATCCGGTCGTGCAGGGCGCCGGCGGCCGCGCCGATCAGCAGGACTCCGAACAGGTGGAGCCAGTGCACGAGCAGGTAGACGCCGATGGTGACGGTGTTGTGCCGGTTCTTCGCCCGCAAACCCTGGCGCAGCGCGTCCCCCGTGCCGAGGTGCTCGAACCCGGTGTCGCGGCGGACGGTGCGGGGGATCTCGAACGCGGGCGATCCCAGCAGGCCGACGTTCTCCCGGACCGGTCCGTCCAGGGGAACGAGAACCTTGGTGGCCAGCAGGCAGTTCCGGCCGATCCTCGCGTCCGGCGGGAAGGCGATCTCGTTGCCGAGGAACGCCTGCGGCGCGACGGACGTCCTGCGCAGCCGGAACGACGATGCCGAGAAATCGGCGTTGAGCAGTGAAAGGCCGTCCGAGACCATCGTCCCGGTGCCGACCGTGCTGAGGAACGGTGTCTCGTGTTTGACCTCGACCCCGAAGTTGGATCCGGTCTGCTGGACCTTCGACAGGTCGTATCCCAGCGCGCGCAGGTAGTACACGATGTAGCTGCTGTCGCCGAACAGGTACGTGTACGCGCGCAGGTTGGTCAGCCGCGCGATCAGCCGCTGGATCGCGAAATGCCTGCCGTAGAGCGGGTAGACGCGGTCTGGCTGGAGGAACAGGCCGAGCAGGCGCGGGAGCACGAGGACGACCGCCAGTCCGGCGAGCAACGCACCGAAGTACAGCAGCGCCGAGTCGGCGATCCGGCCGAGGTAGAAGGCCCAGCTCGTGAAGTCCACCGTCGTCGTGAACCACTGTTCGACGAGCACACCGGCACCGCCCAGGGTCAGTGGCAGTGTGCCGAGCAGCAGAAGCAGCAGGCTGGACGCGCAGAAGGCGATCGGCCTGAGCCTGCCGCGCGCGACCGTACCCAACGCCCGGTAGTCCACGGTGGACAGGCGGGCAGGAGACCCGTGCCAGCTCTCGCCGTCAGGGACGGACTGTCCGGAGTTCAAGGAAGACGAGTGGCCGAGCTGCGCGTCGTCTCCGAGAGCTGTGCCGATGTCGAGCACGGTCATTTCACCGACGAAGGCGTTGGCGCCGAGCGTGACCGTGCCGGTCTGGATCCGGCCCGCCCTGGCGCGGTAGCACGAGAAGAAGGCGTCCTTCCGGATGACAGCGCCGGCACCGACGCGGAGCAGATCGGTGCAGACCGGCGGGTTCCGGGACAGGATCAGGGCGCCCTTGCCGATGTCCGCCCCGAGCGCCCGCAGATACCACGAGTACAGCGGAGTGCCGACGAACAGCATCAGCGGGCTGAACCTGACCAGGGTCTTGACCGTCCAGAAACGCAGATAGCCGACGCTCCACAGCGGGATCTCACCCGGTTTCCACCGGCCCACGATCATCCACTTCGCCACGATCGGCACCACGGAGAGAACGACGAACACGACGAGCCCGAGCCCGGCGGCGCGCGCGTAGCTCTCGGCGAACCCTGTCGCGGCGTCGATCCAGAGGAATCCCGTGTCCAGGAGCCAGCCCGAACCGGCGGCGTAGGCAAGGAAGGCCAGGAGCTGGAACACTCCACAAAGGACATAGGACACGGTGGACGCCCGGCGTGGCTCCTCGGCGCGGGCGATCGTGACCTCGGCCGCGGAGGCGGTCGCGTCGGCGAGGGCGCGAATGGTGGGATTGAGGTACACGTCCCTGGCCGACAGCGGCGCGACCTCGCCCCGTTCCCGGACCACGGCACAGAACTTGGCCAGCAGCAGGGAGTCGGCGCCATAGTCGTCGAAGAAGTGCCCCGTCACCGAGATCGGCTCGATCCCGAGGACACCGCTCAGAGCCTCGGCCAAACGCAGTTCGGTCTTCGTCGTGGGCGCCACGTAGTCGACGTCGTTGCCCGCTCTTCGTGGGCTCGAGGGTGCCGGGAGATGCTTGCGGTCGGCTTTGCCCGCCGGTGTCAACGGGATGTGGTCGAGCCGTTCGAGGTAGGCGGGCACCATGTAGCCCGGCAGCAGTTCCGCCAGGCGGCGGCGTAGTTCTCCGGGATCGACGTCCTCGTTGTCGCGCCGCAGGCTGTAGTAGGCGACCAGTTCCGTGGTGCCCGCTTCCGGATGGTGGGTTTCGACCACCGCCTGGGCGATTCCGGGGATCCGCAGGAGGACCGACTCGATCTCGGTGAGTTCGACGCGGTAGCCGCGGATCTTCACCTGGGTATCGGCGCGGCCGTGGTATTCGATCTCGCCGTCGGGGGTGATCCGGCCCAGATCGCCGGTGCGGTAGATCCGGCGGGACGGGTTGTGCCCGATGCCGAGGAAGTCCGGGATGAACGCGCGCTCGGTCAGGTCCGGCCGGTTCAGGTAACCGCCGGCGAGCCCGATCCCCGCGATGCCGATCTCCCCCAGTTCGCCCGCGGCCAGCGCCCTCGGCTCGTCCGGATCGAGGATGACGACCGAATAGGTGGGCAGGGGCACCCCGATGGTCACCGGCCGGTCGGGCCGCAGCACCGACCAGGTCGCGGTGACCGTGGCCTCGGTCGGGCCGTAGACGTTGAGGAACCGCCGGTCCGCGCGATACCAGCGGCGCACGAGGTCTTCGGGGCACGCTTCGCCGGACACCAGGAGGAACCGCAGCAGCGGCAGGTCCTCGTCGAGGCTGGCCAGCAGGGTCGGGACACAGCACAACGCGGTGACCCGGTTCTCCCGCAGGAATTCGAGGAGGTCGTGCCCGACCAGAGCGGTCCCGCCGGGTTTCGGCACGAGCGTCGCGCCGCTCAGCAACGGCACCCAGATCTCCTCGACCGAGAAGTCGAACGCGATCGTCATGCCCTGGTAGACCCGGTCGGTTTCCTGGATGCCGTAGACGTCGGCGGCGACCGTGACGAAGTTGCAGATCGAGGCGTGGTCGATCGTCACGCCTTTCGGGCGTCCGGTCGACCCGGAGGTGTAGACGACGTAACAGAGTTCGTCGGCCGGCGCGCCCTTCTCGGCCCGGCTGAGCCGGGTTCCCGGCAGTGCGGCGATCCGGTCCGAGTCGTCGTCGAGGCAGACCACGTCGACACCGCCCGGCTCGAACCGATCCCGCAGCCCGGAAATCGAGATCACGAGCCGGACGCCTGCGTCCTGGACGATGTAGGCCAGGCGGTCGTCCGGAAAGCCCGCGTCCAGCGGCACATACGCCGCGTTGACCTTGAGCACCGCGAGCATCGCGACGTAGGGATGCACCGGTTCGGTGAACAGCAGCCCGATCCGGTCACCGGGCCGCACCCCTCGCGTCAGCAGGTGCCGCGCGAGCCGATTGGCCCGCTCGTCCAGCCCGTCGAACGTGACCTTCACGTCTCCCGCGTCCACCGCGAGGCGGTTCCCGAGACCGTCGGCGCGCAACCGGTCGCAGAGCCGCTCGTACAGCAGCTCCAGCCGATCACCGGTGCGCCATCGAACCCGCTGGTCGTGGCCGTCGCAGGTCAGTACCAGGCCGTCGGTGGTGAACTGCCCCGACGGCTGTCCGTACGGGCTCATGCCCTGTCCTCCGCCAAGCCGAAGGAGTCGTGCAGGGCTCGGACGGTGGTGTCGACGACGTCGGCGGGGATCACCGCGGTGAGGCGCGACCGCGACGTCGTCATCGCCGGCACCGCGACCCGGTGCCCGGCGAGGACCCGCAGCAACTCGGGCAGGAAACCGGGCGGATCGAGCAGCGCCGTGCCGACCACGGATACCGAGCCGAGCTCCTCGAAGACCGTGGAGCGGGCGTCCAGCTCCGTCGCGAGCCGGGTGATCGGCGGGCCGAGTGGCTCCGTACCCCGGACCGTGAACCTGAGTTCGCCGGGATCGGGCCAGCTCAGGTTGTCCGGTCTCACTCCGCAGCCCGCCAGCATCGCGAGTACGCGTGCGTAATGGTCGGGGTCCGAGGCCGAAACCTCGACCCGGACCAGACGTACGTCGCGTTCGTGTGCGATACCGATGACGCGGGGCGTGTCTTCCAGCGGTTCTTCTTCCGCCTTGACGACGGTGGACGGACCGGGATCCGACGAGTGCTTCACCCGCACCGCCACCCCGTGACGGCGCGCGAGCTCGACGGATCTGGGATGCAGCACGCGGGCGCCGAGCCCGGCGAGCTCGACCATGGCGTCGTAGGAGATCGTCCGGACCGGCCGGGTGTCCCGCACGATCCGGGGGTCGGCCGTGCGCACGCCGTGGACGTCGGTGCGGATCTCGCATTCGGCACCACCGAGCGCGGCCGCCAGTGCCACCGCGGTGGTGTCGGAGCCACCTCTGCCCAGGGTCAGGAGTTCACCGTCGGCGGTCCGTCCTTGGAACCCGGCGACCACGACGACCTGCGCGTCCCGCAGCCGCGCGACGATCTTGCCGGGATCGATCCGCACGATGGTGCCCGCTCCCGGTTCGCCTGCGACCTCGATCCCCGCCTGGTCGCCCGACAGCGAGACGGCTTCGACCCCGCGCTCGGTCAGCGCCATGGCGAGCACCGCCGCGGAGACCTGCTCACCGGTCGCCATCAACTGGTCGAGTTCACGGGGAGCGGGCGGTTCGGCGAACTCGCCCGCCAAGGCGATCAGCCGGTCGGTGCTGTCCCCCATCGCCGACACGACGAGGACCACCCGATCCCCCGCTTCGGCGATCGCGGCCACCTCGGTGGCCACTTCGTTCACCATTGCCGGTGTGGCCAGCGACGAGCCACCGTATTTTCGTATGACCAGTCCTTCGCTTCGCGAATTCCGTAAATCCGTATCCGGGCTGACATCGAGTTCTGGGGAGAAATTCACCATTTTCCTTCATGAGGGCGCCGCAAATGGCCGCATTCGCGGCTGGGCATACGACAGGGTCCGGGACTCCCTGCCCGGTAAGACGACTCGGCAGGGACGACAGGTTTGGAAAGTAGTGCGGGACACATTCCACGGGTACCTCCATAAGTACGAAAGCTCGGCCGCCCGTTTCTCGCAGGCCATAACCCTGCGACAGCGGGTAACGCTATGACGGCAAACGGCCGAGTTCGATGGAATTAGGACAGAAGAATGACAAATTCGTAGCTGCTTCGAAATTCGGGAAAACATCGTCGTGACAAAACGGAACGAATTTCCCCACTCGCCGGGCATTACGAGATCCTTTTACCTCTCCGGCGCCGGGGAGGAAAACGTCATTCTTCCCGTTGACCGGAAAGCGGACACGCGGATACGCACGTCCGTCCTTTGTGGAGAATCGTCAGCCGACCGGCGAGGGGCTGCCCAGCCGTCCGTCGTGCACTTCGACGATCCGTTCCACCGCGGCGAGATGGACACGGTCGTGCGTGACCAGGACGGTGGCGGTGGCCCGCTCGCGCGTCAGGCAGGCGAGCAGATCGACGACCGCCGCGCCGCGCTCGTGATCGAGAGCGCTCGTCGGTTCGTCGATCAGCAGCACAGTCGGTTCGTTCATCAACGCGCGGGCGATGTTCACCCGCTGCCGTTGGCCGCCGGAGAGCTGGTGCGGGCGGCGTCCGGCCTGCGCTGCGAGCCCGACGGCGTCCAGCAGGTCCATGGCCACACCCCGTGCCCCGGCCGGGGAGCGGCCGTCGATCCGGGCCATGACCTGAAGCTGCTCGGCGGCCGTGAGGGCGGGCAGCAGATTCGGCTGCTGGAAGACGATCCCGATCTTGCGGCGGCGAAGTTCGGCGAGTTCGCCGCGGGTCAGTCCGGTGGTCGTGGTGCCGTCGACGGTGACGGTCCCCTCGTCCGGGGTGATGAGGGTGGCCGCGACGGCGAGCAGGCTGGACTTGCCGGAGCCGGAGGGTCCGGCGACCGCGGTGAGCGTGCCCGCCGGGACGTCCAGCGTGACGTCGTCCAGTGCGGTGAGGCGGGTGTCGCCGTCGGGATAGGTCAAGGTGACGCCGGTCAGGTTCAGGCTCATCGGGCACTCCCCAGTGCGGTCAGCGGGTCGACGGAAGTGATGCGGCGGACGGAAAGCGCCGCGCCCAGCGCGCCGAGCAGGATCATCACGGCGGACGGCACGAGCACGGTGGCCGGAGTCAGCAGGAAGGGCACGGCGGAGCCGGCGACCACCGCGCCGAGCCCGACGGCCAAGCCGGTACCGATGGCGGTGCCGCCGACGAGAAGGACGACGGCCTGGCCGAGCGCGTCCTTCAGCAGGAAGGCGGTACTCGCCCCCAACGCCTTGAGGACGGCGATGTCACCGCTGCGCTGGATGGTCCACACGGTGAAGAAGGCGCCGATCACGAGGGCGGAGATCGCGAACAGGAAGCCACGCATCAGCTGCAGGGAACCGTTTTCCGAGGTGTAGGAGCCGATCGCGGACAGCGAGTCGCCTTTAGAGACCGTCTTCGTGCCGGCGGCGACGTCGGTGGCCGCGAGATCGGCGCCGGCCGTCGTGGTCAGCGCGAGCACTGTCGCGCTCGGCTCACCGCCGGCGGGTGGCGCTGTCTTCGCCCAGACGTCGAGGCCTGCCCAGATCACCGGCGTGTGGCTGAACCAGGCGTCTCCCGTCACGGCGGCGACCGTCAGCGGACGCCCGGCCACGGCGACGGTGTCCCCGCTCCGGACGCCCAGCTCGTCGGCGGCGGACGTCGACAGCACCACCGAGTCGCCGGTGATCTTTTCGGCGTCCGGGGCGAGCGCGGATCCGGTCCGGACACCGAAAACGGAGATCCCGGCGCTGCGGTCGCCCGCGGTGGCCTTGGTGGTGGCGATGCCCAGCGGTTCGGCCGCGGTGACACCCGGGGTCTCGGCCCACTGCCGCCGCTGTGTATCGGTGACAGCGGAATTGGCGTAGGAGAGGCTCTGTCCGGGACCGGGGGCGGCGAAGACGATCTTGTCCGCGGGCAAACCGGTGATCGCGGAGATGTTCTGCTCACCCAGGCCCGCGGTGAGCCCGGACAACAGGCCGACCAGCAGGGTGATCAGGACGACGACGGCACCCATCAGGGCGAACCGTCCTTTGGCGAATCTCAGATCTCTCCAGGCGACGAACACGGCTCGGGTCTGTCCTCTCTGGCGGGTGGGCTGGTTACCTCTCCACGATCGCCGCCGGTGACCGCGCAGGCATCCGGCCGGAGATGGCACTTCGCCCGCCGGAAGACGGCACGCCGCCTCTACCTTTGGATAGAGGCGGCCGCGGATCCCGCTCCGTAATCTGGACGCACTGTGACCGCCGTGCCCGCTTTGACCCCGACCAGCCGGGTGCTGACCTGGTGTCTGCACCTGCTGCTCATCGCCCTGCTCACGCTGGCGGCCGCGCGGGCGGTGGCGGACGGCTCGCCCGAAGCGGGAGCGGTCGTCGCGGCGGCGGCGACGTGCGCCGTGGTGTACGCGGTCGGCCCGCTTCTGCCCCGCGTCAGGACGTCCCGGCGGGCGGCCCTGTGGTGGCTGATCGCGGTGGGCGTCGTGTGGCTGGTCCTGCTGGTGCTGACCGCCGACGGCGTCTGGGTCGCCTTTCCGCTGTACTTCCTGCAGTTGCACCTGCTGCCGCGCCGCCAAGGCCTGGTCGCGGTGATCGCGACCGCGCTGGCGGCGATCACCGCGTTCGCCGCCCACCAGGGTTCCTTCGTCCCGGCGGCGGCGATCGGCCCGGCACTCGGCGCCGCCGTCGCGGTCGCCGTCGTCTGGGGCTATCAGGCGCTGTACCGCGAAAGCGAACGGCGCCGGAACCTGATCGAGGAGCTCACCGCCACCCGCGCCGACCTCGCCGAGGCCCAGCACGAGGCGGGAGTGCTCGCCGAACGGGAGCGGCTGGCCCGCGAGATCCACGACACCCTCGCGCAGGGCCTGTCGAGTATTCAACTTCTGTTGCGTGCGGCGGAAAGGACACTGCCCGATACCGCGGGGAACGCCGCCCGCTACGTCGAACAGGCTCGTCAGGCCGCCGCGGACAACCTCGCCGAAGCCCGCCGGTTCGTCATAGCACTGTCTCCTCCGGCGCTCGACGACACCACACTGGCCGACGCGCTGGCCCGGCTGTGCGCCACCACCAGTTCGCGGCACCGGATCACCGCGCGCTTCCAGCTCGACGGCGACCCCGTTCCGCTGCCGACCGCGCACGAGGTGGCGTTGCTGCGCATCGGTCAAGCGGCACTGGCGAACACCGTCCGGCACGCCGAGGCGTCCACCGCCGACGTCACGTTGAGCTACCGCGGCGAGTACGTCACCCTCGCCGTCGTCGACGACGGCGTCGGCTTCGACCCGGACCACAGCGGCTTCGGGCTCACCGCGATGCGCACCCGGACCGAAGCGCTGGACGGGATCTTCACCGTCGAGTCCTCCCCCTGCCGCGGCACCACCGTGTCCGCGCGACTGCCCAAGGAATGCCCGTGACCGAACCCCCGATCCGGCTCCTGCTGGCCGACGACCACCCCATCGTCCGGGCCGGGCTGCGTGCCGTGCTGGAAACCGAACCGGGCCTCGTGGTCTCGGCCGAAGCCGCGACCGCGGAAGAAGCGGTGGTCCGGGCCGCCGAAGGCGACATCGACGTCGTGCTGATGGACCTGCGTTTCGGCTCCGGCATGACCGGCGCCGAGGCCACCGCGGCGATCACGGCGCGGCCGGACGCTCCGCGGGTCCTGATCGTCACCACCTACGACACCGACGCCGACACCCTGCCCGCCATCGAAGCGGGCGCCACCGGCTATCTCCTCAAGGACGCCCCGCCCGAGGATCTGGCGGCGGCGGTGCGCACCGCCGCCGCCGGCCGCACCACGCTCGCCCCGACCGTCGCCGACCGGCTGATGAACCGGATGCGGATGCCCGCCACCGCACTGACGCTGCGCGAGATCGAAGTCCTGGTCCTGGTCGCCGACGGCCTGTCCAACCGGGCCATCGCGGACCGGCTCCACCTGACCGAGGGCACGGTGAAATCCCATCTTGCCCGCAGCTACACCAAACTCGGCGTCGATTCGCGTACCGCCGCCGTCGCCACCGCGACCGACCTCGGCCTGATCCGGCGCTGAGCGGCAGGGATGACCGGCTGTCCGTGAAGGCCTCCTTGCCTACCCTGAAGGTAGGTAAGGAGGCCTTCACGGACTTGCCAATCGCCACGTTCGTCTCCTGTGCATCAGCAGTCACAGCGGCTGCGCGTGTGCTCCTTCCCTCGGCTCAGCCGAAGAAACTCGACCTTCACACCTTCACCAGTACATGAAGGCCCCCTTCCTTGCGCCAGGCGCAAGGAAGGGGGCCTTCATGTACTTGAGGCGAAATCAGAGCGGATCAGTGGGCGAGCACGCCGCTGACCTCGTTCGGCGTTCCCGAAATCGTCCCGGTCGCGGTCTTCGTCCCGGTCGCGAGGTCCACGGAGTGGATCTCCTTCTTGCCGGGATCGGTGACGTAGGCGGTTCCGCCCCTGACGAAGATCGCCGGCCGCGGCTGCTGCCACTCGATCGGCTCCTGCCAGGTGCCGAGGACGGCGATCTTTCGCGTCACCGCACCGCTCACCGGGTCGATCACGTGGATCTGCCCGTCGGTGCCCAGCACCAGGGCCTCACCCTGAGGTCCGCGGGCCAGCGACCGGAAGGTGTAGCTCGTCCCGATGTCGACGTGCTTGAGCGTGGCCTTCTCGGTGTCGATCAGGGAGATCCGGGTCGGGCGTTCGAGTTCGGCCGCTTCGTCGACCTTGTAGTCGCCCAGGGTGATCGGTGAGACGTCCGAGCCCGCCTGGTTGCCGATGCGCCCGTAGGGGTCCGGGCTGGTCACCTTGGTGATGACGCCGTTGCGGTAGATCAGCGCACCGGTCTGGCAGCCGACCACGACCGCTTCGCCGCGCGCGGCGGCTTCACCGTGCACGCCGGGGCACTGCTCGTTGCGTGCGATCTCCTTCTTGTCCTTGTCCAGCACCACGATCCCGGACCGCTTGTCCTCGTTGCCGACGGTGGTGAGGAGTTCGCCGTTCGCGAGTTCGACGGCCACGCCGTGATGCGCCTCGGGCGTCTTGTGCTTCGGCGCGGGGATCGCCGCGGTGCCGATCGTCTTCGGGTCGAAGACGGTCACTTCACCGGTCCCGTCGGCGAACAGCACCGTTTTGCCGGCGTGCCGGACGACGTGCCCCGGCTTCGTCGCCTTCACCTCGTTGTCCGTGAGCACGGCACCGACGGCGTCGAGGACCCGGAATCCGGTGGAGGTCGAGACCAGGAGGTGCCGGTCGTTCCCGGCGGGGTTGAGCCGGTTGAAGCCCTCCAGCGGAAGCTTCTTCGCTTCCTTCAAGGTCTTGCCGTCGAGCAGGACGATTCCGCCGTCATAGGTGACGGCCACCGGATCGGCGACGACCGGTGCCGGGGCCGCGTCCTTGCCGGGCTCCGCGGCCGGCTGTTCGGTCCCGCAGGCGGCGAGCGCGAGCGTGCTCGCCGTCGTCGCCATCAGCGCGAGATATCGGGCTTTCCGTGCCATTTTCGTGTGCCTTTCGTCTGTTCCGGTCAGGAACGGGTCAAACCGGTGGTGATCGATTCGGTGTTGGCGCACATCATTTCCAGATAGGTGGCCGCGCCCTGGCCTGGTTCGCTGAGCGATTCCGAGAACAACGGGGCGACCTGGACGTGCAGCCCGGCCTGCTCGGCCAGGACCCGCGCGAGCCGGTCCGGTTGCGAGGAATCGGCGAAGATCACCGGAACTCCGGCCGCGCGAACGGTGTCGGCGAGTGCTTTCAGATCCGAGGAACTGGGTGAGGCGAGCGTGGTCCCGCCGGGGATCACCGCGCCGACGACCTGGAAGCCGAACCGCTGGGCCAGGTAGCCGAAGACGTGGTGATTCGTGACCAGCTTCCGGCGCTCGGGCGGGATCCCGCCGAACTTCTCGGTCATCGTCTTGTCGAGCGCCTCGATCTCCCCGCGATAGCGTTCGGCGTTGGCGCGGATCACCGCTTCGTCGACGCCGTCGACATGGGCGACGACCTCGTCGACGATCGTCTTCACCGCGTCGCGCACCCGCGCCGGATCCGTCCAGAAGTGGGGATCGGGCTTGTTGTCGGCGTAACTGATCGGATTCACCCGCTCCCCGGCGGGCAGCGCCGGTACGCCGCTTTCCTCGGCCGTGCGGACGGTCCGCAGGATCCCCTCTTCGAGCCCGAGTCCGTTGTAGACGATCAGCCCGGCGCGCTCGACCTGAGCCGCCTGCTGCGCGGAGATACCGAAGGAATGCGGGTCGGCGTTGGGTTTCATCAGCACCGTCACCTCGGCCTGATCGCCGACGACGGCGCGGGTGATGTCGCCGAGGATGTTCGTCGTGACGACGACCGACTTGCCACCTCCGCCGGTCCCGGAGCAGCCGGCCGCCGCCAGCAGCGCCACGACGACCAGCGCGAGTACGCGGCGCCTCATCGGCCGGTCTCCACGATGTGCGCCGCCTTGCCGCCGACCTTCAGTGTCCTGGCACGGCGAAGGTTGTCGTTGTAGTCGATTTCGTACACCTCGGCGGAGAGCGGGTTGTTCAGGTAGGCGCGGGTCGAATCGACCTGGATCGACGGGACGCCGGTGGCGGTCGCTTCCGGCGCCAGGAGCGGGATGGCCGTCTGTTCCTTTCCGGCGGCGTCGAAGGAGCGCAGCTTTCCGTCCCGGGTGAGGACCAGCAGCGGGCCACCCTCTCCGACGGCGTTCACCGCGGCGACCGGGCCGGTCTCGACGTGCTGCCAGCTGCGACGGCCGACGTCCAGCGACCACACCGCGGACTCCCCCGCCCGCGCCGCGAGCGTGGAACCGCCGGGCCGGTGGAAGAAGGCGGTGGCGCGTTCCTGCGCGCCGACGTCGCGCGGGTACGGGATCTTGACCCCGGCGAACACACCGTCCTTTTCGGTCACCAGCAGGGCCCCGTCCGCGCAGCCGAAGACGGCTCCGCGCCTGGTCACGGCCTGGCCCTGCAAATCCGGGCACGGCTGGGCTACCTCCGCCACGACCTTGCCCTGACGGTCATGGACGCGCACTCCGCGGGCGAGCGGCTTTCCCGTGTCCGCCACCGAGGCGATGATGTGCTCGCGGTAAGGGATCGCGACCCCCGCGTGCGGCTCGCGCGTGATCTTCCCCAGTTCGGTCACGGTGCCCTTGTCGAGCGCGGCCCGGTCCAGCAACGTCGCCGTACCGTCCGAATAGGACAGTGCGGTGACCGCCGGATCGCTGTAGGCCGCCAAGGGCTGTTTGCCGGGCGCCACGCCGACTTCCTTGACCTTCGCCCGGTAGTAGTGGACGTGGTCACCGTGGTCGACCATCCACGAGCCGCTGTCGATCACCCGGATCGTGCCGTCGCCGGCGGTCAGATAACCGAAGCGGCCGTCACCCGTCACGGCTCGCACGCCATCGACCCGGCCGACCTCGTGCACCTCCTCGGTGATCAGGTCGACGACGCGTACGGCGCCGGTGTCCGTGTCGGCGACGATCAGCCGCGACTGGGCCTCGGCCGCCTCCTCGGCGCCTTCGACGTAGCCGTGCGGGACTTCCGCGGTCACCTCCTTCGGCTGCTCCGAGCCGCACGCCGCCAGGGTCAGCGCCGCGACGACCGCCGTCACTGCTTTCAGTTTCATCGTGAGCTCTCGATCGCCGGTGTCAGGAAACGGAATCGCTGTCGTGCAAAGGACAGGAACGCGGAAAGGAAGAACAGGAGGACCGCGCCGGCGGCGATGGTCGCGCCCGCCGCGGTGCCCCAATGCCACGACACGAGCAGGCCGCCGACCGTGGCGGCGATGCCGAGCAACGCCGCGATGAGCATGATCGTGGTGATCCGCCGCGACCAGAAGAGCGCCGCCGCGGCGGGGGCGATGAGCAGTCCGAACACCAGCAACGTCCCCACGACACGGAACGACGCGACGATCGTCAGCGTGACCAGCCCGAGCAGCACCGCGTTCGCCAGGCGTGGACGAAGCCCCAGTGTGTGCGCTTTGCGGACGTCGAAGGTGAGCGCGGTGAACGAACGATGCCCCGCCAGCGCCACCGCCCCCACGACGAGCAGGGTGATCGCGAGACCCACCAGGTCACCCGATCCGACGGCGAGCACGTCACCGAACAGGAACCCGGTGAGATCGACCGCGAACGACCGCGAGTGGGACACGATGATCACCCCGGTCGCGAGCATGCCGACGAAGAGCAGCCCGATCGTGGTGTCCTCGGACAGCCGCCGCGAACGGCCGAGGGCCGTCACGCCGATCGCCATCACCCCGGCGCTGATAGCCGCGCCGATCAGCAGGTTCACACCGGTCAGCGAGGCGATCGCCACGCCGGGCAACATGCCGTGCGACATCGCGTCGCCGATGAAGGCCATGCCGCGCAACACCACCCAGGTGCCCACGACGGCGCACACCGCCGAGACGAGCACGCCCGCCACGAGCGCACGCTGCACGAACGACACCTCGAAGGGGATCAGCAACCATTCCACGCGTCACACTATAGTGGTAATGATTGTCATTATCTGAAAGAGGTGTGATGACCCCGGACACAGCGGCGCTCACGATCGACCGCGTGCACGCCCACTACGGCTCCCGCGAGGTGCTGCGCGGGATCACCGCCCAGGTACCGTCGGCGCGGCTCACCGCGATCGCCGGCGCGAACGGCGCGGGTAAGTCGTCACTGCTGAACCTCGTCGCGGGCGTGCTCCCGCCGACCACCGGTTCGGTGATCCGGCGGGATCAGGGACGTGTCGCCTACGTGACCCAGCAGAGCGAGGTGTCGCGGTCACTGCCGATCACCGTCCGCGCCACCGTCACGATGGGCCGCTGGGCGCACCGCGGTCACTGGCGCCGACTGTCCAAGATGGACCGGAAGATCGTCGGGGAATGCTTGGAGCTACTGGAGATCACGTCGATCGCCGACCGGTTGATCGGCACGCTGTCCGGCGGGCAACGCCAGCGGGCGCTGGTGGCGCAGGGGTTGGCTCAGCAGGCCGGGCTGCTGCTGCTCGACGAGCCATCGGCCGGGCTCGACCTGCACGCCCGCGGCCTGATCGACGAAGCCTTGCGCACCACGGTCGCCGAAGGCACGACGGTCTTGCGCGTCACGCACGACCTCGAAGTGGCGGGCCGGGCCGATCACTGCCTGCTGCTCCAGGACGGCCAGCTGGTCGGCGAGGGCGCGCCGGTGTCGGTGCTGACCCCGGCGCGCGTGGCGGAGGCCTGGGGCCTGCCGGTGATCGCCTGATCCGGCCGGTTCAGTACCATCCCGGTATGCCATCACCATTCGAGGGGGCAGCCTCATGTCCTCCGCGATAAGCAAGCGCTTAGTCACCCTTGGTGATTCATTCACCGAGGGTGTCGGCGACGAGGACCCGTCGTCGCCCAACGGCGTCCGCGGCTGGGCCGACCGCGTCGCGGGCACCCTCGCGGCCAACCACCAGGACTTCCGCTACGCCAACCTCGCGATCCGCGGCAAGCTCCTCGGACAGGTCCTCGCGGAGCAGCTCGACCCGGCGCTCGCGCTGAAGCCGGACCTCGTGACGCTGTACGCCGGCGGCAACGATCTGATGCGCCCGAAGGTCGATATCGATGCTCTGATCGACGACTACGACGCCGCTGTCGGCAAGGTCGTGGCCACGGGCGCGCGGGTCGTCCTCTTCACCGGTGTCGACGGGGTCGAAGACGCGCTGTTCCGCAGGATCCGGGGCCGCGTGGCGATCTACAACGAGCACGTCCGCGGTATCGCCGCGCGGCATGGGACGCTGCTGGTGGACATGTGGGCGATGCGGCAACTGCGGGACAGGCGGCTGTGGGCGCCGGACCGGCTGCACCTGAACTCGTTGGGACACAACGAGATCGCCATCGCCGTACTCGACGCGCTCGGCGAACCGCACAAGCTGACTCCCGCCGAACTCGGACCGCGACCGCTGCTGAGCCCGCGGGCGCGGCGCACCGAGAACCTCCAGTGGGGCAAGGAGCACGCTGTGCCGTGGATCAAGCGCAGGTTGCGTGGCGAATCGTCGGGCGACGAGCTCGCGCCGAAGCGGCCGACGATGGATCCCTACGCCTGACGCGGCCGAAGCCCGTCGAAGAGGATGCAGATCGTCCGGGCCCGGAACTCGGGTCCGGCATGCTCCGCCGCCTTCGCCGTTCCGATGATCACCGGGATCAGTTCGTCGACGCCGAGATCCTTGCGGACGTCGCCGGTGTCCTGCGCGCGGCTGAGCAGAACGCCGAGCGCGTCCTTCAGGCGGACACCGATGACCGAACCGGCCGAGGGAACGCTGACGCCGGCCGCCGACAGGGCTTCGAAGTAGGCGTTCTTGGCACCCGACATCTCGATCCAGCCGGTCAGGAACCCGAAGAACGCGGCGCCCGGGTCGGGTGAGTCGGCGGCCACCGTGGCCTCCGCTTCGTCGACGAAGCGGTGAAGGCGCGCGAAGAGCACCGCCTCCAGAAGCGCCTCTTTCGTGGGAAAGTGCCGGAACACGGTGCCGACTCCGACGCCTGCTTCACGGGCGACTTCTTCGGTCGGCGCGCTGGTGCCTTTGGCCGTGAAGACGCGCTCCGCGGCCTCCAACACCCGTGTGCGGTTACGGCGGGCATCGGCTCGGAGCGGTTTCTCGTCCGTCACAGCGGGGATCCTAGACCCGCTGTCGAGGGCTTGTCCCGCGGCTCACCTACGTCCTCTGGTCCGGCATCTCGTCCAGCACGCGCGCCAGCGCCTTCGGGACCGCGGTGCGCCAGCCGCCGCCCATGATCCGGCGCGACATCCGCTGGAATTCGTCGTCGGGATCGAAGCCCTCGTGGCTGAGGAACAGCCTGGTCCCCCGGCCCTCCGGCACGAGCCGCCAGGTGACCGTCCACTCTGGACCCCAGCTGATGCTCAGCAATCGTTCCGGCTCGACGGCCAGCACCTCGCAGGCGACCGGCCCGCCCTCGAATCCGGCGGCGGGAACAGGGTCCGCGAGCAGCTCGAACCGGTGCCCCACAACGGGTTTGATATCGTTCGGCATCCGGAGCCAGCGTTCCAGCAGCTGCGGTTCGGTCAGCGCGCGCCACACCTTGCGCGGCGGATGCGCCAGGAACTGATCGACGTGAACGGCCGTCGGATCCTCGTCGTTCAGAACTCCTCCTCGTCCAGCAGGTCGCGCAGGTTGCCCAGCTTCCCGCGCCAGTAGCGCTCGTAGGGCGAAAGCCAGTCGGAGACCTCCTGCAGCGGCGCGGCCTCGAGGAAGTAGACGCGATTGCGGCCCTGCCGCTCTTCCCGGACGAGTCCGGCCTCACGCAGCACCCGAAGGTGTTCCGACAGGCTGGGCCGCCGCATGTCGAAGCGTTCGGCGATCTCCCCCGCTGCCCGCGGGCCGTCGAGAAGGATGCCCAGCACCTCGCGGCGGGCCGGGTTGGCGAGCGCGGCGAAGACGTCGTCGTTGACCGGCACTAGCGCGGCCAGTTGCCGTAGCCGGACGGTTCGAGCAACCCCATCGCGTTGCCGTCGGGATCCTGCACCGAGGTCACACGACCCCACGGCATCTCCTCCGCATCGTCGACCTCGATGCCCTGGGCACGAAGCTCCGCGATGTCGGCATCGACGTCGGCGGTGCTCAGCTGGAAATGCACACGCGTCTGGTGGTCGAGCCCGCCGACGGCGCGGTCGACCAGGACGATGCCGGTCTCCGCCCCCTTGGGGCCGACCATGACGAACGGGCCGTGCGGGCCACTGACGTCGACGAGCAGGTCGAAACCGAGCTTGCCGACGTAGAAGTCCCGCGCCTTGGCCTGATCGGCAACCGGCACGGTGAGGAACTGGATGCGGTCGATGTTCATACCGACACCATACGTAGGATTTTTCCTACATGTCAATCGTCGACGGAAAGGAACATTTGCACCCCCAGAGCGTCGGAGGTTGCGTTCGGGTCGTCCAACACCTCTGGCCGCCGAATGAAGCCGGCTGTCTCCAGGGCGCCCATGAGGTCCCAGATCAACTCGTGGGTCGCCAGGACCACGCCATCGTCACGAAGGTCCTTCGGCAGCGCGGAAACGATCTTCGCTGCGATCCGGAGGCCGATCTCGTGAAGGGGATCCGCGGCCGTCCGCCTGATGATCGGAATCGCCGGCTTCCCGCTCTCGCCGATGAGCGTCCACACATGCCCGTCCTTCGTCACGAGGGGTTCGCGCGGGGCACCGCCCCGAGAAACCGCGCGCAGCGACGGCCGCAGAGCGTCCGACTCGGCCAGCCGATTCAAGGCCCGCACCGTCGGCTCAGTCCAGACCATCGTCAACCTGACTCCGGATTCCTCCACTTCGTTGGTACCCATCGCACTCGCACGTGGTGGATGAACCGCCCAGAAGGCACCATTCCAGTAGGGACGCTCGATACTCAGCTCCGTGGAAGGAAGCAAGCCGTCCGCCCGGAGACGATCCCAGACGAGCCCATCGATCACGTGGCCGAAGAGCACCCCGTAGCCGCACTGTGCCAGCCCCCGGCCTGCCAGGACGTCGGTGAGCGCGGAGACATCGCCCGCGATTCCCGGCACGATCGCGTCGGCGAGCTCTGCCGTTCGGGCGCGCAATCCGGCCGTCTCCTCGGAGCCGAGTACCGGAAACGTGGTCACCAGGCGGTCGCCCTCGACGGAAATGAGGCGGTACGCCTGCAATAGCGCAAGCTGACTGTCCAGCGGATCGATGCCCTCTGTTCGCAGTTCCGCACGACTGACGCCCAGGCGTGCGCGAAAAAGCAGACGGCCGTTGTCGTCCATCCTCACAACGTGATGCGGAGTGCTTCGCGCGCCGAGGCAGAAGCAGTGCAGTCCCCATTCGGCCAGGTCATCCGGGTCATCGCCGAAGTCGTCCATGTCTGAAGGCTTACCACAAAACCCACCCCTACAACCTCTACTTAAATAGAGGTCTAGGGTTCGTGACCAGGGCCGCAAGAGCTTGAGTTCACCTATGGACGAGCTTTTAGCGTCTTCGGCATGACCTCAGAAAACACCACCCGGCCCCTTCGCCTCGCCGTGATCATCGGCAGTGTCCGGCACGAACGCTTCGCCGACGCCATCACGGGCTGGCTGCTGACCGAACTCGCCACGATCGACGGGCTGGAGGTCGATCCCATCGACCTCGCCGACATCGATCTGCCCTTGCAGGGAACGCAGCCCGGCGGCACCGAGACGGTGATCAGCGACAGGCTGCGCGCGGCCGACGCCTACCTCGTCGTCACCCCGGAGTACAACCACAGTTTCCCGGCGGCACTGAAGAACGCGATCGACTGGCACTTCACCGAGTGGGCGTACAAGCCTGTCGCGTTCGTCGGCTACGGCGCCGGTTCGGGCGGTATCCGCGCGATCGAGCAGCTGCGGCTGATCTTCCCCGAACTGCGGGCCACCACGATCCGGGACGCGGTGCTGCTGAACGCTCCGTGGACCCGCCTGGGCCCGAACGGGTACGAAGGCACCGAGGGCGAGCGCGGCGCGCTGGCCGCGACGATGACCGAACTGGGCTGGTGGGCCCGCACCCTGCGCGCCGGACGCGTCGCGACTCAGGCGAGTGCGGCATGAACCGCCTGACCGGACAAGAACTGCGCATCGCCTCGGTGATCGCGCTCGGCGGGTTGATGGCCGTTCTCGACACCACGATCGTCGCCGTCGCGCTGCCGCGGTTCATGACGACGTTCTCCGCGTCGCTCACCACGATCCAGTGGATCGCGACCGCTTACGCGCTCGGCATGGTCGCGGCGATGCCGCTGGCGGCGACCTTCGCGCAACGCTGGGGAGCGCGCCGGGTGTACCTGGCCGCGCTGCTCGTGTTCGCGGTGGCGTCCGCGGCCGCCGGCGCCGCCGGTGATCTGGGCTGGCTGATCGCCGCACGGGCGGTGCAGGGCCTCGCCGGCGGGCTCATCAATCCGCTGGGGATGACCATCGGTTTCGGCTCGGTGGCCCCGGAACGCCGGAGCCGGATGACCACGATCACCGGTCTGCCCTTGCTGATCGGGCCGATCCTCGGCCCGATGCTCGGCGGGCTCCTGCTGGACAGCCTGTCGTGGCGGGCGCTGTTCTTCATCACCGTTCCGCCCGCCCTGCTCGGCGTCATCGGAGTGCTGCGCTGGGTGCCCGCCGACGTCCCGTCGGCCGAACGCGCTCCGATCGATTTCGCCGGTGGACTGCTGCTCGTCCCCGGTGTGGTCGCGGTGGCGTACGGATTCAGCGAAGAGACGCTCGGCATGGACGTCCGGGCGATCATCGTCGCCGCCGGACTGGCGCTCATGGCCGTGTTCATCCGAAGGTCGTGGCATCATCACGCGCCGCTGCTGAACGTCCGGCTTCTGCGCGACCGCACGTTCGGGCGTAACGCCGCGATCCTCGTCCTGTACGCCGGGCCGTACTTCGGCTCGATGCTGCTGATGCCCGCCTACATTCAGGTGATGCGCGGCGATTCGGCCATGGTCAGCGCGCTGATGATGGTGCCGAGCACGATCGGGATGGGCCTCACCATCCAATTCGCAGCCCGCGTACTGGAACGCTTCGGCCCAAGGATCGTCGTCGGGACCGGGCTGAGCCTGGCGATCATCTCGACCGCTCTGACCGTCCTCGTCCTCACGCCGGACACGCCCTACACGGTGCTGGCGCTCTTGGGAGTGCTCCAAGGTGCGGGCACGGGAGCGATCATGCTGCCCACCATCGTGAGCGCGGGCCGGCACCTGAACGGCCCGGACCTCGCGTCCGGTTCCGCGATCCTTCCCTTGTCCAGCACCATCGCGAGCGCGGTCGGCACGGCGGTGGTGAGCGGGGTGTTCACCGGCCTGATCGCGGCCGCCACCGCGGGGCAGGGACTCGCCGCGCTGAGCGATCCGGCGGCGGGCTCGGGGCTCACCGGGGAGATCGTCGACGCGTATCGCCTGACTCTCGTCGGAGTCCTCGCGGTCATGGTGCTCGCCCTGGTGGTCAGGCTCAGGACGAAACCCGCCCCGGCAGCGGAACCCATCACGGTAGGGAGCTCGGCATGACGACGTCGACACGATCCCAGCTGACCGTCAGCGAGGTCGCGAACAGGGCCGGGGTCTCGGCGAACGCCGTCCGATACTACGAGCGCTACCGCATCATCACCGCCGAACGCACCGCCGGCAACGCGCGCCGGTTCACCATCGACGCCATCTGCCGGATCCGGCTCGCGGTCGCCGCCCAGCGGGTCGGGCTCAGCCTCGCCGAAAGCGCGGAGATCCTGGCCGAGATCCCGCCGATGTCCGCCGATCTCGAAAAGTGGACCCGCGCGGGACAACGGCTGATCGACGCCGGGCAGGCCCGGATCGCCAAGCTCACCTCGGTGGTCGACGAATACCGGACGCTCGCGTTCATCAGGGGCTGAACGGCCCGTCCGCCGCGTTCGACCAGCGGAACACGGGACGGTTCTCGAGACCGGGGTAGGCCACGGCCATACCCCGGTCAGGGGACATCGACCACATCCGCGCGTCAGGCGACGCGGCGTGCTCCGCCCATTCCGCCGACCAGGCGGGGATGTAGCGCTCGTAGATGCGGCGGATGCGGGACACATCCTTGACTTCCAGTCTCGCCGGGCCGGTCATCCGGACCTGACGGACGTCGTCGGGCGGATCGAAGGTCGCGACCATGACCGCGACCTCGCGATTGCCGCGGGCCGCGGCCAAGAACGGCGACGGCCGTCCGTCGGACACCGGGGTGTGGAACCACAACCGGCTCTCCTCGGCCACGAACCACATCATCGCCAAGGCCGGATTCCCGCGGCCGGTGGTGGTGGCGACGCTGGCCGCCAGGCGCGGTTCGTCGAGAAAATCCTGTATCGCGAAACCGGATGAGTCCATGACGTCACCCTGCACTCTCGACCGCGATCGAGGTCCAGCGAACAAAGAGGGCCGCCCCGAACGGGACGGCCCTCTCTCGCTTCTCCGGTCAGCGCTGCGGCGGCGGACCACCCTGCGGACCACCGAACGGCCCCTGCTGCGGGAACGGGCCACTGCCCGGCCCCTGCGACGGCGGCCCCTGGTACGGGCCACCCTGCGGACCGGCGGGCGGCTGCGCCTGCGGCAACCGCGAGGCCGGCGGCGGCTCCGGGGCGGCCTCCGGCTCGGCCTTGGGGACCTGGCGCGGAGCGGGCGGCTCCTGTCGCGGCGTCGCGACACCCAGCGCCGGGACCTCCTTGCGCGCCACGGCTTCCGCGGCCGCGACGGCCTCGGCGACCTTCGGGTCGCTGGAGGTGTCGAACCAGCCCTGGACCTCTTCGTCCTCCAGGTCCGGCTTCTCGACCGGGTCTTCCTTCGGCGGCTCGTAGCGGAACACGCCGTCGTCGCCGGGTGCGCCGAGCGCACGTGCGAAGCCCTCCAGGGCCTTGCCGTAGTCGCTCGGGATCATCCAGACCTTGTTCGCGTCGCCCTGCGCCAGCTGCGGCAGGGTCTGCAGGTACTGGTATGCCAGGACCTCGGGCGTGGGACGCCCGGCCTTGATCGCCGCGAAGACCTTCTCGATGGCCTTCGCCTGCCCCTGCGCCTGCAGGTACCGGGCGGCACGTTCACCCTGCGCCCGCAGGATCCGCGACTGCCGCTCGGCCTCCGCGCCCAGGATCGCGGCCTGCTTGGCGCCTTCGGCCGCGAGGATCTGGCTCTGCTTCTGACCTTCCGCGGTCTTGATCGCCGATTCACGCTGACCTTCGGCGGTCAGGATCATCGCGCGCTTCTCACGGTCGGCGCGCATCTGCTTCTCCATCGAGTCCTGGATGGAGGGCGGCGGGTCGATCGCCTTCAGCTCGACACGCGCGACGCGGATACCCCAGCGGCCGGTGGCCTCGTCGAGCACGCCACGCAGCTGGCTGTTGATCGAGTCACGCGAGGTCAGCGTCTGTTCGAGGCTCATGCCACCGACGACGTTACGCAGGGTCGTGGTGGTCAGCTGCTCGACACCGACGATGTAGTTCGAGATCTCGTAGACCGCGGCCCGCGAGTCGGTGACCTGGAAGTACACGACCGTGTCGATGGACACCGTCAGGTTGTCCTCGGTGATCACGGGTTGGGGCGGGAACGACACGACCTGCTCGCGGAGGTCGATCCGCGCCCGGACCTTGTCCAGGAAGGGCACCAGAAACGTCAGGCCGGGAGAAGCCACCGTCCGGAACCGGCCCAGCCGTTCGATCACAGCGGACTGCGCCTGCGGCACCACCATGATCGCCTTGACCACGACGACGACCACGAACAACGCGAGCAGTCCGACGACGATGAACACCACTGTCTCTGACAACTACCTTCCCCTTACGTAGAAACCCTGTTGCGGTGCGGCCGTCCGGCTCACAGCTCGGCCGAGACGACCGCCGTGGCGCCCGAGATCTCGACGACCGTCACCGATGTCCCCGGGGCGATCGATTCCCCGTCGGTCATGCACCGTGCCGACCAGACGTCACCGGCCAGCTTCACCTGGCCCGCATCGCCGTCCACTGTGGACAGTACTACCGCCCGCGCGCCGATCAGCGCGTCGGTGTTGGTCTTGATGTCCGGCCCCGCGAGGAACCGGCGTTTGAGGGTCGGCCGGACGAGGACGAGCATCCCGACCGAGGCGACGGCGAACACCGCGACGTCGATGAACGGGTTCCCGGTCAAGGCGGCCGAGCCCGCCCCGAACAGGGCTCCGACCCCGACCATGAGCAGGAACAGATCACCCGAGAGGAGCTCGGCGATGATCAAGAGGATGCCGGCGATCAGCCAGATGAGAGCGCCTGTCATGCGTTCATGCTCCCAGATCGCGCCGATTCATACCGAAGAAGCGAAACCGACGTGACCGACGCGTGACCTTGAGTGACCTCTCGCAAACCGGGCATTCAGGACTCTTCGCCCGGGTCCGAGACGAAGTCGATGAGCCGCTCCACCGCTCCGATCAGCGGCGTTTCCAGATCCCGGTAGCTGCCGACCGCCGCCAGGATCCGCTGCCAGCCCTCCCACGGCTCGCCCCAGCCGAGCGCGTCGCAGACGCCCTGTTTCCACTCCGTGCCACGCGGGATCTTCGGCCAGGCGCGAATACCGACGACCGACGGCTTCACGGCTTCCCAGATGTCGATGTACGGATGCCCGGTGATCAGCACGTTCTCGTCGCGGATCGCGTCGACGATCCGCGACTCCTTGCTGCCCGCGACCAGGTGGTCGACCAGCACCCCGAGGCGGCGGCCGGGCCCGGTGCCGAACTCGTCGATGCGGTCGGACAGAACGTCCACCCCATCGAGTGGTTCGACCACCACGCCTTCGACCCGCAGGTCGTGACCCCAGACCCGTTCGACGAGTTCGGCGTCGTGCTTGCCCTCCACCCAAATGCGCGAATCGCGGGCGACCCGCGCCTTGAGCCCCTGGACCTGGACCGACCCGGACGCGGAGATCCGCCGTGCCGGGGCTTTCGGGGCGACCTTCGACGGCACCAGCGTGACCGGTTTGCCCTCGAGCAGGAAACCCGCGGGATTCAGCGGGAAGACACGGTGCTTGCCGTGCCGGTCTTCGAGGACGACGTTGCCGTACTCGATCTTCACCACGGCACCGCAGTAGCCGCTGGCCGGGTCTTCGACCACGAGCCCCGGCTCCGCGGGCACCTCGGGGATCTTCCGCTTGCGCGGGCCGGACAGCACGTCGTCGTACGAATGGGAGCGCACGGCCGACGACGCTATCGGTGCCCGGGGCCGTCGTCTCTCCGCCACGCCGGTCAGGCGGCCATGAGCAGCATCGCCTCGACGAACGGAGTCCGCTCGCCCCGCTCCAGCGGGCGCATCACGAACAGCGGCGCGAGCGCGACACACCACGCGCGCACCCGTCCGGCGTCGAAACCCGGCAGATGCGGCGCGATCGCGTCGAAGCCGTCTTCGAGCGTTCCGCCGTCGCGCATCGGCAACGTGACCCAGTCGGCCAGATCGAAGGACGGATCGCCGACACTCGGCCGCGGGTCGATCGCGACCGCTCCCCGCCCGGGACCGCCGTCGAGGACATTGCCCGGATGCAGGTCCCCGTGCACGATCGCGTGCCCTCCCCCGCCGGTCGCGAGTTCGAGTGCCCGCAGCCGCGCGCGATCGAGGGTCTCCAGCGACAGCGTGGCCTCGGCCACCGAGCCGCGCAGCCCGCGCTCGGCGAGCCGGTACATGAAGACGACTCGGTCTTCCAGCGGCGGGAAATCCGGAGGCGGGTTCACCGAGTGGATCTGGTCCAGCAGATCGCCGACCTCTGCCCACGGGACGTTCGCCCCCGCCTCCAGCAGCTGCGTGCCCGGCTCGATGCCCTCCAGCAGAATCGCCCCGGCGGCGAGTTCCGTGTCGAGCACCTGCACGACCCGCGAACAGCCGTCCCACGCCCGCAATGCCGCGGCTTCCGATGCGGCGATCGTGTGATCCGGGGTCAGCTTGAGGACCTTCGTCAGGCCGTCGTCCCCCTCGCAGATCAGGGTCCGGCCGGTGTTGCCCGGTTTCGCGTCGACGACGGTGAGACCCCACCGAGCGGCCAGCCGCTCCACCAGAGCGGGCAGCTCGTCACACCACGTCGCGACGTCCTCGCCGAATCGCGCGATCAGGCGCGCACGCGCCTCGTCGTCGATCAGAACAGCGGCCACGGGATGGCGCGCCAGTCGTCGCCAGGCTCCGGAAAGACACCTTCGGCCAGAAGCAGTTCAGTACGCTCGGCCAGCGCGCGGATCTCGAAGCCGGTGAGGTGCTCTCCGAGCGCGTCCCCGAGTTCCCCGTCCAGCCGCTCGCGAAGACCGCGCAGCTTGCCGACCTCGGCATCGGTCAGCCGCTCGCCGATCCAGCCCCAGAGCACCGTCCGCAACTTCGGATCGGTGTGCAGGCAGATCCCGTGATCCACCCCGTAGACCCGGCCGTCCGCACCGGCGAGCACATGGCCGCCCTTACGGTCGGTGTTGTTGACCACGATGTCGAGCACGGCCAGCTCCCGCATGCCCTGCCGGTCCGCGTGCGCGAGCACCGCGGGTTCGCCGTCGCGATCGTGCGCGTGCAGCACCACACGCCAGTCCTCCGGCAGGCTCTCCGGTGACCGGACGTCGACGAGTTCCTCTTCGGTGGTCTCGATCCACAGCTGCACCATGCCGGGCCCGAACGGCCCGTCGCGCAGCACCGTGGGCGGGATCGCGCCCAGCCCCGACGCATCGGCGACCATGGCCGTCGCGACCTCGCGGCCCGCTAGCGTCCCGTCCGGGAAGTCCCACAGCGGCCGCTCACCGGAAACCGGCTTGTACACGACGTTCCCGGTGACGCCGTCGAGCTCGATCGTGCAGAAGAGCGTGACGTTGGAGGCGTCGACGAGCCTGCCTTCGACGTCGATCTTGCCGCGCGTCACCAGCTCCCGCGAAGACTCCTCCACCGCGTCAGTCCTCGAGGACGTCGACGTCGCGCCGGTACCCGTTCTGGCGCGGGCAGATGTGACCCGCCGGGTCGAGCGGCTCCGCGCACAGCGGGCACGGCTTGCGGCCGGCGTTGACCACGCGGTCCGCTCGCTCCGCGAACGCGCGCGCCGCGCCAGGGCTCAGGAAGACGCGCACGGCGTCCGGCCCCTCTTCGGTGTCGTCCAGAACGACCGTTTCGTCCACCTCACCCTCCGTCATCGCGAGCAGCTCGATGACGACGGCACTGCTCTCGGCGTCCCAGCCGAGACCCATCGTGCCGACGCGGAACTCCTCCTCGACCGGAACGGTCAGGGGGTCGACGTCGAGCAACTCGTCGGGCGCGTCGTCCGGTACGTCCGCGCCGAATCGGCTGGCGACCTCTTCCAGCAGCGAGCCGAGCCTCTCGGCCAAGACCACCACCTGCTGTTTTTCGATCGTCACACTGATCGTGCGGACGTCCTCGGACGCCTGGAGATAGAACGTGCGGTCGCCGGGCTCACCGACGGTTCCTGCGACGAACCGGTCGGGCTGGCGGAAGACGTGGATTACGCGAGACATGGCACCTTTGACACTAGGCCACGGCCCCATGATCGGCATCCGCCGCCCCAAGGTTCAGCCCAGGGCGAAACCGCCGCGCCCCGGGCCGTCATGGGCAAAGGGCCGAACCTAGTCTTCAACCGTGGTTGAGATCGCCCCTTACGGCACCTGGACGTCTCCCCTGTCGGCCGCCGCTGTCGCGGCCTCGGGAGTCAGCGCGCAATGGCTCGATACCGTGGACGACGAGGTCTGGTGGGCCGAAGCGAGAACCGGTGAAGGCGGCCGCGTGACCCTCGTGCGGTCCCGCGCCGACGGCACGGTCGAAGACGTCCTTCCCGCTCCGTGGAGCGTCCGGAACCGGGTCCACGAATACGGCGGCCGCCCCTGGCTCGTCCTCGGCGACGTCCTGGTCTTCACCCACTGGGCGGATCAGCGCGTCTACCGCCGCGACCTGACCACCGGCGAGACGACCCCGCTGACCCCGGAACCGGCGACCCGGCACCAGATCCGCTACAGCGACCTCCGGCCCGGCCGCACCGGCGAAGTGTGGCTGGTCCGCGAGCGCAGCACCGGCCCCCGCCGCGTCGACATCGCCCGGGATCTCATCGCGGTTCCCCTCGACGGCGGCCAGGAACGGGTCCTGACGGCGAGCCATCACTTCCTCACCGCGCCGCAGCTTTCCCCCGACGGCACGCACGCGGCGTGGATCGGCTGGAACCACCCCGCGATGCCTTGGGACGGCACCGAACTGTGCGTCGCCGAACTCGACGAGGACGGGAAATTCGGACCCCACCGGGTGCTCGCCGGCGCGGCCGACATCTCCGTCTGCCAGGTCGAATGGGAGACGGCGGACAGCCTCCTGGCGTTGCTCGACCCGGACGGCTGGTGGAACCTGCACCGCGTCGGACTCGACGGCGGCATCACGAACCTGGCCCCGGCCGAACAGGAGATCGGCGGCGCGCAGTGGAAACTCGGCACGCGCTGGTTCACCCCGCTCGGCGACGGCAGGTTCGCCGTCATCGCGTCGGGCAGGCTCGCCGTCCTCGACGAAGCGAAGCGGGAAGTGACCCCGGTGGCGGCCGCCACCGACCTGACCGCGTGGTCCACCAACGGTTTCGCCGTCCACGAAGGCGCCATCGTCGGCGTCGCGGCGGGCCCTAAGCGAGAAGGTGCCGTCGTGAAAGTCGGCCTCGACGACGGGACGGTGACCGAACTCGCTTCGGCACCTGAACCTCCGTCGGTCGCCTACCTCTCGACGCCCGTCGAACGGACCTTCAAAACCGACGAGGGCGACCGGATCCCGGCCTTCGTCTACCTTCCCGCGAACGCCGACTTCGCCGCGCCGGACGGGGAACTGCCGCCGCTGCTCGTCTACCCGCACGGCGGGCCGACGGGCCGGGACAGCGCGGTGCTCGACTACGAGATCGCCTACTTCACCAGCCGCGGCATCGCCGTCGTCACGGTCAACTACGGCGGCTCCACCGGCTACGGACGGGCCTATCGCGAACGACTGCGGGAACAGTGGGGCATCGTCGACGTCGCCGACTGTGTCACCGTCGCCGAAGCCCTCGCCGCCGAAGGCACCGTCGACGGCGACAGGCTCGCCATCCGCGGCGGCAGCGCCGGCGGGTACACCTCCGCCGCCTCGCTGACCACCACCACGACCTACCGCGCGGGCACCGTGATGTACCCGATCCTCGACCTCACGCAGTGGACCGGCGACGGCGGCGAGACGCACGACTTCGAGTCCCGCTACCTCGACGGGCTGATCGGCCCGCTGCCGGAGACCGCGCAGCGCTACCGGGACCGGTCGCCGATCAACAACGCGGGCACCCTCGCCGGCCCGCTGCTGTTCCTGCAGGGGCTGGAGGACGAAATCTGCCCGCCCGAGCAGGCGGACCGGTTCGTGGCCGGGCTCGAAGGGCGCGGCATCGAGCACGCCTACCTGAGGTTCGAGGGCGAGCAGCACGGTTTCCGGAAGGCGGAGACGATCGTGGCCGCGCTCGAAGCGGAGTTGTCGTTCTACGGTCAGGTCCTCGGCTTCGAGACACCCGGCGTGCCGAAGCTCCGGCTGAGCCGATGAGGCCACCGAAGACGCGCCCGGGTGACACGATCGCCCTGGTCGCCCCGGCGGGGCCTGTCCCACCGGACCTCGTCGAGAAGGCACTGCCGGTGCTTCGCGGCTGGGGCGTCGAAGTCCACGTCGGTGACTGCGTCCGCGCGACCGCCGCCGGTTATCTGTCCGCTTCCGACGAGGCGCGGGCCGCCGAGTTCACCCGAGCCTGGCTGGACCCGGGAGTCACCTGCGTCCTCGCCGCCCGGGGCGGCTACGGATCGCAGCGGATGCTCGACCTGCTCGACTGGACGGCCCTGAAGGCGGCCGGGCCCAAGACGTTCGCCGGATCGAGCGACGTCACGGCGCTGCACCGGGCCGTGAACGTCCACTTGGGACTGGAGACGCTCTTCTCCCCCATGCCCGCGACCACCCTGTTCGACGCGGTGGCCGCCGAACACCTGCGGCTGTCGTTGTTCGAACCGGACAGTGTGCGGCTGATCGCCTCACCGACGGCGTCGCCACTGGTGCCCGGCACCGCGACCGGGACGCTCATCGGCGGCAACCTCGCCCTCCTGACATCGGGCCTCGGCACACCGGAGCAAGGCTCGGCACGTGAGGCGCTCGTGCTGCTGGAGGACGTCACCGAGAGCCCCTACCGGATCGACCGGATGCTGACCCAGCTGCTGCGTTCGGGCTGGCTCGACGGGGTTGGAGGGTTCGTGCTGGGTTCGTGGAAATCCTGCGGTGATCCGGAGGCGCTCCGAGCCCTGATGCTCGACCGCCTCGGCCCGCTCGGCGTGCCGATCGTCTGGGACTTCGGCGTCGGGCACGTCCCGGCCTCGCCGACCATCCCCCTCGGCGCACGGGCCACCCTCGACACCGACGCGGGCACCCTCCTGATTTTGCCATAACGGCAACGGGACTTGCGGAACCGGTCGAGGCGGAGGCATCTTGCGGTCATGGATTCCACACAGCGGTTCTGGGAAGACTTCTATCGGGACAAGGATCAGGTCTGGAGCGGGAAGGCGAACCCGATCCTGGTGAACGAGGTCGCCGCGCTCACGCCGGGGACGGCGCTCGATCTCGGCTGCGGCGAGGGCGGCGACGCCATCTGGCTCACCCAACAGGGTTGGCGCGTCACCGCCGTCGACATCTCGGAGGTCGCGCTCGAACGCGCCGCCGGGCACGCGGCCGAGGCCGGCGCCGAGGGCATCGTCTGGGAGCGCCACGACCTGGCGAAGTCGTTCCCCGAGGGGCGCTTCGACCTCGTCTCGGCACAGTTCTTCCACTCCCCCGTCGCGGAGGACGGCGAGCGGGACAAGGCACTCCGCCGCGCCGCGGAAGCCGTCGCCCCAGGCGGCACTCTGGTGGTCGCCGGCCACGCGGGCTGGCCGACATGGATGGAAGAGCCGCCACACAAGGACGTCCACTTCCCGACGACGGCCGAAGTCCTCGAAACGCTGGCACTGGCCGACGGCGAATGGACCGTGGAGCGGCAGGATCTGATCACCCACGACTTCCCCGGACCCGAAGGACAGCACGGAACCCGTTCGGACAACGTGCTCCGCGTGCGACGCTCGGGCTAGGTACCGTCACGGGCATGCGGATGACGCCTGCCGAAGCACGGTCACGGTTCGAAGGCGAGCGGATAGCGAGGTTGGCGACGACGGGTTCGGACGGCGTGCCTCATGTGGTGCCGGTGACGTTCGTTCTCGAAGGCGACTCGATGGCGTTCGCGATCGACCACAAACCCAAGAGCACGACGGCGTTGCGACGGCTGAAGAACATCGCGGAGAACCCGGTGGTCAGTTTCCTGACCGACCATTACGACGAGGACTGGGCCGAGCTGTGGTGGGCTCGGGCCGACGGCGTCGCCCGGGTGCTGACCGATCCCGACGAGCAGACGCTGCCCATTCGGCTTCTGCGGGAGAAGTATCCGCAGTACGAGGCGCAGCCTCCCCCGCATGCCGTGGTGACCACGCTCGTTCATTCGTGGAGCGGGTGGCGCTCTTCTTGAGCTTTTTTGGCCTTGTTGCCGTTTTACGGCAACAAGGCCGTCGCCATGCTGTATAGGTCGTTATACACTTTGATGGCCGGACTGGAACGCTGGGCCTAGCCGCAGCGAGCCCCTCACGCCCAAGTACATGAAGGCCCCCTTCCTTGCGCTAGCGTCCCGACAAAAGTCGCATATCCGCTGGTCAGGTGGGTTTCAAGTGATGACTCGGGTGACGGCGACGGGCCCGTCACCGTGGCCTGACACCTTTTCGACTGTCCACAGGGGACACTTTCCAGGTAGTGGTGCCTGATTCGGACGTTTTGTGAAGGGGTCGTGAGTGGCAATGATCGTTCTAACCGTCCTGACCACTCACGAGGCGTGCGGTGACGCCGCACTCGCGTGCTTGAAGGCGTAACTCGCGTGATCAGCGGCGTAACTCGCGAGTGTCGCCTCCAGACACGCGAGTTACGCGCCTGATCACGCGAATTACACCTTGACGCACGCCGCATACTTTGAGTTCCCAGTCCGTGAAGGCCTCCTTGAGGGACCCAGAGTCCCTCAAGGACGCCTTCACGGACACCAAATCAGGAGGAGCGAGGAGCCTCGGCAGGCAGGAACTGCTCCACCGGCTTCCCCCGCCAAGCGGCGACGATCCCCAGCGGATCCGGCCGCAGCAGCGAAGCGGCGGCGTACACGCTCGCCGCGACGACGCCGGCCATGAACCACCAGTCGTACAGCGCCTGCTCCCCCGTCGGGTAGTAGACCAGCGTCACGAACACCGACACCGCGACGACGACCGCGAGGTTCCGGCGGCGCCATTCGAACGCGGAAAGAACGACGAAACCCCAGGTCAGGTACCACGGCAGCGAGGGCGGCGGGACGATCGCGCCGGCCAGGAGCACGATCGCCATCCGGTGGATCGCCGGGTAGCCGCCGTCGCGGGCGAGCCACCACTGCCAGCCGGCGAAGACGAACAGGCCGACCATCGCGATCGCCCGGAACACGGTGACGAACGGCGAGACCTCGACGTCGATCACCAGGTTCACCAGTGAGTAGAAGATCTCGCCGATCCCGGTCGGGAAGTTCATCCAGTTCGCGATCAGCGTCGGCGCCTTGAGACCGGTCAGCCAGCCGAGGTTGACCGAGCCGAGCGACAGCCAGGTCCCCGCGACGAACACCGGCAGGAAGATCCCGACCGACGCGGCGCCCGCGCGGAAGAAGTTGACCACCTTCCGGTCGCCGGGCAGGTGGTTCGCCCACACCCAGACCAGGAACGGCAGGGCCCACGCCGCGGTGGGTTTGATCAGCATGCCGATGGTGACCAGGACGATCGCGACGACGTGCTTGCGCTCCAGCGCGGCCAGCACGCCGACGGTGAGGAAGCCCAGCATCAGGAGGTCGTTGTGCGGTCCGCCGACGAGGTGGATCACCGTCATCGGGCTGGCGATGGCGAGCCACAACGTGATCGGCAGCTTGCCGCCGAGGTGCTTGACCAGCCGCGGCAGCGACCACAGCATCCCGACCAGGCCGATCATCAGCACGAGCCGGGTCGCGATGACACCGGCGATCATGTCGTTGCCGGTGACCGAGACGATCCCCTTGGCGACCAGCAGGAACAGCGGGCCGTACGGCGCGGGCGTGGTCTGCCACAGCGGGTGGACGTTCTGCACGACGTCCGGCAGCACGGCCAGCTCGGCCGGGCCGTTGGCGTACGGGTCGAGCCCGTTGAGCAGCTGCGCGCCCTGCGCGAGGTAGGAGAAGACGTCGCGGGTGAACAGCGGCGGCGAGACCAGCAGCGGCGCCATCCAGCAGGCGGCGGCGATGACGATCGGACGGCTGCCGATCCGGCCCGCGAGCGCGTAGCGGCCAAGGCGGACCCACGCCCAGATGATCAGCGCGAAGCCCGTGTAGAGCATCACGTTGGCCAGGATGCGGCCATGGCCGTAGCGGATCCACGACAGCGGCCCGTGCCCCAGGATCGGGTCACGGATGAGGATTCCCCCGGCGCCGAGCGCCGCCAGCATCAGCAGCGTGCTGCCGATGGTTCCCATCGCGATGGTGCGGTACGGGAACCGGGAAGGCACCCGGAGCCGCTCACCGAGGGAGCCGGCCGAGGGCGTCTGCTGGGGGTCTGTAGTGGTCGCCATTTCGAGATTGGAGGTTACACACCGCGCCTGTGCGAGTGCGCGGCAATGGGTGTTTCCCGCGCGGTGCCACCGGGCAGCGCGGCGAGCAACGACTTCGTGTAGTCGTGTTTCGGGTCCAGCAGGACCTCCTCCACGGTACCCACTTCCACCAGCTCCCCGCGATACATCACGGCGACCCGGTCGGCGATGTTCCAGGCCAGCCCGAGGTCGTGGGTGATCACCAGCCCGGCGAGACCCAGTTCACGCCGCAGGCGCAGCAACAGCGCGAGGATCTCCCCTCGCACCGACGCGTCGAGCGAGGCCACCGGTTCGTCGGCGACGATCACGCCGGGATCCAGCGCGAGCGCGCCCGCGATGACGACCCGCTGCCGCTGTCCGCCGGACAGCTCGTGCGGGAGCCGGTCGAGGAACTTCCCCGCGGGCCGTAGTTCGGCCGCTTCGAGGGCCTTCGTGACGATCTCGTGCTCGTTCGCGCCCATCCCGTGGATGCGGGGGCCTTCCGCGACGGCCTCGTACACCGTGTGGTTGGGGTTCAGGGCACTCGTCGGGTCCTGCAGCACCAGCTGGACCTGCCGCCGGTACGCCTTGAGCCCGGCACCACCGAGCGGGACCGGTTTGCCGTCGTACCGCACCGCTCCGGAGTCGGGTTTCTGCAGCCCCAGCAGCGTCCGGGCGAGTGTCGTCTTGCCAGAACCGGACTGGCCGACGAGCGCGACGATCTCGTCCTTCCGCACCTGGAGGCTCACCCCGGCGACGGCGTTGATCCGCTTGCCGGTGCGGTCGCGGAAGCTGACGCGCAGGTCCTCGGCTTCCAGAAGCGCCGGCTGGTCGCCACTGCGTTCGGGCTCCGGTGGCAACGGCGTGCTGGTCGCGGGCGCGAAGCGGGACACCGGGTCGCCGACGGTCGGGAACGCGGCCGCCAGCGCCTTGCTGTGCTCGTGCTGCGGCGCGCTCATGAGCTCGGCGCTCGGCCGTTCCTCGACGATCTCGCCGTCGTACATCACCGCGATCCGGCGGCAGGTCGCGGCGAGCACCGACAGGTCGTGGCTGATCATGATCAGCCCGATCCCCTGTTCGGAGACCAGCCTGCCCAGCAGGTCGAGCACCTGCGCCTGGACGACGACGTCGAGCGCGGTGGTCGGCTCGTCCGCGATGATCAGCCGCGGCGAACAGGCCAGCGCCATCGCGATCATGACGCGTTGCTTCTGGCCACCGGACAGTTCGTGCGGATACGCGTCGGCGCGACCGGGCGGAAGGTCGACCTGTTCGAGCAGTTCCTTGACCTTGGCCTGGATCTCGCCGTCCGACAGGGCCTTGCCGCCGGGCGGGTGCAGGCGGAGGGGTTCGGCGATCTGCTCGCCGATCCGGCGGACCGGGTTGAGCGCATGCATCGCGCCCTGGAACACGACCGAGGCCTCGGCCCAGCGCACCGCGCGCAGCCTGCCCCACTTCATGGTCGTGACATCCTCGCCGTCCAGCAGGATCTCCCCGCTGACCTTCGCCGACCGCGGGAGCAGCCGCAGCACACTCATCGCGACCGTCGACTTCCCCGACCCCGACTCCCCCGCGACCCCGAGGGTGTCGCCGGGTTCGAGGACCAGGTCGACGCCGCGGACGGCGGCGACCTCACCGCTTCCGGTGGCGTAGGTGACGCCGAGGTTCTTCAGTTCCAGCAAGGGGCTCATGAGTGCTGTCCCTTCAGGCGCGGGTTCAGCACGGTCTCCAGCGCGCGTCCGACGAGGGTGAAGGCGAGGACGACCACGACGATCGCGACACCCGGCGGCAGCAGGTTCCACCAGGCGCCCTTGCTGATCGCGCCGTTGTTCAAGGCGGTCTGCAGCATGGCTCCCCAGGAGACGGTGTTCGGGTTGCCGACGCCGAGGAACGCCAGCGTCGCGTCGGCGATGACGGCGTTGCCCACGACGAGCGTGGTGTTGGCCAGTACGAGGGGCATGACGCCGGGTAGGACGTGCTTGCCGACGATGTGCAGGTGACCGCCGCCGAGTGCTTTCGCGCGCTCGATGTACGGGCGGCCTTCGATCGTGAGGGTCTGGGCGCGGACCAGGCGGGCGGTACTGGGCCAGGCGGTGACACCGATGGCGATGATCACCGTCATCGTGCCCTGATCCAGCACCGAGGCGAGCGCCACGGCGAGGACGAGCGACGGCAGCACCAGGAAGAAGTCCGTGAACCGCAGCAGCAGCCCGGACAGCCAGCCGCCGAAATGCGCGGCCGCGATCCCGATGAGAGTGCCGATCAGCACCGAAAGGAACGCCGCCGAAAAGCCGGTGAGCAGCGAGATCCGCGCTCCCCAGAACGTCATCAGCAGCACCGAACGGCCGTCGATGTCGGTACCGAGCCAGAACTCCCCGCTAGGCGGGTCCAGCGAAGTGCCCTCGGCCTTGGTGACGTCGAGGCCGGACTCGTCCGAGACCACCGGCGCGAGAATCGCCAGCAGCGTGATGACACCGAGGAAGGCCAGCCCGAAGACGCCCGCCTTGTTCGTCGTGAACTCGTGCCAGCGCTTCGCCACCGACTCGCGGCGGCGGCGCCAGACGATCGAACCGGGTTTTTCCGCTGTCGTCATGCCGTCCGCACCCTGGGGTCGAGCACGCGGTAGAGCAACTCCGCGAGCAGGTTCATCAGCACCACCGCACCCGCGAGGGTGACGAAGACGCCTTGCAGGACAGGCAGATCAGGTCCGCGGAGCGCTTCGTAGAGCAGTTGCCCGAGCCCCGGCCAGCTGAACACGGCCTCGACCGAGACCGCGCCGGAGACGACCATCCCGAACTGCATGAAGACCAGCGTCACCGTCGGGAGCAGGGCGTTGGGCACGGCGTGCCGCTTGCGGACGAGGTCGTCGCGCAGGCCCTTGGCCCGCGCGGTGGTGAGGTAGTCCGAGTTCATCTCGCCGATCAGCGACGAACGCATGACCAGCATGTACTGCGCGTAGAACACCACCAGCAGGGTCACGCACGGCAGCACCAGATGGTGGAGCACGTCGAGGCCTTCGCTGAAGAAGCCCGGCTCGACATCCGGGGAATGCATGCCACGGCTGGGAAAGAGGCCGTTGGTGGCCACCAGCAGCATGAGCCCGAGCCAGAACTGCGGGACCGACCACAGGGTCAGCGCGATCCCGGTCTGGACCTTGTCGAACCTGCTCCCCCGGCGCCAGCCCGCACGGATGCCGAGCCACAGGCCGAGCGCGACCGCGAGCACCGTCGCACTGCCGACGAGCAGGATCGTCGGCCACAACCGCTCACTGACCATGTCGAAGACGGGGCGCCGCTGCAGGTACGAGATCCCCATGTCGCCCTGGAGCAGGCCGGTGAGGTAGTCCCAGAACTGTTGCAGCAGCGGCTTGTCCACGCCCATCTGAGCGCGGAGCTCGGCCATCATCTTCGGATCGGTCGGCCGGTCGCGGACCATGAACCGCACGGGATCGCCGGGCAGCGTCCGGAACAGGAAGAACCCCAGCACGACGACGAGCGCGAGGCTCGCCAGCGCGCCACCGATCTTGGAGAGCACGAACCGGGCGGTGCCGGTCCCGCCCCGGCGCTCGTCGGGATCGCCGAGCGCCGGGGTCTTTTCGAGGGAACTGAGTGCTTCGGTCAACGCGCTCTTACTCCCGGTCGTCCGCCGACTTGCCGCGCCGCCCGAGCAGCACGCCGCCGCCGACGAGCACCACGAGCACGACCGCGCCGATGCCGATCCACAATCCGGTGTTGCTGCTCTCCTCGGCACCCGACGCGGCCGCGTCGGCCGGAGTGGCGCCGTAGACGCCCCAGTAGCCGGACTGCTCGAGGATCGCGCCGTCGGGCTGCGGCTGCTTGGTGAACGACGAGAACTTGTCCGACCGGTAGGCCTCGAGCACGTTGTCGTAGTCGAGGACGACGTCGACGTACTCCCCCGCCAGCACGGCCTGCGCCTGCTTGACGAGCTCGGCACGCTTCGCCGGGTCGAACTCGGTCAGCTGCCTCTTGTACAGGTCTTCGTAGCGCGGGTCGCAGAAGAACGTCGACGAGCTGCCGCCGTTGCCCTCCGCGTTCGGCCGGCCGGCGCAGGTGTTCAGGCTGAGGGCGTAGTCCGGGTCGGGAGAGGTGCCGTAGCCGGAGATCGCGAGGTCGTAGTTGCCTGCGGTGGTGCGGTCGTCCATCTCGTCGTCGGAGACGAGTTCCTGTTTGACACCGATGCCGATGTCCTTGAGCCAGCCGCTGACGAACTGCGCGACACGCTGGTCGAACGGCCGGTTCGCGTGACCGGCAAGCCGGAACTCCAGCTTCGCGCCGCCGGGTGCGACGCGGATGCCGTCCGCGCCCTTGGCGTAGCCGGCCTGGTCGAGGGTGGCGTTCGCGGCCGCGATGTCGAACTTGGTCTTCTCAGCGTCCGACGGGGTCCAGGTATAGGCCTTGTAGATCGCCGGGACGACACCGGCGCCGGGCTGGCCGTACCCGTTCATCACCTTCTGAACGATGGTCTCGGTGTCGATGGCCTGAGCGATCGCCTTGCGGACGCGGACGTCCTTCAGGATCGGGTTGCCGTCACCGATCGGCTGGTCGAGGACGTTCTTGACGCCGAAGTTGATGATGAGCTCGTTGTACCGGCGGCCCGGCGCCTTGTTCGTCGTGATGTTCTTTTCGCCCTTGAGCGCGTCGAACTGCGTCGGCGTGAGCCGGTTGATGACGTCGACCTCGCCCTGCTTCAGCGCGTTGACCGCGGCCTCGGCGTCCTTGAACTGCAGCAGCTGCAGTTCGTCGACCTTCGGCGCCCCGCGCCAGTAGTCCTTGTTCGCCTTGAACTTCACGAACTCGTTCTTCTTGTACTCGGTCAGCAGATACGGCCCGCTGCCGACGCCGACCACGGCCATCTCGTCGGTCGAGGGGGCGTTGAGATCCTTGATCGGCTCCCAGATGTGCTTGGGCACGATCGGGACGTCGAGCGCGGTCATGGTCGCCTGCGGGGCCTTGGTCTTGATGACCAGCGTCTTGTCGTCCGGCGCCGACACCGAGGCGAAGTTGGTGACGTAGCTGCCGTTCGCGGTGCGGGCGTTCTCGTCGTCGAGCATCCGCTGGAAGGTGAACGCGGGGTCCTGCGCGGTGATCGGCTTGCCGTCGGACCACTTCATCCCCTGGCGGATGGCGAAGGTCCAGGTGAGCTTGTCGTCCGAGGTCTTCCACGACTCCGCGATCCCGCCCGTGGGCTGCGTGTCCTCGGCGGAGGGAAGGGTCAGGAACTCGTAGTTGAACCGGCCGACCTGTGTCGACGCCGCCAGCTGCGCGGTGAAGGGGTTCAGGTGGTCGATGCCGGTCGTGAGCGCCACCCGGAGCACCTTGCCCTGCTGCTGCGCCGCCGCGGCGGGCACGAAAGGCACCGTCGCGACCGCCGAAGCGGCAAGGACCGCGACCACGCGAAGACCGCGCCGTCGCCTGGGAAAACGCTCTGTGCGCACGAAGACCACCCCATCGAAACTCGCTGTAACCCAACCCCCGAGGCGGAAAAGTAACCACATGTCGCGGTAACCGCGCAATGACTCGCCAATACCGATCGTGCACAGCGGATGCCGTCGCGTGGTCGACAGCTACTTTACGTCTCGCGGGCGTTGCATTGTGTCACCGTTTCGGCGCGCGAACCGGCCCCACGTGCAGTGTCCTGGGTATTCAAGGGAAGCGGGCTTGCAGAAGCCTTGCGCGCGATGATGCCCAATCGATACGTGCGACGAAGTGCGAGCAAAGCGTTTCGCGGGTCAGCCGACCGAGACCTCACGCCGGCGCGCGGTGGCCGCGGCCGCGTAGAGCCACGCGAACAGTGCCCACATACCGGCGAAGATGAGCCCCACGGTCACGTACGCGACCGTCCAGAGCACGGCGGGCGTGTCCGACTTCCGTTCCCGTTGCAGGAACTCGATCTCCGACATGAACGGACGCGTCCCGGACGTCGCGTCGATCGACGGCGCGTTCGCGGCCGGGTCGGCAGGCGCGTAGATCGGGGCGAGCCCCATCACCCGGTTCGGGACGTGTACGCGGATCCCGGTCTTCCACTGGCCGAACACCGGCAACGGCTGGGCGGTGCGGTACACCCCGTCGCCGATCTTCTCCAGCGGCGCGGTGAAGAAGTCGCCGCCCTGCCAAGCGAAACCGGTGAGCCACACGGCGTCGTCGGCCAGGTCCGGCCGCGAGATCGTGACGGTCGCGTCGACCCAGCGGGGTGTGCCGCCGCCGTGCGGATTCGAGATCGGCAGGCCGGTCGCGGCCTCGGTCAGCCGGACGTCGGCGGTGAACCCCGGTTCCGGATCCTGCGGGACGGCGACCGCCGACATCAGGGCGACCGCGCCCAGCGCGCCGACGAGCCCGACCGCGTGCCGGGGCCCCGCCGCGGGCACCCGCGTCGCCGTCTCCTCCACCCGCTGGTACTGCCAGACACCGATGAACGCGCCCGCGAGGGCGGCGCCGGTCCCGAACAGGACGAACAGCGGCAGATGGGCGGCAGGCCACGGGTTCGGCATCAACCATTGGGTGAACGCCGCTTCGGCGAGCATCCCGGCCGTCCCCACGAGCAAGCCGGCGACAACGGCGAACGTGTAGCCCTTCCGGTTTCGCATCGCGAGGGCGACGATCTCGATGATCAGCGCTTCGGCGACGTACGGCAGCAGCGAGGCCACGTGCAGGTCGGCGAACAGCGGGATGACGGCGAACGAAGCACGGGACGCGAGGAAGACCGCGAGCACGATCAGCGCGCCGCCCGGCCCCCAGGACAGCCGCCCGTAGGTCAGGGTCCAGGCGCCGATCAGACCGACGAGCACGACCTGCGACAGCATCGGGAACTGCGGGACGCCGAGGTCGAACTCCATGAGGAACGCCGAAGCACCCATCATCCAGGCACCGGCGAGCACCGGGCCGAGCAGGCGCACGACCGGTCCGGTCGCGCCGACCTGGCGGGCCTCGCCGAGCAGGAGTTGCAGGCCCAGCACGACACAGACACCGCCGCCGATCATCAGGACGTGCGTCGGTCCCCATTCGGTGACGTCCTGGCCGAACAGGCGGTGCCAGACGTCGTCGAGCGGGAACCCGGCGATACCGACCAGGCCGGTCGCCATCATCTGGATGGACCCCATCGGCGCCCGCCAGTGCGGGCCGATCTTGAACGTGCGCTTGGGCAGATCCTTCGTCGCGAGGGTCGCGCTGAGCACGCCGCTGGCGAAGATGCCCATCAGTCCGAAGTAGATCGGGTAGTGCGACGGGTTCGCGAGCGGACCTTCGTCGCGGCCGAGCTCCATGTGGATCGGCACGTCCCAGTAGACGCCGATCAGCGCCGACATCCCGGAGAGGAAGGCGACGAACATCGGCAGCGCCGCCCAGCGCGGCAGACCGCTGAATTCACCCATCCAGTCGGCGACGCGGCCGAAGACCGTCCGCTTCCCCGCGCGCTCGCGGAGCACGAAGAGGGCCAAGGGCAGGAAGACCGCGGTGAACATCAGGCCCGCGATGACGATCTGCCCGAATTGCGCGCCGCCGGCAGGCGGGCTCTCCTGAGCCATGAACACCGTGCTCGCCTTCCTGCTAACCTAAGTAACTGTTACCTTGGGGTAACACGATAGGGGCAAGGTCCCGGCCGGGCAAGCCGGGGCGTACGACTTGGAGGCACCTCGATGCGGAGGATCGGCGCGATCCGCGGGATCACCGTGGCCGCACTGCTGGCCGTGACCGGCTGTTCGGGATCGACCGGCTCCGAGCAGGCGCCGGGCACCGGCACCCGGACCGTCAAGTTCTCGATCACCGAGGGCAAGCGCACGGCGGGACCGGAGGAGGTCGCGGTGCGCACCGGCGAGAACGTCGCACTCGAAGTCACCTCGGACCAGCCGGACGAACTACACGTCCACGGCTACGACAAGGCCGCCCAGCTGTCGCCCGGGGTTCCGGGGACGGTCGCCTTCACCGCGAACATCGACGGGATCTTCGAGGTGGAACTGCACAAGAGCGGCGCGGCGGTGACCAAGCTCCGGGTGAGCGGATGATCCTGGCGCACGGTCTCGGCGGCCGGTCCGATCTGCCGGTCCCGCTGTGGCTCGCGCTCTACGCGGGAGCGGCCGCCGTCGTGGCCTCCTTCTTCGCGCTCACCGTGCTTTGGAAGGAGCCGAAACTCCGCGGCGCCGACGCCGGCCGCCCCCTCCCCCTCGCCTTGCAACGGTTCATCGACGGCGTGTTCTCACGGATCGCGGCGCGCGCGCTCGGCGTGGCGCTGTTCGCGGGCTTTCTCGCGATGGCATGGGCGGGCCCGGACAACTCGGCCGACAACCCGGCACCGGCGTGGTTCTACGTCTGGTTCTGGGTCGGACTCGTTCCGCTCTCGCTCCTGTTCGGCCCGGTCTGGCGGCGACTGAATCCACTGAGGACGGTCGCGGGGCTGATCCCCGCGCGACAGCGCGAACTCCCGGACCGGCTGGGTTACCTGCCCGCGATCGCCGGCCTCCTGGCGTTTCTATGGCTGGAACTGGTGTTCCCGCACTCGGACTCGCCCAGGGCGATCGCCCTTTTCGCCACCGTATATGCCGTTATACACATTGCTCTCGGCGTGGTGTTCGGTCCGCGCTGGCTCGACCGCGGTGATGCCTTCGAGGTCTACGCACGCCTGATCGCGGCCCTCTCCCCTTTCGGCAGGCGGGCGGATGGGCGCCTGGTGATCCGGAATCCGCTGGACGGCCTGCTCACCATCTCCCCCGCGCCTTGGCTGACCGCGCTGGTGCTGGTGGTGCTCGGCTCGACGGCGTTCGACGGTCTCACCCGGCTTCCGTTCTGGACGTCGCTGGACGCCGGTGTCCTCGGCGGCACCGCCGGGCTCGGGGCCTGTATCGCGCTCACCTACGGCGCCTACGCCGGCGCCATCAGCCTGACCAGGCCGTATCTGCGCCGAGGGTTCGACCCCTATCCGGCGTTCGCGCCGTCGTTGATCCCGATCATGGTCGGCTACACCGTCGCGCATTACTTCTCGTTCGCCGTGTTCTCCGGACAGCAGGGATTCGGCCGCGCGATCGACTACACGGTCGTCTCGGCAAGCGTGATCGCGCTGGTGCAGATCGCCGGGATCGTCGCCGGGCACGTGCTGGCCGTAACCTCGGCGCATGACCGTTCCGTCGGCGTGCTGCGCGCGAACTACGTCAAGGTGGGCCAGTACCCCATGCTGGCGCTGATGATCGGCTACACCGCGCTCGGGATCGCGCTGGTCTCGGGCTCATGACCATCGCGGCGCGGGTGGTGATGATGCACCAGGGCGGCTGGGACGAGATCCTCATCTTCGTCGGCCCCGTGGTGATCATCGGGCTGCTCATCTACGTCGCGCGCAAGCAGGTCCCGACCACGCCTGAGGATGAGGACGACTGAGGGGGACGTAGTCACCACCGGCCAGCGCGGCGGCGAGATCAGGGTACGTGGACGCGCTGCCGATGAAGCTCCCCTGCACGACGCGAACATAGGAGCCGTCCAGAGGGAAGACGAGCACGAACTTCGCTCCGTCGTTCCCGCGCAGGACGGCACCCTTTCTCAGGTTGTCGAGGAACTCGATGATGTCGCGCTCGATCTCCTCCGCGAACTCGCGCTGCCTGTCCTGCGAGAGGTCGTAGAGATCGGTGTCGATGTCGTAGGTGGCACGCTTGCCCGTCACGGGGTCCAGCGCCTCGAACGCCAGCGCGAGCCAGCGGCGCGGCACGACGTCCACCGCCGCTTCCCACTCCGGGCCGCCGAACTCCCACGTCGAATCCGCGACCTTCACCGCCTGAAGCTCGCGCAGGAAAGCCAGGAGCCGGTGGCCCGCCTCAGCCGTCATGACCGGGCCGCCCGCCGAGGAGCAGCGCTCCGGCCAGCTCGGTGACCTCGTCCCGAGTGCGGCCACCGTGGTCGGCGGCCATGAAGTGCTTGCCGATCAGGAGCGAGAACGCGAGCAGGCAGCGGGCCTCGACCTCGTCTTCGTCGGCGAAGATCTCGCGCATGAGGGAACGCAGGTAGTCCATTCGCTGGTTGTCGACCCGCCGGAGCCGCTCGGCCACCGCCGGGTCGCGCCGGGCCCAATCCCGGATGGCGAGGTCGATCGGCAGGAGACGATCACCGGCGAGCAGACCCGCGCGCCGGATCTTCGCCCTGGCGTCGCCGCCTTCACTCTCGACGCTCTCGAAGAGCAGATCCGTGCTCATCCGCTCCCAGGTGGCGAGCATTCCCTCCAGCAGCGCGCCCCGATCGGCGAAATGGCCGTAGAACCCGCCTTTGGTGACACCCAAGGCTTTCGCGAGCGCCTCGACGCGCACGGCGTCGGGACCTCCGGCGGCGAGGGCGCGCAGCCCCGCGTCGATCCAGGCGCTCGGCGGGGTCCGGGTTTCGGCGGCCATGGGATCACCGTATCTCTCGTCACTCCGGCACCACGAGGACGATATATACGCTACCGTATAGATGGCGGAAGTTCACTGGGAGGAACAACGACGATGACTGTCGGATTCGTGGCCACGCATTACCCGCACACCGATCATCACGACGAATTCGTCTCGCGCGTCCGGCGAGTCGCCGACGTCTTGCGCTCCACTCCGGGCTGCCTCGCCGCCGAATGCTGGGTCACCGCCGCGGGCGACGCCGTGGTGTCGATCGTGCGCTGGGAATCCGCGGCGGCACAAGCGGCCTCGATGCGGGCTCTGGGCTCGGCGGACGTGGACGTCGCCTTCGACGACCGCGAAGTCCGCCCGCGCGAGATCGTCCAGCTGGTGTCGGCATGAAACTCGCGAACACGGCCCACACCGTCCGCCCGTGGCGGATCCACGAAATCGCCGGGGACTTCGACCTCGAAGACGTCTGGGCGCTCGGGACACCCGGCGGGCCGGACGATTTCGGCAAGCTGGTGCAGCAGTTCTCGTCAGGCAATTTCCCCGATGGGGCACCGCTCCCCGTCCGGGCACTGTGGGCGCTGCGCTGGAAGCTCGGCGGCCTCTTCGGGCTGGACGAACGGAATTCCGGCCTCGACACCCGGGTGGGATCGCTCCGCGGCAGGCTGCCGGAAGACCTCCGCGACACACCCACCGGCCCGGACGAGGATTGGCTGCCGTTCACCCCGCTCTACCGGCTCGACGACGAATTCGCCGCCGAAATGGCGAACCGGACCATGCACGGCGTCCTGCACATCGCCTGGGTCGAGGACGGGCAGGGCGGGTATCGCGGCCAGATGGCGGTCCTGGTCAAACCCAACGGGCTGTTCGGCCGGGTGTACATGGGCTTCATCAAGCCGTTCCGGTACCTGATCATCTATCCGGCGCTCATGCGGATGATCGCCCGGGAGTGGACGAGCCGCTCCTGAACTCGACCCCGTAGGTGGTGAGGACGGTTAGAGCCAACCGTGTCTCAGGTACCTACTGCCGATGTGCCGGTGGCGTTTTCGCGTGACTGGATGGACGACACACGTGTCGGGATGGACGACACGCGTGTTCAGGCAGACGACTCGCGATGAAACCGGGCCGCGCGTCGTGTCGTCCATCCAGTCACGAGGACGTGGCGCGACGGCTGCTCCGCACTAGTGTCATGTCCTTCTCCCGCACCGGTTCCCGGCAATGCGCGCAGACGGTCTCCGGCGCGAGGACTTCGCCGCACGAATGCCGCCACACCGTCGGCGGCGGCCCCTCCGTGACGTACGCGTCGCCCCACGCCATGAGGTTCAGCAGCACATGGTTGAGCGCGTGCCCGGCCTCGGTGAGCACGTACTCGTAGCGCGGCGGATGCTCCTCGTAGAGCCGTTTCTCGAGGATCCCGGTCTCGACGAGTTTCCGCAGCCGCGCGGTCAGGATGTCCCGGCTCGCCCCCGTGTTGCGGACGATCTGGTCGAACCGCCGCGCACCGAAGAACACTTCGCGCAGCGCGAGCAGGCTCCAGCGCTCCCCGATCACCTCCATCGCGTTGGCGATCGAGCAGTCCCTCGGTCCTTCGGTCATGCGACCAGCGTAAACCCAGTGAGTCTTGATTTCCAACCCACTCGGTGCCAGAGTGAGTTGGAGAAACCAACTCACCAGTGGAGGCAGCCGTGCACGACGCGGTCATCGTCGACGCCGTCCGTACCCCGATCGGCAAGGGCAAACCGGGTGGTGCCCTGCACGGGGTCCATCCGGTCCAGCTGCTCGCCCATACGCTGCAGGCTCTCGTCCGACGCAACGGCCTCGATCCGGAGCTGATCGACGACGTCATCGGCGGCGCGGTCGACCAGGTCGGCGAACAGGCCCAGAACGTCACGCGGTGGGCGGCGCTCGCGGCCGGGCTGCCGGAAACCGTGCCGGCGACCACCGTCGACAGGCAGTGCGGAAGCAGTCAGCAGGCCGTGCACTTCGCCGCGCAGGGCGTGATGGCCGGAGCGTACGACGTCGTCATCGCCTGCGGCGTCGAGTCCATGAGCCGCGTCCCGATGTGGTCGAACGTCCTGCCGGGCACCGATCCGCTCGGCCCCGGCGTCGCCGCCCGCTACCCGGAAGGCCTGGTGCCCCAAGGGATCAGTGCCGAACTCATCGCCGCGAAGTGGTCGCTCGGCCGCCAGGCGATGGACGAGTTCGCGATGTCCTCGCACCGGAAGGCGGCGCGGGCGCACGAACTCGGGCGGTTCGCGAGCCAGATCGTGCCGATCGAGACACCGTCCGGCCGGGTGGCCACCGACGAGTCCGTCCGGCCGGGGACCGATCTCGAAACGCTCGCCAAGCTGCGCCCGGCGTTCCGGGATCCGGCCGTCGCCGCGCGATTCCCGCAGATCGACTGGTCGGTGACCGCGGGCAACAGCAGCCCGATCAACGACGGCGCCTCCGCCCTGCTCATCACCTCCAGCGAGACCGCCGCCCGGCTGGGCCTCCGTCCGCGCGCCCGCCTGCACAGTTTCGCCGTCACGGGATCAGACCCGCTGCTCATGCTCACCGGGGTCATCCCGGCGACGGAGAAGGTGCTGCGGCGCGCGGGTCTGCGCCTGGCGGACATCGACCTCTTCGAGATCAACGAGGCGTTCGCCAGTGTCGTGCTGGCGTGGCAGCAGGAAACCGGGGCCGACCCGGCCAAGGTCAACGTCCACGGCGGCGCGATCGCGCTGGGCCATCCGCTCGGCGCGAGCGGGACCCGCCTGATGGGCACGCTGGTCAACGCGCTGCACCACCACGGCGCCCGCTACGGCCTGCAGGCGATGTGCGAAGGCGGCGGCCAGGCCAACGCGACCATCTTGGAGGCGTTGTGACCGGCAGGCTCCCCAAGAAACTGGCGGACCATCCGTCGGTGCGGGCGGTACTCGCCAAACCGCGCGACAAGCCGTCCCCGGTGATCGACGCCACCTGGCTCAAGGAGATCTGCCTCGCCGCCGGCGCCGACGACGCGGCCGCCGTCTCGCTCGACCATCCGGATCTGGCGGGCGAACGCGAGCACGTCCAACACGCGCTGCCCGGTACCAAGACCCTTGTGTCGCTCGTGGTGCGGATGAACCGTGACGACGTCCGCTCCCCCGCCCGCAGCGTCGCCAACCAGGAGTTCCACCGCGGCGGCGAGATCATCAACGAGGCCGGGCACACGATCGTCCGGACGCTGCAAGACGCCGGATACCGCGCGATCAACCCGTCCGCGACGTTCCCGATGGAGATGGAGCACTATCCCGGCCGGATCTGGGTCGTCGCGCACAAGACGGTCGCCGTCGCGGCCGGTCTCGGCGCCATGGGGCTGCATCGCAACGTCATCCACCCGAAGTTCGGCAACTTCGTGCTCCTGGCGACGTTGCTCGTCGACGCCGAGGTGTCCACCTACGGCGAAGCCCTCGACTACAACCCTTGCCTGGAATGCAAGTTGTGCGTCGCCGCCTGCCCCATCGGCGCGATCTCGAAGACCGGCGAGTTCGACTTCCTCGCCTGTTCGACGCACAACTACCGCGAGTTCATGAGCGGCTTCACCGACTGGGCCCAGACCGTGGCCGACAGCGAGGACGCCGCCGACTTCCGGTCCAGGGTGACCGACGCGGAGAACGTGTCGATGTGGCAGAGCCTCGCGTTCAAGCCGAACTACAAGGCCGCGTACTGCATGGCGGTCTGCCCGGCGGGCGATGACGTGCTCGGCCCGTACCTCGAAGACCGTCGCGGCTTTCTCGGAACCGTCTTGAAACCGTTGCAGGACAAGGTGGAGACGTTGTACGTGCGAGAAGGATCGGCGGCGAAGGCCTACGCCGAACGTCGTTTCCCCCACAAGCCGGTGAAGGAGGTCGACGGCGGCTATCCGGCACGGCCTTGAGCCACGCTGTCACATCTTCGATCCCCCACGCGTCAGGGTTACGACTGATCGATGAAGGATGGGGACCGTGGACGAACACGACTGGCTGGCGCGGCGTTTCGAAGGACACCGGACGCATCTGCGGGCGGTGGCGTACCGGATGCTCGGTTCGCTGAGCGAAGCCGACGACGCCGTGCAGGAGGCGTGGCTGCGGCTGAGCCGGTCGGACTCCGGCGACGTGGACAACCTCGGCGGCTGGCTGACCACCGTCGTCGGCCGGATCTGTCTCGACATGCTGCGCTCTCGCAAGTCGCGGCCGGAAGAGCCGGTCGGCGCGCAGCTGCCCGACCCGATCATCGGCCGTGAGGGCGGGGTCGACCCGGAACACCAAGCTCTGCTGGCGGACTCGGTCGGCCTGGCGCTCCTGGTCGTGCTCGACACCCTGGACCCCGCCGAGCGGCTGGCGTTCGTCCTGCACGACATGTTCGCCCTGCCGTTCGACGAGATCGCGCCGATCGTGGGCCGGTCTTCCGCGGCGACCCGGCAGCTCGCCAGCCGCGCGCGCCGCCGTCTGCAGGGTTCGCCGACGGTCCCTGACGCGGATCTGAGCCGTCAGCGGGAAGTCGTCGACGCGTTCTTCGCCGCCGCCCGGGGCGGCGACTTCGACGCGCTGGTTTCGGTGCTCGACCCGGATGTCATCCTGCGTGCCGAGGGCGGCGCGGCTCCGGCGGGGACCACGCGTTTCGTGCGCGGTGCGGCCAAGATCGCGAGCCAGGCGCTCATGTTCCGGTCTGCGGGCGAGGGCGGGGAGCTGCGGCCCGCGCTGGTCAACGGCGCGGCCGGGATGGTCGTCACCAAGGACGGCGTACCGACGACGGTCTTCGCGTTCACCGTCGTGGGCGGGAAGATCGCGGCGATCGACATCCTCGCCGATCCGGACCGGCTCGCCGCGCTGGACTTCGAACCCCTCGGCTGAAATGTCAGGAAAGGGTCGTTCAGGACGAAAAACGTCCTGAACGACCCTTTCCTGACGTGCGCGCTGCCGGGATCAGGAGGTCGGGAAGTTGTCCGCGGTGCGGATGCGGTCCCGGATCCAGACACCGGCGGGCTTCAGCGGAGCCGTGCCGGTGAACGAGCTGCCCGAGCAGGTGCCCGGCTTGAACACCGCGCCCGAACGGCTGTCGTCGGAGAAGTTCCAGTTGGTCCAGCTGATCTTCTTCGACGCGAGGAAGTCGAGGTACTTCTGCGAGTTGGTGAAGTCGTTCCCGCCGTCACCGCTGGCGGTCTGGGTGCCGAACTCGGTCACGAACAGCGGGATCTTGCTCGCCGCGCGGCTCAGCGCGTTGAAGTACTCGGTTTTGTGCGACGCCGCGTAGAAGTGGAAGGTGTACATGAAATTGCTGGCGCGCACCGGGTTGTTGATGATGTCGGTCTCGTTGCGGCCGTCGGAGATGCCGAGCGAGCCCCAGCCGTGCGTGCCCACGAGCACGACGCCGTCGGAGTCCTGGGCGCGGATGACCGGGATCATCTGCTCCGCGTAGCTGCGGACCCGATCCCAGCTGACGTTGTTGGGCTCGTTCGCGATGTCGTAGATGATGTTGGTCTTGTCCTTGTGCCGCTGGGCGATCTCGGTGAAGAACGTCTTGGCGCGGCTGAGGTTCGCGTTCGGGTCGCCGGGGGTGAGCTGGTGCCAGTCGACCAGGGCGTACATCCCGCGTTTGGTGGCCTCTTCGATGTACCCGTGCACCATGTCGGTGAACTTGCGCGGGTCGGTCTCGTAGCCGCCTTCCTGGATGTACATCGAGATCCGGAGGACGTCGGCCTTCCAGTCGTTGGCCAGCGCGTCGAGCGAAGCGGTCTTCACGCACTGGCTGTACCACTGGATCCCGTGGGTGCTCATGCCACGGAGCTGGATCGGCTTGCCGGCGGAGTTGCAGAGCTGGAGGCCGCAGACCTTCAGCTGTCCGTTGACCGCCGCCGGGCTCCCCGGCGGCAGCGCGGCGGCTGCCTGCGTTGCGGGCTCTGCCGCGGTCTCGGTCGCCATCGACGTGCTCGCGGCCGCGACCGGGGCCAGCAGTCCGGCGGCCAGTGCGGCCGTCACCCGGAGACGGATCTTGTCCCAACGCATTCGGCTTCTCCTCTCGCGTCGACGGCACCGACGGTGGCGCGCCGACGGTCAGGGCGGCGGAGTTAAATAGGAAACTTTCCTTACTATTGGAAAGTAAAGGGAAGATTACCCACAGGGTCGACGGACGGTCAAGAGTCCACCACCCACCGTTTCGACGACCACTGGCATGCTCGGAGTGTGACGACCATCGTGGCCTTCCACGCCCATCCGGACGACGAAGCCCTGCTGACCGGCGGCACCCTCGCCCGCGCCGCCGCGGACGGCCACCGTGTCGTCCTCGTCGTCGCCACGATCGGCATGCAGGGTGCGGACGCACCGCGCTGGGCCGAACTCGAGGCGAGCGCGAAGGTGCTGGGCGTCGCACGCGTCGTCCATCTCGGTTACGCCGGCAGCGGCCACGGCGCGATCCTCTATCCGGACCCGCCGGGCTGGGTCCGTTTCGTCCGCGCGAGCACCGACGAAGCGGCGGCCCGGCTCGTGGCGATCCTTCGCGAAGAGGGCGCTTCGGTTCTGCTGAGCTACGACCGCAACGGCGGCTACGGTCACCGCGACCACGTCAAGGTGCACGAGGTCGGCAAGCGGGCAGCGGAACTGGCCGGCGATGTCCGGCTGCTGGAGGCCACGATTCCCCGCGACGTCGTCGCGCGCCTGGTGCGGATCGTGCGCCTGTCACGGATCCCGTTCCGCTACGACGTCGACGCGCTTCTCCGCGCCTACAGCGCCAAGTCCGAGATCACGCACACCTTCGACGTCCGCCGCTTCGCCAGCCAGAAGCAGGCCGCGATCGCCGCCCACTCCTCGCAGGTGAAGGGGAACGGCAGGCTCGCCCCGCTGATGCGCGTGATCACCCGGCTTCCGGCGCCACTCTTCGGACTCGTGTTCAACCGCGAGTGGTACGTCGACGCGACACCGCGAGGCTCACGATCCTGAGCGGCGGGCGCGGTACGCGGCGGCCTTCACCCGGTTCTGGCAGGCCAGGCCGCAGAACCGCTTGATCTGCGCCTGGCTCGCGTCGAGGTACACCTCGTCGCACCGCGGCGCCGCGCACAACCCGACGCGATGCGGGACGTCGTCGCCGAGCGCCGCGGCCACGGACACCGCGAGACCCGCCGCCCACTGCTGGACGAGGTCGGCTTCAGGACCGTGGAAATGCAGATGCCACGACTGTTCGCCGTGGCGATGCAGGGACGGCCGCGCCTTGCTGTCGACGAGCATCCGGTTGAGCAGCCCGGCCGCCCGGTCCGGGTCCCGCCGGGACAGCGACTCGATGATCTCCCGCAGGCGCGAGGCGAGATTCCGCAGCCGTTCCGCGGTCAAAAGATCGACCTGACCGTTCCCGGTTCCGAGCACTTCAGTGGCGGCGTGGATCAGGTCTTGGCCCTGAAGGGTGGGTTTCGGCCTGCCGTGGACATGCTCCCCGGACAACGCGTTGACCAGCGTGACCCCGGTTTCCAGCCGCATCGCATGCATTCCGCCCCTCCCCCGAGCGTCACTGGTTCGCAGGACGCCGCGGTGACGCTATCAAAGGCGTGCGGTGCCGCAAGGGCGATGAAGGCTTTTGGCGCAACGTAATCCGGCGGACGGCGGATCATAAGTCCACTGTGGACAGAGCGCTGCGGGCCAGCCTCTTCACGGACGTATCACCACCGAGGCGGGCCGGCGTCCACGATCTTCTGCGAAAGCTCCAGCGGGTCGAGATGCATCAGCGACTCCATCCACCACGTCATCCCGGCCTGCCCCAGCGCGGGCAGGTCGACCTTGATCGGCTCCTCCCACGCCGGGCTCGCGTTCCCGGCGACCGCGACGTCGAAGGGACGGCCCGGCTCCAGCCCGGCGAGACCGAGCGCACGGTGGGTCTCCGCGATCTCCTCGGCGGTCGGCGTGTGGTCCTCCGGATTCGGGAATATCCCGTCGCACAACGCCGCCCGCCGGACGACGCGCGGATTGTCGGTGGAGCTCGCCACCCAGATCGGGATCGGGAACGGCTCGGGCGGGGCCTCGGCGAGCGCGACCTGGTAGTGCGCGCCGTCGTGGTCGAAGCGCTTGCCGGACCAGATCGCGCGGATGACGTCCAGGCCCTCGTCGAACATCGCCGATCGGGTCAGCAGATCGGTCTGCTCACCGAACCGGCTGAAGTCACCGGATTCGTCGGAACCGAGCCCGGTGCCGAGGATCAGCCGCCCGCCGGAAAGCCTGCTGACCGTCGACGCGTGCCGGGCGACCACCCACGGGCGGCGCCGGGCGGGCGGGGTGATCATCGGGCCGAACAGCAGCCGGTCGGTGGCGTGCGCGATGGCGCCGAGCGTCGTCCACGGATCCGCGATGGGCATGGTGTCCGCGACCACGTGGTCCCACAGGAAGAACCCGTCCCAGCCCGCGGCCTCGGCGCGCACGGCGAGGTCGACGAGCACTCCCGGCTCACCGAACGGGCCGAAAGGCGGCAGATAGACGGCGTGTCGGACCGTGCTGCCGGTCAAGTCGATCATCTCCCCAACGTCATCGTCGAAGTCCCCGGACGGCCGCTTGTTTACGCCGTTCACCCACGTTAGCGTCCCGTGGATGGCGGACACTGGTGAACGATCGACGAAGTGGCCGGAGCATCGGGGAAGGTTACGCCGGGTGCTGTCCTCGGTGGTCGCCGTCTCACTATGCGCGACACTTTCGGCGGTGAACGCGTCCGCATCGCAGGACGACGGCTGGTCCCGCGACTTCTACTGGGGTGTCGCGTCGTCGGGCTATCAGTCCGAGGGCAGCGCTCCGGACAGCAACTGGAAGCGGTTCGTGGACCGTTCCGCGGGCAAGGACGGCGTCGACGAATACCGCGACTCCGTGGACTTCCGGCACCGCTACGCCGACGACATCCGCCTCGCGGCGGGGCTCGGCGTCAACACCTACCGGTTCGGCATCGAGTGGGCTCGCGTCGAACCCTCGCCCGGACGGTGGGACGAGACCGAACTGGCCTTCTACGACGACGTGTTCCGGCAGGTCCGGGCCGCGGGCATGACCCCGATAATCACGCTCAACCACTGGGTCTACCCGGGCTGGGCGCTCGATCAGGGCGGCTGGGCGGAGACGCGGACCGCCGACGCGTGGCTGGAGTTCAGCCGGAAGATCGTCCAGCGCTACGCCGGGCAGGACGTCCTCTGGGTGACGTTCAACGAGCCGCTCATCTTCCTCAAGAACGAACAGAAGGTCGGCGCGCTGAACGCGACGCGGTACTTCGCGGCGCAGTCCACCATCGTCCAGGCGCACCGGCGGGCCTACGACCTGATCCACGAACTCGACCCGACCTCGAAGGTCACCAGCAACCAGGCCTACATCACCGGCGTCAACGGGATGGCCGACTGGTTCTTCCTCGACCAGGTCAAGGACAAGCTCGACTTCATCGGGATCGACTACTACTACGGCCTGAGCATCGACAACTGGACGGTGTTCGCCGCGGCGACCGACAAGTTCTGGGACGTGAAGCTCCAGCCCGAAGGCATCTACTACGCGCTTCGCAGCTACCACAACCGGTTTCCGCGGCTGCCGCTCTACATCGTCGAAAACGGCATGGCGACCGACAACGGGAAACTCCGCGACGCGGACTACACCCGCGGCGACCACGTCCGCGACACGGCGTACTGGCTCCAGCGAGCCAAGGCCGACGGGATGAACCTCATCGGCTACAACTACTGGAGCCTCACCGACAACTACGAATGGGGCAGCTATCGCGCCCGGTTCGGACTGTACACAGTGGACGCTCTCACCGATCCCGCGCTGACCCGGCGCCCCACGGACGCCGTCCCCGCGTACCAGGCTCTGGTGACGGCGGGTGGCGTGCCGCAGGGCTTCCGGCTCAAACGCGGTCCGGGGACCTGTTCCCTCGTGGACGGGCTGAACAGCTGCCTCAATCCGGCCGAAGTGGACGGACCGCTCATGCCGCTGAAGTGACCAGTTCCAGCCGTCTGCCCTCGAAGGTCCGCCGCATCCGCCGGTCGTGCGTGACGACCACGAGCGCGCCGGAGTACTCCGCGAGTGCCTGCTCCATCTCCTCCACGAGATCCGGGGCGAGATGGTTGGTCGGCTCGTCGAGGAGCAGCAGATCGGTCTTGGCCGTCACGAGCCTGGCCAGTTCGAGCCTGCGCCGCTGCCCGATGGACAGGTCGCGGACCGGTTTGCGCAGATCCGGCGCCCGGAACAGGCCCAGCGACAGCAACCTCTCGGCCGCCTCGTCCTCGTCACCGTCCCCGGCGAAGACCGCCAGAACGGTTCGGGCATCGGCGGCGAGTCCGCCGTTCTGGTGCAGGAACCCGATCCGGCCCGTCCGCTCCGCCGACCCCGTCGACGGCGTCAGCTCACCGGCGAGCACCCGCATCAGGGTCGTCTTGCCAGCCCCGTTGGGCCCGGTGACGAGGACCCGTTCGCCGGGCAGCACGCTGAGCGACGTCCGCGGCAGACGACCGTCGACCGACACGTCGTCCACCTTCACCACGTACCGATCGGCCTCGGTCTCCCCCGCGGCGATCCGTGCGGTGAACCGGAGCGGCTCGGGCGGCGGCGGAACGCGGTCCGCCTCGAGCCGCTGGATCCGCTCGCGAGCCGATCGGATCCGGCTCATCGCCCCGTGCGCCCGGGACCGGGCCCGGAACGCGCCGGCGCCGCTGAAGGCTGCCGGAGCCTTGCGCGGGATCGCCGAGAACCGGTCGATGTTGACGTCCGCCATCCGTTCGTACCGGGCCTTCTCCAACCTCCACTCCTCGTACTCGCGGACCCACCGGGCCCGCGCGGCCTCCTTCGCCGCGAGGTAACCCGCGTAACCGTTGCCGTGCCGCTGCACGGTCCGGCGATCCGCGTCGACCTCGAGGATCGTGCCGGTGACCCGGCTGAGGAACATCCGGTCGTGGGTGATCGCGACGATCCTGCCGCGATGCCCGCGAAGGTGGTCCTCCAGCCAGGCGACGGCTTCGTCGTCGAGATCGTTGGTCGGCTCGTCCAGCAACAGCAGTTCGGGTGACGCGGCCAGGGTGGCCGCGAGCGCCAGCCGGGACCGCTGACCGCCGGACAGGCTGCCCAGCGCCCGGCCGCGATCGAGGCCCGGCTGCCCGAGTCCGTGCAGGGCGACCTCCACCCTGGCATCGGCCTCGTAACCGCCACGGGCTTCGTAGGCGGCCATGAGGTCGCCGTACGCGGCCAGGTCTTCGGCGGTTTCGAGCGCTGTTTCGGCTGCCCGCAGCCGTGACTCGAGGTCCCGGATGTCGGCCAGCGCGAGGTCGATCGCGTCGCCGACCGTGGCGGTGTCGGGCAGTTCCAGCGTCTGCGGGAGATAGCCGACGCCGCCGGGCGCGGTGACGGTCACCGTGCCGTTGTCCGCCCGGTCCCGGCCGGCGATCAGCCTCAGCAACGTGGACTTGCCCGAGCCGTTGTCGCCGATGACGCCCGCCTTCTCCCCCGGTTTGACGGTGAAGGAAACCTGGTCGAGTACGACGTGGTCGTCGAAACGCTTGGTGACGCCGGAGAGCACGAGTTGTGTTCCGGGATTTCGATGCGGGGTACGCACAGGGGCGTCCTCCTGATTCTCGCAAGGGAAGAAGAGAACATGCGGAAGGACGCGGCCCGGCGGAGCGAAAGGCTCTACGCCAGGGCCGCGTCGAAGGCGAGAATCACAGAGTGAAGAAAATCCCCATGCCGAAGACGGTAGCGGGGGAACGCGGACGGGTAAAACGAATTAAAGGTTGTGTACGGGTTCACAGAGTGGTCTGTGTCCCCATACCGCGACAGCGGCGCCCCGGTGACCGAGAATCGAAGCCGGAGGTTTTCGCGGTCTGAGGGAATGGGGTTCCTCGTGCACGGGTCCAGCGGTCCGATCGCCCGGTTCGGACGACGGCTCTTCCCTGGTCGTAACTCGCTGGCCCGCGGCTCCGACCGGTTCGAAGCCCTGGTGCTCAAGCTCGTCATCCTCGCGGCATTGCTCGCCATCCCGGTCGCGGCGGCCGCCGGCTCGGCCAACCACGGCAGGCAGGTCGCCGCGGCCGCCGCCGACGCCTCTGGACGTCAAGCCGCCACCGCGTATCTGCTTACGGCCGCGCCCGTCCGCATCGTCGACAGCGAGAGCGTCGGGACCGACAACTCCACCACCCAGGCGACCTGGGCCGACTCGCGCGGAGCGCGGCACACCGGTGGTGTCCTCGCGACACCGGGCAGCCCCGCCGGATCGGCCGTGCCGATCTGGATCGACGCCCGCGGTCAGCTCACTTCAGCGCCGAGGAACGCGTCGACGGCGGTGTTCGATTCCGTGCTCGTCGGCCTCTGGCTCTGGTTCGCCGTGGTCGCCGCGCTCGTTCTGGTCCACCGGGTCGTCCGGCTGGTGCTCGACCGGCAGCGCGCGGCGGCTTGGGAGCGTGCCTGGGCGGTGTACCCGCGTTCCGGTTCCTGGCCCTGATCCCGGCGGCGAAGGCACAGAGCCTCGGCTAAGGTGCCCCGCATGCGCATCATGATCTCGGCGGACATGGAGGGCGCCACCGGCGTCACCTGGACCGAGGACGTCATCCCCGGTACCGAGCAGTGGCAACGATTCCGCCGCCTGTTCACCGGTGACGTCAACGCCACCATCGCGGGCCTGTTCGACGCCGGCGCCACCGACGTGCTGGTCAACGAAGCGCATTCCTCCCAGCGGAATCTCCTGCTAGAAGACCTCGACGGCCGGGCGCGCATGCTCACCGGCAGGCACAAGCCGCTCTCGATGATGCAAGGCATCGACACCGGCGTGGACGGCGTCGTCTTCCTCGGCTACCACGCCGGCGCGGGCTTCGACGGCGTCCTGTCCCACACGTACCTCGAGAACCAGATCACCGGCGTGTGGCTCGACGACGTACCCGCCAGCGAAGGCAGGCTGAACGCCGCGATGGCCGCCGAGTACGGCGTTCCGGTGCTCGTCGTTTCCGGTGACGACAAGGCCTGCGACGACGCCCAGGACTACGCGCCGGAGGCCGAACTGGTCACGGTGAAGGAATGCGTCAGCCGGTACGCCGCGATCTGCCTGCCGCCCGCCAGGACGGCCGAGCTGCTGAGCTCGGCCGCGGCGGACGCGATGAACCGGGCAGGCCGGGTCGAGCGATTCACCACGCCGCACCGCATCGAGGTCGAGTTCGACGCGAGCCACCTCGCGCAGGCCGCGGCGGTGATCCCGACGGTGGAACAGATCGGCGTGCGGCGGGTCGGCTTCGACGCGCCGGACATGACCGAAGCGATGAAGGCGTTCAAGATCGTCACGGCGATCGCGGCCGGGGCGGTGCAGGGTATCTATGGCTGAGTTGGATGTCGTCGACGTTTGTTCGCGGCTGATCCGGTTCGACACCACGAACCGCGGCGACGGGGACTCCGAAGGCGAGCGCGAGGCGGCCGAGTACGTCGCGTCGCTGCTTTCGGGGCTCGGGATCGGCTCGAAGATCATCGAGTCCGCACCCCGCCGCGCGAACGTGATCGCCCGGGTGCCCGGCACCGACCCGAGTCTGCCCGCGCTGCTCGTGCAGGGGCACCTCGACGTCGTCCCGGCCGACGCCGCCGACTGGTCGGTGGATCCGTTCTCGGGCGAGGTCCGCGACGGCTTCCTCTGGGGCCGCGGCGCGGTCGACATGAAGGACTTCTGCGCGATGGTGCTCGCCGCCCTCGCCACGGGTGTCCGGCCGCGGCGGGACATCGTCCTGGCTTTCGTGGCCGACGAGGAGGACAAGGGCGAGTACGGGGCGCACTGGCTCGCCGCGACGCACCGGGACCTGTTCGACGGTTGCGCGGCCGCGATCAGCGAGTCGGGCGCGTACACCTACCACGTCCCCGCCGCCGACGGCCGGTCCGTGCGGCTCTATCCGGTGGCGACGGCCGAACGCGGAACGGCGCACCTGCGCCTGACCGCCAAGGGCCGCGCGGGACACGGATCGCGCCCCAACGACGAGAACGCCGTCATCCGGCTGGTCACCGCGCTCGGCAAGATCGCCGCGCACCGCTGGCCGATCCAGCTGACCCCGACGGTGCAAGCGTTCCTGGAACGCACCGGGGAAGCGCTCGGCGTCCCGATCGATCTGTCCGATGTGGACGGAACGATCGCCCGCCTCGGGCCCGCCGGTGCACTGGTGGTGCCGACCGTCCGCAACAGCACGACGCCGACCATGCTCGACGCCGGCTACAAGGTGAACGTGATCCCGACTTCGGCCGAGGCCCAGGTGGACGTCCGCGTCCTCCCGGGCACCGAACCAGACCTGTTCGCCGAGCTCGACGCGATGCTCGGCGAGGGCGTCACGCGCGAATTCGTCGCGCACCAGCCGCCGGTCCAGGCTCCCGTGGATTCACCGTGGTTCGACGCGATGGCTGAGGCGCTGCGCTCAGAAGACCCCGAAGCCGTCGTCGTGCCCTACTGCATGGGCGGCGGTACGGACGCGAAGGCGTTCAGCCCGTTGGGGATCGACTGCTACGGCTTCGCGCCGTTGTGGCTGCCGGAAGGCTTCCCGTATCGCGCGATGGCGCACGGTGTGGACGAGCGTGTCCCGGTGGAGGGCCTGCGGTTCGGCACCCGGGTGCTGCGGCACTTCCTGGAGAACTGCTGAGGGACCACAGTCCTCCGAGACCTCTTTCAGCGGCGAACTCGCGGGTGACGTCGTCTATTCCTGGTATGTCGAGCGGAACGAGGACACGAACTACTACGTTTGCGGATGGCTCGACCACGAGTGAGCAGGAGGCCACCAGTGGACACCGTCGCGCGACTCGCCCGGGACGAACGGGCGGACTTCGCCGCGTTCCTGCGAACGCTGTCCCCCGAACACTGGGACGCGCCCACGTTGTGTTCGGAGTGGACGGTCCGGCAGGTCGTCGCCCACGTCGTCGACTACGACGCCCAGCGGTTCCGTGATCTGCTCGGCCAGGCCGTCCGCGGCAGGCTGCGGCTGAACCGGATGAACGCGCTCGGTGTCGCACGGAAACCCGGCCGGACACCGGAGGAACTGATTGCGCGATTCGAGGAGTACCTCGAACCGCACGGCCTGACCTCGGCGTTCGGTGGACGGGTGGCGCTGCTCGACGGGATCCTCCATCACCAGGACATCCGGCGCCCGCTGGGGTTTCCCCGCGAGGTACCGCCGGAACGGCTGCGTCACGCCCTGACTTTCGCCCGATACGCCCCGCCGATCAAGGCGCGCAAGCGGGCGCGCGGTCTTCGGCTCGTCGCCACGGACCTCGACTGGTCGTCCGGGGCCGGGCCGGAAGTCAGCGGGCCCGGGGAAGCGCTCTTGCTGTCGATCGCCGGCCGGGCCGTGGCACTGGACGAACTTTCCGGACCCGGCGCGGTGATTCTCGCGTCCAGAGTGGACGGTCGTTGAGGCCGAAGGCTCAGAGCGCGGTGGAGCGGCTCAAGGACTCCCAAGCCGCCAGCTCCGCCGCCCTGGCCTCGTGCACGGCTCGCAGCCCGTCGACAGCGTCGTCGCCGAGCGCGAGCCGGAGCGGCGGGGCGTCGCTTTCGAGCACCTTCAAGATCGCCGCCGCGGCCTTCGCCGGGTCTCCGGGCTGCGAGCCGTCCATCCCCTCGACGAAGTCCCGGATCGCGCCGGTCGATTCGCGGTAGGCCTCGATCACCCGCGAGCGCTGCAACCGGCTGCCGCCGAACTCCGTTCGGAAGGCGCCGGGCTCCACGATCAGCACCTGCACGCCGAACGGCGCGACCTCGGCGGCCAAGGACTCCGACATCGCCTCCAGGGCGAACTTCGCCGAGCAGTAGGCCCCGAAACCCGGCGGGCTCTGCTGCCCGCCCATCGAGCTCATCTGCACGAGGGCGCCGCTACCCTGTTCGCGCAGGTGGGGCAGCACCGCCTTCGTCACCTCGACGGCGCCGAAGAACATCACGTCCATCAGGGATCGCAGCTCGGTCATGGTCAGTTCTTCGACCGCTCCCACCGAACCATGACCGGCGTTGTTGACCACGACGTCGATCCGGCCGAATTCGTCGAGAGTCGCCTGCACGGCGGCTTCGACCTGTGCCGGGTCGGTGACGTCGAGCGCGGCGGTGCGCACCCGGCCCTGGCCGAACTCTTCCAGTTCGGCCAGTGTCTCCGGACGGCGTGCCGTGGCCATCACGCGGTCACCGGCGTCGAGCGCGGCCAGCACGAGATGCCTGCCGAACCCGGCCGAGCAGCCCGTGATCAGCCAGACGCGGCCCTCGGTTTCCTTCGTCATTCCTGTTTCCTCCAGTGAAGTTCCTGGCATCCATCGTGCGAAGATCGCGCCCCGGTCGCCAACACCGGCTTCCTGGTGCGGCTACAGTCGGAGCCTGTGACCCCCGAGTTGCGGCAGTTGCGCTATTTCGTCGCCGTCGCCGAGGACGCGAGCTTCACCAAGGCCGCGCGGCGTCTGCACATCGCCCAGCAGTCCCTTTCACAGCAGATCACCGTGCTGGAGCGGCTCCTCCGCGCGAAGCTGCTGCAACGCGACACCCGCGGGACCCGGCTCACCGAAGTCGGGTCACTGTTCCTGCCGGAGGCCCGCGCCGTACTGGCGCGCAACGACGAGGCGCTGTCGGTGCTGAACCGGGCGGTGCGCGGCGAGATCGGCACACTGCACCTCGGTTTCCTCACCACCACGGCCAACTATCTGCTCCCGCCGGTGGTTCGCGCGGTCCGTGAGCGGCTTCCCGACCTCACCCTCACCACGGACGACACCCAGATCGCACCCCTCGTCGACGGGCTCACCGGCGGTCGTTACGACCTGATCTTCACCCGGCCTCCGCTCGTCGACGGGTTCGAGACCCGCACCCTGATCACCGAGGAGGTCTGCGCCGTCCTGCCGGAGGGGCACCGGCTCGCGTCCGCGACCGAACTGAAGCTCGCGGATCTGGCCGGCGAATCCTGGGTGCTCACACCGCGAACCTCGTGGGAGCCCTGGCATCGCCGCTATGACGACGAATTCGAGGCGGCCGGATTCACGCCGCGCGTCGTGCAGCGGGCGGCGACCGTCCAGGGCCTGCTCGGTCTGGTCGCCGCCGGCGTCGGGGTCACGAGATTGGCCCGGTCTTCGCACAGCCTGCGCCGGAGCGGCGTGGTGTTCGTGCCGCTGGTGGGCGACACCGCCCGGACGGTGGTCGCCTGGTCGCCGGCGAACGACAAGCCCGCACTGCCCGGTGTGCTCGACATCGTGACGGAACTGGCCTCCGGGACGGACCTGACGGCGGCGGGCTGACCGGGCATCGCGACCGTCACACCGCCATGATCACCCTGTCGGGCCACGTGTCCGTAGAATCCGGTGACGATGCGACGTTTCCGGTGGTGGTGGGGTGCTCTGGCGCTCACGTTCGTGGTGGTTCTCGTCGGGTTCATTGCCTTTACCGGGTCGGAAAGCCGCCCAGGGCAGCCGTCCCCGCGCCAAGGCCCACCGGGGACGGGGCCGCTGACGGTCGTCTCCATCGGCGACAGCACCGTGTCCGGCGAGGGCGCGGGCGACTACACACCCACGACCAACGGGCAGGGCGGCAACTGGTGCCACCGCTCCCCCAACGCCTTCGTCGAACAGGTCAAGATCCCCGACGTCACCGCGCGCGTGAACCTCGCGTGTTCGGGGGCGCCCTCGGAGCAGGTCGCCCTCGGCGACGCCAAGCAGTGGACCGAGCCGTCACAGGCTCAACAGCTCGCGAACCTGATCAAGGACCATCGGGTCGCCGCGGTGGTGATCGCGATCGGCGCGAACGACGAGCCGAAGTTCTCCGCTCAGGTCAACGAATGCTTCAAGGCTTGGTTCTCCCCGCAGAATCCGCCGTGCAGTGCGGCGCTTCGCACCACCTGGAAGTCCAAAGTGGACGCCATGGTGCCGAAGGTGACCAACGCCGTCGCCGACGTCAAGAAGGTGTTGGCACAGGCCGGCTATGTCCCGACGGACTATCAGCTCGTGCTGATGTCGTACGCCTCGCCTGTCGGCCCCCAGATCCCGGAGGCCCTCCGCAGCCTCAACGGCTGCCCGTTCCGCACCGAGGACCTCGAATGGATGCGCCGTGACGGCGTCTCCGTCCTGTCGGACGGGCTCAAGCAGGCGTCGAGGGCGACCAGCGCGCGCTTCCTCGACCTTTCGCGCGCGGGCGCCGGGCACGAGGCGTGCAGCAGCGACCCGGCGAACGAGTGGTTCAGCAGGCTGACGCTACAGCTGCGTGACCTCGGCCAGGTGGACCGCGCGAGCCACGCGTTGCAGGAGTCGTTCCATCCCAACGCGAACGGACACGCGCAGATCGCGAACTGCCTCAACGAGTTCCTCGCCGCCCGCGGCGGCAACGCGTCGTGCCTCTCCGGCCCCGACGGCAAACTGCACGCCGCGCCCGAGGTGATCGCGCGCTAGAGGTCGAGTGCGGCGCGCAACGCGATGTCGATGCGCTCCTGGACCTCTTGGTCGATCTCCGCGATCTTCTCGTCGAACCACGGCCGGTACAGGCGCGTGAGGTTCAGCGTGGAGACCCAATACCGCGCGTCGACGGCGACGCCGAGGATGTCCTGCGGATCACGGTCCAGCAGTTCGGTGCCGAGCAGCCACGGCCGCTCGGATTCGTTCACCCCGTCCGAGGACAGCAGGACGACGGTGCGCTGCCGTGCCGGTTCGGTCGGGGGGTGGTACGTCCAGACTTCACCCCTGTGCACGCAGATCCTTCTCCGCGGCGGTCAGCTCGGCCTCGTCCGATTCGGCGGACGGTTCGACCGGGGCGCGCTGCGGGGTGTATCCGGTGCGGACGGCCTCCCTGCGGGCCGCTTTGGACAACCACGACGAGACCGAGATCCCGTGTGCCTTCGCGGCCCGCTCGGCGAACTCGAGCGCACCACTGTCGAGTGAGAGAGTGACCTTACGTGTTGCCATACCTTTTATCGTACCAGCGTCGCGCAAGCCCACCGGTTTTCCGCTCTCACAGGGTGGGCGAACGGCCCTCGAACGGCGTCGACAGCACCACCGTGGTCCGGGTCGAGACCTTGGCGGACTCCCGGATCCGGCGGAGCAGGTCCTCCAGGCCGAGCGGCGAAGCCACCCGGACCAGGAGGATGTACGACTCGTCCCCCGCGACCGAGTAGCAGGACTCGATCTCCTTGATGTGCTCGAGACGCTGCGGGTAGTCGTCCGGAGCGGCCGGATCGTTCGGCGTCAGCGAGATCAGCGCCGTGAGCGGCAGGCCGATCTGCTCGCCGTCGAGCCGCGCAGTGTACCCGAGGATGACCCCGCGCTGCTCCAGGCGGCGCACCCGCTGGTGCACCGCCGAAACCGAAAGCCCGACCCGCTCCGCCAGATCGGTGAAACTGCGCCGTCCGTCCGCGGCCAGTTCCTGCACGATGGCCTGATCCAGCGGCTCCAGGGAACCGGTCATGCGTCGAGCACGATCAGGTCGTGCGGGCGCTGGTTGACCGATTCGACGCCGTTCTCGGTGACCACGACGATGTCCTCGATACGGGCGCCCCAGCGGCCGGGCTGGTAGATGCCGGGTTCGACGCTGAAGGCCATGCCCGGTTCGAGCGGCAGCGCGTTGCCCTTGATGATGTAGGGCTCCTCGTGCACGTCGAGGCCGATGCCGTGACCGGTGCGGTGGATGAAGTACTCGCCGTACCCCGCCTCGGCGATGATGTCGCGCGCGGCGGCGTCGATCGACTCAGCGGTGACGCCTGGGCGGACGGCGTCGACGGCGGCCTTCTGCGCCCGCTGCAGGACCGCGTAGGTCTCGGCGACGTCGGCGTCACGCGGCTCGCCCACCGCGTACGTGCGGGTGGAGTCGGAGTTGTAGCCCTCGGCGATCGGGCCGCCGATGTCGACCACGACGACGTCGCCGCGCTCGATGACCCGCTCGGAGACGTCGTGGTGCGGGCTGGCGCCGTTGGGGCCCGAGCCGACGATCACGAAGTCCGCGTGGGTGTGGCCCTCCTCGACGATGGCGGCGGTGATGTCCGCACCGACCTCGGCCTCGGTGCGGCCGGGGCGCAGCCATTCGTGCACGCGGGCGTGGACGCGGTCGATGGCGGCACCCGCGTCGCGCAGCGCCTGGATCTCGGCGGCGTCCTTGCGCATCCGCAGTTCGCGCACGATCGGGCCGGCCAGCGTCTGCTCCGCGTCGCCGAGCGCGCCACGGAAGGCGAGCACGTGCAGCGCCGGGGTGAAGTCGCTGACCGCCACGCGGCCCGGCTTGCCCAGCCGGTCGGCGACCAGTTCGTACGCGTTGTCGCCGTCGACCCAGGTGACGATCTCGATACCGAGTTCGTCGGCGGGGACGTCCGCGTAACCAGGGGCCTCAAGTTTCGGCAGCACCAGGGCCGGGACGCCATCGGCCGGGATCACCAGCGTGGTCAGCCGTTCGAAGGAGCCCCCGGCCTGGCCGATGAGGTAGCGCAGGTCCGAGCCGGGTGCGATCAGCAGGGCGTCGGTGTCGGCGGCGGCCGCGGCGGCGCGGGCCCGGTCGAGGCGGGCGCGGAGGCTGGCGGCGTCGGGGGCTGGGTTGTGAAGGGAACGGCGCGACATGATGGCGAGCCTAGTCGGTCCGCGCCCCTTGGCTCACCGGCCGGTCACCCCCGATCGGGGCGGGATCGTCGAGCCCGCGCCACACCCGGAAGATCGCCGGGAAGGTGCCGGCGATCAGGTACAGGCCGCCGAAGACGGCGAGCGCGCCGACGAGGCCGATCCCGTCCAGCAACAGCCCGGCCGCCATCGAACCGAGCGGCGCCACGGCGAGCACCCCGCCGACGAGGAGGCTGAGCACGCGACCCCGCACGGCCTCCGGGACCCGTTCGTAGACCACCGGGAGCACGATCGGGTTGAGCGCGCCCGCCCCGATCCCGGCCACCACCAGTCCGGCGAGCAGCACGGGCGGCGCCGGTTCCAGCGCGAGCAAGGCGAATCTCGGCGCACCTTCGATCGCGACGGCGACGAGGATCGCCGTCCGCCGGGAAATCCGGTGCCCCACCCAGCCGTAGAGCGCCGAGCCGAGGAGCGCGCCCGCCGCGACGGCGGTGATCATCGCGCCGATGAGCGCGGTGCTGTGCAGGACCTGATCCCCATACGCCGGATACAGGACACCGAGCAGCCCGAAGTCGAGACTGCTGGTGAGCATCAGCATGCCGACGATCGCGCGCAGCACCGCGTCGCGTTTGACGTAGCCGAATCCTTCGCGCAGTTGCTTGAGGTACCCGCCCGACGGCGGCCTCGGCGGGCCGGCCGCGGCCGGGATCAGCGCGAACACCAGCGCGGCGGACAGCAGGAGCGCGCCCGCGTCGACGAACAGCACCGGCATCGGGCCGATCAGCGCGATCAGCGCGCCGGCGGCGGGTCCGCCCGCCATCCGGCCGGTTCTCATCGCCGCTTCGACGGCGCTCGCCGCCCGGCTCACACCGACACCGCCGAGTTCGGCGACGCCGGGGAGCAGCACCTGCTTCGCCGTGTCGGCGGGACCGCGGGAAACCCCCATCACGAACGACAGTGCGATCAGCCCGGGCAGGCTCAGTCCTGTCGTGCCCATCGCGAGCGGAATCAGGAGCACCGTGACGGTGGTCAGCAGGTCCGCGCCCACGCTGGCCCGGCGGGTGCCGAGCCGGTCCACGATCGGCCCGCCCAGCATCGCGGCGACCATCAGGCCCAGCACCTCGGCCGCGGTGACGAGGCCGGTCTTGGTGCCGCTGCCCGTGCTCTGCAGCACGAACCAGGGAATCGCGAGCAACGTCATCATCACCCCGGCCGAGGAGATCCCCGAAGCCACGACCAGAGCCCCCAGTGGCATCCGGCTCATGGCGTCTCCGGCCGGGACTTCCTCGGGAAGGCCGCCCAGTGCACGCGGACCTGGGTGTCGCCGTCCTTCTCCGGACGGCGGTAGCGGCCGATCACGTCGAGGATCTCGTCGCTCAACGCGGCGGCCTCGTCCGGTGTCAGCGAGAGCGGCGAATCGTGGAAGCTGACCTTGTCGATCCACTCGTCGGCCCAGTCCCGCACCTCGGCGACGAACTGCGCTTCGGCGGCGTAGCGACGCTCGATCATCGTGTGCGCGTAGGCGTTGAACGGGCCCGCGAGGTCTGGATCGTCGATGAAGTCCCTGGCCTGCATCTGATCCCCCTCGTGCACGGCCTTCCACCACCGGTCGCGCCTGCTGCCGCGTTCGGCGTCCTCTCCGATCAGCCCGCACTCGGCCAGCTGGCGCAGATGCCAGCTCGTGGTCCCGGAACTCTCCCCCACCCGTTTCGCCAGTCCGGACGCCGTCGCCGGACCGTCCTCTCGCAGCAACTCCAGGATCTTGACGCGCAGTGGATGCGACAGCGCCCGCAGAACGCGGCCGTCGACCCGCGCGAGATACCTCTCGCTCTTCCCCATGCCGTCGACCCTACAACCGCAGAGAATTCTCTGCAAAGAGTTCTCTGCGATTAGGCCCCGATATTCGGCGATTCTGGAGTTTGACTTCAAGTTAGGTTCAGGTTTTACGGTCTTGGGCATGACAACGAACTCGCCTTACCAGCTCGCCGTCGTGATCAGCAGCGTCCGCGAGGGCCGCTTCGCTCCCGTCGTCGCGAACTGGTTCCTCGACCGCGCCAAACAGCGCGACGACGTCACCCTGTCCGTCATCGATCTGGCCGAAGCCCCCGGAGATCTCTCCCCCGGCGTCGCCGCGGCGGACGCCGTCGTCGTGATCGTCCCCGAGTACAACCACAGCTACCCCGGCCCGCTCAAGACCGCGCTCGACGCCACCGGCCCCGAATGGCACGGGAAACCGGTCGCCTTCGTTTCCTATGGCGGTATCTCCGGCGGCCTGCGCGCGGTGGAACACCTGCGCCCGGTCTTCGCCGAACTCCACGCCGCGACGATCCGCGAGACCGTGAGCTTCCCCTACGCCTGGAACCACTTCGGCCCGGACGGTGAGCACGACGACTTCGAAGGCGCCTCCGTCGCGGCCACCACGCTGCTGAATCAGCTGAACTGGTGGGCCAACGCGCTGCGCGACGCGCGTCAGGTGCGGCCCTACGCGGCCTGACCGGTGTCCGTGGAGGACCCGGCTGGGGGTCGGGTCCTTCACGGACATCCGGGGCGGGACATGGCAGGCTGTCCGCGTGACCGGACCACTCGCTCTCCTCGATTCCGCGAGCCTCTACTTCCGCTCGTTCTACGCACTGCCCGATTCGATGACCGCCCCCGACGGGACACCGGTCAACGCGGTGCGCGGGTTCACCGACACCATCGCGCGGATCCTCGTCGACCGGCGGCCTTCCCGGCTCGTCGCGTGCCTCGACGCGGACTGGCGGCCGAAGTTCCGCACCGATCTGCTGCCCAGCTACAAGGCGCACCGGGTGGCCGAAGAGGTCCCGGAAGGCAGCGACGTCGAAGAGGTGCCGGACACCCTGACCCCCCAGGTGCCGATCATCCTGGAACTGCTGGAGGCCTTCGGGATCGCGACGGCCGAGGCGGCCGGGTACGAGGCCGACGACGTCATCGGCGCGCTCGCGATCCGCGAGCAGCGCTCGCCCGTCGAGGTCATCACCGGTGACCGCGACCTGTTCCAGCTGGTCCGCCATGAACCGACGTCCACGGTGGTCATCTACGTCGGCAAGGGCTGGAACAAGGCCGAAGTCCTCGGCCCGGAGGAGATCGCGGAGAAGTACGGCATCCCGGCCGGGAACGCCGGGCCCGGCTACGCCGACATGGCGGCGCTGCGCGGAGACCCGTCGGACGGCCTGCCCGGCGTCGCCGGGATCGGCGAGAAGACGGCCGCGAAGCTGATCACCCAGTTCGGTTCGCTGCAGGAGCTGATCGAGGCGTCCAACGCCGGCGACTCGCGGGTGCCGCTCAAGACCCGGCTCCGGCTGACCGACGCCGCCGACTATCTCGCGGTCGCCCCCACCGTCGTCCGAGTCGCCGCCGACGCCCCGGTCGACCAGTCCCGCCCGGATCTCGTCCCGTCCGAGCCCGCCGACCCGGACAAGGTCGCCGAACTCGCGGAACGCTGGAATCTCGGCCGTTCGGTGGAGCGCCTGCTGGCCGCGCTCCCGAAGTCATGAGCAACACCGAGGCCGACCCGGCCGAGCTGCTGTGCCGGGAACGGCCGGGTGAGGGCGTCACCGTGCTGACCCCGCGCGACGTCCCGCTCGGCGGTCCGCGCGCCATCCGGGTCCGGCGGACACTCCCGCAGCGCCAACGATCCCTGATCGGCGCCTGGTGTTTCGCCGACCACTACGGTCCGCAGGACGTTTCGGAGTCCGGAGGGATGGACGTCGCGCCGCATCCGCACACCGGATTGCAGACCGCGAGCTGGCTGTTCAGCGGCGAGATCGAGCACCGCGACAGCATCGGCACCCGGGCCATGGTGCGACCCGGCGAGCTGAACCTGATGACCGCCGGGTACGGCATCGCGCATTCCGAAATGTCCACACCGGACACCTCGATGCTGCACGGCGTCCAACTCTGGATCGCGCTGCCGGACACACATCGCGACACGACACGGGACTTCCGGCACTACGCGCCGCCGCTGCTCGAACTGCCCGGCGCGACCGCCCGCGTCTTTCTCGGGAGTCTCGCCGGGACCACGTCACCGGTCCCGGCGTTCACTCCACTGTTGGGCGCCGAACTCACCGTGGAGCCCGGGGCGATCCTGGCCCTCGACATCGACCCGGCCTTCGAACACGGTGTCCTGCAGGACATCGGCTCCGTCACCGTCGCCGGCGCCGCATTGGCCACCGGCGAACTCGCCTACCTCGCACCGGGCGACGGACGGCTCGAACTGGAGAACTCCGGCGCCGAACCGGCTCGGGTGCTCCTGCTCGGCGGGACCCCGTTCACCGAGGAACTCGTCATGTGGTGGAACTTCGTGGGCCGAAGCCATGAGGAAATCGCCGAGTACCGCGAGGCGTGGCAGGCACAGGCGGACCGGTTCGGTCAGGTGGAGGGCTACCAGGGCAGCACGGCGTGGTTGCCCGCGCCCACGCTGCCGCAGGTGCGGATCAAACCTCGCCGCAATCCGGCTTAGCGGCGCTGCCACCTCCGTGGATTCCGGCTTCGGCCGATCCCACGCCCGGTCCGTCCCCAGTACATGAAGGCCCCCATCCTTGCGCCTAGGTACAGGATGGGGGCCTTCATGTACTGGGGAGCTAAAAGAAGGTCCCGCACCACGGCGTGCGCGCGGTGTGGAACAGCGCGTCGGCACGGGCGACCGCGGCCTCGTCCAGCACCTCCACCCGGCCGGACAAGGCCAGATCGCCGAACAGGCCGTGGCCGAGGTACAGCGACGACAAGATGGCGACGTCCAGCCGCAGATCGGCCTCGGCGGTCGTGCGGTCCACGCCGTCCGGGCCGACGACGTAACGGCCGTCGTTGTCCGGAAGCTGCTTGTCGTGCACTTCGAGCACCACGGGCTCGGCGGTGCCGTAGGACCGTGCCCGCAGCGCCGCGAGCACATCGACGAGCCGCAGCCACAGGTCGTCGATGACCTCGGTGGTGTTCACCGCACGCGGGTCGGTGACCAGTTCGGCGAGCGGGTCGTCCAGCGGGAAACCCCGGCCGGCGACGGCCGAGACGAGGTCGATCGACAGCAGGAAGCGCCACAGTCCCGCCCAGGCCTGCGGCGTGGCGGCATGGAGTTCACGGACGTCGAGGAGCGCGCCGCGCTCCGGCGCCTGCCGGTCCCGAGTGTCGATGGTCTGGTAGACGACGAAACCGTCGTCCCCATCCGGTCCAGTGTGGACGGCCACGCGATAGCCGTCGTTTCCGGTGACCACCCGCTCGAAGAAGCCCGGCCACCAGTTGGCAGGCCGAGAGACGAAACCCGGCCGCGTTCCCTCGAAACGGTGGTACAACGCGGGAACACGCTCCACGGCTTCGGCCGGGGTGACGAACCTGACCACGCCCTCGCGTCCCACGCCGTCGCGAAGCCGGGCGCGCGGGCGTTCCACGGAAACACCCCGGCAGAAAGTGGCCGCACCGTAACCGAAGCGACCGTAGATCACCGCTTCCGACGCGTGCAGCGCGGCGAGCGGAACGCCACGCGCCGCGAAGTCTTCCAGCTGTACGGCCATCATGGCGGTCAGGATCCCGCGGCGGGTCCAGTCGGCACGGACGCCGACACCGTCGACGGCGGCCGTGACGAGCTTCCGTCCACCCGGGACGGTCAGCTCCACCTCGAAGGAACTGGTGATCCCCACCGGGGTTCCGTGGTCGTCGAACGCGGCGAATTTCCCTGCCGCGGGCCAGGACGGAGCCATCTTCGCCCAGACCTCGTCCGAAGCAGGCTTGCCGTGCAAGGACTCCGCCAGGACTCCGAGACAGGCCCTCTGTTCGCCTTCGGCCACGGCACGCACATGGAATTCGCTCATACCGCCGATCCTGCCCCGCGGGCCGGGCGAACCCAACCCGTTTTCAGGCGGGCGCGCCGACCTCGTAGCGGCCGTCGTCCCCGGTGACGGTGATCGTGACGGTCTTGCCCTCCCCGCCGACCTGCACGGTGCAGGTGAACGTGCTGCCGTCCTTGACCGTCTGGTTCGCCGGGCAGAGGACGTCGCCGACTTCTCTCACCTGATAGGTCTCGGTGAGGATCTTCCGCACGTCCGCCTGCATGGTCCGCGGGTCGAAGACTCTGCCCGGAGCGGCGGAGGACGAACCGCCCGACGTGCTCGACGAAGCGCTCGTCGTCGGCGGGACCGTGACGGTCTTCGTCGCCGGTGCGGGCGCCGGGGTGTCCGAACACGCCGCCAGCATCGCGAAAGCGGCACAACACAGACCGACCGTCGCGACGGCTCGCCTGCTCAAGCTTCTCCACCCCCACCGGTGTGATCATCCAACGTCAGAAGAAGGTACCGCACCAGGGATTGACCCGCGTGCCGAACAGCAGGTCCGCGCGTTCCAGGGCGGCCGTGCCGGTGGCACGGACCCGTCCGACGGCCGCGAGATCCGAGGGACGCCAGCCGCCGAGGTACACCATCGAAAGGGTGTCGGCGTGCAGTTCGAGATCCGCCGGGTCGGTGGTGCGGACGGCGCCGTCCTCGGACAGGCGGTAGCGGCCGGAGTTGTGCTCCAGGAAGGGATCCGTGACCTCGATGACGACCGGCTCGCCCAGATACGTGCGTGCGCCGAGCATCCTCTCGACGTCGACCAGCCGGAGCCAGCCTTCGTCCTGGATCTTCTGGACCGTCACGTGCCGCGGATCGGTGAACAGCAACTCGACCGGCTCGTCGAGCGGCCGCTTCTCCGCGGTGATGCGGTCGACCAGATCCACGGACAGCAGGTAGCGCCACAACCCGGCGAACGCGTCAGGACTCGCGTAGTGGAACGACTGGATCTTCAGCAGCGTCGGAGCACCGAAATGAGCCCTCTCGACGGTGTAGGTGACATAGCCGTCGACCCCGTCCTGGCCGCGGTGCACCGCGGTCGTGACCGGCGTGGTCGCCCGGCGCAGTTCCCGTTCGTAGCCCGGCCACAGATGCGGGCTCCGCGCGATCATGCCCGGCCGGGTGCGCGGGAGCGCGTCGAAGAGCGACGGCCATTGTTCGACGGTGCTTTCCAGATCCAGCAAGGAGATCTGCCCACCCGCAGGCGCCTCGGGCCGGAAGCGAGCGCGGTGCCTGTCGACCTCGATCGACTTCGCCCGCACGGCGACGCCGTAGCCGAACCTGCCGTAAATGGCGCCCTCGGACGCGTGCAGCATCGCCGCGGGAACGCCGCGAGCGGCGAAATCCTCGAACTGAGCGCGCATCAAGCCGGTCAGCACGCCGCGGCGGGTCCGGTCGGCGCGCACGCCGACCAGGCTGACCGCGGCGAGCGGTGTGACGCCGCCGCCGGGCAGGGTCACTTCCGAGTCGAAGGACCGGAGGGTGCCGATCAGCTCGTGGTCGAACGCGCCGAACCCGCGGTCGGGCTGCATCGACGGGGCGATGGCCGACCATTCCTCGTCGGTCATCTCCTTGGCGTGCAACGCGCGCCTGAACAAATCGGTCGCGGCCCGTTCCTCGTCGGACCGCAGCCGCCGCACTGAGAAGTCGCTCATGACTCGATCATGCAGGATCGACCGCGCCAGGCGCCCGCCGTTTATTTGGTGGCGGGCGGCGAAACCTCGTAGTTGCCGGTGTCACCCTTCACGGTGATCGGCACCTCCTGCGGCTTGCCCTCGATCGTGGCGGTGCAGGTGAACTTCACACCGTCCTTGACCTCCTGGCCGGAGGGGCAGGTGACCGCGCTGATCTCCTTGATCCCGTAGGTCTCGGTGAGCAGCTTCTGCACGTCGGTCTGCATCTGCGTGTTGTTGAACACCTGGGTGTTGAACCAGCCCGGCGTGACGAACCCGAGGATGCCGACCGCGGCGATGATCACCACGAGCGCGCCGATCCCGATGAACAGGCCCTTCTTGGACTTCGGCTTGTCCTGCGCCTCGCCCTGGGTGCCCGGGAACTGGCTCTGGCCGTAGTCGTATTGGCCGGGCTGCTGCTGCCCGTACTGCGGCTGCTGCTGCGGGCCGCTCTGGGGGTAGCCCGGCTGCTGCTGGGGCCCGCTCTGCGGATATCCCGGCTGCTGGCCGTACTGCGGTTGCTGGCCCCACTGCGGCTGCTGTTGCTGCGTCTGCGACGGGTCCTGCTGCTGCGGGTACCCCGGCTGCTGCTGGGACGGGTCGTAGGGTGCGGGCTGCTGGCCCCACTGCGGCTGTTGCTGCTGGGTCTGCGACGGGTCGTACTGCGGCTGCTGACCCCACTGCGGTTGCTGCTGCGGGCCGCTCGGCGGTTGAGTGCCGCCCGGCTGCTGCCCGTAGCCCGGCTGCTGCCCCCATTGGGGCTGCTGCTGCGGGTCGTTGCCGCCATACGGCGTGCTCATCGTTTCGCCTCCGCCTGTTCCGCCATCGTCACCGGCCGACCTGCATGGCCGTCGTGGGCGATCCAACCACAGGTCGGCGCCCCTGCCCACTGTTCTCGGCCGGTGTCGGGGCAACTCGCCGCCACCGTGCTCACACCGGCGGCGTGGCGCTCCGCCGGTCAGCCCAACGTCTCGGCGCCGGTGTCCCTGCTCGCCGGAGTACATGAAGGCCCCCTTCCTGTACCTAGGCGCAAGGAAGGGGGCCTTCATGTACTGGGCAAGGTGTGAAGGTCGAGTTTCCTCGGCTGAGCCGAGTGAAGGGGGCCTTCACGCGCAGCCGTTGCGCCTGCTGGTGCATGTGGGGTGCACGTGGCGATGTCCGATTCCGTGAAGGCCTTCTTGAGGGACTCTGGGTCCCTCAAGAAGGCCTTCACGGACCGGTCGCCTTACCGGACCGGTCACGCGCCGCCGGCCGCCACGACGCCGCGCCGCAAGGCCTTCACGGCGTCCGAGGCCGCCGCTCCGACCGGATCCGCCTTCCCGAGGACGTCGCGGATCTGGTCCAGCAGGTCGATGACCTGCCGCGACCACCGCACGAAGTCACCGGCCGACAGCTCCTGGCCGTTCGCTTCGGCGGCGGTGAGGACCTTCTCCAGCGACTCGCCACGCGCCCACCGGTAGATGGGCCAGGCGAAGCCGGCGTCGGGTTCGCGGGTGCGGTCCAGCTTGTGGCGCCGCTCGTCCTCGGTGAGTTCGATCCACAGCCGCGTGGTCGCCTGCCAGGCGTCGACCACCTTGCCCAGGGGCAGCCGAGGCTCCCCCGCGGTGTCCCGGCGCGCCTCGAAGACCAGCGTCGAGACGACCGCGGCGAGTTCGGGCGGGGTTAAGCCCTTCCAGACGCCGTGCCGGATGCACTCGGCGGCGAGCAGATCGGACTCGCTGTAGAGCCGGGTGAGCCGCTTGCCGTGTTCGGTGACGCGGTCCTCGCCGTCGCCCTTCGACTCGGGCCCGAGGTACCCGCGCTCGCCGAGCAGCCGCAGGATGCGGTCGAAGGCCCGCGCGAGCGAGTGCGTGGTCGCGGCGACCTTGCGTTCCAGTTGCTCGGTCTCGGCCGTGAGCCGCTGGTACCGCTCGACCCAGCGCAGGTTCGCCTCGCGTTCGGCGAGGCCGTGGCACGGATGCGCGCGCAGCGCCCGCCGGAGTGCGGCCAGCTCACCGTCCTCATTGGCCCCCGCGCGGCGCTTTTGCCTGCCGGGCAAGGAGATTCCCGCGTTGCGCAGGCTCGAAGCGATATCCCGGCGGGTCTTGGGCGAGCGCAGCTCGATGTGCTTCGGCAGCTTGATGTTCCCCAGCGCCTCGACCGGCGACGGGAAGTCGGACACCGAGAGCGGCCCGGACCAGCGGTCCTCGGTGACCACCACGGGCCGCGGTTCGCGGATCGGGTCGAGCCCCGGATCGACGACGACCGCCAGCCCCGCGCGCCGCCCCGCGGGCACGGCGATGACGTCGCCCTTCCGGAGCTTCTCCAGCGATTCGGCGGTTCCCGCACGGCGGGCGGAGGTGTTCTGCCGCGAGAGTGCCTTCTCCCTGGCGGAGATCTTCGCGCGCAGATCGACGTACTCCAGCATCTGGTCGAAATCGCCGGTGATGGCCGAGGTGTAGCCCCGCAGGGCCTCCTTGTTCCGCTCGATCCGCCGCGCCGTCCCGACCACCGACCGGTCGGCCTGGAACTGCGCGAACGACTGTTCCAGCAGGTCACGTGCCTCTTCGGCGCCGACCTGGGCGACCAGGTTCACCGCCATGTTGTAGCCGGGCCGGAAGGACGACCGCAGCGGGTACGTCCTGGTCGAGGCCAGCCCGCCGACCTGCTTCGGGTCGATCCCCGGCTGCCAGGCGACGACGGCGTGGCCTTCGACGTCGATCCCGCGCCGTCCGGCCCGCCCGGTGAGCTGTGTGTACTCCCCCGGTGTCAGGTCGACGTGCGCCTCGCCGTTGTACTTCACGAGCCGTTCCAGCACGACGGTCCGCGCGGGCATGTTGATGCCGAGGGCGAGCGTCTCGGTGGCGAAGACGACCTTCACGAGGCCCTGGACGAACAGCTCCTCGACCGTCTCCTTGAACGCCGGGAGCAGTCCGGCGTGGTGCCCGGCGATACCGCGCTCGAGCGCCTCACGCCATTCCCAGAAGCCGAGGACGCCGAGGTCGCCTTCGGGGAGGTCCTTGGTGCGCTCGGCGACGATGCGGCGGACCTTCTCGACCTCCTCGGGGCCGTTGAGCCGCAGGCCCGACCGGACGCACTGACCGACGGCGGCGTCACAGCCGGCGCGGGAGAAGATGAACACGATGGCGGGGAGCAGGCCGGCGTTGTCCAGCCGCTCGACCGTCTCGGTGCGGGACGGCGGCCGGTACCGCGGCATCCGCGACGGCGCCCCTCGCCGTCCCCTCGGCCCGCGCAGCCCCGCCGGGGCGAAACGGCCGCCGATCTCCTCGGTACGGCGAAGCAGGCTGGGGTTGATCCGCAGTTCGGCGCCCGGCGCGTTCTCCTCCTGACCGGCGAACAGGTCCATCAGCCGGTTGCCGACCAGCATGTGCTGCCACAGCGGCACCGGGCGGTGCTCGTCGACGACGACGGTGGTGTCGCCGCGGACCTCGACGAGCCACTCGCCGAACTCCTCGGCGTTGCTCACCGTGGCCGAGAGGCCGACGACCCGGACGTGTTCGGGCAGGTGGAGGATGACCTCTTCCCAGACGGCGCCGCGGAACCGGTCGGCGAGGTAGTGGACCTCGTCCATCACCACGTACGCGAGTTCGCCGATGGTCGAGGATCCGGCGTAGAGCATGTTGCGGAGGACCTCGGTGGTCATGACCACGACCTGCGCGTTGCCGTTGATCGAAGTGTCGCCGGTCAGCAGGCCGACGGCGTCGGCGCCGTAGCGGCCGACGAGGTCGGCGTACTTCTGGTTCGACAACGCCTTGATGGGTGTCGTGTAGAAGCATTTGCGGCCTTCGGCGAGGGCGAGATGCACCGCGAACTCGCCGACCACGGTCTTGCCGGCGCCGGTCGGTGCGCAGACGAGCACCCCGTGACCGTCTTCGAGCGCCTCGCAGCCGCGGACCTGGAAGTCGTCGAACTCGAACGACGATTCCGCCGCGAAGCGGGTCAGCTGGGGATATCGAGCGCGGCGCTGGGAGGCCGCGTAGGCCTCGGCCGGGGTCTGAGAAGGGCTATTGACCACTTCGTCAGGGTTCCATACCCCACCGACAGTTCGCACTCGGTGTGACGATCTCGGGAACGGCCGCCACCTTCGTGTCATCCAAGGGCCGGATCCGAGATCGAGAGGGGACCTCATGGAGATCGCTTGCCCGCAATGCGCGCAGGTGGACCAGGTGCAGAGTGTGCCGGCGGTGTTCCAGAGCGGGCAGACGACCTACCGGGTGCAGGGCGGCATGACGGCCATCCCGGCCGGCGACGGCGTGGTCTACACCGCGACGACGCACACCGGCGTTTCGGTGACCGCCACCGCGGCCTCCCTCAATCCGTACCCGGTGCTCCGGGGCGGCGGCTGTTTCCTGGCGCTCGCGCTGGTCATGCTGATCCCCGCGTTCGTGTTCGTCGCGTTCGCCACCGACGTGCTCGCCGAGAACCCCGCTCCGACCGCGAGCGGCCGGGTCGGCGCGGCCATCGGCGCCTGGATCTTCCCGTTCGGCGCCTTCGCGCTGGTCGCGCTGTTCGCCGTGCTGTTCGTGCTCAGGCTGCGGCGCAACGCGCGGATCCGGCGGGGCATCCCCGACGCGCTGGAGTACTGGCGGCAGGGGTGGTTCTGCCACCGCTGCGGCGGCGTGTTCTTCCCGCGCGGCGAACTGATGTCGGCCGGGACGTTCCGCGGCCTGGTGTGGCGCGCGGGTGACTACGCCGGGCTCACCCGACGACGGTGAGCGCGCCGGGGACGCAGGTGACGTCGATCGGCAGCCTGCCCAGCGGCTCGCCGTCGGCGTAGACGGGCAGGTCGCTGCCCGCCAGGTGGAGCTGACTGGCTTTGAGGGTCCGGACCGCCGGATGCGCGGTGTGCTGCCCGGACCGGACGCCGGGCAGCATGCGGAGCAGGTCGCGCCGGGTCGCGTTGCCGACGACGGTGACGTCGAACAGGCCGTCTTCGGGGTCCGCGCCGGGGCAGACCGGCATGCCGCCACCGTAGAACGGGGTGTTGCCGACGGCGATCATGGTGGCGTCGAGTTCGATCGTCTCGACGTCGGTGCGGAGCACGACCGGCCGGGGCCGGAAGGCGGCGAGTTCGGCGAGGATCGCGACGTCGTAGCGGCGCGGGCCGCGAGGCCAGGTCAGCCGGTTGGCTCGTTCGGTCACCAGGGCGTCGAAGCCCGAGCACAGCACCGTGGCGAACCATTCGCCACCCGCCCGGCCGAGGTCGATCCTCCGTCGTTTCCCCTCCGCGATCCGCTTCGCGACGAGATCGGCGGCGGCGTGCGGCCGTTCGGGGATGCCGAGCGCCCTGGCGAAGTCGTTGCCGGTGCCCGCGGGGACGAGCCCGAGTGCGACGCCGGATTCGGCGCAGAACTGCACGCCTTGGTGCGCCGCGCCGTCACCGCCGAGAACGACGAGGACGTCCAGCCCGGCCGCGCGCGAGTCGGTCATCAGCGCACGGGATTCCTCGACCGTGTGGGCGACGAGGACGTCGAGCCGGTCGACGACGGGCCGCAGCCGCGCCGCGACCGACTCCATCAGCCGTCCCGCGGCCCCGTTACCCGAGGCGGGGTGGACGGCCAGCGCCGCGTGCATCCGCGGCTCAGGTGACGTCGTCGGTGTTGGTGCGCTTGCCGTTCGTGGCGGCCGACGGCTCCTCGTCGATCTTGCTCGGCGTGTAGTCGAACGGTGCGGCCTCGTCGTCGGCGAGCTGATCCCAGCCCTCGGTGCCGCGTTCCTTGTCGAGCTTGCGGTCGTGGAAGCGCGCGATCTGGATCGAGAGCTCCAGGAGCACCACCAGCGCGCCGGCCAGGGCGAGCATCGAGAACGGATCCGAACCGGGCGTCGCGAAGGCGGCGAAGACGAACACGACCATGATCAGGCCGCGGCGCCACTTCTTCAGCGTCTGGTACTTGAGTACGCCGACGCGGTTCAGCATCACCACGAGCAGCGGGAGTTCGAAACTGACGCCGAAGATCACCAGCAGCGACAAGATGAACGAGACGTACTTGTCCGCCGTGAGCGCGGTGATGAACTGGTCGCCACCGAAGTTCATCAGCAGTTCGAGAGCGTGCGGGACGAGGAGGTACGCCAGCACTGCGCCCGCGGCGAAGAGCGCCGACGCGAACGCGACGAAGGTGAGCGCGTACTTGCGCTCCTTCGAGTAGAGGCCGGGCGCGATGAACGCCCAGATTTGATAGAGCCACACCGGCGAAAGCAGGACCGCGCCACCCGCGAGACCGACCTTCAACTGCGTCATGAACGCTTCGAAGGGCACGGTCTGCAGAAGCTTGCACTCGCCTTCGCTCCCGCCGAACCGGCGGTCCGCGGGAATGGCGCAGTAAGGATCGACCAGCAACTTGCCCAGCGATGGAACAGGACCCAGCGTCGTCTGGAACCAGATGAAACCGAAGATCCCGCCGGCGACGAGAGCGAGCAGCGCGAAGCCTAGACGGCGCCGGAACTCGTAGATGTGCTCGATGAGCGTCATCGTGCCGTCGGGGTTGGCCCGACGGCTGCGCTTGCGCCGCTTCGTGCCGCGGCGCTCCTCACCGGAGGCGGAATCCGCCACTGGACAGTCCGTTCTCGTCAGGGTCCACCATGAGCGCGCCGGTACTTCGGCGCGCTCATCCGCGAACAGGCTCCGCTTGGCTAACTAAGACCGCTCAGCTGGCGTTCTTCTGCGCCTGCTCGGCCGGAGCGGGCGCGGCGGCCTGCTGCTTCTTGAGCTCGTCGAGCTGGCGCTGGAGGTCGGCGACCTGCTTGTCCTGCGCGGTCGCGGCGGGCGCGGGCGTGGTGGCCTGCGGCAGCTGCTTGGTCTCGACCTCTTCGGCCTCGGCGGCCTTGTCCTTGTCTCCGGCCATGTCCTTGGTCTCGGCCTTGAAGATCTTCATGGACTTGCCGATGGACCGCGCGGCGTCCGGAAGCCTCTTGGCGCCGAACAGCAGAACAACGACGAGCACCAGGATGATGATGTGCCACGGCTGCAGCGCGTTCATCGTTTGCGGCCTCCTTCTCGAGTCTCTCAGGTGTGATGTTACCGGTCTTCGAGCCCACGTCGTTGCGCGATCGCCACGCGCAGCGCGGCCGACCGGGCGCGAAGGAGCCCTGTCCGTTTTCGGGTGTTCGTAGCCACCATGCTCATCGTATGGGTGAGTACGCGCAAGACTCTGCGTAATTTGATGAGCAGAACAAAGAGCAGGATCAGCCCGGCGACGGCGAGCGCGATGCTCGGCAGGTACGACACGGCGTCACCCTACTGCTCGTAGGTTGACGTTAGGTGACGAGCCCGGGCCAGCGCGTCGGCCGCCCGGCGACGAACAGCCTCTCCGAGCGCGACCGGGCTTTCGACCTGCGCGTCTCCGCCCAGCCCCAGGATGAGGCGGACCATCCACGACTCGTCGGCGTACCGCATCCGGATGCGCAGCCGCCCGCCGTCGAGCTCGTCGAGCTCCTCGCAGGGGTAGTACTCGGCTACCCAGCGTTTGTCGGGGTCGAGGACGAGAACGGCTTCCTGCTGATCGGGACGCGGGCGGAAAACACCATCGGAAATGTCAGTGGGCCGCGCGTGCGCCGGTGGGACGGCGGGTTCGTCGAGCACGGTGAGTTCGTCGATCCGGTCGAGCCGGAACAGCCGGACGTCCTCGGCGCGGCGGCACCACGCTTCGAGGTAGCCGACCGCCTGCACGATGAGCAGCCGCATCGGATCGACGGTGCGTTCGGTGATCTCGTCCTTCGACGCGGTGTAGTACCGGATCCGCAACGCGCGCTTCGCGGTGAGCGCGGCCCGGACGGCTTCGCGAGTGCCTGCGGTCTTCTTGCCTTCCCGCACTCCCCCGCCGACGACGATTCCCGACGGCTGAGCCTGCCCCGCTGCGACCTCGATCTTCGCGATGGCGCGGCGGACCGCGTCGGCGTCGACCACTCCGGGCGTCTCGGCCAGCGCGCGCAGTGCGACGAGCATGGCCGTCGCCTCGCCGCCGGTGAGCCGCAGCGGGCGGTTCATGCCTGCGTCGTGCGTGACGACGATCGTGTCGCCCTCGAAGGACAGGTCGATCAGGTCACCGGGGCCGTAGCCGGGCAACCCGCACATCCACAGCAGTTCGAGGTCCTTGCGCAGCTGCTTGGGCGTGACGTCGAAGTCGTGGGCGGCGTCGTCGATCTTGATCCCGGGCCGCGCGAGCAGATACGGCACGAGCGCGAGCAACCGCGGCATCCGTCCGGTGGTGCTCATCGGGCACCGCCGGCGTGTGCGATGGCTTCGAGGCGGCTGAAGACCGACTTCGCGAGCACCTCGGGTTCGAGGACGAGGACGTCCGGCCCGTGCGCGGTGAGCCAGTCGGCGGCGGATTCGGGGTAGTACAGCTCGATCTCCACGAGGTCGCCTTCTTCTCCCCCGGCGTCGCTGCGGCCGACGACCCGGCCTCGGCGGCGGACCCCGGCGGCCCTGCCGTCGGCGACCCAGACACTGGCGGTGGTCGGCGCGGACGGGTCCTCGCCACTGCTGGCGGAGACCATCCGCAGCAGGTTGACCCCTTCCGGGCGTTCGACGACGCCGGTTTCCCCGAAGGCAGCGACTTTCCCGGTCACGCGCGAGAGGCGGAAACACCGGGACGCGCCCCGGTCCCTGTCATGCCCGACGACGTACCAGCGGCCGCGCCACGACACCACGCCCCACGGTTCGAGAGTGCGGATCTTGCGTTCGGCCGAACCACTGCGGCGGTACTCGAAACGCACCGCCTGCCCGGCCTGGACGGCGGCGAGCAACGGGCCGAACGCCGGTTCGGCGCGGACGCGCGGTTCGACGACGGTCGGGGCGTGGTCGTCGACCTCGACCCCGGCGGCGCGGAGTTTCACCAGCGCGCCTTGCGCCTCACCGGTCAGTTCCGGGGAATCCCAGAGCCGGACGGCGAGGCCGACCGCGGTCGCCTCGTCGGGCGCCAGGTCGATCTCGCCGAGTTCGTAGTCGCGGCGCGCGATGCGGTACCCGTCGATCGCGTCGAACGCGTCGAACGCGGAGTTGCGGCCGGTCTCCAGCGGGATGCCGAGTTCGCGCAGTTCGGTCTTGTCGCGCTCGAACATGCGGAAGTACGCCTCGTCGCTGGCCGCGTCGGCGTACCCGGGCACGATGCCCCGGATCCGCTCGGCGGTGAGGTACTGCCGGGTGGACAGGAGGGCCAGAACCAGGTTGACCAGACGTTCGGCGCGTGCGGTGGACACCCGGCTACCCTAGCCCGCTCCGCCGGACCCGATGGTGACAGCCGTCGATCGCGCGTCGTAACGATCCCTGGCGGTCTCGACCTCGTCGAACCTCGTCTCGGCCCACTCCTTGATCCCGGCCAGCAACTGCCGGAGGCTCCGGCCGAGTCCGGTCAGTTCGTAGTCCACGCGGACCGGCACGCACGGGGTGACCGTGCGGGTCAGGAGGCCGTCCCGCTCAAGGGTCCGCAGGGTCTGCGTGAGCATCTTCTGGCTGACGCCGGCGATCCGGCGCGAGAGGTCGCTGTAGCGCTGGGGCCCGTCGCCGAGGGCGACGAGGACGAGGCTGACCCATTTGCCCGAGACCTCGTCGAGCAGCTTCCGGGCGGGACAGGCCGCGAGGTAGGCGTCGTAGGCCCGTTTCTGTTCGTCCCGGCGTTCCTGTGCCGTGCGCGTGACCACGGTGCGCGTACCTCCGCGTGGGTTGGGCACCTCGAGGTGCGTACTTCCCGAAAGAGAGTAACTCCCCATACGTTCGCCGGGGAACGATCCCCTGGAGGAGAACGATGCGTGCAGTGGTGGTCCGCCGGTTCGGCGGCCCGGAAGTCCTGGAGTTCGCCGAAGTCCCGGTGCCGGTGCCGGGGCCCGGTCAGGTGCGAGTGAAGGTGGCCGCGGCCGGGGTCAACCCGGTCGACGCCGGGACCCGGACGGGGTTCCTGACCGAGGCGGGGATCATCCCGCCGCGTGAGCGGATCGGGATCGGCTGGGACGTGGCCGGAACCGTCGACGCCCTGGGCGACGGCGTGACCGGATTCGCCGCGGGTGACAGCGTGATCGGTCTGCTGGACCGGCCGTCGGCGGCGCTCGGCACGTACGCCGATTTCGTGGTCCTCGACGCCGACGTGGTCGCCGCCGCCCCGCGGACGGTGTCCCTCGTGGAGGCCGCGACCTTGCCGCTGAACGGTCTCACCGCGGTCCAGGCCCTCGATCTGCTCGACCTGCCACCGGGTGCGACGGTTCTGGTGACCGGCGCGGCGGGAGCCGTCGGCGGTTACGCGGTCGCCTTGGCCAAGGCGAGGGGATTCCGCGTGGTGGCGGTCGCCGGCGCGGCCGACGAGGCGCTGGTTCGCGGGTTCGGCGCGGAGGTTTTCGTGCCCCGTGGCGATTTCCTCGCCGATCGCGTGCGGGCGGTGATCCCCGGCGGCGTCGACGCCGTACTCGACACTGCGCTGCTCGGGCTCGAAGCGTTGGACGCGGTGGCGAACCGCGGCCGGTTCGTCGTCTTCGCCGCCGGAGCCGCCCCGATTCCGTTGCGGGGCATCAAGGTCGAGCACGTCTGGATAGCCGCCGACGGAGCGGCGCTCGCCGGGCTGGTGACCTTGGTCGACGACGGCGCGCTCACCCTCCGGGTAGCGGACACCATGCCCTTGGCCGAGGCGGCGAAGGCGCACGAACGCCTGGCGGAGGGCGGGCTTCGCGGGAGGCTGGTCCTGACCAACGAATAAGTTGACGCTTAATTAAGCCTACGGTTATCTTCGCATCATGGACAACGAGGAGACCCGGATCGAGCTCCGGCGCGAGTACCCGGACCCCATCGAGGACGTCTGGTCGGCGCTCACCGAATCCGAGCGCGCGGCCCGCTGGATCGGTACCTGGACGGGCGAAGCCGGGGTCGGCAACACGATCATGCTGTCGATGACCGCCGAAGAGGGCTCCGAACCGGGTCCCGCCGTCATCCGCGAATGCGATCCGCCGAAACGGCTGGTCGTGGATCTGCACAACACCGGCGAGCCGACCTGGCGAGTGGAGCTGACCCTCACCCCGCACGGCGAGGGAACGGTGCTTGACTTCGTCCATCGGATGCCCCGGCCCGACTGGGACACCTCGGATATCGCCAAGGGCTGGCATTTCTACCTCGACCGGCTGGGCGCCGCGCTCGCCGGCGAACCGGTGCCCGGATGGGACACCTACACGCCACCTAGTTTGGAGGCATGAACGATCGAGTACTGCTGATCACCGGCGCTTCCCGCGGCCTCGGCGAGGCCACCGCGCGCCGGGCCGCGGCCGCCGGATTCCGGCTGGCGTTGCTCTCCCGCGACCGCGAGGCGCTGCTGCCGCTCGTCGCCGAGTTCGGCGAGGATCGCGCTCTCGCGGTCGCGGCGGACGTCACCGAGTGGGAATCGCTGTCCGCGGCCGTCGAGAAGGTGAAGAACACCTTCGGCAGGCTGGACGCGGTGTTCGCCAACGCGGGACAAAGCGTCGTCGTCTCGTTCTTCGGCGACGGCGGCGCGGACCCCGAGCAGTGGCGGGACATGGTGCTGACCAACGTCTACGGCACCGCTCTCACCGCGCGGGCGACCCTTCCGTCACTGGCGGAATCGAAGGGACACCTCGTGCTCACCGGTTCCGTCGCCGGGCGCTACCACCGGCCGGGGAACCTCTACTCGGCGACGAAATGGGCGGTGACCGGGCTCGCCGGGTCCATCCGCGAGGAGGCCGTCGGCACCGGCGTGCGGGTCACCGTCGTGCAGCCGGGCCTGGTCGACACCTCGATGATCCCCGAGGACTCGAAGTCGAAGCCGAAACTGGAACCCGACGACATCGCGAGGGCGGTGCTCTACGCGCTGGAGCAGCCGCCCTCGGTCGACGTCAACGAGATCGTGGTCCGCCCGACCGGCCAGGTCCGCTAGCACCACCGTGCATCCGGAGGTGAAGGCTTCTTTCACCGCATCAGACGCGACGAAGGGAGCCTTCACCTCACCACCGACCACGCACCTAGCGCGGCAGCAGCGAATCGGCCAGCCGCCGCCAGTGCGGCATGGCCGATTCGCCGGGTTCGATACCGATGACCTGGACGCCGACGTGGTCGGCGCCCGCGTCGAGGTGCCCGTGTAGTTTCGCGGTGACGGTGTCGAGGTCGCCCCAGAACACGAGATCGTCGACGAGCCGGTCGCTGCCGCGGCCGCCGTCGATATCGGCTTCGGTGTAGCCGAGGCGGAGGAACTTGGCCACGTTGTACTCCGAAGTCAGGTAGCCGTGCAGATGCTCGCGGGCGATCTCACGCGCCTTGCCCGGGTCGGTTTCGAACAGCACGGCGTGCTCGACGCCGAGGAACGCCTTCTCCCCCAGCACTTCCCTCGCCTGGACGGTATGCGACACCGGCACGTGATAGGTGTGCGCGCCCTCGGATCGGTCACGGGCGAGGCCGAGCATCTTCGGCCCGTACGCCGCCAGCAGCCGCCGGACCGGCTCGGCGGGCAGCGGATTCGCGCTGGTCACCGTGTCGAGTTCGTCGAGGTAGGCGTTCATCGCTTCCAGCGGCTTGACGCCGGGCTGCGCGCCTCCGAAGCCGAGTCCCAGCACGTGCCTGCCCGGATAGGCGTCGGCGAGCAGGAGCGCGGCGCCGTGGGCTCACCGCGCTCCACGGGAGCCGATACGCGCGATCCCGTTGACCACCGCCATACGTTCGGTGGACGCGAGCAGGAATCCGGCGTGGGTCAGCGCCTCGCGGCCGTCCCGTTCCGGGATCCAGATCGCGGGCCAGCCGAGTTCTTCCAGTTCCCGCACCGAATCCCGGAGCATGCTCGCGGGCTGATCCTCGAAGTCGAACGTCCAGATCCCGAAACGCCCCAGTTCCATCTGTTTCTCCTCAAGTCGGGTCCAACGTATCGAAGTATCGCAGATTTTCGATACGTTATTCCCGGTCGGGCTCAGATGGAACGTCCCAGCAGGTCGACGAGCTGCGCGATCCGCTGCTCGTCACGGCGGTAGTGCGTCCACTTGCCCACCCTGGTGGACCGCACGAGCCCGGCACGCTGCAACAGCGCCATGTACGCCGACACCGTGGATTGCGCGAGCCCCAGCTTCGCCTGGAGATGGCTGACGCAGACCCCGACCTCGTTCTGGTCGGCGATCGCGTTCTCCGGCGGGAAGTGCCGGTCCGGTTCGCGCAGCCACCCGAGCACCTGGAGCCGGATCGGATTGGCCAGCGCCTTCAACACCTCGACCAGATGATCGGTGGTCTCCGGGACTGGTTCGGCTTGTGCGGTCATAGTCCTTCGAGCTTAGGCCGTGCCGAGCCGCGCGGCCCTGCCGTTGGCCCCGCTCGCCCAGCACGCGCCGCGAGCGCAGTCGACCGAATCGAACGATCCCGTGTCGAACGACTTCCAGTGCCGCCCGCCGTCCGGGCTCAGATCGCTCCCGCCGGGGCCGACGGCGATCACGGTGTTCCCCAGCCACGCCAGGCCGGAGCGGTAGCCGACCGGGGCCTCGGACGGTGTCCGCCAGGTGCGCCCCCGGTCCGCACTGAGCGCCACCGCCGGACCAGGCGCGTTCGGCGCCGCGTAGTCGCCGCCGATGGCCACGCCGTGCCGCGGATCCCGGAACGTCACCGAAAAGACCCCGGCCGAGGCGCCGCTGGGCAACGGGGTGTCCGCGGCTTCCCACGTCATCCCGCCGTCGCCGGAGTGCAGGACCCGCGCGCGGGCCCCGCCGCCGGTGGCGATCCACGCGTCGCGCGGGCCCGCCGTGGTGAGGCACTGCCCGCTGGCGGCGAACCCGAACTCGCCGTCGAGCGCCGGGACCATGCCTTCGGCGGGAACGGGCTTCCAGGTCCGGCCGCCGTCCGAAGTGGACTGCAACCGGAACTTGCCGTCCACCGGATCGCTCATCGCGAGACCGCGCCGGTGGTCGAAGAACGCGACGCAGTCGTAGAAAGCGGCGGGGTCACTGTTCCGGAAGGACAGTCGCCAGCTCTTGCCGCCGTCGTCGGTGCGGTAGATCCGGGACGCGTCCCCGGGCCCGATCGACAACGCGACGGCGTGATCGGCGTCGAAGGCCTCGATGTCCCGGAAGTCGAGCGCCTCGGTGCCGGCCGGGGCGACGGGCTTCCAGGTACGGCCGCGGTCGGTGGTGCGCAGGATGGTGCCCCTGCTGCCGCTGACCCACGCCGTCCGGGAATCCACCGCGGACAGGCCGCGCAGCTGGGCGTTCGTGCCTGTCGGAGTCTCCGTCCACGCGGGCTCCGGACAGTCCGGCGCGGCGTGCGCGACGCCGGTGAACGCCAGCGGGACGACCGCACCCAGCAGGACCAGCAGCGCACGGCGCATCGGCGCACCTCTCCCTCGATCGAAGAACCGCGCCGGCAACCCTAGCCTGGCTGACGGCGACGTGGCGAGACCCGAGTCAGCCGGACTCTCGCGCAAGGTGCTTCTGGACCTTTTCGACCGTCGGGAAGAGCAACCGGTGAGCGACGACGGCGTTGAGGACCGTAAGAATCAGGGCGAGAACCGGCAGGAGCGTGTACAGCACGATGCCAGGTGTCACCTCGATCCTGTCCTGAGGGTCGTATCGACCGGACGCAGCGACACCCGAGAGATAGAAGACCAGGAAAATCACCGTCGCGAAAAGAGCACCACCGCACAACCCCGCCTCGACTCCTCGCACGAGGATGGCGCCTTTTGTCTTGACAGAGCCGGTTTTCACGAGCGTCCGGGAAACCACCATGGCGATTCCCGACAACAGCAGCGCACCGGCCGCGAAAGTGGCCATTCCCATGGTGACGACATTGGCGCCGTCACTCGACGTCGGAAGAATCCGCCCCGTGATCTGAATGACCACCACCATGGCCAGGCCGACGGCACCCGTTCCGACCCCGAGACTGGTGGTGACCTCGCGGATCGTGCCGATCATCGCGGGCGGGAGACGACGATAGGGATCCGTCGGCCACGCGGTCGGGTAGCTCACGGTTGCCGCTTCCAGTCTGTCGGGTGCGACATCGATTCCGTGTCGGTCTTGGGCCACGTGGCACCGAGAGAATTCACCTTGTCCTGAATCGCGGTTTGTTCCACTCCGATACTGTTGGTGAGTGAATCCACTGCGCTGATGGTGGTGAAGATCGACGCGATGCCGGCGCCGATCGCGCCGATCAGGATCACGATCGCAGCCGGGATTCCGACCACGCTCATGGTACTGACGACGGCCGCCGCGACAGCGATGCCCAACGCGGCGAGAGTTCCATAAATCTGTGTCCAGAAACTCTCGAGGCCATTGGCGAGGTTGACGAGCGAGTTCCGGATCTGCAGCCCCAGATCCTTGAGCGAGTTCAGCCCCGCGACCTGGGCGGGCACCGTCACCTTGTACGTCTCGGCCGCCTTGCCACTCCATTCGATGTTCGTTTTGAGCTTGTCCAGCGATACCGAACCGGCGATCTCGCCGATACTGCTACCGATCCGATCGGACCACTCGGCGGCCACTTGCCTCAGCCTGGCGGGATCTCCACGGTCCGTGACGAAATTCTTGGTCGCTTCCCATAATTCGGTCACCTTCTGGTCGAGCTCGTTCATGACCCGGCGAACAGGTTCGATCAGATCCGAGAGGACGTCCGGTACCCAGCTCATCACGCTGTTCACCTGGTCGAACAGCTTACGGATCTTGTCTTCGATTTCCCGAAGCTTGTCCATCGACCGGTCGATGACCGGATTCGCTCCAGCGGCCGTCATGGTGGATTCCCCTCGAATGTGTCGCTAGCCGCGGCCGGCGCGATCGATGTCGAGCACGTGCTGGTCCTCGTCGCGGGCATACCGATCGGCGGCCGCGCGCAAGGAGGTGGACAGTGTGCGGAAGTTGCTTCCGGCCTGGTCGATCATGTTCTGGATGAGGGCGAGAGCCTGGTTGTACTGCTTGTCGAGTCCCTTCGCCGCCGCGTAGGACATGACGTCACGTGGCGTCAAGCCGAGCGGCTCGATCGCCGCACGAGGAGCGGCGAGATCGTCCGCGGCCCTGTCCCACACGTCCGCGTCCGACCGCAGGGCATCCAGCGCCAGCGCGATGTCGTAGGCGTCCGCCATTACGGCTGCTCCGTACTGATCGACGGTTCGAGACCGACCCGACGCGCCATCCGGTGCGGGTCGAAGAGCAGCCCCATGATCTCGGCGATCGCAGGACCTTGTGGGCCCTCGACTAGGTCCGGCGAGGTACTAGCCCCGTGAAGCTGACGGAGCACGTCGAGGAGTTCACTCTCGATCTCCCCTGTCCGCACTCGCGTCACCCAAGACTGGTCGATTTCCACGTCGACGATCTGCCCACTGACCACCGAGCCGCGGACATGGCCGCCACCGCTCTCCGCGGTGATGCGGCGGTCGACGACCTCGGCGGCTCGCTGAGTGAACTGTGCCAACTCGGCGGTCGCGGCGTCGACAAGGCGAAGCATGTCTTGTGCGCTGAGGGGCGACTCGTCGGCAATGGACGCGGGAGTCGCGCCGAAGGTGGGCATGGCAGGCGGATTCTCGGCCACGTCGTTCACTTGCCGAGCCAGGGCACTGATGGTGGCGGCGTTCGCCGCCGCGGTCACGGCGCTGGGAAGTCCGCGGGGGTCGACCGCCTGCTTCCAATCCGTTGAGAGCTCCACTGACAGCACGTCCGCGGCCGGTGACACGACCACGATGACGACACCGTCCTGATCCCGCCCCGAGATCCGGTCTGCCGCTGGAACCGGTTCAGCGGCAGACGACCTCGGTGGATCATCGTCCTGTTCCAGTTCCTCCTCGAACGCCCATCTCTCGTCGCCCATCTTCGCCCTCCCCGGCTCAGAACCCACAGCGATCTCCACCGTACCCGGAGTGAGGATCACGTGACGTGTGGGTTCTGAGGCGGGGAGTAATCAGAGCGAGGAGATGAGCCTCTCGACGCGTTCGTCCACCGAACGGAACGGGTCCTTGCACAGCACGGTCCGCTGTGCCTGGTCGTTGAGCTTGAGGTGCACCCAGTCCACGGTGAAGTCACGCCCGGCGGCCTGTGCGGCGGCGATGAAGTCACCGCGCAGCTTCGCCCGCGTGGTCTGCGGCGGGGTGTCCTTGGCCAGCTCGATCTCGCCGTCGTCGGTGACCCGCCGCACGAGCCCCTTCCGCTGCAGCAGGTCGAAGATGCCCCGCCCGCGCCGGATGTCGTGGTAGGCCAGGTCGAGCTGCGCGATCCGCGGGCTCGACAGGTCGAGGTCGTGCTTGTTGCGGTAGCGCTCGACAAGGCGGTGCTTGATCGCCCAGTCGATCTCGGTGTCGATCTTGCTGAAGTCCTGCTGCTCGACCGCCTCCAGCGCCCGGCCCCACAGCTCGACGACACGCTCGGACTGCGGAGACGAACCGGTCTCCTTGACGTGCTGGACGGCGCGGGCGTGGTACTCGCGCTGGATGTCCAGCGCGGACGCCTCGCGGCCGCCGGCGAGCCGCACCTGGCGGCGGCCGGTGAGGTCGTGGCTGATCTCGCGGATGGCCCTTATCGGGTTGTCCAGCGTGAAGTCGCGGAACTGGACGCCCGCTTCGATCATCTCCAGCACCAGGTTCGCCGATCCGACCTTGAGCATCGTGGTCGGCTCTGCCATGTTCGAGTCGCCGACGATCACGTGCAGGCGCCGGTAGCGTTCGGCGTCGGCGTGCGGCTCGTCGCGGGTGTTGATGATCGGCCGCGAGCGCGTGGTGGCGCTGGAGACGCCTTCCCAGATGTGTTCCGCTCGCTGGGACAGGCAGTACACGGCGCCGCGGGGCGTCTGCAGCACCTTGCCGGCACCGCAGATGAGCTGCCGGGTCACCAGGAACGGCAGCAGCACGTCGGCGATCCGGGAGAACTCACCCGCCCGGGTCACCAGGTAGTTCTCGTGGCAGCCGTAGGAGTTGCCCGCCGAGTCGGTGTTGTTCTTGAACAGGAAGATGTCGCCGCCGATGCCCTCGTCCGCCAGCCGACGCTCGGCGTCGACCAGGAGGTCCTCGAGGATCCGCTCCCCCGCCTTGTCGTGCGTGACGAGCTGGACGAGGTCGTCGCATTCGGCCGTCGCGTACTCGGGGTGGGAACCCACGTCGAGGTAGAGCCGCGAGCCGTTCGACAGGAAGACGTTCGACGAACGCCCCCAGGACACGACACGCCGAAACAGGTAACGCGCCACTTCGTCCGGGGAGAGCCTGCGTTGCCCGTGAAAGGTGCACGTGACCCCGAACTCGGTCTCGATGCCAAAGATCCGCCGCTGCATCCCACCAGAGTAGGCGGTGAAGACCCACTGAAGGTGCGCCGTTCGGGCGGCGACACGCGGTCGGTACGTTGCATTCGGTGAAAGGTGTGCGTGACGTCCCGATCGGGTCTCACGCGCATGACGTTCCGGGCCGGAAGTGGGGAACCCGTGTTAAAGCAGCTCAAGCGCCCTTTCCGCAAGGTCGGGCGGACCGATCGGCGGCTGATGGCACGGAGTGCGGCCCTGCCGAGGACCAGGGCCGACGACGTGATCACCTCGCTCTCCAAAAGTGCGGACAAATCCAAGCTTTGGTGGTGTGTCGCGGTCCTGCTCGCGACGAAGAAGGGACCGACGCGCCGGGGCGCGCTTCGCGGAGTGGCCGCCATCGCCGGGGCCAGCGCGGCGGCGAACCTGATCGGCAAGCCGCTGTTCCCCCGCCGCCGCCCGGCGGCCGAAGAGGTGCCGATGCATCGGAGGCTCGTCCGGCGGCCGACCTCGTCGTCGTTCCCGTCCGGGCACTCGGCGTCCGCGGCCGCCTTCGTCACGGCCGTCGCGATGGAATCGCCCAAGGCAGGCGCCGCCCTCGTGCCGCTGGCCGCCGCCGTGGCCTATTCCCGGGTCCACACCGGCGTCCACTGGCCCAGTGACGTCGGGGTGGGGATCGGGATCGGTGTGGGCGCCGGCCTGCTGACGCGGCACTGGTGGCCGCTGAACGACGACGTCCCCGGCCGCACCGCGCATACCGCCGAGGCGCCGGAGATGCGCGACGGCGAGGACATGCTCGTCCTGGTCAACCCGCATTCGGGCGTCGACGGCCAGGATCCGACCGAGGAAGCCCGGTTCGCCTGGCCCAAGGCCACCATCCTGTATCCCGACGCGAAACGTGACCTGCGCGATCAGCTCTGTGACGAGATCGCCGCCCGGGACAACACCGTGCGCGCGCTCGGCGTCGCCGGCGGTGACGGGACGGTCGCCGCCGTGGCCGCCGTCGCGGCCGACCACGACCTGCCGCTCGCGCTCATCCCGGCGGGCACCCTCAACCACTTCGCCCGGGACGTGGGCATGCGCTCGATGCCCGACGCGGACGCCGCCACCGAAGCGGGCAACGCCGTCGGCGTCGACCTCGGCGAGGTCGAGATCAACCACGACGACGACCACCGCTACTTCGTCAACACCGCCAGCCTCGGCGGCTACCCGGAAATGGTCCGGATCCGGGAAAGGCTGCAGAAGCGGCACCCGAAGTGGCCGTCGGCGGCGATCGCGCTCGCCCGCACCCTCCGGCGCGCGAAGCCGCTGGAAGTGACCCTCAACGGCAAGCACACCAGCATCTGGCTGCTGTTCGTCGGCAACGGCACCTACTCGCCGAAGGGATTCGCGCCCTCACGCCGCCCGGCGCTCGACACCGGCCTTCTCGACGTCCGGTACCTGCGCGCCGACGTGCCGTACTCGCGGGCGCGGTTCATCCTCGCCACCATCACGAACAGCCTCAACGCCAGCCACGTCTACCAGGAACTCGACGTTCCGGAGCTGCACGTCCGGCTGCTGAACGGCAACCGCCGCGTCGCCACCGACGGCGAGGTCGGCCCGCTCGGCAACGACTTCCGCTTCCGGTCGCGGCCCAGCGCGCTCACCATCTACCGGCTGTAGGCACTGTCCTGGTGGGCCGCGTCCACTGTGTATTGAGGGGTAAGGCAAAGGTGGCAGGTTGCGAAAGCCACTTTCGCAACGTTGGCGGGGATGGCGGCCGCGAGAGGTCGGCCCAGGCGGCAGTGAAGGCCTCCTTCCCTACGCGTTGGTGAGCCTCACGGCCTGGGCATAAGTCGCGAAAGGCGCCCACCGCACCCGACACCTTTGCCTTACCGCTCAATACAACACAGCTCGAAGTACGTGAAGGCCCCCTTCCTTGCGCTAGACGCAAGGAAGGGGGCCTTCACGTACTTCGAGAGGCTCAGTCCTTCTTGGACTCACCGTCGGGCTTGTCGCCCTCGGCGTCGTCCTTCTCCGGCTCCTCCTCGGCGGGCAGCAGCGCGTCCAGCGCGGCGCCGGCGACCCGGCGGAACTTGCGGCCGCGCCGCTCCCGCTCCAGGACGGCGACCTCGAGCTTCACCGGGTCCGAGTCGCCGTTCGCGGGTGTGGGGGTGTTGGCGCGCAACGCCTTCACCGCGACGCCGAGCGCCGCTTCCAGCTCCATGTCCGACTCGAAGCTCTCCTTGAGCTTCGTGGTGAGCGTGTCGGCCTGACCGCCCATCACGACGAACTTCGGCTCGTCGAAGATCGAGCCGTCGTAGGTCAGCCGGTACAGCTGGTCCTCGGCGGCGGTCGCGCCGACCTCGGCGACACAGACCTCCACCTCGAACGGCTTCAGCTGCTCGGTGAAGATGCTGCCCAGCGTCGCGGCGTACGCGTTCGCCAGCGCACGCGCGCTGACGTCCCGCCGGTCGTACTGGTAGCCCTTCAGGTCCGCGTGCCGGATACCGGCGACGCGGAGGTTCTCGAACTCGCTGTAGCGGCCCACGGCCGCGAAACCGATCCGGTCGTAGATCTCCGACACCTTGTGCAACGTCGCCGAGGGGTTCTCGGCCACGAACAGCACGCCACCGCGGTACTTGAGCACGACCACGCTCCGGCCGCGCGCGATGCCCTTGCGCGCGATCTCGGAACGCTCCCGCATCAGCTGCTCGGGAGAGGCGTACAACGGCATCGTCACTGTGGTGCTCCGCTCTTTCGGGCTCTCATCGGGAAGGGACAGGGAAGGACGGCTAGCGCCCGCGCTCGGCTCGTGCTGCCACGACGGCCTCGGCCACCGCCGTGGTCTGCTCGAGCGGCAACGCCACCGCACCCTGCTCCGCGGTGACCGTCACGATCGTCGGGAAGATCCGGCGCACCAGATCCGGCCCGCCGGTCGCGGTGTCGTCGTCCGCCGCGTCGTACAACGCCTCCACCGCCGTCCGGATCGCGGCTTCGGCGTCCGCGTCCGGGTCGTACAGCTTCTTCAGCGAGCCCTTCGCGAACAGCGAACCCGAACCGATGGCGTGGTAGCCCGCGTTCTCCTCGTAGCGGCCGCCCGTCGCGTCGTACGAGACGATCCGGCCCGCGTGCTTCGCGTCCTCGGCGTCGAGGTCGTACCCGACGAACAGCGGCAGCACGGCCAGCCCCGCCATCGCCATCTCGAGGTTGGACTTCACCAGCCCCGCGAGCTTGTTCGTCTTACCGTCGAGCGAGAGCGAAACACCCTCGATCTTCTCGTAGTGCGCCAGTTCGACCGCGTACAGCCGCACCATCTCGATCGCCAGCCCGGCCGAACCCGCGATGCCCACGGCCGAGTACTCGTCGGTGACGTGGACCTTCTCCATGTCGCGCGAAGCGATCAGGTTTCCCGACGTCGCCCGCCGGTCACCGGCGATCAGCACCCCGCCCGCGAACTTGACCGCGACGATCGTCGTCCCGTGCGGGGCGTCCAGCCCGCCGGCCCCGGCCGAGACCCGGCGCTCCGGGAGCAGTTCGGGCGCCTGCGCCCGAAGGAAGTCCGAGAACGACGAGGTCGCCGACGAGAAGTACGCGGCGGGCAGCGCCGACTTACCCGAGGTGTGTTCCATACGTGCTCAAAGTTCCAATCTGTGTGATCCGCCGGCTCCGCACAGGCGGCCCCGGCCCGGGGCCGCCGGAAGACGAGCTACTCGCCGCCCTTTTGCACGTAGGCGCGGACGAAGTCCTCGGCGTTCTCCTCGAGCACGTCGTCGATCTCGTCGAGGATCGTGTCGACGTCCTCGCCGAGCTTCTCGCGCCGTTCCTGACCCGCCGGACCGCCGTCCTCGAACTCTTCGTCCGAGTCGCCGCCGCCGTGCTTTTCGATCTTTTCCTGAGCCATCTCGCCTCCCGGTGTGGCCGATGTTTCCTAGCCTACCCAGCGGTCCCGACAATCCGCGGGATCCGTGATCGCTTAACCCCGATGAAAGGAAATCCCGCTAGTCCGAACCGGTGAGCGCCTCCACCAGCTCCTCGGCGGTCGCGGAGTCGTCCAGCAACTTCCCCACGTGGGCCTTCGTGCCCCGCAACGGCTCCAACGTCGGGATCCGCACCAGCGATTCCCTGCCGACGTCGAAGATGACCGAATCCCACGACGCCGCGGCGATGGAGTTGGCGTACTTCTCCAGCGTGCGGCCCCGGAAGTAGGCCCTGGTGTCCGACGGCGGGGTCGTGACCGCCTCCAGCACCTCCTCCTCGGTCACCAGGCGCTTCATCGAACCCCTGGTGACGAGCCTGTTGTACAGGCCCTTGTCCAGCCGGACATCCGAGTACTGCAGGTCGACCAGCCGCAACCGCGGCGCGCCCCAGGCCAGCTGGTCGCGCGCGCGGTAGCCCTCGAGCAACCGCAGCTTCGCCGGCCAGTCCAGCCTGTCCGCGCATTCCTGGGGATCCCGCGCCAGCGCGTCCAGGATCTCGCCCCAGACCCGCAGGACCTCCTTGGAGGCCTCGTCCGCGCCGGTGCGCTCCAGGTTCGCCGACGCGATCTCGTGGTAGGCGAACTGGAGGTCCAGCCCGGTGTACTTGCGCCCGTTGGCCAGCGAGACCTTCGCCTTCAGCGTCGGGTCGTGGCTGATCTGGTGGACGGCCCGCACCGGTTCGTCCAGTTTCAGGTCGTCGAACCGGATGCCCGCCTCGATCAGGTCCAGCACCAGCGCCGTCGTGCCGACCTTCAGATACGTCGAGTACTCCGCCAGGTTCGCGTCGCCGATGATGACGTGCAGACGGCGGTACTTGTCCGCGTCGGCGTGCGGCTCGTCGCGGGTGTTGATGATCCCGCGTTTGAGCGTGGTCTCCAGGCCGACCTCGACCTCGATGTAGTCCGAGCGCTGCGAAAGCTGGAAACCCGCTTCTTCGCTCTGCTGCCCGACTCCGACGCGACCCGAGCCCGTGATCACCTGACGGGACGCGAAGAACGGCGTCAGCCCCGCGATCACCGCGGTGAACGGGGTCGACCGCTGCATCAGGTAGTTCTCGTGCGTGCCGTAGCTCGCGCCCTTGCCGTCGACGTTGTTCTTGTACAACTGCAACGGCGGCTGCCCGGGCACGGTGGCGGCCTTGCGCGCCGCCTCCTCCATGACCCGTTCGCCCGCCTTGTCCCAGATGACCGCGTCGCGCGCGTTCGTCACCTCGGGCGCCGAGTACTCAGGGTGGGCGTGGTCGACGTACAGCCGCGCTCCGTTGGTCAGGATCACGTTCGCCGCGCCGAGGTCCTCGACGTCCGGGTCGTGTCCCGGGCCGCTCGGGCCGGTCAGGTCGAACCCGCGCGCGTCGCGCAGGGGCGATTCCACTTCGTAGTCCCATCGCGCCCGCCTCGCCCGCGGAACGTCCGCCGCGGCCGCGTAGGCGAGCACGACCTGGGTCGAGGTGAGTACCGGGTTCGCCGTCGCGTCGCCCGGCACCGCGATGCCGTACTCGACTTCGGTTCCCATGATCCGCCGCATACCCACCACCCTACGGGGTCGGGGCCGTGCGACGATGCCCCCCATGTCAGGCAGTGACGAACTCGTTGCGCTCTATGACCTCGGCGGAACCGTGGTGGGAGCGGCCACGCGCTCCCGGGTCCGCGCGGAAGGACTCTGGCACGCGGCGGGCGTGGTGTTGGTCCGTTCGAGTGACGGGGGCTCCGTTTACGTGCACCTGCGCACTCCCACGAAAGACGTCTATCCCTCCACTTGGGACTGCTGGGCGGGCGGCATCGTCGCGGCGGGTGAGACACCGGAAGAGTGCGCGCGCCGGGAACTCGCTGAAGAACTGGGTGTTCACGGAGCGGAACTACGGCCGCTTTTCGTCCATGTCACCGACGACGACACGATCCGCTGCCACAACTTCGCGTTCGAGACACGGTGGGACGGCCCCTTCGTCCATCAGCCGTCCGAAGTCGTCGAAGGACGCTGGCTGACGCTGACCGAGTTGCGTTCGTGGCTCGACGATCCGGAGAGCCGGTTCATCCCCGACGGCCGTCTCGGCGCGCTGGAGTGGTTCCGCCGGGAAAACGCCGGCTAGGCCGAACGGAGGCGCTGCGCGACGATCGGCAACAACCGCTTCGCCGCTTCCGTTGCCCTTGCCTCGGTCCCGGCCGTGACACTGAGGGCGGAGACGAGTTTCCCCTTGGCGAGCAACACCGTGCACGTCGTGCCGTCGCACCAGGCACGTTGGACCGCTATGCCGGTTTGCTTCGCGAGAGTGACCTTCTTGCCGTCACAGTCCGCCCGGACGACGACGTCCGAAGCGTCACGATCGGCGTACTCGGTGACCTGATGTTCCAGCGTCGAGCCACTGGGGTACGACCACGCGGCCGAGCGGCTCGTGTCCCGGGTGAGACCGGTCAGACAGCCGGACATCCTGCTCTCACCGGGAACGACCTCTTCCTCGGCGACGTCCTCGTCGGTCAGCAACGCGGCGGAAACGGCCGCGGGGACGGGAGCCCTGGTCGACGACGGCGGCACCGGGTTGGCCTGCGGCTTGACCGAAGGCTGCGACGGCTCGGCCGCGGGCGTCGGTGCCGGATCGTCGTAGTAGGTGTCGAGGTCATTGGGACGGTCGGCGCATCCCGACAGACCGAACAGCGCGACCGTCGCCACCGCGAGCACCTGCCGATGACGCACCCCGAGCCCTCCCCGGCTTCCGCCTGACGTTTGCCGCGAGACTAGTCCAGCCCCTCAATGCCAGCCGAGGCAGGATCGGTGCCGCCAGTAGGCGACCGGTTCCTCCGCGAGCGCGGCCAGCTCCGCGAGTTCCTCCTCGGCGAGTTTCACCTTGGCGGCACCGAGATTCTCCGCGAGCTGGGCGGTGCTCGACGGTCCGATGACCGCGATCGGACGCCAGTCCTGCGCCAGCACCGCCGCGACGGCCACCGCGTCCGGGCCCGTCCCGTGTTCCCGCGCGATCCGCGCGAGCGGCGACGGCGGCTCGACCACCAGCCGTCCGTTCGCGACGGTTTCCTTGACCAGCACCCGTTTCCCGGCGGCGCGCGCTTCCGCGAGCGCCGGGCCGGCGGAGGGTTCGAGCAGGTTCCAGGTCGACTGCACGGCACTGAAGACCGGCGTTCCGGACACCTCCAGCTCGAACGCCCGGCGGACCGCGTCCGCCTGCGACGGTCCGGACGTCGAGAACCCCACCGGCACCCCGTCCGCGGCGAGTTCCGCCAACGCGCCGATCAGGCGGTCGTCGGTGAACAGTGGACTGTCCACAGTGAGCGAGTGGACCTGGTAGAGCGAGATCGCCTTCCCCAGCAGCCCAACGGATTCGGTCCATTGTCCGGCGAACCGCGCCGCGGTGTGCTCCTTGACCTCGTGCACCTCCGCGTCGAGCTTCCACTCCCCCACGTAGCGGTAGCCCCATTTACTCGACACGGTGACGTCCGGGTGGCCGCGGTCGGCGAGCCAGCCGGCGAGGAACTCCTCCGACGAACCATACGAACGGGCGACGTCGATCCATCGGACGCCCGCGCGGTACGCGTCGTCCAGCACGTCGTAGGTCGCCGCGCGCATCGCCTCGAACCCGCGTCCGGGCGGCAGCGCCTCGACCCGGCCGAGGTTGATGTACGCGGGCCTGCCGAGCGCCGCCAGTCCGACGGCGATCCGGTCGCCGACGGGGATTTCCGAGTCCGTCACCGCGCTCCTTCGTTCTTGTGGCGGAGGATCGCGAGCCACTGGCTCGAGTTCTGCGCCTGCCGATGGAGCTTTTCGAGGCGAGCCGCCGGAGCCCGAACGTAACCTTTACCGAAGACGGGCGCGATCTGACGAAGGCTGGCGCCCTCTTCCCTGGCGGCGAGCAGCGCCCAGTCCGACGCGTCGGCGCAGGCCGCGGAGGCACGACGCAACTCGCCCAGTATCTCGATGAGCTCGGGGGCACTCACCTCCCCCGCCCGCACGGCCGCGGCCGTCGTTTCCAGCCATGCCAGGACATCGGCTTCGGTGATCGGCGCGCGCGGGCGCCCGGAAGATTCGCTCACAGCCCGGAAGTATAGGTCGTTATACAGATGGTTCGGGGGAACGCCACGCGCGAGTCTTCGGACACATCGTCCGAAAACCGCTGGAGCGCAAGGGGGTTCCGGGATTCACTGAGTCCTGACTTGAGGATTCAGGAGAAGGACAATTGGGACGTTTCGGTATCGCGATCCGGTTCGCGGCACTCGCGGTCGTCTGGGGTGCGAGTTTTCTGTTCATCAAGGTCGGCCTCACCGGCCTCTCGCCGGCCCAGGTGGCGCTTTCCCGCATCTGCCTCGGCGCCCTGGCGCTGATCGCCATCGCCACGTGGCGCCGTAAGCCACTCCCCCGCGATCCGGCGCTCTGGGGCCATCTCGCGGTCGTCTCCGTGCTGCTGTGCGTCATCCCGTTCCTGCTGTTCTCCTGGGCCGAGCAGTACATCTCGTCCGGGCTCGCCAGCATCTTCAACGCGACGACCCCGCTGATCACCATGCTCATCGCCGCCGCGGCCCTGCCGTCGGAACGGTTCACGAAGGCCCGCACGACGGGCCTGATCCTCGGCTTCCTCGGCGTGCTCACCATCGTCGGGGTCTGGCAAGGGATCGACGTCTCCCACGAACTGACCGCGCAACTGGCGTGCCTCGGCGCGACGACCTGCTACGGCATCTCGTTCGTCTACGTGCGACGGTTCATCTCCTGGCGGAACCTCGACGCACCCACCGTCGCACTCGGACAGGTCTGCTGCGGTGCCGTCGTGATGCTGGTGCTCGCGCCGTTCATCGCGACGACGCCGGTGCGTCTCGACACGCCGATCGTCCTCAGCATGATCGCGCTCGGGGCGCTGGGCACCGGGCTCGCCTACGCCTGGAACGCGTCGATCATCGCGGCGTGGGGCGCGTCGAACGCATCTGCCGTGACCTACCTCACACCGGTCGTCGGTGTACTGCTCGGCGTTCTCGTCCTCGACGAACCCTTGGCGTGGAACCAGCCGGTCGGCGCACTGCTCGTCGTCCTCGGCATCCTCGCCGCGCACGGACGGCTGAGCGTGCGCAAGAAAGTCCGGGAACCCGCACCCGTGTGACGCGAAAGGGCCCTTCGCCGCAGGTGCTGCGGCGAAGGGCCCTTTCGGCTTGCCCTACAGGTACTGACCGGTGTTCGTGGCGGTGTCGATCGCCCGCCCCGAATCCTGGTTCTTGCCGGTGACGAGCGTGCGGATGTACACGATCCGCTCGCCCTTCTTGCCGGAGATCCGGGCCCAGTCGTCCGGGTTGGTGGTGTTGGGCAGGTCCTCGTTCTCCGCGAACTCGTCGACGATCGCGTCCAGCAGGTGCTGCACGCGCAGGCCGGGCTGCTGGGTCTCCAGCACCGACTTGATCGCCGACTTCTTCGCCCGGTCCACGATGTTCTGGATCATCGCGCCCGAGTTGAAGTCGCGGAAGTACAGGACTTCCTTGTCACCGTTGGCGTAGGTGACCTCGAGGAACCGGTTTTCGTCCGTCTCCTCGTACATCCGCTCGACCGTGTGCTGGATCATCGCGTCGAACGTCGCCCTGCGGTCCCCGCCGAACTCGGCGAGGTCGTCCGCGTGGATCGGCAGGCCATCGGACAGGTACTTGGAGAAGATGTCCTTCGCGCCTTCGGCGTCCGGACGCTCGATCTTGATCTTGACGTCGAGCCGGCCCGGCCGCAGGATCGCCGGGTCGATCATGTCCTCGCGGTTGGAGGCGCCGATGACGATGACGTTCTCCAGGCCTTCCACACCATCGATCTCCGAAAGCAGCTGCGGGACGATCGTGGTCTCCACGTCGGAGGACACGCCCGAGCCGCGGGTGCGGAAGATCGAGTCCATCTCGTCGAAGAACACGATCACCGGGGTGCCTTCGGAGGCCTTTTCCCGAGCCCGCTGGAAGATCAGGCGGATATGCCGCTCGGTCTCCCCGACGAACTTGTTCAGCAGTTCCGGACCCTTGATGTTCAGGAAGTAGGACTTCCCGTCCGCCTTGTCGCCGCGGGCTTCCGCGACCTTCTTGGCGAGCGAGTTGGCCACCGCCTTGGCGATGAGGGTCTTACCGCAGCCAGGAGGCCCGTAGAGCAGCACGCCCTTCGGCGGGCGCAGCTGGTACTCCTGGTAGAGATCAGCGTGCAGGAACGGAAGCTCGACGGCGTCGCGGATCTGCTCGATCTGCCGGGTGAGGCCACCGATGTCCTCGTAGCGGACGTCGGGCACCTCCTCCAGCACGAGATCCTCGACCTCCGCCTTCGGCACGCGCTCGTAGGCGTAACCGGCTTTCGAGTCCACCAGCAGGGAATCGCCCGGCTTGAGGGGCTGTTCGGACAGCGGATCGGAGAGCAGGACGACCCGCTCCTCGTCCGCGTGCCCGACCACGAGCGCACGGGGGCTGCCGCCCTCGACGTCCGGGGCCAGCACCTCGCGCAGCGCGCAGACCTCGCCGATCCGCTCGAAGTCACCGCCCTCGACGACGGTCAGTGCCTCGTTGAGCCGCAACGCCTGTCCGCGCTGAAGCGACGAGACCTCGACCGCGGGTGAGACCGAAACCCGCATTTTGCGGCCCGCGGTGAACACGTCCACCGTGTTGTCCTCGTACGCGGTGACGAACACGCCGTAACCGCTCGGAGGCTGGGCCAGCCTGTCGACCTCCTCTCGCAACGCGAGCAACTGGCCACGCGCCTCGCGGAGCGTCTCGACCAGTTTCGTGTTGCGTTCCGTGAGTTGGCTCACTCGTTCCGCCGCCTCGGCGAGTCGCTGCTCCAGCACTCGGTTCTGGCGTGGCGAATCGGTGAGCTTCCGGCGCAGCAGGGCGACTTCCTCCTCGAGGAAGCGGACTTGACGTGCCTGCTCGTCGGACGTGGTTCCAGCTCCGGTCGTTTCTGAAGGGTCGGCCTCCTCGCGCCGACCTCCGGGAAGGTCATGATGCATCGGGCACCTCCTCGGAGTGCTTTTCATTCCACGGTACCGGCGATCACCGACAATAAAAGGCCTTTCCGCATCACAAGATCGGCGCGTCGCGTTCCGGACGACCCGCCAGCACGTACCTTCGCGACGCGCAAGGGGCCATCCCGGTGCCGGGTCCGGCACTCCCATGGTCACAATCCGTCCACCTGGCCTGACCTGCGGCGGAATACCCGGCTCCGTCCGGGTGCAAACGGGATTCCGGTATCAGTTCGGCCCTAATCGAGCGGCGATCCGGCTCGATGGCTAGCATCGGGCGACGTTCGCCGGGGAGGCGGACCCGCAGGTCATGTTGAGCATTTTCGCAGAACAGCTAGGGGGCACCAGCCATGACTTACCCGCCGCAGCAGCCCGGCGGCTACGGACAAGATCCGTACGGCCAACAGGGCGGGTACCCGCAGAGCGGCCCCCAGCCGCAACAGGGATACCCCGGTGGCGGCCAGTACGGACAGGACCCGTACGGCCAGCAGCAAGGCGGCTACCCGCAGAGCGGTCCTCAGCCCCAGCAGGGATACCCCGGCGGCACGCAGCAGTTCGGCCAGCCGGATCCGTATGGGCAGCAGGGCGGCTACAACGCCTACCCGCAGGAAGGCGGGTTCGGCGGCGGAGAGCCACCCAAGAAAAAGAAGACCGGCCTGATCGTCGGCATCGCGATCGGCGCGGTCGTCCTGGTCGGTGGCGGTGTCACCGCCCTGGTCATCGCGCTGAACTCGGGTGACGACAACCCGACCGCCGCGCCGCCCACCAGCAGCGCCGCCCCGTCGGAGGCCCCGTCCTCGTCGTCGCAGAAGCCGAGCTCGACCCGCACCAGGTCCAGCTCGCCGAGCACGTCGTCGACCAGGAGCTCAGGTCCGGCGCCCGGCGGGAAGGCCACGCCGCAGGAAGTCTTCGAAAGCGCCGCGACCTCCTACAGCGCGGGTGACAAGAAGACGTTCCTCGATCTGATCTGCCGCAGCGAGAACACCAAGGACGAGGGCAAGCCGCTCGACCCCATCAAGCTCGAGATCACCGAGCCCGCCAAGGAAAGCGGCGACCGGGCGACCGGCCGTTACCGCGCCACCCAGGGCACCAAGATGGCGGAAGGCACGATCACGGCGGCCAAGGAATCGAACCTGTGGTGCCTCAAGGACATCAAGGCCGACAAGAAGTGACCTGTCCGTGACGGTGAGCCACAAGCTGACCGCCGTGGCGGTGGTTTGTGGCGCGGTCGTGGCCGGGGTCGTGGTGGGGCTGCTGCTGGTGGCCCCCTCCGGCTCCGACCCGGCCGCGTCGAGTACCGGCACGCCCACGCCGCCGCCCGCTTCGTCCCGTCCGGTTCCGGTGGATCCGGACGTGGCCGCGGTCGAGGTGGTCGGCAAGGCGATCGCCGCGGCCATCGTCAACCACGACGCGACGGCGTTCGGGAAACTCACCTGCGTCCAGCAGTCGTCGGCCGATCTGGCCGAACTCGGCCGGAAATGGGCGGCGGCGGGCAAGGTGACCGCGACCGTCCCGGATCCGCCGGTGGTCAGCGGCGACTCCGCCACCGTGACCGTCCACGTCGAAGGCGTCGGCGGGCAGAAGGACACGCCGTTCCCGCTCAAGAAGCAGGGCGGCAAGTGGTGCGTGCCCTGACGTTTCGGGGTTCTCTCGGGTCCCTGCTGAGGGCGCCGAGCCTGGCCGGGCGTTGCGAAAGCCACCTTCGCAACGTTGAGGGTTGCGAAAGTGGCTTTCGCAACGTCGGGCGTGGCGGTCCGGCACCGCCCCGGAAGCCGACAGGAACCCAAGACACCCTCGGCTTGAGCCCGAAACGCCGCTGAAGACCAGCTCTACCGATCAGCCCTTGCCGGAGCGGCGGTGCACCCGCGGCGAAACGGTGCCGTCCGCCAGGCGGCGCGCCGTCAGCAGGAACGCGGTGTGCGCGACCATCCGGTGGTCCGGCCGCACCGCGAGGCTCACGACGTGCCAAGGCCGCATGAGGGTCTCCCACGATTCCGGCTCGGTCCAGCACTGCTGGTCCCGCAAGGCTTCCGTGATCCGCGACAGCTGTGTGACCGTCGCCACATAGACGGTGAGCACGCCACCCGGCACCAGATGCGCGGCGACCGTCTCCAGCTGGTCCCAGGGCGCCAGCATGTCGAGGACGACGCGGTCGACCTCGCCGGTGTGCGTCGACAGGTCCGCGACCGTCAGCGACCAGTTGTCCGGCTTGTGGCCGAAGAACTTCTCGACGTTCCGCTCGGCGTGTTCGGCGTGGTCGTCCCGGATCTCGTAGGACTGCACGGTCCCTTCCGAACCGACCGCCCGCAGCAGCGAACAGGTCAGCGCGCCGGAGCCGGCACCAGCCTCCAGTACTCGCGCGCCCGGGAAGATGTCGCCCCACATCACGATCTGCGCGGCGTCCTTCGGGTAGATCACCTGCGCGCCACGCGGCATCGACAACACGTAGTCCGGCAACAGCGGGCGAAGCGCCAGATAGTGGCTGCCGCCGGCCGAAGTGACGACCGAACCCTCCTGCGCACCGATCACGTCGTCATGCGCCAGCGCGCCGCGATGGGTGTGATACTGCTGTCCCTCGGCGAGGACCATGGTGTAGTGCCGCCCCTTGGAGTCGGTCAGCTGAACCCGGTCACCAACACGAAACGGCCCTCGGACCGACACTGAACCTCCATACGCGCGAACACAGATCGACGACCGATCCTCGCAGGTGGCCGGACCGCGCTACGCCGGGGGTCGGCTCCGGGTCATCGCGGCGCGCAGGTCTTCACGCCTGAGCACCCCCGCGGGCCTGCCTTCGTCGTCCACCACGAGGAACTGCCAAGCGGCCGTTTCCCGGACGCGCTCGGCGATCTCCTCCCCCGACTCCGACGAAAGCAGCACGGTGTCGGCACGGATCGGCTCCGCGGCCATCTCCGCGGGCGCGTGCGGCGACGTTCCCGCGAGCTGCGCCGCGGCCGTCTCGTCGAGCAGGCCCGCCGCGACGCCGTCGGCACGTACCAGGACCACCCCGCGGCCAGCCGAAGCGGCCAGCGCGTCCGAGACGGGGCTTTCCGCCGGAAGCTGGAGAACGGGACGGACGAGTTCGCTCAGCCGCACACCTTCCGGCCAGCCGCGGCGGGTTTCGGCGGCGAGTTCGCTTCGGGCGCCGAGGATCACGAACCACGCCGTCACGACGCAGACACCGAGCCGGAGCCAGCGGTCCTCGCTGCCCGCGGCCAGCCCCCACAGCGCCCAGACGACCAGCCCGGCGGCGACGACACCGCCGCCGACGACCGCCGCCCGCGTGCCCTTCTCACGGCGGCCGGTCGCCGCCCAGACCCCGGCACGGACCAAACGGCCGCCGTCGAGCGGAAGCCCGGGAAGGAGGTTGAAGACCCCGACGGCGAAGTTCGCGACGGCGCATTCGGCGATGAGCAGCCAAGCCGCGCTTTCCGACGGGACGGCGAACATGAGCAGACCGCAGAAACCGCCCAGCAGCAGCGAAACGATCGGCCCGGCGGCGGCGACGAGGCCTTCCTGCCTCGGCTCGCGGGGTGTCCTGGCGACCTCGGAGAGACCGCCGAGCAGGAACAGCCGCAGGCGCCGGACCGGGATGCCGAGCCGCAGCGCGACCAGGCAGTGCCCGAGTTCGTGCGCGAGCACCGAGAGTCCGAGAAGGACCGCGAACGCGGCCGCCAGCAGCCAGGAGGTCAGCGTCGTCGCGCCGGGCAGGAACCGCTCGACCAGTGGTGTGTAGAGCACCACGATGATCAGGGAGCCGATCCACCACGAAGGGGCCAGCAGCACGGGGATCCCGGAGACGCGGAACAGCAGGAGCCCGCCCTCTGGTGCCACGCCTCGTCGAGGCGGGCCCTGCTCACCCGTCACCGCCATGTGTCAGAGCGTAGATGCCCAGGTGTGGGGTGCCGGTAACCCGCCCTTCCCGTCCGGGTGGTGTCGGTCATGCCGCTCCGGTGCGTTGCGGTCCCGAAACTGTCGGTGCCCGGCGATACGCTCCTCCCATGCCCGACACCGACACGGTCACCGCCGATCCGCCGCCCGGCGCCGAAGTCCCGCGCCGTCGGCCGGCCCTGTCCCCGTCGCGTGCCAGCGACTTCAAGCAGTGCCCGCTGCTCTACCGCTTCCGCGCGGTGGACAGATTGCCCGAGATCCCGACGAAGGCCCAGCTGCGCGGCACGCTGGTGCATTCCGTGCTGGAGCGCCTGTTCTCCCTTCCCCAAGCCGATCGCACCCCTCCGCAGGCCAAGGAGCTGCTCGCGCCGGCGTGGGAGGATCTGTCCGCGGAACGTCCGGAGTGGATCGAGCTGTTCGACCAGGACGATCCCGAGGCCGTCACCTCGTGGCTCTCGTCGGCCGAGCAGCTCGTCGACACCTACTTCGGCCTCGAAGACCCGCGCCGGCTGGAACCCGAGGCGTGCGAGCTGCACGTCGAGATCGAACTGGGCTCCGGAGTGCTGCTTCGGGGCTACGTCGACAGGCTGGACGTCGCGCCGACCGGCGAGATCCGCGTCGTCGACTACAAGACCGGCGCCGCGCCCCGCGAGATCGGCGAGGCCAAGGCGATGTTCCAGATGAAGTTCTACGCCGTGGTCCTCTGGCGGCTTCGCGGTGTCGTGCCGCGCCAGCTGAAACTGATGTACCTCACCGACGGGCAGTCCCTGGCCTACACGCCCGACGAAGGTGAGCTGATCCGCTTCGAGCGCACGCTGGAGGCGATCTGGCAGGCGATCCTCAAAGCGGGCAAGACCGGCGATTTCCGCCCCAATCCGAGCAAACTCTGCGCGTGGTGCGATCACCAGGCGCTTTGTCCGCAGTACGGCGGCACTCCCCCGCCGTATCCCGGCTGGCCGGAGCCGGATCCCGGCGAAGAGTCCGTATTGGACCGTGCGGATTAGGGTGCTGTTGTGACAGAAGCCTTCTACGTGCCGTCGGGTGACGGCGTCTTCCTCCCGACCCCGCACACCGCCGGCCCTTGGACCCCGGACGCGCAGCACTTCGGACCGCCCTCGGCGTTGCTGGTCCGCGCGCTCGAAGAGGTCGAGGCGCCGCACGCGAGCCAGCTGGCACGAGTGACGGTCGAGATCCTCGGCCCCGCGCCGCTGAAGGAGCTTTCGGTGCGGGCGTGGGTGGAGCGGCCGGGCCGGTCGGTCGAATGGCTGGTGGCCGAACTCGCCCATGGTGAGCGGGTCGTCGCCCGTGCGTCGGCGTGGCGGATCGCGACCTCGGACACCACGGCGGTGGCCACCGCGGAAGGACCGGCGTTGCCCTCGCCGGAGGGGTTGCCGACGTCCTCCTGGCCGGAGAGCTGGCACGGCGGGTACCTCGACGCCGTCGAGTGGCGGCGGGTCAAGGGCGCGCTGGACGCGGCGGGGCCGGCGACCGTCTGGGGCCGTCAGCGCGTCGCCCTCGTCGACGGGGAGAAGCCGAGCCCGCTGCAGCGGCTGTTCGTCCTCGCGGACTCGGGCAACGGGATCTCGAACTTCCTGGATCCGCGTGAGTGGTGGTTCATCAACTCGGAGCTGACGGTGCACCTCCGCCGTCCGCCGCTGGGCGACTGGATCGGCGTCGACGCGGCCACCCTGGTCGGCCCGAACGGCATCGGGACGGCGACCACCACGCTGCACGACGCCTCGGGCCCGATCGCCTCCGGCGCTCAGGCTCTCCTGGTGCGACCGCGACAGGCGGGCCGATAGGCGCGCTTTCTCGGCGGGTTTCCAATAGCCTTCCCGGAACAACAGACACAGGGAGCGCTTCGGCATGCAGATCACCTCGGTGGTCAACCAGAAAGGCGGGGTCGGCAAGACCTCACTCAGCGTGGGCGCGGCGGCCGCACTGGCCGAACGCGGCCGCCGGGTGCTGCTGATCGACCTCGACCCCCAAGGCCACGCGACCACCGAACTCCTCGGGCTGGACGAGGTGGCGCACGACATGCCCAGCCTGGCGAAAGCCCTGACCAAGGTGTGGAAGGGGCCGATCGAGGAACTCGCCGTGCGGCATCCGCGCAGCAACCTCGGCCGGGGCGGCGCGTTCGACGTCATCCCGACCTCGCCGGGCATGTTCGACCTGATCCGGCGGCTGGACCAGTTCCGCGTACCCGGCTGGCAGCTGGCCAGGGTCATCCAGTTCGCGAACTACGACCACGTCATCATCGACTGCCCGCCCGCGCTCGACGTCCTGACCAACAACGCGCTCGCCGCTTCGCACGGCATCCTCGTGCCGGTGCAGCCGGACCGGACGAGCATCCGCGCGCTGCGCCTGCTCGCGGACCAGGTGCGTTACGTCGAACAGACCGTCGGCCGTCCGCCGATCGCCTACTACGGCCTCGTCCCCGGTCTGTACCGCCGCCCGATCTCGCACTACGCGGCGGCCGCGTTGCAGGAGTTGTACGCGTTCGGGATCCCGATGCTGTCGCACGTCCCGCTCGGCGTCGTGATGAACGAGGCCGCCGCGCACGGTGTGCCGGTGACGACCTACGCGCCGGAAACCCTGCAGGCGCTGTCGTTCCGGGAGATCGCGGCGACACTGGACGGCTACCTGCAGAACCATCCGGCCGCGGCGATCGTGCCCGCGGACGAGGACTTCGTCTTCGAGGACTTCATCACCGAGGTGTCGGTGACCCGCAGCGCGAAGGACAACGGGGCGCGCAAGAAGCTCTACGACCTCATGCCCAAGAAGCCCAACCGGCCCCGCTGACGAACGCCATGAAAGGTCCTTTCCTTGCGAAATTCGCAAGGAAAGGACCTTTCATGGCGTCTGTGACCGGTCTCAGAGGCGGCAGGCCCGGATGTCCGAAGCCAGGACGGCCTTGGCGCCGGTCTCGGCGAGTTCGTCCATGATCCGGTTGACCTCCTTGCGCGGCACCATCGCCCGCACGGCCACCCAGTCTTCGTCCGCCAGCGGCGCGACGGTCGGCGATTCGAGCCCCGGCGTGATCGCGATGGCCGCGTCCAGCAGGGACCGCGGGCAGTCGTAGTCCAGCATCATGTAGTGCTGAGCGAAGACGACTCCCTGCAACCGTGCCTTCAGCTGGTCCTTCGGCCGCGTGTGCTCGGTGCCTGCCCGCTGCAGCAGCACCGCCTCCGACACGCAGATCGGATCCCCGAAGGCCACGAGGTTGTGCTGGCGCAACGAACGTCCGGACTCGACGACGTCCGCGATGGCGTCGGCCACGCCGAGCTGGATCGAGATCTCGACGGCGCCGTCGAGGCGGATGACCTCCGCCTCCACCCCGTGCTGCTTCAGGTTCTCGCGTACGAGGCGCGGGTACGACGTCGCGAGCCGCTTGCCGTGCAGGTCTTCGGCCTTCCACTCCCGGCCCGCGGGCGCGGCGTACCGGAAGGTGGAACCGCCGAAACCGAGGCCGAGGATCTCCTCGACCGGGGCGCCGGAGTCGAGCGCGAGGTCGCGGCCGGTGATGCCGAGATCCAGCTCGCCGGACCCGACGTAGATCGCGATGTCCTTGGGGCGCAAGAAGAAGAACTCGACCTCGTTGACCGTGTCGAGCACGGTCAGGTCGCGGGCCTCATGTCGCCTGCGGTAGCCGGCCTCTCCGAGCATCTCCGACGCGGCGGCGGCGAGGGCTCCCTTGTTCGGCACGGCGACACGCAGCATTGCTTCTCCTTGGTTCTCCGGACGCGAAGGCGTCACAGGTACCGGTACACGTCCTCTGTCGACAGTCCTCGGCCGAGCATGAGCACCTGTACGCGGTACAGCAGCTGTGAGATCTCCTCGGCGAGCCTGTCGTCGGATTCGTGCTCGGCGGCGATCCACACCTCGCCCGCCTCTTCGAGCACCTTCTTGCCCTGCGCGTGCACTCCCGCGTCGAGCGCGGCGACGGTGCCGGAACCGTCGGGCCGCGTGCGGGCGCGGTCGGCAAGCTCGGCGAACAGCTCATCGAAGGTCTTCACAGTCTGGAGATCCTTCCATCCGCGCCCGCGCCGCGCTGCCCCGGGCCGGTGTGGTGCCGGTCGCGTCACACTTCAGAACAGCGCCGCGCCGCCTCGCTCGAAGTCGAGCAGCTGCCGCTTCCGTTCGACGCCGCCGCCGTAACCGGTGAGATCGCCGGTGGAACCGATCACCCGATGGCACGGCACGATGATGCTGATCGGGTTCTTCCCGTTCGCGAGCCCGACCGCGCGCGACGCGGTGGGCCTGCCGAGCCGGTCGGCGAGCTGGCCGTAGGAGACCGTCTCGCCATACGGGATCCCGAGCAGTCCTTCCCAGACCATCCGCTGGAACGCGGTGCCGCCGAAGCTCAGCGGAAGATCGAACTCCTTCCGCTGACCGGCGAAGTACTCCTTCAGCTGTTGCTCGGTGTCCACGAAGATCGGCGAACCCGGGTCCGGATGGCCGAACGTCTCCTCGGCCGGGCGGTGCCGCTGCTGGACCATGTACACCCCGCAGAGGCTTTCGCCGTCCGCGACCAGGGTCAGCTTGTCGTACGGGCTGTCGATGACGGTGTGCGTGCGCATGGCGCTCCTCGGAACTCAGGCGGCGGGCAGCCGGTTGATCGGGTGATCTCCGGTCGCCCAGAGGTGTTGGACGGCGTAGGCGCGCCATGGCCGCCAGCGTTCGGCGTGCGCGGCGAACGCGGCCGGGCCCAGCCCGAGGCCCTTCGCGGCGACCTTGACGCCGAGATCGGTCGGCAGGAAGGCGTCCGGATCGCCGAGCGAGCGCATCGCGATGCTCTCGACGGTCCACGGGCCGAAACCGGGCAACGCGTGCAACCGCTCGCGGGCACGCTGCCAGTCACTTCCCGCACCGAGGTCGAGATCGCCGTCGTTCAGTTCGGCCACGAGACCGAGCAGGGTCCGCTTGCGGCTCTGCGGCATCGCGAGGCTTTCCGGGTCGAGGTCCGCGAGCGCGGCGGCGTCCGGGAAGACGTGCGTGAGGCCGCCGTCAGGGTCGTCGACGGGGGCTCCGTGCGCGAGGACCAGCCGGGCGGCGTGGGTGCGGGCCGCGGCGGTGGACACCTGCTGGCCCAGCACGGCGCGGACGGCGAACTCGCCACCGTCGACCGTCCTCGGCACCCGCCTGCCCGGCGCGGCCGCCACGAGCGGCGCGAGCAGCGGGTCCGCCGCCAGTGCCTCGTCGACCGCGACCGGATCCGCGTCGAGGTCCAGCAGTCGGCGGCAGCGGCTGATCGCGGTCGAGAGGTCACGCAGGTCCGAGAGCGTGAGCCGGCAGCCGATGTGGCCGTCCTCCGGCTTGAGCGCGACGACGGCGGGGCCGTGCGGGAGCCGCAGCGTCCGGCGGTACGCGCCGTCGCGCCATTCTTCGACGCCGGGGACGCCTGTCGCGACCAGATGCCCGAAGAGGTTGTCCGGGAACAACGGCTTCCGGTACGGCAAACGCAGGCTCAGCGTTCCGGGCGCAGTGGCAGGCGCCGTGCGGACGCGAGCCCGCAGCTCCGTCGGAGACAGGGCGAAGACCTCTCGCACGGTGTCGTTGAAGGTCCGGACGCTGCCGAAGCCGGCGGCGAGGGCGACGTCGATCATCGACAGACCGGTCGTCTCGATCAGCAGCCGCGCCGTCTGCGCCCGCTGGGCGCGGGCGAGGCTGAGCGGGCCGGCGCCGAGTTCGGCGCGCACATGGCGCTCCACCTGCCGGACGCTGTAGCCCAGCCGGGCCGCCAGCCCGCTCACGCCGTGGGTGTCGACGACGCCGTCGGCGATCAGCCGCATCGCCCTGGCCACCACGTCCGCGCGCTCGTTCCACTGCGGCGAACCCGGGCTCGCGTCCGGACGGCATCGCTTGCAGGCGCGGAACCCGGCCTCCTGCGCGGCCGCCGCGCTCGGGTAGAACGTCATGTTCTCCGGCTTGGGCGGGACGACCGGGCAACTCGCCCGGCAGTAGATCCGCGTCGTCAGGACCGCGGTGAAGAACCAGCCGTCGAACCGCGCGTCCTTCGACTGGACCGCCCGGACGCAGCGCTCGAAATTCTCATGCACCCGGTAAGCATCACCGACCGCACGGGGCGGGGTCTAGCGGAAATGCGACATGGCGGTCAGGGCAGGAGCGCGGCCAACCCCGGCACGTCGAGACCCACCAGCGACGAGCGGAACACGCGCCGCTCACCCGGTTCGACGTCGACGTCGTTCGGGATCACCACCACGGTGCAGCCCGCGGCGGCCGCGGAAGCCGCACCCGGCGGTGAATCCTCGATCGCGACACACCGGGATGCCGGGACTCCCAGCAACTCCGCGGCCAGCTGGTACGGCCTGGCGTTCGGCTTGTTCAGACCATCGACCTCGTCGCCGCAGACCGTGGCGGCGAAGTGGTCTCGGCCGATGGTGTTGAGCGCGAGTTCGGTCAGCGACCGTTCGGTGGAGGTGACCAGCGCCATCGGCACACCGTTGGCGCGCAACAGTTCGAGCAGTTCCTGAGCGCCAGGGCGCCACGGGAGCGGGCCGTCGAACAGGTTGGCCGTGCGGCGGCGGATCCACTCCCCCATCTCCGCGATCGACTCGGGTGTGACGGGCCTGCCGCAGACTTCAAGGAGGAACGCGGCCGTGTCGTCCATATTGGACCCGACGAGACTCAGGCGCTGGGCCTCGGTCAGGCTGCCGCCGAGGCTTTCGACGGCCTCGTAGAGCGCGACGTCCCACAGCTTCTCCGAGTCGACCAGCGTGCCGTCCATGTCCCACAGCACGGCGGCGAGTCCGTCCAGTGTGGACGGTTCGGTCACGGTTCCCCCTCACGATCGGATGGACCTTCTCCGGACCCACGGTAGCCGAGACGGATTCACGTCGGCGGCGAGGTCGTCGCCCGAAATGTCACCTAAGTCGGCTCCGCACGGTTCGCCCCGGCGAAACGCCACCGGACATGCCCAACGCCGCACGGCCGCCTGGTCGTAGGCTGGTCCGGTGAGTGAGCCCGTCGACGAGACCCAGCGGCCCGGCCGCGACCACCCGGATGACAGCAAGCCGATCATGATCGTCGCCTTCGAAGGATGGAACGACGCAGGTGACGCGGCCAGCCGGGCGGTCGAGCATCTCCAGCTCAACTGGGATGCGACACCGCTGAGCGAGCTGAGTCCGGACGAGTACTACGACTTCCAGGTCAGCAGACCGACCGTCCGCATGGTGGACGGCGTCACCCGAAGGGTCGACTGGCCGACCACACGGCTCTCGGTGTGCCGCCCGGAAGGCTTCAGCCGCGACATCGTGCTGGTCCAGGGGCCCGAGCCGAACATGCGCTGGCGCGCCTTCTGCGCCGAACTGCTGGAGCACATCCAGCAACTCGACGTCGCCACGGTCGTCACCCTCGGCGCGCTCCTGGCCGACACCGCGCACACCCGCCCTGTCCCGGTCACCGGGACGGCGTACGACAAGGACACCGCTTCGCAGTTCGGCCTGGAGCTGAACAACTACCAGGGGCCGACCGGCATCGTCGGGGTCCTGCAGGACTACTGCGTGCAGGCGGGCGTCCCGGCCGTGTCGATCTGGGCGGCCGTGCCGCACTACGTCTCGCACCCGCCGTCGCCCAAGGCCACGCTGGCGCTGCTGCACAAGCTCGAGGACGTCCTCGACGTCGAGATCCCGCTCGGCGCCCTGCCCGAGCAGGCCGAGGAGTGGCAGCGGACGGTCACCGAGATGGCCGAGGAGGACGAAGAGATCAGCGAGTACGTCCGGGGACTCGAGGAGCGCGGCGACGCGGAGACCGAGTTCACGCTGGACGACGTCAGCGGGGACAAGATCGCGGCCGAGTTCGAGCGGTACCTGCGGCGGCGCCGTCCCGGCCAGGACGGTCCCGGACGCGGCTGAAGCCTCCGGTCTCGTGAGTGGTCAGGACGGTTAGAGCCAACCGTGTCTTGAGTACCTGCTGGTCCGAAGTCCGTGAAGGCCTCCTTGAGGGACTCTGGGTCCCTCAAGGAGGCCTTCACGGACTGGGAACACAAGGTATGCGGCGTGCGTCAAGGCGTAACTCGCGTGATCAGGCGCGTAACTCGCGTGTCTGGAAGCGACACTCGCGAGTTACGCCGCTGATCAGAAGATGCGCCGCAGCGGGATCGGCCCCCGTGACCGCTTCCGCCACTCACGCGGATAGCCGAGCGAAACCTCTTCGAAGCGCACTCCGTCCGCCTCCGTGGAGCGCGGGATGTGCAGGTGCCCGTAGACGGCGACCTCCGCCCGGAAGCGCTGGTGCCAGTCCTCGGTCTCCGTCGTCCCGCACCACAGCGCGAATTCCGGGAAGTACAGCGGCTCGGTCGGGTGGCGGTGCAGCGGCCAGTGCGACATGAGGACCGTCCCGTGGTCCTCGGGGATCGCCTCCAGCCGTTCCGTGCTGATCTTCACCCGGTCGGCGCACCACGCCTGCCTGCTGGGATACGGGTCCGGGTGCAGGAAGAACTCGTCCGTGCACAGCACACCGGCCTCGCGCGCCTGCTCGATGGCCGCCAGCATCGGCAGGCCGTCGGCGGCAGGGGTGCGCCAGCTGTAGTCGTACAGCACGAACAGCGGGGCGATCGTCAGCGGTTTCTCCTGGTGTTCCCACACCGGGTACGGATCCTCCGGGGTGAGGACGTCGATCTCGCGGCAGCGCTCGACCAGGTGCTCGTAGCGCGCCTGTCCCCGCAGCTGACATTCATCCTTCTGGGTGGTCCACAGCTCGTGGTTTCCGGGCACCCAGACGACCTTCGCGAAACGTTCCCGCAAGGTCTTGAGCACCCCAATCACGGATTCGGCGCGTTCGGCGACGTCACCGGCTACGAGCAGCCAGTCGTCGGGGGTCCGGGGGACGACCTCGTCGACGAGCGGGGCGTTGCCCTCATGGGTGACGTGGAGGTCGCTGGTGGCGAAGAGATGCGGCACTCCACCACCGTAGCTTCACCCGGACCGGGGAACCGCCGGAATCGGGTCACGGCGCAACCTGCCCGAAGCCGACACGCCCAGCACGACCAACGCCGAGACGGTGTGCAGACCCGCCTGGACGTTCAACAGGACACCGGTGCCCAGCACGTCGAGCAGGCCACCCGTCAGCAACGCGCCCAGCGCCGTGAACCCCGCCGTCCCGGCGAAGACGGTGCTCAGCACGCGGCCGGATCGCTCAGGCGACGCCGCGGTCTGGACCAGCGACAGCAGACCGGAGCCTGCGAGCACTCCAGGGGCGCCGACCAGGCCGAAGAGCCCGATGAAGACACCCAGCGACACGGTCAACATGGGCAGGTTCCAGATCACGGCCGAGAGCAGACCGAGCGCCAGCCCGCCCCAGCCGAGCAGAGCGGCGGGAGCGACCTTGCGGGCGACGGTGGCGACGGCGAAGCCAGCGGCCAGCCCGCCGAGGGCCTGCACGCCGCGCAGCAGGCCGACGTCGCCTTCGGTGCCGTCGAGGATTTCGAGCACGAAGACCACGAAGAGCACCAGGAACATCCCCTGCGCCAGGGACGTCAGCACCACGACGACTCCGGCGAGGCGAAGGCGCCCTTCGCGGCCGATCTCGCGAAGCCCGTCGATCCAGGCTCGCAACACCGGCTCGTGTGGTCCGGCCGCTTTCGGCGCGGCGACACGGGGAAACGGGCGCGCCAGCAGGGCCGAGCCGATCACCAGCACGCCTAAGTAGGCCACCACGACCCAGCCCAGGCCGCCGAATCCGAGCAGGAGGCCGCCCGCCCAGCCGCCGGCGAGGCGAGCGACGCTGCCGTTGATGCTCATGAGGCCGTTGGCGCCGATCAACTCCTCGGGAGCGACCAGTTCGGGCACGAGCGCGTTGCGCGCGGGTTCGAACAACGAGGCCAGACCCGCCTGCGCGGCCATCACCCCGTAGATCACGAAGACCGGGCCACCGGACGCGACGAACAGCAGCGGCAGCGCCACGAACGCCTGTCCCGCGCACACCACGCACAGCACCAGCCGCCGGTTCCAGCGGTCCGCGATCACGCCGGCGACCGGACTCAGCAGCACCGCGGGCACCAGGCCGAGGACGATGCTCAACGCCGTCGTGGCCGCCGAACCGGTGGCCTGGAAGACGAACACCGGCAACGCGATCTGCAGCATCCACTCGGCGGTTTCGGAGAAGAAGGCGGCGATCCACAACCGCGCGAAGGCGGGCTCTCTCAACGGTTTCATCTGCTCGGCTTCCCCTCGGCGTCGATGCGGAGGAACGCCCGCAGTCCCAAGTGGACCGGGAGGGCCTCCGCGGGAGCGTCTTCGCGGATCGCGCCGACGTAGGGCCGCACGAGCGCGTCGATTCCCCGCACCAGCTCGTCCAGCTCCGCCGCGGTCACCCGCAGCGAGTAGTTGTTGATCCCCGACGCGTCCCGCCATTCCTTGTCGAGCCGGTCGGCGGCGTCGAGGTAGCGCTCGGTCAGCTCCTTTTCCCGCGCGAGGGTGGTGCCCACGACCGCCAGTTGCGCCCCGCGCAGCTCCGGGTCGTCGCCGAACTCGATGCCGACCTGGCACGCCCGCCACGGCCGCTCCCGCCCGTCCTCCCCTTCGACCCGTTCCACGAGACCGTGCTGCGCCAGCTGACGGAGATGCCAGCTGCAGTTCGAGGCCGTCGAACCGACGGCCGCCGCGCACTCGCTGGCGGTCCGCGGACCGACCGCCATGAGGTGGTCCACCAGTGCCGAACGCAGCGGATGCGCCAGCGCCCGCATCAGCTCGACGTCTTCGATCCGCTTGCGCGGCGGCAACCCGGCCATCGACCGATCCAATCTGAAAGATGTCTTTCGAAAGTTCTGTTTCAGATTCACAGGTGGCCGCACGGATGTCAAGTGAGCCCCCATATCCTTGCTGGGGCAGCTGCTGCACAAGACAGTGACTGCACGGTGCAACTACTGAGCAAGGAAGCACATGCCTGACCAGCAAGAACTCGCCACTGCGGCAGCCCTGGAGATCCCCCGGTTCGTCAGCGCGACCGTTCTGTTCCAGACGGCCATGGCGGAGCGGCTCGGGATCAGCGCGACCGAACTGCACGGGCTCCAGCTGGTCATCAGCGGCGCCGCGACCTCACCGACCGGGCTGGCGCGAGCACTCGGCATGACCACGGGCGCGGTGACCCGGATGCTCGACCGCATGGAGGAACAGCACCTGGTCGAACGCGTCCCCGATCCCGCCGACCGGCGCCGTCTCGCGATCCGCCCGCTCCCCGACCGGCTGGCGGAGGTCGCCGACCTCTACTCCCCCATGGCCCGTTTCTTCGGCGACCGCCTCGGCAGGCTCGACCGCCGTCAGCTGGCCGCACTTCTCGGCGTCATGACCGACGGGCGCGCGTTCGCCGAACAGGAGGCCGCTCGCCTGCGTTCCGAAAAGGGGGTTGACTAACGCTACATAGGTTGCGTTAGACTGCTCGCATCATGGACAACTGACATCGCGCCTTCCCCGCTCCGAGGCGGCTTCGGTCGAGCACCGCTCCCGTAAGCCATGAGGCCCGGCGGGGATCCCTCATGTCCGAGAAACACGGTGATGTCGTATGTCTCTTTCCCTGATCGCCAAGGACCTCGTCCACTCCTACGGTGCCCGCGTCGTCCTCGACGGCGTCAACCTGACCGCTTCGGCGGGACAGCGGCTCGGACTGGTCGGCGAGAACGGCGTCGGCAAGTCCACGCTCCTGCGCTTGCTGGCCGGGGTCGAAGAGCCGCAGAGCGGTGAGGTGCTGCGAGGCGACGACCTCGGATTCCTCTTGCAGGAGCTGCCTTTCCCGCTCACCGCGCGGTTCTCCGACGTCATCGACGACGCGCTCGCCGAGATCCGGCAAGCGTCGGCGAGACTCGACGAACTGACCTCGGCGCTCACCGATCGCCCGGACGACTCCGCTGTGCTCGACGAGTACGGCACCGTCCTGAAATGGGCCCAGGCACACGATCTGTGGGACGCTGACCGGCGAGCCGAGGTCGTGTGCGCGGGCCTCGGGCTCGCCGGGATCGACCCGGCACGCGAACTGGGCACGCTGTCCGGCGGGCAACGGTCGAGGCTCGGTCTCGCGGCGCTGCTGATCCGGCGGCCGGGCACCCTCGTCCTGGACGAACCGACGAACCATCTCGACGACGCCGCGATGGAGTTCCTGGAACAGCATCTCGCCTCGCTGACCGGTGTCCTCGTGTTGTCGTCGCACGATCGCGTGTTCCTCGACGCGGTGTGCACCGACATCGTCGACCTCGACCCGGCACTGGGCGGCCCGACCCGGTACGGCGGCACGTATTCCGACTATCTGGACCAGAAACGGGCCGAACGGGCGCGCTGGGAACAGCGCTACGCCGAGGAACAGGACGAGCTCAAGGAACTACGCGAATCGGTGGCCGTCACCGCGCGCAACGTCGCGCACAACCGGCCGCAGCGCGACAACGCCAAGATGCTCTACGACTTCAAGACCGGGAGGGTGCAGAAACAGATCTCACGCCGGGTCCGCAACGCCCAGCTGCGGCTGGCCGAACTGGAACGCGACCAGGTGCGGAAACCGCCCGCGCCGCTGCGCTTCCAGGCCGAGCTGACCGGCGAGCCGGGTGAGGGCAAGACGGCGATCTCGGTACGGGACATCGAGATCGCCGGACGGTTGCGGCTGGCGACCCTGGACGTAACCACGACGTCGAGGCTCCTGATCACCGGCGGGAACGGCGCCGGGAAGTCGACGCTGCTGTCCGTCCTCGCCGGCTCGCTGACGCCCGACTCCGGCACCGTCCTTTCCGGACGCGGCGTGCGGATCGGCATGCTGGCCCAGGACGTCGCGTTCGCCGAGCCGGAGAAGACCGCGCAGTGGACCTACGCCGAAGCCCTCGGCGAGGACGCTCCCCCGTTGCGCGGCCTGGGCTTGCTGGCCCCGCGCGACCTCGGGACCCGGGTCGGCGCGTTGTCGGTCGGGCAGCGGCGCCGGCTCGCGCTGGCGTTGCTGATCGCCGACCCGCCGGAGGTGCTCCTGCTGGACGAGCCGACGAACCACATCTCGCTCACCTTGGCCGAGGAGTTGTTCACCGCGCTCGATTCCGCGCCGGGTGCGGTCGTCATCGCGTCACATGATCGGTGGCTGCGGCGCGATTGGGCGGGTGACCACCTCCGGCTGGAAGCCGGACGCGTCGCCGTGTAGGGCGTTATACACACTGAGGGGGCGGGAACTTCCCGCCCCCTCAGTGTTCGTCAGAGCTCGATGCCGAGCAGCGCGTCGACCGCGTTCCGGATCAGGCCGGGGGCCGCCGGGTCGGTGCCGGAGCGGTTCAGCGCCTGCTCGGCCCAGGCGTCGACGGCCGCGAGCGCCTTGGGCGTGTCGAGGTCGTCGGTGAGGTGATCACGCAGGCGCGCGACCGTGTCCTCCGCCGCCGGGCCGGTGCCGAGCGAGACGGCTTCGCGCCAGCGCGCGAGACGTGCTTCGGCGTCCGCCTGCAGCTGCGCGGTCCACGGCCGGTCCTCGCGGTAGTGGCCGGCGAACAGCGCGAGCCGGATCACGCCCGGGTCGACCTTGTCGGCACGCAGCCGCGAAACGAACACGAGGTTCCCGCGCGACTTCGACATCTTCTCGCCGTCGAGGCCGATCATCCCGGCGTGCACGTAGTGCCGCGCGAACGGCCTGTCCCCCGCGACCGCCTCCGCGTGCGCGGCGCTGTACTCGTGGTGGGGGAAGATCAGGTCCGAGCCGCCGCCTTGGACGTCGAAGCCGAGGCCGAGCCGGTTGACCGCGATCGCGCTGCACTCGATGTGCCAGCCCGGCCGCCCCGCGCCCAGTTCGGACTCCCACGACGGCTCACCCGGCCGCGCCATCCGCCACAGCAACGCGTCGAGCGGGTGCCGCTTGCCGGGACGGTCCGGGTCGCCGCCGCGTTCGGCGAAGAACTTCGCCATGGTCTCGGCGTCGTAGTTCGACTCCGAACCGAAATGCCCGGTCGCGTTGTGCTCGAAGTAGATGTCCGGGTACTCGGCGTCGTCCGCGCGGTAGGCGCTGCCGTTCGCCACCAGCTTGGCGATGACCTCGACGATCTCCGGGATGCTCTCGACCGCGCCGACGAACTGCCGCGGCGGCAGCACCCGCAACGCGGTCATGTCCTCGCGGAACAACGCGGTCTCGCGCATGCCGAGGACGACCCAGTCGTCCTTGTCCCGCTCGGCGCGCTCCAACAGGGGCTCGTCGATGTCCGTCACGTTCTGCACGTAGTGGACGTCGTGCCCGGCGTCCCGCCACAGGCGGTTCACCAGGTCGAATGTCAGGTACGTGGCGGCGTGCCCCAGATGGGTGGCGTCGTACGGCGTGATGCCGCAGACGTACATCCGGGCGGTCGACCCGGGCGCCGTGGGGCGGATCTGCCCCGTCGCCGTGTCGTGGAGCCGCAGCGGACGGGGGGTGCCGGGGATACGGGGCACGTCGACCGATGACCAAGTCTGCATACCTCGACTGTAAGCGGAGCCGCCGCGCCGTTCCCGTCCGGTGGGAGCCGGACACGGCCGGAGTAACCGATTCGCTATCCCGTGACCCGTTCGGCGTTGGCGTGGACGGCGTCGCGGATGTACTCGCCGAGGCCCGGTCGCTGGTCCGGCTCACGCACCAGGAAGCCGAGCTGGATCGGCTCTGTCGCGTACAGCTTGGCGAGCTCCCGGTGCGTCGCGAGGTCACAGTCCCCCATGAACGCCGCGAGCATCCGGCGGTGCTCCTCGGCGAGGTCCATCGCCTCATGGCCGTCGGCGGGCACGCCGGAGTCGAACACGGCGAGCAGCCGCCGGACCCAGTCCTCCCGGAGCTTCTCCGCCTCGATCCATTCCTGCTTGGACCGCGGTACGCCCGCCGCCCGCCAGTGCGGGGTGTCACCCCATCGGCGGACGGCTTCCTCCGCGTAGCCCTCCGGCTCACGGAACTCGCCGAAGACCTCGAACCGCTCCTCCGCGGTCAGCGCGGCACCGGCCTCCTTCGCTTCGATCACCCGCTCGACGGTTTCGGCCATCCGCGTCAGCTCGCCGATCCGCTCGGCGAGCAGCGTCCGCTGACGCCGCAGGTGCTCCATCGCGTCGACCGCCGGGTCGTCGATCACCTTCGCGATCGTTTCGAGGCCGAACCCGAGTTCGCGATAGAACAGGACACGCTGCAGGCGGTCGAGGTCGTCGTCGCTGTAGCTCCGGTACCCCGCCGCCGTCCGGCCGCTCGGGCTCAGCAGGCCGAGCTCGTCGTAGTGATGCAGCGTGCGCACGGTGACCCCCGACAGCGCCGCGACCTTTCCGACCGGATACCCCATCGCGCCAGCGTAAGCGAGTTCAGCGCTTCCTGGTCCGCAGGTAGTCGCCGACCACGGCGGCGCCGAGCCCGTCCAGATCCGGAGCGACGACGCGGCCGCCCGAGCGGCGCGCGATGAGGTCGACGAACTCCGTCAGGCGCGGGTCGTCCCCGAGCCGGAACACCGTGACCGACACGCCCAGCTTCGCCATCCTGTCCACTTCGGACAGGGTTTTGAGCAGGGTCCTCGGCTGGGGCGGGTAGTCGAACTCCGCCGTGCCGTCGGGCTCCAGATGGGCCGTCGGCTCGCCGTCGGTGACCATCAGGACCACCGGCTGCGCGTCGGGGTGCCGCCGCAGATGCCGTCCGGCCAGGAGCAGCGCGTGGTGGGCGTTGGTGCCCTGTTCCCAAGCGCCCTCCAGGCCCACCAGCTCGGCCAGTTCGACCGACGTCGCGTAGCGGCCGAAGGTGATCAGCTGGAGCGCGTCGTTGCGGAACCGGGTGCTGATCAGCTGGTGCAACGCGAGTGCCGTCCGCTTCATCGGCAGCCAGCGACCCTCCTGCACCATCGACCACGACGTGTCCACGAGCAACGCCACCGCCGCGCGCGACCGATGTTCGGTCTCGATCACCTCGACGTCGGAGACGTCCATCCGAACCGATCGCTCACCCACCGAAACCGAGCGCAGGACCGAGTTCCGGACCGTCCTGGAGACGTCCCACGGCTGCATGTCCCCGAACCGCCACGGCCGGGTGGCACCGGTCGGCTCACCCGCGGCCCCGGCGGACTCCGTCTCCCGCCGGCCGGTCTTGCCGCGCAACGCGTTCACGACGTCGGCGAGCGCGGTCTCCCCCAGCCGCCGCAAAGCCTTGGGCGACAACCTGAGCGTGCCATCGGGGGCACGTTCGAAGAGACCTTGGCGCCGGAGCTCGCGTTCCAGTTCGGACAACCGCCGCGCGTCGACGCCCGCGTCGGGTCCGAGCTGGCGTTCGAGAGCGTCGACGTCGATGTCCTCCAGCCTCGCGCCGGGGTAGGACTGACCGAGCTGTTCGGCCAGCGCGTCCAGCTCGGCGAGATCGGACATCGCCCTGGCGCCTTCACCGAGGCCCAGCGGATCGTTGCCCCGGAACCGTTCCGACGACGTCCAGTCCTCGCCCGGCCGCAGCGCCCGCAACTGGGCGTCCAAAGTGGACAGCTGCTGCGCGAGCCGGGGGTCGCCGAACGCCTGCTGCGAGAGCTCGGCCAGCTCGGCCCGCTGTTCCGGCGTCATCGAATTGAGCATCCGCTGCGCGGCCGCGGCGCGGGCGGCGAGAACGTCGATCAGCTCTTCGACGTTCTTCGGGTTCTCCGGGAAGAACTCGCCGTGCTGGCGCATGAACTCCGCGAACCGCTCCGGGACGTCCTCCCGGCCCTGTGCGTGCGCGGCCAGGAGCTCGTTGAGGTCGGCGAGCATCCGGTTCGCCCGCTCGGCCTCCTCCGGCCCGGCGTTCCGCAGCGCCTCCTTCATCCCCTCGAAACGGGAATCCAGCAGCTCACGGCCGAGCAGGTCACGGATCTTCTCGTAGTTCTCCCGGCCTTCCCGCGAGCGCCAGTCGTACTCGGCGAGTTCGCGCACGGCCGCCGCCGTCCCCGGCGGCAACGCGTCCAGCTGTGCCTCACGGAAGCGGGCGTCGTCGTCCGGATCGGGGAACAGCTCGCGCCGCTCGGCCTCCAGCGCCTGGTCGAGCAGCCGCTGGACCTCCTGGAGCGTGCCGTCGAGCCGGTGCCGCCGCTGGATCTCCGACCGGCGCTGCCAGAGCCGCCTGGTCAGTTCGTCGAGCCCGGCGGTGCGCGGGGTGCCGCGGCGCAGCAGCTCTTCCAACGCGGACCGGGGCGAAGCGCCCGCCATGACGTCGCGGCCGATCTCGTCGAGCGCGTCCCGCAGATCCGCCGGCGGCGCCAGCGGATCCGGGCCGTCGTCCCACGGCCCGTACGAATAACCTTCCGGGAGGAGGCTCATCGGCCGTAGACGGTCGTCGAGTCGTCGGAGTCCTTCGCGAGTTTCCTCGACAGGAACAAGGATTCCAGCGCCAGTTCCACCGCGGCCGCGATCCGGCCCGCCGGTTCGTCCGGGCCGACGCCCGCACGCGCGGCGACGTCGTGGAGCACGGGCAGTTCCGGCAACGCGGCGAGGACGTCCTTGCCGGGGACGCGTTCTCCCGTGGACACCAGGTGCCCGGACTCGACCGCGTCGGCCAGCGGCAGCAGATCCAGTCCGGCGAACCGCGAGCGGGCCGTCTCCGCGACCGCCCGGCGCAGCAGGTGCACGAGATGCTCGGTCTCGCGCCCCTCCTCCCCCGGCTCGAATTCGAGTTTGCCGCGCAGGACACCGGGGACCGCGTCGAGGTCGACCGGACGCGCCACGGCGGGTTCCTCGCCGGTCAGCGCGGACCGGCGCAGGGCCGCCGCGCCGACCGTCTCCGCCGCGGCGACGGCGAACCGGGCCGAGACGCCCGACCGCTGGTCGATCACCGGCGATTCGCGCAGGTTCCGCACGAACCGGGCCAGCACCTCCAGCAGCGGCTCGCCGACCTCGGCGACCAGATGCGCCTCCTGGCGGACGACGGCGATCTCCGACTCGACGTCGAGCGGGTAATGCGTGCGGATCTCGGCACCGAACCGGTCCTTGAGCGGGGTGATGATGCGGCCGCGGTTGGTGTAGTCCTCCGGGTTGGCCGTCGACACCAGCAGCACGTCCAGCGGCAGGCGCAACGTGTAGCCACGCACCTGGATGTCGCGCTCCTCCATCACGTTCAGCAGCGCGACCTGGATACGCTCGGCGAGGTCGGGCAGCTCGTTGATCGCCACGATGCCGCGGTGGGCACGCGGGACGAGTCCGAAGTGGATGGTCTCGGGGTCGCCGAGGCTGCGGCCTTCCGCGACCTTCACCGGGTCGACGTCACCGATCAGGTCACCGACCGAAGTGTCCGGTGTGGCCAGTTTTTCCGTGTACCGCTCGTCGCGGTGGCGCCAGGTCACCGGCAGGGCGTCGCCGAGTTCGGCGGCGCGGCGGCGCGACTCCGGGGTGATCGGGTCGAGCGGATGCTCGGCCAGCTCGGCACCCTCGATGACGGGCGTCCATTCGTCGAGGAGCCCCGCGAGGGTGCGCAGCAGCCGGGTCTTGCCCTGGCCTCGTTCACCGAGAAGGACGACGTCGTGCCCGGCCAGCAGCGCGCGTTCCAGTTGCGGCAGCACGGTGCGCGAGAACCCGACGATCCCTGGCCAGGCGTCTTCGCCGGCGCGGAGCTTGGCGAGCAGGTTGTCGTGCAGTTCTTGTTTGATCGACCGCGGCAGGTGACCCGCCGCGCGAAGGTCCCCGGCGGTCCGGGGCAGGTTTGCGGGAACATCGTTCACCCGTTCGACGCTACGTCGCGAGCGTGGCCCCTGTCGACGTGAAGCAACTCCAGCTTCGGAACGTTCACCCGCGCTCCCCCTCGACAACGCGCCCATTTCCGGGTTTCGCCGGAAGCACGACTAAAATCAGTCCGGTGTGCCGTCCTAGTGCGACCCTTGCGGTCTGGTCTTCGGCGTGGCTGAACGGAGCCGCCGCCTCCGACGACGTCCTTGACGCCCTGCAGGTCTGGGGCGAAGCCCACGACTTCGTCGCCGCGGACGCGGCGGCCGCCGAAGCGTTCGACCTGCCGCTCGCGTTCAACCGGGCCGCGACCCCGGTCCAGCTGCTGCTCGCCCTGCGCGCGCAAGGCGCCAAGAGCATGCAACTGCTGCTCCCGGTACCCGGCGACGTCCGGGGCCTGGGTGGCGGCGGGCCGTTCACCGAGGCCGCGCTGCGCACCGGCGAGGCCGTCCTGCTGCCGGACCTCGGCTACGGCGTGGTCCCCGAGGCGATCGCCGAAGGACTCGTGCGGTGGACGGTGTACTCGGTGCCCATGCCGGGCGTCCTCGAGTACCGCCCGCTGGGCGAGGCCGAACACGGCCTGACCGACGCGATCCGCGCGAGTGCCGGCGCGCTGCAGTCACTGGACGTCGCCAGTGAGCGGCCGGGTGTGCGAGCGGAAATCTCGGCACGGCTCCGGGCCGCCACCGACGCGCCCTGGCCCGCCGGGATGCCCAACCGGGCGCTGCGGGTGCTCCAGCGTTCCCAGGAGATCGCGGCGATCCTCGCCATCGCCGAATCCGACGATCCGGGCGGCGCGCTCTCCGCGTCGGCGGCGCTCCGGCGGGCGGAGGCGTTGCGGCCGCTGACCGAAGCGGTCCGCAACGCTCGCTACGCGGCGATCAACGAAGCGGTGCGGGTGTTCGCCGAGCAGGCAGACAGGCACCCGTAGGTCTTCACGTGGCCACCGTGTGCTTTTTCTGGACTTTCTCCGCATAACGGACGGACCACAGGGACAGCCCGCCGATCACGGCGAGCAGCAGGACCACGCTGAGCGCGTTCATCACGTCGGCCGACAAGGTGTAGACCAGCGGCACGCGGATCGCGGCCTCCAGCAGCAGCGCCACTCCCCATACCGCCGACATCCGGGTGAACGCCCGCCGGAAGCCGGGCACCTCCTCGGCCAGGCGGTCGATCTCCGCGCGTTTGGCCGCGCTGGAGCCGGCCCGCACGGCGACGAGCACCATGGGCGTCCGGCTGAAGCAGCTGAGCAGCAGGACGATCGCGGCGGTCGCGGTGGCGAAGGATTCCTTCAGCAACAGGAATTTCGCGTCCCCGGTGACCAGCGAAAGCACCAGCCCGACCCCGAGCACACCGGCCAGCAACGCGGCGAAGCCGTCGAAGGACCGGTCCCGGACGGCGACCCACGCGATCCGTGCCGCCGCCACCCCCGCCCCGGCCAGCAACGCGACCTGCTCGCTCTGTCCGGCGAGCCGGAGCCCGTAGTAGGCGGCCAGCGGGAGCGCGACGTCCCAGAGCAGCAAGGACAGCGTGGGATTCTTGGCGCGGGCGGTCACGAGTCCGGCTCGCATTCGGCCAGGAACTTCAGAACGCGCGCGTTGACCTCGGGCGCGGATTCCCCGGCGATGGCGTGGGTCGCCGACGGCCACAGTTCGACCTGACCTCGCGACAGGAACTCGCGGGCACGGGCTGCCGCGCGTTCCGGGTGGTGGATGACGCTGCGCCCGGCGATCAGGGCCAGCACGGGCATCCGCAGGGAGCGCAACTGCTCGTCGGTGAACAACCTGGGCGACGGCAGGGCGATGCGGTAGGTCCGCATCCCCTCGTCGATCACCCGCGCGACCGGATCCGTGGCGTCGACTTCGGCACCCCCGGAGATCCAGTCGAGGAACGAAGGCCGTGCCCATCGGTTGATTCCCGGGATCGCGGTGAGCGTCGCGCGGACGACCAGTCCCGCGGTCAGTCCGCCGAACGTCAGCACGGGGTCGATCACGGTGAGCGATTTCAGCCGTTCGGGCGCCCGAACGGCGAGGTTGGCCGCGAGCCAGCCTCCGAACGAGTACCCGATCAGGTGGACGGACGGCAGGTCGAGCTCGGCGAGCACCGTACTCAGCCACGCGGCCTGGTCCGCGCCGTCGCGGATCGGGGCGGTCTGTTCGCTGCGGCCTGCTTCGCCGATGAGGTCCACCGCGAAGACCTCGCCGTGCCCGAGCAGCGCGGTGAGGTTGGGTTCCCACATCACCGCGGTCCCCGCGCGGCCGGGCAGCAGCACGATCGGCGTCGCACCCGGCTGCCCGAACCGGTACACACGCGCCACCCCGAACGCCGTCCGGATGTCGTGGATCCCGGTCGGCGCGGGCAAAGCCGCCATACCTCGTTCGTAGACGGCCTCGTACTCGGCGCGTGCCTCCGGCGACGCGAATCCGCCCACCTTCATTCTCACCCCTCCTTTTTACGGTACGATCGGATTGTAAACAGTTGGTGAGAAGTTTGCAATCCGATCGGACTGCGAAAAGGAGTACGGGTGCCCAAACGAGTCGATCACGAGGACCGGCGGCGGCAGATCGCCGCGGCCGTTCGCCGCATCGCGGCCGACCGGGGACTCGAAGGGGTCAGCCTGAACGAGGTCGCGGCCGAAGCCGGTATCTCGAAGGGGTCCGTCCAGCACTACTTCGCGTCGAGGGACGAGATGCTGCGGTACGCGACGACCACCCTGCGAGGTGGTATCGAGGAGCGCATCGCCACCCAGTCGGAGCCGCGCGTCCGGGACCTGCTCGTCGCCTTGCTGCCCCTGGACGAGGCGGGCCGGGACCACGCGCTCGTCGCGAACGCCTTCGTGGTGCGCGCGCTCAAGGATCCGGAGATCGCCGGCCACTTCCGGACCGGGCACGGACAGCTTCGCGACGCGGTGGCGGCCCTGCTCTCCGTCGGCCAGGACGCCGGCGACCTCCTGCTCACCGCCGACCCGGACACCGAGGCCGACCTCCTGCTCGCCCTCGTGGCCGGCCTGGGCGACGCGGTGCTGCTCGGCTACCGGTCCGGCGACGAGGCCATCGCCCTCCTCGACCTCCACCTGTCGAGGATCGCCGCTTCTCGTGAGCAGCAGCTGCCAAGTACATGAAGGCCCCCTTCCTTGCGCTAGACGCAAGGAAGGGGGCCTTCATGTACTTCAAGGGCGAGCGGGCCTCTTCGCGGGCTCGCAGCATCCGATCGCGCAAGGCGCCCCGTTGACCGTGCACCCGGCCGACGGGAACGGCGACAGCTTCCGCGGCGGCAGCCCCTCGGTGTGTTCCCGGATCAGCTCCACGACGAGTTCGGCGAAGCGCGGGTCGGTGTCCGGCGTCGCGGCCCGCGCGAAGCCCATTCCGTGCTCGGCGGCCCGCTCCGCGGCCTCGTTGTCGAGGTCCCAGATCACCTCGAGGTGATCGGACACGAATCCCACCGGGCACACGACCACCGAGGTGACGCCTTCCGCGTGCAGCGCGTCGATGTGATCGACGATGTCCGGCTCCAGCCACGGCACCTGCGGCGGGCCGGAGCGCGACTGCCAGACGACGTCGTAGGTCTCGATCCCCGCTTCGGCCGCGACGAGACGGGCGGCCTCGGCGATCTGACGCGAGTAGCGCCGTCCGCCTTCCGACGGCGGACCGGACGCGGTGTCGGCGGACTCGGGCACCGAGTGGGCGCAGAACACCGTGCGGACTCCGGGCCGGTTCCCCAGTTTCGCGTGCGCGGCGCGGACGGCGTCGGCGAAGGCGGCGATGAACAGCGGGTGGTCGAAGAACTGCCGCAGCTTCACCAGTTCCGGCGCGCCGTCGCCGACCGCCGCACGAGCACGCTCGATGTCCTCGTCATACTGACGGCAGGCGGAGTAGCCGCCGTACGCGCTCGTCGGGAAGACCAGCACGCGCTGAGCGCCCGCCTCGGTGATCTCGGCGAGGGTGTCCTCGACCATCGGCCGCCAGTTGCGGTTGCCGAAGTGGACGGGCAGGTCGATCCCGGCGGCCGCGAGCTGCTTCTCCACCGCGGAGATCGCGTCCCGGTTGAGCCGGTTGATCGGCGAGACCCCGCCGAAGTGCTGGTAGTGCTCCGAGACCTCGAGCAGTCGTTCCCGGGGGACCCCACGGCCCCGCGTGACGTTCTCCAGGAACGGCATCACCTCGTCGGGTCCCTCGGGACCACCGAACGAAAGCCAAAGCAGCGCGTCGTAACCCACCCTCCCATCTTGCCGCTGTGGCGCCCCGCACGCTGACCCGGCCCGTTTTGAACCGACCGATCCAAAACCTGGTACGGTCACTTTCATGGCCAGGCCGAAGGAATTCGACGAGCGTGCCGCGATCGGGCGTGCCATGGACGCGTTCTGGGCACGCGGCTACGAGGGCACGTCGACACAGGCCCTCTGCGAAGCCACCGGCTTGGGCCGCAGCAGCATCTACAACACCTTCACCAGCAAGCACGCACTGTTCATGCGCGCGCTCGATCACTACGCCGAACGCGGGATCGTGGCCAGGACGGCGTTGCTGGAGGAATCCGGGAGCGGCGCCGAGCGGTTCCGCGCGCTGTTCTCGTACACGATCGACGAGGAGGTCGCGCACCACGGCCGGGGCTGCCTCGTGGTCAACACGGTGGCCGAGTTCGGCGAGCGCGACCCCGAGGTCAAGGCACGGATCGAGGCCGACACCCGGCGGCATCTCGCCCTTCTTTCGGCCTGCGCCAAGGAAGGGCAGCTCGACGGGACGATCGACGGCGATCGCGACCCCGGCGCGATCGCCGAGTTCGCGCACAGCACCGTCGCCGGTCTCCGGCTGATGTCCCGCCGAGGCGCCGGCCGGGCGGCCATGGAGTCCGTCGCCGCCATCGCACTGGACGCGATCGCCGCGAAGTAATACCTGGAACCAACCTTGTGCGCGACGCTGCCCACATTTTGGACCGATCGATACAAAACTGGAGGAACTTCCCGTGCCTTTGGCAGTCTGCGTACTCGGACTGAGCGTGTTCGCGCTCGGCACGTCCGAGTTCATGATCACCGGCCTCCTGCCGGGGATGGCGGCCGATCTGAACGTCGGCATCCCGGAGGCAGGGCTGCTGATCTCGGCCTTCGCGATCGGCATGGTCGTCGGCGCTCCCCTGCTCGCGATCGCGACCCTGCGGATGCCGAGGCGCGCCACCCTGATGGCCCTGCTGGTCGTCTTCGGGATCTCGCACGTCGTCGGCGCGCTGGGCTCGGGGTACGCCCTGCTCTTCGCGACCCGCGTCGTCAGCGCGGTCGCCTGCGCCGGATTCTGGGCGGTCGCGGCGGCCACCGCCGTCGCGCTGGTGCCGGTCGAGCGCCGTGGCCGCGCCCTGGCCATCCTGGTCGGCGGGCTCACCGTCGCCAACATCGCCGGCGTGCCCGCCGGGACCTTCCTCGGCCAGCACGCGGGCTGGCGGGCGGCCTTCTGGGCGGTCACGGCGCTGACCGTCGTCGCGCTGATCGGGGTCTTCGCCCTGGTCCCGGAGACGCAGAACGGCGAGGACAAGGCCGATGTCGCGACCGAACTCCGGCTCTACCGCGGCGGCCGGTTCTGGCTGGCGCTCGGGGTGATCGCGCTCGCGCAGGCGATGATCTTCGCGACTTTCAGCTACCTCGCGCCCTTGCTGACCGAAGTCGCCGGACTGCCGGAGAGCTGGGTGCCGGGAGTCCTGTCGCTGTTCGGGCTCGGCGCCCTGATCGGCATCACCGCAGGCGGCAGGCTCGCCGACGCGAGGCCTTTCGCGACTCTCTACGGCGGCCTCGCTGTCGCCCTGCTCGCCCTGGTCCTGCTCGCGGTCTCCGGCCCGGCGACCCCGGTCGCGATCTTCGCCGTCTTCCTGTTCGGCGTCGCCGGATTCGGGGTCAATCCCGCTTTGAACGTCCGTGCCTTCGCCGTGGCGGGCAACGCGCCCACGCTCGTCGGCGCGAGCACGACCGCCGCGTTCAACGTCGGCAACACCCTCGGCCCCTGGCTCGGCGGCGAATCGATCGACGCCGGTCTCGGCTATCCCAGCGTGGCGTGGCTCAGCGTCGGGCTCGGGGTCGCCACCGTCGTCGCGCTCACCTTCGCCGCCGGAGTCCAGCGCACCGACGACACCCGCCTCGTCCGCGAACCCGTTACCCAGTAAGGAGAATCATGTCCGAACGAACCCGAACCACCCTTGCCGAGTTCTTCCGCCGAATGTCCACAGGGGACACCGACGGAGCCACTGAACTGTTCGCCGGCAGCGTCGCGTGGGACATCCCCGGCGCGACAGAGCTGGTCCCGTGGATCGGCCCGCGCCGGAATCCGGCGGAGATCCGCGAGTTCTACGACCTGCTCGACAAGGGCCTCGTCAAGGACCGGTTCGATGTCGAACGCGTGCTCGTCGACGGGCCACACGCGGTCGCGATCGGCCGGCTGCGCTCGACGATCCGCAGCACCGGCAAGGTCATCGAGACGGCCTTCACCATCGAGTTCGAGGTGAACGACGACGGGCTGATCACCAAGTACCTGCTGCTCGAGGACTCCTGGCACGTCGCTCAGGCCGTTCTGCCCTGATGGCGTGCCCGCAGGGTCCGTGAAGGCCTCCTTACCTACTCTGAAGGTAGTGAAGGAGGCCTTCACTACCTCGGCGCCGCCGGAGTTCCGGCTGCCGCGCCCGGAAGTACATGAAGGCCCCCTTCCTTGCGCCTAGCGCCGTGAAGGGGGCCTTCATGTACTTGCAAGGACCGCCGCGGCCGTCCTGCCCTGATACGCGTGAGACCTAGATGCCGAGGGCGTGCACTCCGCCGTCGACCATGATCATCGAGCCGGTGGTGGCGGGCAGCCAGTCCGACAGGACGGCGCAGACGGACTTCGCCGTCGGGTCCGGGTCGGAGCTGTCCCAGCCGAGCGGCGCGCGGTCGCCCCAGCCCTCCTCCAGCTCGGAGAAGCCGGGAATCGACTTCGCCGCCATGGTCTTCATCGGACCGGCGCTGACCAGGTTGACCCGGATCCCCTTCGGGCCGAGGTCGCGTGCCAGGTACCGGTTCACCGACTCCAGCGCGGCCTTCGCCACGCCCATCCAGTTGTAGACGGGCCACGCGACGCGCGCGTCGAAGTCCATGCCGACGATCGACGAACCAGGCGAGAGCAGCGGCAGCGTCGCGACGGCGAGCGCCTTGAAGGAGAACGCCGAGACGTCGACGGCCACCTTCACGTCCTCGCCCGGGGCGTCCAGGAACGGCGCGCCGAGGCACGACTGCGGGGCGAACCCGATCGAGTGCAGCACGCCGTCGAGCCCGTCGACGTGCTCACGCACGCGGTCGGCGAGCGAGTCGAGGTGCTCCTGGTTGGTGACGTCCAGCTCCAGCACCGGCGCCTCCTCGGGGAGACGCTTGGCGATGCGCTCGACGAGCGACAGCCTGCCGAAGCCGGTGAGCACGACCTTCGCGCCCTCCTGCTGCGCGATCTTGGCCGCGTGGAACGCGAGCGAGGCATCGGTGATGACGCCGGTGATCAGCAGGCGCTTGCCTTCGAGCAGTCCTGGCACGGGACCTCCAGTCCGGAGTGGTTTGCGATCGGTACGGGAAAACGGGGACGTCAGTGGCCCATGCCGAGGCCGCCGTCGACCGGCAGCACCGCGCCGTTGACGTAACCCGCCTCTTCGGAGGCGAGGTAGCGGACGGCGGCGGCGATCTCCGACGGCTCGGCGTACCGGCCGGAGGGAACCTGGGCGAGGATCTCCTTCTTGCGGTCCTCGCCGAGCTCGTCGGTCATGTCCGTGGCGACGAAGCCCGGCGCGATGACGTTCGAGGTGATGTTGCGCGAGCCCAGCTCACGCGCGAGCGAACGGGCGAGGCCGACGAGACCGGCCTTGCTCGCCGCGTAGTTGACCTGGCCGGCGGACCCGGTGAGCCCCACGACGGACGAGATGAAGATGTAGCGCCCCCACTTGCCGCGCAGCATGCCGCGGGAAGCGCGTTTGGCGACCCGGTACGCGCCGGTGAGGTTGGCGTCCACCACGCGGGTGAACTGCTCCTCGCTCATGCGCATGAGGAGGGTGTCGTCGGTCATGCCCGCGTTCGCGACGAGGACCTCGACCGGGCCCTGGTGCTCCTCGACGAGCTTGAAGGCGGCGTCGATCTGCTCGGCGTCGGTGACGTCGGCCTGCACCCCGAAGAGGCCTTCGGGCGCTCCGGAACCGCGGTGCGTGATCGCGACCTTGTGCCCCTGCGCCGCGAGGTCCTTCGCGATCGCCAAACCGATGCCGCGGTTGCCGCCGGTGACCAGTACCGACCGTCCCACAGAGCTCTCCTCGCCTCGTCCTGTCGCGCTGACGGCATGAGGTTATCGGCTCGCCGGGTGCACGCCCGAGCCGCGCCACCCCTACCTCCGGGTAACCGCGACCGTCCTAAGCGGATGTTAGGAACCGCGCCGAAACCTTGCCCGGTCGTCACGGATTGTTCACCGTGAGCCGGAACACAGGAGGTCAAAGATGACAACCCGGATCGGCGAATCCTCGCCGCCCGTGAGCGAGAGGCGAGTCGTCGGCAACGTGCTGCGCGGCTCCATCGGCAACCTGGTCGAGTGGTACGACTGGTACGCCTACGCCGCTTTCACCACGTATTTCGCCAAGTCCTTCTTCCCCACCAAGGACACGACGGCGGCCTTCCTCGGAACCGCGGCGGTGTTCGCCGTCGGCTTCCTCATGCGGCCGCTCGGCGGCTGGATGCTGGGCCGGTTCGCCGATCGCTTCGGGCGACGAAGCGCACTCGTGCTTTCCGTCACGTTGATGGCGGCGGGGTCGCTGATGATCGCGCTGACGCCGACCTACGCCACGATCGGGATCGCCGCGCCGATCCTGCTGCTGGTGGCCCGGCTCATCCAGGGGCTCTCGGTCGGTGGCGAGTATTCGACCTCCGCGACCTATCTGTCCGAAGTGGCCACTCCGGGCAAACGCGGCTTCTACTCCAGCTTCCAGTACGTGACGCTGTACGGCGGCCAGTTGCTGGCGCTGGGCCTCCAGTTGCTGCTGCAGGCCATCCTGACCGAACAGCAGCTGACCTCGTGGGGCTGGCGGATCGCCTTCGTCGTCGGCGCGCTCGCCGCCGTCGTGGTGATGGTCCTGCGCCGCGGGATGGACGAGTCGGCCAGCTTCGAGGAGAGCAAGGCCTCCGGCACCGGGAAGGACGCGGGCGACAAGGGCACGCTGCGCGCGCTGATCAAGTACCCCAAGGAGATCGCGCTCGTCGTCGGCCTCACCCTCGGCGGCACGGTGTCGTTCTACACCTTCGCCACCTACAGCCAGAAGTTCATGGAGAACACCGCGGGTATCCCGCGCCGGACGGTCACGCTGATCCTGTTCTGCGCGATCCTCGTCGCCGCGATCCTGCAGCCGTTCGCGGGCAAGCTGTCCGACCGGATCGGCCGTCGCCCGCTGCTGATGTTCTTCGGGATCGCGGGCACCCTGCTGACCGTCCCGATCATGACGCTGATGGGCGGGACGAAGGAGCCGGTGCTCGCCTTCCTGCTGATGCTGGCCGGCCTGGTGATCGTCACCGGGTACACCTCGATCAACGCGATCGTGAAGGCCGAGCTGTTCCCGACGAAGATCCGCGCGATCGGTGTCGGCCTCCCCTACGCGCTCACCGTGGCGATCTTCGGCGGCACCGCCGAGCTCATCGCGCAGGCGCTCAAGGGGGCCGGTCACGAATCGGTGTTCTTCTACTACGTCGCGGGCTGTGTCCTCGTGTCGCTCATCGTGTACGGCACAATGCGGGAAACCTCGAAGACCTCGGAGCTGGACAAGAAGAAGCAGCCCGAGCCCGAGCTCGTGTCCGGCCGCGAAGGCTAGGCGGGAAGGTGTGGCCGTGCGGGTGCTGCTCGTCGAGGACGACGCCGGTGTCGCCGACGCGCTCGCCGAAGCGCTGCAAACGCGCGGCCACACCGTCTCCCACGCGATCCGCGGCAGCGACGCGCTGCACCGGCATCGCGCGGCCGACGTGATCCTGCTGGATCTCAATCTGCCCGACATGCACGGGCTCGACGTGCTCAGGAAGGTCCGGCAGGTCTCTCCGGTGCCGGTGCTCGTGCTCACCGCGAGCGGGGACGAACGGTCCGTGGTGCGCGGGCTGCGGCTCGGCGCCGACGACTACCTGACCAAACCCATCCGCCTGGCCGAACTGCTGGCGAGGATGGACGCGGTCGTGCGCCGTGCGGCCGTCTCCGCGGCGCCCCAGGACGGCGTCGTCCGGATCGAGGACGTCGAGATCGATCTCGGCGCGCGGCGCGTGCTGGTCGACGGGAACGACATCGGGCTCACCGCCAAGGAGTTCGCCGTACTGGCCGTGCTCGCCGCCCGGCCGGGTACCGCGGTGAGCCGTCAGCAGCTGATGGACGAGGTCTGGGGCGACGCGTATCTCGCCGTCTCCCGTTCGCTCGACGTGCACCTGACCCAGTTGCGCGCGAAGCTCGACCGGCCGGGACTGCTGACCACGATCCGCGGTTTCGGCTACCGGCTGGGCCGGGACTGACCGGTGCGCGCCCGGCTGCTGGTCGTCCTCGTCGCGCTCGCGCTGACCGTGGTCGCCGCGTTCGCGATCCCGCTGTTCGGGTCGACCGCCTCGCAGCGGACCCAGCAGCTCGTGATCGCCCGCAACGCCGACGTCGACCGGTTCGTCGTCCTGGCGCAGCAAGCCGTCGACGCCGCCGACCCGACCGCGCTGGCGGTCGACGCCGAGCGGTATTCGTCGTTATACGGCGAGGCCGTCGTGGTGGTCGACGCACGCGGGGTGCCGCTGGTCGAAACCGGCGGGATGACGGCCGCGGAGCCGGTGGTCCGCTCGCTCGTCGAGGCCGCACTGCGCAATCAGCCCGCGAAGGGACCGGAGCAGCTGAGCCCGTGGTCGGCGGATCCGGTCCATTTCGCCCGTCCGGTGGGCACCGGGACCAGGGTGGCCGGCGTGGTCGTGCTACGCGCTTCGGTGACCACGACGGCGGCCGACGTCGCCGCCCGCTGGGCCGCGATCGTCGCGGGCGCGGTGCTGGTCGCGGCGGTGTTCGTGCTGCTCGCGGTCCTGCTGGCCCGCTGGATGGTGCGGCCGCTGCACGAACTGGAGACCGGCGTGCAGGCGGTGACGGAGGGGCATCGCGCCCAGGTTCCCGCCCGGGCCGGGCCCCGCGAGCTGCGTTCCCTCGCGACGTCGTTCAACCGGATGTCCGATGCCGTCGTCGAGGCGTCCGAACAGCAGCGGCGGCTCGTCGCGGACGCGTCCCACCAGCTGCGCAATCCCATGGCCGCCTTGCGGTTGCGCGTGGACTCACTGGCCGCGCAGGTCGACGGGGACGGCCAGCGGGCCTACCGCGCGACCGTCGCGGAGGTCGAACGACTGGAGTCCCTGCTCGACGGCCTGCTCGCGCTGGCGCTCGCCGAAAGCGCCGCGACCCGGCTCGCCGCCGGTGAGTCCGGTGACGAACCCTGCGACCTTCCGGCCGTGCTGGCCGAACGGGTCGACGCATGGCGTCCTTCGGCCGAAGACGCGGGAGCGAACCTCGCGGCGGCGGAAGGCCACGACGAACCGGTGCCGGTGCGGTGCACGGAAAGCGAGCTTGCTCAAGTCCTGGATGTCCTGCTGGACAACGCGGTGCACTACGCGGGACGCGGCGCGACGATCACCACCGGCTACGAAACCGGAGACACGACGGCCACGTTCTTCGTCTCCGACAACGGACCTGGACTGTCCACTGAGGACCGTGAACGCGCGACCGAACGGTTCTGGCGCGCCGGTGGTGACGGCGCGCCGCGCGGAACGGGCCTCGGCCTCGCGATCGCGAGCCAGCACGTGCTCGCCCGGGGCGGGAAACTCGAACTGCGCGAAGCCCAACCGCAGGGGCTCGAAGTCCGTGTCGAACTCCCTCTCGCGACAGGGGAAAGGCCGTGACCGTCACCAGGCGCACCGCTCTCCTCGCCGGGCTCGCGACGCTCGCGGGTTGTTCGACCGCGGGCTACCGGGGACCGGAACGCCAGGTCGTCATCGCGGCGGGCGAGAGCGGCGGTTTCTACCTCGCCTTCGCGGAACTGCTGGCCCAGCAGCTGAACGTGGCCGAACCGCGGCTCCGCGCGACGGCCGTCGCCACCGAGGCCAGTGTCGAGAACCTGCGGCGGTTGCGGGACGGCCGGGCCGATCTCGGACTCGTCCTCGGCGACGTCGCCGAGTCCGCGTTCGCCGGCGCGGATCCGTTCTCCGTCCCGATCGCGTTCTCGGCCATCGGCCGCATCTACGAGAACTACCACCAGCTCGTGGTCCGAGCGGACGGCGGAGTGCGCTCGCTCGCCGATCTGACCGGGCGGCCGGTGGCGATGGGCGCGAGCGGATCCGGCGTCGCGGTGTTCAGCACGCGTCTGTTCGCCCGCGCCGAAGTCCCGGTGAAGGCGAAGAACCTGCTTCTGGGTGAAGCGATCAACGCGCTGGCGGCGCACGAGGTCGACGCGCTGCTCTGGTCCGGCGGGATCCCGACGCCCGCGCTCACCGAGCTCAACCGGACCACGCCGATCACCCTCCTCCCGCTGGACGCCCACCTCCCCGCCCTGCGCGCGGGCTACGGCCCGGTGTACGACCAGGTCCATGTGCCGGCGCAGGCCTATCAGGGGGTCGGCGAGCTGCGGACGATCGGCGTCGCGAACCTGCTGCTGGCGGCTCCTTCGCTGCCCGACGACGTCGCGGCCGCGGTGGCGCGGGTGCTGGCCGGGCACGCCGCCGATCTCGTCCCGGCCGCCGCGGTGGGAACGCAGTTCCTCGACGTCCGAACGCTGATCGGCACCGGCAAGGTCCCGCTGCATCCCGGAGCCGCCTCGGCCTACCGTGCCCTGCACGGGTGATCCGGGCTCCATCTTGAGAGGGATGCGCGTAGCACCAGGGCGCTGCCAGGGTCGGAACCAGGCGGCCATCGGGCCGCCCCGATCCGGAAGGACTCCAGCATTGTCATCGAGACACACCAGGGCGGTGCGGGGTTCGGCGCTGATCGCGGGCCTCGCGCTCGCGGGCGGACTCGCCACGGCGGCCCCCGCCGTCGCGGCCGACCAGGCCAAGCTCACCGCACCCGCCCTCACCGGCCCGTACGAAGTCGGCACGACCGACCTCCACCTCGTCGACCTGTCCCGCCCCGATCCGTGGAAACCGGAACGGCGCCGGGAGCTCATGGCCACCGTCACCTATCCGGCGGACCGGTTCGCCGACGGACCGCGCGCTCCGTGGCTCACGCCGGGGATGAGCGCCGTCATCGACCAGGCGCTGTCCGGCGAGGACTACCTCGGCCTCCCGGTCGGCTCCATCGACTGGGCGTCGGCGAAGCGGCGTGCCGAGATCGGCGTCCCCGCGGCGCACGGCGCGCCCAAGCCGATCGCGCTCTTCTCCCCCGGTTTCGGCGGGCCGCGGGAGACGTACTCGGCGATCGTCGACGATCTGGCCAGCCGCGGCTACGTCGTCGTCTCGCTCTCGCACACCTACGAGAGCGCCGCGGTCGAGTTCCCCGGCAGCCGGCTCGAAACGGCCGTTCCGCCGGGCGAGGGACCCGACTTCATGAAGAAGGCGCTCGACGCCCGCGTCGGTGACTTCCGCTTCGTTCTGGACCAGCTCGCGAGGATCGGCCGTGGCGAGAATCCCGACGCGGAGAAGCGGCAGCTCCCCCGCGGCCTCGGCTGGTCGCTCGACCTGTCCCGGGTCGGTGCCTACGGGCATTCCTACGGCGGATTCACCTCCGGCGAAACGATGGTGCACGACCGCCGGATCGACGCCGGGATCAACCTGGACGGCGCGATGGCGACCGCGTTCGGCTACCCGCCGGGCAGTGCCTACGTGCCCGGCGAGGTCACGAAACGCGGTCTCGACCGGCCGTTCCTGCTGATGGGCGCCGAGGGCGTCGACGAGAACGGCAAACCGCTGGAGCACACGCACAAGCAGCCCGACTTCGACCGCAGCTGGGCGGATTTCTGGGCCAACCAGCGGGGCTGGAAGCGAGACCTGCTGCTGCGCGGCGGAAGCACGCACATGGCGTACAGCGATCTGCAGATCGTGGTGCCGCAGCTCGGCTCGCGAGTGGCGCCGGAGAAGCGCGAGGCGGTCATCGGCACGATCGATCCCCGCCGATCGCTGGCCGCGCAACGGGACTACATCGGCGCGTTCTTCGATCTGCACCTGAAGGGCCGTGACCGGCACCTGTTCGACGGCGAGTCGCCGCGCCACCCGAATATCGATTTCATCGAGTAGCCGAAAGGGACTTTCCCCGCATGTGATCGGGCGAAGGGCGCTTTCACCGCGTGGGATGCGGTGAAAGCGCCCTTCAGCCCCTAGGTTGGAATCCGTGACAGAGCCACGGAAACCGATCGTCGAAATGCCGCTGCGCGTGCGCTACCACGAATGCGACGGGCAGGGCATCGTCTTCAACGCGAACTACCTCGCCTACGTCGACATGGCCATGTTCGAAGTGGAGAAAGCCCTCTTCGGCTCGCACCAGGAAGCGCTGGCCCGCGGGGTCGACGTCGTCGTCGCCGAGTCCAACCTCCGCTATCGCGCGGCCTGCCGCTACGACGACGAACTGGTCGTGGCCGTGTATCTGGAACACCTCGGCACAACCTCGCTGGTCATCGACTTCGAGATCACTCGCGACGGCGACCTGTGCACCGAAGTGAAGACCCGGTACGTCTTCGTCGACCCGAAGACGCTCGAGAAGGCGGCGCCACCCGCGTCGGTGCGCGAGGTGTACGCCGCCCTCCTGCCCGCTCAGGCGGACTGAACGCCGGGCCGCCGGTCTTCGACGACGTAGCTGGCGCGCGTGCTGATCGGCGCGCCCGGGGTGTTGACGAACGGAACCACCCGGAAGTCGCTCCGCCAGCGCTGCCGGTTGACGTTGACCCGGACGTACCCGCGCTGGCCGTTGAAGAACTTCATGTGCGGGTTGGCCTTCAGCAGGTTCTCACCGCCGGGCGTCATGTCGGCGCCGTTGCCGCCGCTGGTGATCGACGTCCCGACGAACTCGCTCGCCACAGTGGGCGAATCCGGGTCGGTGAAGTCGCGCTTGAGGTCCCAGGCGTAGTTCTGGTGCCTGTCGCCGGTGATGACCACCAGGTTCCGCACCCCGCGGTCCTGCGCGGCGGCGAGCACGCGGTCGCGGTCGGCGACGTAGCCGTCCCACGGGTCGAGGTAGACGTTCGTCGCCTCGCCCGCGTCGGTGTCGGTCTGGCCCATCGGCGCCTGGTTGCCGAGGATCTGCCACCGCGCGCGAGACCGGGAGAAGCCGTCGAGCAGCCAGTTCCGCTGCTCGGAGCCGAGCAGGGTGCGGTTCTCGTCGAACCGTTCGGTGCAGTTCGCCGACTGGCCGTCACCGCACGGCTGGTCGTCGCGGTACTGGCGGGTGTCGAGCATGGTGAAGTCGGCCAGCGTGCCGTAGCTCAGCCGCCGGTGAAGACGCGCGTCCGGCCCCTTCGGCAGCTGCGCGATGCGGTACGGCAGGTGCTCGTACATCGCCTGGAACGCCTCGGCGCGCCGCTGCCGGAACACCGCGCGATCCTGGTCCGGTTCCTTGTCGATCTGCGAGATGTCGCCCGCCCAGTTGTTCTCCACCTCGTGGTCGTCGTTGACGTGGATCCACGGGAAGGCGGCGTGCGCGGCCATCAGCGGCGCTTCGGACTTGTAGAGCGCGTACTGAAGCCGGTAGCGGGCCAGGTCGAAGGTCTCGCCCTTGAACTGCGACCCGACCGGCGTTCCGCGGCCGACCCCGGTGACACCGCTTTCGTAGAGGTAGTCGCCCAGGTGCACGACCAGGTCGAGGTCCTCCGCCGCCATGTGCTCGTACGCGGTGAAGTGCCCGGCCTCCCAGCTCTGGCAGGACGCGAACGCGAAGTTCAGCTCGCGCGGCGACGACCACGCGACCGGCGCCGTCCGGGTGCGGCCGACGGGAGAGATCTCGCCGCCCGTGCGGAAGCGGTAGAAGTACTCGTGGTCCGGCGCGAGACCGTGGATCTCGGGGTGCACGGAGTGACCGAGTTCGGGCGTGGCGACCACGGATCCGCGGCGGATCACGGCGCGGAAGCGCTCGTCGAGCGACACTTCGTACTCGACACGGACCGGCGTCCGCGGCATACCGCCGAAGCCGTCGGCCTCGTAGGGCTTCGGCGCGAGCCTGGTCCAGAGCACGACACCGCCGGGCAACGGGTCGCCCGACGCGACACCGAGGGTGAACGGGTTACCGGCACCGCTGGCGAGCGGCATCGCGCCGGCGGCGTTCCAGGCACCGGTCCCCAGCAGGACGGCGGCCGCGCCGGCGGAGCCATAACCGAGGAAGCGACGCCGCGACAGGGGGTGAGGGAGCGAAGGCATGAAGCCCTCCTGTGGTGGGATGGTCACGGGCGGGCCTCATGCTCGTCCGGCTTGATGGCCGCCCGGCCGCGCTCAGGCGAAGCGCCCGTGAACGAAAGACGATCAACCCTCGTGTTCCGCATCCTGTTCTACCGCCCCGAAATCCCGCCCAACACGGGTAACGCGATCCGCTTGACCGCGAACACCGGCTGTGAGCTCCACCTGGTGGAGCCGCTCGGTTTCACCCTGGAGGACAAGCAGTTGCGGCGAGCCGGGCTCGACTACCACGACCTCGCGCGCGTCCACGTGCACGCGGACCTCGACGCGGCTTGGGCGGCCTTGCTGCCCGCCCGGGTCTTCGCGTTCAGCGCTTCGGCGACGCGGCTGCACACCGACGTCGCGTACGAGCCCGGGGACGTCCTGATGTTCGGGCCGGAGTCGGCCGGGCTGCCCGTGGAGGTGCAGGAGTCCGCCCAGGTCACGGACCGGGTGCGGCTGCCGATGCTGCCGACGAGCCGGTCGCTGAACCTGTCGAACACCGCGGCGATCAGCGTCTACGAGGCTTGGCGCCAGAACGGCTTCGCGACTCCCTGAGACGCACCCCCACTGCAATGAAGGGGCCTTTCATAGCAAATTTCGCTATGAAAGGCCCCTTCATTGCAGCGTCTACGGAAGTCGTTGCCCCAAGAAGAGCGAAGCCGCCGCCCCGATCATCAACACCAAGGTCCCGAGAATCACCCAAGGCCGGCTCGCGTCGGCGTCCTTGAGTTCGTACCCGATCTGCTCGCCGAGGTCGTCGTACACGCGTTTCAGCTCTTCGGCGCTGGCCGCCTTGTAGAAGTCGCCGCCCGAAAGCCGCGCGATCTCCTCCAGCGACTCGACGTCGACCTTCACGTCCTGCGGTTTGCCGTCGATGTCGACCGAACCGTGTGTGGTCCCGAACGCGATCGACGAGATCGGCACCTGAGCCTGCTTCGCCGCCTGGGCCGCCGTGTAGCCGCCTCGCGGGGCGTACAGGTCGTCCGGAACGGTCTGCTTGCCGTCACTCATCAGGACGATCCGGGCGGGAGGCGGGCCTTCCGCGCCGCCGACGATCGCCGAGAAGCTCTCGATCGACTGCAACGCGGCGAAAATCCCTTCACCGGTGGCCGTCGACTGCGCCAGCTTGAGATTGTCGATCGCCTTCACCACGCCGCCGCGGTCGGTGGTCGGCGCGACCAGCACGGTCGCCGTCCCCGCGAAGGAGATCAGCCCGAGGTTCACGCCCGGGGTCATGTTCTGCGCGAAGGACCGCGCCGACTCCTGGGCCGCCTTCAGCCGCGTCGGGGCGACGTCGGTCGCTTCCATCGACAGCGAGGTGTCGATCACCAGCATCACGGTGGCCCGATTCCGGGGCACCTTCTGCTCGGCCGTCGGCCCGGCGAGCGCGACGGTGAGCACCAGCAGCGACAGCACGATCAGGATGGCGGGAACGTGCCGCACCCACCCCTGGCTCTTCGGCGCGACCTTCTCCAGCAGTTCCAGGTTGGCGAACCGCATGGTGCGCTTGCGCCGCGCGCGCTGGGAAAGCACGTAGCCCACGGCCACCGCGGCGACCGCCAGCAGCAGCAGGAACCACCACGGCGAGGCGAATCCGGTGAGGCTCACGCGACACCACCGGACCAGCGGCGCTTGCGGGCCACCACGAACCGGACCATGTCCGCGATCCAGTCCGAATCGGTGCGCAGCACCAGATGCGCGGCACCGGCCCGGCGCAGCGCGGCCGCGACCTCCTGCCGGTGTGCGTGCGCCGCGGCGCCGAATTCCTTGCGCAGCAAGGCCGAAGCGTGCACTTCGCGCTGTTTCCCTGTCTCCGGGTCGGCCAGCACGACGGTGCCCACGTCGGGCAGGTCGATGTCGCGCGGGTCGAGGACTTCGATGGCGATGAGATCGTGGTGCCCGCCGAGCGCGCGCAACGGCCGCTGCCATTCGGTGTCGCCGAGGAAGTCGGAGATCACGACGGCCAGCCCGCGACGGCGGGGCGGACGACGCAGCTTTTCCAGTGCCGCGGCGAGATCCCCGCGGACACCTTCCTCGGCGCGCGGGGTCTCGGCGATCTTGCGGACCAGCCCCCGCGCGTGCGGAAGCCCGCCGCGCGCCGGGATCCGCGTGATGCTGCCCGCGCCGTTGGAGACGAGCGCGCCGATCCGGTTGCCGCCACCGCCGGTCAGGTGGGCGACCGCGGCCGTCGCGCAGACGACCAGGTCGCGCTTCTCGCACAGCGCGGTGCCGAAGTCGAGACTCGCGGACACGTCCGCCACCAGCCACGTCTCCAGTTCGCGGTCGGCGACGGTCTCCCGGATATGCGGGCTCGTCGTCCGCGCGGTGACCGCCCAGTCCATCCGGCGGACGTCGTCACCGGGCTGGTATGGCCTGGCCTCCCCCGGTTCCGAACCGGGCCCCGGCACCAGGCCGAGGTGGTTTCCCTGCAGCAGGCCGTCGAGACGGCGGCGCACGTCGAGTTCGAGCGTGCGCAGGCCCGCCTCCATCCGCTCCCCGCGGAGTACCGGCGGAGCCCAGGAAGGACGTTCGCCCTTCTCGTTCTTCACGCTCGCTTCCCTACCTGACCGGTGCGCCGGCCGGGACCGGGCCGCCCTGTCCGGCGCCGCCCTGCGGACGGGCCGATACCTGCGGCAACGGCACGGTCTGCAGCACCCGCGTGATGATGTGGTCGATCGGGACACCGTCGGCCAGCGCGTCGTAGGACAGCACCAGCCGGTGACGCAGCACGTCGGGAACGACGTCGACGACGTCCTGCGGCAGCACGTAGTCCCGGCCGCGGACCAGCGCCAGCGCGCGGGCCGCGGCGATGATGCCGAGGCTGGCCCGCGGCGAGGCGCCATAGGACACCCAGCCCGCGACGTCGGCGAGGCCGTGGTCGTTCGGAGTACGGGTGGTGAGCACGAGCCGGACGACGTAGTCGACCAGCGCGTGGTGCACGAAGACCTGCGAAGCGACGTTCTGCAGGCGGACCAGTTCGGCCGGGGTCAGCACCTCTTGCGGGGTGGGCGGGGTGACACCCATCCGGTAGATGATCTCCCGCTCCTCCTCGGCCGTCGGGTACTCGACGACGATCTTGAACAGGAAGCGGTCACGCTGCGCCTCGGGCAGCGGGTACACACCCTCGTTCTCGATCGGGTTCTGCGTGGCGAGCACCAAGAACGGGTCGGGCATCGGGAAGGTCTGGCCGCCGATCGACACGTGCCGCTCGGCCATCACCTCGAGCATCGCCGACTGCACCTTCGCCGGCGCGCGGTTGATCTCGTCGGCGAGCACGAAGTTCGCCACGACCGGGCCGAGTTCGACGTCGAACCGCTCGGCGCCCTGGCGGTAGATCCGGGTGCCGAGGATGTCGGCGGGGACCAGGTCCGGGGTGAACTGCACCCGCGAGAACGAGCCGCCGACCACGCGCGCGAAGGTCTCGACGGCGAGGGTCTTCGCGACACCGGGAACGCCTTCGAGCAGGAGGTGTCCCCTGGCGAGCAGGCCGACCAGCATCCGCTCGACCAGCCTGTCCTGGCCGACGATGATCCGCTTGACCTCGAACACGGTCCGCTCCAGCAACTGGGCGTCCCGCGCCGGCGTTCCGGGCTGCTGCTGCGCGCCGTCGGCGTAGCCGGGCTCGGTCACTGTGCCTCCTGTGTTCCCCGCTTGCGTGTGTGCGTCCGGATGTGACCGTAGTGGTCGGTGACACAGCCGTTCGTGACGGTAGCCAACCCGATCAGCGGTATGACGGCTGTGAAGCTCTAGGAGAGCCGGTCCAGATCTTCCGGCGTGTCGATGTCGTCGCTTTCGCCCGGTTCCTCGGGCACTTCGACGATCTCCAGCCCGCCCAGCGTCCGTCGCAGCGACGCGTTCTCCACCGTCTCCGGCAAAGCCGAGCGCAGTGCCTGCGCACGCCAGGCGCCGAGCAGCCACTGCCGCTCCCCCGAGGCGTCGACCAACACCGCACCCGAAGCCGTGCCGAGCCCGGCCAGCAGCCGGTCCACAGTGGACTTCCGGACGCCCGCGAGATCACCGGCCAGCACCACGACCAACTCGGTGCGCACCAACGCGAGCCCGGCGGCCAGCGCGGCCACCGGCCCCGTTCCCGGCGAGGACTCCCTGGTCCAGACGACGTCGCCGAATCCCGGCCGTTCCGGGCCGACGACGATCACCGGATCCGCGTCCGCGAGCGCGGCCAGAGCCCTGGCCAGCAACGGTTTCCCGCCCACGGGGAGCGCGGGTTTGTCCACACCGGACAGGCGACGCGCGGCGCCGCCCGCCAGCACGATCCCCGCGTACGCCATGTCTAGCCGATCAAGCGGGTCGCGTACGGCATGATGCCGCCGTAGCGCACCGGCGCGATGCGGACCCGCAGACCGGACTGCGGCGCCTCGACCATCTGCCCGTTCCCGAGGTACATCGCGACGTGGTGGATGCCCCGCGCGCTGCCGCCCCAGAAGAGCATGTCGCCGCGACGCATCTGCGAGAGCGGCACCTTCCGCCCGGCGTTGTACTGGTAGCCGCTGTAGTGCGGGAGCGACTTCACCCCGGCGAACGCGTAGATCATCAGGCCCGAGCAGTCGAAGCCGATCTTGTTGTAATCGCCGTAGCGGTCCGCCGTGCCACCGTCGCGGATACCGCGCGTCGGGCCGGACGTGTTGCCACCGCCCCAGGCGTACACCACTCCGAGCTGCGACAGCGCCCGCCGGACGACGGCTTCGACGCTCGCTCCGGCGGGGGCCGACTGGACGGGCCTGCCGGCCGGACGGCCGCCTCCGCCTTGACCGGGGCTGGGCCTCGACGCGGCGAGAGCGGCCTGACGGGCACGTTCCTCGTCCTCGCGGGCCTTCTGCGCCTTCCAGTCCTCGTAGCGCTGCCGCTGCCCCTGCAGGCCGCTGACCTTCTGCTGCGCTTCGAAGAGCTGCTTCTCGACGCTCGTCTTGTCGGCTTCGAGCTTCTCGTTCTGCGCGGCCTGGGTGTCCTGCGCGTGCTGCGCGGCGCTTTGGGCGTTGTCGGCCTCGTGTTTGGCCGCCTCGGCCGCGCGCTTGCGCTCCTGCGCGATCTCCAGCTTCTTGCGCGCGGTCGCGTCCTTGTTGGACTTGTCCGTCTGCGCCCGCTTCATCGTGTCGAGCGCGTTGAGCCTGCTGCCGCCGACCGCGTCGAGCATCTGGGCGCGGCCGAGCAGTTCCTTCGGGCTGTTGGCCGTCAGGTACGCCGAAACCGAGCCGATCGTGCTGCCCTGCTGGAAGCTGGCGGCGGCGAACCGGTCGAGGTCGGCGCGGGCCTTGTCGATGGCGGCCTGCGCCGCGTCGGATTCGGTGCGCGCGGACTTCGCGTCGCGATCGGCCTGCGCGGCTTCGTCCTGCGCGGTCTCCGCGTCGACCCTCGCCTTGTTGGCCTCTTCCATCTTCAGCTCGACGTCGTCGTTGAGCTGGGCGAGCTTCGACTCGGCCTGGGCCAGCTGGTTCGTGAGCCTGCCGACGTCACCCGCCTTGGCGTTGGCCTCGGCCTTGCTGGAGTTGATTTCGGAGTCGCTGGGGTTCGGCGGAGGCGGCGGAACCGCGACGGCCGTGCCCGTCACCCCCAGCAACAGGGCGATGCCGAGCGCGCCGATGGTCATGCCACGGCGAGCGACGGCCCCAGACCCGGCTTCACCACGCACGATCCACCCACCTCCCGATCTTGAACAACGACCTCACTGTGCCACTGCCGTCACAGCATTACCAGAAGCACCACCAGGAACTTACACACCGTAGGCACCATTTCCCCTCAACGGGGGACGAACAGACGAACGTTTCGTCACTCGAACGGCCGCAGGTGGATGAGACCTTCGTGACCCGCGTGTCGGCTTGCCAGGCAAAGTGAGCGGGAAGAGTCCGGAACCGGGGGGCGACTTGAATTTAAAAAAGGACGGGCGTACTGTTTGAGGAGACGAACGAGGTGTGCCATCCCGCGTCCGGACCTACGGTGGGGGTGCGCAAGACTCGCTCCCGGCCGACCCGAACGGCCTGGAGAACTCACCGAACTGACCCGCCACTGGAGTTAGAAGTGACCGCACCCGCCAGCAAGGACAGCTTCGGCGCCAAAGACACGCTGAAGGTGGGCGACGCCTCGTACGAGGTGTTCCGCCTGAACAAGGTCGAGGGCTCCCAGCGCCTTCCCTACAGCCTGAAGATCCTGCTCGAGAACCTGCTGCGGACCGAGGACGGCGCGAACATCACCGCCGACCACATCCGCGCGCTCGGCAACTGGGACGCCAAGGCCGACCCGTCGATCGAGATCCAGTTCACGCCCGCCCGCGTGATCATGCAGGACTTCACCGGCGTGCCCTGCGTCGTCGACCTCGCCACCATGCGCGAGGCCGTCACCGACCTCGGCGGCGACCCGGACAAGGTCAACCCGCTCGCCCCCGCCGAGCTGGTCATCGACCACTCCGTGATCATCGACGTCTTCGGCCGCGCCGACGCCTTCGAGCGCAACGTCGAGATCGAGTACGAGCGCAACCGCGAGCGCTACCAGTTCCTGCGCTGGGGCCAGGGCGCCTTCGACGAGTTCAAGGTCGTCCCGCCGGGCACCGGCATCGTGCACCAGGTCAACATCGAGCACCTCGCGCGCACGGTCATGTCCCGCAACGGCCAGGCGTACCCCGACTCCTGCGTCGGCACCGACTCGCACACCACCATGGTCAACGGCCTCGGCGTGCTGGGCTGGGGCGTCGGCGGCATCGAGGCCGAGGCCGCCATGCTGGGCCAGCCGGTCTCCATGCTCATCCCGCGCGTCGTGGGCTTCAAGCTCACCGGCGAGATCCCGACCGGCGTGACCGCCACCGACGTCGTGCTCACCATCACCGAGATGCTGCGCAAGCATGGTGTGGTCAGCAAGTTCGTCGAGTTCTACGGCGAGAGCGTCGGCGCGGTGCCGCTGGCCAACCGCGCCACCATCGGCAACATGAGCCCGGAATTCGGCTCCACCGCGGCGATCTTCCCGATCGACGAGGAGACCGTCCGCTACCTCAAGCTCACCGGCCGCTCCGAGGAGCAGGTCGCGCTCGTCGAGGCCTACGCCAAGGAGCAGGGCCTCTGGCACGACCCGTCGCACGAGCCGGAGTACTCCGAGTACATCGAGCTGGACCTGTCGACGGTCGTCCCGTCGATCGCCGGCCCGAAGCGCCCGCAGGACCGCATCGAGCTCACCGACGCGAAGAACTCGTTCCGCAAGTCGATCCACGACTACGTCGGCGGTGAAGAGGTCCCGCACACCAACGTGGACGAAGCCGTCGAGGAGTCCTTCCCGGCCAGCGACCCGGCCGCCCTCTCGTTCAAGGACGAGGGCGCGGTCGACATCCAGTCGGCGGCGAACGGCCACACCGGCCGCCCGACCAACCCGGTCAAGGTCAGCACGTCGGACCGCGGCGAGTTCATCCTCGACCACGGCGCCGTGGTGATCGCCTCGATCACCTCCTGCACCAACACCTCCAACCCGTCGGTCATGCTCGGCGCGGCGCTGCTCGCCAGGAACGCGGTCGACAAGGGCCTCGCGGTCAAGCCGTGGGTCAAGACCTCGATGGCACCGGGTTCGCAGGTCGTCACCGACTACTACGACAAGGCCGGCCTCTGGCCGTACCTGGAGAAGCTGGGCTACCACCTGGTCGGCTACGGCTGCACCACCTGCATCGGCAACTCCGGCCCGCTCTCCGACGAGATCTCCGCGGCGATCCAGGAGAACGACCTCACCGCGGTTTCGGTGCTCTCGGGCAACCGGAACTTCGAAGGCCGCATCAACCCCGACGTGAAGATGAACTACCTCGCGTCGCCGCCGCTGGTCATCGCGTACGCGCTCGCCGGCACGATGGACTTCGACTTCGAGAACCAGCCGCTCGGCAAGGACACCGACGGCAACGACGTCTTCCTGAAGGACATCTGGCCGTCGGCCAAGGAGATCCAGGAGACCATCGACTACGCGATCACGCAGGAGATGTTCACCAAGGACTACGCCGACGTCTTCGACGGTGGCGAGCGGTGGAAGTCCCTGCCCACCCCCGAGGGCAAGACCTTCGACTGGGACGCCGAGTCCACCTACGTCCGGAAGCCCCCGTACTTCGAGGGCATGCAGGCGGAGCCCGCCCCGGTCACCGACATCTCCGGCGCGCGCGTGCTGGCGAAGCTGGGCGACTCGGTCACCACCGACCACATCTCCCCCGCCGGCGCGATCAAGCCGGGCACCCCGGCCGCGCAGTACCTGACCGAGCACGGCGTGGAGAAGAAGGACTTCAACTCCTACGGCTCGCGTCGCGGTAACCACGAGGTCATGATCCGCGGCACCTTCGCGAACATCCGGCTGCGCAACCAGCTGCTGGACGACGTGCAGGGCGGCTACACCCGCGACTTCACCCAGGACGACGCCCCGCAGGCGTTCATCTACGACGCGGCGCAGAACTACGCGGCGCAGGACATCCCGCTGGTCGTCCTGGGCGGCAAGGAGTACGGCTCCGGTTCGTCCCGTGACTGGGCGGCCAAGGGCACGCGCCTGCTGGGTGTGCGCGCGGTGATCACCGAGTCGTTCGAGCGCATCCACCGGTCGAACCTGATCGGCATGGGCGTCATCCCGCTGCAGTTCCCGGCGGGCGAGTCGGCCTCGTCGCTCGGCCTCGACGGCACCGAGACGTTCGACATCTCGGGCATCACGAAGCTGAACGACGGCGAGACCCCGCGCACGGTCCACGTCACCGCGACGAAGACCGACGGCACCAAGGTGGAGTTCGACGCGGACGTCCGCATCGACACCCCGGGTGAGGCGGACTACTACCGCAACGGCGGCATCCTGCAGTACGTCCTGCGGAAGATGACCCAGGCGTAAGCACGACACACGAAGGGCCCCTTTCCCCGCACTTCAGGGAAAGGGGCCCTTCGTCGTTCTTCGGTACCGTGCGGGTATGACCACGGGGAGAGTTCAGGTCGAAAACGGCGAATTGGCGTACGAGATCCGGGGTGAGGGCGATCCGGTGATCCTGCTGCACGGCGGGATCCTCGACTCCCGGATGTGGGACGCGGAGATGACGGCGTTCGGACGCCACCACACCGCCATCCGGTACGACGCGCGCGGGCACGGCGAGTCGTCCACACCGACGGAGCGGTTCAAGCACTACGAGGATCTCCGCGAGCTGATGGCCGCGCTGGGACTCCCCCGCGCGTCGCTGGTCGGGCTCTCCGGTGGTGGCCGGATCGCGGTCGACTTCGCGCTGACCTACCCGGATCAGGTCGAAACCCTCGTGCTCGTCGCCACCGGCCTCAGCGCGATGGTGACGAAGGATCCCTTCGTCCTGGAGCAGACCAAGAAGCTCGAAGAGGCGGGTGCGCGGGGCGATCTCCCCGCCGCCATCGAATGCATCCTGCGCATGTGGGTGGACGGGCCACGGCGCACGCCCGCGGACGTCGATCAGCGGGTCCGGCGGCTGTGCCAGGAGATGTACACGCAGACGGTCGTACGGCACGGGCTGTCGGGCTTCACGCTGATGGACGAACTGCGGGCCGTCGAACGCGTCGGCGAGCTGACCCCGCGCACCCTGACCTTGGTGGGAGATCTGGATTCCTCCGACATCGTCGCCATCGCCTGCCAGATCGAAAGCGAAGCACGCGACGCCCGGAAACTGGTCGTCCCCGGGGTCGCGCACATGATCAATCTGGAGAAACCCGCCGAATTCTCCCGGACAGTGCTGGATTTCCTGGCCTGCTCGTGAGCCCTCCTGGTGACGCTGGAAGCCCGTGCCCCAGGCCGCGGTTCCCCACGTTGCGAAAGCCACTTTCGCAACCTTCAACGTTGGGAAAGTGGCTTTCGCGACTCCCAGCCGTTCGCTGCCGGGCCCACCTTCAGGCGGTCTCGCGGTCTTCCTGCTCCGAGCAGTCTTCCCGGTGCTCCGGGCGGCGGTCGACGACGCGGCCGAGCGGGCGCAACAGCACGTTGACCCCGACGATCACCACGGTCCCGGCGAGCGCGACGACGTAAAGTCCCGCTCCCGCAAGGGATCCGACGGCCGCCGAGCACCACAGCGTGGCCGCGGTGTTGAGCCCGCGCACGTTCAGCCCGTCCCGCAGGATCACCCCGGCGCCGAGGAAACCGATACCGGAGACGATCTGGGCGGCGACGCGCGTCGGGTCGGCGTCACCGCTGGTGTCCAGCCCGCCGAAACCGTGGGCGGACAACAGGACGAAGAGGGTCGCGCCGACGGCGACGAGGGCGTTGGTGCGGAGTCCGGCCATCCGGGCGCGGTACTGGCGCTCGATGCCGATGACGGCGCCGAGGCCGACGCCGGTGCCGACCCTGAGCAGCATTTCGAAGGTGTTCATGATTCCGGCTCTTTTCTGGCGTGCGTACACAAAGCCAGACAGGGAAAGGAGACCGGAGAAGGTCAGCGCACCGCGCACACGGGTGAACGGCGACCACGTCCGGTCGGTCCAGAACTGTCTTCCGGCATGTGCCGCTCACCTCGCTTTCGTACTCGATCGGTGTTGATCAACCTTCGGGACCTTACCACCGGACGAGCCGAGCGCGGAGTGGATCGTGTCACGGAGCCAGCGCTGGGCCGGGTCGGCGTCGAGTCGCGCGTGCCAGAGCTGGCAGACCTCGATGGGCGGGAGATCCGCGGGGATCGGGAACCAGCGGAGGCCGAGCGACCGGCCGTACTGCTCGGCGAGCCGCTGGGGCGCGAGCCCGACGTAGTCGCTCGACGCGACCAGGAACGCGGCGACGGCGGAGGTGGGAACGACCGCCGCGACCCGGCGCTGGAGACCGGCCGCTTCGAGGACGTCGTCGAGCGGTCCCCTGCCCCGGCCGCGCCGTGAAGCGGAAACGTGCGGATACCGGCAAAGCTGCCTCAGCGTCGGGCGGCGCACATCCCCGAGCGGGCCGTCCGCCCTGACGATCGCGACCACTCGTTCGTGGTACAGCAGCGTCGAACGGATGTCGGGCGCGACGATGTCGCCCGCGCCGATGTCCAGATCCACCGAACCATCTCGCAAGGCCTCGGTGCTTTCGCTGCCTTCGGCGACGAAACGCAGGACGACGCCCGGCGCGACCGCGGCGGTCGCTTCGGCGGCGGCCGTCACCAGTGTCGCGGCGACGCCGTCGTTGATGCGGATGGTGAAGGTGCGTTCGAGATCACCGATCGCCAGCTCGCGGTCGGCGCTGATCAGGGCCGACGCCTCGTCGAGCAGGGACCGCACCCGCGGGGCCGTCCGGAGCGCGAACGGCGTCGGCACCATCCCGCGGCCGGCGCGTACCAGGATCGGGTCGCCCATCGCCCGCCGCAACCGGCCCAGCGCCCGGCTGGCCGCGGGGATCGACAGGTGCAGCCGTTCGGCCGCCGCCGTCACGCTGCCCTCCCGCAGCAACGCGTCGAACACGCGCAAGAGGTTGAGGTCCAGCTGGTCGGCCATTGTTGCATCGTACGCAACTCTGGGTTGCCAAAGTTGCGTGGCGCGAAGAATGGGCTGGCCCATAGCGTCGTGGGCATGCCACTCCGACTTCAACTCCGCGACGTTCCCGAAGCCGCGGCGGACCGACGCGGCCTGCTGACCGCCATGTGCGCCTGTGTCGTGCTCGTGGTCGGGATGGTCGCCGCGATCAATCTCGCCGTCCCGATGCTGGCCGCGAGCGAGCTTCACCCGTCCGCGTCGGCACTGATCTGGATCGTCGACACCTACGTCATCTTCTTCGCCTGTCTCGTGATCCCCGGCGGAGCGGCGGGCGACCGCTTCGGCCGCAAGGGTGTCCTGCTCGTCGGGCTGGCGCTGTTCGCGCTCGGCGCGCTGCTGTCGGCGCTCGCGCCCAACGTGCCTTTCCTGCTGGCGGGCCGGGCGATCACGGGGATCGGGGCCGCCGCGGTGCTGCCCAACACGCTCGCCGTCCTGCTGCACGCCGTCCCCGCCGAACGCAAGGGCGTGACCATCGCGACCTGGGCCTCGATGACCGGAATCGGCGGTGTCCTGGGAAACGTCGGTGGCGGCGCGGTGCTGTCAGGCGGATCGTGGCGCTGGCTGTTCGCGGCCGCCGTCCCGCTCTCCCTGGTGCTCCTCGCGCTGGCCGCCCGGATCGCACCGGTGTCCCCACGGCACGACCGGCCGCTCAGTCCGCTCGGCGCCGTCCTGCTCGTCGGCGCGTCGGTCGCGCTGCTGCTCGGCATCGTCGAGGGCCCCGAAGCGGGTTGGGGCAGCCCGCTCGTCCTGTGCGGTTTCGCCAGTGCGGTCGTGCTTTTCGCCCTGTGGACGTTCGTGGAGCTGAAGGCAGAGCACCCACTGCTCGATCCCCGGATGTTCCGTGTGCCCGCACTGCGCAGTGCCTGTCTCGGCATGACCGCGATCTTCTTCGGGATGTTCGCGCTGTTCTACGTCAACGCGTCCTTTCTCCAGTACGGCAAGGGTTTCAGTGTGCTGCTGACCGGGCTCGGGATCATCCCGCTGACCGTCCCGGTCATCCTCGGCGCGAGGCACGTCGGCAAACTCGTCCAGCGCGTCGGCGTCGACGCCACTGTCGCCATCGCCTTCGTGTTCTGCGGCTGCGGTCTCATCGGACTGTCCACAAGCGACTCTTCGACGCCGTACCCGGTCTACGCGGCCTGGCTCGTGGTGACCGGGATCGGTGTCACGCTGGCACTTCCGACCCTGTCCGCCGCGATCTCCGGTTCGGTGCCCCCGGCCCAGGCGGGGGTCGGCGCCGGGCTGCAGGCCACCACCCGGGAATTCGGCAGCGCGCTCGGTGTCGCGGTCATCGGCACCGTCCTCACCGGACGGTTCGTCGCCGCACTGCCGCCCGACATCCGCGCGGATCACGATCCGCACACCGTGGCACAGGCACTGGCGGCCGCGCCCGGCCGCTCTCCCGAAGTGATCTCCGCGTTCGTCACCGGCGCGGGCACCGCCCTCCGGGTGATCGGCGTCAGCGTGCTCATCCTCGGGGCGCTCGTCGTCCTGCAATCAAGGCTTCCCCGTAACCCCAAGTAGAAGGAGTTTTCCCATGCAGGTATTCGTCACCGGGGCGACCGGCTGGATCGGCTCGGCCGTCGTGGACGAGTTGCTCGACGCCGGTCACGAGGTCACCGGTCTCGCCCGGTCCGACGCCTCCGCCGCCACACTCGACCGGAAGGGCGCCCGGGTCCGCCGCGGCGACCTGGACGATCTCGACGGCCTTCGCTCGGCCGCCGAAGAGGCCGACGCCGTCATCCATTTGGCGAACAAACACGACTGGGGCAACCCCGCCGAATCCAACCGGGCCGAACGGGCGGCCGTCGAGACCTTCGCCGACAGCTTGACCGGAACCGGACGGGCCTTCGTTCTCGCCGCGGGCCTCTCCACCGTGGCCAAGGGGCGGCCCGCCACCGAAACCGACCTCTCCCCCGCGGTCGGCCCCGATTCCCATCGCGGCGGCGCCGAGAACCTCGCGCTCGAATACGCCGAGAAGGGCATGCGGGTGATCAGTGCCCGGTTCGCGCCGTCGGTGCACGGCGTGGGCGACCACGGGTTCCTCGCCGCCATCGTCGCGGCCGCTCACAAGCACGGCGTCTCCGGCTACGTCGGCGACGGCACCGCGGCCTGGGCCGCCGTGCACCGCACCGACGCCGCCCGGCTCGTCCGGCTGGCGCTGGAAGGAGCGCCCACCGGCTCGCTACTCCACGCTGTCGCGGAAGAAGCCGTCACGACCCGGGAGATCGCCGAAGCCGTCGGGCGCACGCTCGGCCTTCCGGTGGTGTCCGTGGCACCGGAGAACGCCACCGAGCACTTCGGCTTCGTCGGCCGGTTCTTCGCGCTCGACATGTCCGCGTCCAGCGCGCGCACCCGAGAACTCCTCGCGTGGACCCCGTACGGACCGAGCCTGGCCGAGGACATCGAAGCCGGCGCCTACGCCTGACCGAAAGGGAACACCATGTCCGAAGTGACCGCGTTCATGCTGGTGAAGACCACACCGGAGTGGCTCGGCCTCACGGTCGAGCAACGTGTGAAGGCCTTCAAATCCGAGATCCTCCCGGTGATCGAGAGCAAGGTGAAAGGGGTCCGGTCCCGGTTCTTCGACACGGAGTTCTACTCCGCGCGAGTGACCGACGTGTGGGTATGGGAAGCGGAAGACCATCACTCGTACCAGTTGCTCATCGAGGCGCTGCGTGAGACGCCCTTCTGGGACCGGTACTTCGAGATCGTCGACCTCCTGGTCGGGGTCGAGAACGCGTACGCGGCGAACTACGGTTTGGACACCTACGCGAGCGTCAACGTCTGAAACGGAGGGTGAGCCAGGCGCACCGGCGGCCGCGACCACGCCGAAGCCGGTGCCCTGGTTACCCACCCGGATGGCCTGGACGAGCAGTCGTCCGGCCTCTCCGGCCCTCCCCGTCCGGAACCCTAGGGCCGGGCGCTGGGGACCGGTCCCCGAACGCCACGAAGGCCACCGCCGAGACGGTGGCCTTCGTGGTCGTTCGCCTGGATCAGGCAGTGGTTTCGAACGGCTGGACGTTCGGCTGGAACACCTGGCCGTTGGCCGGGACCTTCAGATCGATCAGGTAGTCGGCCGTCACCTTGTCCACCCCGAGCGAGTCGCCGAGGATGCAGTGCCCGAACGCGTCGACCGAGAGCAACCGGGCGTTGCCCAGCTGGTCGGCCATCCGCTTCGAGAACAGGTACTGGGTCGCCGGGTCGTAGTAGTTGCCGACGACCAGGACCGGGGTGTCGGTCTTGGCCTGCCACGGGCCGCGGTAGACGTCCGGCTTCTTCGCCGGCCACACCGGGCAGCCCGCCACGTCCGAGAACGCCTGGTAGCGACCGAAAGTGGGCGATTCCTTCTCCCACTTGGCGGCGATCTCCGGGACCTTCTCCTGCTTGATCGTGATCTTCTTGTCCGAGCAGTTCACGGCGAAGTAGGAGTCGTCGCCGGTGTACGGGCTGTCCGGGTTCACGTCCGCGCGCCCGTTCGCCCCCGACCGCAGCACCTTCAGCTCGACGGCCTGCGCCGTCTGTGTCTGCGCCGCGGGCGGGTGGACGATGTTGTACAGCGCCTGCAGGTCGTCGGCCAGCGGCGGGAACGACGTCGGCGAGTACAGCACCCCGGCCACCGTGCTGGTGAACGCGTTGATGTCGTAACTGCTCCCGTCCGGCAGCTTGATCGGCTGCCGGCGCAGGTGGTCGCGGATCTCGTCGAACTTCTCCCGCGGCGTGCCCGGGCTGAAGGAGCACTTCGGCCCCACCTGCGCGCACTTGCGCAGGAAGGCGTCCAGCGCGATCTCGAACCCGCGAGCGCGCTCGCGGTCGTACTGCACACCGTCGCTGGTGCGCAGTGCCGGATCGACGTTGCCGTCGATGACGATCGCCCGGCTCTGCTTCGGGAACATCGACGTGTACGTCGACCCGATCAGGGTCCCGTACGAGAAGCCGACGAAGGTCAGCTTCTGGTCGCCGACGGCCGCCCGCATCTTGTCGAGGTCACGCACGACGTCCTTGGTGGACATGTGGTTCAGCAGCGCGCCCGCGTTGTTCTTGCAGAACTGGCCGTAGTCGCGGTACGAGGCCAGCGTCCCGGAGATCTCCTGCCGGGTCAGCGGCACGGGGACCTGCGCGGAGAAGACGTCGTCCGCGTCTTCCTGCGTGGTGAAGCATTTGAGCGGGTTGCTGGCTCCGACCCCGCGCGGGTCGAACCCGATCAGGTCGAACCGGTCCAGCACCTGCGGCTGGAAGTAGTTCGCCGCGCCGATCGGCATCCGGAACCCGGAACCGCCGGGACCGCCCGGGTTGAGGAACAGCGAGCCGACCTTCTTGTCGGGCGTCTTCGCCGCCCGCTTCAGCATCGCGATGTCGATGGTGCCGAGCGCCGCGTTGTCGTGGTCGATCGGCACGCGGTACCGCGCACAGCTGTAGAACTTGGCCTGGTCGGCGGGAACACCGCGGATCTGGTCCGCCGTGCAGGCACCCCAGGTCACCGGCGCCGTCGCGCCGACCTGGGCGGCGGGCGTCCCGGCCTCCTGGGCGGCGACCGCCGTCCCGGAGGCACCGGTCAGCGCGGCGCCGGCCACGAGTGCCCCTACCAGTGCGAAACCGCGCACCGGCCTCCTTGTGGATCTCGGCAAAACGACTCCTCCCTCGGCTGGCGACGTGATGGGCCACGTCGCTCGTCGCGCCGTCGACGTCACGGCGCGTAACACCCAAGGAGCCTCGCACAGGCCGGTAACCCAGTCACCGGCCGAAAGGATGGTACGAACCTATCGAGTGGTTGTCTTCAACTCGAAAATCGGTAACACACGGCGAGCGGCTTGCTCCTCCATGGAGTAACCGGGCCAGAACTCCAGCAGCAGTTTCCACATCGCTTCGTACTCGTCTCCGCGCAGTTCCCTGGCCCTGACCGGGATCTCCTTACCCGCCAGCGCGACGACCGCGTCGGGATTCGACCTCAGGTTGTGTGTCCACGCGGGATCGTTCGGCCTCCCCCAATTGGAGCCGACGAGCACGAAGTCCTCACCGTGCGGGAAGTACAGGAGATTGGTACTGCGGGGCAGGCCGCTCTTGCGGCCGGTCGTGGTCAGCCGCAGGGAAGGGAGCCCGGCCAGCGCGACCAGGCTCACCTTCCCCTTGAACAGCCGGTGGAGTCTCTTGTCCACCCAGATGATCCCGCCGGCGAGCCCCATCAGCCACGGTTTGGTGCCGAGCGCGCGGGCGAGCGACGTGAGAGGGTTAGTCACGGACAGATCTTGCCAGGCTCACCCCGAACCGCGATTCCGAGTCCGTCCACCATTTCTCCACCGCGAAACCGGCGGCGGCCAGTTCCGCGGCGATTCCCTCCCGCCGGAACTTCGCGGAGATCTCGGTGCGCACGTATTCGCCCTCGGCGAACTTCACCTGAAGGTCGGCGCCCGGGATGTCGACGGTCTGCGGTTCGCGGGCGCGCAGGCGCATTTCGATCCATTCGTTCTCCTCGTCCCAATACGAGACGTGGTCGAACGCGGCCGGGTCGAAGTTCGCGCCGAGACCGTTGTTGATCACGTGGAGCACGTTGCGGTTGAACTCGGCGGTGACCCCGGCCGCGTCGTCATAGGCGCGTTCCAGGGTTTCCCGGTCCTTCACCAGGTCTGTCCCGAGCAGGAACCACTCCCCCTCGTCGAGCACTTCGCGGACCGAGCGCAGGAAGGTGGCGCGGTCGGCGGGGAGGAAATTGCCGATCGTGCCGCCGAGGAAGACGACCAGCCGCGGACGGTCGCCTGGCAGCAGGTCGAGATGCCTGGTGAAGTCACCGACCACGCCCCGGACCTCAAGGGACGGGTAGTCGGCCGTGATGGCTTCCGCGGCTTCGGCGAGCGCGGTTTCGGAGACGTCGAGCGGGACGAACTCCTTCAACGTGCCGTGGCTCGTGAGCGCGTCGAGGAGGAGCCTCGTCTTTTCACTCGATCCGGAACCGAGTTCGACGAGGGTGTGCGCGCCCGAACTCCCGGCTATCTCGCCACCGCGCGCGGCGAGCACCTCCCGCTCGCTCCGGGTCGGGTAGTACTCGGGGAGCGCGGTGATCTTCTCGAACAGTTCGCTGCCGCGCGCGTCGTAGAACCACTTGGGCGACAGCCACTTCTGGTCCGCCTCCAGGCCGGCGCGGACGTCCGCGCGCAGCTGCTCGGTGATATCCGATTCGCTGTGGTGTACGTCGAGGTCGACTTCGGTCATCGTGCCTCAGGGCTCCGATCGGCTTCGAGGGGAAGGATTTCCACGCCCGCACCGGTGACCCGGACGGCGTGGCGGTCGGGAACGGGAGTCCAGCCGGGATCGTCGTCGCACGGTTCCGACGCGACGAGCACACCGCCTCCGGTGTCCCGATAGGACAGGGAATGCGTCCACGCGGTACCGATGAGCGTCCGCCCGTCGGTCAGCAGGAGATTGAGCCGCGAACCCGGGCCCGCCTCCTCGACCGCTCCGGTCAGCCACGTGACGGCCGCGAGCGGGTCTTCGCCCGCTTCCAGCCGCTCACTCAGCAATGCCCACAGCAGTACCGAATCCGTGGTCGCCTCCAACGTCAGCAGCCGGGTGATCGGCAGTTTCGCGGCGAGCTCGGCCATCGAGTCCGGCCAGCCCCGCACCAGCCCGTTGTGGCTGAAGAGATAACCGCCGCCGGTGAACGGCGCGTTCGCCGCCTCGACGACCGGCATCGCCGTCGTGCCGTTCCGGACCGCGGCCATGAAAGCGTGCGAGCGGACCGATCCGGCCAGGGCGGGCAGATCCCCGTCCGTCCACAAGGGAGCCGATCGGCGCAGCCGCAACGGTTCGGAGCCTTCGGCGTACCAGCCGAGGCCGTACCCGTCCGCGTTGACCGAACCACCGCCCCGCATGTCACGGGGGGCATAGGACTGCGCCAGCAGCGAATGAGGGGCGTGAAAGAGCGTCTCGGCGGGCGAGCGCGGCTCGCCGAGATACGCGAGGTGACGGCACATGCCCCTCAGGCCACCTCGCTCGGCCGCGCGTCCCGGGCACAGCGGAACCCGGAAAAGATCTGCCGCCGGATCGGGTGATCCCAGTTGCGGAACGTGCCGCGGATGGCCGCCGCGTCCGTCCCGAACGAGCCACCGCGCAGGATCCGGTAGTCCCCGCCGAAGAACACCTCCGAGTACTCCTTGTAGGGGAACGCGGAGAATCCCGGGTACGCTTCGAAGCCGCTGCTGGTCCACTCCCACACGTCGCCTATCAGCTGGTGCACGCCCAGCGGCGAGGCACCCGCCGGGTACGCGCCGACCTCCGCGGGCCGCAGGTGCCGCTGCCCGAGGTTCGCGTGGTCGGGAGTGGGTTCCTCGTCGCCCCAGGGGAACCGGCGTGACCGGCCGGTGGCCGGGTCGAACCGGGCGGCCTTCTCCCACTCCGGTTCCGTCGGCAGGCGACGGCCGGCCCAGGCGGCGTACGCCTCCGCCTCGTGGAAGGAAACGTGGACGACGGGTTCCGCGGCGGGCACCTTCTCGTAGACGCCGAACCGCGTCCGCCACCAGCCGTCCTGCTCCCGCTTCCAGAAGCGCGGCGCCTTGATGCCGTGCTCGCTCCGGTACGCCCAGCCGCGCTCGCTCCACCACTTCGAGTCCTCGTAACCCCCGGAGTCGAGGAACTGCGCGTACGCCCCGCAGGTGACCGGTGCGGTGTCGATGAAGAACGCCTCCACCGCGACCTCGTGCGCCGGACGCTCGTTGTCCAGCGCCCACGGCTCGGCGGAAGTGCCCATGGTGAAGACGCCGCCGGGTACGAACACCTCCGCGGGCAGCGGCCCGGACCGCGACGGCGGCGGCGCGGGCGCGTGCAGCACCGGATCGCCCTTGCGGAGCTGATGGGTGGCCAGCATCGTCTCGTCGTGCTGCTGCTCGTGCTGGGTGATCATGCCGAAGGCGAAGGCGTCTTCGGTGAGCCGCCTGCCTTGCAGCGGAACGCTTTCCAGGATGTCGAAGGATTTCTCCCTGACCTCGCGGACATACTTGCGCGCTTCCTCCGGGCCCAGCAGCGGAAGCGCCGGACGATCCGCGCGGGCGTGCTGGAAGGCGTCGTAGATGTCGTCGATGTCGGGCCGGAGTGCCTCACGGCCGCCCACGTCCCGCACCAGCCAGAGCTCTTCCTGGCTGCCGATGTGCGCGAGGTCCCAGACCAGCGGCGACATCAGTTTCGAATGCTGGCGGACCAGGTCTTCGTCGTCCACGTCCGTCAGCGCGACACTGCGCTCGCGGGCCCTGGTGAGCGCCTCGGCCGCGTGCGCCCGCAGGTCTTGCGGGCTCAGCGCGCGAAGCGGGTTGGTCTCGGTGCTTTCCACGCTCATGACTGGTGGCTCCTCGAACCGTGCACGAGGGACTGCACGCCCTCGCTGATCTCCGTGATGGTCTCCGGCGGCAGACCCGTGGTGCCGAGTTCGGCACAGCCGAGGTCCACCACCTTGCTCGCGACGGTGGCGATCGCCGGGTCGGCCAGGCCGCACCGGGCCGCGCGCTCCCAGCCACCCGTGACCGGTTCGCACAGTTCGAGCACCTTGTCCACTGTGGACGGTCGTGCGAGCAGTGCGGCCAGCAGGGCCACCGGATGCAGCCACTTGGCGGCGGGCTGGGCGTCCAGATACCGGATCTCCAGATACCCCTGTGGACGGACCGGGGTGAAGAACGTCGTCAGGTGATAGGCCAGGTCTTCCTCGGTCGGCCTGTCGAGCCCGGCGCCCTCGCCCCGCCCGTCGATCCAGTCGGCGAAGGTCAGGGAATCGGGCGCGTCCCAGCGGCCGTCAAGGCCGGGAAGGACCATCAACGGCGTGTCCAGGATCCTGCGCGCCCACTCCCCCGCCGGATCCTCGCCCGGTTCCGCCGACCGGGTGCGGGCCCGTTCCGTTTCCATCACGGCCAGCCAGCGCGCGGACGCGTGGCCGGTGTCGCGTCCGGCGTGGACCCGGGAGTTGGCGAAGGTGGCCAGCAGGGGCGGACCGAGCGCGTGGACGGCCGCCCAGCGGTCGGCCAGGTCGCCCGCCTCACCGGTGTCCACACAGACCTGCAGGCCGGCGGTGCTGCACATCATCGTCGCGCCCCCGGAGCCCATGGGGGCGAAGCGGCGTTCCATCGCGGCGTAGCGCGGTGTGCCCAGTTTTCGGGCGGGGGCGCGATACCGGTCTATCCCGGAGTCCCCCAGGTACAGGCCTTGTGCGGCGAGAAGATTTTCGAGGTGGGCCAGATCGGCCGAGACGACGGCGTCCAGGTGGCGCAGCGTGGTCTGTGGTTGAGCGGAGATCTCCACCTGACATCCGGGCTCGAGGCTCAACGGTGAACCTGCCGGAAGCGGGAGGGCGGGGCTGTCGGGGCGCAGGGTCCGCGGCGTGTGCGGGCCGAGCGCGGTGGCGAGATCGTCGGGATCGAGAGGCCGGGCGGGCTCGTCGGCGTAGTGCACGGTGAATTCCAGCTCTACGCCGAGGAGTCTCGGTGGCCCGTGCTTGAAGCACACGGAAGCCACATACGCCTCGCCCTCGGCGCGGTCCGAGAGGACCTTCGCCGTCGCGTTCGACGCGCTCCCGGACTTCTCGGGGAAATCATGAACAGTAGTCATCTTTCCGCCGTCCAGTCGGTTGTCCGATAACTGAGATACCTTGACTTCGGACGCTACACGCGGGGTCCGACAAATTCAGGCCGGTTCTTGCGGGGCAGGATCCCCCGACCACCTCTTAGGACCGGACGATTCAGGGCAAAGCGGGCTCCGTCCCCAGCCCCAGCGAGGCGGCCGCGTTGCGGACCGCCTCGATCACCAGCTGCAGCGCCGGCCGCCGTGACGAGGTCGTCCGATAGGCGATCGAAACCGTCCGGAGCAACGGTGTGGTCAACGCGACGACGTCGATCCCGGGCGGCCGGAGGCCGAGCCCGAGATCCGAAACGAGGGTTACCCCGAGCCCGGCCCGGACCATCGCCATCGCCGTCGATTGCTCCTCGACCTCGTGGTTGATCTTCGGCTCGAACCCGTGGCGGTGACACGCCGTGCGCACCGCGCGGCCGAAGTGGCTCTTCGGGCTGGCGAGGATCCACGGGTGCTCGGCCAGTTCGAGCAGCGACGCGCTCCCCGCGGGGACGGCGCCTGCGGGCACCGCGGCGTGCAGCCGCTCGACCGCGATCACCGCGCGTTCCAGACCGGCGTCCCACGGCATCGGCGCGTCGGAGTAGTCGATCACGAACGACAGATCCAGTTCGCCGTCCCGGACGGCGTCGGCGGTGTCCTCGGGCGCGAGCTCACGGGTGCGGACCTGGATCCCCGGATGTTCACCCGCCAGCGCGGCCAGCGCGTGCGGAAGCAGTCCCGAGGCGACCGACGCCCACACCCCCGCCATGAGCCGGACCGAAACGGTCTCCTGCGCCTCCTCCAAGGCCAGTGTCGCCCGCTCGACGGACCCCAGGATCTCCTCGGCGTGTTCGGTGAGCAACAGCCCCAGTTCGGTCAGCTGCACCCGCCTGCCGAAGCGTTCGAACAGCTTCGCGCCCACGTCCCGCTCCAGTTGCGCCAGCTGCTGCGATACCGCCGAAGCGGTGTAATGCAGCGAAGCGGCGGCCGCCGTGACGGTGCCGCGCCGGCTCAACTCGCGGAGCATCCTCAGGCGGTGCAACGAAAGCTCCATGACCCCAACGTAAACGGGCGCGGTCGCGGACGCCGGATGACGCGTTACACCAGTTTCTCTGCACGACATCGTTCAGATTCGGTAAATGGACGCCCGTGCCCGGCAGGGCGCACCCTCGGAAGTGCCGCAGGACGACCCCGAATCCCGAAGGAGGTGGCCGCATGGCCGCGAGGAACGCCGAACCGCTGATGAGGCTGATCTGGACAGACCCCGTCACCGGTGCCACCGGCTACCTCGTCGTGCACAGCCTGGTCTCCGGTATCGCGACCGGCGGGACCCGGATGCGCGCCGGCTGCACGATGTCGGAGGTCGAGGACCTGGCGAGGGGGATGGCGAACAAGACCGCGACCTTCGGCCTGCCGGTCGGCGGGGCCAAGGGCGGCATCGACTTCGATCCGAAGGACGAGCGCGCTTTCGGTGTGCTGGAACGGTTCTGCGCGTTCCTGCGCCCGTGGATCGACAACCACTGGGTGACCGCCGAAGACCTCGGCGTGCCCCAGCACCTGATCGACGAGGTGTTCGCGAAGCTCGGGCTCGAGCAGTCGTACCACGCGGCGATCCGCCGTTCGGGCGACCCGGCGCGCACCCTTCGCCGCGTGCAGGCCGGATTGAGCACCCCCGTCCCCGGCGGGCTCCTGCTCGGCGACGTGATCGGCGGCTACGGCGTCGCGCAGGCCTGCCTCGGTGTCGCCGACGCCTGGGAATGGGCGGTCGAGAAGACCACTGTCGCCGTCCAAGGCATCGGCACCATGGGCGGCGGCGCCGCCTGGTACCTGCACGAAGCCGGTATGAAGGTCGTCGCGGTCGCCGACGCGGCCGGGACCTTGTACCGGCCCGAAGGTCTCGACATCCCGGCGCTGCTGGAGCTGCGGGACTCCTACGGCGAGATCGACCGTAGCCGGCTTCCCGCCGACGTCCGGCTGCTCCCGCGCGACGAGATCGTGGCGACGGACGCCGACATCCTCGTCCCGGCGGCGATCTCCTACGCGCTGCGCGCCGGGAACCAGGGCTCGGTCAAGGCGAAGGTCGTCATCGAAGCCGCCAACGCGGCGACCACTCCCGACGCCGAAGCCGGACTGGCCGCTCGTGGCATCCCGGTGATCCCGGACTTCGTCGCCAACGCGGGCGCGGCCGCCTGGGCCTGGTGGCTTCTGCTCGGCGAGGTCGGCGCCGATCCGGCCGATTCGTTCCTGCGCCTGCGGACCGAGATGCGGGCGAAGGTGGCGCTGCTGCTGAGTTCGTGGAACCTCGACCGGATCTCTCCGCGCACCACCGGGCTGCGGCTCGCCGAAACCACCCGTTCGGACGCCGCCACCGCACCTGAAGCCGCCCCCGCCCTGGTCATCCCCTGACAATGCGCGTGAAGGCCCCCCTTGCTCTCGGCTGAACCGAGGGCAAGGGGGCCTCGGCTCAGGAGGCGAAGCGGTCCGTCGCGCCGATGAGGACTTCGCGCATCGGCTCGTCCTGGGTGCTGTGGCCGACCTCGTCGATGATCACCAGTTCGCTCCCGGGCCACGCGTGGGCCAGTTCCCACGGGGTGCCGATGAGGTTGCTCAGGTCGAGGCTTCCTTCCGCGAGCACGGCCGGGATGTGGGCCAGCTTCCCGGCCTCGCGCAGGACCACGCCGTCGTCCAAAAAGGACCCCTGGCTCCAGTAGTGCGTCACCAGCCTGGCGAAGGCGAGCCGGAACTCCGGCGTCTCGAAGCTCTTGTACGGCGGGGAAGTCGGGATGATCGCGTCCTCCCAGTCGCACCAGTCGGCAGCCGCCTTCCCGTGCACCGCCGGATCCGGGTCCATGAGCAACTTGTGGTATGCCGCCGCCAGGTCGCCGTCGCGGTCCGCTTCGGGAACACCGTCGCGGAACGTCGCCCACGCCTCGGGGAAGACACCGCCGAGGCCGCGGGTGAGCAGATCGGTCTCGCTCCGTCGACCGGTGGCCAAGCCCATCAGGACCATCTCCGAGACCCGGTCCGGATGCCGCTGGGCGTAGACCAGCGCGAGTACCGAACCCCACGAGCCGCCGAAGAGCAGCCACTTCTCGATGCCCAGATGCTCGCGAAGCCGCTCCATGTCGGCGACCAGATGGTCGGTGGTGTTGGCGGAGAGGTCGGCCTCGGGCTCGCCCGCGTGCGGCCTGCTCCGGCCGCAGCCGCGCTGGTCGAAGAGCACGACCCGGTACTTGGCCGGGTCGAAGTACCGGCGCAGGCCGGTGCTGCACCCCGTCCCCGGCCCGCCGTGCAGCGTGACGGCGGGTTTGCCGTCGGGGTTCCCGCAGACCTCCCAGTACACGAGGTGCCCGTCGCCGACGTCGAGCATCCCGTGGTCGTACGGTTCGATTTCCGGATACAGCCGTGTCACGTTCTCGTCCTCCCAGACCCCGCCAAAAATACAACAGCGCTGTCACAATAGCCGGGACGGGTTCCTGGGCGCGCGTGCTTTACGTACATGAAGGCCCCCTTCCTTGCGTCTGGCGCAAGGAAGGGGGCCTTCATGTACTTGGGCTGTGGCTAGCCTGGCAAGGTCCCGGCGACGTGCCGGAGCGCGTCGGCCAGCTCGGCCGGCCCGGCGGGTCCGATGTGGACCACCGCGTCGTTGCCGTGTCCGGTCGTGTAGCTGAGGTAGCGGCCCCAGTCCGTGTCGGCGAAATGGAGTGGATCCTCGACGGCCACATGCCTGCCGATTTCGTCCCGCTTGCCGACGTAGAGCTCGCCGCTCCCCTCGACCGGCCGCTGCACGAGGCTCACGATGTCCGCGATCACCGGCGGCAGCGAATGCGTGTCCGGGCCGCGCCGGGCCGCCTCTTCGAGCTCGTACGCGCGGACCGTGCGCAGCCTGCCGCCACCCGCCGGGACGGGCGGCAACTGTTCGATCAGTGTTTCCGGCAGCCGCCGCCGATCGATCTCCTGGAGCCCGACCCAATCACCGGACGCCACGGCCAGCACCGCCTGCAGTCCCAGCGACGCGGCCAGGACGCCGTAGGTCTCGCCCCCGGCGTTCACCCAGCCGTAGTACTCGATGGCCGGTTTCGTGAGCACCGGAAGCCAGTCCAGGAAGTCGACCGACGCACGGCCGCTCGAGTCCAGCAGCCCGGCTTGCGCCAACGCCGCTTCCACCCGCTTGTCCGCCTCTGCGCGGGCCGTCCTGGACAGCCAGCGCGGTTCGGGACGCAACGTGATGTGCAGGTCGCCGACGCGTTCGCGTTCGGCGAGTACCGCCAAGGCTTCGACCGGGACGTCCACCCGGCCCGTTCTCACGGTCATCCGTTACTCGCCGATGACCGGCGGACTGGTCCGCTGGTCGGTGCCGAAGATCGCGTCGGGGTCGGCCTCGATCAAGTAGTCGGGACGCTGGTGCTCGTCGTCCTCGTCACCGTCGGCGCGCCTGCCGCCTGCCCCCATCGGGCCCATCGCACCGGCGCCACCGCGGCCGGCGGCGCCACCACGACCACCGGCCAGGTCTCCGCCACCCAGGCCGCCGAGCCCGCCCATGCCGGAACCCCTGCCCGCGCCCATACCGCCGGAACCGGTCCCGCCGGGACCACCCGCGCGGCCACCGGTGCCGCCCTCTCCGCCGAGAAGCCTGCCCGCCGCGCTGTTGGGCCCGGGAACGTTGCGCCCGCTGGTGCCGCCGGGCGGGTTCTGGCCGTTGCCACCGCCGGGGTTGTAGTTCTGGCCGGGTCCGTTCGGGAGGCCGATGACGTTGTCCGAGTCACCGGGTCCGCGTCCGGGAGTCCTGCCGGGGATCTCGGTCGTCGGTCCCGGCCTGCCCTTGCCGCCGCCGGTCGGGCGCGTGGTGTCGTCGTCGCCGGTACCCGGCGGCTTCCGCGTCGGCGTCGTGATGTTGCCGTCGGGCCTGTCCCTCGGCGGCACCGGACGGTCCTCGTTGGTGCCCGGCTTGTTCTGGTTCTGGTCGCCGCCCGGCTTGTTCTGGTTCTGGTTGGTGCCGTTGTCGTCCGTGCCGCTGGTGTCGGTGCCGTCGTTGTCGTCCCCGCCCCGCCTGACGGGCTTCACCGGGATGTACGGCGGCGGCTCGACCGGGGGCGTGACGCCGGGGGTCTTGACGCTGACGTTCGCGCCATCGTTCTTCAGCACGCCGTAGTCGGTCGGCAGGCTGGAGCTCGTGCTGCTGGTGACCGAGTCGTACTGGTCCATCACGCGGACGTTGTTCTGGTTCGCCGCCTCGTGCTTCGCGACGCCCTCTTGGTAGTTCTTGATGTCGTTGTTGACCATGAACGGCCCGGCGATCGGGATCGCGCCCTTCAGACCGGTGGTCCAGGGGTTGGGCTTGTCCGGCTTCGGCGGCACGGGCACGACCGACGACCCGGAGTCGTCGAAGCTGTCGGCCTGCATGGTGACCGAGGCCTTCGTGGTGAACAGCGGGTCCGCGGTCTCCTTGAAGGCCTGCTCGAGCGGGCCGGCACCGGCGTTGGCCGCGTCGGCGGCGGAGCCCGTCCAGGACGACGCCATCCGCGACTGCAGGGACTTGATGGCCATCCCGCGCTCGACATAGGCGTCGGAAAGCTCAGCGACGCGATCGGCCGCGCTACGCAGGTTGCGGGTGTCGCCCTGAGTGAAGTTCTCGTAGATCTGCTTGCCGTCCACCCTCATGCCCCCTTGAGTGTCTTGATCACGGCCGACGCGAATTTCCGCGCGGTCCCACACGAATCCTGTTCGTTGTCAAAGCCTTTGGCGAGGGTGCTGATCGCCAGATCGTCGGCGACGCCCACCGCAAGATCGCAGTTACCGCTCGCCCGCCGGTCCTGCAGGCCGAAATAGACGGTCGGATAGCCATCGACGTCAGGGCCGGGCTCCAGGAACCGCAACTGCCCGGCATTCTTCGCCTTGTGCAGACCGGCAAGACCGCCCATGCCCTTTTCACGGTTACCGCTGCCGAGGATGAGCTGGAGACCGTCCGCCTTGCCTCGAATATGCCAGCTGCAAGCGGGGTTGCTGGTGTCGTTGCTCGCCTCGCCGGGTTCTGTGAACCCCAGTTCCGCGGCAGCGGCCGGCGGAAGCAGCTTGCAGGCGTCACCGACGTACGCCGAGGCGTCCAGCGGATTCGCCACCTTCGGGATGTTCGGGTCCTCCGGCGCGGTCGACGAAGCCGACGACGGCACCGTTCCCGGGGTCGGCGTCGGCGTACCCGGGGTCTCCCCCGTGCAACCGGCGACCGCGACGGAAACGAGCACGAGCGTCGCCGCGGCGACGCGATTCCTCAACACGTTCGGCATCCTCAGGTCGTGCGCATGGTGTTGGCCGCGTCGGTCGCCATGGTCTTCGAACGGGCGACCTCGAGCTTGGCGATGTAGCCCTCGATGTAGGCCTTCATCGAGTCGTTCTGCTTCTGCAGGGACAGCAGGGAGTCGATACCGGAGTTCACATAGCTTGAGCTGGCTTCGTCCTGCCCCGGCGGCATCAGGTCTTGCATGATCCGCTCGATCTTGTCGCCGTCTTTTACGACCTTGTCCAGCTCGTCCTGCCACAGCCCGATGACCGTCTTCAACTCCTCCGGGCTCATCTCGAACCCGCCGCCACCACCGCCGCCACCGCCGTAAACGGTCGGTTCCTTCGTGGTCAGGTCACCCCAGACGGCCTTGATCGCGCTCGCGGCGTCGCCGATGATGTTCACGCCCGCACCTTCCCCTCAGCATTCACGCACCGTGACGGACAAAGCGTAGCCAAGCGGCGGACGGCGTGTCAGCCGATCCGGCCGAGTAGTCCGACGTGTCGCGAAGCCGTCCGGTTCCCCGACCGGCGGAACATCCCGCGAACTGGTCACAGTACGTACGTACGGATTGCATTAAGCGGGTTCCCGGTGACAGGATTCCAGGATGCCACGGGTCAGCCAGGATCACCTCGACGCACGCCGGCGCCAGATCCTCGACGGCTCCCGCGTGTGCTTCGCACGCTATGGCTACGAGGGTGCCACTGTCCGGCGGCTGGAAGAAGCCACCGGCCTTTCCCGTGGTGCGATCTTCCACCATTTCCGGGACAAGGAGTCCCTCTTCCTGGCTTTGGCCGAGGACGACGCGGTGCGCATGGCCGACATCGTGGCCGAGCAGGGCCTCGTCCAGGTGATGCGCGAGCTGCTGACGAACCGCAGCGAGCATCCCGCCGACTGGCTCGGCACGCGACTGGAGGTCTCCCGGCGGCTGCGCACCGACCCCGAGTTCCGCGCCCGCTGGGCCGAGCGGTCCCACCAGCTGACCGCCGCGACCCGCCGCCGTCTGCTGCGTCAGCGCGACGCCGGGATCCTGCGTGACGACGTGGACGTCGACGTTCTGACCGCGTACCTCGAGCTCGTTCTCGAAGGTCTCGTCTCGCACCTCGCGATGGGCCAGCCGGGTGACGATCTCGGTCCCGTCCTCGACCTGGTCGAGGAGAGCGTGCGGCGGCACCGGGCCCACGCGGCCGGGGGAACGCGTTAAGATTGTCCCATCGTCGCAGTACAGCGGCGGTATCTGTTGGTTTCCGATCGAGGAGTGACTCTTTTCGTGCGCGACGCGCAGTCACCTGGTGACAGTATCGAGCCGGGTGGCACACCCGGCTGTTCCGCGGATCTTCCCGCCGACCCCGACGGCAGGGAATGATGGAAGTCCTGCTCGCCGTTCTCGGCATTCTCCTGTTCCTCCTGCTGACCGTCGGCACCGGTCTCGCCGTCGCCGCCGAGTTCTCCCTCACCGCGCTCGAGCGCAGCACGGTCGACGCGAACGTCCGCCAGGTCGGCGACAAGCGGGCGCACACCGTGCAGAAGGCGCACCGCACGCTCTCGTTCCAGCTCTCCGGCGCGCAGGTGGCGATCACGATCACCACCCTGATCACCGGTTATCTCGCGGAACCGGTGATCGGTGACCTGCTCCACCCGCTGTTCACCGCCGTCGGCTTCTCCGAAGGCGTGGCGAACGGGGTGTCGCTCGCGGTCGCGCTGATCGTGGCCACGTCGCTGTCGATGATCCTCGGCGAAATGATGCCGAAGAACCTCGCGATCGCCCGGCCGCTGCAGACCGCGCGCGCCGTCGCGGGGTACCACTCGCGGTTCTCGTCGTTGTTCCGCTGGCTCATCACCCTGATGAACAACAGCGCCAACTTCCTCGTCCGCAAGTTCGGCGTCGAGCCGCAGGAAGAACTGCGGTCGGCCCGGTCGCCGCAGGAACTCGGCTCGATCGTGCGGTCCAGCGCGGAAAGCGGCACGCTCGACACGTCGACGGCCGAGCTGCTGGACAAGTCGCTGCGCTTCGGCGAGCGGACGGCCGACGAGCTGATGACGCCCCGCGTCCAGCTCGAATCGCTGACCGTGGACGACACCATCGCCGACCTCATCGAGATCTCCCGCCGCACCGGCTTTTCCCGGTTCCCGGTCTACACCGAGGATCTCGACGACGTGCAGGGCGCGGTGCACATCAAACAGGCGTTCACCGTCCCGGCCGCCCAGCGCGCCGCGGTACGGATCGGTTCGGTCATGCGGCCGATCCCGACGGTGCCCGAATCGCTGCCGGGCGACTCGCTGCTCAACCGGCTGCGTGATTCCCGGTTCCAGCTCGCGATCGTCGTCGACGAGTACGGGGGCACCGCGGGGCTGGTGACCCTGGAGGACGTGGTCGAGGAGATCATCGGCGACGTCCGCGACGAGCACGACGAGCGGGAAGCACCGTCCTCCCAGCAGGTCGGCGCCGACAACTGGCTCGTTTCGGGACAGCTTCGCGCCGACGAGGTCACCGACGAGACCGGGTTCCGGATGCCCGACGGCGACTACGAGACCATCGCCGGGCTGATCCTCGAGCGGCTCGGCCGGATCCCCTCCCCCGGCGACGCCACCGATCTCGACGCCTGGCGGCTCACGGTGACCAAAATGGACCGTCTCCGCATCGCCGAGGTCGAAGTCCGCCGGGTCAGCGAGACCGCCACCTCCGCCGAGCAGGAGCCCGCCCGATGAGCGACTGGTTCAACATCTTCCTCGTCGTGGTCCTGCTGCTGGCCAACGCGTTCTTCGTCGGTGCCGAGTTCGCGCTGATCTCTTCTCGGCGCGACCGGCTGGAAGCCTTGCTGGAGCAGGGAAAGACCCGCGCCCGGATCGTCATCAACGCGAGCAAGAACGTCTCGCTGATGCTGGCAGGCGCGCAGCTCGGCATCACCATCTGCTCGTTGCTGCTGGGACGGCTCGGCGAGCCCGCCGTCGCGCACCAGCTGGCAGGTTTCTTCGAGCTGTTCGGGATTCCCGAGGTCCTGCTGCACCCGATCTCGTTCGCGATCGCGCTGGCGTTCATCACCATCCTGCACGTCCTCATCGGCGAGATGGTGCCGAAGAACCTCGCGATCGCCGAGCCGGAGCGGCTGGCGCTGTGGCTGGTCCCGGTGCACGTGGCGTGGGTGAAGCTCGCCAACCCGTTCATCTGGCTGCTGAACTTCGTGGCGAACTCGCTGCTGCGGATGTTCAAGGTCGAGCCGAAGGACGAACTCGAAACCGCCTACACGTCCGACGAACTCGCGGAACTGCTCAGTGAGTCGCGGCGCGAGGGGCTGCTGGAGCACTCCGAGCACCAGCGGCTGACCAAGACGCTGTCCTCGGTGGAGAAGACGGTGGCCGACGTGCTGGTCCCGACGGCTCAGCTGACCACGCTGCCCTGCTCGCCCACGTTGGGCGACGTCGAGCGCGCGGTTTCCTCGACCGGGTTCTCCCGCTTCCCGGTGTGCACCGACGACGGGACGCTGACCGGCTACATCCACGTCAAGGACATCCTCGACCTCGTGGGCGAGGACCCGACCACCGTGGTGCCGCCGGACAAGACACGGGCGCTCACCGAGTTGCACGCCGACTCCCGGCTCGACGAGGCGCTGTCGGCGATGCGCAAGGAAGGCAGCCACCTGGCGCGGGCGCTGAGCCCGGCGGGGACCGCGGTCGGCGTCGTCGCGCTGGAGGACCTCGTCGAGGAATACGTGGGAACCGTCCGCGACGGCACCCACGTCATGTCGTGACCGGACCGATCGTCCTTCCCGAGCCCGTCTGGCGGGCTCGGGAGGACGAGCACGTCACGCGGATGCGGCGCTGGACGACACCGCACCAGCGCCGACGCTCTCGGGGCGAGAAACATCCGGTGCTCGATTTCCTCTTCACCTACTACTCGCACCGGCCCGGGCATCTCGAACGCTGGCAGCCGGGCTCGGGGGTCGTGCTCGAAGGCGCGTCCGCCCGGCGGTTCCTGGAGCGGAAGGGCTACCTGGAGACGCCGCAGGGCGTCATGCTCGATCCGGCGGGCTTCACCGAGGGCCGGGCCAAAACCGCGGAATTCGTTGTCGGACTGCTTTCCGCGACCGCGTCCCGCTCTCCGAGACTCAGTTGTTTCGGCCTTCACGAATGGGCAATGGTTTACCGGGAATCGGCGGATGAGGTTCGTCACTCACAACTTCCGCTCCGGCTCGGCTCGGCCGGAACCGACGGCGTGGTCGAGTCCCTGGAGATCCGATGCGGGCACTACGACGCGTTCAGGTTCTTCACCGAGCCCGCCCGGCCTCGCAACACGCTGCGGCCGGCACGGGAGAACCAGGTCGAGTTCGAGCAGCCGGGCTGCCTGCACGCCAACATGGATCTCTTCAAGTGGGCGTACAAACTCGATCCGTTCGTGCCCGCCGAGCTGGTCGGGGACTGCTTTGAGCTGGCGGCGGACATCCGGGAACTGGACATGCGGGCGAGCCCGTACGATCTGACGGAGTTCGGGTACTCGCCCGTGCGGATCGAGAGCCCGGAAGGCAGGGCCGAGTACGCCCGCGCGCAGGCCGCTTTCGCCCGTCGGGCGGCGCCGCTGCGTGAGCACCTGATAGCGCATTGCCAACGGCTCCTGGCCGGGTTAAAGAAGGTGCCCGCGACACGCGGAAAACAACTGTGAGTCGTCGCATTCCCCGTAACATCCTCCCCTGTTAGAGTGATAACGGTTTGATTGCATACGCAGCGCGAGCGCGCACGTTTCGAAAGGACAACGATGGGGCGACACAGCGTGGCCGAGGAGCCGGTGCCGCATCCCCTCGACCCGCCGAAGCGACCTCAGGGTCGCGGTGAGGCGACCGGTTCACACCGGATCGTCGGGAAGAAGGCCCCGCGGCGCCGGATCGCCAAGTGGCCGATCGCCTGCCTGGTCCTCGTGGTCCTGGTCGCGATCGGTGTCTTCGGCTGGAACTGGGCCGACGGTGAGCTCAACACCCGCGCCGAAGCCCAGGCCAAGGCGTGCAGCGCCGGCGACACCCCGATGCGGATCATCGTGACCCCCAGCATCGAAAAGCCCGTGCGGACGGCGGCCGAGCGGTGGAACAACGCCGCGACCGTGGTCCGCGACCACTGCGTGGTCATCCAGGTGGACGCGCTGTCCTCCGCTTCCGTGCTCGACGGCCTCGTCGGCCGGACCAACCTGGACTCCATCGGCGGCCTCCCCGCCGCCTGGATCCCTGAGTCCACCTACTGGGTGACCGAGCTGAACACCGCCAAGCCCGAACTGGTCGGTTCGCCCGCCCAGTCGGTCGCGACGGCGCGTTCGGCCGACTACCCGCTCGTCGGGCTCGCCGGCAAGACCATCGACGAGGTCCAGATGCGCGCCTCGCAGACGTTCCGGCAGTACCTGCAGCAGCCGGCCCAGCAGGCCGACTTCGCCGCCGCGGGTATCAAGGCCACCTGAGGCCTCGGACTTACGGGAAAGGCCCCTTCACCGCTCGGGAAGGGGCCTTTCCCGTATCTCGAGGGCTCGTGAGCGGTAAGGACGCTAGGGCCCCAACCTCTGCGGCCGGTCCGTGAAGGCCTCCTTGCCTACCCTGAGGGTTGGCAAGGAGGCCTTCACTACCTCTGGGCAGCCATATTCGCCCCACGCGCAGCCGCGGTCGCATCGGTCTCGTGAATGGTGAGGACGGTTAGGAGTCAGGGTGGCTTCGGTACCCAGCCCCGTCCGTGAAGGCCTCCTTGAGGGACTCTGGGTCCCTCAAAGACGCCTTCACGGACTCGAGGCAAGCAAGGTTCAGGTACCGACCACTCAAGAGCCGAAGGTGTCCGGGTCCGGGCCGGTGCGGGTGCCGTCGTCGAACTCGGCGAGAGCCGCGAGATCGTCTTCGGCCAGTTCGAAGTCGAAGACGTCCAAGTTCTCGCGGATCCGGGACGGGGTCACGGATTTCGGGATGGCGACCGTGCCGAGCTGCAGATGCCAGCGCAGCACCAGCTGCGCGGGGCTCTTGCCGTATTTGGCGGCGAGGGCGGTCAGCGTCGGGTCCGAGAGCAGCGATCCCTGCGCGAGCGGGCTCCACGCCTCGGTGACGATGCCGTGCTCGGCGTGGAACTCCCGCAGCGCCTTCTGCTGCAACCGCGGGTGCAGTTCGACCTGGTTGACCGCGGGCACGATCCCGGTCTCGTCGAACAGCCGCCGCAGATGCGGGACGTGGAAGTTCGACACCCCGATGGCGCGCGCCCGGCCGTCCGCGTAGAGCTTTTCCAGCGCCCGCCAGGTTTCGACGTACTTCCCGCGGGACGGCGTCGGCCAGTGGATCAGGTACAGGTCCACGCGGTCCAGGCCGAGTTCCGCGAGGCTCGCGTCGAACGCGCGGAGCGCCTCGTCGTAGCCGTGGCCCGGATTCGCCAGCTTCGTGGTGATGAACAGTTCTTCGCGCGGCACGCCCGCCGAGCGGATCGCCTCGCCGACACCGGCTTCGTTCCGGTACGACGCGGCGGTGTCGATGCTGCGGTACCCGGCCTCGATGGCGGTCCGGACGACCTTGGCCGTGTCGCCCGCGGGTACCTGCCAGACACCGAAACCGAGTTGGGGGATGGCTACCTCGTTGTTCAGGACGACGGAAGGCACGGCCATGGAAGAGGAATCCTCACTGGAGTCTGTGGCAGGGCTTCTTGCCCCGCATCATTCCACCCCGCGTGCGGCGTACGCGCGCAGATACTCCGCCGTGTCCGCGTCGGCGGGGAAGAAGGATTCGATCACCAATTCGGCGACCGTGACGTCCAGCGGCGTCCCGAAGGTGGAGACCGTGCTGAAGAACGTGAGTTCGGCGTCCTCGTGCCGCAGTTTCAACGGGACGAAGATGTCACCTGGTCCGGGGACCTCCACCTCGGGAACCGGATCCGCGCACGGATAGGTGAGCAGTTCCTCCAGGAGCTCGGTCAGCGCCGGGTCGGCCGTCTGCGTCACCTGCCGCCGCAGCCTGCCGAGCAGATGAGCGCGCCACTCCCCCAGGTTCAGCACGTGCGGCGCCATCCCGTCCGGATGCAGTGTCACCCGCAGGACGTTGACCGGTGGCGTCATCAGGGCCGGCGAGACCAGGCCGGTCATGATCGAGATGCTCGCGTTGGCGTCGACCAGGTTCCACCAGCGGTCGGCGACGGCGGCCGGATACGGCTCGTGGCTGGTCATCAGCTGCCGGACCGCCTTGCGGACCGCCGCCATTTCCGGGGCACCGAGACCGCTTTCGGCGTACGCGGGCGCGTACCCCGCCGCCAGCAACAGCTGATTGCGTTCCCGCAAAGGCACCTCCAGATGTTCGCCGAGCCGCAGCACCATGTCCCTGCTGGGCTTGGACCGGCCGGTCTCCACGAAGCTCAGGTGCCGGGTGGAGATGTCCGCCGAGATGGCGAGATCCAGCTGGCTGATCCGGCGGCGGTCGCGCCATTCGCGGAGGAGCTCGCCGACGGGGCGGCTCGCGGTCACTGTGGTCGTCACGATCACGAACCTACGGCCACGGACGACGGGCCGCCATTACCTCCCGCGTAATCGACGGGACTCACCTTCAGCCGACAGAGTTACGGCATCGGTTGGCCCCCAAGGAAACGAGGAGACACCATGTCGGACATCCAGCGCGTCGCCGAGCAGTACATCGCCGTGTGGAACGAGACCGACGCGGACAAGCGCCGCGCGCTCATCGCCGAAGTGTTCACCGAGGACGCCGCCTACACCGACCCGCTCGGCGCGGTCACCGGCCACGACGGTGTCGACGGCTTTATCGCCGGCGCGCAGGCGCAGTTCGCCGGTCTGAGCTTCAGCCTGCCTGCCGCCCCCGACGCGCACCACGACATCGCGCGCTTCCAGTGGTACCTCGGCCCGGAGGGCGCGGAGGAGCCGCTGGCGATCGGCTTCGACGTCATCACCGTCGAGGACGGGCGGATCAAGCAGGTGCTGGGCTTTCTCGACAAGATGCCCGGCTGATCCTCAGGCGAAGGCCTCCGGTGGCGGGCAGGAGCAGACGAGGTTGCGGTCCCCCGCGGCCCCGTCGATCCGCCGCACCGGCGGCCAGATCTTCGACGCGGTGAACCCTGCCGGGAAGATCGCGATCTCCCTGCTGTACGGGCGATCCCACTCCCCCGCGAGACAGCGTGCGGTGTGCGGGGCGTTGCGCAGCGGGCTCTCGGCCACCGGCCACTCCCCCGCGGCGACCTTCTCGATCTCACCGCGGATCGCGATCATCGCGTCGCAGAACCGGTCGAGTTCGCCGAGATCCTCGCTCTCGGTGGGCTCGACCATGAGCGTTCCCGCGACCGGGAAGGACATCGTCGGCGCGTGGAGCCCGTAGTCGGCCAGCCGCTTGGCGACGTCGTCGACCGTGACGCCGGTGCGCTTGGTGATCGCGCGGAGATCGAGAATGCATTCGTGCGCCACGAGTCCCTCGTGCCCGGAGTACAGCACCGGATAGTGCGCGGCGAGACGTTTCGCGACGTAGTTGGCGTTCGCGACCGCGGTCAGGGTCGCGCGCCGCAGGCCGTCGGCGCCCATCATCCGGACGTAGGCCCAGGAGATCGGCAGGATAGACGCGCTCCCCCACGGCGCCGCACTGATCGGGCCCACGCCGGTCACCGGGCCCGCGTCCGGCTGCAGCGGGTGGTTCGGCAGGTACGGCGCCAGATGCGCGCGGACGCCGATCGGCCCGATGCCCGGCCCACCGCCACCGTGCGGGATGCAGAAGGTCTTGTGCAGGTTCAGGTGTGAGACGTCGGCGCCGAACTTCCCGTACTGCGCCACCCCGATGAGCGCGTTCAGGTTCGCGCCGTCGACGTACACCTGACCGCCCGCGTCGTGCACCAGCGCGCAGACCTCGCGGACGGTGTCCTCGTAGACGCCGTGCGTCGAGGGGTAGGTGATCATGATCGCGGCCAGGTCGTCCGCGTGCTCGTCCACAGTGGACCTGAGGTGGGCGAGGTCGATGTTGCCCTCGTCGTCGCATTTGACGACCACCACGCGCATACCGGCCATGACCGCGCTGGCCGCGTTCGTCCCGTGTGCGCTGGACGGGATCAAACAGACGTCGCGCGCCGCGTTCCCGCGTTCGCGGTGGTACGCGCGAATCGCCAGCAGTCCGGCGAACTCACCCTGGCTGCCGGCGTTCGGCTGCAGGGAAACCGCGTCGTAGCCGGTGATCCCGGCGAGCCACCGCTCCAGGTCCTTCACGACGGTGAGCAGACCGGCCGCGTCCTCGGCGGGCGCGAACGGGTGCAGACCGGCGAACTCGGGCCAGGTGATCGGCTCCATTTCGGCCGTGGCGTTGAGCTTCATCGTGCAGGAACCGAGCGGGATCATGCTCCGGTCGAGCGCGACGTCCTTGTCGGACAACGACCTCAGGTACCGGAGCAGCGCCGTCTCCGAGCGATGCGCGTGGAAGACCGGATGCGTGAGGTACTCACTGGCGCGGCGCAGATCCGGCGGGAAGCCGTCCGCGGTGTCCGCGTCGAGCGAGTCCACATCGGACACCGCGACCCCGAACGCCTTCCACACCAGGGAAAGATGCTCGCGGGTCGTCGTCTCGTCGCAGGCGACGGCGACGTGGTCCGCGTCCACGAGCCGAAGGTTGACCCCGAGTTCCCTCGCGGTGGCGACGATCCCGGTCGCACGGCCCGGGACGGCGACCATGACAGTGTCGAAGAATTCGCAGTGCACGACGTCGACGCCGCTCTCGGCGAGCCCCGCCGCGAGCACGGTGGCCATCCGGTGGGCGCGGTTCGCGATGGCGCGCAGGCCTTCGGGGCCGTGGTACACCGCGTACATCGACGCGATCACCGCCAGCAGCACCTGGGCGGTGCAGATGTTGCTCGTCGCCTTCTCCCGGCGGATGTGCTGCTCGCGGGTCTGGAGCGCGAGCCGGTACGCGGGCGCGCCGTCGGCGTCCTTCGACACCCCGACCAGCCGTCCGGGCAACTGCCGTTCGAGCCCTTGCCGGACGGCGAGGTACGCCGCGTGCGGCCCGCCGAAGCCCATCGGGACCCCGAACCGCTGCGTGGATCCGATCGCGACGTCGGCACCGAGCTCTCCGGGCGACCGCAGCAGGGTCAGCGCCAGCGGATCCGCGGCCATCACCACCGCCGCGCCCAGCGCCTTGGCCTCGGCGATGGTGTGGTCCCATTCGCGGACGACGCCCGACGCGCCCGGATACGACAGCAGCACGCCGAAGAAGTCGCCGCCGAGCCCGAGCCCGGTGATGCCCTGGGACAGATCCGCGGTCACCAGCTCGATGCCGAGCGGTTCGGCGCGGGTGCGCAGGACCTCGATCGTCTGCGGAAGGGTGTCCTCGTCGACCACGAACCGGTTCGACTTCGCCTTGCCCGCCCGGCGGACCAGCGTCATCGCCTCCGCCGCGGCGGTCGCTTCGTCCAGCATGGAGGCGTTGGCAATCGGCAGGCCGGTCAGGTCGGAGACCATGGTCTGGAAGTTCAGCAGCGCTTCGAGGCGGCCCTGCGAGATCTCCGGCTGATACGGCGTGTACGCGGTGTACCAGGCCGGGCTCTCCAGCACGTTCCGGCGGATCACCGGCGGGGTCACGGTGTCGTGGTAGCCGAGCCCGATCATCTGGACCATCGGCCGGTTGCGCGCGGCCAGCGCGCGGAGTTCGGCGAGAGCGCCGGTCTCGGTGGCGGGCGGCGGCAGATCCGGCGGTGCCGCGGACTCCCGCAGCGACGCGGGGACGGCCCGCTCGGCGAGCTCGTCCAGGGAGGCGACGCCGACGACGTCGAGGATGCGCGCGAGCTCTTCGCTGCCGGGACCGATGTGCCGGTCCGCGAAGGGGGTTCCGGATTCGAGAGCGGCCAGTGAAACGGGCTCCATCGGGGACCTCCCAAGACGCGGGGGTGGGGCCGGGACGATTGTCCTGGCCCTCCCCACTCTGTCCGTACCCCCGTGGGGGCGCCTGAGAGTTTCGCCCGAGTGTTGAGCCGGGCTTGCACCGTCGGCGGGGCCGCCAGGCTGTGACCTGGCGAACCACTTTCCAGAGGCGTCTCTTCCGCGCGGTCCAGGGTGCCTGAGAGGTTCCGGGGAGGACTTGCTCCTTCGGCGCCGAGCTCAACGGTTATCGACTCGGTCTCTCCCGCGCGGATTCGTCGACCGCGGAAGTGAGCCTACCCTGCCGCCCGCGCGGCTTCATGATCAGCCGGTGCGACGTGCGTTACGGCGCTGCGTGAGCTCGTCCGGCGTGACCGTTTCGATCACGCCGCCGTCGGCCCGCTCGGCCGGGAACTCGTGGATGGTGCCGCTGATCTCCTGCATCGCTCCGCTGACCGCGATCCCGAAGACACCCTGCCCGCCCTGCAGTAAATCGACGATCTCTTCGGGCGAGGTGCACTCGTAGACGGTGGTGCCGTCGGAGAACAGGGTGACCTTGGCGAGGTCGCGGACGCCGCGCAGGCGCAGGTGGTCGACGGCGACGCGGATGTTCTGCAGGGAGACGCCGGTGTCCAGCAGCCGCTTGACGACCTTCAGGACGAGGATGTCCTTGAACGAGTAGAGCCGCTGCGAACCGGAGCCGTGCGCCGTGCGGATGCTCGGCGCGACCAGCTTCGTGCGGGCCCAGTAGTCGAGCTGCCGGTAGGTGATCCCGGCGATCTGGCAGGCGGCGGGGCCGCGGTAACCGACGAGTTCGTCCGGGAGGGAAGAGTCGGGGAACAGCTCGCCCTGCTCGCCGTCAGCGACCGGAACGAGCGGCTCTTGAGGGCTACCAGCCTCGACCACGCCATGCCTCCCCTCGCCCGACCTGGCGGCCGGCGAACAAAGCCGCGCGGACCCACGTGAGTCCGCACCGGAGTTCCTCGTCAAGACGAATGCCCCAGACATCCGAATCACACCTTGGCGATTCACCTTCATTGACGGTAAGCGCGTCCGGCAAAGCGGTCAACGCGACGCGCGGTCGGCCTCAAGCTCTTCTTGAGGCTTGTCGAGCACAGTCCCCCATTCGGCCGCACGATTGCGAGTTTTACTCAGCCGTGTTATTTTTTACTCATGCAAGTAAATCCCTCCACCCAGAGTGCCATGCAAGAGGTCCAGGCGGAACTGGGGCTGTCGGTCACCGAGGCGGCCCGGCGGGCCCAGATCATCGGAGCCACGATCGCGACGATCTCCGACCTCGGCTACCACAAGACGTCGTTCGCGAAGATCAAGGAGCGGGCCGGGCTGTCCAGCACCCGGATCATCTCGTACCACTTCACCAACAAGGCCGGCTTGATGCAGGCCGTGGTCACCACCGCGACCGGGATGAAGGACAAGTTCCTCGAAGAGCGGATCCAGGGCACGACCGACCGGGCCGGTCTCCTGCGCGGCTACATCGAATCGGAGATCGCGTTCCTGGGCTCGTACCCGGAACTGGTGCGGGTCATGGTCGAGATGGGTGCGAGCGGCTCGGACGCCGAAGGCTGGTTCATGTCGGCGCCGCTGGTCGAGGAGTTCCGGACCGGCCGGCTCGAACGTCAGCTGCGGCAAGGACAGCAGGAAGGCGCTTTCGGCGGCTTCGCGCCGGACGTGATGGCACTGTCGATCGCGCAGGCCATCGACGGTGTCGCGGCGAAGTTCGCGGCGGACCCGAAGCTGGACCTGGAGCGGTACGGGCGGGAACTGGCGGACCTGTTCGTCAAGGCGACCGCCGCTTGAGCCCGGGCAGGCCGCGAGTACGACGAAGGGGCGGCGCCACCGGCACCGCCCCTTCGTGCGAAATCCCAGGATGTGATCAGGTGTCGGCGCCGCGGAAGTCCTCCGGCGAGACCGAGTCGAGGAACTCGCGGAACTTCTCGACCTCGTCCTCCTGCTCGTCGGGGATGATGAGGCCCGCTTCCTCCAGCACCGCGTCCACGGCGTGGATGGGCACCCCCACCCGCAGCGCCAGCGCCACCGAATCGCTCGGTCGCGCCGAAACCCGGATGTCCCCGTCGAAGACCAGTTCCGCGAAGAACGTGCCTTCCTTCAGATCGGTGATGACGACCTGCTCCAGCTCACGGCCCAACGCTCCGATGACCTCCTTGAGCAGGTCATGGGTGAGTGGACGGGCCGGGCGGACTCCCTGCTGCTCCAAGGCGATGGCGGTGGCCTCGACCGAGCCGATCCAGATCGGCAGGTAACGCTCGCCTTCGGTTTCCCGCAGCAACAAGATCGGCTGATTCGCGGGTAGCTCCACCCGCACGCCGACGACGCGCATCTCGCTCATCGGGCTTCGCCTCCCTCTCGTGCGCACGGGCTGCAACGCTTGTCTCGACGACCAAGCGACGGCAGTCCCGACGCTACCCGTCTTCCGAGCGCTGTGCTCGCTGTCTCCGACATTCTCGGTTCGCCCGTGGCAAACCCAACTCTCACGGTACGGCATAGGGTGCCGAACATTCAGGCATTGACAAGTGGCCGCACAACGGCTCCCGGTCGCCCGAAGCCGTTCAACCGCCTGTGACAGCCCGTATTCCGGCCTTCACCAAGAGCGTGTGCAACGCCACGGTCAAGGCGGCCAGCTCCCGGACGACCTCGTCGCCCCTCGCCTGGGCGTCCTCGTCACGATGCCGATACACCGGGGTCACGATCTGCTCCAGCAGGCCGACCTCGCGATCCGCCGCGGCCCGGAAGGCACGCAGATGTCTCGGCTCTATACCGAATTCGGTCATCGCTTTCACGGTCTTCGCCACCAGGACCGCGTCCGGGTCGAAGAACCCCGCCGCTCCAGGGCGTACGAGACCGTATTGCCGCAGCTCAGCCAGGGTGGCGGCGTCGATTCCGGCCTGGCGGAGGAGATCTTCCTCGGTCAGCCTGATCTCGCGGTCGGTCTCGAAATCCCCCGGGGTCGGCAGTCCGCCGTTCTCCCCGGGGGCGTCGAGTGACACGAGTTTCCGCGGCAGCCGTGGCATCGCCGCGGTGTGGTCGGCGGGCGCGGCGCCCTGATCCGCCGCGTCCAGCTGTTCCTTGATGACCTTCAGCGGGAGGTAGTGATCCCGCTGGGCGGACAGGACGAATCGCAACCGCTCCACGTCCGCCGGAGCGAACTGCCGGTACCCCGACGGGGTCCGGCCCGGCTGGACCAGACCCTCCGCCTCGAGGAACCGGATCTTGGAGATGGTGACATCGGGAAAGTCGCCGCGCAGCTGTGCCAGCACGGCCCCGATGCTCAACCCATCGCGCTGCGACGCATCCCGATCAGGCCGCCCGGCCGCCGTCACCGTGCCCCCTGGCCCCCGTGACCCGGGCCGGTCAGGAAGACCAGGCGGAACTTGCCGATCTGCACCTCGTCGCCACCGGCGAGGACGGCCTGGTCGACCGGCTCGCGGTTGACGTAGGTGCCGTTGAGGCTGCCGACGTCGATGACGACGAACTCGCCACCCTCACGGCGGAACTCGGCGTGCCGCCGGGAGACCGTGACGTCGTCGAGGAAGATGTCGCTGTCCGGGTGCCGTCCCGCGCTGGTGGTGTCGCGGTCCAGCAGGAAGCGCGAACCCGCGTTCGGGCCCCGCTTGACGACCAGCAGCGCGGAACCCGCGGGCAGCGCGTCCACACCCTGGACGGGGGCCTCGGCAGCCGGAGGAGCCTCAGTGCCTTCGACGTCGGCCAGGAAGTCGGCCCGGAAGACAGAAGTCCGCTCCGGAGACTGCTCCGGGGGAACGCCGGGCCCGTCGTTCGTGCTCACCTGAGCTCTCCTAACGCATGTGTGTTGCCACTACTCAAGAACGTGTGGAGGTCAAACGTACCGTGCCTGATCGAATCTCCGGCCCGCGGCTCCCCCTACTCTTCCCGAAGGGCCGCGGCCTGCGGCTATTCCTTGATCAGGGCCTGGTACGCCTCGGCCTCCAGCAGGGATTCGACCGAGCTGGCGTCATCCAGCCGGAGCTCGATCAGCCAGCCCTCGCCGTAGGGGTCGCTGTTGATCAGCTCGGGTGACTCGGTCACCGCGTCGTTGACCGCGACCACTTCGCCGTCGAGCGGGGCGAACAGCTCCGAAACGCTCTTGGTCGACTCGACCTCGCCGAACGCGTCGCCCGCGCCGACCTGCTTGCCGACCTCGGGGAGTTCGACGAACACCACGTCACCGAGCTGGTCCTGGGCGTACTCCGTGATGCCCACGCGCACGAGCCCGCCATCGCGCACGGAGACCCACTCGTGCTCCTCGGTGTACCGCAGTTCTTCTGGAGTGGTCAACGCCGCTCCCCTTTCTCAGCCCTCGCTCGAAACCGACGCGCGCAGTTTCGCATCCCGCCGGGTCACGCGCCCGCCGCCTCCCGCAACTCGCCGGGTTCGGCCGTTCGCAGCGCGCACACCGTCTGGACGACGTACAACACGCCCGAATAGACGTACAGGACCGCGCCCCACGCCGTGAAGGCGTACCCGATCGGCCTGGCGATCGCGGCGATGTCGGATCCGCCCTGGGTGAGCAGCAGGAACGGGAAGGCGTACATCAGCACGAAGGTGGCGCCCTTGCCGATGTAGGTGACCTCCGGCGGGGCGAATCCGCGATGCCGCAGCACCAGCACGCAGACGCCGAGGACGGCTTCGCGGACGACCAGCGGGACCACCAGCCACCACGGGATGATGTCGCGGATCAGGAAGGCGATGAGGGTCGCGAGGATGTAGAGCCGGTCGGCGGCGGGGTCGAGCAGCTGGCCGAGCCGGGACATCTGGTTGAGCCAGCGGGCGAGTTTGCCGTCGAGCCAGTCGGTGAGCGCGCTGAACACGAGCAGCGCGAGCGCCCAGCCGTCCTCCTTCGGGCCGAGGAGCAGCCACAGGAAGACCGGCACCCCGGCGAGCCGGAGGATCGAAAGCATGTTGGGAACGTTCAGGGCCTGCCGCAGCAAGGAGGGTTCTTCGCTGGTCACGCTCGGTTCCGGGGGCGTACTCACCCGCTCAGCCTATCCAGCGGCGGCAGGTCCTCCCCCGTCAGCTGGCCCGGGTGTGGGTCCAGCCTCGGCGTTGCAGGTCCGCGCTGGTCAGCGCCACGGGCCTGCCCCGGTGGTCGGTGCCCATCCAGCGGTTGTGGCCGGCTGAGGTCTCGAGGACGTACGGGCGGCCGCCACACCAGACGACGGTGCACGGTGCCGTCGGCGGCAGCTCCGTGCTCGCCGGTGCGGTGGCCTGGGGTGACGCGGGGTCGGTCTGTTCGTCGGTCTTCATCACTCTCACGGTTTCGTGACGGGGACTGGGACACGCCGGAGCGCTACCTGTGTTTTCGGCAGAAAGGGGCCGCGCGTTAACGGATCCGGCGTGGATTCGTCCGATCGGTTCGCAACGACAGCAGGGTGTTGTCGCGCTGTGAACGGCATGTTAATCGTCCACAATGGACAGTGCTTGCGCGGTCCTCGCGTACCGCGGCGCCACGGGCGCGATAGCCTCCCGCGAATCGAACGTGGCTCAATGCCACGGCTTCGGGCCCGGCCGGGTCAGAATGGGCCGGCCACGACCGGCCGACGAAAGGATCGCCTTGCCCGTCTCGACCACCACGGGAACGTGGCGGCGCCTGTTCGCGGCCTGCGCCGTCTGTGCCGCCGTCGGAACGCTCGCCGCCTGTTCGGGCGAAGATCCGCCACCGCCTGTCACCGCGCTGTCGGTCTCGCCGCCCTCGGTCCCCACAGCGGTGTCCAGCGTGTCGGTGCCGCCGATCCCGTCACAGACCCCGCCGAGTCCCTCAGCCGCCCCGCCTCCCACTTCCCAGCCGAAACCCGCTGAACCGGTTCAGGGTTCGTGCGGCACGGTCACCGCGGCCAGCGGGCTGACCCTGCAGGTGCTCAACGGCCCCGGGGTCTCGTGCGCGGACGCGACCGGGATCGTCGGTTCGTTCCACAAGAGGATCGCCGGACGGCAGTCCGCGGGCTCGGACGAGCCGGTCAGCGAGACCGTGGACGGCTGGCTGTGCGTCTCGGGCGCTCCCGCCGCGCAAGGCGGCACCAGTTGCAGCAAGGGCGAACAGAACGTGTTCGCCGCCGTCGTCCCCGTCGAATGAACCATCCTCGAGAAGAAGGGCCCATGAAGAGCCTCGCCGTGCTCCCCGCCGCGTTCGCCGTCGTCCTGCTGAGCGGATGCGGCGCCGATCCCGCTCCCGCGGCCGCGCCGCCGCCCTCCCCCGCTCCCACGGCCGACCAGGTCCTGGCCGGCACACCCTGTGGCGAGGTCACCGGGTTCCAGGGCGCGAAGAACAAGGTCGTCGTGCGCGGGAAGGCCGAGTGCGCCGAAGCGACGCAGGTGCTCACGGACTACTTCGCCAAGTTGACGCCCGCCGAGGCGGCGTCACCGCAAGGGCCCGGCCCGGTGGTGGTCGGGGCCTGGACGTGCGGGAGCGGGCCGAACGATCCGGTGACGAGTTGCTCGACCGAGGACGAGCGCCAGATCGAAGCGACCCGCTCCTGAGCGTCAGCTGCCCCAGACGGCGCCGCACATGGTGTAAGCCTCGAACTTCTGTCCCGAGATCCCGCCGTCCCGCGGCGCGTCCCGGCGCCCGTGCCCCCTGAAGTACATGAAGGCCCCCTTCCTTGCGCCTGGCGCAAGGAAGGGGGCCTTCATGTACTCGGGAGGGGGTCCTTCACGCGCGGCCACTGTGGCTGCTGGTGTACCTGGGACCAGAGCAGCGACCCTGAAGGTAGTGAAGGCCTCCTTGAGGGACCCTGAGTCCCTCAAGGAGGCCTTCACGGACCGCGGTCCCGCGCTCAGAGAAGCCAGTAGGTACCTGGGCCGAAAGCTCCTTTCACCGCATCAGACACAGTGAAGGGAGCCATCACCCCACCCCCGGCCCGCTCCCGCGAACGCCACCTTTGCTTACTCTCGAGGACCCTCGCCTCGCCGCTTGCCCACGTCCAGCCGGTACAGGACGACGCCCACGATCACCATGCCGACGAGGAAGAGACCCAGCGCGCCGCCCGCCGAGACCTTCCAGATCAAGGGCGATCGCGACCGATGGGCGAACCCGTCACCGGCGAACACCGTGTCACCCGCCGAGATGTCCTCGCCCAGGATCCGGCCGCCTCCGGTACGACCGTCGGCGAAGCGCCATTTCCCGGAGCAGTAGGGGGTCTGGCCGTTCACTGCGGATCCCTCCGAGGTGCACCCCGAGATCTCGGTGACCGTGACGTCCTCGCCGGTGCTCAACTCACCGATGTCGGAACCGAGGAAGCCCCAGACGACACCGAAGATCAGCAGAAAAGGGAGAACGGTCGAAAGCACCGACGAAAGAACTGCGGGTTTCCGCGCGTTTTCCGGCGCTGGACTCCTTTCGTCGTTCACTGGAGCCTCAGCAGGACTTCGCGTTCGAGTTTGCCGACGAGAAGGTACTGGGGCCGGTATCCGGGCGGGACCACGAAGCAGACGAGACCCGTGGTGCCGTCGAAAGCGCCGGGAGCGCCCGCGCAGTCCTTGACCCGTTCCGGCTCACCGTGTTCGTCGGCCGACAGCTCGAGTGCCGTGCCGCCGAGGCGGGACGCCTCGATCCGCAAGGTGAGGACGTGGAATTCGCTCAACCACGCCTCGGCTCCCTCGGGCGGGCCGGGCCTGCTGTCGAGCACACGCACGGCCGCCTCCCCGGAGACGGCGGTCTGTCCCTGGGCGAACACCGGCCGCGGTCCCCATAGGTCGCGCCGGAGTTCCCAGAAATTCGGGACCGGGTCGGCCACCTCGCCATAGGCCGTCTCGCCGAACCCGACCGGCGTCAGCACGACGAACGCGGCGAAGGCCAGCCCGGCGAGGAACGGCAACGCCTTCCGCGTGACCCCCAGTCTCGCCAGTTTGACCAGCACGACGGCCGCGAGCGCCAGGAGCACCCAGCCAAGGGACATCGCCGTGATCTTCTCCCACGGATGGTGGGCTTCCACGACGTCGGTGGCCCCGCGCACGGACAAGACCCGGTCTGTCACCGACGAAAGCCGGGCGACCACCGGATCGGCGAGGCCGAACGTGTCTCGTGTCGGCAATTCGATCGCGCGGCCGTCTTCGGCGATCGCCAGGACCTCGTAGCTGGTACGCGGGCCGTGCTGTCCTTCGCTGGTCGTGGAGTTCCACTCGGAGATCACCGCGCGCACGTTGTACGTGCCGGCCAGCCCTTCGACGGTCCACCGCCCGGCGAAGGCCGCGACGGTTCCCCAGACGATCCCGATCACGAACGCGATGATCAGCGCGTTCGTCCGCTGCCCGTCTTTCCGATCCAGTTCCCGGAAGACCACCAACACCCCCTGTCCGGCTCGCCCAGTTTATGAGCCGAAGCCGCCGCGCGGCACGGGATTTGTACCCACCCCCTTGCGATCCGAGGTAAGAGTCGTCTAGACTCAAACTATGCTCACCAGGGAAGACGCCGTGACGATGATCGAGAACACGGTCGACGCGGCCGCTCTGTTCGCCCGCCATCGCTACCGCGAACTGGCGGCCTTGCTCCACCCCGACCGCAACCCCGGTGACGAGCGCGCCCACCGGGCCGCCGCCACCCTCAACCGCCTCCACGACGACTGGAAACGCGCCCGGCAGCAGACCGTCACCACGGCGACGTCGGCGTACACCCTCACCTCGCCACACGCGGTGGGCAGTGTCGCGACGACGTACCGGACCACCGGGCCCCATCTGGTCAAACTCGTCCGCGACCCGGCGCTCAACCCGCTGATCCACGCCGAGTGGACGGCACTGCGCACGCTCGACGGCTTCACCGAACGGCACCGATGGCTACGCCCCTATTACCCGCGACTGCTGGACACCTCGGGTCCGGTGGCCAGGGGCGACCGCGCGTTCAGCGTCCTCGATCCGCTCGTCGACGGGTTCGTCACCCTCGCCGACATCGGGAAGGCCTTCCCCGGCGGGCTCGACGGCCGCGACTACGCGTGGATGCACCGCCGCCTCCTGCGTGCCGTGGCGGGCGCCCATCGCGCGGGTGTCGTCCATGGCCACCTCACCGCGGACAACGTGCTCGTCCATCCGGGACAGCACGGCATCGTCGTCGTCGGCTGGTCCTTCGCCGTCGAGGACGGCGTGCTCCCGCTGGCGGCGGACAAGTCCATCCGGTACCCGCCGGAAGTCCACAAAGGACTACCGGTGACCGCGGCCACCGACGTCCACATGCTCCACCGCATGATGCTGGAACTCCTGGCACCGGACGAAATCCGTCAACGCGAGTTCGCGACCTGGTGCACACAGGAAGCGCCGGCACAACGACCCGACGCCGCCGATCTGCTCGACGAGTACGACGCACTGCTCGACGACTTGTACGGACCTCGCACCTTCCGACCCTTCACCATCCCCGAGACAGGAGCCTGACCATGGGACACGGACACTGGGACGACAACGCCTACGCCGCCGCGAAGACTTTCCGGCGTGCCAAGGGTGAGGACGACTTCGGCTACACCGCCGATCTTCGCTCCAAGCCCGCGAAAGACTGGAAGGTGGCGCCCGCGCTCGACCCGCTGAACGTCGTCCGGGAATGCCGGGATTCGGCCGACCACGCCGATTCGACGCCGATCGCGGTGCTGTTCGACGTCACCGGCTCGATGCGCCGCGTGCCGCGGGTCATGCAGGGCAAGCTCGGCAAACTGCACGGGCTGCTGAAGCGCCGGGGCTACCTGACCGACCCGCAGGTCCTGTTCGGCGCGATCGGCGACGCCGACAGCGACCGGGTCCCGTTGCAGGTCGGGCAGTTCGAATCGGACAACCGGATGGACGAGCAGCTGCGCACGATCTTCCTCGAAGGCGGTGGCGGCGGGCAGAAGAGCGAGTCCTACGAACTGGCCGCCTACTTCATGGCCCGGCACGTCGTCACCGACGCTTGGCAGAACCGCGGCCGCAAGGGGTACCTGTTCATCATCGGCGACGAGCTGAACAAGCCGGCGCTGGAGGCGCGCCACATCCGCCGGGTGATCGGGGACGACGTGCGGGAGGACATCGACCCGGCCTCGGTGTACCGGGAGCTGGCCCGTAAGTGGCACGTCTACTTCGTGCTGCCGAACCAGTCGTCGTACTACAACGACCCGGAGATCGGCGAACACTGGAGCGGCCTGCTCGGCCAGAACTTCCTGAAGCTCGACGATCCCGGTGCGGTGTGCGAGCTGATCGCCGCCACCATCGGGCTGGAAGAGCGGGTCGTCGACGTCGACCGGGCGCTCGCCGATCTGGCGGACGTCGGCTCGGTCGCCGAAAGCAGGGCGGTCGGCAAGGCGCTGGCGAAGCTGGGCGCCAAGTCGGTCGTCACCTCGGCGGTCCCCGATGCCGATGGGCCGAGCGACGTGGTGCTGCGATGAGTCTCCTGGACGGGCACGTGGTGGTGGTCGGGCTCGGCTTCGGCGACGAAGGCAAGGGCGCGGTGGTCGACGCGCTCTGCGCCGCCCGGCCCACCACCGCCGTGGTCCGCTTCAACGGGGGCGCGCAGGCCGCGCACAACGTCGTCGTGGACGGGCGGCACCACACGTTCAGCCAGTTCGGGGCGGGCACGTTCGCGGGCGTGCCCACCCATCTGTCGCGGTTCGTGCTGGTCGAGCCGTTCGCGCTGGCCGCGGAAGCGCGGCGGCTCGAAGCGGCGGGCATCGGGAATCCGCTCTCGCTGCTGAGCGTGGACGGCCGGGCCCTGCTCACGACCCCGTTCCACATCCACGCCAACCGGGCGAGGGAGGAGGCCCGGGGCGCGAACCGGCACGGCTCGTGTGGGAAGGGCATCGGCGAGACCGTCTGGTACTCGCTGTTGCCCGGAGCCGTGCCGGGTGAGGTGGTGGAGAACCAGGAGGTGATCGGGACGCCGGGGGAAGCGCCCACGGTCGCCGACTGTGCCCGGCCGTCGGTGTTGCGGCGCAAGCTGGACGCGCTCGCGCGGTTCTACGCCCCGCTCGCCACACCACCGCACAGTGTGGACGAACTGGTGTCGCTGTACCGCGACTTCGCGGACGCGGTGCGGATCACCGACGGGGACGAAACGGGACGGCTGGCGGATTCCGGGCGGCTGGTCTTCGAGGGAGCGCAGGGGGCTCTCCTCGACCAGCACCACGGATTCCATCCGCATACGACCTGGTCCACCACCACGCCGCACAACGCCCGCGCGCTGCTGGGCGGGCGCCCGCACGCCGTCCTGGGGGTCACGCGGACGTACCTCACCCGGCACGGCGCGGGGCCGCTGCCGACCGAGTCCGCCGCCGTGCTCGCCCGTTTTCCGGAGGCGCACAACGAAACCGGGGAATTCCAGGGCGCGTGGCGGGCGGGCCATCTCGACGCGGCCCTGCTGGAGTACGCGATCGCGGCCTGCGACGGCGTGGACGCGCTCGCGGTGACCCACCTCGACGCGACCGGGCTGAAGGTCGTCCCCGAGGACGGCTCCCCCGCCGTCGACCTGCCGGATCCGCTGGCGTGGTTCGGCGAGCGGCTGCCGGTGGCCGTCGCCGGGTACGGCCCGGACAGGGCCGGTTACCGGGTCACGGAGGCAAGGTCGACAATCAACGCGTGATCGAGTCGACGCCGGTGTCCGTTGACGTGCTCGTGGTGCGGTTCGCGCCCGGCACCAGGAAAGTGCTGCTGGGAATCGCGCCGCGAGCCGCCGAACCGTTCGCGGGGGAACTCGCCTTGCCCGGGGTCTTGCTCGGGCTCGGGGAACGGCTGAGGGAGGCGGCGCACCGGGCGGTGGTCGGCAAACTCGGCCTGCCGTCCGACGCGCTCTCGGCGACGGGACAGCTCGCCACCTTCGACGAGCCGAACCGTGATCCCCGTGGTCCCACGCTCTCCATCGCCTTGTGGGCCACGGTGGATCCCGCGCTCGACGAGCCGGGGAACGTGGTGTGGGCGCCGCTGGACGAGGTCCCGCCACTGGCGTTCGACCACGACCGGATCGTGGCGGACTGCCGCCCGATGCTGGCCGAGCGGCTGTGGCGGGACGTCGCGTTCACCGCCGGGCTGCTGGGCCCGATCTTCACGACGGCCCAGGCGCTGGACGCGACCGAAGCGCTGACCGGGGACCGCCCCTATCCGGCCAACCTCGGCCGGACCATGGAGCGGGTCCCCGGTCTGCGGCGCACCACCGAACACGCGGCCGCCCTCCCCAAGGGAGGACGGCCGCCGTCGTTGTGGCGCTGGGAGTGACGCGGTCAGATCCCGCAGGAGGACGCCGACCAGAACCGGGTGGACCGGTGTGCCACGTGCGTGTGATCGTTGTGTCCGGGGTAGCCCGGGCCGAGGATCTCACTGAACCCGTGGTTACGGGCCTGCTTCGCCAGCCCGCAGAAGCCCTGCGAGCCCGCACCGAGGTCGACCGCGTCGCCGTAGAGGTGACGGCTGTTGGTCGCCCCGCCGACGGCGTTGTTGCAGGCGACGCTGCGGAAACCGCCGTTGACGTCGATCGGCCGGTCGCCCATGGCGTGCCGCATCGCCTGCAGCTTCCACATCGAGACCAGCGCGTTGGCCTTCGCCGTCGCCGCTGAGACGTTGCCGCCCGACCAGTCGGAGTTGCACCGGTTCAGTTCGGCGTAGGTGAAGTTGACCGGCGTGCAGTCGTCGTCCTGCAACGCGTAGAGCTTGCTGAACGTGGCCGATCCGGCGATGCCGTCCGCGGCCAGCCCGTACGCCTGCTGGAAGCGGGTGACCGCGGCCTTGGTGCCCGCGCCGAACTGGCCGTCGATGGCGAGCACGCCCCCGTAACCGGGGTAGCCGGCGACCCGGATCTGCAGTTGCCGGACGTCCTCACCGGACGCGCCCTGGGACAACGTGCGCCCCCAGGAGTAACAGGCGTCGGCGACGGACACTTCGCCCGCCGTCACCGGGCCAGGATCGGCGGCGGCCGGAGCGGCCACCGCGGTACCGAGCCCGGCCACCAGGGCGAGCATCGGCAGGAGGAAACGAATGCGCATGACAGGAACACCTTTCAAGCAGGGAAGGTGAGACCCGTGACCCCCACGGGTTGTCAACGATTCACTGCCGAGGATGCTAACGCGGTTCCGGTTACCGCGCTGTGGGTCGTTCGACCCACACGTGTCTGTCGCGCCTGCAAACGGGGCCGTCAGCCCTTCAGCTGCGGGAAGTCCTCTTCGCGGAACTCCCCCGCCGGCCGTCCGTCGGCCTCGTTCTCCCGTCCGCGCAGTTCGACGCGCCGGATCTTGCCGGAGATCGTCTTCGGCAGTTCGGTGAACTCCAGCCGCCGGATTCGCTTGTACGGAGCCAAATGTTCCCGACAGAAGGCCAGGATGGACACCGCGGTGCCGGCCGTCGGCTCGTGCCCGTTCGTCAGGACGACGTACGCCTTCGGCACCGCGAGCCGGATGGGGTCGGGCGCGGGGACGACGGCCGCTTCGGCGACCGCTTCGTGTTCCAGCAGGACACTTTCCAGCTCGAACGGCGAGATCCGGTAGTCCGACGCCTTGAAGACGTCGTCCGTGCGGCCCACGTAAGTGATGTAGCCGCGTTCGTCGATCGAGCCGACGTCCCCGGTGTGGTAGAAGCCGTTCGCGAAGGCCGCGGCCGAGCGTTCCTCGTCGTCGGCGTACCCGGCCATCAGCCCGACCGGTCGCTTGTCGAGGTCGAGACAGATCTCGCCTTCCTGGGCGCGTTCGCCGGTGACGGGGTCCACGAGCGCCACGGTGAAGCCCGGCAGCGGGCGCCCCATCGAGCCCGGCACGACTTCCTGCCCGGGCGTGTTGGCGATCTGGACGCTGCTCTCTGTCTGCCCGAAACCGTCACGAATCGTGACGCCCCAAGCCTTTTCGACCTGGTCGATCACTTCGGGGTTGAGCGGCTCGCCCGCGCCGACCACCTTGCGCGGCGGCGTCTTCAGCACGGTCAGATCCGCTTGGATGAGCATCCGCCACACCGTCGGCGGGGCGCAGAAACTGGTGATGCCACACCGGTCCATCTGCGCCATCAAGGAGACAGCGTCGAACCGCACGTAGTTGTAGAGGAACACCGTCGCTTCGGCGTTCCACGGCGCGAAAACGTTGCTCCACGCGTGTTTCGCCCAGCCTGGCGACGAGATGTTGAGGTGGACGTCGCCTGGTTCGAGCCCGATCCAGTACATTGTGGACAGATGACCGACCGGGTACGAAACCTGCGTGTGCTGCACGAGTTTCGGCTTCGCGGTGGTCCCCGAGGTGAAGTACAGCAGGAGCGGGTCTTCCGCCGCGGTCGGGCCGTCGGGCGTGAAGGTGTCCGCTTCCTCGTAGGCGTCCACGAAGGACCGCCAGCCCTCGACCGGTTCACCGACGGCGATGCGCGTGTAGTCGCCCTCGACGTTCTCGAACTTGTGCGCGTCGACGGACCGGATCACCACGTGTTTCGCCGCGCCCCGCTCGACCCGGTCGGTGAGGTCCGCCGGGCCGAGCAGCGTCGAAGCCGGGATGATGACGGCGCCCAGTTTGATCGCGGCGAGGATCGTCTGCCACAGCTCGCCCTGGTTGCCGAGCATCAGGATCAGCCGGTCGCCCCTGGCCACGCCGAGCGAGCGCAGCCAGTTCGCGACCTGGTTGGACCGCCGCGCCATCTCCGGATAGGTCCAGCGGTTCTCGATGCCGTCCTCTTCGACGATCCACAGCGCGTACCGGTCCTGGTTGGCCGGGTCGGCCGCGACGACGTCGAACCAGTCCAGGGCCCAGTTGAACTCGGCGGGCCGGGGCCAGGTGAAGTCCCGATAAGCGGTTTCGTAGTCCTCGCGATGGGCCTGCAGATAGTCCCGTGCCTCGCGGAACGTGCGGTATGCCTCCGAAGCGCTCACGATCGTCCTCCTGGTCCTGGTTGGCCGCCGGTTCTTTCTACTCTCCCTTGAACTCGGGTGCGCGGCGCTCGAGGAAGGCCTGCACGGCTTCGCCGAGGTCCTTGCTGGGCAGGAACGCCGCGTTCCAGGCCGAGACGTAGCGCAGGCCGTCCGCGACCTGGCGTTCGGTGTTGGCCGACAGGACGTTCTTGGTGCCCTGCACGACCAGCGGCGGGTTCGCGGCGATCTCGGCCGCCAGCTTGCGGGCTTCGGCCAGCAGAGTGTCCTGATCCGCGTGGACGTCGTTGACCAGGCCGATCTTCTCGGCGCGGGCGGCGTCGATGTCCTTGCCGGTCAGGGCCAGTTCACGCAGGTGTCCCTCGCCGATGATCGGGGCGAGCCGCTGCAGGCTGCCGAGGTCGGCCACGATCGCGACCTTGACCTCGCGCACGCTGAACTTCGCGTCGGCGCTCGCCAGGCGGATGTCCGCGGCCGCGATCACGTCGACACCGCCACCGATGCACCAGCCGGAAATGGCCGCGATGACCGGTTTGCGGCATTCCGCGATCGAGGACACGCTCGCCTGGAGGGTCTTGACCTCGTCGAGGAACTTCGTCCGCGGGCCCGCGAGGGCGTCGCCGCCGAGCATTTCGCCCCAGCTCGGCATCATGGCGGGCAGATCGAGCCCATAGGAGAAGTGCTTGCCGCTTCCGGTCAGCACGACCGCCCTGACCTGCGGGTCCGCGTCGAGCGCACGGAAGACGATCGGCAGCTCTCGCCAGAAATCGGGGCCCATCGCGTTGCCCTTGGACGGACCGAGCAGCGTCACTTCGGCGACGTGCCCGTCGATGTCCACCTTGAGCGAAACGAGATCGGGAAGACTGTCAGCTGTAGCGGTCATGAGGTCATCTTGACTCATGTGATTGACCGGCTGCCAACGGCCACTGTGCCACGGTGGCCACGAGATGCTTTCCTAATACCGACGAGTACTACCGGTGAGTACCCGACGATCGACGAAGGACGGTGGGACATGAGCCCGGCCAGCAGCGCCACCGCGGTCGCCGACCTGCCCGCTCCGAGCACCGCGCGCGGGCGCGAACGATCCTCCCGGCCGATCGAGCTGTCAGGATCCTTCACCCATGAGGGTCACCGGCTCGCCTACACCGAGTTCGGCTCCGGTGACCGGGTGGTCGTCCTCACCCACGGCATCATGCTGACGAGGCGGATGCACGCCCCGCTCGCCCGCCGGCTGGCGCGGGCCGGTTTCCGCGCGGTCACCCTCGACCTGCTCGGTCACGGCGATTCCGACCGGCCCACCGACTCGTGGCTGTACTCGATGCCCGCGTTCGCGGAGCAGACCGTCGCGCTGCTCGACCACCTGGAGATCGACGCCGCCGTCATCGGCGGGACGTCACTGGGCGCCAACGTCGCACTCGAAGTGGGCGTCGCCGCTCCCGAGCGCGCGCTGGGCCTGGTCGTCGAGATGCCCGTGCTGGACAACGCGATCGTCGCCGGGCTGATCACGTTCGCGCCGCTGCTCATGGCCGCCCGGTTCCTGCCGGTGACCGTGCAGGGAGTGGCGCTGGCGGCGAAACTCGTGCCGCACGGCAACCAGTGGGTCGACGTCGTCACCGACACGCTGTCCCAGGAGCCCGCGCCGATGGCCGCGCTCCTGCACGGCGTGCTCTTCGGCCGGATCGCGCCGCCCAAGTCCATCCGGCGGAAGATCGAGACCGCGGCGCTGGTCATCGGGCACGAGCGCGACCCGATCCATCCCTTCGGCGACGCCGACACGCTGGCCGCGGACATGCCCGCGGCCGAGTTCGTCCAGGCCCGCAGCCCGGTCGAGTTGCGCTTCGACCCGACCCGCCTGACCGAAGCCATCGTGGACTTCTCCGCGCGCTGCCATGACCGCTGAGCCGGCCCCGACGCGGGCCGCGGCCGCCGAAGAACTGCGGACCGGGCGGCTGATCCTGCGCCGGCCTGGCCTCGAAGACCTCGATGCGATCTTCGCCCTCCATACCGATCCGGAAGCCTGCGCGCACAACCCTTCGGACCTGCTGGACACGCGCAAGGAGGCGGAGTTGCTGCTGCTCCGCTGGTCGCACCAATGGAATCGGTACGGCTTCGGGTACTGGACGGTCCGGCGGCACGACTCGGCGGAACCGCTGGGGTTCTGCGGGGTGAAGATCGTCGGTTTCCGGCGCCTGCCGGTCCTGAACCTCTTCTACCGCTTCTTCCCCTCGTCCTGGGGTTCCGGGTACGCCAGTGAGGCCGCTACCGCCGCGGTCGACTGGGCCCGTGTCCACCGGCCGGACGACCTCGTGATCGCCCGCGTCCGGCCGGAGAACGTGGCCTCACAGCGGGTGGCGCTGCGGGCCGGGCTGGTCCGGGCCGCCCACCTCGACACGTCCGGCGACGACGGGACCGACTGGTTCTACGTCTCGAACCCCGGTTACGAGGGCTGAGCCAGCCCCGCCACCGGGCCGAAGACGATCACCGCGGGCGGCCGGACCCCGGCTGCGGCGGCGTCTTCGACCACCTTGTCCAAAGTGGAGCGGAGAACCCGCTGCGTGCGCATGGTGCCGTCCTCGACGATCGCCACCGGCGTGTCGCCCGGCCGCCCCGCCTGGAGCGCCTTCGCGAACTGCGGGAGCCGCTCGACACCCATCATCAGCACGATCGTGCCGCGCATCTTCGCCAGCAGATCCCAGTCCACCAGCGACTTCTCGTCGTCCGGCGCGACGTGACCGGACACCACGACGACTTCGTGGGCGACGCCGCGGTGGGTCACCGGGACGTCCGCCGCGGCGGGGACGGAGAACGCGCTCGTGATGCCGGGGACCATCGTCACCGGGATGCCCGCTTCGGCGCAGGCGAGGACTTCTTCGAAGCCGCGGCCGAACAGGTACGGGTCGCCGCCCTTGAGCCGCACGACGAACTTGCCGGCCTTGGCCCGCTCGATCAGCGTGGAGTTGATCACTTCCTGGCTGGCGGCGCGGCCGTACGGGATCTTCGCGGCGTCGACGATCTCGACGTGGGGCGAGAGTTCGTCGAGCAGTTCGCGCGGGGCCAGCCGGTCGGCGACGACGACGTCGGCCCTGGCGAGGAGGCGGCGGCCGCGGACGGTGATCAGTTCCGGGTCGCCGGGGCCGCCGCCCACGAGGGCGACACCCGGGAGGTCGCCGTGGGCGTCCGGGACGCGGCCGTCGGCGACGGTGCCGGCGCGGAGGCCGTCGAGGATGCTGTCCCGGACGGTGGCCGACCGCAGCGGCTCGCCGCCGGAGAGCACGCCGACCAGCAGCCCACCGTGCCTGCCCGAGGCCGGGGTGACCGCGCTGCCGAGGTCCCCGTCGTCCGCGCGGACGCAGAACACCCGCGCGCGTTCGGCTTCGGCGCACACGGCGGCGTTGACCTCGGGATCGTTCGTGCACGCCAGCGCGTACCAGGCGTCGGCGAGGTCGCCCTCGGCGTAGCGGCGCTCGTGCCAGACGATCTCGCCTGCGTCGGCCATGGCGCTCACCGACGGCGTGGTGTGCGGCGAGACCAGTTCGACCCGCGCGCCGGCGCTGATCAACCGCGGCAGGCGGCGCTGGGCGACCGTCCCGCCACCGATCATCACGACACGACGGCCGGCCAGGTCGAGGCCGGAGAGGTAATGCGGGTCATCCATGCGGGGCAGTGTAAGGATTCAGCGCCCCGGACCGCGATCCGAGTGAGAACCGCCTCAGCTCTCCAGCAGCGCCAGCAGCTCGGTGTTGCCGAACATCCTGGCCGCCTCGATCGCCGACGGCTCCCCCGTCGTGGCGTCCGCGCCGCCCTTCAGGAGTGCCTTCACCACCTCGGGTTCGTTCTTGAACACCGCGCCCGCCAGCGGGCTCTGCCCACGATCGTTCTCGCGGTTCGGATCGGCGCCGCGTTCGATCAGGGCCGCGACGGTCTCGGCGTGACCGTGGTAGGCGGCGAGCATGACCAGCGTGTCGCCGCGGTCGTTGGTCAGGTTCGCCGGGATCCCGGCGTCGACGTACGCGACGATCTCGGCCGTCGCGCCCGAGCGGGCGAAGCCGAACACCTTGGCCCACAATTCCAGCAGTTCGGGATCGAATTCCTCGGCCTGTCCGGGGTTCTCCGTCATGGGGCCGATTCTTCCACGCCGAGCCGCGGTCCGGGCGCGTCTCGCACCGCCCGGACCGGTGGCGTCAGCGCCCCGCGTTGGGGTAGGGCAGCAACGCCATCTCGCGGGCGTTCTTGATCGCCGTGGCGACCTGTTTCTGCTGCTGGGGCGTCAGCCCGGTGACCCGGCGGGCACGGATCTTGCCGCGGTCGGAGATGAACTTCCGCAGCAGATCGACGTCCTTCCAGTCGACCTGGGTGATCTTGTTGGCGTGCAAGAGGTTCGTCTTGCGCTTGAAGGGACGGTCGCGGTTCGCCTTGCCCATCGCGCTCACCAGCTCGACTTCGTGACGCCGGGCAGTTCGCCGTTGTGCGCCATCTGCCGCATCCGGACCCTCGAGAGCCCGAACTTCCGCAGGTAGCCGCGTGGGCGGCCGTCGGCGGTGTCGCGGTTGCGGATGCGGGTCGCGCTGGCGTCGCGCGGCATCGCCTGGAGGGCCGACACGGCCGCCGCCTTCTCCTCGGGCGACGCGGAGGGCGAGGCGATGGTGGCCTTCAGCTCGCGCCGCCGTTCGACATAGCGGGCGGCGACGACCTTGCGCTGCTCGTTCTTGGCGATCTTCGACTTCTTGGCCATCAGCGCTCCTCCTTGAACTCGACGTGCTTGCGCGCGACCGGGTCGTATTTGCGCAGCACCATGCGGTCCGGGTCGTTCCGGCGGTTCTTCTTGGTGACGTACGTGTAGCCGGTGCCGGCGGTCGAGCGGAGCTTGATGATCGGCCGGATGTCGGTGCTCTTGGCCATCAGAGCTTCACCCCTTTCGCGCGGAGCTCGGCCACGACGGCCTCGATCCCGCGCTTGTCGATGGTCTTCATGCCCTTCACCGAGACCCGCAGGCGGACCCAGCGTCCTTCGCTCGGCACGAAGTACCGCTTGGCCTGCAGGTTCGGCTCCCAGCGCCGGGACGTGCGCCGATGCGAATGCGACACCTGCTTCCCGTAGCCCGGTTTGCGGCCGGTGACCTGGCACACGGCGGACATATACCCTCCCGAGTTGATATCGGTTGTCGTTTTCATTTACTCTACACAGCCGAACCAGAACGCCCTCGACGCCCCGGAGCTTCAGTGACCGACAACCCCCGCGTGCCCCTCGTCCTGATCAGTGGCCTCGCACCGGGACCGAACGCCGACCTCGCCGAGCGGCTGCGCCTCGCCGAGCCGGGCACCGCCGTCGTGCATCACGACCTGAGGCAGATTCACTCCGGAGTGGTCCGACGGCGGATCCGGCTCGGTGACCGCGACCAGCTGACCGTCCTCGAACTCGCGCACGGCTGCGTCTCGTGCACGTTGCGCGAGGATCTGCTGCCGCTGCTGCGCAAGCTCTCGCGGATGCCGCAGGTGCGGCGCATCGTGGTGCGGCTCGACGAGGCCATGGAGCCCGAGCCGGTCAGCTGGGCGCTGCACAACGTCCTCGTCGGCGACCGGCCGGTCATCGAGGACGTCGATCTCCGGGCGGTGCTGACCGTCGTCGACTGCGCGGCCTGGCTGGCCGACAGCACCGGCGACGACACGCTGGCCGAACGGAGCCTGCGGGCCAGCCCCGAGGACGAACGCACCGTCGCCCAGGTCGCGCTGTCCCAGGTCGAGTTCGCCGACCTGCTCGTCCTCGCCGGCGCGGCGACCGACGCGTGGTCCGCGGCGAAGGCTTCGGCCGTGCTCGACCGTGTCGCGCCGTCGATCCCACGGGTCGACCTGTCCTCTGTGGACGGGACGACGGTGCTCGACGCCGTCCCGTCCGACGCCCGGCGCGGCGAGGTCACCGACATGCACGGACCGCTGCTGCGCGGCCAGCCGCCGTTGCACACCGACTGCGGCATCGGGCTGCTCACCTTCACCTCGCAGCGCCCGTTCCACCCGGAGCGCCTCCACGACGCGATCGACGTCCTGCTCGACGGCGTCGTCCGCACCCGGGGGCGGCTCTGGGTCGCGAGCCAGCCCGACATGGCGCTGTGGATCGAGTCCGCGGGCGGCGGTCTCGGTGTCGGGCACGCCGGGCCGTGGCTCGCCGCCCCGGACGGACCGGACTGGGCCGACGTCTCCCCGGAACGCCGCACGCTGGCCTCCCTGCGCTGGGACCCGCTGTTCGGCGACCGCGCGCAGGAACTGGTCGTCGTCACCGATCAGGCCACCCCGGACGAGATCGAAGCCGCCCTGAACGGGGCGCTGCTGACCGACGAGGAACTCGACGCCGGCGAGCAGGAATGGCTCCGCTACCCGGATCCGTTCGGCGAGTGGCACGAAGAACCGTGTGAGGACACGGAAACCGACCCCGAAAAGCACGACGTGAACGCGTCGAACCGAAAGGACGAAACGCAGTGAAACCGGGAATCCACCCCGACTACCACCCCGTGGTGTTCAAGGACCTCTCCACCGGGGACGCCTTCCTGACGCGCTCCACCGCCACCTCGGACCAGACCATCGAGTGGAGCGACGGCAACACCTATCCGGTGGTGAACGTCGAGATCAGCTCGTGGTCGCACCCGTTCTGGACCGGCAACCAGCGGATCATGGACAGCGCCGGCCAGGTGGAGAAGTTCCACCGCCGCTACGGACGCCGCGGAGGGTCGAAGTAATGGCCGTCCCGAAGCGGAAGATGTCGCGCAGCAACACTCGGTCCCGGCGTTCGCAGTGGAAGGCGGCCGTGCCGGATCTGGTGCCGATCAAGGTGAACGGCGAGACGAAACTCGTGCCGCGCAAGCTGATGAAGCACTTTCACAAGGGCGGGGCGTGACGACGCCGGTCACGGTGCTGTCCGGATTCCTGGGAGCGGGCAAGACGACCGTGCTCAACCACGTCCTCGCCAACCGCGACGGGCTCCGGGTGGCGGTGATCGTGAACGACATGAGCGAGGTCAACATCGACGCCGCGCTGGTGCGGGACGGGAACAGCCTGTCCCGCACCGAGGAACGGCTCGTCGAGATGACCAACGGCTGCATCTGCTGCACCTTGCGCGACGACCTGCTGGAAGAGGTCTCGCGGCTGTGCGAGGACGGCCGGTTCGACTACCTGCTCATCGAATCGAGCGGGATCTCCGAGCCGATGCCCGTGGCGGCGACGTTCTCCTTTTTGGATTCCGCGCGGCTCGACACGATGGTGACCGTGGTCGACGCGGTGAACTTCGAGCGGGAACTGGCGGCCGGGGACGCGCTGACCGAACGCGGGCTGGACCAGTACGACGGGGACGAGCGGACGGTCAGCGACCTGCTGATGGATCAGATCGAGTTCGCGGACGTCCTCCTGCTGAACAAGGCGGACCTGGTCCCGGCCGTCTCCCTCGACCGGCTGACGGCGGTGCTGCGGCGGCTCAACCCGGCCGCCGACGTCGTCGTCTCGACACACGGCCGGATCCCGCTCGACCGGGTGCTCGGCACCGGGCGCTACGACGTCGAGAGGGCGCAGGAAGCACCTGGCTGGGTGGCGGAACTCAACGGCGATCACGTTCCGGAGACGGAGGAGTACGGGATCTCCAGCGTCGTCTTCCGCGCCTCGGCGGCTTTCGACGCCGAGCGGCTGTGGGACTTCGTCGGACGGCTCGATTCCGGGGAGTTCGGGACGGTCCTGCGGTCGAAGGGGTTCTTCTCGCTGGCGTCGCGGCCCGGGGTGACGGGGTTGTGGTCGCAGGCGGGTTCGGTCGCCCGGTTCGAGCCGCAGGGTGTCGAGGAGGCACCGCGGCAGGAACTCGTGTTCATCGGCGTGGGGCTGGAGGAAGACGCTCTGCTGGACTCGCTCCGGTCCTGCCTGGCCGCCGGTTCGGCGGGCGCGGATCCGTTTCCGGAGTGGGAAGCGGTGCACGTGCACTGAGTCGCGCGACGGGCGCCGGAGGGTGTCGCGAAAGCCACTTTCGAGACATCTGACGTCGCCAAAGTGGCTTTCGCGACCCGGGCGCTCCTCCGCAGACGTTGCGAAAGCCACTTTCGCAACACGGCACCTTCGCCCTAACCCCGGATAGACCACTCGCGGCAGACGAGGCTCTCAAGTACATGATGGCCCCCTTCCTTGCGCCTGGCGCAAGGAAGGGGGCCATCATGTACTTCGGGTCGCGAGGTCAGTGGTCGTCGTAGTGGTCCCCGTGCGCGGCGTGGCGGTGTCCGTCGTGCAGGTAGTCGACGTGGTCGCCGTGCGGCACCGCGACATGGCCGCAGCCCTCGCCGTGGGCGTGGTCGTGACCCTGGTGCGGGATGTGGTCGCCGGTCTCGCACTCGTCGAAATGCCCGTCGTGGACGCGGTGCAGGTGCCCGTCGTGCACGTAGTCGGTGTGGTCTCCGTGCGGTACGGCGACGTGGCCGCATCCTTCGCCGTGAGCGTGTGTATGGCCGGCGTGTTCGGTGTGCGCGGCGGTCATCACCGGGTCCTTCCTGATCGGAAATGCCTGATCAGGCGGACCGTAGCACCGGTCTACGGGCCCAGCAGCGCTCTCACCCGACCGAGTGCCCGCACCTGGTCGGCCCAGCGCGGACCCGCCAGCCCGACGACGATGTGGGCCGCTCCCGCCTCTCGGTACGCCGCCAGCCGTTCTGCGACGGCTTCGACAGAACCGGTCAGTGGCAAGGAAAGCGCCTGGTCGAGCGGCATCCCGTAGGCGTCGTTGATCCCTGTCGCCAGATCCGCCGCCGTCGGCAGGTCCGCGCCTTCGCCCAGCGCGCCGGTGGCGCCGACCGCGATCACCGGGTTCGCGACGCCGAGATCCGTCAGCCGTCGCCGTCCGTCGGCGACGGCGTCCGGCGGCAGGAGCGACGGAAACCATCCGGTGCCGTGCTCCGCGACGCGCTGGAGCACGAGCCGGCCCCGGTTGCCGACCCAGATCGGCGGGACCGCCACCGCCGGCGCCAATTCGACGACGGCGTCGCCGATCCGCGCCTCTTTGCCTGTCAGCAGATCCGGCAGCAAGCGAAGCGCCTGGTCGGTGCGCGGGCCGCGGTCGCCGAACGGCACCCCGGCCGCGGCGAACTGGGCTTCTCCCCCGCCCGAGCCGATGCCGAGGATCAGCCGCTCGCCCGACACCTGCTGCAGCGTGGCGATCTGCTTGGCCGCCCACGCCAGCGGCCGCATCGCCGGGACGAACACGCTCAGCCCGATCCGGATCCGGGTCGTGACCGCGGCGGCGACCGCCAGCCCGACCGTGCTGTCGAGCGAGGGACGGCCGGTCATCAGGTGGTCGCCGAGGAACACACTGTCGAGGCCCGCGTCCTCGGCCTGCCGGGCGGAGACACGCAGATCGTCGGACGGGAGGATCACACCCAGTTTCATGAGCTCATCGTGCGACCTCCACTCGACTGGAGGTCAAGGCGCGCATCACGTCAGGCGATGTGGCGGCGGTGCCCGGCCCAGAACGGCTCCCGGAGCGCCCGCTTGTCGACCTTGCCGATCGCCGTCAGCGGCAGCGCGTCGGCGAAGTCCACATCGGACGGTACGAAATGCTCCCGCCCGAAGAACTCCCTGGCCTGTGCCCGGACTTCTTCGGCCGACAGGGCTCCCGAGGCGACCACCACGGCGTGCACCCGCTCGCCCTCGCCGCCGTCGCCCGGCACCCCGAACACGGCCACGGAGCGGATCAGCGGATGCCGCGCGAGCGCGTTCTCGACCACGGTCGAGTACACCTTGGTGCCGTGCTCGCCGGTGATGATGACGTCGTTCGCGCGGTCCAGCAGGTAGAGGTACCCCTCGTCGTCGAACCGCCCGAGATCGCCGGTCCGCAGCCAGCCGTCGCCGATCGGCGGCGACCCGTGGTAACCGACCATCATGGACAGCCCGCGGACCAAGACCTCCCCGTCGTCGATTCTGGCCTCCATGCCCGGCACGATCCGGCCCACGGACTCGAGCCGATCCGGCCGCCCGTCGAGCTCCGCCGCGGAGATGCTCGCGATCATCGGCGCCTCGGTGAGCCCGTATCCCTGCCCGACCACGGGCCCGAACACCTCGAGCGCCCGAGCCAGCCGTCTCGGCGGGAGCGGCGCGGCACCCAGCGAAAGCTGCCGCACACTGCTGACGTCGGTCGACGTCAAGGCCGGATGGTCGAGTACCTCGGCCAGGCGCGCGGGTGTGAGGGACAACGTGGTGATCCGGTGTTCCGCGATCGCGTCGAGTACCGTGCCCGCGTCGAAACCCCGCAGCAGGACGACGCTCTCCCGCCGCAGGATCGCGCCCAGCACGGTGGCGTTGCCGGTCATATGCGTCATCGGCGCGATCAGCAGCGTGCGTCCCGGCCCCGCCGGGTCCGGCGCGAAGATATGCGCCATCCCGTCGTAGATCCCGCTATGCCGGATGAGTTTCGGCGCCCCGGTGGTACCGCCGGTGGGAAAGACGACGGTGACCGACTCCGGCAGCCCCGCCGGGTCGGCACCGTCGCGGTCGATCAGTTCGTCGAGTGCGATAACCCGTGCGTCGCCGGCGGGCCAGTCCGACGGCTGCTCGGTCACCAGGGTCGCGACCCCGGCCGCCTCGACAGCGGCGAGCCGATCCGGCGAACTCGCCGATGCGGCGACCAGCAGCACCGTCGAACCCCGCAGCTGCGCGGCGATCTGCAGGAGGACGGTTTCCGGCCGGTTGCCGGCATCGATGGCGACGACCCCGCGCTCCGGCAGGCCCGCGTACATCCTGCGTACCAGATCGAGCGCCTGCCCGTAGCCGGTCTCCACGCCGTCCTGGACGAACAGCACCTCGTCGCCCCCGGATCGCAGCGCGTCCAGCACCCGGGTCAAGAACAGACTCTCCACCGGCCGGACCCTAACCCAGGGTCAAGACCCCGAGCAGCAGCCACCGGCGGGAGCGGCACCCTCGTAGGCGTCGTGCCAGTCCCACCACTCGTAGGGCGGCGTCTGCGGATGGCCTTCCGGCGAGTCCTCCCACTCCTCCTGCCGTCCCAGCGCGGTGATGTCGAGGTAGCTCCAGGTGCCGCCCATCGCTTCATCGCCGCGGTTGTTGATGAAGTACGTCCGGAACACGTGGTCGCCTTCACGGATGAAGGCGTTGGTGCCATGCCACTCATCGACCCCGAAGTCGACGTCGAAGTCGCCGGTGATCGTGTACCACGGCATCGTCCAGCCCATCCGCGCCTTCATCCGCGCGATGTCCGGTTGCCCGCCCCGGGAGACGAAGGCCAGGGTGGTGTCGCGGGCGTTCAGATGCGCGACGTGCGCGACCTGGTCAGCCACCAGCGAGCAGCCTTTGCAGGCGTGGTCGGGGAAACCTTCCACCCCGGGATCGAAGAAGGCCCGGTAGACGATCAGCTGACGGCGTCCCTCGAACAGGTCGAGCAGGTTCACCGCGCCGGACGGCCCTTCGAACTCGTACGGCTTCTCGACCGCGAGCCACGGCATCCGCCGCCGCTCGGCCGCGAGCGCGTCGCGGGCCCGGGTCAGTTCCTTTTCCTTAACCAGCAACCGAAGGCGCGCTTCTTCCCATTCGGCCGCGGACACCGTGTTCATCCCGCCAGCTCCGCGGGCAGGACGCTTTGCCGGTTCGGCCGGCCTTCGCCGGTCATGATCAGCTCCCGCAGGCTGGTGCCGACGTAGAAGGTCCACGCCTTGTGGCAGACATCGAAGCATTCGTACTCCGGGACCAGCCCGTGATGGGTGAAGCGCGCTTCGGTCTTGCCGTCCTTCTCGGCGATCTCGAACGTGATCGTGGTGCCGACCCACTCCGTCTCGTCCCGGGTGAAGTCGAAGTGGTTCTCCAGGATCAGCCAGGAGACCTTACGGCCCGGCACGGACTCCGTGATCCGCACGCGGCAGCGGTGGAGCTCCTCGTAGTGGTACTCGAACTCGTCGCCGGAGTGCACGATCTCTTCCGACCACCACCCGCGGACGTCGTTGAATGCCTCGAAGACCTGGTGCGGTGTCCGGTCCACGGTGAAACTCGTCGTGAAGCTCATGATCTTCCCTCCAGATGCTCTTTGAGCGCCGCGAGGGGCCCGTCCCAATCACGGGCGAGCGCGGCGAGGAACTGCTGGGCGACCTGCATCGGCGCGGAGTTCAGCCGGTAGCGGACGCGCCGCCGCTCCCCTTGCTCCGGGATCACCAGCCCCGCGTCGGTGAGCAGGGCGAGGTGCTTGGCGATGGCCTGCCGCGTGATCGGCAGGCGGTCGGCGAGGTCGGTCGCCGTGGCCGGGCCGCCCGAGGCGAGGACGGCGAGAATGCTCCGCCTGCTCGGGTCGGCCAAGGCGACGAAGACCTGTTCGGCGGTCGTTTCGATGTCAGGCGGCATCGAGGTATTCGATCAGTTCGCCCAGCTCGGCCGCCCACCCCTTCGTGTTCCCTTCGAACGCGACCTGGTGGGCGTCGTCCGGCAGCTGGGAGAAGCCGGACTCGACGACGGTGAGCCGCGTGCCACCGCCGTTCGGGACCAGGGTGAACTCGACGTACGTGCGGCGCGGGTCTTCGTCGGGGAGACCGTAGATGTTCCAGGTGAAGCCGAAGACCTCCGGCTCTTCGACGCGCTCGACACGCATGTTCGCCTTGTGCCCCTCGTCCCATTTCATCTCGGCCGCACCACCGGGCCGCAGGTCGATGCTCGCCTGGTTCCCGAACCAGGTGCCCAGGCCCTCGGCCGTGGTCAGCGCGGTCCAGACCTTCGCGGGCGGGTGGGCGATCTCGACGGTGCGTTCGATCCGGTCGGGGAATCCCACGACGGCCTCCTCAAGTAGCAATCAGTTGGTTGCTATAACTTTGTATAGCAACCAACTGATTGCGTCAAGGGCGGATCAGGAAGCCGTGTACAGCGCGCCGAGGAATTCGAGCAACAACCGCTCCCGCAGCGGGCCGGGCGCCGTGGCCAGCAGGGCGTTGATCTCCGCCATCCGGGTGGGCAATCCGGCCGCACCGCCGAGACCCGCGGCCGCCAGCAGTCCGGCGAACTGCTCCGGCGTCAACGTCGCCGGGTCCAGCGCCGCGACGAACTCCGCCACCTGTGGGTCGACGACGACCGGCCCCGCTTCACGAGCGGCCACGACCGACGCCGCGAGACTTCCGAGGAACTCCTGTTCAAAACCCCGGTTCGCGGCCGTCACGGTCAGGTGCAGGTTCGCGGGCGACGCCCCGTGGGCGAACTGCGGCTGGACGTACCAGCCGCGCTCGCGCATCTCGTCCGCGACGGTGAACAGGTCGAACCCGGCATCGTCCGCCACGGTGAACGCGAGCAGGGTCGAGACCGGATCGCCGAGGACACGCAAGCCGTCCAGCACCTCGATCCCGGCGCGGATCTCGACGGCCGCGTCACGGGCCGCCGAAGCCAGCTTCGCGTAACCCTCGGCGCCGACGTGGCGCACGACCGCCCACGCCGCGGCGAGCGGGCCACCGGATCGTGTGCTCTGCAGCGTGGTGTTCAGCATCGTGTAGCCGGGCCAGTCCGCGCTGGCGAAGTAGTGCGGCCGGCGAAGGTCGGCGTTGGCGTGCAACAGAACCGACACGCCTTTCGGGCAGTAGGCGTACTTGTGCAGATCGACCGAGACGCTGGTGACGCCGGGGACGTCGAAGCCGAACGGGCCGAGCCCCAAGTACGGCAGCACCCAGCCGCCGATACAGGCGTCGACGTGGAACCGGACGCCGTCCAGCAACGCGGCGATCTCGGCGATCGGGTCGAGCACGCCGTGGGCGTACGACGGAGCGCTCGCGACGACGAGGACCGTGCTGTCGTCGACCGCGGCGGCCATCGCCTCGGGGACGGCGCGGAAGGTCACCGGATCGACCGGCACCGGAATCGCGCGGACACCGAAGAAATGCGCCGCCTTGTGGAACGCCGCGTGCGCGGTCGTGGGCAGCACGATATTCGGCGCGGACACGCCGGGACGACCGTCGCGGGCGGCCAGGACGGCGAGCATGCACGACTCCGTGCCGCCCGAGGTCACCGATCCGACCGTCTCCGCCGTCCCGCCCAGCAGCCGCGCTGCGGTACCGACGAGGTCGTTCTCCATTCGCAGCAGGCTCGGGAACGCCGTCGGGTCGAGACCGTTGGCCGACGACGCCAGCGCGTGCGCCGCCGCCCCGAGTTCGTCCACTTCGGACAGACCGCTGTCGTAGACGTACGCGAGCGTCCGGCCTCCGTGCGTCGGCAAGTCCCCCGCGCGCAGTTCCCGCAGCTCCCGCAGGACGTCCTCGGCGGTCACGCGCGGCGCTCCAGCACCGACCTGCGCAGCAGCGGGATGCCCAGCACGATCAGCACGGCCGGGAGGATCGACGCGCCGAGCAGGATCGCCGCGAGCGCGCTGTCCGGCTGCGCGACCTTGGCGTCGAGGCTGGACAGGTAGCCGCCGAACTGCAGCACCAGCCCCCAGAGCCCCGGTCCGAGCGCGAGCCCCAGCGTCTCCGACGCCGTCCAGACGCCCGCCGCGACCCCGGCCCTGGTCTCGCCGGTCCGCTCCTCCTCGTCGCTGATCAGGTCCGGCAGGATCGCCAGCGGGAACACCGAGATCCCCGCGTAGCCGACACCGCAGAAGGCGACGAACACCATCGTGACGGCGAACGGGAACACCTGGGCACCGAGCAGCCCCAGCAGACCGACGCCGAACGCGGCGGTGGCGATCCGGAATCCGGCCAGTTTCCCGACGCTCGCCCCGAGTCGCGGCCACAGCGGCATGGTCAGCAGTGCCGGGCCGACGAAACCGACGAACAGGACCGTCGAATAGCCCGAGCTGCCGAGGATCCGCTCGGCGAAGAACGGGATCGCGGCCAGCACCGTGCCGATGCCGAGGGCCTGGATGAAGTAGACGCCGAGCAGCCAGCGGAACGGCCGCCACTGCGCGAGTGTCCGGAGCAGTTCGCGCGGGCTCACCGTGTTCGGCCGCAGCGCGCCGACGGGTGCGTCCTTCAGCCCGAAGTACACGCCGAGGGTCGCGAGCAAAATGACCACGGCGATGAACAGGCCCATGACCCGATAGCCGGCGACGCCGCCGATGAGGTCGGTGATCGCGGGCGCGCCACCGCCGGAGACCAGGATGGCGACCGCGAGGAACCCGATCCGGACACTCGTCAGCTTCGTGCGTTCTTCCGCCGAATCGGTCAGCTCGGCGGGCAGTGCGTTGAACGGCACCTGGAAGAACGCGTACGCGGTGGCGCACAACAGGAACACGACGACGACGTAGATCGCGTCGGGCACCGGGCCGCCGAAGCCGGGATGCGCGAACAGGGCCGCGAAGAGGATCGAGACGCCGATCCCGCCGTAGAGCAGGAACCGGCGGCGGCTGCCGGTGCGGACCATGTCCGCGTCCGACAGCCTTCCCGCGATCGGGTTGAAGAGCACGTCCCACGCTTTGGGAACGAACACGATCAGGCCGGCCACGCCCGCCGCGACGCCCATCGTGTCGGTGAGGTATTTCAGGAGGAGCAGGCCGGGAACAGTGCCGAAGGCGCCGGTGACGAACGAGCCGAGCGAGTAGCGGTACCTCGTCCGTGCTGGCAGCGATGCCATGATCCTCCTCGAGGCGGTTCTCCCGATGAAGGCCTCAGTATTGGATCTTGGCCACCACCGGGTAGTGGTCGGAGGGAATCGTGCCACCGTCGTAATGCACGAGCTGTACCGGGCCGACAGCGGCGCGTGGACGGCCGCCCGCGTGCACGGCGCCGACGTAGTCCAGCGAGTCACGGTAGGTCACCGGAACGGACTTCGCCGCGTTCGGGTTCGTGGCCGCGTCGAAGGTGTACGCGCCTTCGCCCGTCGTGCGGAGGACGCCGTCGAGGATGGCCTCGCCCTGCTGGACCTGGGTCCGGCCGAGGGTGTCCTTGCGCGCTTGTCCCGCCCAGTACTCGATGTTCAGGTCGCCCGCGACGACGACCGGCTCACCGGCCGGCGCGTATTTCGTGACCAGGTCCCGGATCTCGCCCAGCTGCGCCATCCGGATCTCGTGCGCCTTCGGCAGTGTCTCCGGACCCTCGTCCGCCTGCATGTGCGTACCCGCGATCCACAGCGGTTTCCCGTTGACGACCAGGCGGGCGAGCGCGGCACCCTTGTTGGACAGGTAGTCCGCGGTGCCGGAGTAGGAATTGCGGAAGACCAGCTGGTGCTGCTCGGTCACCGGCGCCTTGCTGAGCACGGTGACCCCGCCGTTGACCACGATCGGGGAATTCGAGCAGTTCCCGTTCACCGTGGTCCAGCCGGGTGAGGTGCCGCAGTACTGGCCGACGAGCGGGGTCTGATGCGGCCAGACGTCCTTCAGCCGGTTCCGCAGTTCCTCCGCCTGGGCGCTGAAAGCCTCGTCCAGGACGACGACGTCGGCGTCGTTCGCGCGGATGACGTCCTCCGCCGCGCGAGCCCTGGCCTGTTTGTCCGCAGTGTTCGGACTGGCGATCCAGGGCAGCTGCCAGATGTTGAACGCCATGACCTTCACCGTGACCGCCGCCTGGGCGGGCACGGCGGTTCCGGCGAACATCGCGGCGGCGATGGCGAGTACGGCGAGCTTCCGCACGAAAGACCCTTTCGGTGTCAGGAGACGACGAATGTCCGCGAAGTCCCGCTGAACGCGGAGATCGCCCCGTTCCAGCCGTTCTTCCAGTTTCCGAAGTGGATCACGCGATATTTGCCGATCGGGGCGTTCGCGGGGATCTTCCAGTGGACGACGGCTTTCGATTCGGCGACGAACGTCCGCGCCCAGTGGTACTTCGTGTCCCAGTCGCCGTCGTCGGCGTGGCGGACCCATTTGCCATCGACCAGGCGCTGGATCTCCAGGAACGTGCCGCCGCGCCGGAGGTCGTTCTTCGGATGCCCGGTGACGAACTCGACCGCGACCTGCTCACCGCGCGCGTAGGTGCTCTTCGCGTCGACAAGGACGTCACCGAAGTTCTTGAACGCGGGCGGACTGTCGAAGACGACGCCGGGCTGGAAGTTGATCAGCTTGCCGCTCAGATCCCGCGGCGTCGGCCCGTGCGGCACCGCCGCCCCCGACTTCATCGCGGCCGCGAGTTTGGCGAATTCCTGCTGGTACGCCGGAAGCGTGTACCGGCCGTACAGCGTCGACGCGCCTTCGTACTGCTGCGAGTCGTATTCCTCGGGCGTGGTGACGTACTGGCTGTACGCGTTGGCGTACCCCTGGACGAGCACGTTCTCCAGCGGGACACCGAGTTCGGCGGCGACGGTCCGGCGCAGCCGCAATCCGGCGACGATGGTCAGCTCGGCGGGCACGGCCACGAGATGCAGCTGCCCGATCCGGACGAGCTGCAACGGCAGGACCTCCGGCGTCCACGGATACGGCTTCATCGCGCCGAACGGCACCGCGATCACCTTCGGCGCGTGCGCGTCGGCGAGGGCCTGCGGGATCGGCGCGTCGATGCCGCCGAGCCAGTCGATGAACGGGTTCTTCACGCCTTCCGGCAGCGGCAGACCGGGCCCGTCTTCGCGGCTGCCCGCCAGCATCGACACCCCGATCGCGGCCGTGCAGGTGCGCTGCGGCCGCCCGTTCGGGGTGTACTTCGCGTCGACGGCCACGTCGGACATGTCCACGTAGTACATCCGGTAGTCGACGCCGCCCGTCACGGCATCGGCGGCCGCGTCGAAGGCGCTCTTCGCCGCACGGAACTGGAGGTCGCCGATCGTGCGGGTGTTCTCGAACTCGGTTTCGGGCGTGCCGGGTTCGAGATTCAGGTTCGGGCTCATGTCGCCGGTGTTGGTCTGCGGGAACGCGGCGACGAACCGCGGGTTCCCGTCGAGGTATCGCACGCCGGCGTGGTCGTGCTCCCACTCGTAGGCGGCGTAACCCTTGTTGTCGCCGCTGATCAGGTGGTTGCCGTTGCTCATCGACGTCCCGTGCGTGGCGAACCAGCTGATCGCGCCGACGTCGACGCCGTTCTGGCTGAACCGCAGGACAGTGACGGCCGGGTCGATCGCCTGCGGGAAGTGGTCCTTGTCCTCCTGCGGGTTCAGGTCGAAAGCCTTGCGTGAGCGGTTGACGCTGGCCTTGGTCAGCTCGGCGCGCCCGAGCCGGATCGACCCTGGTGCGAGGTTCGCGTGCGCCCGGCTGATCGCTTCGAAGATCCCGTCGACGTGCGCGTCGTACACCTGTTGCTGGAAGCCGAGGATCGCCAGATCGTAAGCGGCGTAATGGGAATCCCCGCCGCACGCGGAGTGGGTGTGCGTGGCGTTGAGGAGGACGTTCTGCTCGGTGTACAGGTCGCCGTACGCGGCCTGGAGCTTGCGCAGCACGCCCTGATGGACGGACTGGAACAGCGCGCCGATGTCCGCGGTGACGAAGGCGATCCGCTTGGCACCGTCGTCGACCACGAAAGCGCGCGCCCGGGTGCGGAGATGGATGCCGGCGGTCTGCTGCTGCGGCATCGAGTAGCCCATCATGCCGTTCTCGGCTGCCGGGCCGGTGACGTCGGAGATGCCGACGCCGACGCGGAAAGCCCGTGATGGCGCCGCTTGCGCTTGCTGGGCGCCGAGCACGCTCGCCGCGACGGGCAACGCCGCCGCGCCCGCGAGAACCCGCCTCCGGCTCACCGTCATGAGTCGCACCTCCCGGCCACGAACATGAACCGACTTCATGTTCGTGGCCGGGACGCTACGTGATGGGCCTCACTGTCGCAACCCACGAAAGGCCGGGACCTTTCCGCATCGCCTGCGGCGAAGGGCGCTTTCACCACGTCGCACGCGGTGAAAGCGCCCTTCGTTCGTCAACCGCGAACCGGGCCGTCGAGCGCTGTGGTTCAAGGCGTGGTCGACCGAGGAGACGGCGTTGCGAAAGCCACTTTCGCAACGTTGAAGGTTGCGAAAGTGGCTTTCGCAACCTTCAACGGCGCCCCACTGTCTCAATGCATGAGGGCGAGTCCAGCTACGAGAGCGTCTCCGCGACCTTCGTGAGCGTCGCGGCATCCCCCCGCAAAAGCAGCGTGGTCACCACGGTCTCGTCCCACGCGGCGAGTTCGTCACGGATCTTTTCCGCGGGCCCGATCAGCGAGGTGTCCTCGACGAGCGACGTCGGGATCGCGGCGGTCGCCTCGTCCTTGCGGCCGGCCAGGTACAGCTCCTGCACCTTGTCGGCGACGTCCTCGTACCCCATCCGAGCGAAGACGTCGTGGTGGAAGTTGACCGATTTCGCGCCCATGCCACCGATGTACAGCGCGAGCGACGGCTTGATCCAGCTCGCGGCCTCCTCGACATCGTCGTGGACGAGCACCGGCACGGACGCGGCGACCTCGAAGTCGTCGAAACCGTGCCGGGCGCCAGGACGCGAGAAACCCTCCTGCAGCGCCGTCCGATAGAAGGCGTCACTCTTGGGCGAGAAGAACAACGGGAGCCAGCCGTCGCAGATCTCCGCCGACAGCGCCACGTTCTTCGGCCCCTCCGCGGCGAGGAAGATCGGGATCTCCTTGCGGAAGGGGTGCACTGTGGACTTCAGCGGCTTGCCGAGCCCGGTCCCGCCTTGCAGTGGCAGCTGGAAATGCTGCCCGTCGTGGGTCACCGGCGCCTCGCGCGCGACGACCTTCCGCACGATGTCGACGTATTCGCGGGTGCGGGCGAGCGGCTTCGGATAGGGCTGCCCATACCAGCCTTCGACCACCTGCGGCCCGGACGCGCCGAGCCCGAGCACGAACCGTCCACCGGACAGGTGATCCAGCGTCAGCGCGTGCATGGCCGTCGCGGTCGGGGTGCGCGCCGACATCTGGACGATGTTGGTGCCGAGCTTGATCCGGCTGGTCGACGCGCCCCACCAGGCGAGCGGGGTGAACGCGTCCGAGCCGTAGCCCTCGGCGGTCCACACGGAATCGAAGCCGAGTTCTTCGGCCCGCAAGACCGCGTCCAGCGCGCCCTCCGGCGGGCCGGACGACCAGTAACCGAGGTGGTAACCCAGCTTCATCGAGGCTCCTAGTCAGTGTCCGTACTCGAGGAAAGGAGTGATCGTGAATGGCTCTTGTCGGGCCCAGGCAGGTCCCCAATGTGGCATTGGAGACGCTCAGTGTCCCCAATGCCACATTGGGGACCCTGAGCGCGGCGACGTGAGCCGCCGGTGCCGGGTTCCCGCCTTCGACTCGATGCCCACTCACCGAACTTCATCGAAGCTCCTAGTCAGACGTTCGGTGAGTAGTGCTCGGGTTTGCCCCGCTCCGAAAGCGGCGGAAGGTTCCTCGCGGGAGTCTCGACCAACGGCGCGTCCGGAGCCAGTTCGCCGCGCTCCCGGCGCCAGCCCGCCCTGGCCCGCGGGTGATAGCGGCGGTCACGCGGGACCAGCTTGAACACCGCGTTGATCAGCTTCCCGATCCGGCGATGGCGTCGCTCGTCGCGTTCGGTCCAGGTGTAGCCGAGCCGCTCGCGGATCGGCGGGTCGTACAGGCCGACCGTCAGCCAGACGAAGTTCCGCGCCACGTGCCCGCGGACGAGTTTCCAGGCGAAGTCCGGCAGCCACGGGAGGAAATTCGGCTTCGGGAGGTCCTTGATGTCGAGGACGTCGCGCGTGGCCTTGTTGTCCTCCAGCACGTCCTCGCACATCCGCTTCCAGTACAGCTGGAAGTCCTCCCACGACTCCGGCACCGGGCGCATGCTCATGCCGTACATCTCGTACCACTGGACGTGCTCCTCGAACAGCTTCCGCCTCTCGGCCTCGCCGATCCCGCCGCAGAAGTTGTCGGCGATGAGGATCGCGCTCACGAAGAAGGTCGAATGCGCCCAGTAGAACGTCTCCGGATTGAGCGCGTGATACCGCCGCCCGTGTTTGTCGAGACCCTTGATCCGATCGTGGTAGCCGCGCACCTCCAGCGCGGTCTGCCGGGCGCGCGGGCCGTCGTAGATCACTCCCCCGATCGGGTACAGCGAGCGGAACAGACGCTGCCAGCGCTCCTCGAAGAACCGCGAGTGCTCCTCGACTCCCGCGCCCAGCTCGGGGTGCATGTTCTGCATGGATCCGGCCCAGAGCGCGATGAGCAGCCCGCGCCAGTCGCCGAAGTACTTCCAGGTCAGCGAATCCGGTCCGAGCGGCCGCGGCTGTGTCATCCCCGGTCTCCTCACTGAGCTGGTTAAATTGACCACAACTGTTGTCAGGTTAAAGTTGACAACGGCCGTAGTCAACAAGAGGAGCCGATCATGGCCGGCCGCAGCTGGGCAGGCACGACCCTGGACGATCGCAAGGCCGCGCGGCGGGGACAACTCGTCGACGCGGGCCTCGACCTGCTCGGGACCCAGGGCAGCGCCGGGGTGAGCGTCCGCGCCGTATGCCGTCACGCCAAGCTGACGGAGCGGTATTTCTACGAGAGCTTCGCCGACCGCGAGGAACTCGTCGTCGCGGTCTACGAGCACATCGGCGAGCAGGCACGACAGGCCCTCGTCGACGCCGTCAGCGACACGGCCGAACCCGCCGAACGGGCGAAGGCCGCGGTCCGCGCCTTCGTCGAATTGATGCTCGACGATCCGCGCAAAGGCCGCGTGCTCCTGCTCGCGCCGATCACCGATCCCGCGCTGACCACGCGCGGGATCGCGCTCCTCCCCTCGTTCGCCGAGCTGGTCAGCGGGCAGTTGTCCCACGGTGACGCGGCCGAACGGCAGATGACCTCGATCGGGCTGGTCGGCGCGCTGAGCAACGTGTTCATCGCCTACCTCGACGGCTCGCTCAAGGTGAGCCGCGAGCGCCTGATCGACCACTGTGTCCGCCTCGTGCTCGGCGCCGACCGTCAGCCCTGACCGCGTTCGGCGACCAGTTGCAGGGCGATGTCGATGATCATGTCCTCCTGCCCGCCCACGTATTTCGCGGCGCCGACGCGATAGAGGATTTCGTGCGCCGGGACGTCGTACCGCTCGGCGGCGCGTTCCGCGTGCAGGAGGAAACTCGAGTACACCCCGGCGAAGCCCTGCACGATCGACGACCGGTCCATCACCGGTAGCCGCGTGATGTAGGGCTTCACGACGTTTTCGGCCGCGTCCATCAGCACGTCCTTGTCGACGCCCGTACGGATCCCGAGCCGCTCGAACGTCGCCGCGAGGACCTCGGTCGGAGAGTTGCCCGCGCCCGCGCCGAGCGCCACGAGCGAACCGTCGATCTGCCGGGCACCCGCCCGATAGGCGAGCACCGAGTTCGCGACACCGAAGCTCAGGTTCTGGTGCCCGTGGTAGCCGACCTGGGCCTCGTCGCCGAATTCCGCCACCAGCGCGGCGACGCGTTCACCGGCGTCCTCCAGGATCAGCGCTCCGGCGGAGTCGACGACGTACACGCATTGGCATCCGGCGTCGACCATGATCCTGCCCTGTTTCGCCAGCGCTTCGGGCGTGGACATATGGGACAGCATCAGGAAACCGACCGTCTCCAGCCCGAGTTCCCTCGCCGCGCCGAAATGCTGGACGGAGACGTCGGCCTCGGTGCAATGGGTCGCGATCCGGACCGCGCCCGCGCCGAGGTCGGCCGCAACCCGCAGGTCACCGACCGTGCCGAGGCCCGGCAGCAGCAGTACCGCGATCTTCGCGTGCCGCGCCTCGTCGACCGCCGCGGCGATCAGCTTCCGTTCGTCCACAAGGGAAAAGCCGTAGTTGAACGTCGAGCCGCCGAGCCCGTCGCCGTGGCTGACCTCGATCAGCGAGACCCTGGCGTCGTCCAGTGCCCGGACGGTGTCGCGCACGTTCTTCTCGGTGAACTGATGCGCCATCGCGTGGCTGCCGTCGCGCAAGCTCGTGTCGACGAGCCTGACCTCCCGGCTCACGTCGTCCCAGCTCATGCCGCCACCTCCTGAGTGGCCAGCAGATCGCCGACGCGGGCGGCCGCGGCCGTCATGATGTCCAGGTTCCCGGCGTATTTCGGCAGGAAGTCCCCGTTCCCGGCGACCTCCAGGAACACCGCGACCCGCGCCTGCCCGCTCCACCCTGGCCGGGGTGGGTCGTATTGAGGGTCCGCTTTGAGCGTGTAACCCGGCACGTACCCCTGGACCGTCTCGACCATCCGGTGGATGGATTCGCTCACCGCGGCGAAGTCCGCGTCCGGGTCGACCGCGCAGAACACCGTGTCCCGCATGATCATCGGCGGTTCGACCGGATTGATGATGATGATCGCCTTGCCGCGGCTCGCTCCCCCGACGAGTTCGATCCCGCGCGCCGTCGTCGCGGTGAACTCGTCGATGTTCGCCCGCGTGCCCGGCCCGGCCGAGCGCGACGAGACGGACGCGACGATCTCCGCGTAGGGAACCGACGTCACCCGCGACACCGCGTGCACGATCGGGATCGTGGCCTGGCCACCACAGGTGATGAGGTTGACGTTCGGCACGTCCAGCCGTTCGGGCAGCCCCACGGCGGGGCAGGTGAACGGGCCGACCGCGGCCGGGGTCAGGTCGATCGCGCGGATCCCGGCGGTCGCGTACCGCGGCGCGTTCGCCAGATGCGCCTTCGCCGAGGTCGCTTCGAAGACCAGGTCCGGCAGCTCGTCGCGCGACAGCAACCAGTCGACGCCGCCGGCGGAGGTCTCCAGTCCCAGTTCCGCGGCCTTGGCCAGCCCGTCCGAATCCGGGTCCACGCCGACCATGTACCGCACCTCGACGTGCTCACTGCGCCTCAGCTTCGCGAGCAGGTCGGTGCCGATGTTCCCGGGACCGACGATTGCGGCCACCGCTTTCCGTTGCGCCATGTCAGGTGACGCTCCCCGCTCGGATAGGGCACACTCAACCCATGCGTGCCGCTGGGCGGAACGACGACCCGGAACGAACCGGAGCGGACGGCCTCGTCGCCGCCCGGATCTCCGCGCTGCTCTCGGCCTTCCGTCCCGGGGACGACGCGCTCGGCGTTTCCGAACTGGCGCGGCGGACCGGTCTGGCGAAATCGACCGTCCACCGGCTCACCGGGCATCTGGTCGCGACCGGACTGCTCGAACGTCAGGACGCGACGCTGCGGCTCGGGCTGAAACTGTTCGAAATAGGCCAGCTGGCGGTACGGCGCCGCGGACTCGTCGAGGCGGCGCGGCCGTATCTGGCCGATCTCCGCGAGGCGACCCGCAACACCGTGCACCTGGCGGTCTTGGAAGGCACCGAGGTCGTTTACCTCGACATCCTGCGAGGACCCGACGCGCCATCACTGCCGTCCCGGATCGGCGGCCGCTTTCCCGCGCACGCCACCGGCGTCGGCAAGGCGATCCTCGCGTTCTCGCCGGAATCCGTGGTGACACAGGTGATCGACGCCGGGTTGCCGCGCGTCAGCGTACGGACGATCACCGCCGCGGGCCTGTTGCGCCGTCAGCTCGCCAAGATCCACGGTGAGGGAATCGCTTTCGAGCGCGAGGAATCCGGCGTCGGCGTCGTCTGCGCGGCGAGCCCGCTGCTCGACGCGCAAGGTGTGGCGGTGGCGGCGTTGTCGATCTCCGGCTGGGCGAATCGCATGCACACCAACCGGGTCGCACCCGCGGTGCGGACCGCCGCTTTGGCTCTTTCCCGGACTCTGTAAGGGTTTTACGCGACGAGCCCGCGCCGGACCAGTTCCGGGCGCACGCCCTCGCCGAACCAGTACGCCTCCTCCAGATGCGGATAGCCGGAGAGGACGAACTCCTCGATGCCGTGCGCGTGGTACTCCTCGATGAGGTCGGCCACCTCTTGGTGACTGCCGACGAGCGCGGTGCCCGCGCCACCGCGCACGAGGCCGATCCCGGCCCAGAGATTGGGGTACACCTCCAAGCCGCGGACGCCGCCGTCGGTCTTCCCGCCGTGCAGCGCGGCCATCCGCTGCTGGCCCACGGATTCGCTGCCGGACAACTGTTTCTGGGTGTGGGCGATCCGCTCCGGGTCGATCGCGTCCAGCAGTTTTCCCGCCTCCGCCCAGGCTTCCGCCGACGTGTCACGGGAAAGGGTGTGCAGCCGGATGCCGAAGCGGAGCTTCCTGCCCTGTTCCTCGGCGAGCTCGCGAACCTTCGCGATCTTCTCGGCGACCTGCGCGGGCGGCTCGCCCCACGTGAGGTAGACGTCGGCGTGCCTCGCCGCGACCGGGAGCGCCGCCGCGGACGAACCACCGAAATAGATCGGCGGTACCGGATCCGGCGCCGCGCGCGTGGTCGCGCCCTCGACCTTGAGGTGCTCGCCGTCGAAGTCGAACGGTTCGCCGCTCCACACCCCACGGACGATCTCGAGGAACTCGCCGGTGCGGGCGTAACGCTCGTCGTGGTCGTGCCAGTCACCGAAACGGCGCTGCTCGACCGCATCGCCACCGGTGACGACGTTGAGCAGCACGCGTCCCTGCGAGATCCGCTGGAACGTCCCGGCCATCTGCGCGGCCAGCGTCGGGGAGGTCGTCCCCGGCCGGAACGCGACCAGGAACTTGAGGGTTCTCGTCTCGCGGATCAGCGCGGCCGTCGTCAGCCACGCGTCCTCGCACCAGGTCCCGGTCGGCGTCAGCACGCCTTCGAAACCGTTGGCCTCGGCGGCGCGGGCGACCTGCGCGAGGTAGTCGAGGCTCGGCTCGCGGGCGGCGGAGGCACCGGCGGCGCGGCTGGCGTGGAAGTGCTCCACGATCGTCCGGCCGTCACCGGTGGTGGGGAGGAACCAATGCAGCTTGAGCGTCACGGTCCCGAGCTTCGGCTCCCCGCACCGGACTGGTCAAACAGCGAGCCTCGCGTCCCGCGATCTGGACACCTTCCGCATTTAGTCCTCTGAATGCGGACACGGGGCGAGAGGGAAGAACGCGTCGCGAAAGCCACTTTCGGGACATCTGATGTCCTCAAAGTGGCTTTCGCGACACTCCGATCGGGGGCTCAGGCGGGCGGACGACGCTGAGACCTTCCCGCATTGAGAGGACTGAATGCGGTCAGCCGCCGAACATCAGCCGCCATTCGTCCAGCGACTTCGGCCGGAACACGAAGTTCGTGTCCTTCACCCGCGACAGGTTCGCCGACGGCTCCGCCGAGTACTGGTGACCCGGGTAGACGACCGGATCGCCGTCCAGCCCGGCCAGCCACTGCAGGCTCCGGTAAATCGCCTCCGCGTCGCCGCCGGGGAAATCGGTCCGGCCGCAGCCTTCGAGGAACAGCGTGTCGCCGGAGACGAGCTTCCCGTCGACCAGGAAGCACTGGCTGCCGGGAGTGTGGCCCGGCGTGTGCAGCAGCCGGATCGGCACCGCGCCGACCTCGACGACCTCGTCGTGGTCGTGCGAACGCAGATCGGTTCCGGAGACGCCGGTGATCCGGCGGACCCACTCGGCCTCCGCGCCGTTGACGTGGATCGGCACCTGGACGCGTTCCAGCAGTTCCGCGATCCCTGGCAGCGAGAAGCCCATCATCTCGCCGCCGACGTGGTCGGGGTGGTGATGCGTGGCGAGGACACCGGTCAGCCGCATGCCATCGGCTTCCAGCAGGTCCAGCAGATCGCCGACGGCGTACGCCGGGTCGACGATGACGGCCTCGTTCGTTTCCCGGTCGCCGATCAGATAGGCGAAGTTGACCATCTGCGTCGCGACGGGATCCCCCACCGCGAAGTCACGGCCCGCGAGCAATTGCCGGAAGTACAGCCTGTCAGCCATGCGGACACTTTACGGCGCTACTCCCCCGTGGTCCCGTCGGCCAGCTCCCGCAGGATGTCCAGGTGCCCGACGTGCCGGGCGGTCTCCTGGACGACGTGCGCGAGCACCCAGCGGACGGTGAACTTCCCCGACTTGCGCGCGCGATCGTCCGGCGAGACGCCGGCCAGCGACGACTCCGCCAAGGCCCACTCGGCGCGGTACGCGTCGACGACCGAACGCGGGTCGTCGTCCTCGGTGAGGTCCCAGCTCGGATCCGGTGAACCTTCCCACAGCGAAGGCAGGTCCGCGCCGCCCGCTTCGATCGAAAGCCACCAGCGCTCCACGGCGGTCAGATGCTTGAGCAGCCCCAGCGCGCTCATCCGCGGGGACGACGGCAGCGGTGTCGCGGCCGCCTGGTCCCTGGTCAGCCCGGCAACCTTGTTCACCGCCGTCGCGCGGAGGAAACGCAGGAAGTCCCACTGGAGCCCGGCTTCGTCCTCGGCGATCCCCGCCGGCCAAGCGCGCTCCACCGGCTCGGCCGCGCTCGAACCCGTGTTCGACATGTCGCTCACCCTACACAAACGGCGAACTCGCGTGATTGAAGGCGTAACTCGCGTGATTGGGCGCGCAACTCACGAGTTACGCCTTCAATCACGTGAGTTACGCGCCTGATCACGTGAGATCTCCGGGTGGACACCGCAGGGCTAGGCTCGTGATTCATGTGGTGGGGTTTGGTTTGCGCGTTCTTCGCGGCCTGTGCGTACGGCGTCGCTTCGGTGATGCAGGCGATCGCCGCGAAAGCGACGACGGGCGCGGAAGACCGCGTCGATCCCCGCCTGCTCGTGCGCGTGCTGCGGCAGTGGAAGTTCGTCGCGGGTCTCGCGCTCGACGTCGTCGGGTTCGTCGCCCAGGTCGCCGCGCTGCGTGTGCTGCCGCTGTTCGTGGTCCAGGCGGCGCTGGCGGGAAGTCTCGCCGTGACGGCGGTGGCCGCGCGGACGCTCGGGGTCCGGTTGGGCCGTCGCGAATGGACGGCGATCGCAGTCGTCTGCGCCGGGCTCGCGTTGCTCGGGATGTCGGCGGAGAGCGAGGGCTCGGCGTCGACCGGGCTGGGTTTCCGGCTCGTGCTGATCGGCGCGGTCGTGGTGCTCGGCACGGCCGGGATGTTCGCCGGGCGCGCGTCGCGCCGGATCCGGACACCGGCGCTCGGTTTGATCGCCGGCCTGTGCTTCGGCGTGGTCGCCCTCTCCGGGCGCGCGCTCACCAGCCTCGCCCCGCTGGACCTGCTGACCGACCCGGCCACGTACACGCTGGGGGTGGCGGGCGCGCTGGCGATGTTGTTCTACGCCACCGCGTTGCAGCGCGGCAGTGTCACGACTTCGACCGCGATGATGGTGATCGGCGAGACCGTGTTCCCGTCCCTGATCGGGGTGCTCGTACTGGGCGACACCACGCGACCCGGGTTCGCGGCCGTGGCGGCGGTCGGGTTCGTGCTCGCGGTTTCGGCTGCGCTGGCGTTGGCCCGCTTCGGCGAGCCCGCGCCGATCGAGCCGGTCAGCGCGCAGCTCGGCTGACCCCGCGCCGGGACACCAGCAGCCAGGCCAGGTACAGCCCGCCGATCGCCCCGGTCACCAGGCCGACGGGCAAGCCCGCCAGGAACTGCTGGGTGATCAGATCGCTGGTCACCAGCAGGAGCATGCCCATCAAGGCGGCCGCGGCGAGCCCCGGCCCCGAAGACCGCGTGAGCCGCTTCGCCAGCTGAGGCGCGGCGAGCGCCAGGAACGCGATCGGACCGGCGGCGGCCGTCGCGATCGAACACAGCCCGACGCTGACCCCGAGGAGCACGACCCGGCTCCGCTGCACCGGCACGCCGAGCCCCTTGGCCGAGTCGTCCCCCATCTCCAGCAGGGAAAGCCTTCTGCCGTAGACGAAGGCGGGCGGCAACAGGACGGCGATGGCGATCGCGACCGGGCCGACGTGCTCCCAGCCGCGCCCGTTGAGCCCGCCGACCAGCCACGCCTGTGCGGCGAGGCCGTCCTGCCAGGCGGCCCTGGTGATCAGGTAGGAGTTGAACGCGATGAGCATCGCGTTCACGCCGATCCCGACGAGGATCAGCCGGAAGGTGTGCACGCCGCCCTTCAGCGCGAGCAGGGCGATCAACGCGGCTGTCACGACGCCGCCGACCAGTGCGCCCAAGGACACCTGGAGCATTCCGCCGTGCACCACGATGATCGTCAGCAAGGCGCCCGCGGCGGCACCTTCGGTGAAACCGATGAAGTCGGGGCTGCCCAAGGGATTCCCGGACAGGCTCTGCAGGATCGCACCGCTGACCGCGAGCGCGCCGCCGACCAGCAGCGCGGTCAGCAGCCGGGGCAGCCGCAACGTGGTCACGATGAATTCGGTGCTCCGGTCACCGAAGCCGAACAGCGTCTGGATGACCTCGCCGACGGACAACGGGTAGTCGCCGGTCGTCATGCTGACCGCGCCGAGGAAGAACACGGCGATGGCCAGCAACGCGACGACGATCGCGGCCCGCGGGGTGATCCGAAGGGAAAGTCCGCCGCCCGGGGTGCGCAGGACGCGGGTGCTCATCCGTGGGTGCTCCTTGGTGGTTGCCATCGGAAGTCCTTCGGGGGTATTCGACGGATCCAGGTTTCCGCTGGGCGTGCGGCCGCGAGGTCCTCGTACCGGGTCGTACTCGGACCTTGCGGCCGTGCGTCCAGCGGGAAGCTGGGCCGTCGAGACCTCCGAAGGACTTCCGATGGTGACCACTTGACCGCGGTCACAGCCGGGCCAGCTTCCTGCGGCGGCAGAGCGCGATGAACACCGGCGCGCCGAGGAACGCGACGACGATGCCCGCCTGCAGTTCCTCCGGCGGGTTCAGCACTCGGCCGACGACGTCGGCGCCGATCAGCGCGATCGGCGCGAGCAGCATCGAATACGGCAGGACCCAGCGCTGATCCGGGCCGACCAGCATGCGCGCGGCGTGCGGCACGGCGAGCCCGAGGAACAGGACGGGCCCGATGGCCGCGGTCCCCGCGCCGCAGAGCAGGGTCACCACGATCGCGCCCAGCACCCGGGTGCGGCCGACGTGGGCGCCGAGCGCCTTGCCGGTCTGGTCGCCGAGAGCGAGGACGTTGAGCGGCCTGGCCAGCAGCAGCGCGATGACCGCGCCGACCGCCACGAACGGCGAGATCTGCCAGAACACGTCCCATTTGCGGCCGCTGAGCGAACCGACGTTCCAGAACCGGAACTGGTTGAACGTCTCGGGCATCAGCAGCAGGATCCCGACGATGTAGGCCTGGAGCACGGCCATGACGGCCGAACCGGCGAGCACGAGCCGGTCCGGGGTGGCGCTGCGTCCCGCGGCGCCGAGGACGTACACCACGACCGACGCGATCGCCGCGCCGGCGAAGGCGAACCAGATGTAGCCGAGCACGCCGGTGACCCCGACGAACGCGATCCCCGAAACGACCGCGGCCGAGGCACCGGTGTTGACCCCCAGCAGGCCCGGGTCGGCGAGCGGGTTCCGGGTGAGCGCCTGCATCACCGCGCCCGCGAGGCCGAGCGCCACGCCGACGACCACGCCCAGCAGGGTCCGCGGGATGCGAAGGTCGTGGATGATCACCGCCTCGGTCGAGCCGTCGTTGTGCCACAGCACCGACCAGGTCGAGGTGAACGGGATGCTCTTCGACCCCACCCAGATACTGAGCAGGAACACCAGCGCCAGCAGGGCGAGCCCGACCACCAGACCGCCGGCGCGGAACGTCCGTGCCGCCGCGCTGGGCGGGGACGCCGCAGCGGGCGGGCGTTCGGTGACGACCACGGAACCCTCCTTCGAGTGAGGCGAGGCTAACCGAACGCCGGAGTTCACCTCAACGAGCTACCTACTTAGACTAGCCTTACCTTCCCCACCACGAACGGAGGCGCCGGTGACCGCAACGGCCACCACCAGCCGGAGTGTCCTGCGGCAGGCGATTTCCGGGCAGCGACGGCAGGTCACGCTCGCGTCCGTGCTCGCCGCCGGGCACCAGGGCGGTGAAGCGCTCGTCCCGGTGATCATCGGCGTGGTGATCGATCAGGCGGTCGACGGCGGTTCGGTGGACACGCTCGTGTTCTGGCTCGCCGTGCTCGGCGTGATCTTCGCGGGACTGTCCTACAGCTACCGGTTCGCCGCGCGCGCCGCGGAAGGCGCGTCGCTGCGGGCGGCGCACGACCTCCGCATCGCGATCAGCCGCCGGGTCCTGCATCCGGGTGGTGGCGCCGACAAGGGCAAGCTCGCGGGCGAACTGGTCAACATCGGCACCAGCGACGCGCAACGCGTCGGGGTGGTGAACGCGGCACTGCCGTTCGGGATCGCCGCGCTCGCCGGGGTCCTGGTCAGCGCCGTCGCCCTGCTGCGGATCTCGCTCCCGCTGGGACTCCTCGTACTCCTGGGCACACCGCCGCTGCTGTACCTCGCGCATCTCATCGGCAAGCCCCTGGAGCGCCGCAGCGAAGCCGAACAGGAACGGTCCGCGCACGCCTCGGGCGTCGCCACGGACCTGGTGTCCGGCCTGCGGGTGCTCAAGGGCATCGGCGCCGAACCCGCCGCGGTCGCCCGCTACCGCGACACGAGCCAGGACTCGCTCAAGGCGACCTTGCGCGCCGCGCGGGCGAAGGCCTGGCACGACGGCGCGGTGCTCGCGCTGACCGGCGTCTTCATCGCGATCGTCGCCCTCGTCGGCGGGCATCTCGCGTCGTCGGGAGCGATCAGTGTCGGCGACCTCGTCGCCGCGGTGGGGCTGGCCCAGTTCCTGCTCACCCCGTTCCTGATCTTCTCCTGGGTCAACGGCGAACTGGCGCAGGGCCGCGCGTCGGCGTCCCGGGTCGCCGACCTGCTGACCACGCCGGTGGCGGTCGAACCGGGCGACGGCGAGCTCCCTTCCCTCGCCGGCGGGAACGTCCGGTTCACCGAGGTCTCGTACGGCAGCCTCCGCGGCGTCGACCTCGACATCCCGGCCGGGCAGCTGATCGGCGTCGTCGCCGCGGATCCGGCCGCCGCGACCGATCTCCTCGACTGCCTCGGCCGCGCGGGAGATCCGGCCGAGGGCAAGGTCCACGTCGACGGCGTCGATCTGTCCACTGTGGACCCGGAACGGGTACGGGAGGTCGTCCTGGTCGCCGCGCACGACGCTGACCTGTTCGAAGGGACGGTGGCGGAAAACGTCCTCGCGGACGGCCGTTCCGCCGACGAGGCGCTGGCAGCGTCGGCAGCGGACGAGGTGGCGGAGGCCTTGCCCGACGGCACCGCGACCGCGGTCACCGAACGCGGACGCTCCCTCTCCGGCGGCCAGCGGCAACGTGTCGCGCTCGCCCGCGCGCTCGCCGCGGACGCGCCGGTCCTCGTCGTCCACGACCCGACGACAGCGGTCGACACGGTGACCGAAGCGAAGATAGCCACCGGGCTCGCCCGGCTACGACGAGGACGGACCACGATCCTGGTGACCACGAGCCCCGCCCTGCTCGCCGTGGCGGACCGCGTCGTCGTCCTCGACGGCGGCCGGATCACCGGCGAAGGCGGCCACGCCGAACTCGCCCGCGATCGCGCTGACTACCGCGCGGCGGTGCTGTCATGACCCGTGAACTCCTCCCCACCGCCGACGGCAAGCGGATCCGCGCGGTCCTCGGCGAACTGCTCCGCACTTCGAAGGCCCGTGCCGTCGGGGCGCTGGCGATGCTCGTCGGCGCGACCGCGATCGGGCTGTTCACCGCCCGGTTGCTCGGCCATATCGTCGACCTGGTCATCGAGAAACGGCCCGCGACCGAGCTGACCACCCCCGTGGTGGCACTGGTCCTGGTCGCCGTCGCCCAGGCCATCGCGACGGCGTTGGGTGTCTCGCTCACCGCCAAGCTCGGCGAAACACTGCTCGCGGAACTCCGCGAACGGTTCGTCGACCGGGCGCTGGGCCTCCCGCTGGAACAGGTCGAACGCGCGGGCTCCGGCGACCTGACCGCGCGCGTCACCAACGACGTCACGGTGGTCGCGAGGGCGGTCCGCGAAGCCCTGCCCGAACTGGGCCGCTCGGTGCTGACGATCGTGCTGACCCTCGGCGCGCTCGCCGTCCTCGACTGGCGGTTCCTCCTGGCCGCGCTGCTCGCCACACCGATCCAGCTGCACACCGTGCGCTGGTACGTCCGCAACGCCGTCCCGTTGTACGCGAAGCAGCGGATCGCGACGGGTTCCCAGCAGCAGCAACTACTCGACACGATCGGCGGCGCGAAGACCGTCCGCGCGTTCCGGCTCGCCGACGCCCACGTGGAGCGGGTCCGGCAGCGGTCCGAGGGCGCGATGGACCTGATGCTGCGCGGTGTCCGGCTCATGACGAAGTTCTTCGCCAGGCTCAATCTGGCCGAGTTCGTCGGTCTCTCGGCCGTGCTCGCGGCCGGTTTCCTGCTGGTGGGCGCCGACGCCGTGACCGTCGGTGCGGCGACCGCGGCGGCGCTGTACTTCCACAGCCTCTTCGGGCCGATCAACACCGCGCTGGCGCTCGTCGACGACGCGCAAGCGGCCGCCGCGAGCCTCGCCCGACTGATCGGTGTCGCCGACCTTCCCGCGCCGCGCGAACCCGAACGGCCCGCGAAACCCGTCGATGCCTCGGTGAAGGCGGCGGGCATCTCCCATTCCTATGTGGACGGTCACCCGGTGCTGCGGGACGTCGACCTCAGCCTCTCCCCCGGTGAGCGGGTCGCACTGGTCGGCGCGAGCGGCGCGGGCAAGACGACGCTGGCCAAGCTGATCGCCGGGATCCACACCCCGGCTTCGGGGACGATCTCCGTCGGCGGGGTCCCGCTCGACGAACTCGGGCCGTCCGGCACACGGCAGGCGGTCGCGCTGATCAGCCAGGAGGTGCACGTCTTCGCCGGTTCACTCGCGGACGACCTCCGGCTCGCCCAGCCCGGTGCTTCGGACGCGGATTTGCTGGCAGCACTGGAAAAAGTCGGCGCGCGCGGTTGGGCGGAAGCGCTGGGCGAAGGTCTCGCGACCGTGGTCGGCGAGGGCGGGCATCAGCTGACCGTCACCCAGTCGCAGCAACTGGCGCTGGCGAGGCTGGTGCTCGCCGATCCGCCGATCGCGATCCTCGACGAGGCGACCGCCGAAGCCGGGAGCGCGGGCGCGAAGACCCTCGAAGCCGCCGCGGCCGCCGCGCTGGAGGGCCGCACCGGTCTGGTCGTCGCGCACCGGCTGACGCAGGCCGCGGCGTCGGACCGCGTCGTCGTGCTCGACGCGGGCGTGATCGTCGAAAGCGGGACACACGACGAACTCGTGGCCTCCGGCGGTCACTACGCAACGCTTTGGGCGGCCTGGTCGGACAACCGTTCACGGACGTGATCCGGGACGCACCGTCACCGGTTGCAATCAAGCGGTCGGCGTCTTAGGTTAGCCAAACCTGATCCTCGATTAATCCGGCATTCCGCCGGACAGCCGATCACGAAGGACGGATGATGGCCCGAATCCCCACCCTCTCCGCCGTGCGCGGGCGCCTGAAGACCGCCGGCCTGCTGGCGTCCACCCTGGTGCTGGCCGCCTCGCTCACCGCGTGCGGAGGAGGCGGCGAGTCGGCCACCCCGGCCGCGCAGAACTCCGCCGGCTCCGCGGTCGACGCGAACGCGTTCCCGACGACGATCGAGCACAAGTACGGCAGCACCACCATCACGCAGGAGCCCAAGCGCGTCGTCACGGTCGGCCTGACCGAGCAGGACGCGCTGCTCGCGCTCGGCGTGGTCCCGGTCGGCGTCACCGACTGGCTCGGCAAGTTCCCCGGCACCATCGGCCCGTGGGCGACCGAGAAGCTCGGCGGCGCCGCGCTGCCTGAGGTCCTCAAGGACGTGGACGGGCCGCAGTACGAGAAGATCGCCGCGCTCAAGCCGGATCTGATCATCGCGCTCTACTCCGGGCTCACCAAGGAGCAGTACGACAAGCTGAGCCAGATCGGCGTCCCGGTCGTCGCGCAGCCCAAGGAGTACAACGACTACGGCATCCCGTGGAACGAGGCGACCAAGAAGGTCGGCCAGGCCGTCGGCCGCTCCACCAAGGCGAACGAACTGGTCAAGGGCGTCGAGGACAAGTTCGCGCAGGCCCGCAAGGACCACCCGGAGTTCGCGGGCAAGTCGGCGCTGATGGCCTCGACCTACGAGGGCTACTTCGTCTACGGCAGCCAGGACGGGCGCTCGCACATCCTGGAATCGCTCGGCTTCAAGCTGCCCGCCGACCTCGACGCCGCCATCGGTGACAAGTTCGGCAAGAGCCTCAGCGCCGAGCGGACCGACCTGCTCGACCGCGACGCGCTCGTGTGGCTCATCGACACCCCGGCCAAGGCGCAGGAGATTCTCGGCAAGGACGCGCTCTACAGCGGCCTGAAGGTGTCGAAGGAGAAGCGCGAGGTCTTCATCGAGAACGAAGGCACCTATGGCAGCGCGGTCTCCTTCGTGACCGTGCTGAGCCTGCCGTTCGTGATCGACCGGATCGTGCCGCAGCTCGCCGCCGCGGTCGACGGTGACCCGAAGACCGAGGTCAAACCGGCCAACTGAGCCGGTTGTCCTTGCTCGTCCGAGTACATGAAGGCCCCCTTCCTTGCGCCTGGCGCAAGGAAGGGGGCCTTCATGTACTTCGAGGCCTTCCTGAGGGCGGTGCCTACCGGAGGTGTTGCGAAAGCCACTTTCGCAACGTTGAAGGTTGCGAAAGTGGCTTTCGCAACACCTCCGAGTACTTGCTTGAGGGATACGGCGAACGCGGTTTGGGTGTGGGTCCGGCAGGTCGGTCCGGTGCCCCCAATGTGGCATTGGAGACGCTGAGTGTCTCCAATGCCACATTGGGGACACCAGAAAGAACCCGGAAGGTCGCGCCAAGCGCCTCTGAACACTGTGAACACGACTTCGCTGGGCACTGATCCTCAGAGTAGGGAAGGAGGCCTTCACTACCTTCGGAGCCGCCCACGGCTGTACCGACGCCCGATCAGCGCGGGAATCCCCAGGAGTTGTGCAGCGGAACGGTGATCTGCTTCAGCCACGTCTTGGTGGTGAAGTCCCGGGCCTTGATGACCACCGAGAACGGCGAGACCTCCACCTGAAGCCCCTGGTTGAACGCGCCACCGAGGGACACTTCCCCGCCCTTGCCGTCATCCGTCCAGCCGGTCTGCACGGCGGCGGTGTTGACGACCGTGAACCCTTCGAGGTTGCCGGTACCCGGCACCACGCGGCGGACCACCCAGTCCGACAGGTTCAGATCCCAGTGCGTGTGCCCGGAGAAGAGGAACACGTCCCGGTGGCGGCCGAGGATCGACAGCAGCCTGTCGGGCTGGAGGTAGTCGGACCGGTAGAGCTTGTTGTGCGTGCCGGAAACGGTGTTGGGCAACGGATGATGCGTCAGCACCATCACCGGGCTACGCCGGTTCGACCAGTACCGGAGGCGTTGTTCGAGCCAGGTGAACTGGCGGTCGCTCATCCAGACCTCGTCCCACAGCTTCGGGTCGTGGTACTTCGCGTACTGCTCGGTTCCGAGGCAGAGCACCGGAACACCGCCGAACGACGACTCGGAGTAGACGGTGTTGCGGCCCGCGAACCGGTAGAAGCTGCGGAAGAGGGAGTCCTCGGTCGTCCCGTTGGGCCAGGTCTCCTGAGCGAGGGTGTCGGGATCCCGCCACTTCGGCACGTAGAACTCGTGGTTGCCGATGGCCCACGCGACCTCGCGCGGATGCGGGTGCTTGTCGAAGGTCGCGCGAAGCTGCGCGTACTCGAAGTCGTATCCGCGCGGGGTGAGGTCACCCGCGATACCGAGCCCGGCGCTGCCCGGGTTGATCGCGTGCAGGTCGTCGAGCGCCTTGCCGAAGTCGGTGAGATCGCCCTGGATATCGCTCAAGACGTTGAAGCGCACGACCGGCCCGTGCGGGCCCCACTTCCCTTGTGCCTCCGCCTGACCCGGCAGCATCACTGCCCCTGCCGCCGCACCACCGGCGGTCACCATGAACGCTCTTCGATCCATAACCCGAACGCTACTCACGTTTTATGGCCGAATTCTGAACAACGCAAGTCCGTGAAGGCCTCCTTGAGCGACCAAGAGGCCTTCACGGACTGAAGCGGGTCAGGACTCCATGGCCTTGACGAGCGAAGCGGGCCGCAGGTCCGTCCAGTTGGTCTCGACGTACTCGAGGCACTCCGGACGCGAAGCGGGGCCGAACTTCGTGGTCCAGCCCGCCGGGACCTCGACGAACTCGGGCCACAGGCTGTGCTGACCCTCGTCGTTGACCAGCACCAGGTACGTGCCGTCGGGGTTCTCGAACGGGTTCGTCATTCCTTGTTCTCCTTCTTCGTGGCCGGTGAATCAGCCCGGCGGATGAGCGCGTCCAGCGCGAGGAACCAGCCTTCCGCGAGTTCCCGCACCGAGTCTTCGGTGAGCACGGCCTCCGGCCAGGACCAGTGTGCGCCCAGTTCGGGACCGCCGGGGCGGTCCTCGGCCAGGACGTTGATCGTCAGCGCGTGCGAGACGGGCATCCCGTCGTCGGCGCCGAGTTCGGCCGCCTCGGCCTCCTCGGCGTACAACCAGTCGGTCGCCTCGGGGACACCGATCCGGCCCAGGTAGTTGAACTCGATCTGCGGCTTCGGGAACTTCGCGAGCTCGGGGCCGGTGCGCGGGTCGAGATACCGGAGCAGACCGTGCCCGATACCGCCGTCCGGCAGCCCGTCAAGACTCGCCCGAACCCGTTCGAGCGCCTGCCCGGCGGCGGCTCCGCCGGCGAACGCGTCGTCCAGGTCGAGGTCGCCCAGGTCCAGGCACACCGGGACGACGCTGGTGAACCAGCCGACCGTCCGCGAAAGGTCCGCACCACCAGCGAGTTCCTCCTCGCGGCCGTGTCCCTCGACGTCGACCAGCACCGCCTGTCCCCCGTCCCGGCGCCACCGCGCGACGGCGAGGGCGAGACCGGTGAGCAGGACGTCGTTGATCGTCGCCCGGAACGCCGACGGAACCCGGGTCAGCAGCGGGGCCGTCCGCTCGGCGGGCAGCGTCAGCGACACCTTCTGCACGGTCGCCGCCACGTCCCGCGCGGGATCGAGCGGCTGGTCCAGCGGGATCGGATCCCCGCCGCCCAGTACCGACTTCCAGCGGTCCAGTTCGCCCGAGCGGTCCTGTGTGGACAGAGCACGCGACCATCGCCGGAACGACGTGTCCACAGGGGACAGTTCCGGTGCCCCGCCGACCGCGACCGCGTCCCAAGCGGAAGCGAGTTCCGGCAACAGGATCCGCCACGAGACACCGTCGACGGCGAGGTGATGGATCATCAGCAGCAACCGGCCAGGCGCCGACGATCCGGCGTCAAACCATGTCGCGCTCAGCATCACGCCGGCGTCCGGGGCCAGCCGGGCACGAGCCGGCTCCGCGTGCCGCTCGATGAGAGCGAACAGATCACCTTCGACCTCGACGTGTTCGATGTGCACGTCGGCGGATTCGGCCACCCGGAGCGCCCAGCCGTCCACCGACCGGTCGAGCCGCGCGCGCAGCATGTCGTGCCGCGCGACGACCGCGCCGACCACGGTCTTCAGCTGGTCAGCGGTCATCCCGGGCGGCGTCCGCAGCAACGCCGCCTGGTGGTAACCGTCGATCGGGCCGCCGAGTTCGCGGAGCGCGTGCATGATCGGCGTGAGCGGGACCGTGTCGTCGTCCTCGATACTCTCGGCGACCTCGGCCAGCGCCTCGACCGTCCGGCGCGCGAACACGTCGTGCGGAGTGATCTTCAGCCCGGCCGCACGAGCCCGGCTGACCAGCCGCATCGCGACGATGCTGTCCCCGCCGAGAGCGAAGAAGTCGTCGTCGGCGCCGAGTTCCGGCACATCGAGCACCTCCGCGAAGAGCGCGCACAGCGCCTTCTCCCGCGCGGTCTCGGGTGCCCGGCCGCCTGCCAGCTCCGTGTAGTCCGGCGCGGGCAGCGCACGACGGTCCAGCTTTCCGTTGGACAGCACGGGAAGCGCCTCGAGCGAGACGAACGCCGCCGGCACCATGTAGTCCGGCAGCGCCTCGGCCGCGAACCGCCGCAGCTCCTCGCGTTCCGCGGTCGAAACGACGTACGCCACCAGTTGCTTGACCCGCGGGCGGTCCTCCCGCACCAGGACGACCGCCTGCGCGACGTCCTCGTGCCGTTCGAGCACGGCCTCGACCTCCCCGGGTTCGACCCGGAACCCGCGGATCTTCGCCTGGTCGTCGGCGCGCCCGCCGAAGTCCAGCCGCCCGTCCGCGGTCCAGCGGGCGAGGTCGCCGGTGCGGTACATCCGGGCTCCCGCCGGGCCGAACGGATCCGCCACGAACCGTTCCGACGTCAGCGCCGCTCGCCCAAGATACCCCCGGGCGAGCCCGGCACCGGCGAGGTACAACTCGCCGGTGACTCCGGGTGGGACCGGCCGCAGATTCGCGTCCAGCACGTAGGCGCGGGTGTTCGCGACCGGCCTGCCGACCAGCGGCTTCTCGCTGTCACCGATCCTCGCGACGAGCGCATCCACTGTGGACTCGGTGGGCCCGTACAGGTTGAAGGCGTCGGTTCCGTCCAAAGTGGCCAAACGGTGCCACAGGCTCTCGGGTACCGCCTCGCCGCCGACACCGATCACGGCGAGCGGGCACCGGTCGCCGTCGAGCAGCCCCGCGTCCGCCATCTGCGCGAAGAACGACGGCGTGACCTCGATGAAGTCGAAGCCGTCCCGCTCGATCATCGTGGCCAGCAGTTCGGGGTCGCGGCGGGTCTCCTCGTCCACGATGTGCACGGCGTGCCCGTCGAGGAGCCACAGCTGCGGCTGCCAAGACGCGTCGAAGGAGAACGACCAAGCGTGTCCCACCCGCAGATGCGGTTTCCCGGTGGCCTCGACCGCGGGCCGGTGCAAGGTGGCGCGGTGGCTGTGGAACAGGTTCACCACGCCGCGATGCGGGACGACGACCCCCTTGGGTGTCCCGGTCGAGCCGGACGTGTAGATCACGTACGCCGGATGCTCCGGGTCGAGCGGGCGGACCCGGTCACGATCGGTCAGGTCGTGCGCCTGCCGGTCCTCGGTGACGAGCGCGCACAGCGCCAGCGTCTCGATCTCGGTCCGCGGCAACGACTCCAGCAGCTCGGGCTCGGTCAAGATCAGCTTGGGCCGCGCGTCGGCGAGCATCGCGGCCAGCCGCTCGGCCGGGTAGTCCGGGTCGAGCGGCAGATACGCCGCCCCCGCCTTGTGGACCGCGAGGATCGCCGGCAGCACGTCCGCCGAACGCGGCAACGCCAAGGCGACGAAGTCCTCGGGTCCCACACCGTGGGCGACCAAGGCCCTGGCGAGCCGGTTCGCGCGCTCGTTGAGTTCGGTGAAGGTCAAGGCGACCTCGCCCGACACCACAGCTGTCGCGCCGGGTGAGCGCCGCACCTGGTCCTCGAACAGACCGGCCACAGTGGACGGTTCGACGGCGAGCGCCGTGCCGTTCCACTCCCGCACGATCAGGTCGAGGTCGGCCTCGGCCAGGATGTCGACCCTGCCGACGGGGAGGTCCACATCGGACACCATCGCGGCGAGCACGCGGTCCATCGCGGGGAGAAGCCGTTCCGGCAGACCGGCGTCGAACAGGTCGGCGCGGTACTCGGCGGTGAGCTTCAGCCGGGTGCCGGGTTCCACCGCCCAGGTGAGCGGATAGTGCGTGGAATCCTCGTGGCGCACGATCTCCCCGCGCAACCCGGCGCCGGTCTCGTCCTCGTCCGCGCCGGGGTAGCTCTCGAACACCATCAGCGTGTCGAACAGCTCGCCCAGCCCGGCGCCGCGCTGGATGTCGGCGAGCCCGAAGTGCTGGTGCGCCAGCAAGCCGGACTGCTCGTCCTGGACCCGGTCGAGCAGGTCGCCCAGCTTCTCGGCCGGGTCGAGCCCGATCCGCACCGGGATCGTGGTGATGAACAGGCCGATCATCCGCTCGACGCCGGCCAGTTCGGGCGGGCGCCCGGCGACCGTCGCGCCGAACACGACGTCCGACCGGCCGGTCAGCCTGCCGAGCACGATGCTCCACGCCGTCTGGACGAGCGTGTTCAACGTCAGACCCCGCGAGCGGGCCACTGTGGACAGTGCCTCGGTCGCCTGTTCCGGCAGCTCCAGCGACAACCGCTCCGGCAGGGCCGGGACCCGCTGGGGGTCGTGCGGGACGAGATGCGTCGGCTCGGTCAGACCGTCGAGCGCCTGCCGCCATGCGGCTTCCGCCGCCTCCCGGTCCTGCTCCCCGAGCCAGCCGAGATGCTCGCGGAACTGACGGGCGGGCGCCAGGTCGGCGCCGGCGTACAGCTGGGAAAGCTCGGCGAACAGCTGCGGCACCGACCAGCCGTCGAGCAGCACGTGCTGGTGGGTGAACACCAGCCGGTGCCGTCCGTCCGGCAGCGCCAGGAGCAGGAACCGCAGCAGCGGCGCGGTGGCCGGGTCGAAGCGGCGCCGGTCGTGGGCGAGCTCCGCCACGAGATCGCCCGCCGAAGCGACGAAACGCCACGGAACGATGAGCGAACGCGCCACCAGCGCGACCGGACGGCCGGACGCGAGATACCGGTAGCCCGTGCGCAGGACGGCGTTCCGGTCCATGAGCTTCTGCGCGGCGTCACGCAGTCGTGCCGGATCGAGCGGCCCGTCGAGATCGAACGACACCTGGACGGTGTAGACGTCGGGTCCGTCGCCGTCCATCGTCGCGTGGAAGAGCAGCCCGGCCTGCAACGGCGTCAGCGGCCACACCTCGGCCGTGTCCGGCGCGACGTCGAGTATCTCCGCGCGCTCGGCAGGATCGAGCTCCACCAACGGCTTCCTGGACGCGGGCGCGTCGAGCCGCACCGAGCTGACCTCGGCCAAGGCGGCGACGGTCCGGTGCCGGAAGACGTCACGCGGGCTCAGCAGCAGCCCGGCGCTCCGCACGCGGCCGACCAGTTGCATCGCGACGATGCTGTCCCCGCCGAGGCGGAAGAAGTCGTCGTGGATGCCCACCTTGTCCAGCCCGAGCACGCCGGCGACGAGCGACGCGAGCAGTTCCTCGCGCGGTGTGCGCGGGGCGTCGCCGGTCACCGCGTCGGCGAAGTCCGGCGCGGGCAGCGCCTTGCGGTCGAGCTTCCCGTTGGGTGTCAACGGGAACGCGTCCAACACCACGAACGCGGACGGCACCATGTACTCCGGCAGAGTGGCCTCGGCCAGCCGCCGGGCTTCTTCGACGTCCGCCTCCCCCGCCATGTAGGCGACGAGCCTGCCGTCGCGCAGGACCACTCGCGCGGAAAGCACGGACTCGATCTCACCCAGCTCGATCCGGAAGCCCCGCAGCTTGACCTGGTCGTCGGCGCGGCCGAGATAGTCGAGCGCGCCGTCGGTCCGCCACCGCGCGAGGTCGCCCGTGCGGTACATCCGCTCCCCGGCCACGAACGGGTTCGCGACGAACCGCTCGGCGGTCAGCCCGGCCCGGCCGAGATAGCCGCGCGCGAGCTGCGCACCCGCCAGGTACAGCTCCCCCGTCACGCCCGGCGGCACCGGCCGGAGCCGGGCGTCGAGCACGTGGACCTGGGTGTTCCACACCGGACGTCCAATGGGGACGGTTTCATCGACGACCTCCCACGAGGTCACGTCCACCGAGGCCTCGGTCGGCCCGTAGAGGTTGTGCAGCGGGACATCCACGCGAGCCGCCAGTTCCGGCGGCAGAGCCTCGCCACTGCACAGGACGCGACGGACGCCGTGCCACGCCGGCTCTTCGGCGAGGAACGCCTCCAGCATCGACGGGACGAAGTGCAGGGTCGTGATCCGCTGGTCCCGGATCAACGCTTCGAGATACGCCGGATCGCGGTGGCCGTCCGGTTTGGCGACCACCAGTGTCGCGCCGGTGAGCAGCGGCCAGAAGAACTCCCACACCGACACATCGAAACTCGACGGCGTCTTCTGCAACACCCGATCGTCCGCGGCGAGACCGTACTCGTCCTGCATCCACAGCAGCCGGTTCACGATGCCCGAGTGCGGCACCACGACACCCTTGGGCCGCCCCGTCGAACCCGACGTGTAGATCACGTACGCCGGAGACGACGGATCCACCACCCGGCCCGGATTCTCACCGGAGTAGCCGTCCAAAACGGGCAGCTCGTCGAGAACGACCGCGGGCGCGGCGTCTTCGAGCATGAAGGCCAGCCGGTCGGCCGGATAGTCCGTGTCGAGCGGCAGATACGCCGCGCCTGCCTTGTGCACCGCGTACAGCGCGACCACGAGATCGAGCGACCGCGGCAGCGATACCGCCACCACCGACTCCGCGCCCGCACCCTGCTCGACCAGCCACCGCGCGAGCTGATTCGCGCGTGCGTTGAACTCGGCATACGACAGCTCGGTGTCCTCGAACGCCACGGCGGGAGCGTCCGGCGTCCGCGCCACCTGCGCCTCGAACAGCTCCGGCAGTGTGGTCGCCGGGACGTCGCGCGCGGTGTCGTTCCAGCGCAAGAGCTGGGTGCGCTCGTCCTCACCGAGGACGTCGAGTTCGCCGACCGGGATCGCGGGATCGGCGGCGACCTGGTCCAGGACGGCGACCAGGCGCCGAGCGAACGACTCGGCCGTGGTGTGGTCGAACAGATCGGCGCTGTACTCGATGGCGCCCGAGATCCCGCCAGTGTCACTGCCGTTTTCCAGGAACCCGAACTCGAGGTCGAACTTGGCGACGCCCTGCGCGAACTCCTCCTGCTCCGCGCGGAGGCCGGGCAGGTTCAGCGAGTCCTCGGCTTCGGGGAGGTAGACCACCATCACCTGGAACAACGGATGCCTGGCCAGCGAACGTTCCGGGTTGACCGCGTCGACGAGGCGCTCGAACGGCAGGTCCTGGTGTTCGAAGGCGGCGAGATCGGTCGCCCGCACCCGTGCAAGCAGGTCACCGAACGCCGGGTCGCCGGACAGGTCGGTGCGCAGCACCAGCGAGTTGACGAAGAAGCCGATCAGCGGCTCCAGCCGTTCGTCGACGCGCCCGGAACTCGGTGCGCCGAGCGGGATGTCGTCCCCGGCGCCGAGCCGGTGCAGCAGGGCCGCGACCGCGGCCTGCGCCAGCATGAACATGCTGACGTCGTGCCGCCGGGCGACCGCACGCAGGCGCTCGGTGAGCCCGCCGTCGATCGGGAAGGTGACGAGACCGCCGCGGTGGCTCGACTCGGCGGGCCGCGGCCGGTCCGCGGGCAGGGCCAGTTCGTCCGGCAGGCCGGCCAGCGCCTCCCGCCAGAAGTCGAGGTGCGCGGAAGCCGTCGAGTCGAGCAGCTCCCGTTGCCACACGGCGTAATCCGCGTACTGGACGGGCAGTTCCGTCCACTGTGGAGCTTCCCCGGCCAGACGAGCGCCGTACGCCGCAGCGAGGTCCGCCATCAACGGTCCCTGTGACCACTCGTCCGTCGCCACGTGATGGATCACGAGCAGCAGGACATGTTCCCGTGGCGAAACAGCGAAGACCGTGGCCCGGATCGGGAGTTCCTCGTCGAGCGCGAATCCGCGACCGGCCTCGGCGGACAACTGCGCCGGAAGGTCTCCGGCCGTCTCGAAACGGACCTCCGGTCGCGTGTCGGCCAGGATCCGCTGCGCCGCGACCCCGCCTTCTTCGACGAACACGGTCCGGAGTGGTTCGTGCCGCTCGACGAGGTCGCCGATCGCCGCGCGCAGCGCGTCCACGTCCAGTTCGCCGTGCAGGCGCCAGGCGAGCGGGATGTTGTAGGTGGAAGTGACCCCTTCGAGCCGGTACAGGAACCACAACCGTTGCTGCGCGGGCGAAAGCGGTAGCACGTCCGGCCGGTTCCCGGCGCTCAGGACCGGCTGCGCGGACGGGGCCGCGAGCCGTTCGGCCAGCGCGGCGACGGTGGGGGCGTCGAAGACGTCACGGACCGAAACCGTGGCGTCCAGGCTCGCCGAGATCCGGCTGACCAAGCGCATCACCAGCAGCGAATGCCCGCCGAGCGCGAAGAAACCGTCGTCGATCCCGACCCGCTCGACACCGAGCACGTCGGCGAACAGCGCGCACAGGGCCGCTTCCCGCGCGTTCCGCGGCTCGCGGCCTTCGGTGGTCGCGAACTCCGGCGCGGGCAACGCCTTGCGGTCGAGTTTGCCGTTCGGGGTCAACGGGATCTCGTCGAGCACGACGAACGCCGACGGCACCATGTGCTCCGGCAGCTTCGCCCCCACCGCCTCACGAAGTCCGTCCGCGGAGCCGACGACGTAGGCAACCAGCCGGTCTTCGCGAGCGACCACCACGGCACGCGTGACGGACTCGGAGGCGGTCAAGGCAGCCTCGACCTCGCCGAGTTCGACCCGGAAGCCGCGGATCTTGACCTGGTCGTCGACGCGGCCCAAGAACTCCAGCACGCCATCATCCGACCAGCGCGCGAGGTCGCCCGTGCGGTACATGCGCTCCCCCGGGCCACCGACCGGGTCGGCGACGAACCGCTCGGCGGTCAGCCCCGGCCTGGCCAGATACCCGCGAGCGAGCTGCACGCCGGCGAGGTAGAGCTCACCGGGGACACCCGGCGGGACCGGGTTCAGCCGCGCGTCCAGCACGTACGTCCGCGTGTTCCACACCGGACGTCCGATCGGGACGGACGGCGTCGTTTCGGCACCGGCCCGCCACGCCGTCACGTCGACGGACGCCTCGGTCGGGCCGTAGAGGTTGTACAGCGGGACATCCACGCGAGCCGCCAGCTCCGACGGCAACGCTTCGCCACTGCAGATCACGCGCCGCAGGCCAGTGCATTCGGCGGTTTCCAGGAACAGCGCCAGCATCGAAGGGACGAAGTGGACGGTGGTGATCCCGGCGGTGCGGATCAGCTCCGCGAGGTACGCGGGATCCTTGTGGCCCTCGGGCTTGGCGACCACCAGCGTCGCCCCGGTGATGAGCGGCCAGAAGAACTCCCACACCGACACGTCGAAACTCGACGGCGTCTTCTGCAACACCCGATCATCGGCCGTCAGACCGTACTCGTCCTGCATCCACAGCAGCCGGTTCACGATCCCGGAATGCGGCACCACGACGCCCTTGGGAAGACCGGTCGAGCCGGACGTGTAGATCACGTACGCCGGCGACGACGGATCCACGACCAGGCCCAGATTCTCACCAGAGTAGCCGTCCACAATAGGCAACTCATCGAGAACGACCGTGGGCGCGGCGTCTTCGAGCATGAACGCGATGCGGTCAGCCGGATAGTCGCGGTCGACCGGCAGGTAGGCACCACCGGCCTTGTGCACCGCGTACAGCGCGACGACCAGGTCGAGCGACCGCGGCAGCGATACCGCCACCACCGACTCCGCGCCCACACCCTGCTCGACCAGCCACCGCGCCAGCCGATTCGCCCGTGCGTCGAACTCGGCATACGACAGCTCGGTGCCCTCGAACACCACAGCGGGAGCGTCCGGAGTCCGCGTCACCTGTGCCTCGAACAACTCCGGCAACGTCGCGACCGGGACTTCGCGGGCCGTGCGGTTCCACTCGGTCACCCGCGCGAGTTCGTCGCCGACGAGGACGTCGAGCGCCGCGACGGGCCGCTCCGGTTCGGCCGTGACCTGCTCCAGCAGCGACATCAGCCGGGTCAGCAAGCGCTCGGCCGTCGTCGCGTCGGCGAGATCCTCGGCGTACTCCAGCATCAGCGTGGCGGTGGTCCCGTCGTCGACCATCGTGAAGTGCAGGTCGAATTTCGCCATGCCGGTGTCCATCTCGAACCACTCGGCGGGCAACCCGAGCACGTCGTGCGCGTCGCTCTGCCGGTGGTAGCCCACCATCACCTGGAACAGCGGGTTACGTCCCGGCACCCGCAGCGGGTTCAGTTCCTCGACCACGCGCTCGAACGGCAGATCGCCGTGCGAGAACGCGGCGAGATCGGCCTCGCGCACCCGGTCGAGCAGCGCGGCGAACGTCGGCGAGCCGGAAAGATCGGTCCGCAGCACCAACGTGTTCACGAAGAACCCGACGAGGTCGTCGAGTGCCGCGTCGGTGCGTCCGGCGATCGGGGCACCCAAGGGGATGTCGTCCCCGGCGCCGGTCCGGTGCAGCAGGGCGGCCACCGCCGCCTGGAGCACCATGAACGGGCTCGCTCCCGACTTCGCCGCCAGGTCGCGTACTGCCGCCGACAGTTCCTCGGTGAGCGGGGACTTGACCTTCGCGCCCATGCTCGTCGGCTGGAGCGGACGGGGGCGGTCCAGTGGCAAGGTCAGCTCGTCCGGTGCCCCGCGCAAGGACTCGGCCCAGAAGTCCACCTGCGCGGCTCCGCGCTGGTCGAGGAAGTCCCTCTGCCACAACGCGAAGTCGGCGTACTGCACAGGGAGGTCCGTCCACACGGGAGCCTCGCCCGCCTGCCGGGCCCGATAGGCCCAGGTCAGGTCGCCCAGGAACGGCCGGTCGGACCATTCGTCGGTGGCGCTGTGGTGCAGGACGAGCGAGATGACGTGGTCACCCTCGCCGAGGCGCAGCACCCGCAGCCGGACCGGGATCTCCGTCGCCAGGTCGAACGGCGTCCGTGAAAGCGCGGCGATCCGCCCGGCCAGGCCGGCCTCGTCACACTCCTCGATGGCGAACGGGATCTCCGGCGCGTCGAGAACGCGCTGGTAGGGCTCCCCGTCGTGCTCGGCGAGCACGGTCCGCAGGACCTCGTGCCTTCCGAGCACGTCGCCGAGCGCGGCACGCAGCGCTTCGACGTCCAGGTCGCCGCGCAGGCGGAAGGTCAGCGGGAAGTTGTAGGCGACCGCGTTCGCTTCCATCCGGTCCACGAGCCAAAGGCTCCGCTGAGCCGCCGAAAGCGGGATCCGTTCGGGGCGTTCGGCGCGGATCACCGGCGGCCGCGCGGGTTCGCCGATGCCCGCGCGAGCGGCGAGCTCGGCGACCGTCGGTGCCTCGAACAGGTCACGGATGGCCAGTTCGGCGCCGAGTTCGGTCCTGGCCCGGCTGATGAGCCGGGTGGCGAGCAGGGAATGGCCGCCGAGATCGAAGAAGTTGTCCTCGACGCCGACCCCGTCCACACCGAGGACCTCACCGAAGAGCGCGCACAGCGTCTCCTCCGCGGCGGTCTCGGCCGGGCGGCTTTCGGCTAGCCGCACCGTCTGCTCGGCGTCCGGGAGCGCCCGCGTGTTGAGTTTGCCGTTGTCGGTCAGGGGCAGGGCGCCCAGCGTGACGAAGGCGGCCGGGACCATGTAGTCCGGCAGTTCCGTCTTGAGTCTGTCCCGCAGGCGCTGCACCAGTTCGCCGCCGCCACGGGCCGCCGTCGGACTCGTGGCGTACTTGGCCAGGCTCGTGCCGACCGAGACCGGCTGATGCACCCCGGTGACCAGCGCGGCCGTCTGTCCTTTATGGATGAACACGGCCTCGAACGCGCCCTCGGCCGACCAGGTGCAGTAGACCCGGAATCCGAGCCGATCGCCGAGTTCGTGCACGTCCTCGGGCTCCACACCTCGGGAAGCGCGGAACAACGCGAGGACGTCGATGAGCGGCGCGCCGGCGTCCAACGCACGCGTCGCCTCGACCTCCGGAGCCTGCCGGGCGTCCGGGATCCGGCTCACCCGCAGCGTTTCGGCGCCGGTGAGGCGCTCCTCCAGCGCGGCCAGGGAGCCCACGTCGTCCCAGGACACGCGGGGCGCCTGAGCGACGGACACCGTCTCGGCGGGTTCCTTCACGAGCACCGCGTCGTAGCGGTACCGGCTCAGCTCGTTGTGCAGCCGGGCCCGTTTGATCCGGACCTGCGCGGCGACGTCCGGAAGCCGCCGCGCGAGCGCGGTGAAGTAGTCCGGGTCGATCAGCAGTTCCTTCTCCAGCGCCGCACCGCGTTCGATCGCACGCCGAACCTGGGCGACGTCGGACGTCGCGTCGGCGCGCGTGAGCTGGATCGCGGTGTGGAAGGCGCGGGCCAGGCGCAGATTCCGGACGTCGCCGACGAACAGCGCGCCGCCGGGCGCGAGCAGGCCGATCGCCTTCGTGATCACGTCGGTCAGGTAGTCGACGCTCGGGAAGTACTGGATGACGGAGTTGATCACGATCGTGTCGAACCGGCCGGTGGGCAGGCCGTCGAACACGTGCGCCGGCTGGGCGCGCAGGGTGACCTTGGCCGCCAGCTCCGGATCCCGTTCCAGTTCACGGTTCAGCTTCGCGATCACCGGCGCGGCGAGGTCCGTGCCCCAGTACTCCTGCGCGAGCGGCGCGATCTGCCCCATGAGCAGACCGGTGCCGACGCCGATCTCCAGCACCCGTTCCGGCTTCAGTTCGGTGATCCGGTCGACGGTCGCCCGCCGCCATTCCCGCATGTGCTCCAGCGGGATCGGTTCGCCGTCGTAGCTGGAATCCCAGCCCGCGAAGTCTTCGGTGAACAGGGCCGTCGGGATCTCGGTGTACTCGTCGGAATAGATCTGCTGCCATTCGCCGACCTGGTCGGCTTCGGCCTCGGCGCGCGCGTCCCCGCTCAGTTCGGCCGGGACGACGTACCCGATGAGCCGCTGCAGACCGGGAGCCGACGGGTCGGGCCGCGCGAGGACGGCGGCCTGCGCGACCTCCGGGTACCGGCTGAGCGCGGTCTCGATCTCGCCGAGTTCGACGCGGTAGCCGCGGATCTTGACCTGGTCGTCGGTGCGGCCGAGGAAGTCGATGTTCCCGTCGGCGCGGCGCCGCACCAGGTCTCCGGTGCGGTACATCCGCCCGCCACCGGGCACGAACGGGTCGGCGACGAACCGTTCGGCGGTCAGCCCCGGGCGGCCGAGGTACCCGCGGGCCAGGCCCTCGCCCGCGATGTAGAGCTCACCCGCGACACCGTCGCGGACCGGCCGGAGCCAGGCGTCGACGATGTAGGCGCGCGTGTTCCAGATCGGCTTGCCGACGGTCGGGGTGTCGCTGTCGGTCGTGCCGCCGCCGAGCGTGTTGATCGTGTACTCGGTGGGGCCGTACAGGTTGTAACCGTAGGTCCCGTCGGTGTCCCGCAGCCGGTTCCACACCGACTCGGACACCGCTTCGCCGCCGAGCAGGACGAGCGCCGGCCGGTGCCCTTCCAGCAGTCCTTCCTCGATCAGCAGGTGGGCATACGTCGGCGTCACGTTGACGACGTCGACCTCGTGCTCGTCGCAATACGCCACGAGCGCCCGCGCGTCCCGGCGCAGCTCCTCGTCGCAGACGTGGACCTCGTGCCCTTCCACGAGCCACAGCAGTTCTTCCCACGACATGTCGAAGGCGAACGACACGGTGTGGGCGATCCGCAGCCGCCGCCCGCCCGCCGACGCGATCGCCGGGGCGAAGATGGCGCCCTGGTGGTTGAGCTGCATGTTCGTCAGGCCGCGATACGGCGTGACCACACCCTTGGGCTTTCCTGTCGAACCCGACGTGTAGATGACGTACGCCGGGTGCTCCATGCGGTCCGCGCGGCCGCGCGCGAACAGCGGGCGTTCGGCGTCGGAGATCGGGCCGTCGCCGAACGCCCTGTCTTCGTGGTCGTCGACGAGCACACGAAGCACGTCATCAGGCAGTGTCGCCGAGACGTCCTTTGTGGACACCAGGCACAGCGGCCGGGCGTCTTCCAGCATCACCGTGAGCCGGTCGACCGGGTAGTCGAGTTCCAACGGCAGGTACGCCGCGCCGGTCCGCAGCACGGCGAACAACGCGACGACCATGTCGATCGACCGCGGCAGCCCGAGCGCGATCACCTGCTCCGGCGCCGCCCCCCTCGCCAGCAGCAGCCGGGCCATCCGGTTGATACGCGCGTCGAGTTCGGCGTAGGTCAACTGCTCCTCGCCGAACACCAAGGCGGTCGCGTCCGGGGCCCGCTCGGCCTGGACGGCCAGCAGGTCCGCGATCGTGTCCTCGACGACGGGATGCTCGGCCTCGGCCCAGCCCGCCTCCAGCACGGCCCGGTCCTCGGCGAACACCGTCGCGAGCGCGGCGACTGGTTTCGCCGGGTCGTCGACGATCTGCGCGACCAGTGAGGTGAACCGGTCCAGCACCGACGCGGCCTCGGCGGCGTCGAGCACGTCGTCCCGGTAGGACACCGTGATCCGGATTTCCTCGCCCGGGGTGACCACCAGGGTCAGCGGGTAGTGCGTGGCGTCGATGTTCAGCAGGCCGGTGATTCCGTGCCGGTGACGCAGGCCGTCGCGACGCTCGTCGCCGTCTGCGTTGCGCAGCACGAAAAGCGTATCGAACAGGACGCGGTGTCCGGCCTCCCGCTGCAGGACGCCGAGGCTCATGAACTCGTACGGCGTCAGGTCCATGCGCTCGGATTGCAAGCGCCGCACCAGGTCCAGAACGGATTCGCCCGCGTCGAGCCGCACCCTGGTCGGCACGGTGTTGAGGAACAGGCCGATGGTGTTCTCGATGTCGGGCACGGCGGCGGGCCTGCCCGCGACCGCGGCGCCGAACACGACGTCGGTCCGCCCGGTCATGGTCGACAGGACCAGGCCCCAGGCGGCGTTGAGCACGGAGTTCACGGTCAGGCCGTGCCGCCGGGCCTGTTCACGCAGTCCGCGGCCGAGCTCGGCGGGCAGCACCGTGTCCAGGTTGACCGGGGTCGCCGGAACCAGGTCCCGGCCGTCCGGCCCGATGACCGTCGGCTCCGCGAGACCGGACAGCGCCTCGCGCCACGCGTTCGTGGCCGCCTCGATGTCCTGCCGGTCCAGCCAGCGCAGGAAGTCCATATAGGACCCGGCGGCGGGCAGGGCGCGGTCGTCGCCGCCGAGGTCGTACAGCGCGAACAACTGCTCGATGAAGAGCCAGGCGGACCAGCCGTCCCAGAGCAGCAGGTGCCGGTTCAGCACGACACGGTCGCGTCCGTCGCCCAGCCGCACCAGCTTCAGCCGGAACAGCGGCGGGGCACCGAGGTCGAACCGTGTCGCGCGGTCCTCGGCCATCACAGCGTCGAGGCGTTGCCGCCGCTCGCCCTCGGGCAGCTCCGACAGGTCCACTTCGGACACCGGGGGTTCGACCTCGGCCGCCACGAACTGCACCGGCCCGCGCAGCCCTTCACTGGTGAACCCGGCGCCGAGACTAGGGATCCTGCGCAGCAGCGCGGCCACCGCCGCCCGCAGCCGGTCGGCGTCCAGGCGGTGATCGAAGTCGATCGCCTCCTGGATCGTGTAGATGTCGACCCGGTCGGAGTTGTAGCTGGAGTGGAAGAACAGGCCTTCCTGCAGCGGCGACAACGGCCAGACGTCGGCGACCGGCACCGGGCTGACCCGCTCGACGCGGGCGATCTCCTCCTGTGACAGCGATACGAGTTCGAGGTCGGACGGCGTGAGGCCCACCGGCGCGTGCGTGTCCACGGCCGCCAGCTCGCGCAGGGCCGCGAGCCAGCGATCGGCCAGCGCCGCGCCCGCACCCGCGAATGTCGCCGTCAGCCTCGGCCCGTCCGCGGTTTCCTCGCAGGCCACGCCGATTCGCAGGGCGTGGTCTCCGGACGGCGGCACGGCCACGTGCCCGGCGACCTGCCACTCCCCCGGCCCGGCCGGGATGCGGCCGTCGTAGCGCAGGGCGATCCGCGGCGTCGCGAGCCCGGCGAGCAACGGGCCGGTCTGGACGTTGAGGTACCGCAGCGGGCCGTAGCCCTCGGGCGTCGTGCGGACGGTCTCCTTGACGGCCTTGAGCATCGCGAGCGGTTCGCCGGTGGCGGTGATCCGCACCGGGCGGGCCGAGGTCAGCGCGCCGACCGTGTCCGAGGTGTCCACCCTGCCGTGGAGATCGACGAGGAGGTCGCCGTCGACAGCGACTTTCAGCGCTGTCAGGAGGACGTCGGTCACCTCACCGTGCACGGCTGACGGGAGCGCGCCGACGAGCGTCCGAGTGTCCTCAAGGGACAGGGTGACGCGACGCTCGGCGATGTCGCCGCGAATATCGGCGAAACCGGGAGCCGAGGTCTCGGCCCAGTGCTCGATCTTGCCGAGCAGCGCGGGATCCTGCGCTTCGTCGGTGATCCGGCGGGCGATCGTCCGCAGCGACGTCCGCACCGGGGTGAACACCGGCGGGCGGCCGTCGGTCACGGCCTGCCAGGCGATGGCGAGATCGGCCGCCAGCGTCGCCCAGCTCCGCGCGTCCAGCAGGACCGGATGCGCGACCAGGAGCAGCCTGCCCGGTTCGTCGAACCAGACGGCCTGCAGCAGGTTGTCCGGCAATCGGTCAACGGCGTCCCGGTATTCGTCCTCCAAGGAACCGGTCGCGTGGCGAAGCAGGCCTGCCGCCTGCACCGTCCCTTGTGGACGGACTTCGAGCGACCACAGCACCGAAGCGACCCGTGACAGTTCGAGTCGCAGGCCGTCGTGGTGGTCGAGCACGAGTTGCAGCGCGGCGGCGAGCGTCTCGGCGTCGGCCCCGGAGGGCACGGTCAGCAGCACGGACTCCGGCTGGACCTCGTCGCCGAGTTCCCGCAGCCTGAGCATTTCGGGCAGGAGCGGCAGGGTGCCCACACCGTCGGCGACGGCCGCCGGCTCGGCAGGTGCTGCGGAGGCGGCGAGCGCGGCCGGGGTCCGGAGCTCGAACACGTCCTTGGGGCTCAGTTCGAAGCCGGCCCGCCGGGCGCGGCTCGACACGGCGATCGACGAGATGCTGTCGCCGCCCAGCAGGAAGAAGTCCCCGTCGGCGCCGACGGCGTCCAAGCCGAGGACGTCCGCGAAGATCCGGGCGAGAGAGCGTTCCCGGTCGTTTCCGGGTGCGGCCGCGGGTCTGGCGGCCTCGGGCGCGGGCAAGGCGCGGACGTCGAGCTTTCCGCTGGGGGTCAAGGGCAATTCGTCGAGGACGACGAACGCCTGCGGGACCATCGGTGCCGGCAGTGCCTCGCTGACGGCGGCACGCAGCCGCTCCGGATCCACACTGCCGACGACGTAGCCGACGAGCGCTCCGTCCTTGGCCACCACCGTGGCGGCCGTGACCTCCGGCAGCGCGACGAGGACGGCTTCGATCTCGCCGAGTTCGATCCGGTTGCCGCGGATCTTCACCTGCCGGTCGGTGCGGCCGAGGTACTCGATCTCGCCATCGGCGCGGCGTCGCACCAGGTCACCGGTCCGGTACAGGCGCTGCCCCGGCTCGCCGAACGGGTCGGCGACGAAGCGTTCGGCGGTCAGGCCCGGCCGCCCGTGGTAGCCGCGGGCCAGCTGGACACCGGCGAGGTACAGCTCGCCCGCCACGCCGTCGGGCACCGGGCGGAGACAGCCGTCGAGGACGTGCACCCGCGTGTTCCACACGGGACGGCCGATGGGCACAGTGGTGCCCTCAGCCCCTGTGCTGGCGAAGAAGGTGACGTCCACGGCCGCCTCGGTGGGGCCGTAGAGGTTGTGCAGCGGGACGCCGGTGAGCGCACGCCAGCGGGCGGCGGTCTCGCCGGTCAGCGCCTCGCCGCTGGAGAACACGCGGCGCAACGACCCGAGGTCGCCGGTGGCCTCCTCGCTGCTGAGGAACGCGGTGAGCATGGACGGGACGAAATGCAGGGTCGTGATCTCCCGCTCCCGGATCACCCGTGCGAGGTACGCGGGGTCGCGGTGGCCGTCCGGTTCGGCCAGGACCACCGCGGCGCCTTCGCACAGCGCCCAGAAGAACTCCCAGACCGACACGTCGAAACTCGACGGCGTCTTCTGCAGCACGCGATCCGAGGCCGTGAGCCGGTACTCGTGCTGCATCCACGCGAGCCGGTTGACGATCGCGCGATGTGTGACGGCCACGCCCTTCGGTCGTCCTGTCGATCCGGAGGTGTAGATCAGGTAGGCGGTGTTGTCCGGTCCCGCGGCACTCCCCTGGACGTCGTCGACGGGCTCGCCGGTCACCGGAACCTGCGTCAGCCCCGCGACAACGGGGATCCGCTCGGCCGTCCCGGGTTCGGAGAGCACGAGACGCGCACCGGAATCGGCCAGCATGTATTCGAGCCGGTCCGCCGGGTAGTCGAGATCGATCGGCAGGTAGGCGGCCCCGGCCTTGAGGACACCCAGCAGGGCGACCATCAGCTCGGCCGACCTCGGCACGGCGACGGCGACGACCTCTTCGGGACCGGCGCCCAGGGCACGCAGCCTGCGAGCCAGGTTCTCCGCGCGGGCGTCGAGGTCCGCATAGGACAGTTCGGTGTCCCTGAACACGACCGCCGTCGCGGACGGCGTCTTCGCTACCTGCTCGGCGTAGGCTTCGGCCAGCGTTCGTTCGGGCACCGGATGCGAAGTCGCGTTGAGTTCGGCCAGACGGCCGCGTTCGGCGGGCGAGAGCAGGTCGAGGGCGGCGACCGGCAGCTCGGGGTTCGCGGTCAGCGTCTCCAGCAGGCGGGCGAACCGCTCGGCGAGCTGCCCTGCCGCGACCGCGTCGATCCGCGCGGCGTCGAACTTGAGACTGAACTCCAGGTCTTCACCCGGTGTCACGATCACCGCGACCGGGAAGTGCACCGCGTCGGTGACCTCGACGCCGGTGAGGCGGACGGTCCCGGACGCGCGTTCGTCGTCACGCGGGAAGTTCTCGACGACCACGAGGGTGTCGAACAGTTCTTCCTGCCCCGCACCGGCGAGGCGCTGCAGTTCGCCGAGGCCGAGATGCTGGTGGTCCAGCAACGCCGCCTGCTCGTCTCGCAGCCGCCGCAGCACGGCGGCGACGGTCTCGGATCCCGACCAGCGCAGCCGCACCGGCACCGTGTTGATGTAGAGGCCGACCGCCGACTCGATCCCGGCGGCACCGCTGTCGCGGCCGGAAACCGTGCTGCCGAACAGCACGTCGTCCCGGCCGGTGAGCCCGCCGAGTAAAAGTCCCCACGCGCCGTGCAGCACGGCGCCGAGGGTGAGCCCGTGCGCGCGAGCCATGGCCGACAACGCCTTCGTCGCCTGTTGGCCGAGGTTCAGCTGCAACCGCGACGGCTGTCTCGGCACACCGGCCCGTCCCTCGACCAACCGGGTCGGTTCGTCCACTCCGGACAGTGCCGTGCGCCAGGCCGCACGCGAAGCCTCGTGATCGCGGGACGCGAGCCGCCGCAGGTGGTCGGCGCGGGTGGCCGGCTCCGGGAGCGCGTCCGCTCCCTCGTGACCCGCCAGCAGTTCGCGGAGCAGCACCACGACCGACCAGCCGTCGGCGATGATGTGGTGGAACGTCAGCGCCAGCTTGGCGTGACGCTCATCGAGCCGGGTGAACGTCGCGCGCAGCAGCGGCGGCCGGGCGAAGTCGAACCGGCGCGCGCGATCGGCCTCGAAGGCTTCCGCGGCGTCTTCGGCGGCCACCTCGCGCCACGGCAGTTCGGCGTGCCGGGTCACCGTCTGGACGACCTGGCCGCCGTCGAGCTGCCGGAAACCGGAGCGCAGCGACGAATACCGGTCGAGCAGCGCCTGCGCCGATCGGCGCAGCACGTCGGCGTCGACGTCGCCTTCGAGGTTCAACACCTCCTGCACGGTGTAGATGTCCGCGGCCTGGCCGCCTTCGAACTCCGCGTGGAAGAAGAACCCTTCCTGCAACGGCGTCACGGGCAGGACTTCGGCGTACTCGGCGAGCGCCGCGCGTTCGGCGTCGCTCAGCTCCAGCAGCGGCCGCTCGTCCACAGTGGACTCGGTGGGCACGGCCTCCGCGCACGCGGCGAGCGCCTCGGGAGTCCGATGTTGGAACACCTGACGCGGTGTGATGGCGAGACCGTGGTCCGCCGCACCGAGCACCAGCCGGATGGACAGGATGCTGTCGCCGCCGAGGGAGAAGAAGTCGTCATCGGCGCCGATCGCGGCCAGGCCGAGGACTCGCGCGGCGACGTCGCACAGGATCCACTCGCGTTCGGTACGCGGCGCGCGCCCGGTGACGGCGGCGCCGAAATCCGGTAGCGGCAGCGCGGTGCGGTCGAGTTTGCCGTTCGGCATGATCGGCAGCCGGTCGAGTTCCACGAACGCCGACGGCACCATGTAGTGCGGCAGCGCCCCTTCCGCGTGGGCGCGCAGATCCTTGAGCAGCGACGGCACGCCGTCCGCACGCGGGACGACGTACGCCACCAGCCGCCGGTCCCCCGGCTTGACCTCACGGGGCACGACGGCGATCCGCTCGACGCCGGTGAACGTGGCGAGCGCGGACTCGATCTCCCCGGGTTCGATCCGGAACCCGCGGATCTTGACCTGGTGATCGGTGCGGCCGAGGAAGTCGAGGTTCCCGTCCGCCCGCCAGCGGACCCGGTCGCCGGTGCGGTACATCCGCGCGCCGTCACCGGCGAACGGGTCGGCGACGAACCGTTCCGCCGACAGCCCCGGACGTCCCGCGTAGCCCCGCGCGAGGCCGCGTCCGCCGACGTACAACTCCCCCTCGACGCCGACCGGGACCGGCCGCAGCGCGGTGTCGAGGACGTAGCAGCGGGTGTTCGGGTCCGGGACGCCGATCGGGATCGGCCCGGTCCATCCGGGTTCGGCCGCCCACAGCGTGGAGTTCACCGTCGCCTCGGTCAGCCCGTACGCGGCGACGACCCGCAGGTCTTCGGCCCAGCGCGCGATCAGTTCCGGCGGGACGGTCTCGGTGCCGACGATCAGCACCGCGCCCTTCGGCAGTTCGCAGTCCGGCGGCAGCGCCGCGACCAGCGACGGCGGCAGGATCATGTGCGTCGCCGCGTGGTCCGCGATGTAGCCGGTCAGTTCGACGCCCGCGACCCGGCGCTGCGACGGGACCACGATCAGCGTCCCGCCGACGCACAGCGACATGACCAGATCCCAGACCGTCACGTCGAAGCCGGTGGAGGCGAACTGCACCACGCGGCTGTCCTCGCCGATGCCGATCCGTTCGGTCGCCGTGCTGATCAGGCTGCCGATCCCGTCGTGGGACAGGACCACGCCCTTCGGCTTGCCCGTCGAGCCCGAGGTGTAGATCACGTACGCGGCCTGGCTCAGCGCGATCCCACTCACGTCCACAGTGGACGGGTCGAGCGCCGCGAGTTCAGCGACGGTTTCGGGATCGTCGAGAAGTATCCGCTCGGCGTCCACACCGGACGGCAGTTGCGCGGCTTCCTCCACAGTGGACACCACGAGCTCCGCGCCCGCGTGCGAAAGCATGTAGGCAAGGCGATCTTCGGGGTGGTCGAGGTCGAGCGGGAGGTACGCGGCCCCGGCCTTCATCACGCCGAGCAGCGCGACGACGAGATCGGCCGAACGCGGCATCGCCACGCCGACGACGTCCTCGTCACCGACACCGCGCCGCCGCAGCAGCCGGGCGAGCCGGTTGGCGGCGGCGTCGACCTCTGCGTAGGTCATCCGGACGTCCTCGCAGACGACGGCCTCCGCGTCCGGCTTCCGGGCCACGACCCGGGCGAACGCCTCGGGCCACGAAACCTCCGGCGACTCCGCGACCGCCGTCCCGAGCGCCAGGACCCGGTCCCGTTCCTCGGCGGAGAGCAGGTCGATCGCGGCCAGCGGCAGGTCCGGCCCCGCCACCAGGGCGTCCAGTACCGCGGCGAACCGGCGGCGGTGATCGGCGAGTTCGTCGTCGGAAGACACGGCCTGGTCGGCGTCGAAGTCGAAGCGGAGCCCGCGGCCCTCACCGGCGTCGTACACGGCGATGGCGACGTCGCTGATCGGCCCGAGTTCGAGGTTGTGCACCGTCGCGCTCGCTTCGCCGAACGCGAGTTCTCCGTCCACGGCCATGTAGTTGACGCTCAGCCCGACGAGTTCGTGCACCCCGCCGCTCGCGCCGAGCTCGCGCGCGAGGTCCTCCCCGCGGTACCGGCTGTGTTCCAGCAGCGCGGAGACCTTCTCCGCGACCTGGGCGACGAGCTGCGCCGGCGTCGTCTCCGGACGCACCGTCAGCCGCAACGGCAGGACGTTGGAGACCATGCCCGGCTGCTCACGCAGGGCGCGGGTGGTCCGCGCGGTGACCGGCAGGCCGACGACGAGGTCTTCGGCGCCTGTCACCCGGTGGGCGTACGCCGCCACCGCGGCGATCGCGACACGGGACAGCTTCGTCCCCGCGTCGAGCGCGAACTTCCGCAGGCGACCGGTCTTCGCCGCGGGCAGCTCCCACGAATGCCGCCGGAGGCGGATCCGGCCGGACGACGCGCGGCCGAGCAGCCGCACCGGATTCGGCCTGCCCGCGAGTTCACCGAGCCAGTGGTCGCGGTCGGCTTTCGCGTCGTGGTCCGCGTCGACCAGCCCGGAGAGCGGCCAGGAGACCTCGTCGGCGGTGCCCGAATAGAGGGCCGCCGCGCGCCGGGTCAGGACGGCTTGCCCGTGCGCGTCCATCACCAGATGGTGGTAGCGCTGGAACCAGCGGACCCGGTCCGCCGCCAGGACGAGCAGCGCGTGCGCGGTGAGTGGCCCGCGGGCGGGATCGGTCACCACGGCGAGTTCGGCCCGCGCCCACTCGTCCGCGGCCCGCTCCGGATCCGGCTCACCGGTGAAGTCGAGGACCGCGACCTCACCGGGGGCGACCGGACACTGGACCGGCGTGTCGCCGTCCAGCTCGACCGTGACGTGCAGGCATTCCGCCTCCGCGACCGCCCGCCGGACGGCGTCACCCAGCCGGGCGATGTCGACGTCGCCGCGAAGCTCGGCGACCCAGCCGATCGTGTAGACCGGATCGGCCGGGTCGAGCTGCTGCGCGAGCCAGATCCCCTGCTGTGCCGGGGTCAGGGGAAAGCCGCGGTTCATCGGGTCGCCTCCACCGTTCAGAGCTTTCGGGATCGTCCGTGCCTCAGGCGGGCGCGGTCCCGCTCACCGCGTACTCGGGCCGGGCGACGCCCGCGGCCCGCCGGTCCACAATGGACTGCAGGATCTCGCCGACCCGGACGGCGGTGTTGGACAGCAGCGACGACGTGATGCCGTGCGTGTGCTCGGTGCCGCCCTGCAGGTAGATCCCGCCGTCCAGCGGCGGCTCGGTGACGATCCGGTAGTCGCGCTCGACGCGGAGCCTGCCCTCGTCGTCGCGCGTGCAGGCGGAGGCGAGCTCACCGAGCAGCGGTGTCGGATCCGCCGGGCTGTACCCGGTGGCGTACACGACGAAGTCGGCGTCGAGCCGGGTCCGCTCCCCGGTCTCCAGCGCTTCGACGGTGACCCGCACTTCGGAGCCGGTGTCGGTCACCTCGGTGGGACGGGAGACGTTGATGAGCTTCAGCCGCTCGATCCCCTGCACCTTCTCGCGGTAGACACGCCGGTACAACTCGTCGATGAGTTCGATGTCCACGGCCGAATAGTTGGTCGCGCCGTGGTAGCGCATCAGCCGGTCCTTGACCTCCGCCGGCGCTTCGTAGAACCGCCCGACCGCCTCGGGGTCGAAGATCCGGTTGGCGAACGCGCTGTCGTCGGCCGGGCTGTAGCCGTACCGCGCGAACACCGCGCACACCTCGGCCCGCGGGAAGCGGTCGTGCAGCAGCGCGCTCACCTCGGCCGCGCTCTGGCCGGCGCCGACGACGACGAACCGGCGCGGCTCCTCGGCGGCCATTCCCTCCAGCCGGTGCAGGAGTTCGCTGTTGTGCCAGATCCGTGTGCCCGGCGTCACACCTTCGGGCAGGTTCGGCCGCAAGCCGGTGCCCATCACCAGATTGCGGGCGCGCAGGTTCACCAGTTCGCCGTCGGTGCGGGCATGCACGTCGAAGAACACGATCTCGTCACCGTCGAACACCGGCGTGACGGAGAGCACTTCCGTGCCGTAGGAAACGAGGTCGTCGACCTTTTCCGCCGCCCATTCGAAGTAGTCGTGGAACTCGATCCGCAACGGGAACAGGTTCTTGTGGTTGATGAAATCGACCAACCGGTCCTTGCTGTGCAAATACGACAGGAAGCTGAACGAACTCGTCGGGTTCCGCATCGTCGCCAGGTCCTTGAGGAAGGACACCTGCATGGTCGCGTTGTCGATCAACATCCCGCGGTGCCAGCCGAACCGCACCTGGCGCTCGAGGAAGTGGGCCGTGACGGTCTCGGCCCCCGGCGCGGCGTTGTGCTCGGTGACGGCGATGGCGAGCGCGAGGTTCGAGGGACCGAACCCGACCCCGACCACGTCGTAGACCGGAACCCGTTCACCGACCACTGCTCGTGCCATCTTGAACCCCTAGCGCGGCTCAGCCGCATCTCGGTACTTCGTTACAAAGACCAGGGAACCCTAACCTAAGTTAGGTGAGGCTCAACTAGTACTTTCAGTGGTGATGTTCATCCCTCGACCAGGAGGAGGCCGGTCCCATGCGGGTCGCCATGTTCGGATACCAGACCTGGGGACACCGCACCCTGCGGGCCTTGATCGACGCGGGGCACGAGGTCGCCCTCGTCGTCACCCACCCGAAGAGTGACCACGCCTACGAGAAGATCTGGTCCGATTCCGTCGCGGACCTCGCCGAGGCCAACGGGATCCGCGCGCTGCTGCGGCAGCGTCCCGACGACGCGGAACTGCTGGCGGAGCTGAAGGAAGCCGATCTCGACCTGATCGTCGCCAACAACTGGCGCACCTGGCTGCCGCCCGAGATCTTCGAGATGCCGCGGTACGGCACGCTGAACGTCCACGACTCGCTGCTGCCCGCCTACGCCGGCTTCTCGCCGCTGATCTGGGCGCTCATCAACGGCGAGAAGGAAGTGGGCCTCACCGCCCACATGATGGACGCCGACCTCGACGCCGGCGACATCGTGCTCCAGCGCTCCGTGCCGGTCGGCCCGAAGGACACGACGACCGATCTGTTCCACCGGACGGTCGACCTCATCGCGCCGATCACCACCGAGGCCATCGAGCTCATCGCGAGCGGGGACTACACGCCGGTCAAACAGGACAGGTCGAAGGCCAGCTTCTTCCACAAGCGTGCCCTCCAAGACAGCCTCATCGACTGGTCGTGGCCCGCCGACGAGATCGAGCGGCTGGTGCGCGCCCAGTCCGACCCGTACCCCAACGCCTTCACCTACCACCGCGGGAAGCAGCTACGGGTGATCCGCTCGTCGGTTTCGGTGGGTCACTACGGCGGCACCCCCGGCCGGATCTTCATCCGTGAGGGTGAAGGCGTCGTGATCGTCGCCGGACCGGAGTCGCGCCGGGGCCGGTCGCACGGTCTCGTCATCGAGCGGGTCCGGACCGAGGACGGCACCGAACTGTCCGCGAACGAGTACTTCCGCACGATGGGCGGTTATCTCACCTCGCGCCCCTAAGGTGTGCTCACGGTTCGACAGCCACCCTGGAGGGAAAGTCATGCCGGAGAAGATGACCGACGAGCAGCGCCGTGCCTTCCTTGCCGAAGGCACCCGCACCGCCGTCTTCGTGACGGTCCGCCCGGACGGCAGGCCGCACGCGGTCCCGATCTGGTTCGCCCTCGACGGGGACGACATCTTGGTCAACCTGGGCGCGGACACCGTCAAAGGCAAGGCGCTCAAGGAGAATCCCCGCGTCTCGGTGGTCGTCGACGACCCGGTTCCGCCCTACTCGTTCGTGAGCGTCGAAGGGGTCGCGGAGATCGTTTCGGACCCGGACGACGTCCGCGCGGGTTCGGAGTCGATCGCCCGGCGGTACCTCGGCGAAGCCGGGCAGGAGGCCATCGATGGCTGGCTGGCGTACGCGACGTCTGCGGGAAAGGTGATCGTGCGGGTGCGGCCGGAGCATTTCGTGGCGATCGCGAAGGTCGGCGGCTGATACCGGGTCTGGTCCGTGAAGGCCTCCTTGAGGGACTCTGGGTCCCTCAAGGAGGCCTTCACAGACTCGGTGATCGCCACCTGCGCCCCACAGGCACCAGCAGTCACAACGGCTGCGCGTGAAGGCCCCCTTCCCTCGGCTCAGCCTAAGAAACTCACCCTTCGCACCTTGCCCAGTACATGAAGGCCCCCATCCTTGCGCCTAGGTACAGGAAGGGGGCCTTCATGTACTCGGGGCGGCGTCTCGTGCAACCCCGGGTGTACCGCCGAGCGGGATCGTTCTGGCCGCAGCCACCGTTCGCCGCCAGGATGACTTCGTGGCCGAGATCGTTTTCGACGAGAACACCCGCTCCTGGCTCATCAGCACGGCAGCCACGAGTTACGCGCTCAGGCTGGCCGAGGACGACACGCCTTCCCACGTCTATTGGGGCCCGGCGCTCACCGCCGACCAGCTCGCCGACGTCCTACCCCGGACGAAACAACGCTGGGACGCCTTCAACGATCCCAACGAGGGACTCGACGAACTCGCCGCCGACGGCGGCACCCGGTACTGGACCCCCGCCCTCCAGGTCCGGTTCGCCGACAGGACCCGGGCCCTCGAATGGCGGTACCTCGGCCACGACATCGACGGCGGACAGCTGCGCGTCCGGTTCCGCGATCGCCATTACCCCCTCCAGATCACGCTCGGCTACCGCGTTCCGGAGGGCACCGACGTCATCGAGCGCTGGACCGAACTCCGCCACGACGGCACGGACGGCCCGATCGAGATCATCCGGGCCGACTCGGCGACCTGGGTCGTGCCGGACCGGCCGGACTACCGCATCAGCCACGTCACCGGCCGCTGGGCGGCCGAAAGCCAACTGCTCCGCGAGCCTGTCCCCCACGGCGAAACGACGTTCGGCAGCAGGCGCGGCATCACGAGCCATCACGCCAATCCGTGGGTGATGCTCGACGACGGCGAAACGACCGAGCGGCACGGCGACGTCTACAGCGCCGTGCTCGCGTGGAGCGGTTCGTGGCGGATCACCACCACCCGTTCATCCACCGGCCGCCTCACCGTGACCGGCGGTTTCGGCCAAGACGGCGTCGTCCCCCGGCTCGCGCCCGGCGACACGCTCACCACGCCGGTTTTCGCCGGCCTGTACACCGAGGGCGGTTTCGGCGCCGCGAGCCGCGCCTGGCACGCGTACACGATGGGCCACGTCCTCCCGCATCCCGGCGAGCTCCGGCCGGTGCTCTACAACTCCTGGGAGGCAACGGGTTTCGACGTCAGCGACGCGGGGCAACGCGCGCTCGCCAAGAGAGCGGCCGCGCTCGGCGTGGAGCTGTTCGTGGTGGACGACGGCTGGTTCGGCGCCCGGAACGGTGACCACGCCGGCCTCGGCGACTGGGAGGTCAACCGGGCCAAGTTCCCCGACGGTCTCGAACCACTCGTCGCCGAAGTGCACCGGCTCGGCATGAAGTTCGGGCTCTGGGTCGAACCCGAAATGGTCAACCCGGACAGCGACCTGTACCGCGCCCATCCGGACTGGGTCCTGCACCATCCACAGCGGACACGTTCGGAACTGCGAAACCAGTTGGTGCTCAACTTCGCCCGCCCGGACGTCGCCGAGTGGGCGTTCGGCACGCTCGATTCCCTCGTCGGCACGCACGGGATCGACTTCCTGAAATGGGACATGAACCGCCCGTTCAGCGAGGCGGGCTGGCCCGCCGACAGCGATCCGGACCGGCTGTGGGTGGAGCACACCCGCTCGGTCTACGCGATCATGGACCGCCTGCGCGTCCGCCATCCCGGGCTGCGGATCGAGGCGTGCGGCGGCGGTGGCGGCCGGATCGATCTCGGGATCATGGCCAGGACGGACCAGGTCTGGACTTCCGACAACACCGACGCGCTCGACCGGCTCGTCATCCAGCACGGCTACGGCCAGGTGTACCCGGCGCGCGCGATGTCGGCGTGGGTCACCGACGACCCCAACTTCGTCACCCGGCGATCCACGCCGCTGCGCTTCCGGTTCCACGTCGCGATGACGGGGGTGCTCGGCATCGGCGGCGACATCGTGAAGTGGTCCGAGGAGGATCTGGCCCACGCGCGCGAACAGACCGCGCTGTACAAGGAGATCCGGCCGACCGTCCAGCACGGCAGGCTCCACCGTCTCATACCGCCCGCCACCGACGGCGTCTCCGCGTTGCAGTACGTGGCGGCCGACGGCGGACGCGCGGTGGTGTTCGTGTTCCGGCAAGCGGCACATTTCCACACTCACGAACGACCGGTCCGGCTCGACGGTCTCGACCCCTCCGCCCGCTACCGCGACGAGGACACCGGAAAGGTGTGGCACGGTGCCTCGCTCCTGGCACACGGCCTGTTCCCGGGTCTGCCGGAGGGGGATTTCGCCAGCATCGTGATCCGGCTGACGAAGCTCTGATAGATCAGATGTATCGCCCATTTTCGACGCCTTTGAGCCCCGGAAGCCGCTTGACATCCCCCTAGACATCCGATCGAATGCCGTCGTATATGAGACGCCGTGCATCGCCGCGAGAAGGGTGACTGGGGCATGAGAAGGTCCTTCGCGTTGGGAGCCGCACTACTTCTCGCCGCGAGCCTCACCGGATGTACCGTCGGCGGCGGGACGAACGCCTCCGGCGACGAGATCACCTTCCTCACGTTCGAGACACCGAACCTCCCACCGTCCTATTGGGACTCCGCGATCAAACGCGTCACCGACCGCAATCCCGGCCTGAGTGTGAAGAAACTGGTCGCCCCGTCGACCGACCGCACCGGCTACGCCAAGCAGTTGCTGCAGTCCGGCCAGTTCCCGGACGTCGCGATCGCCGTCGACTCCGCCGGTTTCGCCGAATCGGGCAACCTCTACGCGTGGACGCCCGCGGAGCTCAAGGATTTCCAGTTCCCCGCGGCCAACCCGATCAAGGGCGGGCACCACCAGCTGCCGGCCAACACCCAGACCATCCCGCCGGTCTACTACAACAAGAAGCTCTTCGCCGACGCCGGGATCACGTCGACACCGAAGACGTGGAACGAACTCCTCGCCGCGTCGGGGAAACTGAAGGCGAAGGGCATCACTCCGTTCACCATCGGCGGCGGCAAGGAGGGGTTCCCGTCCGCGATGCTGCTCGACGGCCTGGTCAGCGTCGACGTCTACGGCAGGACACCGGACTGGCTTTCCCAGCGGCGGGCCGACCAGGTCAAATTCACCGATCCGGCCTTCCAGCAGGCGTTCGGCAAGTTCGCCGACCTGGTGGCCAAGGGCTACCTCGACAAGACCCAGGTCTCGCGGGACTACTCGGCGACCGAGGCGGCCTTCCTCAACGGCGAGGGCGCGATGTACCCGATGGGCAATTGGTTCGCGGCGAGCGCCGACGCCAAGAAGCCGCCGTTCGAGATCGGTGTCTTCAACTTCCCTTCCGAGGACGGAAAACTCGTCGTGCCCGCCTACACCGGTGGCGGCATCGTCGTCAACGCGAAGTCACGGAACCTCGACGCCGCAAGGAAGTTCGCCCTCGCGTTCCAGCTCGACAAGGAGCAGATCGACGCCTCGGTGAAGGCCGACGGCCTGTTTCCCGCGATCAAGGGATACACGCCACCCTCCGACGTCGGCCCGGTCTTCAAGGCGGGCTACGACCTGTACCAGGAAGCCGTCACGAAGAACGCCGTCGTGAACGCCTTCAGCTGGGAAACCGCGGACGACGGTCTCCTGCCGGGGATGAAGGACAAGGTCTACCAAACCGCGCAGGACGTCATCACCGGCCGCAAAACGGTGGCCGACGCGTGCGCTTTCCTGGACACCGAATGGGCGAAGGCGCGCTGACACCACGATGGGGAGAAAACCGATCCTGCCGCGGGTGTGGCATTTCGCCTCGTTCGGCGCGCCTGGTGTCGTCGTCTACCTCTGCTTCGTCATGGCGCCGATCCTCATCAGCTTCGGCTACAGCCTGACGAACCACAACCCGTTCGACCCGCCCGCGGAGTTCGTGGGGCTCGAGAACTACCGGATGCTGTTCCAGGACGAACAGTTCCTGACCGCGCTCCGGGTCACGACGATCCTGACCGTGATCGTCGTGGTCGTCCCGAACGTACTCGGGCTCGGCGTCGCGGTGCTGCTCGACCGGAAAGGCCGGCTGTACAACGTTTTGCGCAGCGTGTTCTTCACGCCCGTGATCCTCAGCTCGGTCGTGGTCAGCATCATCTGGACGAAGCTGCTCGACGACCGGGGCCCGATCAACGACGCGCTCCGCGCCCTCGGCGTAGAGCACCCGCCGGGCTGGCTATCGGATCCGGACCTGGCGCTCTACTCGGTCGCGTCGATCGTGTGCTGGCAAATGCTGGGGTTCTGCGTGGTCGTTTATCTCGCGGGCCTGCAGGGTGTCCCGGCCGAACTGCTGGAGGCCGCGGAGATCGACGGCGCCGGACCGGTCCGGCGGTTCCGCGCGGTGACCTGGCCGCTGCTCGCGCCGTCGCTGACGATCAACACCGTCGTCCTGCTGATCTCGGCGTTCAAGACCTACGACTACGTCAAGGTGGTCACCAACGGCGGGCCGGGTTCGGGGACCACGGCCACCATCGCGTTCGACGTCCTCGCCACCGGCCTCGACGCGAACCACGTCGGCTACGCGTCCGCGATGGCCGTGGTGATGCTGGTGATCGTGGCGGCCCTGACCACGATCGTGCTGCGGTTCCTGCGGCGGCGGGAGGTCGACCTGTGACCGCGAAACTCCGGCCCGCCGCGGCGATCCTGGCGAGCGCGCTGTTCGCCGTGCCGCTGTACTACGTGCTCGTCAACGTCTTCAAACCCGGCGACCGGATCGCCCAGGAGCCGGCGTCGGTCCCGCTGCCACCGACGCTGACCAACATCCACGCCGTCCTCACCCGCCCCGATGGGCTCTTCTGGGTGAGCCTGGCGAACAGCATGCTCGTCACCCTGCTGTCGATCATCGTGCTGACCGTGCTTTCGGCCATGCTCGGGCACTACCTCGCGCGTTCGGGCAAGCGATGGACCAAGGTGCTCACGCTGATCCTGTTGGCGGGCTTGATGATCCCGCCCCAGGTGATCCTGATCCCGGTCACCGAGGTGCTGCGGCTGACCGGGCTGATGGCGACGATCCAGGGCTTGGTGCTGTTCAACGTCGGCTACTACGTGCCGTTCGGCGTCTTCGTGTTCACCGGGTTCATCCGCGGCGTTCCGGTGGAGCTCGAGGAGGCCGCGCTGCTCGACGGCGCGAGCCGGACGCAGGTGTTCTGGCGGATCGTGTTCCCGCTGCTGCGCCCGGCCACGGCGAGTGTGCTGATCTTCCTCGGGGTGTGGATCTGGAACGACTTCATCGATCCGCTGATCATCCTCGGCCCCAGCCAGGGCACGACGATCACCACCGGGATCTACCGCTCGATCGGGCAGTACCAGGCGGATCTCGGCAGCGTGTTCGCGCTGATGTTCCTGGCGACCCTTCCGGTGCTGATCTTCTACCTGGCGTTGCAGAAGCAGTTCGTGAAGGGGCTCACCGGCGGCGCCACCAAAGGCTGACCCTGCCGCATTTAGTCCTCTAAATGCTCACAGCTCCGTGACCTTGCCCTCGGCGACTTCCAGCCGCCGCGTCGTCGCCACCGCGTCCAGCATCCGCCGGTCGTGCGTCACCAGCAGCAGCGTCCCCGGATACTCCGCCAGCGCCGACTCCAGTTGCTCGATCGCGGGCAGGTCGAGGTGGTTCGTCGGCTCGTCGAGCACGAGCAGGTTCACCCCGCGTGCCTGCAGCAGCGCCAGCGCGGACCGGGTCCGCTCCCCCGGCGACAACGTGGCCGCGGACCGGAGGACGTGCGCGGCTTTGAGCCCGTACTTCGCGAGCAGCGTCCGCACATCGGCGTCGGCCAGTTCCGGGACCTCGCGGGCGAAGGCCTCGACCAGCGGAAGGTCGCCGAGGAACAGCTTCCGCGCCTGGTCGACCTCACCGACCACGACACCGGAGCCGAGCGACGCGCCGCCTTCGTCGACCGGGACGCGTCCGAGCAGCGCGGCGAGCAGCGTCGACTTCCCGGCGCCGTTGGCCCCAGTGATCGCGACCTTGTCCGCCCAGTCGATCTGCAGGTCCACCGGACCCAGGGTGAACTCGCTCCGCCGCACCACCGCGCCGCGCAGGGTCGCCACGACCGCGCCCGCCCTGGGCGCGGCGGCGATCTCCATCCGCAGTTCCCATTCCTTGCGCGGTTCCTCGACGACTTCGAGCCGCTCGATCATGCGGTCGGTCTGCCGCGCCTTCGAAGCCTGCTTCTCCGTCGCCTCGCTCCGGAACTTGCGGCCGACCTTGTCGTTGTCGGTGGCCTTGCGCCGGGCGTTCTTGACGCCCTTCTCCATCCACGAACGCTGCATCGCGCCACGGGCTTCGAGCGAGGCCTTGGTGTTCGCGAACTCCTCGTACTCCTCACGGGCGTGCCGCCGCGCGACGGCACGTTCCTCCAGGTACGACTCGTAACCGCCGCCGTAGGTCCGCACCTGCTGCTGCGCGTAGTCGAGTTCGACGACGCGATCCACGGTGCGGGCGAGGAACTCCCGGTCGTGGCTGACCAGCACGGTCCCGGCGCGCAACCCGGTCACGAACCGTTCGAGCCGTTCCAGACCGTCGAGGTCGAGGTCGTTGGTCGGCTCGTCGAGCAGGAAGATGTCGTACCGGCTCAGCAGCAGCGACGCCATTCCCGCGCGGGCCGCCTGCCCGCCCGACAACGACAGCATCGGCTGGTCGAGGTTCACGGTGAGCCCGAGATCCGCGACCACCTCGCCCGCCCGGTCGTCCAGGTCGGCCCCGCCGAGCGCGAGCCAGCGGTCGAGCGCGAGACCGTACGCGTCGTCCGCGCCGGGTTCGCCCGCGGTGAGCGCTTCGGTGGCGGCGTCGAGCGCGGCCTGTGCCGCGGTGACGCCGGTGCGCCGGGCGAGGAACGCGCGGACGGACTCACCCTCACGGCGTTCCGGCTCCTGCGGGAGGTGACCGACGGTGGCCGTCGGCGGGTTCAGCCGTACGCTGCCCTCCTCCGGCGGGACGAGGCCGCCGAGGGTCTTCAGCAGGGTCGACTTGCCCGCGCCGTTGACCCCGACGAGACCGATCACTTCGCCGGGCGCGACGACCAGGTCGAGACCGGAGAACAGAACACGGTCGCCGTGGCCGGCGGCGAGATTCTTGGCAACGAGTGTGGCGCTCATGAGATCGGTAAGTCTACGGGGGCCGATTGAACAGCTCGTGGTCCCTCGGAAGAGTGGCAAGTATCCAAGCGATCACGGAACGTGGGTAACCTGGTTGTTCTTCTGGACCCGAACGAATCCCCGAGCATTGAGGTCGGTGACAGCAAATGGCGGACTCCGCCACCCCGGTCCCCGTCGTCCACCAGCAGAAAGGCGGTACCCGTAGGCCGACGTTGAGCAGGCGGCGGGAAGTCGGTCATGCCAGCGCGCGGTCGCTGCTGATGACGATCCTCGGCGAGTACGTCCTGCCCCGTGATCAATCGATCTGGACCTCGACGCTGGTCGAGGCGCTGCACGTGCTGGACATCGAAGAGAAGTCCGCGAGGCAGGCGCTGGCCCGTTCCTCCGCCGAGGGCTGGGTCGTCTCCGAACGCGTCGGGCGAAGAGTGCGCTGGTCGCTCACTCCACCCGGCAGACGACTGCTGACCGAAGGCGCGGAACGGATCTACGCGTTCGGCAACGAGGAGAAGGCCTGGGACGATCGCTGGTTGATGTTGATCGTGTCGGTCCCCGAAGCGAAACGGGATCTCCGGCATCGGCTGCGCACCCGCCTGACGTGGGCCGGGTTCGGCTCGCCGGTCGCCGGTGTCTGGGTCAGCCCGGATCTCAGCCGCCAGCGGGAGGCCCAGCAGATCGTGCAGGAACTCGGCCTCGACGCGCAGGCGATGTCGTTCACCGCCGCCTACGGTGACGTCGGCGATCAGGAGACGATGGTCGCGCGGTCCTGGGACCTCAGTGAGCTCAAGGACCGCTACGAGGACTTCATCGACCGGTTCACCGGGTTACACCCATCCGGTGAACGCGGCGTCCTGCGTGCGCAGACCGAACTGGTCCACGAATGGCGCAGCTTCCCGTTCCTCGATCCCCGGCTTCCGCTGAAACTTCTCCCCGACGGTTGGAGCGGCGTGCGCGCGGCGGACCTGTTCCACCGCAAGCACGTCGAATGGCGACCAGAAGCACAGGCGCAATGGGACGAACTCGTGGCGGCGTCGGGCTAGGGTCACGGAAAACGACCCATCGGAGGGAACCGCCTTGGCCGCCTCGATCCGCCTCGACCGTGAAGACGACCTCGCCGTCCTGACCATCGCTTCGCCGCCGCTGAACCTCTACACGGCGGAACTGCAGGCCGAACTGGGCGAGGCGATCGGCGAACTGGAGACCACGCCGCCGCGCGCGGCCCTGATCCGCGCCGAGGGGAAGATCGTCAGCGGCGGCGTGGACGTCTCCCTGTTCGACGCCCAGTCGAGCGCGGCCGAGGCGAAGGTGCTCTTCGACGAGATGCTGGCGATCCCGGACCGGATCGCCGCGCTCCCGTTCCCGACCGTGTTCGCCGCCCACGGTTTGTGCCTGACCTGGGCGTTCGAGGTCGCGGTCGCCTGCGACATCATCCTCGCGAGCGAGAAGGCCAAGTTCGGCCTGGTCGAACGCGTCGTCGGCCTGACCCCGACCATGGGCGGCACCCAGCGGCTCGCCGCCCGCGCCGGCGTCGGCCGCGCCAAGGAGTTCGTGATGACCGGCGCGACCTACGACGCCGCGACGCTCGAACGCTGGAACGTGGTGAACCGGGTGTTCCCGATCGACGGCTTCGACGAGGCCGTGCGCGCCTTCACGACCGACCTCGCGCAGGGGCCGACGAAGGCGCACGCGGCCACCAAGAAGGTCCTCGAGCACTACGAGCACGGCGGCGTCGCCGAGGCGAACGAGCACATCACGACGATCGCCGCCGGGCTCTTCGACACCGAGGACCTGCGCGGCGCGGTGAAGTCGTTCCTCGCCGACGGCCCCGGCAAGGCGACCTTCACCGGCCGCTGATCCGCTACGGCCGCCGGCCGACCGCGTCCACCACGCCGGACGCGGTCACCGCGGTCGAATTCGTGCCCAGGAACTGGAACGTGTCCGCGGTGAAGACGATCACGATCGGCTCCGCGTCCGGACCGTCGCTGGGCTTCAACGGCCACGTGATCCCGACTCCGGGCCTTCCCGCGGCGTCGTGGGCGGTCTCCATGACCCGGAGCCGGGGCACCTTCGCCGCGGCTTCGAACAGGGCGGCGCGAGTCGCGGGCGAAAGGTAGTACCCACTCGCCAGCTCCTGGATCTCCTTGCCCATCGCGTTGTAGTCGCCGTCCTCACCGGAGTGGTGGGCGTTGAGGTAGGCGAACATCGCGTCGGCGCCGGTGGGGAGGTCGCGGCGATCGCGGACGTTCGGCTCGCACGGCTCCGTGCGTCCCTTCAGCGGCTCGCCGCCCTTGTACACCTGCGCTTTCCCGTCCCGGCAGCCCGGGAGCGGCAGGAGCGATCCGTCCGCCATCTTGATCACGCCGTCCCGGGTGCCGTCGGCCGAGAACCATGATTCCCTCTCCCCCTCGGGATCCTTGGTCTTCGTGTAGAGGAATTGGTCGGGCCTCGGCGGAACGGCGGGAGACTTCAGCGCGGCCGCGGCGGCGTTCCGGAGCACAGTCACGGGATCCGCGGCGGCCGCGGGAGGTTCGAGGCCGACCTGCTCGACCGGCGCCAGCGCGACGACCGCGGTGATGGCCGCGGCCAGCCCGGCCGCGCCCGCCCCGGTCCAGACCCAACGCCGTCGTTTTCGCAGCGGCACCACGTTTTCCGCTTCGGCGGCGGCGATCTCGGCCATCAAGCGTGCCCGCGCCGGACCGAGTGCGCCGGATTCCGCGAGTGGCACCGAGCCGGTCCGCTCGGCGATCAGCTGCAACTCATCCATGAGTGGAGATCTCCTTCGGAGTCGTGGTGCCCGGACGCCCCAGCGCCTCGCGGACCTTGCGGCGGGCGCGGTTGAGCCGCGAACGGACGGTGCCGAGCGGAATGCCCAACGCCGAGGCCACTTCCTCGTAGGTCAGGCCTTCTCCGGCGAACAACGTGAGCGCGTCCCGGTCTCCGTCGTTCAATTCCGCCAGCGCGGAGTCCAGCAGCTTCCCCATCGCCTCGGCGGTCACCTGCTCCGCGACACGCTCGGCGTGTCCTTCTTCGTGAGACGGCGGGCCGAGGGCTTCCCGCAGCTTCAGCTCCTTGGCCTCCTCACGACGCCGCTGCGCCACGAGGTTGGTGGCGATCCCGTAGAGCCAGGGCCGGGCGTCGCGGCGCTCGGTGTCGTAGCCCTCGCGTTTGCGGAAGGCCACCAGGAACGCCTCCCCCAGCGCGTCCTCGGCGGCGGCGGGCCCGATGCGTCTGACCAGGTAACGGTGGATGTGCGCGGCATGCCGGTCGAAGATCGCGGAGAACCAGTCCGGCCTGGTCACCGATCTCGCGATCAACTCCGCGTCTTCGAGATCGTCCGGATCCGCCCCAGATGAGCTCATGGACCGCCCTTCGCCGTTCGTCAGTGTCACCTGCTATCCGCGACCGGGGCCGAACGGGTTCACGGCCGGCCGAATCGGTCTAGACCTTTTATGCGTCCCGCGCTACATTCAAGTGTGGTCTAGACCACACGCGCCATCATTCAGAGCAGGTCAGTCTCGCCGCCTCTTTTGGAGAGAACCGCCATGAGACGCACCCGAAAACGACTACTCAGCGCACTCACCGTGACACTCCTCGCCGCCGGGCTCCTGGTAGCCGCGGGCACTCCGGCACTAGCGGCGGGCCGCCTCCGCGCCGCCTTCACCCTGGCCGGAACCACTGGCGAGTACACCGTCACGAACCCCAGCAGCGAAACCGTCGCCGACTGGTCCATCACCTTCACCGTCCCCGCGGGCGTGACCGCCACGAGCGGCTCGCACGCCACGGTCTCCCAGTCGGGCGACCAGGTCACCCTCACCCCGGCGTTCTACATCAAATCGCTCGCGCCGGGCCGTTCGACCTATCCCTACAGCCCGTCGTTCCGGCTCAGTTCCGCGGTCAACCCGGTCACCTGCCGGATCGACGACGGCAACTGCGACGGTTCCGGCGACACTCCGCCGTCGACGCCGGCCAACCTACGGCTCGTGGCGAAGACGACCACGACCGCCGCACTGGCCTGGAACGCCGCCGCCCCGGGCTCGCTGCCCGTCACCGGCTACGACGTCTACCAGGGCACCACGCTGGCGGCCTCGGTCACCGGCACCGAAGCGAGGATCACCGGGCTGACGCCGCACACGGCGTACAGCTTCACCGTCGTCGCCAAGGACCGGAAAGACGCCAAGTCCCCGCCCACCCCGGCGTTGGCGGTGACCACCAACAATCCGAGCGACGACACCCAGGCACCGACCACGCCGTCGAACCTCCGCTCGACCGCGGTCACCTCGGGCTCGATCTCCCTGGCGTGGAACGCGTCCACGGACAACACCGGCGTCGTCTCCTACGACGTCTACCGCGGCACGACCCTCGCCACCACCGTGACCGGGACGACCGCGACGGTGACCGGGCTTTCACCGTCCACTTCGTACTCTTTCACGGTCAAAGCCCGTGACGGGTACGACAACGTCTCCGCGGCGAGCGCCGCCGTCAGCGCTCGCACCGGCGACATCGTGAACGGGTACGCCCGGGTCGGCTACTTCGTCCAGTGGGGTATCTACGGCCGCCAGTTCTTCGTCAAGAACATGGTGACCAACGGATCGGCCGCCAAGCTGACCCACCTGCTGTACGCCTTCGGGAACATCGACCCGGTCAACCACACCTGCCTTTCGGGCGTCACCAAGGGAACGACGTCGAATCCCCAGGACCCGAACCAGGGTGACGGCGCCGGCGACGCGGAAGCCGACTACTCGCGGCCGATGTCCGCCGCCCAGTCCGTCGACGGCGTCGGCGACACCGGCTGGGAGACCCTGCGCGGCAACTTCAACCAGCTGAAGAAGCTCAAGGCCAAATACCCCAACCTGAAGATCCTGATCTCCTTGGGTGGTTGGACCTACTCGAAGTACTTCTCCGACGTCGCGGCTACGCCCGCGTCGCGGCAGAAGTTCGTCGCGTCGTGCATCGACACGTACCTCAAGGGGAACGTGAAGCCGTACGGCGGCGCCGGCGGTCCGGGTACGGCAGCGGGCATCTTCGACGGCATCGACATCGACTGGGAGTGGCCGGGCAGCCCCGACGGGCACCCCGGGAACCACTGGAGCGCCAACGACAAGACGAACCTGACCGCCCTGCTGGCCGAATTCCGCACGCAGATGGACGCCTACGGCGCGACCACCGGCAAACGGTACGAACTGCAGGCGTTCACCCCCGCCGACCCGGCGAAGGTGAAGGGCGGCTGGGAGATCCCGAAGATCTTCGACTACCTCGACGTCGCGAACGTGCAGGGCTACGACTTCCACGGCTCGGGCAGCGACAACTCGTGGGAGCCGAACCGCACCGGCCACCAGGGGAACCTCTACGCCGACGCGGACGATCCGTACAACTTCAAGTTCAGTGTCGAATCGGCGATCAACGCCTACACCGAGGCCGGGGCCAATCCACGGAAGCTCACCCTCGGGCTGGCCTTCTACGGCAGAGGCTGGCAAGGCGTCGCGGACGGCGGCAAGAAGGGCGAATGGCAGAGCGCGACCGGAGCCGCGCCAGGCCAGTTCGCCGAGGAAGCAGGTACTCGTGGCTACGCGAATCTCCTGGCCAGTGTCCCCAACTGCGCCGTCCAGCACGACACCGCGGCCGTGGCCACGTCGTGTTACACGGGCAACGGCGGGCAATGGTGGACCTTCGACGACGCCTGGTCCATCCAGCAGAAGGTCGCCTGGCTCAAGACCAGAGGACTGCTCGGGGTCATGGCCTGGGAGATGTCCGGTGACACCGGATCCCTCATGACCACAGTGGACAATTCGCTGAAGTGACGGGCTCCCTCGCGCGTGGTGCGCCACGCGCGAGGGGCTTCACCTCCACCTCGGCTTGCCGTGCTCTACGCCGTGAACGAAACGGCCGAAGGCGCGGTCACCGCGGTGGCCGTCGCCGAAGACGGCACGGTGTCGGCGCTGAACAGCGTCGGCAGCCTGGCCGCTTTCGCGCCGGGCCCGGACGGAGTGCCCACGGTGCGGACGGCGCTGGTCCGGCACGAAGCTGGGCACGGACGAGATCCGCAGCTACCGCCTCGGCGAGGAGGGCGAGCTGATCCCGTTGTCGGTGTCGACGCTGCCCGCCGGGGCCGGTCCGCGGCAACTGGTCCGGCGTCCCGGCACGAATCACGCGTACGTCGGCGACCTGGCCGCCTCGCTGCTGAGTGTGCGCGAAGAACCGCCGGGCACGTTCGCCGTCGAGAATTCCGTTCCCGCGACGCTCGAACCCGGCGGCGAGAACCTCTCTGCACGACGACCGGCTGTTCCTGTCGAACCGTGGCCCCGAGAGGATCACGGAATTCAAGCGCGACGGCGTGCTCCCGCAGCCCGTCGCACAACGCCGACGCGATCCAGGCCTACGAACGCGCGACCTTGCGCCTGATCGGTACTTATCCGGTCGGAAGCCCGGCCTTCGTCGGTCTTTGGCCACATTGATCCGTTCAGCCCGCTGAATGGGCGGATTTCTTTCTTTTCGAGGTGAACAAAGGCCTTGACGCACCTGGTTCAGACCATGACACTGAATCGCGCGCCGCCGGTGACCTGGTTCACACCCACTCGAGGAGACCCATGTCCCTACCGAGGAAACTGCTCGCCCTGACCACGCTCGTCCCGTTGGCACTAGGCCTTTTCAGTGCTCCAGCGCAGGCCGCGCCCGCCACCTTCACCCATCCCGGCGTGCTGGTCAGCCGCCCGCAATTGGACTTCGTCCGCGCCAAGGTTCAGGCCGGCGCGCAACCGTGGAAACAGGCCTACGACGCGATGATGTCGAGTTCGTACGCCTCACTGTCCCGGTCACCGAAACCCCGCGCCATCGTCGAATGCGGTTCGTATTCGAATCCGAACATCGGCTGTACCGATGAACGGCAAGACGCGATCGCCGCGTATTCCCTTTCGCTGGCGTGGTACATCACGCGCGACGCGAAATACGCGACGAAGGCGATCGAGATCATGGACGCCTGGTCAGCGGTGCTGAAAGATCACACGAACAGCAACGCTCCCCTGCAGTCGGCGTGGTCGGCCTCCTCGTGGCCGCGCGCCGCGGAGATCATCAAGCACACGTACACGAGTTGGCCGAATTCCGGCCGCTTCGGCACCATGCTGCGGAACGTGTACCTGCCCGAGGTGATCAACGGCAGTCACAGCAACGGCAACTGGGAACTCAGCATGACCGAGGCCGCGATCGGCATCGCGGTGTTCCTCGACGACAAGACGGTCTACGACAAGGCCGTCACGAAGTTCCGCACCCGCGTCCCCGCCTATCTCTACCTGGCCAGCGACGGCGCGCTCCCGAAGACCGCGCCCGGCAGCGGCCTGGACACCCGCGACAAAATCGTCAAGTACTGGCAAGGCCAGACGACATTCGTCAACGGCCTCTCCCAGGAAACCTGCCGGGACTTCACCCATACCGGTTACGGCCTCGCCGCCATCGCGAATTTCGCCGAGACCACTCGCATCCAGGGCCAGGACCTCTACCCCGAGATCGCCGACCGCCTACGCGAAGGCCTCGGCTTCCACGCGAAGTACCAGATGGGCGCGGCCGTCCCGTCGTGGCTGTGCGGCGGCAGCCTGAAACTCGGCCTCGGCCCGATCACCGAGGTCGGCTACAACCACCTCCACACGCGTCTCGGGCACACCATGAGCAACACCGAGGCGCTCACCCTGCGCCAGCGCCCGGCGGGCACCAACAACCTGTTCGTCGCCTGGCAGACCCTCACCCACGCCGGCAACCCCCAGTGACCCCGTGGGGGCCGCCCGAAGGCGGCAGGGCGGCCTCACGGACCGTTTCCCCAGCTCAGACACACAGTGACCCCTGGTTGCAAGCCCCCGTCCGGGACCCGCTAAAGTACTCACATCGCACTCCACGGAGCGCGGGTCCGGGCTGTGGCGCAGTTTGGTAGCGCACTTGACTGGGGGTCAAGGGGTCGCAGGTTCGAATCCTGTCAGCCCGACCGGAACGAAAGCCGCTTGATTTGGACGAAAGTCCGGGTCAGGCGGTTTTTTCGTTTCACCGTAAAGGATTTTTCGGCAAGCACCGAAGCAAGTGCTTGGGCCGTCACCTTCGCAGAATCGACCCGCTTGCTCAGCAGCCCCGCATCGACGTCCGAGGCGCTGTAGACGACGAGCCGCTCGGACAACGGCACGAAGGCGGCCCCTGCGGCGGACTCGCCGTCCGCCGCCGCACCGTCGACGGATCAACCTGCAGCAGCCCCGCCACATCCTCCGTCGTGAGCCATTCCCATCCACCAGCCGTGGCTCCACGTCTACTCCCCCTCGACGCCGGAGATACCGCACTGAACACCAAGCCGGGAACCTCAGCCGAGGTTCGATCGGAGCCCACCAGGAGCGCCAGAGTGTGACGGCGAAGGGACTGGCGGAGGACAGCGCGGAGTCTGCGTCGGCGCCTAAGCGGCGTAGCTACGGATCTGGCCGTGAAAGCCGCACACCACGGCTACGACCAGGTCGTCGCGTGGATGCGCGCCCACGGCCACCACATGCCGGCAGGCTGAGTTGCGACATGAGGGCCGCGCGTCGTCGGTCATGACCATCGACGTCGCGGAAACCGTCAACGCCTGGCCGTCCGCTACCGTCGCACCGATGATCACTAGCGGTGGGCGATGCCCCCGCGGAGGCGGAAATGAGCGCAGCCATGGAAAGCGACCAAGTCCCCGTCCCGGACATCACTATCCGGGATGCACTCACCACAGACGGGCCCCTGCTGGCTCAGGTGGACTCGGCGGCCGTGGCCGGGAACTCCGGCAGGATCGCCGAGATCCAGCACTGGTTGGCCACCGCCGACACCCGGATCGCGCACTCCCGGGGTCAGGTGACCGGCTACTGCGTCACCGAATACACCTTCTTCGGCCAGGCCTTCGTCACGATGCTCATGGTCGCCGAGAACACACGCGGCCTCGGGGTCGGCGCCCGCCTGCTGCTGGACGCGCAACAACGCCGGAACACCCCCAAACTGTTCACCTCCACGAACCTGTCCAACCAGCCCATGCAGCGGCTCCTCACCCGCCTTGGCTGGCAATCGGCCGGAATCGTCTACGGCCTCGACGACGGAGACCCCGAACTGTTCTTCCTCGCCCCCGCAGATACCCAGCTACCGTGAAGCATCTCGTCCACACCGGCGGAGATGGCCCGCTACACGCAGAGGCTGGGCGGCGACATATCCGGTACGAGGAAGACCGGGAGGTGCCACCGGATGAGGTCGCGGACGGCCCGGTGCCGGCCGCTCATGCAGTTGCTGACGCAGACCTTGTTCGCGGACGGCTATCGCGCGCTCGGTGACGACCAGGGAGATGAGCCGCTGGGCTGGTCACACTGGAACCGTAACGGCCTAGCCGCGGGGCACCGCGCGATCCTGAAATACAGCTGGTCTTACACCACCGTCCTTCCCGGTGAGACGGCTCCGGTGATCCGGGGCGTGTCTCCGCGCAACACGACCGCCGCCTACGCCGATGACGTCCCCTTGGTCGCTGCCGGCCAGCGCTGCGTTGCTCCGAACACGCCACCTCTCTGTCTCTGGCACCCGGTCGTCCTCGGGCACATAATCGGTGCCAGTGGGGGCATGTCGGCTCCTCGCGGTTTCATCGGCCCGGGAGGACTCCACGATGAAGTTGCCGGACCGTGATCGCATTCCGATACGGTTCGCCGTCCTCACCTTGGTCACCGGCGGTCTCATTCTCACCGGGGTGCTCGCGATGATCCGCAGCGACGTGCTGATCGCGAAGGTGCCCGCATCGACCCTTCTGGTCGCGGGCGTGCTGGCCGCAGCTCCTCTGCTGCGGCGGGTGCCATCGACCAGACGCACACGTCAGGCATTCCTGGTGACATCGGCCTTCCGGCAGAAGTACTGGATCGCGGGCTTGGTGCAACGCCTGCACTGCACGCTGGACCGCGCCGACATCGATCTGGTGCTCAAGGTGCCCGAGTTCGCGCAGTTCAGCAGCGGCTACCTGCTCCTCAATCACCCGGTGCCATCGTGGCCGGACTTCCTGCATTCTTCACGGCCAACGATCACGTTTACTGCAATTTCACGTGGTATCTCAAGGTTATTCCGGCGCCGGAGTAGCCGACGCCGGAAGCCCTCGCCGTGCTTGGTAGTGAACTCTCACCACCAAGGCTCGGTACACTTTGTGGTCCGCGGCTGATCACGCAACATGCCACAGGCCCGGAACTGCCAGGTCGGCGAAGGGTTGGTCCGCTGCGCCGCGCTGGTCTTGGTGGCCTGCGAATGCGGGATCACGAACGGCCCGCACTGGATCCAGCTACGGCCGCCGTCCCGCGTCCAGTCCATCCACACCAGGTCACCCGCCTGTGTGGCGCCACGCGCGTGCGCCCACCCGCGCAGCCCCTGGACATAGCCCTTGTACAGGGTCACCGTCATGAACCCGCCCACCACCATGACGCGGACCGGTTCGCCAGTGAGACCGTCGGGTATGTCCACGAAACCGTTCGCCCCGCGCTCGCAGTCCGCCGCGGATTCCGCGGTGATCGGATCCGCCGAAGCCGGTGCCGCGGCGGCGAACGAGGCCGTGAGGACCATGACGAAAATGACCAGCGCAGTCTTCCATCGCATAGGTACCCTCCCCAGAGTTGTTTCGCCAGAACGCCATTCACCCACTCCGAGGGCGGGCTTCGTCAGCGGAAAGGGGAAACGATCACCCGAAGAGCGGAAGATCTTTCTCACGGCGTGCTAGCCGCGCGCCGCGTTGCCGAACACTGCCTGACAAGAAGCTTCTCCGCCGACGGGTCGAGGAGTACGGCAAGTTCGTCAAGAGACACTCGAAGTAACTCAGCTATGCGAGGACATCTCCAGGCGCGCGGCGTCAGTGTTCCGCGCTCCCAAGGCCCGACCGTCGGCGGCTCTACCCGAGCTGCTGGGCGAAGGCTTCCTGGGTGAATCCGAGTGCCCGCGCCGAGCCGCAAAGGCTTCTCGCTGAATACCCATGATCGTCACCGTGCCTCGCCGCTCAAGCTGGCCACGCTCCACGAGCCCACCGCACATCCGCACAGCTGACGGAGGGACCCGACCGATAAGCTGACACTTGAGATCGTGCGCCACCTCGAGATCGACCAGCAGTGGTTGCGGTACTTTGCCCCAACGAACGTCGACGGTATCGCCGAGGCACGAGCAACCGGCCGCCGGGCGGGACGTGGACTCCAGCTCAAAACAGTGACTTTCCAGAGTAAACCGGAAGATCGCGATGACGGCAGCGTTGCCGTCATCGTTGCGGTCAATCAGGAACCGCCCCCGGAAGATAAAGAACGCATGGAGGAACGCTCGCTTCTTCTCCTCGACGAAGCGTTCAAGAACTTCCGCACTCCATGGTCAGCCATGCGAGTCTGGCAGTCTCCGCGCTTTAATCTGCAGGACGGCAAGGCAAACTGGAGCCTTTACAGACGGAGGACAAGCGGGACCAGGTCGGACGTTGGGGACCACCCGTCCTGCACAGCGATGCACGACCAGGCGTTTCTGACACGTCAATTGATCATACGTACAGCTCCTGACCTGCATAAACACCGGCCCCGCGGTACTGGGGGCCAAGGGGGCGCAGGTTCGAATCCTGTCAGCCCGACCGGAAGACGAAGCCCCTGACTTGCACTTCAGGTACAAGTCAGGGGCTCTTCTTGTTCAGTTCAAAACCAGGCCGATAATCTTGCGGTGAAGTCCCTAAGGCAGTCCCTCGCGAGACTCCTGCGAGCTCGGGCCCGACGTCAGGGAGGTAGCCATGCGCAACGAGGCCATGCAACAACTGGACGTCCTGGTCGGCTCGTGGCGGACAACGCTGCGCAACGCCTGGTTCCTGGATCCCGCCGACCAGGAGGTGCCTGGTTCAGCGACGGTCGAGTGGCTCGGTGACGCGTTCGTGGTCCTCCGCTGGACCATGGGCGACGGCGACGACAACGCCGCGAGCGAGATGGTCCTGGTTCTCGGCCGCAGCGACACCCGCGACACCTACACAGCCCTCTACCACGACGAACGAGGTGTCTGCCGGGTCTTCGCCATGACTTTCGACGGCACACGCTGGCACCTGAACCGCCAGGACCCCGACATGCACCAACGCTTCATCGCCGACGTCCGACCAGACCGGATCGACGCACGCTGGGAAGCATCCGAAGACCACGGATCCACCTGGCGCAAGGACTTCGACATCATCTTCGAACGGATCTAGCAACGCACGGCACGGGAGACCAAGTCTCAGGCAAGTGTGGCGCCGTAGGCGGCGAGCACGGGCCGTAGTGGCTGGAAGAAGCTGACTTGACTGTTCCCGCCGGACAGCACTCCGTAGCCGACGCCGCCATAGAACAACGGGCCGCCGCTGTCACCGCTCTCGATGGGGATGTCGGTCGCGATCGTCCCGACGACCTGCTTGTCCTTGCCGTAGTTCACGGTCTGGTTGAGGCCGAGGACTTTCCCGCACGTCTTCTTCGTCGTCATGCCGCTCTTGCACACCGGTTGCCCCACCTGCGGGATGCCCGCACGAAGGATCCGCTGGGTACTGCCATCGTGGAGATCGACTTGGCTGTGCCCGGAGCCGGAGAGGTCCCGGACGCGGCCGTAATCGGTCACCGGGAAATGGGTGTCCACGTTGGGGCCGATACCTTGCCAGTCCAGCCCGTGTTCGGTGCAGTGCCCGGCCGTGAGGATGTATCGGACGCCCTTGACGAGGATCGCGAACCCCGCTGAACAGTAATACGGTTCACGGCCGGGTCCCGGTGAGACGGTGTACATCGCACCACCGCCATGCACCGCCGATTGCTGGGCCGCACCGACCGCGGACGGAGCCGCGGAAACGACCGGGGAGGCCAACAAGACGGCCGCAGCCGCGGAAAACAGCACCCCGGCCTGCTTACGGAGTGAGCAGCCAAACATGGTGATGTCCTTCCATCCTCAGAAACCGGAGACGTCCGACCAGTCCAGCCTTGAGCGGCCAACGGCACAACCTGAGTCAGCCTGACGAGTGATCGAAAGCCGTCGACCGCCGAGATCCGTGCACGAGCACATTCCCCCAGGCCTCGCAGTTCCTGCTCACAAACCGCCAGAGGGTCCCTTCTCCGACACTGCGTCGAGCTCAGGTCCACAGAACTCACCCTGATCCCCTTGCCTGGTCCCGTTCTTTCGCGGCGACCTTGCCCAGATTGCGACCTGTTCCGGGCCTCGTCGCGCCAGCTCCAGCCCATCGACGCGCAGCCGACGGATTCGACCCTGGAGACCCACCGTCCCCGAGCAGGACATGATTCACGGCTTCGACTCCGAGGACTCCACCAGTCGAGAGCTATTAGAGCGGCTACGAGCAGCCGGTAAGGGCTGACCTGTCCGAACGGAACCTCGAGCGCTTCCCGCGAGTCCCAGTTGAGAACTGCACGCACAACGACTACAAGGGGATGAATGAAGACCCTACTCAAGAAGGCGACGACCACTGCCGCGGCGAGTGTGCTGATGCTCGGCCTCACCACGGTGGGCACCGCCCCCGCCGAGGCCGCGGCCATCACCTGCGACTCGAAGTCCAGCGGCAAGGACGGCCCCTTCTACGACGGGGAATCGGCCTCCTACGCCTACGACAAGCGGTTCAGTAAGAGTCACCCTGTCCCCGCGTTGGCGACCAACATCCCCCAGGGCACGGCGACCTGGTCGAACTGGGACGGGTCGAACGACCTGATCCTGGTCACCTCGTACGAGTCGGGCCACCGCAGCGCGATCATCATCGGGATCGACGCCAAGACCGGCAAGCAGGTCGGCCAGGCGCTGCTCGCGTACTCGCACGTCGGCGGGATCGCTGTCTTCGAGAAGCAGGGCTGGGCGTTCGTGTCGGGCAAGGGTGACACGGTCCGCAAGTACTCGCTGGCGAAGCTGAAGAACGCGATCAAGAAGTCGCTGCCCATCGAGCAGGAGGGGACGGCGCAGACCGTCTACGCCTCGTCTTTCCTTACCAGTCACGGCCCGAGCAACACGCTGTGGGCGGGCAAGTTCGAAGACTCCAAGCGCGGATTGATGCACTCGTACACCGTCGGCTCCGACGGCAAGCTGAGCTACCGGCCGGGGTCGTGGGAGGTGCCGACGAAGACGCAGGGCCTCATCGTCACCAAGGACGTGTTCATCTACAGCACCTCGCACGGCCGGAACAACCGCAGCAACCTCTACGTGGTCCGGCGCGGTGCCGGCGACAAAGACCTGGACACGGCCAAGAAGCACTGCTTCCGCGCGCCGAGCATGTCCGAGGGGCTGACGGTCTACGGCAGCAACGTCTACCTGGCGTTCGAGTCCGGTGCGCACTACTACAGCAAGGCCGCGGACAAGCCGAGGAACATCATCTCGAACCTGCACAAGGCGCCGCTGTCGTCTTTGGAGGCACTCGCACCCCGGTGAGGCGAGGGCTGCGGGCGAGGAAGAATCTCGCCCGCAGCCGGAGTGCCGGTGCGTCAGCGGTGTCCGTGGACGGTGCGGTGGATCCAGCCCTCGTAAGCGGGCACGCTGGTGTAGAGGCCGGGTCCGTTGGCGCAGGGCACGTCGTCGTCACCAGGCCCTGACGTGACGCCGATCAGCTCCCACCGGCCCCACTTCCCGCGCTGGACCTGCGGCCCGCCGGAGTCCCCCATGCACGCCATCGCACCGGGCTTGCGGCTGATCGTGCAGAGCCGGGTCGAGTCCGCGTAGCCGGGCGAGCATTCCGACACCGCTCCCCGGCGGGTGTCGAGCTGCTGGAGTCGTTCGGGGAACACCACTTTGGTGATGTCGGCGGTGTCGACCGTGGTGCCGAAGCCCATCAAGCGGGTCGGTGTGCCGGGGCGGCCGGGGCGGTCGGCGATGCGGATCGGCCGTTCGGAGACGGGCCGGTCCAGGCGCACCAGCGCGATGTCGTTCCTGTTCGGCTGGCCCGGCTGGTAGCCCGGGTGGCGCACCATGCGGTCGATCTTGCGTACGGTGCCGCCGGAGGTCCGTCGCTCGCTGCCGATGCGCACGGTCCCCTCTGGCCTCGCCGGGTTGTTGTCCGGGTCGACACAGTGCGCCGCGGTCACCACCCATTGCGGGTGGACCAGCACGGCCCCGCAGACACCTTTGGCGTTGTTCAGCTCGGGCACGACCTCCGGGATCGACGCCATGAACTCGTAGCGCTCGGTGGAGTCCTTCCCGTTCACCACGGCATCGGCACTGCCGGGTAGGGCGATCGCGCAGAAAGCTCCCACCAGCGCGACACTGGCGGCACGAATCAGGTGGCCGCGCACGGAACCCGCTCTCTTCATGTATTTCCTTCGTTCGAGTACTTCGGATCGATCGGGTTCAGCATCGCGGTCCGCCGTGGCTTAGACCATCGGGCCGGCCCGCCGATCCGGCGTGGTGCCTGCCGGACTCCGCGTGGTGGTGCTCGCCCCACCAGCCGTCCACAGTGGATATCCGCACCCGAAGTGACCGGCGTCACTATTCGGCGGGTCGCGGCAACCTCCGACGCCGGCGAACGCCTTCAAGCTCAGGAACATCCGAGATCGGAACCTGGGGAGCACATGAAGAGACTTTTCGTCATGCTGACCGCGATACTGGCGGTCTTCGCACTGACACCCGCCGCGCCCGCCGGCGCCACGACCCGCTTCGACCGGGAACTCAAGGCACGCATCGTGCTGGCCCAGGCGTACGCCGACAGCAGGCCCGGTGACACCGGAATCGTCCTCCGGGACCGGTGGACCGGCGCCGTCTACCGGAGTCAGGCCGCCGGGACCCTCATCTGGGCCTGCTCCACCCCGAAGCTGGCGATGGTCGTCGATCTGTTGCTGCGCGACGATTCCGGGGCCGTCAAGCTGACCGCCGAAGACCGCGACCTGATGCACCGGATGCTCAACTCCAGCGACGACGCCGCCGCCCACACGCTGTGGACCCGGTACGGCGGGGAGGCCGAGTTCGCCAAGCGGTTCCCGTCGTACGGGATGACGGACATGCGGTTCACCGACCAGCACCCGCACCATTGGGGCTGGATCCTGACCACCGCGAACGACCTCGACCGGCTGATCGGCTACGTCCTGACGAAGCTGCCCAGCCGGCACCGCGACTACATCGTCCGCGAGATGCGCTCCGTCGACGTCAACCAGCAGTGGGGAGTCTGGGGTGCCGGGGCCCCCGCGCGTCCGGGCAACAAGAACGGCTGGTCCGACGACAACGACGACGGCTCGTGGATCATGAACTCGGTCGGCTTCGTCGGGCCGCACGAGCGCTACACCCTTTCGCTCATGAACAACACCAAGGTCATCCAGAACGGTTACGAGACCGGCCAGGAGACCACCACGAAGATCAGCGAGATCCTGTTCAAGGGATACTTCAAGGGCTGACCATCTCGTTACCAGAGCGTGGCCGGCCCCGAGACGACCCAGCCGCCGTCGACTGGTTTGACCCAGAAGCCCAATGCCACGTCCATCACCCGCTCGCGGTAGGTGATTTCGACGTAGAGATGGCTACCGCTCTCGCTCCAGGCGCAACTCCCGAGACCGAGTTCGTCGAGCCACGCCGTGTCGTGTTCCCACTCACCGGGCGCTGGATCGCCCTCGGTATTCGCTCCGACGGAACCGGACCAGAGCGCCTTGAGTACATGCCGGGCCGGCGGGTGGTCGAGGAGCTTTTGGGCCACCGGCATGTTTCCGGCCCGCACGAGGCCGAAATACTGCCGGACAACCGCCTCGATATCGTGCTCGGCGGGCCGCTCCGTCCAGATCTTCACCTTCGAGAGGGTAGAGGGACGGAGCAGCGCCACCAAGCGTTTTCACCGGCCGCGACCGGTCACCAGGACACGCTGAACTCCGCGGTCTCTCCCGCACCCGTCTTCGTCAGCCGCCCGATCCGGCTCCGCCGTTCCGGCGAAGGATCCTCATGCGGGAGCAGACTCGCGTCGGTGATGTAGTTCCACGAAGCCCACCACGAGCCATCGGGCGCCTGGAACGCGTTGAACGCACCGGGCCCTCGCTTGTTACCCGGCAGGTTCTTCTTGCGATACCTGTCCGGCAGGCCCGGCCGGAATCGCGGCTCGCCGTCCGGGTCCGGCTGGTAGGAGAAGTACGCACGCTGCTCGGCCATCGGAGTGCACCGGTTGTCCGTCAACGCGGTTCCGCAGTAGGCGACGCCGGTCGCATAGCGGTTCGCGTACCAGTTGTTCCCCGAATAGAAGAGGTACCAGTCACCGTCGATGCGGACGGCGTTGGGATTCTCGATCGTGAGGACGTCGTCGGCCGGGCTGTTGTGGTGCGTCCACTCGAGATTCGCGTTGTCGATGAGCTTCTTCGCCTCGGCCTCGGCTATCCGCCGCACGTGGCGGGGCCGGTCGAAGTCCAGTTTCGCCGCCCCCAGCGCGGTGACGCGGTCCTGCGTCCACGCGCCGTTGCGCAGGGTCAGCCAGACCTCGCCCTGTCCCCTGCTCACGTCGGCGTCGATCGCCCACCCCCGGTCCGGGCAGAACAGCGGATCGGCGTTGGCGACGAAGCCGCCCGTGGCCCGCAGCGAGGTGGCGTAACCGATGCAGTGCTTCGCCTGGCCGGCGGGCTCGGGGCCGGGAAGCGCCGCGCTGTAGAAGACGTAGTAGACGACGCGGCCGTCCTCCTGATGCGCGAACAACGCCGGTGTCCACAGTGGAGAGTCAGGTCTCGCCCAGTAACCCGCGGGGAAGGTGACGTCGTCCCAGGCGTCGCCGTCGACAGCGCCTCGGCGCTGGAACGATCCGCCACTGAATTCGACTTTGGTGTACGGCAGCTTCTTGCCAGGGATGCTGGCACCGACCGCGACGTAGGTGTTCGTCTCCGGTATCCGCATCAGATCCGCCGCCGGGAACCGGAAGTCCAGTGACTCGTCGCGCGGCCCGGTTTCGGCCGTCGCGGCCGGCACGGCCGTCAGCAGGCTGACGCCGCACACGATGGCGAGCAGGGCACGTCGCATCATCGGGTCACCGTCACCCGGACGCGCACCGGACGGTGGTCACTTCCGTAGCCGGTGAGAGCCTCCACCTCGGACCCGGTCGAGTCCTTCTTCGCCCACACGTGGTCGATGGACCTGGTGCCATGGCTCGGAGCGCCGTAGGAATCGGCCACCCGTCGCAGCCCCGCCATCAGGTCCGAACCCGGTTCGGCGTTGAAGTCACCCATGACGACGGGCTCGGCCACGCGCGAAGAGAACCAGTCCGCGGTAGTGCGGACCTGCAGATTGTGCAGTTCACGGTTGAGGGCGAACCGCTGCGCGGACGGCGTCAGGTGCACGACGCCCACGACCCACTCGAAGCCCGCGCCTCCCACCCGTACCCAGTTGACGTACTTCGGCGGCACCCAGCAGCCACAGTCACCGGGCTCCGCGGGACCGGTACCGGGCGTGGACGGGTCCACTTTGGACGCGGGCGAGATCTCGCCGGCGCCGTGGCCGGTGACGGTCAGGTTGCCGCGCACGAGGATGGCGTTGTGCCTGACGGCGCGACGATCTGACTCGTAGATGGCGACGTACCCCGTCGCGGCCGCGGCCTCCTTCACCGCCTCCTCGCGGTCGGCGACCTCCTGCAGCCCGATGACGGCGGGACGTTCGGTCTCGATGAGACGGACGAGATCGGCCTTGAGGCCGCCCGCGTCGCCCACGTTGTAGGTGACGACCTTGATCGTGCGTTCGGTCGCCGCCTCGGCGCCGGGCACCGTGACGAGCGTGGCGAACGGCACCAGCAGTGCCAGCGCGAGGGTCTTGCGCCTCGAATGCTTCATGGGATTCCCTCCAGTGTCGATGACGGAGGGAATCGGACCATCGGCGGCCCGCCGCGGGCAACGCTCCGCGCGATCCCGTCATCTTCCGGAAAGAACTACTCCGGCGAAGGGTTCTCCCAGACGAAGGTGACCTTGTTGCCCGCCGGATCCGCGATCTCCGTCAGTTTGACGAAGCCGAAGTCCTGGATCGGGCCGCATTCCACGCCGCGACCCGCGAGGTCGCCGACGGTCTCGTCGATGTCCTCGACGACGAGGACCACGGTGCTCTTACCCGCGGCTTCCGGGGCGTGGGCCACCTGGATACCGGCGTTCCCGGTTATCCGCCATTCCGCGACGCCTTCCATGGGTTCGGTGTCGGGTCGCCGCCCGATCCACTGCTCGTACCAGGCGACGGCGGCGGCATGGTCGGAGACCGGCAGGACCGCGTAGACATCCTTGAATCTCGGCAAGGGGTTGTCCTTCCACTCGGATCGCCGACCACTGTAGGCCGGTTTGTCCGAGTTCGCCCCGGCTTCACAAGGTCACCTCTATCCTGCACCGCGTGACCGGCGGACGGACAGTGAGGATGACAGCGCGGCTTTTCGCCGTGCTGGCCGTGCTCACCGCTGTCGCCCTCCTGCAGGGCGCCTTGTGCAGTGACGGAGCGGCGGCGGCCGGCTCGCCCTGTGCTCCCCTGTTCGCCGCCGAAGCCACCCACCCCACGATCCCGGCCGGCGAATGCGAGCCGGCGGCGCCCCGGCTGAGCCCGGTGGATCAGCCTCTTCCGGACAACCACCTCGACGACGTCGCGGGCATCGGCGTGGCACTGCTGGCCGCGTTCGTCCTGCTCGTCCGGCATCACCGCCCCGGCGGGACGGGAGTACCGCCGTCCTCGCCGGCAAAACGCTCGACAACCACTCCACCGCTCGTCCAGCTCTGCGTTTCCCGTACCTGATCCGGCCCGCCCCTGCCGCTTTCAGTTGCCGGAACCGAGCCAAGGACACAACAGAATGACCAAGAACACCAAGGTTTCCCTGACGGTCGTGGCCGTCGTCGTCGCGGTCGTGGCCGCGTTGCTCGTGGTCACCAATCTGGGTGAGGACGCCCCGAGCGGGCAGGCGATCGACGCGCCCCCGGTGGTGCCCGCGTCGATCCTCGTCCGGCCGGACAGCCATCGGCTCTCCGACCCGGCGGGCAGCAAGGTGACCGTCGTGGAGTTCCTCGACCTCGAATGCGAGGCGTGCGGCGCCGCGTTTCCCGGCGTCGAACGCCTCCGCGCCGAGTACGGCGACCGGGTCACCTTCGTGCTGCGCTACTTCCCCATCCCGAGCCATCAGAACGCCGAACTCGCCGCGCGGGCCGTGGAGGCGGCGGGTAAGCAGGGCAAACTCGAACCGATGTACCGCCTGATGTTCGAGAAGCAGCCGGAGTGGGGCGATCAGCAGGTCTCCCACCGCGGGACCTTCCTCGGGTTCGCCCGCGAACTGGGCCTCGACCTGCAGGCCTTCGAAACGGCGCTGGACGACCCGGTCACACTCGGCCGGGTGCTGGCCGACCGCACCGACGGCGCGAACATCGGCGTCGAGGGCACGCCGACGTTCTTCGTCAACGGCGTCAAGTTCCCGGGCTCACCGTCCTATCAGGGTCTCAAGGCCGTCATCGACCGGGAGCTGACGAAATGACGCCGTTCGCCGTCCGGGTGACGCCGTGGGTGCTGCTGTCCGGCGGAGCGATCGGCCTGGTGGCTTCGTTCGTGCTCACCGTCGAGAAGATCGCGCTGCTCAAGGACTTCTCCTACATCCCGACCTGCAGTGTCAACCCGGTGCTCAGCTGCGGGTCGATCATGAAGACGCCGCAGGCCGAACTGCTCGGATTCCCCAATCCGTTGCTGGGGATCGCCGGGTTCGGCGTGGTCGTGACGACCGGGGTCGCGTTGCTCGGTGGCGCGAAGCTCCCTCGCTGGTACTGGCTGGGCCTGCAAGCCGGCGCGGCGTTCGGTGTCGTCTTCGTGCACTGGCTGATGCTGCAGAGCCTGTACGTCATCGGCGCGCTGTGCCCGTACTGCATGGTCGTCTGGGCGGTCACCATCGCCGTCTTCTGGTACACGACCCTGCACAACCTCCACAAAGGACCGGAGGTGAAGGCGGCGATCCGGTACCACAGCGTGGTCCTCGTGGTCTGGTACGCCGCCATCACCGTCGCGGTCCTTCAGGCTTTCTGGAGTTACTGGACGACGCTCGTCTGAAGCCGGCTCCGGTCGAGACCACGCAATCCCCAAGCACAGGCGGCGCCGATCAGCGTCAGGGCCAGCCACGGGAATTCCGGGAAGCCCGCCCGGCGCGCGAGGTCGAAGACGGTGCCGGTGAAGAGGTTGCCGAGGAGGATGCCCACGCCGACGATCGTGTTGTAGAAGCCGTAGTGCGTGGCGACCAGCCGGTCGCCGGAAAGCCGCACGACGGTGTCCATTTCGAACGGGAAGACGACGACCGTGCCGACGGCCAGCAACGCGGCGGAGAGCAGCAGTCCGGCGCCGGCCGCGGCCGGTCCCGCCCGGGCGACCGTCAGCGGCGCGACGAAGGCCGCGGCCATGAACACCATGCCCACGGCCAGGCAGGTGCCGGGCGGCCACCGGTCCTTGAACCAGGCCGTGATCTTGAGCTGCCCGGCGATCGCGAGGCCGCCCGAAATCACGAACAGCCCGGCGATGAGCACGGTCGCCGACGTCTCCGAGCCGGTGATCCGGCGGGCCTCCATCGGGAGGGCGAGGTAGGTCTGGAAGGACAGCACGTACGTGCCGATCATGACCAGCGCGAAGAGCAGGAAGGACCGGTTCGCCGCGACGATCCGCCAGTCCGACCAGATCGACGAGGTGCCGCCTTCGCTTTCGTGCGCGGGCAGCGCCCGTATCTGCACCACGGTCAGTACTCCGAAGACCGCGGCGGCGACCAGGCAGGTCAGCCGGAAGTCGACGGCCGTCAGCGCCAGCCCGACCACCGGCCCGGCGAGGATCCCGCCCTGGTAGAACACGTTGAACACCGAGAACGCCTCCAGCCGCCGCTCCCCCGCGTCCGCCGCCAGGTAGGCGCGGACCGCCGGGTTGAACAGCGCCCCGGCGAATCCCGTGGCCGCGGACGCGACGATGAGCGACGGCAACGACGACGTCACGCTCAACAGGGCGAATCCCGCCGTCCGCAGCACACATCCGGCGACGATGAGCGGTTTGTAGCCGAACCGGTCGGCCAGCGTGCCACCGACCAGGAACATGCCCTGCTGCGAGAAGTTGCGGATCCCCAGCACCAGGCCCACCGCCCAGCCCGCCAGCCCCAGCGGGCCCGAAAGGTAGCCTGCGAGATACGGCATCAGCATGTAGAAGCCGACGTTGATGGTGAACTGGTTGACCATCAACACCTTGCTGGGCCGGTCGAAGGAGCGGAACCGCTCGGCGAACCCGGTCACAGCGCGGGGTCCACGATCGTGCGGCACCGGGTCCAGCGTTCCACCACGCGCTCACCGGGATGCGCGATGACGTCCGGTTCCCGTGCCGGGACGACGTCGAGCAGGCCGTGTCCCGCGCAGTACTCGTCGTTGTAGACGGTGTCGAAGTAACGCTGGGGGCCGTCCGGGAAGATCGCCGCGATCCGGACGTCCGGATCGTGCGTGCGGGCCAGCCAGGCGGCCACGAGCGCGACCGCGCCGACACTCCAGCCGCCTGTCGCGTACTGGGCGGCGGCGAGACGGCGGCAGGTCCACACCGCTTCGGCGGGCGCGACCCAGTGCACCTCCTCGAACGCGGCGTAGTCGACGTTGCGCGGATGGATACTCGACCCGAGCCCGCGCATCAGCCGCGAGGTGGCGGGCTGCCCGAAGATCGTCGACCCGACCGTGTCCACGCCGATCAGGCGCAGATGCGGGAAGTACCGCCGCAGCGCGCGGAAGGTCCCGGCCGAATGCCCGCCGGTGCCGACCGAGCACACCAGCACGTCGATCCGGCCGAGCTGTGCGGCCAGTTCGTCGGCCAGACTCGTGTACGCGGCCACGTTGTCCGGGTTGTGGTACTGGTCAGGGCACCAGGAGCCGGGCTGCTCCTCCAGCACCCGCTGGACCCTGTCCCGGCGCGCCTGCTGCCAGCCGCCCACCGGATGCGGCTCGGTGACGAGGTCGACGCGGGTGCCGTGCGCGATGAGCATCCGCCGGACGATGGGCTCCATACCGGGATCGGTGACCAGCGTGACCGGATGCCCGTGGACGATCCCCGCCAGCGCGAGCCCGAGCCCGAGCGTCCCGCTGGTCGATTCGACGATCGTCGCGCCGTCGGCGAGGTCGCCGCGGGCTTTGGCCGCTTCCACCATGTGCAGCGCCGGGCGATCCTTCATGCCGCCGGGGTTGAAGCCCTCCAGTTTGGCCCAGAAACCCCGGCCGGAACCAGTGAGCTGCTCGTCGATCCAGAGCACGGGCGTGTTGCCGACGGCAAGCGCCGTGTGCCGAGGCAGGACTGCGTTCATAGGATTCGTCTTTCTGTGCTTCGTGCGGACAGGACCGGGACGACACAGGACCGGTCAGGTCCGCGACACGCACAGCTCGACGAGTATCCGGGTACCACTTCTGTCGACCGGAAGCAGCCGAGTGTTCCCTTGCACCACAGGCGAATCGACGGGTGCCGACCGGGGCGGGAGATCCGGCACGGGCGAAGATTCGTCACCTCGGACCACGACGGCGGTGAGCGGGCGGGCGTGCACGTGTCCCTCGCGCGGCGGACATGACGAGTCATGCGAGACCGACGTGACGGCGAGGGCATCGCCGTGCCCGTCCAGGCAGCCACCGGCCCCGGAGCCCGCCACGACCAGCAACAACAAGACCGCGACCAGTCGACGAAGAGTAGCCGGGAAGACACTCACGGTTCCCACCGTAGCAAAGATCGGCTTTCTCTCCCATGAGGCCTAGTACTAGCCGTCTTAGTAGGATTTCACCGCGCACTCACATCCGTCCCCGTACTACTAACCTCGATAGTTGACCCTGTGCGACAGGAGATTCGGCACCCGTGACCCCACACCGGCGCTCACCGCGGCACCCCCTCGCCGCCACCGCCGCCCTCATGATCCTCGGCTTCGGCACGCTCCCCGCCAGCGCGCAACCGGCGCCGGACGGCCAGGATCCGATGCGGCGTTACCAGGAACTCGGCGCCCAAGCGGCCAAGGCCGACGAGGATCTGCAGGAATCCCAGAACCGGCTGAAGACCCGCGAGAGCGAACGCGACCAGGCCACGGCCGCCGTCGGCCGGGCCGACGGCGACCTCACGCAGGCGCGGTCGGCGATCGATCGCTTCCGGCCGCAGGTCGAGGCGATCGCGCGGTCCGCGATGAGCGGCGAGCGACTCGGCAACGCCGTCCTGCTGCTCGACAGCGGCAGCAGGCAGGAGTTCCTCGACCGCTCCTCCGCGCTGTCGGTCCTGGCCGAAGAGAAGGCCAAGGCGTTGAACGGGCTGCGCGACGCGCTCGCGAAGGCACAGACCGCGCGCACGACGGCGGAGGACGCGCGGGAAACGGCCCAGCTCGCCGCGAACGACGCGACCTTGGCGCTGGACCAGGTCCGCACCCGCAAGGCGGACCTCGACGATCAGATTGCCAAGGTGCGGCAGGCACTCGGGCAACTGCCCGCCGCCGACAAGGCGAAACTCGGCAAGGTCCAGGACAAGGGCTCGTACCTCGGCCCGCCCGGCGCCGCGAACGACGCGCTGCAGGCGGCGTTGTCCAAACGGGGCTCGCAGTACGAATGGGGCGCCACCGGGCCGAGCGAATTCGACTGCTCGGGCCTGACGTCGTGGGCGTACAAGCAGGCGGGGATCTCGCTTCCGCGCACCAGCCGCCAGCAGTACACCGTGGGGAAGGCCGTCCCGTTGGACGCGCTCGTCCCCGGCGATCTCGTCTTCTACGACGACGGCACCGGCAACCCCGGAGCCATCCACCACGTCGGCATGTACGTCGGCGGCGGCAAGATGGTCGACGCGCCCACCGAAGGCCAGCTGGTCGACGTCCGCTCGGTCAAGGGCGACGGGCATCTGATGGGCGCGCGGCGCATCGTCGGCTGAGCGGGAACGGCACAGTATCCTTCCCGGCGGAGGTGTCATGCAACGGCTGGGCGAGCTCGAAGCGTCGGTGATGGACGTGCTCTGGGACGCGGCGGAACCCTTGCGGGTGCGCCAGGTGCTCGAGGCGATCAACCGGGATCGCGACCTCGCCTACACCACGGTGATGACGGTGCTGGACAACCTGCACCGCAAGGAATGGGTCGAGCGCGAAATGGAGAATCGCGCGTACCGCTATCGCGCCGTGGCGACCCGTGAGGAGGCCACCGCGCAAAGCCTGCGCGAACTTCTCGACGCCTCGGAGGACCGGGAATCGGTGCTGCTGCATTTCGCGCGCTCGGTCACCGAAGAGGAGTCGGACATCCTGCGGCGGGCCCTGCGACGGAAGCCCGGCAAGCGATGATCCTGGCGGCGGTGCTCCTGTTCGGTGTGGTGGTGATCGGCTGGTGGTCACCCCGGCTGCTCGGCAGGCTGACCGCCGGCGGGATCAGCCCCGGCACGGCGCTCGCGTGGTGGCTGCTGACCGCGCTCGGCGTCCTCGTCGGCACCCTCGGCGCCGTCCTGCTCCTCGTCCTGCCGGACCACGGGCCCGCCGGGGCCATCACCCGGCTCCTTCACGAGTGCTGGGCGGCCGTCGGCCACAGCGGTCTTCCCGGTCTCGATCCGCTCGCCGGCACTTTCGCGGGCACCGCCGTCGCGATCGCGTCTGCCCGGCTCGCCGTGTCCATCGCCCGGCGCCGGAAACGCAGCTCGCTGCTGCACCGGCGCCATCTCGACGTACTCCGGTTGTCCGGCGCCCGCCCGGGGCCGACGCTGTGGCTGCCCGACGACCGTCCGATCGCCTACAGCCTCGGCGGCCGCGACGGCCTCATCGTCGCGAGCCACGGCCTGGCAGGCAGGCTCTCGCCCCGCGAACTCGACGCGGTGCTGGCCCACGAACGTGCCCATCTGCGCGGCAGGCACCACCTTCTGGCCGGATGCGCCGAAACCCTCGGCCGCGTACTGCGGTTCGTCCCGCTCATGCGCGAACTCCCCGGCGCGGTCCGGCTGCTCGTCGAACTGGCCGCCGACCGGGCGGCCGCGACCGGGCACGGGCCGGAGACCGTGCGCTCGGCTCTGCTGTCGATCCAGACGGCCGGCGGTGACGACACCGCGCTCCGGTTGCGCTGGCTGGCCCGGCACGCGAGCGAGCCGGCGCGATTCCCGGAACGGGTGCGCGCAGTCGCGGGCGGAGCGCTGGCGCTGTTCGCCGCGCCCGTGCTCACCGTCGGCCTGATGTTCACGGCGGGCCTCGTTTCCTGCTGGTGAAAGAAACGCGTTCGTCACCGATGCGGGCGAACGGGTTCAGCGCGGACACCATCAGGTGATCTACCGTTTCAGGGCACGGAAGCCCGTTTCCCGAACGGGCGTACGAACGTCGCTAAGCGTCGTTCGCCGGTCGACGGATCAGGGACGGTAAATCGTGCAATCCCCACTCACACGAGTGAGAGGCCGCCATTCCACTGAGCCGTAAAGGCGAATTCCCGGCGCTACTCAAATGGCGGCATTCGGCGGCTGTCGCCCTGTCGTAACGTCGATCAAGGAGCGCTTCTCCCGCAACGATTTCCGTGAACCCTTGGAGGTTTTCGTGATCCGACGTCCTCTGCGCACCTTGACCGTCCTGATCGGCGCCGCCGCAGCCGTAACCGCTTTCGCGGCACCCGCTTCCGCCGCGCCATCGGTGCTGAACGAAGCGGCGGGCCCGGCCACGGTGGCCGCCGCCCAGCAGAAACTCGGCACTTCGCTCGGCGCCGCGTTCGCCGGTTCCTGGCTGGACGCCACGACCGGCGAACTGATCGTCGGCACCACCGACGCGAGCCGGTCTTCCCGAATCCGCGCCGCGGGCGCGATCCCGAAAGTGCTCAGGCACAGCGCCGCCGATCTGAAGCAGATCCAGTCCACTTTGGACAACAGAACCGCGGGCCTGCCCGGCTCGGTCGCCGGCTGGTACGTGGACGTGCCGTCGAACGACGTCGTGGTCAGTGTGGTGGGCGGCGATCCCGCCGGTCTGGCGTGGGCCACCTCCGCCGGGGTCCCGGTCCGGGTGGAACACGTGAAGAGCGCGCCGCGGCCGTTGTGGAGCGTGATCGGCGGGCAAGGCCTGTACTTCAGCGGCGGTGCCTGTTCGGTCGGGTTCAACGCCTATGACGACGACGATCATTACGTGATCACCGCCGGCCACTGCACCGAACTCGGCGGCACCGTGCGCGGCACCGGCGGCACGATCGGCAAGGTCGCGAGATCTTCCTTCCCCGGCAACGACTACGGGACGGTCAAGGTGACGCACTCCGACGTCTCGACCCCGCCCCGCGTCGACCGGTACGAGGACGGCTCCGACGTGCGGATCGAGGGTGCCGACGTGGTCGGCGTCGGCGGCCGGATCTGCCGTTCCGGGATCACCACCCACTGGCACTGCGGGCGGGTCGAGGCACTGGACCAGACGGTGAACTACGGCAACGGGAACATCGTGCGGGGCCTCACCCAGACCGACGCCTGCGCCGAACCCGGCGACTCCGGTGGCTCGTTCGTCAGCCGGCCCTCGTCGGGCTCCGGCACGAAACTCGTGCAGGCACAGGGCATGACCTCGGGCGGTTCCGGTGACTGCGACGAAGGTGGCACCACGTTCTTCCAGCCGGTCAAGGAGGTGCTCGACCGCTACGACCTGACGCTCGAAAAGGACTGATCTCCCGCGGCGAGGGGCGGCCGGCCCACCGGCCGCCCCTGGATCAGGACGGCGAGTTCGCCCGCCTCGGCGGCCAGGGTCTCGACCTCGGCCCAGCGGCGGCGGACCCGCTCGTGATCGGGTACCAGCGTGCCGGAAACCATGCCCAGCAACAGATTCGCGTCCGTCCCGACCTCCGCCAGCCGTAGGAAGGGACGGCGGTCTTCTTCGGTTCCCGCGCCGTGCTCCGCGGCCCATTCCCGGGCTCGCATCCCGGCGTCGTGGCAGGCGTCGACGAGGAGGGTCCGGATCTCCTCCGGCCGGTTCCCCGGACGGGCGGGAGGTTTCCCCATCAGCGGAAAGATGTTCCAGGCCACCGACAGCAGGCAGTCGGCCACTTCGTCCATCGTCTCCACGTCCACCGGGCGAGTGTTGCGGCCCGTGCGTCCTGCCAGGCGCAATGACGCGCGGGACGGGCAGGGTCGACCCGATCGGGTGGGACCGGGCGTCGCGAGTGGCTCGGTACATGAAGGACCCCTTCCTGTACCCAGGCGCAAGGAAGGGGTCCTTCATGTACTCGGTGTCCTGCTGGGTGCGATGCCTGGCCGAACGGGTTGCGAAAGTGGCTTTCGCAACCCAGCCCCCTCCCAACCTCAGCCCGTCGCGCGCGTGAAGGTCCCCTTGAGGGACTCTGGGTCCCCCAAGGAGGCCTTCACGGAATCGAGCCGGGGATCTAGCCGTCCACGAGGGTCGGTTCGGCCGAGTCGTCGAGTTCGCGCACGTCGGCCATCCGCAGACCGGCGATCAGCCCGGACAGTCCCTGGTGACCTTCGGGCCGGAAGGCGAGGATCCCGCTGGCGAAGAACAACAGGTTCGCCAGCGGCTCGAACCCGCCGTTGGCCACCGACGCCAAGGTGAGCAGCGTGAAATAGCCGCCGGAACCGGCCAGGAACCGCACGGCCATCCGCCACAGCGCGGGCTTCCCGCCGTCCGGACCGGCGGGGCGCAGCAACACGACCCGCTGGCCGAAGCTGGCGCCGTTTCCCGCGACGGGAACGACGAACAACAGGAGCAGCGCCGGCAGGAAAGTGCCGATCAGCGCGGTCACCACGGTGTTCGGTTCGCCGGCGAGCAGGGTCGTCACGATGCCGACGGTGGTGCCGAGCAGGACGACCGACACGACGTCGACGGCCATCCCGAGCAGGCGGCGGCGCGCGGTGACCGGCCGCGGCGTTCCCGGCGGCGCGGACGGCTCGTTCCCCGGCAGCAGCCGCAACAACGGGGCGAGGCCGAAACCGAGGGCGGCACCGAGGGTGTTCGTCAGCAGGTCGTCGACGTCTGCCAGCCGGTACGGGCACTCGAACAGGAACCAGACCCCGGTCAGCTGCGTGCACTCGATGAACAGCGAGACCGCGAAGCCGATCGCGACGGTGGCCGCGAAACCACGCCGGAAGAGGTGCCGCGCGAACATCCCCAGTGGCACGAACAAGGCGACGTTGAACACCGCCTGCTGGACGGCGGGATTGCGCAGGAACGCCCGCAACCCCGACCCTGCCTGCTCGCGGCGGATGTCGGCGACGAACTGGAACGGGCGCAGCTGCAAGTGACCGGCGGCGTGCCCGGCGCACGTGGTCGTCTCCGGGATGGGGAGCAACGTGTACGTCCACAGCGACATGGCGTAGACCAGGAACCCGAACACCAGCAGGACCCGCCAGAGCCCGAGCTCCCCGCGGCGCCGGTAACTCGCGGCGATGTACGGGACGGCCAGGAGGCCCGCGAGCACGAAACCCGCGAACACCGCGATGACCGCGGAGATGGTCGGATCAGTCACTCGCGGAAGTTAACAACGCGCGCTCCGGCGCACCCGTCACGCCACCTGGGCGGGTGATGGAGTCGGCCGGAGCAAGGGTCCGCTGATGCGCGAGCGCGGCGATGGCGAAGGTCAGATGGACGACGACCCAGTTGCGGTCTTCGCGATGAACGCGCTGCAGCAGGTCGAGAGAAGCGTCGCCCGGCGTACGTCCCTGACGGCAGGCGTCGATGAACGCCTGGGTCAGTTCGTCGACGTTCCTCCGGAACTCCGCGAAGGTGTCGGAGGGCTGGGCGTTGGTGCAGAAATCCACGGTCACGTCACAGAGCGTTTCATAGCGCGACACAAAGTTACGAATTGGCGGAGCCCGAATCACTCACGTGAGGTAGGCCCGGCGCGAATCTGTGCTCTGCGTCACGCCGAAGCGAGTCCGGCGGGCATCCGGCGTTCCCGTTCGGCCACCTTCGCCCGGCGGGTGACCGGGAACCGCTGATCGAGTTCGACCAGCAGCGGCGTCGCCGCCATCAGCGCCAGCAGGGCGAGCCCGGCGTATGCGCCCAGAGTCGCGATGATCGTCATTTCGGCCTCCTCGGTCCCCGTGCCACCTGGTCCGGCGGCCTGGAACCAGGATCGCCTCCCGGCAGGGGGCGGCGGATCGGTCATCCGGCGGAGACGCCTCGACCGGTCGGCCTTTTCGGCACTGTCCGATCGGCCGATCCCGGGCGGCGGTGCAGCAGGTCGAACCGCGACCACATGGCCTCGGCCGCCTCGATGGACTCGCCGGTGCGGACGGGATCGACTGCGGCGAGTTGCGCGACGATCGCCTGCACCAGGCTCATCCCCGCGGTCAGCGACGGGAAGAAGGTCACGCCCTCGGCGGGCACCATCAGCACCTGTTCGACCGCGGCCGCCAGCGCGGGGCTGGCCGCGTCGGTGATGGCGAAGGCACGCGCTCCCCTGGCCTTGGCCTCGTTCGCGGCGAGCACCGTGCTTTCGTACAGGCGCCAGAAACTGATCGCGATGAGCACGTCTTCGGACGTCAGTTTCGCCGTGGCGTTGGCGAGTTCGGCGTCGCCCGCCGTGATCGCGTGGACGTCGTACCCGGCGAGCCGGGCGTTGTGCGCGAACGCGATCCCGACCGCGGCGTAGCTGCCGTCGGCGATCACGACCGTGCGGCGCGCCCCGGCGACGGCCTCCGCGACGTTGCGGATCTCGTCCTCGGCGACGCGCCGGTTGAGCAGAGCAAGGCTGTCGAGGTCTCGGCGCAGCGACGCCGAACCCGGCGAGTCGACGTCCCGGTGTTCCTCGGCCACCTGCGGCGCGCTCAGCGACGACATGTACCGCGCCCGCAACTCCTGTTGCAGCGCCGGCCATCCGGCGAAACCCAGCGCCTGCGCCGTCCGGGTGACGGTGGCGACGTTGACCCCGGCGAGCTGGGCGAGCTCGGCCGTCGAGCCGAACGACGCCCGGCGCGGTTGCGAGACCAGCACTTCGAGCACGGCGGCCGCCTTCGGCCGCAGGCCGCGCTCCGGTGTGCGATCCCGAAGCCACGCCTCGAAACCGTCGTCGGTTCCCGTCCCTGTCACGCGCACCCTCCCTCGACGGCGTCACGGTAACGCATCGTGCCCGGCGAACCACTTGCAACAACCATTGCAGTTGTGCCGAAACGCAGTATACGTTGTCCGCACTCTCGTCTCTCCTCGTCGCCCGAACCACGGAAGGCGTTCCCCATGACGCTTCTGGCACGACTGGACCGGCTCCCGCTGAGCCGTCCCCATTACAAACTCCTGCTCATCGGCGGGCTCGGTTACACCTTCGACGGGATGGACTCCGCCGTCGTCGCCTTCCTCCTGCCGAGCGCGAAAGCCGCCTGGGGCCTGGACAACGGCCAGCTCGGGCTGATCGGTTCGGCGACGCCGTTCGGCTTCCTCTTCGGCGCGATCGCCGCCGGACTGCTGGGCGACCGCATCGGCCGCAAGAAGGTCATGATGTACGCGCTGGCCTTCTACGCGGTGTTCTCGGTGGTCGCCGCCTTCTCCCCCAACTACGAGGTCTTCTTGGGCGCGCGGGTGCTGGCCGGGGCCGGCGCGGGAGCCGAAAGCGCCATCATCGCGCCGTTCCTGTCGGAGTTCGTCCCCGCCAAGCGGCGCGGCTGGTTCGTCGGCGCGCTGGCCGGATTCTTCTCGTTCGGGTTCGTCATGGCCGCGCTTATCGGGCGGTTCGTCGTCCCGACGGTGCCGGAGGGCTGGCGGGTGGCGCAGCTGATCACCGCGCTGCCGATCGTCATGCTGCTGTGGTGGCGCCGCTCGCTGCCGGAATCACCGAGGTTCCTGGTCGCGAACGGGCGTCATGCCGAGGCGGAGAAGATCGTCACGAAACTGGAGCGGGACGTCGAAAAGGCGACGGGGCAAGCACTTCCCGCCGTCCCGGAGGCCGAGGCCCAGCCCGCGACGGAGACCCCCAAGGTCAATCTCCTCAGCGCGCTGAGATTCTTGTGGAGCCCGGCGATGGCGCGCCGCACGGCGGTGATCTGGACCGTGTGGTTCGTGATCACGTTCTCCTACTACGGCTTCTTCTCCTGGATCCCGACGCTGCTCGTCGAGCGCGGCATCACGGTGACCAAGAGCTTCGAGTTCTCCATCATCATCTACCTGGCGCAGATCCCCGGATACTTCTCCGCCGCGTGGCTGTCGGAACGGCTCGACCGCAAGCACACCATCGCGTTGTACCTCGCGGGCTCGGCGGTGAGCGCGTTCTGGCTGAGCCAGATGGACGCGCCGTGGTCGATCACCCTCGCCGGGGCGGTCCTGTCGTTCTTCCTCAACGGCACCTACGCCGGCGTGTACTCCTACACCCCCGAGGTGTTCCCGACCTGGATCCGCGCCAGCGGGACCGGGCTGTCCAGCGCGTTCGGGCGGGTCGGCAGCATCCTCGCCCCGACGATCATCGGCCTGTCCGCGGCGAGCCTCGGCTTCGCCGGCGTCTTCGGCCTCACCACCGCCGTCCTGGCGGCCGGGGTGGTGTGCGTGGTCATGTTCGGCCTGTCCACCGCCGGCCGTTCCCTGGAAGAACTGACCGAACACGGCGCGCCCGTGAAGACCGCGAAGGAGATGACCAAGTGACCGTGTCGCTGTCCACTGTGGAGGACAAGACCCGTGCCACGATCGGCGTCCGGCTGTTCACCGTGCTGGCCTGGGTGCCCGAACGGCGGGCACTGCGACGGGTGCACAGCAGCCACCCCGTCGAGTATCCGGTCGGCGGTGAGAAGACCGTCGAGGTGGCCGCCGGGTGGCTGGAGCGGTGCATCACGGGACAGGAGCCCTTCTTCGGGCCGGACAGCGCGGCGGTGCGGGAGATCTTCGCCGACCACGACCTCATCGACCGGCTCGGCTGCGGAGCGGTGATCAACGTGCCGGTGGTGGACGACGGCCGCACGCTCGGCGTCCTCAACCTCCTCGACGCCGAAGGCAGCTACGACGACGATTCCGTCACCGCGGCCCGTTCACTGGCACCGTTGGCGGTCCCGGCCCTGCGCGAACTCCTGGAGGAGAACCGATGAACGGATCGCTGCTGCTGCGTAATGCCCGTCTCCTCGACCCGGTCAAGGGCGAGTACACCGAGGGAGACCTCCGATGCGCCGACGGCCGGATCGTCGAGATCGGCGACGGGCTCACCGCGGCTGACGCGCGAACCGAGGACCTGCGCGGCGCGTTCGTGCTGCCCGGACTGATCGACGCCCACGTGCACGTCACCGCGTCGACCGCGGATCTGGGGTCACTGCCCGCGTCGTCACCGTCCTACGTGGCCGCGCACAGTGCCCGCACCATGAGCCGCATGCTGGACCGGGGCTTCACGACGGTCCGCGACGCTTCCGGTGCCGACTACGGTCTCGCCGACGCGCAGGCCGAGGGCCTGTTTAGCGGCCCGCGGCTGCTGTTCTGCGGACGCGCGCTGAGCCAGACCGGCGGGCACGGCGACAGCCGGACACGCGGCGCCAACGCCAGCGACGATCACCCGTGCTGCGCCGGCCTCGGCCGCGTCGCCGACGGGGTCGACGCGGTCCGCGCCGCGGCGCGCGACGAACTGCGCAAGGGAGCGCACCACATCAAGGTGATGGCCTCCGGCGGCGTCGCCTCCCCCACCGACCGGATCGACTCGACGCAGTACTCCGCCGAGGAGCTGCGCGCCATCGTCGAGGAGGCTGAAGCGGCCAACCGCTACGTCGTCGCGCACGCCTACACCGCCCGCGCGGTGAACCGGGCGCTGGAACTGGGCGTGCGGTCGATCGAGCACGGCAACCTGATCGACGATCTCAGTGTCGAGCTGTTCCTCCGGCACGACGCGTATCTCGTGCCCACCCTGGTCACGTACTGGGCGCTGAAGGAGGAAGGGCGCGAGCACGGGCTGCCGGAATCCAGCTGGCGCAAGGTCGACGAGGTGCTCGGGGCGGGGATGGCCGCCCTCGAGAAGGCCGCCAGGGGCGGCGTGAAACTCGTGTACGGCAGCGATCTGCTCGGCGGGATGCACCGGCACCAGAACCACGAGTTCCGGCTGCGCGGCGAGGTCCAGTCCGCGCTGGAGGTGATCCGCTCGGCGACGTCGACGGCGGCCGACCTGCTGAACCTGACCGGCGAGATCGGCACGCTCGCGCCCGGCGCGCACGCGGACCTGGTGATCGTCGACCGGGATCCGCTGGAGGACATCGGCGTCCTGGCCGAGCCGGAGAAGTTCCGGCACATCGTGCAGGGCGGGGCCGTGGTCTCCCCCTGACGCGTTTCGTCCTCTGCCTGCGGTAACGACGGCATCGCAAGTGGGTGCCGACCGGTTCCCGTCAGGGTTGATGGGAGATGGCAGGTTGCGAAAGCCACTTTCGCAACGTTGAAGGTTGCGAAAGTGGCTTTCGCAACCTCAGCCGAGGCGGGAAGTGCGAGTGGCCGGTCGCGGATCAGGAGATGCGCTGCGGGACGTCCCACGGGTTGTCGTCCCGCAGCGGTTCCGGCAGCAGGTGCGACGGCCAGTCCTGATAGGACACCGGCCGCAGGAAACGGTCCACCGCCGCGGTCCCGACCGAGGTCGACGCCGGTGACGTCGTCGCCGGGAACGGTCCACCGTGCTGCATCGCGGCGGTCACCGCGACCCCGGTCGGCCAGCCTCCCCACAGGATCCGCCCGCTGCGGTCGGCCAGTACCGGGCGCAGCGCCTCGACGTCGGGGGCCTCTTCGGGGAGGGCGTGCACGGTCGTCGTGAGCTGACCGGGCAGGGCCGCCAGCACTGGCAGGACGTCGGAAACGCGCGTGTACCGCACCACCACGCCCAGCGGGCCGAAGCACTCTTCAGCCGCTTCCGGCACGAAGTCCTCCAGGGTGACTTCGAGGAGTTGGGCGCCGGCTCCCCGGACGACCTCGCGCATGCCGGGGATCGCGGCCAGCCGTGCCGCGCCGGTCTGGAAACCTGACGCGATGCGGTCGTTCAGGAACGGCGCGGCCGGGACCTCGCGTAACCGGTCGGCCACGAGATCCACGAACGGGCTTTCCGACGGCACGAACACCAGACCGGGATTCGTGCAGAACTGGCCGTTGCCCAGCGTCAGCGAACCGGCGTAGCCCGCCGCCAGTTCCTCCGCCTGCGTCCGTGCCGCGCCGGGCAGGACGATCACCGGGTTGACGCTGCCGAGCTCTCCGTGGAATGGGATCGGGACCGGCCGCTCGGCCGCGATCCGCGCCAGCGCGAGCCCACCCGGCACCGATCCGGTGAACGCGGCGGCCGCGATCGCCGGATGACGCAGTGCCTCCACGCCTGCGGCTTCCCCTTCGACGAGGCCCAGGAGCGCGCCCCAGCGGCCGAGGGCTTCCACGACGACCGATGCCGTTCTGCGGGACAACTCCGGATGTCCGGGATGGGCCTTGACCACCACCGGGCATCCGGCCACCCACGCCGACGCGGTGTCCCCGCCCGCCACGCTGAACGCGAACGGGAAGTTGCTCGCGGCGAACACCAGGACCGGGCCGACCGCGGTGCGGTACCGGCGCAGCTCCGGCCGGGGGCCGGGCGGCCACGACGGATCGGGCCGGTCGATCCGGACGTCGTAGTACGAGCCGCTTTCGACCGCGAGCAGCCGCAGCTGGAACGTTGTGCGGGCCAGCTCGCCGGTCAGCCGCTTCGTCCCCAGCCGGGTCTCGGCGTCGGCGATCTCGATCAGGGACGGACCGGCCGCGTCGAGCGCGTCGGCCACGCCGGTGATCACCTCCGCGCGCGTCCGCGGCGAGACGGCGGCCCATGCACCGGCGATCTCCGCCGCACTCTCGATCTGCTTCATGCTTCCTTCCTCTCCGGGTTCTCCACCGAGTTCCGGAATCCGAACAGCGCGTACACCACCAAGCCGAGCACCATCCGGGCAGCGCCGGGCTGAAGGGGACTTTCCCCGCATGCCACGCGGTGAAGGGCGCTTTACCTGCGTCCTATGCGGGGAAAGCGTCCTTCAGCCTCGTCAGAGGACGAAGCCCGCGGGGAACGGATCGTCCGGGTCGAGCAGGTAGGTGGCGTTGCCGGTGATCCAGGCACGCCCGGAGAACTCCGGCACCACGGCGGGAACGCCTCCGACGGTGGTCTCGGCGACGAGTTCGCCGGTGAACGTGGTGCCGATGAACGAGCTGTTCTCGAACGGCGTGTGCAGCGGCAGCTCGCCGCGGGCGTGGAGCTGGGCCATCCGCGCCGAAGTACCGGTGCCGCAGGGCGACCGGTCGAACCAGCCCGGATGGATCGCCATCGCGTTCTGCGAAGCACGGGCATCCGACCCCGGAGCGAGGAACTGGACGTGCTTGCAGCCGCCGATCAGCGGATCGGCGGGATGCTTCGGCGGCCGCTGGTCGTTGATCGCCGCCATGATGTCCAGCCCCGCGGCGAGGATCCGGTCCTTCTCCGCCCGGTCGAACGGGATGTCCACTCGGGACAGTTCGAGGATGGCGTAGAAGTTTCCCCCGTACGCCAGGTCGTAACGCACCTCGCCGAGGCCGGGCACTTCGACGACGGCGTCCCGCTCGGCGAGGAAGGACGCGACGTTGCGGAGCTTGACGCGGACCGCGCGGCCGTCCCGGACCTCGACCTCGGCGTGCACGAGCCCGGCCGGGGTGTCCAGGCGTACGACGGTCTTCGGTTCGATCACCTCGACCATGCCGGTCTCCACCAGCACGGTCGCCACGCCGATCGTGCCGTGCCCGCACATCGGCAGGCAGCCGGACACCTCGATGTACACCACGCCCCAGTCTGCGTCCGGCCGGGCGGGCGGCTGCAGGATCGCGCCGCTCATCGCCGAGTGGCCGCGCGGCTCGTTCATCAGGAACTGCCGCAGGTGGTCCATGTGCTCCATGAAGTACCGGCGGCGTTCGGCCATCGTGTCGCCGGGGATGACGCCGATCCCACCGGTCACCACCCGGGTCGGCATGCCCTCGGTATGCGAGTCGACGGCGGTGATCGACCGGATCGACCGCACCTACTCCACCCCCAGCGAGGCGAGCGCGCGGCGCATGTCGGCGGTGACCTGCTCGCGGTGTTCCCCGGTCAGCTGCCCCCGCGGCGGACGGCACGGCCCGCCGTAGCGGCCGACGAGGTCCATCCCGAGCTTGATCGCCTGGACGAACTCGGTGCGCGAGTCCCAGCGGAACGCGGCCACCAGCGGTTCGTAGAGCGCCCTGGCTTCTTCGAGTTTGCCGGACCGCGCCAGGTCGAACAGGCGCACCGACTCGGCGGGGAACACGTTGGGGAAGCCCGCGAACCACCCTGTCGCGCCCATCAGCAGGCTTTCCAGCACGACGTCGTCGGCGCCGCTGATCACGTCCAGGCCCGGTGCCTGCTCGCGGATCTCCAGCACCCGCCGGACGTCGCCGGAGAACTCCTTGACCGCGACCACGTTGTCGATCCGCGCGATCTCGGCGAGCAGGGCGGGCGTGAGGTCGACCTTGGTGTCGATGGGGTTGTTGTAGACCATCACCGGCAGCCCGACCGACGCCACCGCTTCGAAATGCGCGAGCACCTCGCCGCGGTTCGCCCGGTACATAGTGGGTGGCAGGCACAGCAGGCCGTCGGCGCCGTCCTCGGCGGCGACCTCGGCCCAGTACTTGGCCTGGTGCGATCCGGGGCCGTGCACGCCGACGACCACGATCCCGTCGTCACCGACGGTTTCGATCGCGGTACGGGCGACGCGACGGCGTTCCTCGTCGGTCAGCGACGAGTATTCGCCGAGCGAACCGTTCGGGCCGACGCCCCGGCAGCCGTTGTCGACCAGCCACCGGCAGTGCGCGGCGTAGGCGTCGTAGTCCACGGCCAGCCCGGCGGGGGCCGTCGCGTCCGCCCGGTACGGGAGGGCGGTCGCGACGACGACGCCACCGAGGTCGGGGGTGCTCATTCAGGGTCTCCTTCGGTTCGGGCGGCGAGTTCGCCCAGCCGGATCGGCTGGACGATCGGGCGGTGGTGCCGTTCGGCGCCACCGCAGAGTTCGGACACGGTCGGACCGCAGATGCGGCCCTGGCACGGGCCGAGGCCGGCCCGGGTGCCGAGTTTCAGTGCGTGCGGGCCGGGACAGACCGTGTCCTCGGCCGCGCGCGTCAGTTCGCCGTACGTGGTTTCCTCGCAGCGGCAGACGATGGTGTCTTCGCGCAGCCAGCTTCGCCAGGCCGCGCCGATCGGGTGGGCCGTGGCGAGACGTTCGGCGAAAGTAAGCGCGCGATCTCGCGCACGGATCAGCGCCGGGGCGGGCTTTCCGCCCGCGGCGACGCATCCCGCCACCGCGCCCTCGGCCGCGGCGGTGACCGCGCCGCCGATCCCGGTGATCTCTCCCGCGGCGAAGACACCGTCCACTGTGGTCCGTTGCGCGGCGTCGACCCGCACGAAACCGCCGTCCAGGACGCAGCCCGCGGCGACGGCCAGCTCCGGCTGCGGGACGAAGCCGTGCCCGACACAGACCGCGTCGACCTCGTAGGTCCGCTCGGTGCCGGGGACGATCGACCAGTCGGCGCGGACCCGCGCGGTCACGACCTCGCGGACGCGGTCCGCCCCGCGTGCCTCGATCACGGCCTGTCCCAGCCGATACGGGACCCGGTGCCGGGCCAGCGTCGCGGCATATCGAGCCAACTCGCCGGCCTTCCCGGCGTGGGCGGCCAGGCGCCACGGACGCGACGACCATCCTTTCCGGACGGTCGATATGGGATTGGCCTCCAGGACCGCGACCACCTCGGCTCCGACGCCCAGCAACGATTCCGCGACCGGCAACAGGAACAGCCCGGCCCCGGCGACGAGGACCCGCTCGCCGATCGCGACCCGCTCCCCCTTCGCCAGCGCCTGTGCCGCGCCCGCGGTGTACACGCCGGGCAGTTCCCAGCCGGGGAACGGCAGGGTGCGGTCGTACGCGCCGGTCGCCAGGATCAGCGCGTCCGGGACGAGGGTCAGCCGTCGCCGTCCGGCTCCGTCGGCCTGTCCTCTCAGGACATGCACCGTCTTCTCCGCGCAGTCGAACGCCCACACGGTGGAGCCGGGCCACCACCGGCACCGCGGATGAGCGAGCACCCGGCGCCGCCGGTCGAACTCCGCCCGGCCGTGCTGGACCCGCTCCGGGCGCCGCGCCGCGTATGCCTCGGGAAGCATTCGGTGGTACTGGCCCCCGGGAGTGTCCGCCTGGTCCAGCACCGTGACCCGCGCACCGCCCCGCAGCGCGTGTTCGGCCGCCGCGAGCCCGGCGGGCCCGGCGCCGACGATCACCACGTTCACGCCGTCTCCTCCCGTGACTGGGTGCGGATTTCGTCCCCGTCGGCGGCCGGACGGCGGCACGCGCGGACGTCGGGCACGTCGTTCACCGTGAGCAGGCAGTCGAAACACGCGCCGATACCGCAGAACACGCCACGCGGCGCGCCGGACCGCGTGGTACGCCAGGAGGTCCGGCCTGCGGCGAGCAGGATTCCCGCCACGCTCTGCCCGGCGATCCCGGTCAGGGTCTCGCCGTCGACGGTGATCCGGATCGGCCGGTCGGTGCGGCCTGCCGGATCGCGATCGCGCGGCAGCAGCCATCCGCTCATGCGGCCACCTCCGCCAGGACGGCCGGACGGTCCACAGTGAACTCTTCGACCGGCATCGCGGGCTCCGTCCCGGTGAGCAGTTCGCGCAGCAACCGCGCGGTGCCGACGCTCAGCCCGATCCCGGCGCCCTCGTGCCCGGTGGCGTGCCAGAGATTCCGCAGCCGCGGATCCTCGCCGAGCACCGGGAGGTGATCATCGACGTACGGTCGGAAGCCGCCGTACGCTCGCATGATCGCGACGTCGGCGAGCGCCGGGAACAGCCGCAGTGCCTTGACCGCGATGGCGCTCAGCACGTCCGGGCGGATCGCGTCGTCGAAATCCACCCGGCGGCGTGACGAGCCGATCAGCACGGTGCCGCCCCAGGTCGACTCGACGACGGCGGAGGTCTGCAAGGCACTCGAATCGGCGCCGACCGCGCCGACGTAATCGGCGTCGTAGACCTTGTGCCGCACGACACCGGGCATCGGGGTGGTCACCAGTACCTCACCCCGGCGGGGGCGGACCGCGATCGGGGAGCCGAGACGCGCCGACACCTGACCGGCCCAAGGACCCGCGGCGTTCACGACGACGTCGGCCTCGATGACCTCACCGGGCACGCGGACGCCGGTGATCCGTCCGTTGTGGACGGTCGCGCCGACGACCTCGGCGTCGGAGCGCAATCGCGCACCGTGGCGCAGCGCGGAGCCCAGCAGGGCCAGCGCCGCGCCCGCGGGCTGGACTTGTGCGTCCTCCGGGTAGTGGAACGCCGCGGTCACCTCGCGGGTCAGCGCGGGTTCCGCTTCGGCGAGTTCCTTGGGGGACAACGGTTCCGCGCGGACACCGGTCTGCGACGCGGCGAACGTGGCGAGAGCGCGCGCTCCGTCGTCCGTGGTGGCGACGACGATGCCGCCCTTGGGGTCGTATTCGATCGCCGAAGCGGCACGGGCGTCCTCGTCGGCGATCTCGGCGACGACTTGGGGCCACAACGCGGTCGAAAGCTTCGCGAGTTCGAGTTCCGCGCCGGGCCCCTTGTCGGAAACGAGGATGTTGCCCTCGCCGTGCGACGTGGTTCCCCCAGCGGGACGGCCGCGATCCACGACCACGACGTCGAAGCCCGCCCGGCTCAGCTCACGGGCGCACGCGGCGCCGACGATGCCCGCGCCGAGAACGACCACGCGTGTTCGGTTCATCGACCCTCCAGCGTTCGGTAAAGCGAACGATCGGAGAGTAGGTTCCTCCCCGGAGAGGTGTCAATACCTCGGGCTCGGTCAGCCCTTCAGCACCGGATGCGGCCTGCCGTCGAGGCGTTCGTCGGCGCGGTACTGCAGCAGCAGGACCGAGTGCACCGGCCCCTCCGACGCGGTGTAGCAATGCGGCTCCCGAGCGTCGAAGGCGACGTAATCGCCCGGGCCGACCTCGACGCTGCGGCCCGCCACCTCGACCAGCAGCGATCCGGTCTGCACGATGGTGTGCTCGACCCCGACGTGCCCCTGCGAACGCTGTGGCGCGTCGCCGCGCACCACCTGGTCGTACACCTCGAAGACGCCGTCACCGGTCTCGATCCGCCGCAACGGGCGAAGATCCACTCCCTCGCCGCTGAGCACCTCGACGTCGGCGCCGCGCACCACGGTGAGCGCACCGCCCGCCCGATGATCGAGCAGGTCCGAGATCGCCACTTCCAGCACCCTGGACAGGCTGAAGACGGTCTCGATGGTCGGATTTCCGCCGCCGGACTCCAGTTGCGACAGCGTCGCCTTGCCGATGCCCGACCGCCGCGAGAGCTCCGACAGCGAGATACCCCTCGCCGCCCTGGCCGCGCGCAGGTTGACCGCCAGCATGTCCCGGATCGAGGGCGTCTCGTCCTCCACCGCTTCTCCCCTGTCGTTCGTCAAACCGTACGACCGGATGGGCGAATCGTTCGCTTTGCCGATCGAGTTCGCGGACATCATGACACGCCCCGCGACGGGGAGGGCATAGCCGCGACCGATGGGGCGGCGCGATGGTGGGCCGCGCGGACCGCGATGAAACTCCATCACCAACCGGTGTGTCACCGTCGACACAGGGTCACGGGCGCACCGTCGTTTCCTTCCAGCGAGGAGATTCCCGTGCAGCTGATCCGCAGATCCGCAGGCCGACGACTTCGGGCGTTCGGCGCGGTGCTCATCACGACCCTCGGGCTGACCGCGGCCGTGGCCACCACGCCGGCGACGGCGGCCGCGAACGCCTGTCTCACCGGCACACTCGTCTTCGACCACCTCGACGCCGAGGCCGGGACGAGCAAACCGCTGCGCACACAGGTGGCCCGGAACGCGAACTGGGAACTGTGGGGCCGAACCGGTTCCGGCGCGACGACCCGGCTCGCGGCGGGTATCACCGGCGCGTCCGACGGCCGGTTCGCCGCCTGCCACACCGTGTCACTCGCCGAGGCGTACGTGCGGTTCCGGTCGAGCAGCACCGCGATGTGGCGCGTCGTCAAGGCCGCGAACAACACCACCGACTACACGTTCGACTCGGCACGCCGCACCAACGTGTCCGGCACTCTCGACCTCGGCACGGTGAAGGTGCCGTCGACGCTGCAGCGGGCGTGGAAGGTCGTGGACACGCTCAACGTCCTCTACTGGAAGCGCGCCAACCCGGCTTCGTCGTGCTGGACGGCCAGGCAGACCGACGGGCGCTGCGACCAGATCACCTTCGTCTGGGATCCGAAGGTCGCCGACGGCGGCTACTGGGACTACCCGAACACGAACTACGTCTTCCTCGGCGCGACGATGCCCGACTCGAAGCACCTCATCCTCCACGAGGCCGGGCACTGGCTGCAGTGGCAGCTCTACGGCCGCGGGTTCCCCGTGGTCGACGGCTGCAACCCGCACTACATCGAGAAGCACAGCTCGAAATCGTGCGCGTGGACCGAAGGCTTCGCCGACGCCGTCGCCGCCTACGCACTCGGTGACTACCGCTACGTCTACGACAACGGCAGCTCGTACAGCTTCGAGAACGACGCTTCGACGCCCGGCTGGGACAAGGGCGACACCGTGCAGGGGCGGGTCGGCTCGTCGCTGCTGGACCTGTGGGCGCCGGACGGCCCGGACGGCGGGAACTGGAACCGCACGATCGCGCTGATGACCCGGCACTTCAGCCAGGACTTCCGCGAGTACTTCACCGTGGACCGGCCCGCCGCGGGCCTGTCCACGACCGGTGCCGCCGAGCGGATCCTCGACGGGCACACCATCTGGTACTGACGGGGCTGAAGGGGCCACCCAAGGTCCGTGAAGGCCTCCTTCACTACCTTGAGGGTAGGCAAAGAGGCCTTCACTACCTTCGGGGGGCCACGTTCGCCCCACATGCACCATCAGTCACAGCGATTGCGCGTGAAGGGCCCCTTTTATGGACCGGGTGAGCAAGGGGGCACCGGGTACCGAGCCCGGCACAGCGGGTCGTGAGTGGCGATGAGGGTTATCGAGGGGTAGCTCAAAGGTGGCGTGTTGCGAAAGCCACTTTCGCAACCTCTAGCGTTGCGAAAGTGGCTTTCGCAACGTCGGTGGCGTGAACGGTCGGGGGGCGATCGTGGCGGGAGGTGCCGGTGCTCTCGGGTGTGTCGCGAAAGCCACTTTCGCGACGTCTGACGTCCCGAAAGTGGCTTTCGCGACGCGAGCACCGGGGCACCGGCTTCGAGGGAGGTGCCGACCACGACACGTTTACCTTGCCCCTCAATAGAACGCGCTACCACACACGACCCCCGCGCAAAGTCCCCGAAATGGACACTACCGCCCGACGCGCGTCCCTTGTGGACGGTCAAGAGCGTACTTGGCGACCTACTCCACCACTGACAAGTCTCACGCCTGCCTTACCCCTCTCCGTCCTTCAGCCCCTGGCTGCCTGGACCCAGGCGGTGATCTCGTCGGCGGTCGAGGGAAAACCGCCGGAGAGCAGGTCGTACCCCGATCCGGTGACCACGACGTCGTCCTCGATCCGGACGCCGAGGCCGCGCAGCTCCGGCGGCACGGTGCGGTCGCCGGCGTGGAAGTACAGGCCCGGCTCCACCGCCAGCGCCATCCCCTCGGCGAGCGTGCCCTCGCGGTACGTGGACGGGTGGGCGGCGGCGCAGTCGTGGACGTCCAGCCCGAGAAAATGGCCGGTACCGCAGACGATGTACCGCCGATGCTGCTGCCCGTCCGGCGACAGCGCTTCGTCCACCGACACCGGGAGCAGGCCCCAATCGTGCAGCCCCTCCGCGAGCACACGCAGCGCCGTCGCCTGGAACGCGCCGTAGTCCTGGCCGGGACGGACTTCGCCCAGCGCCGCGACGTGCGCCTTGTGCACGAGATCGTAGACGTCGCGCTGCGCCTTCGTGAACTCCCCGCCGACCGGGAAGGTGCGGGTGATGTCCGCCGTGTACAAGGAATCCACCTCGACGCCGGCGTCCAGCAGCAGGAGGCTGTCCTCGGTCACCTGCCCGTCGCAGCGCGTCCAGTGCAGGATCGGCGCGTGCGGCCCGGCCGCCACGATCGAGGTGTAGCCGGGGCCGGTGCCCTCGGTGCGGGCACGGCGGTCGAAGGTGCCCTGAAGCCAGCGTTCCCCGCCACCGCGGACCGCCTCCGGAAGCGCGGCCAGCACGTCGGCGAACCCGAGGGCCGTGGCGTCGACGGCGTCACGCAACTGGCCGATCTCCCAGTCGTCCTTGATCCGGCGGAGCTCCGCGAGGACGGTCCGGAGCCGTTCGCTGTGGCCGAAGCCGTACGCGTCGAGCGCGGGATCGACCCCGGCACCGACCAGGAAGCTCGGATTCCGTCCGCGCAAGCCGTGCGGGAGGTCCTCCAGCGGACGGCACTCGATGCCGAGCGTGCGCTCGTACGCGGCCGGTCCGGCGGCGGAGCCGACCCACAGCGGGCTGGTGTCGGCGTCGCCCACGAAGTCGGGCTCGTGCGCCTCGGCCGGTCGCGGGACGTACAGCGTGGCGTGGTGACTGTCCCCCGTCGGGGTCATCACGAGGATCGCGCCCTCACGTTGGCACCCGGTGAGCCAGACGAAATCGCTGTCGGCGCGGAAGCCGTGGAAGGTGTCGTTGGACCGCACCACGGCGCGGCCCGCCGCGAGCGCGATCCGCTGGCCGGGCAGTTCCGCCGACAGCCTGCCTCGATGGGCGGCGGCCGCCTCGGCGGTGCCCGGCGGTACGTCGACGGTGTCGTCGGCGGGCTCCCAGCCGTCGCTGATCCAGTTCCGGAACCCTTTGGCGGCCAGCAGCGCGCGCAGATCCGGCCGGGTTCGGTCGCCGGTCATCGGCTCCCCTTTCAGGTAGTCACGGTTCTGGCCGCACCTTCGCACCGCGAAGGGCCGGACCGTAATGACCGGCGGCGATAGACTCCGCCTATGGCCCTGGAGATCCGGCACCTGCGGGCGATCTGCGCCATCGCCGAAGCGGGCAGCCTCTCGCAGGCGGCCGCCGCGCTGGGCATGTCCCAGCCGTCGCTGACCTCGCTGCTCCAGCGGCTCGAACGGCAGATCGGCGCGCCGCTGTTCGTCCGCAGCCACACCGGCGTGACCCCGACCCCGGTCGGCGAGCAGACGTTGCGCCGGGCGCTGACCCTGCTCGTGGAGTTCGACCGGTTCGAAAGCGATCTCCTCGGCGCGCTCGGCGACGGCCCGATCCGGCTCGGATCGTCCCAAATGGACTGTCTGCCCACCTTCGTCGAACGGCTGGACGACGCGCTGCCGGGACTGGACGTGACCGTCCACGTGGAACCCTCCAGCGCGGTGCTGGCGCAGGCGCTGGCCCGCGCGACCCTCGACATCGCCGTCATCGCCATGTCGGACGACCAGGAAGTGCCGCTGGCGAAGCACCTCGGGCACCGGGTGCTGTTCTCCTGGGTGCCCGTGTTCATCGGCCTCCCCGCCAAGCACCGGCTCGCCGGCGGGTTCGAGGTCGACCTCGCCGACCTCGCCGACGAAGCGTGGATCGGGCCGCCCGGCCCCGAGGACGGCTCGCTGACGTCTCTGCGCGCGGCGACGCACCGCGCCGGGTTCACGCCGCGGATCCGGTTCGAATGCCCCAACGGCGGCGGGCGGCACCTGATCGCCGCCGGTCAGGCGGTGCAGCTCGTCGAACCCACCGCACCCGAACTGCCCGGGATGGTCGTCCGGCCGCTGAAGGGCGACCCCATGCGGATGCGGCTCGTGCTGGCCTGGCGCAAGGAACGGCTGACGTGGGACCAGGCGGAAAACGTGTACCGCGCGGTGATGACGTCGTACACGCGGCACGCGATGGCGTCGACCCCGTTCCGGACCTGGTGGGAGCGGCGGCGGAGTTCCCAGTCGTGGGACGGGCTGGTGGACTTCTTCCGCGGTCCGTGAGTGCGTCTCTGTAACCCGATCCCGTCTCGCCGCGATTGACCCCGTACCGAGCGAACGGAGACGGGGGATGATGCCGCAACGCCTGTGGCTGGGTCTGGCGGTCGTCTACACGTGCACGGCCGTGGTCCAGCTCTACCTTCTCGCCAGCACCGGCGCCGTCTGGGCCGGGACACTCACCGCGGCCGGCTTCGCGGCGGCACTCCTGTGCCTTCTCGCCGCCTGGAGGTCATCGAAACGAGAACGGTGCGGCACAAAGGAAATCGACTCACACCGACCCTAACGGCCGGGGTAAGGGACGGCCCACGGCTCCTCATCGAGGGCGACGCCGTTGGCGACGGTGGCGATCGTCCGGTACCAGCCCGCCAGCACAAGGAACTCCAAGAGCTCCGGCGCCGGAAAGTGCTCAGCGAGCGCGGCCCACGTCACACCGGAAACCGTTGCGGTGTCGTGGAGTTCGTCGACGGCCCGGATCAGCGCGCGGTGCCGGTCGGACCAGACGGGATGCCGGGAGTCGCCGGACACGGTCGCTTCGAGCTGTTCCGGTGTCAGGCCGACCACCGGTGCGAAAACCGCGGCGTGGACACCCCATTCGTAGCGGCATCCGCAGCGAGCGGTCACCCGCGCGATCACGATTTCCCGGTCCAGTGCGGGCAGTTCGCCGTGCGCGAGCAGGCCGGCGCCCAGTACGCGCATCCGCGAAGCCAGCTCGGGATGAAGCTGCAGCAAGCGGAACAGCGCCAGCGGCTCGTGCGCCACACCCGGCGGCATCCATTTGCCAAGAGCCTTTTCGACGTCGGCCTCGTACGGCGGGGCGAGCGGCGCGATCCGTGCCATGACCATCTCCAGTGTGCTTCGATTTCAGAACCACTATGCTGCTTCGAAAGTCGAAGCACAAGGGGGTGGCATGCCGGACGATCCGATCCCGCGGCCGGGACGGCCGGTCCGCGGCTCCGAAACCGGGCGTCCGCTCATGGCCGCGCTCGATCTGCTGGGCCGCCGGTGGACCCTGCGGGTGATCTGGGAACTGCGCCAGGGCGACGTCGGCTTCCGCGAACTGCGGCGCCGCTGCGAACACATGTCGTCGAGCGTGCTCGCCACCCGCCTCGGCGAGCTCACCGAGGCCCGCATCGTCGAGACCGGCGGGGAAGGTTACCGCCTGACACCTTTGGGCGAACGACTCCTCGACGCCTTGCACCCGCTCGAAAAATGGGGCCTCGCCTGGGAAAAGGCGCTACGTGAGTGACCATTCACGATCAGGTATCCCACCGTTCACCGCATCCGGCCTTGCCAGCTGCGGTGAGCGGCGTACGGTGAGAAGTACGTGAGGTTGAGTCCACCAGCCCGCGCGAACGACCCGCATGTCCGCGGCCCCAGCACTTGTCACAGGGCGACGCGGCGGCGAGTTGACTTGCGCAGCCGTTGTGCAGGCTTACCCGTTGTCCGTCTCGTCCCGGCTATCCGGGAGACAGCACCATGACCGAACGTATTCCTTTCACGCGGAGCAGCCGCGACGGCCCCGTCTTCCGCGCCGTCGCCAGGCCCGCCGTTCCGCGGCAACGTCCCTCGGCCGAGAACCTGTTGCGGGTGAAGCGGATCCGGTGGCACGAAGACCTGCTCGTCGTCGCCGCGGCCGGGGAGATCGATCTCGCCACCGCGGGACGGCTGGAACGCGCGCTGCGAGGCAGGCTCCCGGCCGCGACGGTGCTCGACCTCACCGAGGTCGGCTTCCTCGGCGTCGCCGGGTTACGGGTCATCGAATCCGCCGCGGCCCGCGCCCGCTCGGAACGCCGCACGACCGGGGTGGTCGCGGACGCCCGGCCGGTACTGCGCCTGCTGCACCTGTTCGGTGTCGACAGCCATATCCCCGTGTACCGGCACCTCGACCACGCGATCCTCGAAGTGCCGAACCGCTGAGCCGCCGGCCGCTCAGGATCCGGCGAGCGGCAGGAGCGTGGACAGGCCCGTCTTCGAGGCCAGCCGCCGGATCGTGGGCGACGGCAGGAAACTCAGGTCGACCCCCTGGGTGCTGCACCGGTCGTTGATCCTGACCAGGGTCGCCAAACCGGTGGAATCGCAGAACTCCACGCCTTCGAGGTCGACGACGAGCCTGCCCGGCGCGGGCTCCAGCGCGTCCTCGAAGGACTCCTTGAGATCTTCGGAGGTCGTCAGATCGATCTCCCCCGCCACCGCGATGACGACCTCGGCGCCATCGGGTCTGGCGACGGTCACCGAGAACGGAACCTCCCGGTCTTCGCCGTCTCCGCTCGTCACCGTCATCCACCCCTCACGCTCGGTTCCCGACTGTCTCCGAACATATCGGATGACGGCGCCCGCTCGCCCGGTCCTCGTGTCCCGATCCCCGCGGTGCCTTAACCTTGTCGATGGATCCGGCGGTCGTGGACCGCGGCGGACGACGAGGAGACGCTTCGTGATGCCGATCGACGAGCCGGTGCGCGACGGCACCGACGAGCTGGTCCTCGAGGTCGCCGCCGTCGCCGCCCAGGCGGCCGCGTTGCGGGACGTCCTGGCGAAATGGGCCCTCCAACGGGGTCTTCCCCGTGAACTGGCCGAGGATCTCAAGCTCACCGCCTACGAAGCGATGACGAACGTCGTCAAGCACGCTTACCCGGACGGCACCGACGACAACGTCATGAAGGTGACCGCCGCCCACGACGACGGTCACGTCAGGATCAGCGTCGCCGACGAGGGCCGCTGGCGCGACGGACCCCGTCCGGACGGCGGACGCGGCTTGCCGATCATCCGCGCCTTCGCCCCGGAGGCCTCGGTGACGAGCACGCTGACCGGGACCGTCGTCCGGCTCGCCTGGCCCTGCCCGTCCGCCTGACGGCGAAGTCGCGCCCCCGGAGCAGTACCAGGCGTCTTTACGGCCGTCGCACCGCGTGCGCGGCCCAGCGCCCGTTGATGCGGTGGACCTCGACGTCCCGTTCGTAACAGGCGGAGAGCCCTTCGCCGGTGAGGACCTCGTCGATCGGCCCCGCTCCGGTGACCCTGCCGCGGCGCACCATCAGGGCGTGTGTGGCCGTCGCCGGGATCTCCTCCAGGTGGTGCGTCACGGTGACCGTCGCCAGCTCCGGCTGGGCCAACGTCAGGTTCTCCAGCGCCATCAGGAGATCCTCGCGGCCGGGCAGGTCGAGACCGGCGAACGGCTCGTCCAGCAGGAGCAGCAGCGGGTCGGCCATGAGCGCCCTGGCGAGCCGGACCCGGGCGCGCTCGCCCTGGGAGCAGACGCGCACCGGCCGGTCGCGCAGTTCGGCGCAGCCGACCAGTTCGAGCAGTTTCGACGCCCTGTCCCGGATCGCGTCGTCGTAGCGGTCCCACAGCGGCAGCACGCTTCCGCTGAACCCGGTGAGCACCACGGTGTGCGCGTCGTGGTTCTCCGCGTCCGGCAGCCGCTGGTTCGCCCCGACGAAACCGATGTGCGTCCGCACGTCACGCAGGTCGACCGCGCCCATGCGGTGACCGAGCACGACGGCCGTCCCCGCGCTGGGGAACCGCTGGGTCGAGGCCACCGAAAGGATGGTCGACTTCCCGGCCCCGTTGCGGCCGAGGACGACCCACCGCTGGCCGTAATCCACTCGCCAGCCGACGTCCGACACCAGCGGCACGCGACCGACGTGGACCTCGACCCCGGAAAGCTCCACCGCCGGTCCGTCGAGGTTCGGCTGCACGAAGACGGGCTTGTTCACGCGGTTCATGATCGCAGGACGCACGGCCCGGGCACGTCCGGGGTCCGATCATCGGATGACGTCGTAGACCAGCTTCTGGACACCGTTGCCGTAGGCCTCGCTCTCGACGAGCTTGAGGTTCTGCTTGTCCTTGTCGGTGTCGCCGAACAGCTTCTTGCCCGCGCCGAGCAGCACCGGGAACAGCAGCAGGTGGTAGCGATCGATCAGGCCGGCGTCGGCGAGGTTCCGGTTCAATTCCGCGCTGCCGTGGACGATGATCGGCCCGCCCTCGGTCTCCTTGAGCTTCGCGACGTCGTCGAGCGAACGCAGGATCGTGGTCTCGCCCCAGTTGCCGGCGAGGTCCTCGTCCCGCAGCGTGGTCGAGACGACGTACTTCGGCATCGCGTTGTACCCGGCGAATTCCTCGGTCATCCCGGGCCACACCGGCGCGAACGCCTGGTAGCTGACCCGGCCCATCAGCATCGCGGTCGCCTCGCCCTGCTCACGCCCCTTGAGCTCGTAGGCCGCTTCGTCGAACTCGATACCGTCGAAGGTCCAGCCGGAGTTGCGGTAGCCCGGTTCCCCGCCGGGCCCTTCGACGACGCCGTCGAGCGAGACGAACGCGGTGGTGATCAGGGTGCGCATCTGGTTTCTCCTTGGGTTGTTCGAACCGCTTTCGACACTGCGTCGACCGGGGGACGACGGATTCGACACCGCGCCGGAAAAAAGTTTCAGCCTTCCGCGTCGCGCACGAGCAAGGCGATCTGCACCCGGTTCTCGACGCCGAGTTTCGCGAGCATGCTGCTGGTGTGCGCCTTCACCGTGGCGACGGTGATGTCCAGCCTCCGCGCGACATCGGTGTTGGACAGTCCTTCGGCGATGGCGTTCGCGGTCTCGCGCTCGCGGTCGGTCAGCGTCGCCAGCAACCCGCGAGCGGTTTCCCGGGACTCCCGGCGCGCGTCGGACGAGTGCGGCCCGGTGGCCGCGGCGATCAGCCGGGACGTCGCGGCGGGCGAGAGCGCGGGTTCCCCGGTCGCGACCGTCCGGATCGCCGCGAGGATCCGGGGAGGCGGCGTGTCCTTGAGGAGGAACCCGAGCGCGCCGACGCGCAGCGCGCCCAGCACCATCTCGTCGGAGTCGAACGTCGTGAGCACCAGGACGCTGGGCGGTTCCGGGAGCCGGAGGATCTCCTCGGTCGCGCTGAGGCCGTCGCGCCCGGGCATCCGGACGTCCATCAGGACGACGTCGGGCCGCTGCTGCCCCACCACCTTCACCGCCGCGTCGCCGTCGGCGGCCTCCCCGACCACCACGAGGTCGGGTTCGCCGTCGACGATGAGCCGCAGCGCCATCCGCACCAGGTGCTCGTCGTCGACGAGGACGACCCGCACGTTGCCCATTCACTCGCTCCCTTCGCGGACCGGCCACGGCAGCCGCGCGGCGAGGACGAACCCGCCGCCCGGTTCCGCGTGGTGGTCCAGCTCGCCGCCTGCCAAGCCGACCCGCTCGGAGAGGCCGAGCAGCCCGAAACCCGAGGCGGGCGGCCCCGCGACCGCCCGCGCCGCACCGGAATCCCGGATCGTCGCCCGCACGCCGTCCCCCGCTTCCCCCTCGACGGTGACGGCCACTTTCGCACCCGGGGCGTGTTTGCCCGCGTTGGTCAGGCCTTCCTGAACGACCCGGTAGACGGTCCTCGCGATCGCGTCGGGCGGCTCGCCCGAGATCGTGGTCGTCAAGGTGACGTCCAGCCCCAGCGCCCGCGCGTCCGCGACCAGCGCCGGCAGGTCGGCGAGCGAAGGTTGCGGTGGTTCCAGCCCCTCCGGGCTCGCCCGCAGCACACCGAGGACGTCCCGTAACTCCTCAAGCGCCTGGTGGGAGCCGTCGGCGATCCCGCGGGCCAGCTCCGCGACCTGGTCGGCGGGCAGATCCGGACGATGCCCCAGCACCCCGGCCTGCATCGCGACCAGCGAGACCCGGTGCGCGAGGACGTCGTGCATCTCGCGGGCGATCCGGTGCCGCTCCATGATCCGCGCCTCGGCCGCCCGCGCGGCCTGCTCCCGCTCCGCGCTCTCCACCCGTTCCCGCAGGGAGCGGACCTCCTCCCGGCGCGCTCCGATCGCGGCGCCCACGGCCACCACGATGCCCACCATCAAGGTGGGGAGGCTGATCAGCAGCCAAAGCGGTCCGGGCGCCTCGCGCTGCGGGTAGAGGTCGGCGATCAGCACCGCCGTGACCACCGACAACACCGCCGCGACCGCCGTTTCGACCGGCCGCCGCCTGGTGGCCAGCGAACAGAGCGCCAGCAACGACGCACCGGCCGCCAGTACCGACGCCGTCGAGGCCAGGATCACCGCGATCGTGATCACGACCGGGAAGCGACGGCGCCACAGCAGGGCGATCAGACAGGCGAGCGCGAGCAGCGGATCGCCGGTGATCAGCCAGTCGGCCCTGGCGCCCACCGGCAGTTGCGCCGCCGTGACGAGCCAGAGCAGCACGCCCATTCCGGCCGCGGCGAGCAGGCGCCAGGCCTCACCCCACACGCGAAGGGGCGGCTGGGCGCCGGCGTCGGTGATCACCGGCCCATCATGGTCGACCCGCGCGCGGCGGCGCAGCCGGACACAGGACGACCCGGGGCTCGACTTTGGTCGGACGCGAAGCGCGACGCGCTGCCGATGTGCGCCCGGCCCGGCGGCGGCGATGCTGGGACCCGACCGTTGACCAGGAGGTAGGAAGCATGACCAAGGGCGGCTATCTGGGGCTGCAGATCGTCGGGATGGTGGCCGTCGCCGTCTTCGCGCAGGCCGCCATCCGCAGCCTCTTCGATCATTCCGCGACCCAGTTGTGGGGCGCGTTCGACTGGGTACCCGGCGACTGGGGCGGCAGGTTGCTCGTGTTCCTGCTGCTCGCGGCCACCGGAACGGTGCTGGCGGGCTGGGCGCATGATCGCGGGAAGCGAGTGTCCCGCTAGCAGGACGCCGGTCCGCTAGGATCCGCAGCCGGGCGATTTCCGTCTACATCGGACGGAACTCGCGGGTCTGGTCGATGGCGGGAGAATGCATGGCGGACGGAGTTGGCTCACTCGCGGGGTGGTCTGCCGATCCCACCGAAGTGACCAGCTACGTGGGCCGCGACGCCGAGACCGGAGAAGCGCGGCGCCTGCTGGAAGCGTCGTCGCTGGTCACGCTGACCGGGCCGGGCGGCGTGGGCAAGACGCGGCTGGCGTGGCGGGTCGCCGCGGCCCACCGTGAAGCCACCGCCGACGAGGTCGTGTTCGTGTCGCTGGCCGAGCTGCGTGAACCGGCGTTGCTCGTGCCGACCGTGGCGAACGTCCTCGGTTTCGGCGACCGCTCGGCGAAACCGGCCATCGAGGTGGTCGTCGAGGCGCTTCAGGCGAGCCGGTTGCTGCTGGTGCTGGACAACTGTGAGCATCTGGTCGACAGCTGTGCCTGGTTCGCCGACACCGTCGTCCGGGCCTGCCCCCAGGTGACCGTGCTGGCCACGAGCAGGCAGTCGCTCGGGGTGGCGGGCGAACGTGTCCTGCCGGTGCCGCCGCTGGCGATCCCGGACCAGGGCGACTCCTTCGAACGCGTGATGAACGACGAGTCCGTGCGGCTGTTCGTGGACCGGGCGACCGCGGTAGCGCCGTCGTTCCGGCTCACCGACGAGGACATCGAACCGCTGATCCGGCTGTGCCGCAGGCTGGACGGGCTGCCGCTGGCCATCGAACTGGCGGCCGTCCGCGCGCGGGCGTTGTCCCTGCGCCAGCTGGCCGACCGCCTCGACCGGCAGTTCTCCGTGCTCACGAAGGACCGGCGCGGACGGCCGGAACGGCACGAGACCATGCGGGCCCTGATCGACTGGAGCCACGATCTGTGCACCGGGCCCGAACGGCTGCTGTGGGCACGCGCGTCGGTGTTCTCCGGCAGCTTCGACCTCGACGCCGCCGAACAGGTCTGTTCCGGCGGCGAACTGCCGCGCGAACGGGTCCTCGAAGTCGTCGACGGACTGCTCGACAAGTCCATCCTGCTGCGCGAGGAATACCCCGGCGGTGTGCGGTACCGGATGCTGGAGTCGGTGCGCGAGTACGGCGTCGACCGGCTCACCGAGACGGGCGGGACGGCGGAGTTCCGGAAACGGCATCGGGACTGGTTCGCCGAACTCGCCGGCCGGTACGCCACCGAATGGCTGGAGACCGATCAGCTCGCCTGGATCGGACGGCTCCGTCGCGAACACCCGAACCTTCGTGTCGCCCTCGACTACTGCACCGGTGATCCCGAAGACGCGAGCATCGGGCTGCGGATGGTGCGCGACGTCAAGGAGTTCTGGATCGTCCGCGGGCTGAACACCGAAGCCCGGATGTGGGTCCGCCGTCTCGACGAAGCCGCGGCGCCCGGGGTACCGGAACGGGCACACGTGCTGTGGCTCTCCGGTTTCCTGGCGCTGGTGCAGGGGGACCTGCCCGCGCACCGCTGCATGCTGGAGAAGGCCGCCGCCGAAGCCGAGACCGGCGGCGACGAACTCGCCGCCGCGTACGTGCTCCACGTCCGCGCCTACGCCGCGCTGATCGGCAACGACATGGCCGAGGCGTCACGCCTGTTCGGCACGGCCATCGACCTGTTCCGCGCCCACGGCGACGACGGCGCGGACCTCTGGGCGAGCTACAACCACGGGCTGGCCATCTGGCTGAACGGCGACATCGACCGCGGCCGGGCGGTGCTCGCGGAAGCCGTCGAACGGTGTGAGCGGCAGGGCGAGGTCTTCTGGCGGGGCTGGGCGCTGTGGTCGCGTGCCGCCGCCGAGTACCTCCAAGGTGATCTCGCGGTGGCGAGCCGCTGCTGCGAGCAGGTCCTGCGCCTGCACGCCAGGGTGGACGACCGCGTGGTCGTCGGGTTCACGCTCACCGTGCTGGCGGGCTGCGCCGCCCGCACCGGACGGCCCAACCGGGCGGCGATCCTGCAGGGCGCCGCGATGAACGTCTGGCGCACGGTGGGCGCGTGGCCGACGCGGTACGAGGCGTTCACCGAGCCGTTGCAGGCCGACACCGAGGCCGTGACGGCCGCGCTGGGCTGGGAGGTCGCGATCAAGGAGTTCACCGACGGCGCCGCGATGCCCATCGCCGACGCCATCGCGTACGCCCTCGAAGAACGGTCCCCCGAGCCGCGGAAGCAGACCGCGGGGGTGCTCACGAAACGCGAGACCGAGATCGCGCACGTGATCGCCGAAGGGCTGACGAACCAGGAGATCGCCGACCGGCTCGGCATCGCCCGGCGGACGGTGGACACCCATATCGACCACATCCTCACCAAACTCGGCTACTCCAACCGCGTCCAGGTCGCCACGTGGGTGACCCGGACCGCGGAATCCGCCTGACGCTCAAGCCACCCTCATCGGGGTCGCCTGCCGTCCCGGTTCGGGCGTGAGGAGCTCCGCGCGCAGGGCGATCCTCAGGTCCAGCCGCGCCTCCGGGTCGTCGAGCCGGGCGCCGAACAGGACCCGGAGACGGCGCAGGCGGTTGCGGACCGTCTGCGGGTGGACGCCGAGATTGTCCGCGATCTCGGGTGCCCCGCCGCGGGCCGACAGCATGGCGTCGAGGGTTTCGGCGAGTTTGGCGCGCTCGTTCGCGGGCAGGCCGTCGATCGGGGCGAGGCTGCGCGTGACGAGCGCGGTGGTCAGCACCTCGTCGGCGAAAAGCCAGTGCGTGGTCAGGTGGTCCGACCAGCGCACGAGCGGGCCGTCCTCGATCACCTCACGCCGGACCAGCTCGAGGGTCCGGCGCGCCCACCGCAGGGACACCGCGGCTTCGGCCGGTGCCACCGCGGGCCCGACCGCCGCCCGCGTCCCCGCCAGTACGCCGCCGATCTCGACGTCGTCCGGCACGAGCAGGTGCGGGTACTCGCCGGTGAGGTCGGCCAGCACCTCCGGGCCGAACGAGGCGCGGACCGCGCCGGGCTCCGCGGCGACCGCGACCACCCTGGCGGGCGGTACCCAGCCCGCCTCCGCCGCGAGGCCCGCCCATTTCGACGGCGGGCGGCCGCTCAAGATCTCCTTCAGCAGGTCTTGCCGCACTTCGGCGATCGAAGGCGTGTGCGCCGCGCGGTAGGCGGTGGTGGACAGCCGGATCAGGACGTCCGCGCAGCGGAGCAGGGCCTCCACCCCGGTGTCCATCAGGGCCGACCCGGCCCCGGGCTGCCGCGACAGCGAGGCCAACGCGGGCAGGGCACAACGGCCCGCCGAGTGGTAGGCGCGCGAGAGCCGCTCCAGGTCCTTGCCCGCCGCGTACTCCGCGACGCCGACCTGGCGGAAGGCGTCCGCACCGGCCGCGATGCCCAGATTCATCCCGTCGTGTTCCAGTACCGAGGCGACGAACTCCGTGGCGCGCGCGTCGAACAGCGGCGCGTGCTCGGGCAAGGCGTGCCGGATCCCGTCGACGACCACGCGGGCGATCACGAGGGCGGCGGTGCGGGCTGGGGCGTGGGACGCGGTCAGGGTCATCATCGACCTCCGGAGCAGCGGGAATCGTCGGGGTCGCCGAGTCTGCTACTCCGGAGTAGCGGGGCACATCGGGTGAATTACGTACTCGCGCTTCTCCGGCCTACGCATCACCCGTTCGTGGTGGCTGAAGGGGACTTTCACCGCATGCGATGCGACGAAGGGGCCCTTCACCGCGTTGCATGCGGTGAAGGGCCCCTTCAGCCCCCGGGCAGGTGCCGGGCCTTACTCGCAAACGGCGCCGTGCGCGGCACTGCGGACGACCTTGGCGTACTTGCCGAGCACTCCGCGCGTGTACGCCGGCGGCTTGGGGGCCCAGCCCTCCTTGCGTGCCTCGATGTCGTCGATCTCGACTTCGAGGGTCCGGTTCGCGACGTCGAGGGTGATCGGGTCGCCGTCCCGCACGAACGCGATCGGCCCGGCGTCGACGGCTTCCGGGGCGATGTGCCCGACGCAGAGCCCGGTCGTGCCGCCGCTGAACCGGCCGTCGGTGATGAGCAGGACGTCCTTTCCGAGCCCGGCGCCCTTGATCGCGCCGGTGATGGCGAGCATCTCCCGCATCCCCGGCCCGCCCTTGGGGCCTTCGTACCGGATGACGACGACGTCGCCGGCGACGATCCGGCCTTCCGCGAGCGCGTCGAGGGCGGCTCGCTCGCCGTCGAACACCCGCGCGGTGCCGGTGAAGGTCGATTCGTCGAAGCCAGCCGACTTCACGACCGCGCCTTCGGGTGCCAGCGATCCTTTGAGGATGGTCAGCCCGCCGGTCTTGTGGATCGGGCGGTCGAGCGGGCGGATGATCTCGCCGTCGACCCCGGCGGGGGCGATGCCTTCGAGGTTCTCCGCCATGGTCTTGCCGGTCACCGTGAGCACGTCGCCGTGCATGAGCCCGGCGTCGAGCAGCGCCTTCATCACCACGGGGATGCCGCCGACCTTGTCGACGTCGTTCATCACGTACTTCCCGAACGGCTTGAGGTCGCCGAGGTGCGGGACCTTGTCCCCGATCCGGTTGAAGTCGTCGATGCGCAGGTCGACCTCCGCCTCGCGCGCGATCGCGAGCAGGTGGAGGACGGCGTTGGTCGAACCGCCCAGCGCCATCACGACGGCGATGGCGTTCTCGAACGCCTCCATGGTCATGATCTGGCGCGCGGTGATGCCCTGGCGGAGCATCCCGACGACGGCCTCCCCCGACCGGTGGGCGAACCCGTCACGGCGCCGGTCGACGGCGGGCGGAGCGGCCGACCCGGGCAGCGACATGCCGAGCGCCTCGGCGACCGACGCCATCGTGTTGGCGGTGTACATCCCGCCGCAGGCGCCTTCGCCGGGACAGATCGCGCGTTCGATCCTGTCCACTTCGGCGCGGGTGATCTTCCCCGCCAGGCAAGCGCCGACGGCCTCGAACGCGTCGATGATGGTGACGTCCTGGCCGTCCACCTGACCGGGCATGATCGAGCCCGCGTAAAGGAAAACGGAGGCGAGGTCGAGCCGCGCCGCCGCCATCAGCATGCCCGGCAGGGATTTGTCGCAGCCCGCCAGCAGCACGGAGCCGTCCAGCCGCTCGGCCATCATCACCGTTTCGACCGAATCGGCGATCACCTCGCGGGACACCAATGAGAAGTGCATTCCCTCGTGGCCCATGGAAATGCCGTCGGACACCGAGATCGTGCCGAACTCCAGCGGGTAGCCGCCGCCCGCGTGCACGCCGTTCTTGACCGCCTTGGCCAGCCGGTCGAGCGACAGGTTGCACGGCGTGATCTCGTTCCACGAGGACGCCACGCCGATCTGCGGTTTGGCGAAGTCGTCGTCGCCCATCCCGACCGCGCGGAGCATGCCGCGGGCCGCCGCACGCTCCAGGCCGTCGGTCACGTCGCGTGAACGAGGTTTCAAATCCGGCTGGTCTTGCGGCATCGGAACACCTTTCTTCGTGGCGGGACACCGCGCACGCTGCCAACCCGGCGCGCCCGGCGCAACTCACCGCTCCGCGTGCGGTCCACGGTGCAGCGCCACCCTCGTGATCGCGTGATGCTCCACGCCGAGCACTTCGATGGTCCACCCGGACACCGTCACCCGGTCGCCCGGCTTTTCCGGGATCCGGCCGAGGATCACGAGGATCAGTCCCGCGATCGTCGCGTACTCCCCCGGCGGCGCGTCGCGCAGTTCGACCCCGACGTCGACGAGGTCGTGCACCGGGAACGTGCCGTGCAGGACCAGGGAACCGTCCGTACCGTCGCGGACGGCCAGCACGTCGCGGTCCGTCTCGTCGTAGATCTCGCCGACGATCTCCTCCAGCAGGTCTTCCAGCGTGATCATGCCCGCGACGGCACCGTGTTCGTCGACGACGAGCGCCATCTGCTCCCGCTCGGCCTTGAAGCTCCGCAGCGCGTCCGACACCCGCAGCGAATCGGGGAACACGACCGCCGGCCGGACGGCCTCGGCCAGGTCTTCGTGGTCGCCGAGCAGATCACGCAGCTGCACGACACCGACGACGTCGTCCAGATGGCCGCCGCGGGCCACCGGCGCCCGGGAATGGCCGGACTCGGCCAGCTGCCGCCGCGCCGACTCGATGTCCTGCTCGGCCGCGAGCGTCAGCACCGCCCGGCGAGGGACGAGCACCTCCCGCAGCCGTCGCTCGTGGATCTCCAAGGCGCCGTTGATGATCATGCGCTGCTCGGCGTTCAGGCCGCGTTGCGCCGAGACCAGTTCCCGCAGTTCCTCGGGCGACATCTGATCCGGATCGGCTTCCGCCCGGCCGCCCAGCACCCGCGCGACGAAGTTCGTCGACACGCTCAGCGCCCACACCACGGGCCTCGAGATCGCCGACAACAGATTCAGCGGGCGCGCCACCAGCAACGCCCACCGCAACGCGTTCTGCATGGCGAGCCGTTTCGGCGCGAGTTCCCCGAGCACCAGGGTCAGGAAGGTGAGGACCACGGTCACCAGCGCGACGGCCACCGCCCCGGCCGCGTCGCCGAGGAAATCCAGCAACGGCACCAGGGGCTGCGCGAGCGACACCGCCGCCGTCGCCGAAGCGAGGAAACCGGCGAGCGTGATGCCGATCTGGATCGTCGCCAGGAAGCGATTGGGGTCGCGCGCCAGCCGCACCAGCGTGCGGGCGGCCGCGCGGCCGTCGCGCTCCAATGCCCGCAACTGCCCTTCGCGCAACGAGATCAGCGCCATCTCACTGCCCGCGAACACCGCGTTGAGCACCACCAGCACCGCGACCAGCGCGATGTCGAACCCGTAGCCGCCCACAAGCACTCCCCGGCCCGCCCGAAGTGCAGAACATTACCGAGCGGACAACGTGTCCGCAGAAATCGGAGCCGCTGGCTACTGACACGTCGTTCCGATACCTTCGAAGGGGAACCCGCACGGACGGAGCCCTGATGTTCGCACTCAAGACCGCTCCCGCACGGACCTTCCGGCACAAGGCGGAGGCGATCGCCAAACCGGTCACCCGCTGGAGCATCGGCCACGCCCTCCCCCGGGTCGCCCTCCGGGCCGCGGCACGCCAGGGCGACCTCCAGGGCAGGCTGTCCGTCGAGGCGAGCGGCGGAGCGGATCTGAGCGGGCTGTTCGACGAGATCCGCGCGCACGGCGCCATCGCCACCACCCGGGTCGGCCATGTCAGCACCCGGCATTCGGCGTGCAAGGAGGTGCTGACCAGCGACGCCTTCAAAACCGTGCGGTTCGTCCCGGACAACCCGCTGCTCAACAAGCTGGTCGCGTGGTCGTCGTCCGGCCTCATCCATCCGATCGAGCCGCCGTCGCTGCTCGCCAGCGAACCGCCCGACCACACGCGCTACCGGAAGCTGGTCACCCGCGTCTTCACCGCCCGCGCGGTCGAGCAGCTGCGCGAGCGCACCCAGGCGATCACCGACGAACTGCTCGACGGCCTCGACCCGGCGAACCCCGTCGACCTCATCGAGCAGTACTGCGGGCTCTTGCCGGTCACCGTGATCAGCCAGATCCTCGGCGTCCCGCCGGAGGAACGCGACAAGGTGCTCGCGCTGGGCGGCGCGGCGGCCCCGAGTCTCGACCTCGGCCTGCCGTGGCGGACCTTCCGCACGGTGGAGGCGACGCTGGCCGAGTTCGACTCCTGGCTCACGCTGCACCTGGAGAAACTGCGGAAGAACCCCGGCGACAACCTGCTCAGCAAGCTGATCGCCGCCCGCGAGGACGGGGTCGGCCTGACCGAGCGGGAACTCAAGGCCACCGCCGGACTGGTACTGGCGGCCGGCTTCGAAACGACCGTCAACCTCCTCGGCAACGGCATCGCCCTGCTCACCCGGCATCCGGGCGAACTCGCGAAACTGCGGGCGAATCCGGAGCTGTGGAGCAACGCCGTCGACGAGATCCTCCGCTACGACCCGCCGGTCCTGCTCACCGGCAGGCTGTCCGCGCGGGACACCGAGATCGGCGGAACCCGGATCGAGCGCGGCGCGATCGTCACCACCGTGCTCGCGGGGGCCAACCGGGACCCGGAGATCTTCGACGACCCCGCCACCTTCGACGTCGAGCGGGCGAACGCGCGGGATCACGTGTCGTTCGGCGCGGGGCGGCACTACTGTCTCGGCGCCTCGCTGGCGCGGATGGAAGGTGAGATCGGGCTGCGGTCGATCTTCGAGCGCTTCCCGGACCTGCGGCTGCTCGACGGGGCGCGACGACGGGAGACCCGGATCCTGCGCGGCTTCGAAACGCTCCCCGCGTCACTCGCCTGAGCACACTTTCGCGGGGCGTCGAACCCGGCACCGCCGGATTCGACGCCCCGTTCCGGTCAAATCATGCGTTGGAGTTGTAGTACGCGTTGCAGGTGTCGTTCCTGGAACCGATCACTTCGGCCTTGGCCCACTGCCCACGACTCACGACCTTCTTGTCTTGCCTGGAGCCAAGAATGGCGGTCGCGCTGTGGCGCCTGCTCGGGTGCAGATAGTGCGAGTAGCATTTCTTCTGGCCACTGCCCGCCGATTCGGTCCCGTAACACCACGTGCCGCCGCTGATGTTCTGGCAAGCGAACGGCACCGAGCCGCTCAGCACCACACCCTGGGCGCCAGAGGACGCCACTACCACGGAGACACCCTCCGCCGAGTCCGCGGAGGCCATCGGCGCCGCCGCGAACAGACTTGCCACCATCAAGCTCGATCCCAGTACCGCTCCCGTCAGAATTCTCATAATCATCCTCCACCATCGACATCAATTACCTGAGACAACAAATCCGGTAAGGCGATTTACCCCCAACCACGGGATTCGAAGCCGATACTATGACAGCCCGGCAAGAATGGGACAGTATCTTCATCCTGACGCAAACACACTGATCAGCGGCCGATTCCCGAAGTATCAAGCGCCGTCTTACCGAACTTCGGCACACCCCGCGACATGATCGATCACCGGCACGTTCCTGGCGATCGCGGTGGCAACGATCATGTTTTCCGCAGTAGCGTCGAAGGCGGGGGAGGAAGAGGGAATGCTGCGAATTCATTTCACACTCGCGGATCTGGCCCGTATCCGGATAGCGCGACACCCGGATCCGTTGTGGGAGGTCCTGATGAGTGTGTATCTACTGCGCAAACCCCGGACCGAGATCGCGCTGGGCGGATGGCGAAACCAAACCAGGCGGCGGTTGACGCCGTCCACGCGGCCATTGCTGGATCTGGTTCCCGCGTCAGGATCCTCGCCCGACTTCCTGACCCCGCCCGGCGGAGGCACCCTGGCCGAGGGCATCGACGCGATGTTGAGCACGCCACGTTCCCGGTTGGCGGCCGACTTCGCGCACCTGGCGCAGGAGCGGCCGCTCCCAGCCTGGACCGTCGATCTCGCGGAAGGACGGGCACCCGCGTTGCGCATGGTCACACACGCCCTGCGGGAATACTTCCACACCTGCCTCGCCCCGCACTGGGATGCGATCACCACCACCGTGCGACACGATCACACGCGCCGCGCCCAGCTCATGGCCGACCAAGGTATCGACGCCGTCTTGAGCACCCTGAGCCCCGCGGCGACGTGGCGCTTTCCCGTGCTGAGCATCGACTATCTCTTCGACCACGACGTCCGCCTCGACGGGCGAGGCCTGCTGCTGCAGCCTGTGGTCTTCGGCCGCGGCCCCAACCCCACCACCCTCATCGACCCGGCGCTTCCGCCCGTCCTGGTCTATTCGTTGCCGCTCGCCCCCGGCGTCATCACCCCGGCGGAACCGGCCCGTCGTCGCGCCGGTGATCCGATCGTCCCCCTGCTCGGGACCACCCGCACCCGCATCCTGCGCGCTCTCGACAACACCGACGCCACCACCACCGAACTGGCCCGCCGGGCCGCCACACCGTTACCGACCGCCAGCCGCCACGCCACCGCGCTCCGCGACGCCAACCTGATCACCAGCCGCCGCCACAAGAACATGATGATCCACGCGATCACCCCGCTCGGCACCGCGCTACTCCACGGACGACAACCGCGCCTGAACTGACGCGCCGGTCTCCGGGCATCCTTCACTCGCCGGCCGGACGTCTCATCGCGTGTTCGAACAGGTCGGCCAGCTCGCGCGCGTAGGCCGCCACATCGGTGTCCGGCCGGGACATCAGCTCGGCGGGGGCGGCCTCCATCGCGGCGATCACCGACACGGCCATGACCCGCGGCGAGAACCGCCGCAGCTCCCCCACCTGCTGCCCTCCCCGGAACATGTCCTCCAGCTCGGCCAGCGTCTTCGCGTTCTGCTCTTCGAACCAGCTCCGCGCGGCCTCGGCGTCCCTTGACGCCGCAGCTATCTGGCCGATCGCGATGATCTCCTTCGGCCGCTCGGCGTAGTAGAAGACGAAGCCTTCGATGAGGGCACGCAGCGCGGCGGTGTAGCTCTCGGCGCCCGCGGCCCGCGCGCTCAGCGCCCGGTCCATCGAGGTGTGCACGGTCAGCATGACCTGTTTCATCAGCTCTTCGCGTTTGGCGAAGTGATATGTGATCAGCCCGGGGCTGATCCCCGCCCGCCGCGCGATCTGCACGAACGACGCCTTCGCGTAACCGATCTCGGCGATGGTCTCGATGGTCGCCGAGACGATCTGTGCGCGCCGCGCCTCCTCGATGAACGAACGCCGCTCCTGGTCGCTCGGCTCGTTTTCTGGTTGCATGAACAGTAGCCTAGTTGAGCAACTAGCGAGGGGAAAGTCATGATCAGTCGCAAGACGTTCTTGAAATCCGTCGCGGGAGCGGTGGCGGTCACGAGTCTCGGCGGGGGTATGACCGAGGCGGCGGGCAGGCCTCGACCGCTGCGAGGCGGGGTCGCCTACGACACCGGCGTCCTGCACGCCGCGGGCGATCCGCTGAGCCGGGTGCGCTGGAGCAGAGGACAGCTCGAGCGCGAGATACGGGTGATCGCCGACGAGTTGCGCTGCCCGTCGATCACCGCGTTCGGCACCGAGATCGGCAGGCTCGCCGAGACGACGTCCGCCGCCCTGCGACAAGGAATGGAGGTGTACGTCCAGCCCCGGCTCTACGACCACCCCCAAGATCAGGTTCTCGAGCACCTGGCCGAATCCGCCCGGCTGGCCGAGCGCCTTCGCCACGGTGACGACGTCAAATTCGTCGCCGGCTGCGAACACTTCCTCTTCACTCCGGGAATCGTGCCGGGAGCGACGTTCCAGGAGCGGCTCGCGAACATGGCCACCATCCCACCGGAGGAATGGCCGAAGATCATGGGCCGGCTGGCCGATTTCCTCGCGCGGGCGGCCGACGTCGCGCGCCGGAACTTCCGCGGCCGGATCACCTACGCCTCGATCGGCGGAATGGAGCCGGTCGACTGGAACCTCTTCGACATCGTCGGAATCGACTACTACCCGTACTTCGCCACCGATGCCGAGTACACAAAGGACCTCGCACAGTACCGGCGCTGGAACAAACCGGTGATGGTGCTGGAGTTCGGCTCGTGCACGTTCACCGGCGCCGCGCGGGCAGGCGGGATGGGCTGGGACATCGTCGACTACGAACAGGTCCCGCCCAGGATCAAACCGGGTCACGTGCGGGACGAACGCGAACAGGCCGACCATCTCGCCCGCCTGCTGCGGGTGTTCGAGGCCGCGGACCTGCGGGGCGCGCACGTCTACACGTTCATCGCGCCGAACCTGCCGCATCATCCGGCCAGGCCGGAGTTCGATCTCGACATGGCGTCGTACAGCCTGGTGAAAACCCTGCGCGCACGGCAAGACGACGAGAATTCACCGTACCGGTTCGAGCGGAAACGATCCTTCGACGCGCTCGCCAGGCACAACCGCGGGCAAGCGGGCATTTTTACCGGACCACCGACCGAAACCGGTCAGTAACCTCACGCCCGTGAAGACGGACCGCGAAGGCAAGGAAGCTCCGGAACTGCCTGCCTTCACCGTCATCGGATGCCTTTTGGGCGTCTTCATGACCATCCTGGTCCTGATCGGCCCGGCGCTGCTCTGGATCAGCACCTGCTTCGAACCCGGCGACGACGACCGCCTGGTCGTCATCGCCATGGGCGCCGTCTTCACGATCGGCGGCCTGGGCACCGTCGGCTCGCACCTCCGGCAGAACGCCAAGGCCCGCGAGGCCCACCGTGGACTGGACCGGTCCGGGGTCCGTGCGAACGCCGAAGTCGTTTCCAGGAAACGGATCTGGGTCGGCGAAGTGAGCACACCCGCGGATGACGTCGATCTCGTCGTCACCGGCCCGGGGGGTGACTCCGTTCAGTGCACGCGTCCTCACCGAAGACGTCGGCCGTTACGAAACGGGCACGGTGGTACCCGTCGACGTGGACCCGAGGACCCTCCTGTTCCGCCTCGCCGACTGACCTCGCCGCGATCATTGCCCGGCAGCATCGTATCGCTTATCGTATATGAAATTCACCCCCCGATGCTGCGAGGTGACCCCCGTGACCACCGCCACCGCCGACCCGACCACCACCACGGTCGCGCGAGATTTCACCGATTTCCGCACGGTGGTGTCGCAATCCTTCGTGCCGCTGCACGTGACGAGCGAGCACCGGGACCACTTCCGCGGCCGCATCCGCTCATGCGGCGCGGACGACGTCCAGCTGACCGAGGTGACCGCGTCCGCGCACGTGGTCGAGCGGACGCCCGAGCTCATCGCCAGGGCGGACCGGCACTACTACAAGCTGAGCCTCATCCTGTCCGGGACCGGGCTCTTGGTGCAGGACAACCGCGAGGCGATGCTGCGTCCCGGAGACGTGGCGTTGTACGACACGCACCGGCCGTACACGTTGGCGTTCGAAGAGGATTTCCGCACGCTCGTGGTGATGTTCCCGCAGCGGCTCATCGATCTCCCCCGTGACCTGGTCGGCCAGCTGACCGCGGTGCCGATGTCGGGCAAGCGGGGCATGGGCAACGTGGTGGTGCCCTTCCTCGCGCAACTCGGCAGCAACCTCGACCAGCTCGGCGGGCCGGCGGGCGTCCGGCTCGCGCATACGGCGGTCGATCTGCTCGCCACGCTGTTCGCCAGCGAACTGGACCTCGCCCGTGCGACGGCCGGGCCGCACCACGAGCTGATGCGCCGCGTGCTCGCCTACATCGACTCCAACCTCTCCTCCACCGACCTCGGCCCGGCACAGATCGCCGCCGAGCACTACATCTCCACCCGGCATCTGCACGGCCTCTTCCACGAACAGGGCACGACCGTCTCGGGCTGGATCCGCACCCGGCGGCTCGAACACTGCCGCCGCGAATTGCTCGACCCCGTGCACCAATCGCGGCCCGTCGCGGCCATCGCGGCGAAGTGGGGTTTCGTCGACGCGCCGCATTTCAGCCGGGTGTTCAAGACGGAATTCGGCTGCTCGCCCAGCGAACTGCGCCGCGGCTTGACCGTGAGCGACCGGTTGTTGCCGCCCAGCGCGTGACAGCTGGCCCCGCCGGTGCGGTCGCCTCGACGATGACCGCATGCCCGAAGCACCCGAGGAACAGTGGCGCACCTATGACGAGTTCGCCGCCGGAATAGCCACCTACCGCCTGCCGAACGCGGACCTGTCGGGACGCGAGCTCACCGTCACGCTCGACGACGGAAAGACGCTCGCGCTGCGGTTCGAAGACGCTGAAACCGTCTCCTGCAACGGCATCAAGGATCCGTACGACGCGGTCGCCGTCCGGGAAGACGTTTTCTTCGTCAATCTCCCACACACCAGCGTGGAAGGTGAAGCGCTCACCGTCGTCTTCTCCACGACGACGCATCGCGCGCTCGCCGTGCGCTCGGTCATCGGCGCCGAGGACGTCGAAGGCGTTCCCCGTGTCTCGCAGACGTTCTGGTCCGGCACGACCGACGCGGGCACGCCGACCGGCGAGGTACCGGGTCCGTCGCGCGACCTGATCGGCAAGCGCAACATCTACCGCTACAGCCCCGAACACCTCTACGAGCACGTGTACGTGTCCTCGCAACGCTATGCCTGGCAATGCCTCGAAGGTGTGCAACGCGGCCACGGGGACATGGACCTGTCGACGGTGTGGAAGTTCCAGGACGGGCTCTACCTGTTCTGTTTCCGCGAATTCCGCATCGCCGTGGCCAGTGTGTGGTTGCACGACCTCGGCTACGCGCTGAAGACCACCGGCGTCTTCCTCGGCCTGACCGGCGACGGCCGGTCGGAACACTCCCGCGCGGGCGGGCACATCTACCCACTCGGCGCGGTCGCCTATCCCGACGCGCAACCGGTTTAAGGAGCTTCAGTGTCCAATTCAGACATCATCGCCGCGCACTACGCCGCGAGCGACCGGGGCGACCTGGCGGGCATGCTGGCCCCGCTCGGTCCCGAGACCACGTGGACGGAGGCAGCCGGTTTCCCTTACGCCGGCACCTACACCGGCCCGGAAGAAGTCCGGGACAACGTCTTCGGCGCGATCGCGAAGGACTGGGACGGCTACACCTTCACCCTCGGCGACCTTCTCGACGCCGGTGACACGGTGATCGGCATCGGGACCTACCAAGGCAAGCACCGCGAGACCGGTCGCTCGTTCACCGCCCGCGTCGCGCACGTGTGGAAGTTCGCCGACGGCAAGGTCACCTCGTTCGAGCAGATCGTCGACTCGGTCCCCGTGGTCGACGCCATGAACGCTGCGGAGAACCGGTGAAACCCGCGCGGCGCCTCGTCGCCCTCGCCGCCGCCGTCCTGCTCGCGACCGCGGGCTGCGCAGGCTCCGAAAGCGGTTCGAGCGGGCCGATCGTGGTCGGTTCGGTCAACGCGCTGAGCGGCGCGGCCACGTTCCCCGAGGCCTCCCAGGCGGCCAAGGCGGTCTTCGACGCGGCGAACGCGAGCGGCGGCGTGAACGGCAGACAGATCCAGTACAAGGCCCTCGACGACAAGGGCGACCCGGCGGCCGCGGCCGCCGCGGCCCGCGAGGTCGTCGGCCGTGACGAGGCGGTGGCGCTCGTCGGCTCGTCCAGCCTCATCGAGTGCGAGATCAACAACAAGTACTACGAACAGCAGAAGATCCTGTCCATGCAGGGCATCGGCGTCGACCCGGCCTGTTTCTCCAGCCCGAACATCGCCCCGGTCAACGTCGGCCCATACCACGACATGACGCTGACCCTGCTCTACGGCTCGGAAACGCTGAAGCTGAACGACATCTGCGCGCTGCTGGAGATCGCGGGCAACACGCTGCCGTCGTACCAGGCCGCGATCGACGAGTGGTCGGCCATCACCGGCAAGAAGCTCAAGTACCTCGACGCGACCGTGCCCTACGGCGGTTCGGACTACACCTCCTACATCGTCAAGGCCCGCAACGCCGGGTGCAAGGCGATCACGGTGAACCCGGTCGAACCGGACTCCATCGGGCAGCTCAAGGCCGCCGCGGCGCAGGGCTGGAACGACGTCACGTGGCTGCTGCTCACCAGCGTCTACAGCGAGAACTACGCCAAGGCCATCACCAACGCCGGCGCCGGGGTGTACGTGCCCGCCGAGTTCTACCCCTTCACCGACGCGACCAGCCCGCAGAACAAGGACTGGCGCGAGCTGATGACCAAGAACAACATCCCGCTGACCTCGTTCAGCCAGGGCGGTTACCTGGCGGCGAAGTACTTCCTCGACGTCATCCGCGGGATCCAAGGGGACATCACCCGCGAATCGGTGACCAAGGCACTGCGCGAGATGAAGCCGGTCACCGATCCGATGGTCGGTACGCCGTACGTCTTCGGCCCCGGCCAGGCGCACCACGACAACACCGCGGGCTGGCCGATCAAGCTCGCCTCCGGCACCAACAAATGGGAGCTCGTCGCCGACGACTGGCTGCGGATTCCCAAGAAGTAACGGGAGGATTCGATGCTGCAGGGAGCGCTGGCAGGCTTGGCCGCCGGCGGACTGTACGCGGTGTTGGCGGTGTGCCTGACGCTGATGTCGCGCCTGGTGCGGGTGGTGAACTTCGCCCAGTCGGCCACCGGGATGTTCGGCTGCTACGTGGCGGTGTTCCTGTCCGTCGATCTGGGACTGCCGATGTGGCTCGCCACCGTCGCCGGGATCCTGCTCGGCGGGCTGCTCAGCGCGTTGCTCGGCTGGATCGTGTCCACCTGGCTCGCCGAGGCGGACACCGGCACCCGATCGGCGGTCACCGTGGCGGTGCTGCTCCTGCTGATCTCGTTGTCGTTCATCCTGTTCGGCAACAAACCACAGCCGTTCCACCCGATCCTGGACGGGCCGGCGGTCACCGTCGGCGGCGTGGTGATCAGCCAGGTCACCGTGGTCACGGTCGCGCTGGCCGTCGTCGTGGCGGTGGCCAGCCGGATCGTGCTGAGCCGGACCCCGGCGGGCGTCCAGCTCAGGGCGCTGTCGGAACGTCCGACGACGGCGGAGCTGCTGGGCATCCCGGCGAAACGGCTCAGTGTCGCGGTCTGGGCGGTCACCGGGGTGGTCAGCACGCTGGTGATCTCGATCGTCGCGCCGTCGCAGTCCAACGACGCGACGTCGCTGGCGATGCTGGTGGTCCCCGCGGCCGCCGCCGCGCTGCTCGGCGGATTCCGCCGTCTCGACCTCGCGGTCGCGGGCGGACTGGGCCTCGGCCTGATCCAGGGCGCGGCCGCGCAGGTCGACGGCCTTTCGGTCGTGCGGTACTTCCTGCCGTTCGCAGTCATCGTCGCGCTGCTGCTCTGGTCGCAGCGCAAGGAGGTGTGGGATGCGGCTCGCTGAACGCGGGATTCCGTTCGCGGTCGCCATCGTGGCGATCGCCGTGGGTTACGGCCTGAGCGTCGGGCTCGACGGGTACTTCGTCTACCTCGGCATGAGCGCCGTCGTCGCCGGCATCTCCCTGCTCGGGCTCGGCGTGGTCACCGGCAGCGCGGGAATGATCTCCCTGTGCCAGCTGACCTTCGGCGCCGTCGGCGCCTGGACGGTGTCGGCCTTGAACGAGGCACAGGCGCCCGGCGGGTTCCTCACCTGGCTGGTGCTCGGCGGCCTCGCCGCCGGGGTGGTCGGAGTGCTCGTCGGGCTGCCGGCGCTGCGGCTGCGCGGGATCAACCTCGCCGTCGTCACGCTGGGGCTCGCCGCGGCGGCCGACCTCGCGCTGGTCCAGCTCCAGTTCCCCGGCGTCTCCGGCGGGATCTCGGTCGAACGGCCCGACGCCTTCTCCGACGACCGGGCCTATTTCCAGCTCGCCGTCGTGGTGCTGGTGCTGTGCTGCCTCGCCGTGTACTTCCTGCGCCGCGGGCGCTGGGGCAGCGCCTGGCAGGCGGTGGCGTTCTCCGAACGCGGCACGGCGGCCGCAGGCACGAGCGTGCGGACGTCGAAGCTGACCGCGTTCGCGGTGAGCGCCACCCTCGGCGGGATCAGCGGCGGCCTGCTCACCGGGCAGGTCGGGCTCGCCTTCCCGGCGAGTTTCACCGCGATCCAGTCGCTGGCGCTGTACGTGCTGGCGATCATGTCGGGCGCGCACCTGATCGACATGGCCGTGTTCGGCGCGGTGCTGTGGGTCGGCGTGCCGGAACTGCTGAAACGCTGGGGAATCCCGCAGGACTGGGCTTTCGTGGTGTTCGGCGTGCTCGGCGTCCAGGCGCTGACCAGCGGCGGGAACCTGGGCACCACGGTGCGCCAGGTGTGGTACCGGCGATCGAAGAAGGAACCCGCGAAACTCGACCTCGTGGCTGGGACGGGCACTGTCGAACCGGTCTCGCCTGGTCCACCGGTGCTCACCGTACGCGGGCTGAGCGTGAACTTCGGCCATGTGGCCGCACTGTCCTCAGTGGACATATCGGTCCCGGAACACGGAGTGCTCGGCGTCATCGGGCCGAACGGCGCGGGGAAGTCGACGCTGGTCGACGCGATCAGCGGCTTCCTCCCGAACGCCGAGGGCGAGGTGGAGCTCGGCGGCAGCCCGCTGACCGGGTCACCGTCGAACCGGGCCCGCGCCGGATTACGCCGGACGTTCCAGCAGGACCGCGTCCCGCCGGGGCTGACGGTCGGGGCGTACCTCAAATTCCTCGCCAGGCGGCGGCTCACCGCCGACGAGATCGGGGACGCCCTGGACTTCTTCGGCTGCCCCGCCGCCCGCACTCCACTGTCTCAAGTGGACGTCGGCGCGCGCAGGCTGGTCGAGGTCGTCGGACATCTGCTGGCGCGGCCGCGAGTCCTGCTGCTCGACGAACCGGCCGCGGGACTTCCGCACGAAGAACACGTCGCGTTCGGGGAACGGCTACGGCAGGTGCCCGCGCGGTTCGGGGTGTCGGTGCTGCTCATCGAGCACGACCTCGACCTGGTGCGCTCGGTCTGCGACACGATCACCGTCCTGGACTTCGGCCGCGTGCTGGCCTCCGGTCCGCAGGCCGAAGTGCTCGCCGACCCCGCCGTGCTCAAGGCGTACATGGGTGAAACGGAGCTGTTGTGAACGCTTTGCGGATAGCGGGACTGACGGTCACCCGCGGGGCCGGGCCGGTGATCTCCGGCGTCGACCTGACCCTGGAACCGGGCCGGATCACCGCGCTCGTCGGCCCGAACGGTGCCGGGAAGACCAGCCTGCTGGAGGCCGTCTCCGGCGTGGTGCCCGCCTCGGCCGGGACCGTCCACATCGGATCCGACGAGATCACGAAGCAGTCGCGGGTCTCCCGCGCGCGGCGGGGTCTGGCGCATATCGAGCAGGGCCGCGCGGTCTTCGGCGGCCTGACCGTGCTGGAGAACCTGATGCTGACCGCGCGCACCCGCGCGCGGGCCGACGAACTGTTCGAGTTGTTCCCGGAACTGGAGAAACGCCGCGACTCGCCGGCCGCGTTGCTCAGCGGCGGCGAACAGCAGATGGTGGTGCTGGCCCGCGCGTTCGCCGCGCGGCCGTCGTTCCTGCTGATCGACGAGATGTCGCTGGGGCTGGCGCCCGTGGTATTCACGCGGCTGCTGCCGATGGTCACCCGGTTCGCCGAGGAGGGCGCGGCGATCCTGCTGGTCGAGCAGTTCACGCACCTCGCCCTCGGCGTGGCGAGCGACGCGCTGGTGGTCTCGTCGGGGCGGGTCACCTATGCGGGTTCGGCGCAGGGGCTGCTGGACTCCCCCGGCACCCTGCACGCGGCCTACCTCGGCGAATCCTGACCGTTCGGAATTCCGTGAAGGCCTCCTTGAGGGACTCTGGGTCCCTCAAGGAGGCCTTCACGGACCGGCAGGCGCCCGTCGGGACGTCGGGCGTCTCAAAGGAGACCTTGGGGACACGCGGCTGAGCGACCTCGTAGCGAGGTGTCCGAAGTCCGGTGTGACGCCCCGGACCATGTCGCGAAAGCCACTTTGGGGACATCAGACGTCGCGAAAGTGGCTTTCGCGACGTCTGATGTCCTGGGCGGTGGTCGTTGAAGGTTGCGAAAGCCACTTTCGCAACCTTCAACGTTGCGAAAGTGGCTTTCGCGTCACCGCCCTAAGAACCCATCCCCGCCCGTTCGAAGGCCAAAGTCGGCAGATCGACGGCGTGCGCGCCGCCATCCGCCACGATCACCGCACCGGTGATGTACGAAGACTCCGAAGACCCCAGGAACCGCACGATCGACGCGATCTCCTCCGGTTCGGCGGGACGACGCAGCGGGACCTCGGCGGTGACGCGCCGATAGCCCTCGTCGTGTCCGCCGTCGAAGCCCGCCGCCTCGGCGAACTGGTCCATCTCGCCGTCCGCCATCGGCGTGCGCACCCAGCCGGGGCAGACCGCGTTGGCGCGCACACCCTTCGGCCCGTAATCACGGGCGATCGAGCGCGTCAGCCCGATCAGCGCGTGCTTCGCGACGGTGTAGCCGGCGACGTTCGGGCCGGCGAACAGCCCCGCCAGCGACGACACGATGACCACCTGACCGCCGGTTTCGACCAGCGTGGGCAGCGTGGCCCGGCAGAACACGAAGGCACTGGACAGGTTCGAACGCAGCGCCAGTTCCCATTCCTCGTCGCCGGTGTCGACCACCGAGGACAGACCGTGCCCGCCGGCGTTGGCCACCACGACGTCCAGCCTGCCGAACTTGCCGACGATCTCCGCCGTGGCGTTCTCGGCCGCTTCGCGGTCGCTGGCGTCGCAGGCGACGACGTGCGCGCCGGTTTCGGCGGCCACCTTCTCCAGCGGTTCGAGCCGCCGTCCGAGCACCACCACCTGGGCGCCCTCATCGGCATATCGGCGGGCCACCGCGGCACCGATACCGGTACCGCCACCCGTGATCGCGACAACCTTCTTCACTTGCGGAGTCCTTTCTAAGCGGGAAAACCGGAGCGGGCCGAGACGCCGAAGTCGGCGAGCACGGCCTGGCCGTTGACCGCCCGCGAACGCGCGGACGCGAGGTGGAGCACCTGCCAGGCGACCTCTTCGGGAGCCTGCACCGGGAAAGCGGGATCGTCGAGCACGTCGCCGAGATCGCCGCGCGCCATCGGGGTGTCGACCACCGACGGGCAGACGCAGTTCACCCGGACGCCGGGGAGATCGACCGCGAGGGCCCTGGTCATCGCGACCACGGCGCCCTTCGAAGCGCAGTACGGGACCATGCCGGGCGCGCTGGTGAACGCCGAGTCGCTGGCCAGCAGCACGACCGAGCCACCCGACGCGGTGAGCCACGGCGCGGCGTGTTTGACCAGCAGGAACTGGCCGGTGACGTTGACGGCCATGAGCGCGGCGAAGTCCGCCGCCGAGGTTTCGGTGACCGGTGTTCCCACCGGCCCGGAGACCCCGGCGCAGCCGACCACGACGTCGAGCCCACCGAAGCGGCTTGCCACGGCGTCGACCGCGTCGGCCACCGACCGCTCGTCGGTCACGTCGGCGTGCAGCGCCAGGAGTCCGTCGGCCAGCGTGGGCACGGGCGCCCGATCCAGGGCACCGACCCGCGCGCCCTCGGCGAGGAAGGCCTGGACGCAGGCAAGGCCGATACCGGACGCCGCGCCGGTCACCAGCACGGCCTTGCCCGCGAGATCCAGTCCCATGGCGTCATCCTCCGGTCCGGACCTTTCACGGAGGTTGGCCGTCAGTGCACCCTTCTTGTCGGCAGCCGCATGACGCCCTTTTCACCCGGGGATGGACCGGCAAGACTGCGAACCATGACCAGGCCGCATCCACTCGACCCGCTGACCGCCGACGAACTCACCGCAGGCCGCGAGATCCTGGCCGCCGAAGGCCTGCTCGCCGCGACCACGCGGTTCCCGGCCGTGCTGCCGGTGGAGCCCGAGAAAGGCGACGCCGCCCCCGACCGCCGTGTCCGGTACACGCTGCTGGACACCGCGACCGGCGAGGCACGCGACGCGGTCGTCTCGCTGGCGAAACGCGAAGTGGTCTCCAACGAGGACTGTGGCCCAGGCCAGCCCGCGTACCTGTTCGAGGAATACGACCTCGCCGCGTCGATCACCAAGGCCTCGCCGGAGTGGCAGGCCGCGATGGAGCGGCGCGGGCTCGGCGACCGGATCGAGCACGCCTTCTGCGCTCCCCTGGCCCCCGGCTTCTTCGGCAGGCCCGACGAGACCGGCCGGGTCATCCGCTCGCTGACGTTCCTGCGCGACGACGCGTCCGACAGCCCATGGGCGCATCCGGTCGAGGGCCTGATCGTGCACATCGATCTCACCGGGCAGCGTGTCATCCGGGTGGAGGACGAGGGCGACGTGCCCGTGCCGCCGGAGCACGGCCGCTACGGCGACGTCCCGGCCCGCACCACTCTCAAACCGATCGAGATCACCCAGCCGGAGGGTCCGAGCTTCCTCGTCGACGGCAACGAGGTCACGTGGGAGGGCTGGAAACTCCGGGTCGGCTTCAATGCCCGCGAGGGCCTGACATTGCATCAGATCAGCTTCCAGGACCGGTCGGTGCTGCACCGCGCGTCGGTACCGGAGATGGTGGTGCCCTACGGCGACACCGCGCCCGGCCGGTTCTGGATCAGCTACTTCGACGCGGGCGAGTACCTGCTCGGCAAGAACGGCAACGACCTGCGGCTGGGCTGCGACTGCCTCGGCGTCATCCACTACTTCCCCGCGTTCGTCGCCGACGACCACGGCCACCCGGTCGAGATCCCGCGCGCGATCTGCATGCACGAAGAGGACTACGGGATCCTCTGGAAGCACACGGATCTCGACGGCCGCGCCGAGGTCCGCCGGTCGCGGCGGCTGGTGATCTCGTCGATCTCCACCATCGGCAACTACGACTACGGCTTCTTCTGGTACCTCTACCTCGACGGCACCGTGGAGCTGGAGGCGAAGGCCACCGGCATTGTGTTCGCCGGCGCCGCGCATCCCGGCACGGACCACCCGCACGCCAACGAGATCGCGCCCGGCCTGTTCGCGCCGGTGCACCAGCACCTGTTCTGCGCGCGGCTGGACGTCGCGATCGACGGCGAACGCAACTCACTCGTCGAGGTCGACGTCGAACGGGTGCCGATGGGCGAACAGAACCCGTACGGGAACGCGTTCACCTGGAAGGAAACCCCGCTGCGGACCGAACAGGAGGCGCGGCGGTTCGCGGATCCGGCCAAGGCACGGGTCTGGGAGATCCGCAGTGCGGAGCGGACGAACCGGCTCGGCAGGCCCACGGCGTATCAGCTCGTGCCGCGGCCGTCCGCGACCCTGATGGCGCAGCCGGAGTCGACCGTCCACCAGCGGGCGACGTTCGCCACCCGTCACCTGTGGGCGACGCCGTACCGCGCGGACGAACGGTTCCCGGCGGGCGATCGCCCGAACGCCCATCCGGGCGGCGCGGGTCTGCCCGCCTGGACCGCCGCCGACCGCGACCTCACCGACACCGATCTCGTGCTGTGGCACGTGTTCGGCCCGACCCATATCCCGCGTCCGGAGGACTGGCCGGTCATGCCGGTCGACTACTCCGGTTTCTCCATGCGCCCCTATGGCTTCCTGGACCGAAACCCGGCCCTCGACCTGCCTTCCGGCGCCGCCGCTGATCACTGTTCCGCCCACGAGCACTAGGACTCATCGATGCCCGAACTGACCCTGTCCGACACGTCCACCTGGCTGCCGCTGGACGGTCTGGCCCCCGGTTTCGACGCGAACAAGGCCCCCACGGTCGGCGACCTGCACGGCCGCACCTTCGAACTCGCCTGTGAAGACGGAACCACGTTCACCGCGGCCTTCTCCGGCACCCGGATCGAATGGACCTACCACGGCACGGGCACCGACCGTTGTGAGACGTTCCTGGTCGACGACGACCTGTACTACGTCCAGTTCCACCCGCAGGCCCGGCAGGACGAGGCGTTCACCCTGCTGCTCGACCTGCGCCGCGGCCGCGCCCTCCTGGTGCTGAGCAAGATCGGCGACACCTCGCCCCGCGTCACGCAATCCTTCCTGGCCGCCACGATCGGCGGTATCGAGCCGACCGGCGAATCGCTCGCCCCGACCACGTCGCTGGTCGGGCGCCGGGTGCTGTGGGTGTACAGCACCGAGCACGCCTACGAGCACGTGTACCTCAGCCCGCACTGGTACACGTGGCAGTGCCTTGCCGGTCCGGAGCGGGGGCTCGCGGACACCGACGAGAACTCGGTCTACGAGCTGCGGCCGGGTATCTACGTCTTCGCTTGGCGGGAGAAGGTGATCCCGTGCGCCTCGGTGACCGTCGCCGACCACCGTGACGCGAAACGGCTGCGCTCGCACGGTGTCCTTTTCGGACTGGACGCCACCGGGAGCACTCCCACCCACTTCACCTTCGGCGCGCACGGCAAGCTGCTGAGCACCACCGTGCACCCCGAGGCCTACGATCCCGCCGGGAGCTGAGCCTTGACCGCCGATCTCATCCTCACCAACGCCACGGTGTACACAGTGGACGGTGGCAGACCCTGGGCATCGTCGCTGGCGATCAAGGACGGCAAGGTGCTGTCCCTGGAGGACATCGAACGCGGACCGAGCACCGAGGTCGTCGATCTCGAAGGCGCGTTCGTGATGCCCGGCCTGGTCGACGTGCACAACCACCACGCCCTCGCCGGGCGCTCGGCACTGTTCGAGCTGAACTTCGGTCTCGACGCCGGACTGGACGACATCCTGGCTGCCGTCCGCTCCCGGGCCGCCGGGCTCGGGCCGGACGAGTGGGTGGTCGGCGGTGCCTGGGCGTCCACATTGGTCAGTACCCTGTCGCGGACGTCGGCCCGGCACGCGCTCGACGAGGCCGCCGGCGGACGTCCGGTCATGCTGTCGGACGACAGCAGGCACAACCGCTGGGTGAGCAGCCGGGCGCTGGAACTGGCGGGCGTCACCGCCTCGACGCCCGATCCGGCCGGCGGGGAGATCGTCCGCGACCCTTCGACCGGGGAGCCGGTCGGCGTCCTGCTCGAAGCGGCGGGCGTCGCGGTCGAGCGGGCGCTCAGCGAGACCCGGACGCTCACGGTGGACCAGCACGTGGCGGCGTCGCGGCACGGGATCGGCACGCTGCACTCGTACGGCGTCACCGCGTTCCAGGACGCCGGTGTCTCCGCCGACATCCTGCGGGCGCTGAAGTCGCTCGACGACGCGGGCGAACTGCACGCCTGGGTCGTTTCGTCGCTGCTGATCAACGACCCGATCTTCGGTTTCGACCCGATCGGGGCACCGTTGCTGGAGGTCGCCGGGCAGTACCGGAGCGAGCACCACCGGCCGGACTTCGTGAAGATCTTCCTCGACGGTGTCCCGCCGACGCGGACCGCCGCGTTCCTGGAGCCGTACCTGCCGGACGCCGCGCACGGAGCCTGCCATCACGGCGCCACGACCATGCCGGGTGAAGAACTCGTCGGCTGGCTGCGCACGGCGGCAGCGGCGGGGCTCTCGGCCAAGGTCCATTGCACCGGGGACGCGTCGGTGCGCGCGACGCTGGACGCCGTCGAGAAGGTGCGCGCCGAGGGCTTCACCGAGGCGCGGTTCCAGATCGCGCACGGCCAATTCGTGCACCCCGACGACCTCCCCCGCTTCGCCGCACTGGGCGTCGCCGCGGACATCTCGCCGTTCCTGTGGGTCCCGGGTGTCATCCCGGCGGCCATCGCCGAGGTCCTGCCCGGCGAGCGGGCCGGGCGGATGCAGCCGAACCGTTCGCTGCTGGACGAGGGCGCGCTGGTAGCGGGCGGTTCGGACTGGCCGGTCAGCGAGTCCCCGAACGCGTGGGAGGGCATCCACGGCCTCGTCACCCGCCAGGATCCGACCGGCACGTTCCCCGGCGCGCTGTGGCCAGAACAGGCGATCACCCTGGACGAGGCGATCGAGGTCTTCACCCTGGCCGCCGCCCGCGCGATGGGGCTGGGTGACGTCACCGGCTCACTGGTCCCCGGGAAGTCGGCGGATTTCGTCGTCCTGGACCGCGATCCGTTCCGAACCGATCCGGCCGCGCTCGTCAAGACAAAGGTGACGCAAACGTGGTTCGCCGGGCACCGCGTGTATCACCGCGTCTGATCTCCTACACTGGTAGAAGAACCAGTGCGGGAGGTCTGCCGATGCCGAAGATCATCGATCACGACGAGCGGCGTAGCCATATCGTCGACGTCACCTGGGATTTGATCACCCAGGGCGGGATCGAGGCCGCCACCATGCGCGAGATCGCGGCGGCCGCCGGCTTCGCCAACGGCGCGCTCAAGCTGTACTTCCCGAGCAAGGAAGACATCATCCAGGCCACCTACGAGCGCGCGCTCGGCATGATGCGCGAGTACGTGGAGCTGGACGAGTTGCGCGGGCTGACCGCGCTCCGCGAGCTGTGCGTCTCGTCGATGCCCATCGACGAGGACCGCATCGCCGCGGGGCGCGTCCTGCTCACCTTCTGGCAGCTGTCGCTGACCAACCCGAAGCTGCAGGACAAGTACCTCGAGCACATCCGCTCGTGGCGGGGCCTGCTGCACCGATATCTCACCGAGGGCCGGGAAGACGGCGACATCGTCACCGAAACGCCCGACGAGCAGCTGGTCGACGAGGTCGTGCTGATCAACGCCGGGGCGAACGTGATGAGCCTGGTCGCCGGGGAGTTCTCGACGATCGCCCTGCAGCGGCAGCACCTAGAGTCGTTCTTCGAGCGCCTCACCCGCCCCTGACGCCACGTACTACCGCGTTCAGTCCTCTGAATGCGGTAGTACGTGGCGCCAACTACCGCATTCAGAGGACTGAACGCGGGGGGTCGAAGACCCGGGTCAGGAAGCTCGCCACGTGCCGGTGCGAGCGCGGCGAGGCCGGGAGATCCGTGTGGAGCCCATAGAACCCGTGGATCTGCCCCGAGTACCGCGTCATCTCGACCTGGGTCCCCGCGTCGGTCAGCCGCCGCGCGAACTCCTCCCCTTCGTCCCGCAGGACGTCGTACTCGGCCGTGAGCACCAGCGCCGGCGGGAGCCCGGTCAGGTCGTCGGCGCGCAGCGGCAGCAGGTACGGATCGTTCAGCTGCGCCGGATCCGACACGTACTGCTCGAAGAAGAACCGCATCGCCCCGGCGGTCATGCCGAAGCCCTCGGCGAAGTCCACATAGGACCGGAAGCCGTCGTCGGGGTGGCCGTACACCGGGCAGATCAGCACCTGCGCGGCCACCGGCGGGCCACCGCGGTCACGGGACATCATCGAGACCACCGTCGACAGGTTGCCGCCGGCGCTTTCCCCGCCGACCGCGATCCGCGACGCGTCGACCGCAGGTCCGGCGCCTCCCGCGGCGAGCCATTCGACGACGGCGTAGCAGTCGTCCGGGGCCGCCGGGTACGGATGCTCGGGCGCGAGCCGGTAGTCGACCGCGACGACGGCGACCTTCGCCGCGTTGCACACCGCCCGCGACGCGACCTCGTTCTCGTCGATCGAGCCGATCGTCCACCCGCCGCCGTGGATCCAGACGAACGCGGGCACCGGAGTCGCGACTTCGGGCAGGTAGACCCGCACCCGCACACCCGACGGCAGGACGTGGTCGGCCACCGAGCCGACCTCTTCGACCGAATCGGGGCGCCGCCACGAAGCGGCGAAAGCGGCACGCAACTCGGGAGCCGTCAACGGCCCGGCCGGCGCCTCCGAGGGAACGCTGCGGGCGAGCAGTTCTTTGACCGCGGGATCGAGGGTCACGGTCACACCGCTTCCGCGACCAGCACCCGAGGGCTGCCCGGCAGTGCGAGCCGGTCGGTGACCCGCCAGCCCGCCCCGCTCAGCCACTCGCGGACCTCGGCCTCCGGATAGACGACCGTCCCGTCGATCACCAGGTATTCCCCCGCATGCAGCGCGTCGATCGGCCGCTGGACCGCGTCGTCGTCGAGGAAGAAGTCGAGCAGCAGCAGCGTCGCTCCCGGCGCGGCGGCGGCGCGGGCGTTGCGCAGGATCTCCGCGTTCTGCTTCGCGTCGAACCGGTGGACGACGTGGTTGACCATCACCAGGTCGAACTCGCCTTCCGGCCGCGCGGTGGGCGTCTCCGCCCCGACGACGGTCGCGCGGTCCGCCAGGCCCGCCTCGGCCGCCGCGGTGGTGACCGACTCGGTGAAGCCCGGATCGAAGACGAACGTGGTGCGCAGTTCGTCGTTGGCCTTCATGGCTTCGACGGCGAACGCGCTGGAGAGCCCGCCGAGGTCCAGGGCGTTTCGATGCGAGCCGAAATCGTAAGCGCCGGCCAGCATCTTGGCGTGCAGGGCGTTATACGTCATGACGCCCGCCATGAACGTGCCCCAGCGCGCGTCGTCCATCTCCAGCTTCCCGGGCTCGCCGCTGTCGGCCGTGTGACCGAACTGAAGCCAGTGCGGGTAACTGATCGAGTCGAGGAACGTCAGGAACGGCGCCAGATCGAGGCCTCCACCGCCGAGGTACTCCGCCGCGTCGGCGGCGAGCTCGTACCGTCCGTCCACACGGGACAGCAGACCGAGTGATGACATGGCGTCACCGAGGATGCGGGTGATCTTCTCCGGTTTACCGGTCTTCTCCGCCAGTTCCGCGGCCGTCAGCGGCCCGTCGGCGAGCGCGGTGAACAGGCCGATCCGGCTCGCCGCGAAGAGTTGCTTTGCCGCCATGTAGCCCACGGCGATGTCCACGATCCGCTCGGGACCGGCAGTCTTGGTCGACCCGCTCACGGGTGCCCTCCTTAGCTCGTTTCCGCCGAGAGTCTACAGACGTAGACAAAAGAATCCAGTGCAAGTTTTCGCCCACTGCCAGGGAAAACTTGCCGGATATCAACTTCCTACATTCGTAGAATATACCCATTGACAGCGCACCCGCCCAGTGTCAACATGCGTAGAACTACCCCCGCCGGAGGCCCGTTCCCCGGCTGTGCGGTCCGCTTCGGGCGGGCTCGGGAAAGGGGATTCATGACCCTGCTCGAATTACGAGAACTCACCGTCGGCGTCATCGCCGACGAAACCGAACGCGAACTGGTGCGCGAACTCTCGTTCGACCTCGACCAAGGCCGGACACTCTGCGTGGTCGGCGAATCCGGCAGCGGTAAAACGGTGACGGCCTTGTCGATCATCCGGTTGCTGGAATTCGTCGCGCCGGTGTTCACCCGCGGCGGGATCGCCGTCGACGGCGTGGACGTCACGCGGCTTTCCGCCGACGAGATGCGCGCGTACCGCGGCCCGCGGATCGGCATGATCTTCCAGGAGGCCTTGGATTCACTCAACCCGAGTCAACGGGTCGGCAAGCAGCTGATCGAGGCCTACCGGAAGCCCGGCTCCCTGCCACGCCAGGCCGCGCGCAAGGGCACGCCGTTGCACCGCGAGGCCGAGGCGAAGGCTCGCGGCCTGCTGAAGGAGGTCGGCCTCACCGACACCGACCGCGTGCTTTCCCTGTACCCGCACCAGATGTCGGGCGGGATGCAGCAACGCGTGATGATCGCGCTGGCACTGATGGCCGATCCGAGCCTGCTGATCGCCGACGAGCCGACCACGGCCTTGGACGTGACCACGCAGGCGGAGATCCTCACCCTGTTCGACCGGGTCCGCCGCGACCACGGCACGGCGTGCGTCTTCATCACGCACGACATGGGCGTGGCCGCGCAGGTGGCGGACCGGATCGCGGTGATGTACCGCGGCGAACTCGTCGAGCTCGGGTCCACAGAGGACATTCTGCACGCGCCGAAGCATCCCTACACCAAGGCGTTGCTCGACTGCGTTCCGCAACTCGGGGTCAGCAGGCGCGACGGCTTCCCCACCATCTCCGAAGCGCTGCTCGCGGCCGCGATGAACGGCGATTCGGCGGTCGCGACCGAAACCAGGTCCTTGAGCCGCGCGAAGTCCGAGGACGCCGGCGAGGGCACCGCGCTCCGCATCGACTCCGTGTCCAAAGTGTACGGACGACGCGGCAGGTTCTCCCTGAGCCGCGAACCCGAGGTGCACGCGGTCAAGGACGTCTCGCTGGAGATCGCGCCCGGCGAGTTCTTCGGCCTGGTCGGGGAATCCGGTTCGGGCAAGACCACACTCGGCCGTCTGGTGAGCGCGCTGGAGCCGCCGACCTCGGGCACCATCGCCTTCGGTGAGCACCGGTGCACGCCGTCCGGCCTCGACGGCGACGAGCGCGCGTTCCGCCGCCGCGCGCAGCTCATCTTCCAGGACCCGCAGAGCTCGCTCGATCCCCGGCACACCGCCGCCCGGATCATCGCCGAACCGCTGCGAGAGCTCACCGGCCTCCGCGGCGCCGAACTCGACCGCCGCGTCATCGAACTGATCGACGAGGTCGGCCTCCCCTCGGACACCGCGAAGAAGCTGCCCTCGCAGCTCTCCGGCGGGCAGCGGCAGCGCGTCTCGATCGCCCGCGCGATCGCGGCCGAACCCGACCTCATCGTCGCCGACGAGCCCACCTCCGCGCTCGACGTCTCGGTGCAGGGCCAGGTGATGAACCTGCTGCTGGAACTGCGGCGCACCCGCGCGCTCAGCTTCCTGTTCATCACGCACAACCTCAGCCTGGTGCTCTCCGTCGCCGACCGCGTCGGCGTGATGTACCGGGGCGAACTGATCGAAATCGGCGAGCCGGACGAGATCCGGCTCCGCGCCCGGCACGAGTACACCCGCCGTCTCCTCGCGGCGAACCCCGAACTGCCCGCCCACCCCCACACTGGAGTGCGGAACCCATGAGACGAACCCTGACCAAGGCCGCGCTCGGCCTGGCGACCGTCCTGCTGCTCAGCTCGTGCATGGGAGGGCAGGCCGGCGGTGGGGCCGCCGACGGGCCGCCGAAGCCCGGCGGCAACCTGAACGTCGCCGTGCCCACCGATCCGCAGTCCCTCGACATGGTCGCGAACCCCGGCCAGGTGACCGCGCATATCGGCAACATGATGTACGAGAAGCTGTTCGAGGTGGACAAGGGCTTCACCGCCCGGCCCATGCTGGTCGAGGACTACACCACCAGCCCGGACCGGCTCACCTACACCTTCAAACTGCGCCAGGGCGTCACCTTCCACGACGGCAATCCGCTGACTTCCGAGGACGTCGTGGCGAGCCTGAAGCGATGGCAGCAGGTGCACCGCACCGGCCAGTTGGTCACCCCGGACATCGAGGCGATCACGCCTGCCGATCCGGCGACGGTGACCATCAAACTCAAGCAACCGCGCTATCCGCTGATCAACGAACTCGCCGGCGCGGGCACGGAGATCTACGAGGCGAAGAACCTCACCGGTGTCGCGCCGACCGGGTTCGCCCAGGACAAGGCGATCGGGACCGGCCCGTACAAGCTCAAGAGCTGGGACATCGGCCGTGAACTGGTGCTGGAGCGGTACTCCGGCTACAAGTCCCGGTCCGAAGAGGACTGGGGCGGCCAGGCGGGCGCCAAGCACGCGTACCTGGACACCGTGACCTACAAGGTGGTCTCCGACCAGGACGCGCTGATCAATGGCCTCCAGACCGGCCAGTGGGACCACATCATGCCCACGAACGACCAGTACGAGTCGCTGCGCAACAATCCGGCCGTGGTCGTGCACAACCTGCCGGGCGGCAACGACAACGTGGTGATCCCGAACTTCAACACCGGTTCGAAGTTCGCCGACCCCCGCGCCCGCGAGGCGCTGAACCTGCTGCTGGACAAGCCCGCGATCAACGCGGCCACCGGCGGCAGCAAGGACCTCACCCTCGAGACCGGCGCCTTCGCCTCGCCGGACAACAAGCAGTTCTATTCGACCGCGGGCGAAGAGGTCTACAAGGCGCACGATCCGGAGAAGGCCAAGCGGCTGCTGGCCGAGGTCGGGATCACGGCCGGCGCCACGATCCGGATCGTCACCACGAACTCGTACCCGGAGTTCGGCAAGTGGGCGGTGCTCATCCAGGACAGCCTGTCGAAGATCGGCATCAACACCAAGATCGACACGTTCGACTTCGCCACCATGCTCGGCACGCTGACCAAGGAACCGGGCGGCTGGGACATCACCACGCTGTTCTTCGACTCGGCGCTGACCTCGCCCGCGCAGATGCCCGCGCTCACCCTGGGCACGCTGAACGGTTCGTCCTCGCCCGAACTGGACGGCCTCATGGCCGAGTTCAACGCCTCGACGACACCTGAGCAGGCGAAGGCGGTGGTGGACAAGCTGCAGGCGTTCACCTGGAAGCAGTTGTCGGTGATCACCCTGAGCCAGTCGAAGCTGTACGCGGCCTACTCCCCCAAGCTCAAGGGTTACGGCGACTTCTACCGCGTCTTCTGGAACACCTGGCTGGCGTCATGACCGGTCTCCTGCTGCGCAGGCTGCGCGATCTGGTGATCATCCTGGTGATCGTCGGGACGATGATGTTCTTCGTCATCCGGCTGATCCCCGGCGACCCGGCACAGGCCATCCTCGGCCCGACCGCGCGACCGTCCGATGTGGACGCGTTGCGGGAGAGCATGGGACTGAACGGGACACTCTGGGAGCAGTACTTCAGCTGGGCCGGGAACGTGCTGCAGGGCGACTTCGGCACGTCGATCACCTATCACGCGCCGGTGCTCGGCGTGGTCGCCGACCACATCCTGCCGACGCTGACCCTGGCCGTGCTGTCGACGGTGATCAGCTTCTTCCTCTCGGTCGCGATCACCTCGTGGCAGGCGGTTTCGCCGCGCAATCCGGTGGCGCGGGCGCTGGACCGGCTCTCCGCGCTCGGGATGGCGATGCCGGACTTCTGGATCTCGCTGATGCTCGTGCTGGTGTTCTCGGTGACGCTGCGCTGGTTCCCCTCCAGCGGCTACGAGAACCTGTTCACCGACCCGGCGACGGCGGTGCCCGCGCTGGTGCTGCCGCTGACCGTGCTGGTCATCGGGCAGACCGCGTTGTTCGTGCTCACCCTGCGGGAAAGCCTCCTCGGTGAGCTGCCGCTGGCCTATCTGCGCACCGCGCGGGTCAAGGGCCTGTCCGAGCGGCAGGTGATGACCAAACATGTCCTCCCGAACGCGCTGATGCCGCTGATCACCCAGCTGGGCAGCAACTTCGCCATGCTCGTCGGCGGGATCGTGATCATCGAGTCCATCTTCGTCGTGCCGGGGTTGGGCCATCTGCTGATGGGCGCGGTGTCGACCCGCGACTTCCCGCTGATCCAGGGTGTGACGCTGTTCGTCGCGGTGCTGTTCGTGCTGGTCAACCTGCTGGTGGACCTCTCGTACGCGCTGCTCGACCCGAAGGTGCGTGTCTCGTGAGCGTGGCTCTCGTGGAAAAGACGTCGCCGGTACGCGAAACGCCGCCGTCCGGCCGGGCCGCCAGGGTGTTCCGGCGCAACCGGATGCTGGTGATCACCACCGCGGTGCTGGCGGTGATCGTGCTGACCGTGATCGTGCTGCCGTTCTTCCTGCCGAGCGTCAGCGCGACCGACCCGGTCAACCGGCTCCTGCCGCCGTCGGCCGCGCATCCCCTCGGCACGGACTCGTTCGGCCGTGACGTGCTCGCCCGGCTGGTCTCCGGCGGACGGGCGTCGCTCGGGCTGTCCGCGCTGATCACCCTTTGCGCGGCCTTCACCGGCCTGGTGATCGGCCTGATCAGCGGATTCTTCCGCGCCGCCGACGCGGTGCTGATGCGGGTGATGGACGCCTGGATGTCGTTCCCGGCGATCATCCTCGCGATGGCGCTGGCGATCTCGCTCGGCGCGAGCATCTGGACCGAGCTGATCGCACTGACCGTGATCTTCACGCCGTTCACCGCCCGAGTCATCCGCAGCCGGGTGCTCGGCATCGCCGGTCGCGCCTACATCGGCGCCGCCCGGGTCTCGGGCATGAGCCGGTGGAAGATCCTCGTCGTGCACGTGTTCCCGAACGTGCTGCCGCTCGCGCTGGTGCAGGTGGTGATCCTGTCCGCGGCGGCGATGCTCGTGGACGGGGCGATGAGCTTCCTCGGTCTCGGTATCGCTCCCCCGACCCCGACCTGGGGCAACATGATCGCCGAAGGCCGGTCATACCTGGTGCAGGCGCCCTGGCTGGTGATCGTGCCCGGCGTGACGATCATGGTCTGCGTGTTCCTCCTGAACCTCATCGGCTCGTCGCTGCGGATCGCCGTCGACGCCCGCGCGCGGACGTTGAGCGAAATGCAGCGCCTGCGCACCCGCCGCCCCTCCGGCAGCTGAGAAAGGATCCCGTTGTCCGCCACTACTTCCCTGGCCGTGCGCCGCTTCGCTCCCGAAACCGTCTCGGGACCGCCTGTACTGCTGGTGCACGGATTCGCCTCCGACGGCCACACCGACTGGATCACCACCGGGTGGCCGGCCGCGCTCACCGCCGCGGGCCGCGAGGTGCTCGTACCCGACCTGCCCGCGCACGGTTCCAGCCCGGCTCCCTCGGGATCGCTGGGCGCTGTCGCGATCACTTCGGAACTGACCCGGCTGGTCTCGGCTCTGTCCGAAGTGGACGTTGTCGGCTACTCGCTGGGCGCGCGGCTGGCCTGGGAACTGCCCGCCCAGGCTCCCGTCCGGCGGCTCGTGCTCGCCGGCGTGAGTCCCTTCGAACCGTTCGGCGCCGTTGACGTCGCGGCCGCGCTGGCTTTCGCCGGTGGCGGCAAGACGCCGTCGGATCCGCTGACCGGGATGATCGCGCAGATGATCACCGCGCCGGGGCGGAATCCGGTCGCGCTCGCTCGGTGCATCGAAGACCTCCGGGCGGAGCCTTTCGCGCCGGTTTACGGTGCGGTCTCGGTGCCTACCCGCTTTGTGGCGGGCGTGGAGGATCCGGTGAGCCAGGGCATCGAGACGTTGGTGGAGCTGGTGCCGGGAGCCTCGCTGGTGCGGGTGCCCGGGGACCACGGTGGGGCGCTGCGGAGCCCGGAGTTCAAGGCGGCCGTGCTGGAGTTCCTGGGCTGAGGTCTCTTCGGCTTCCATGACCTCCGGACGGCGACAGGCGGGCCCGCAGGCGCTGCGAAAGTGGCTTTCGCAACGTTTCCCGAGACACGGCCGATGCCATGAAAGGTCCTTTCATGGCGCTCTCGCCCGGCTCATACCGCCCAGATGCGGGTCCGGTGCTCTCACTGCTGCGATGAAGGACGCTTTCATAGCAAATTTTGCTATGAAAGCGTCCTTCATCGCAGTCGCGACGGGGGCTCAGAAAGTTCCGTCCGCGGCCACGTCCCGGTCCAGCCAGAGATCCTCGAGCGCGTCCCGCACCTCCGCACCCCGAGAAGCCGCCAACGCGACAGCGCCCAGGTTGTCCTCCAGTTGCGCAAGACGGCTCACGCCGAACAACAGGTTCGCCACCGGCGCGTAGGCGAGGCAGAACGCGATCGCCAGCTGCGAAGGACTCACCCCGAAGTCCCCGGCCACGGCAGCGACCCGCGCAGCGGCGGCACGGATCGACTCCCGGATCCCGCCTGGATCGGCGCCGATCTTCCGCGACGGCGTCTTGCCGAGCAGAACGCCACCCTCGAACACGTCGGAAGCCTGCAGCGTCAGCCGCCCCGCCTCGAAATGCGCGCCGTAGAAAGGACCTTCCGCCATCGAACGCCGCGCGACGCTGTACTTCAGCTGGGCGAAAGCAGGTGCCGGAAGCCCTTCGAGGGAAGCGAAGTCCAGTGCCCGGTCGAGGTCCGCGGCCTGCCAGTTGTTCACTCCCCAGACGTCGAACCGGCCGAGACGGATCTGTTCGGCCACCTCGGTGACGATCCGCGGGATGTCCGGGCGCTCGAAGTAATCGCCGACCACGACGGCTTCCGCACGCTCGACGCCGACCCGGTCGAACGAGGTCGCGAGCTGCTCGGCGAAACCGGTGTTCGGGTAGTCCCAGAGCCAGAGTTTCCCGCACAGCTGGTACTCGTCGCGCTTGACCCCGGCGGCGCGGACGGCCTCGCCGAAGAGGAGGTCCGTGCGCGACTGTTCGGAATGCGGCCCCATGTTGTAGTGGGCCACGTCGAAGAGCGTGATCCCGGAGTCGATCGCGTACCGGAGCAGACGCACCGCGTCGTCGAAGTCCATGCGGTCCCAGGTGTTCCACGATCCCAGGCTCAGCGCCGAAGTGGCGAAGCCCAGCCCGTTCTGCTTCTCGTCCACGAGATTTCCTTTCGCTGGCAACGGAAACAAGTTTTAGTCTACGATCGTAGAATGAACAAGAGACTAGTTGTGGTGACCGGCGGTGCCAGCGGCATCGGCCGCGGAGTCGCCGAAGCCTTCCAGTCCGCGGGCGACCGTGTGGTCATCGCCGACGTCGACGTCCGCGCGGCGCACGACCTGGCCGGCGAACTCGGCGCGGAGCACGTCGAACTCGACATCTCCGACCCCGGATCGGTCGACGCGGCGCTGGCGCTGGTCACCGATCGGTTCGGCCCGGTGGAGGTCCTCGTCAACAACGCGGGCCTGGCCGGGGGCGGCGGACCGTTGGTGGGCTTGGACATCGGCGTCTTCGACCTGTGCATGCGGGTGAACTTCCGCGGCACCTTCCTGATGACGCGCGCGGTCGGCGCGCACATGCTGGAAGCGGGCACCCGGGGCGCCATCGTGAACATCACCTCCATCGGCGCCAGGCAGCCGACCCCGGGACTCGGCCACTACGAGGCCACCAAGGCCGCGGTCGAGGCGCTCACCCGCTCGGCCGCGCTCGAACTGGCACCGCACGGCATCCGCGTCAACGCCGTCGCGCCGGGGCCGGTGCTCACCCCGATGACCGCCGGTTTCGCCTCGGACACCGCCGCCCGCGCGGCGTGGGAAGCGAGGATCCCGCTGGGAACCATCGCTTCCGTCGCCGACGTGGTGCCGTCAGTCCTGTTCCTCGCCTCCGCCGACGCCGGCCATCTCACCGGGGTGAGCCTCCAGGTCGACGGCGGGCAGCTGCTCACCTGAGTACACGACGCGGCCGCCGGACACGGTGAGTTCGACACCGACGTCCGGCAGGTCCGCGAACCCGACCTCGAGCGGATTCGCGGCCAGCACACAGAAGTCGGCGACGCGGCCCACGGTCAGCGAACCCTTCCAGTCCGCCGCACCGTCCTGCTCGGCGGCCGCAACCGTGTAGCAGCGCAGCAATCTGGCCATCAGCCCGGCGTCCACTTCGGACGCTTCCAGCATCCGCGCGGCCGCCGCGATGTGCACCCGCCAATCGGGGGTCACCACCGGCGCGTCACTGCTCAAGGTCAGCGGGACACCCGAGGCCAGCATCTCCGTCAGTGGCCAGGCACGGGCACCGACCTCGGCACCGAGCGCGTCCGTCAGCATTCCGCGCATGGCCACCGCGATCGCGGGCTGTGTGGTCAGGCCGACGCCCGCCGAAGCCATTCGCGCGAGCTGATCCGCCGTCACCAGATCACCGTGCACCAGGTGGTCACCACGGCGAAGCGAGCCGAGCGCGGCTTCGATACTGCGATCCCCCGTCGCGTGCACGGCCACCGTCATCCCGGCATCGTGGGCGAGACGGATCATCGCGGCCAGATTGCCCGCGCGCCCCGGATCGTCGTCGCCTTCGACGAGCAGCGCGCCGTGCGAACCGTCGGCGTAGCAGTGATGCGTCCACGCGGACCGCATCGGCGGAATGCCGTCGGCGAAGATCTTCACGCCGGGCACGGTGAGCCACAGCGGATTCGCGGCCGGCGCCGGAACCGCCAGCCCGCGCCGGAAGTCCGCCAGCGAACTGGCGCCGTCGAGCAGTCCGAACAACCTCAGCGCGGTCACCCTCGCGCGCAGGAGCCCGTCCTCGGCCAGCCTCGCGTACTCCTCCAGCACCTCGGCGCCGAAACACCCGGTCTCGCCGGGTCCCAGACCCGGTTCGGTGTAGCTCGTGATCCCCAGCGACGCGCACAGGTCACCCGCACGCAGGATGGCGGCTCGCCGTTCGGCCGCAGTGCGCACCGTTTTCTCCTCTCCCCCGGTGAATCCCGCACCGCCGATGAGCGTGTCCGGCCACCGCGCGCCGAGCCAGGTCGCGTGGAGGTGCGAATCGTTGATACCGGGGAGAACGGTTCTCCCCGCCAGGTCGATCACCTCGGTCCCGGGGCCGATGTGGTCCAGCGCGACATCGCCGAGGGCGACGATCCGGTCGTCACGCACCGCCATCGCCCGCACGACGGTGTCCGCCGGGTCGAAGGTGAGCACAGGACCGCCGCGAACCACGAGTGAAGCGGGGCGAATACGTTGCGACGGCATGGTTTCCTCCAGGATCTGGACTTTTTCTCCTACGACTGTAGACTAAAAAGATGGTCAAAAGAACCGAAGCGGCGGTGCTCACTGAACACGGCTCCGCGCTCACCTTGCGGGAACTACCGCTGCCCGAGGAGCCGGAACCGGGCGCCGCGCTGGTCCGGATCACCTGCACCACCCTGTGCGGCACCGACGTGCACCTCTGGTCCGGCCAGATGACCTTCCCCGGCATGCTCCCGATGGTGCTGGGGCACGAAATGGTCGGCGAAGTGGTGGCCGTCGGACCGGGCACGACCGACACGCTCGGCCGCGAGATCGCCGAGGGCGACCGTATCGGCTGGTCCGAGTCGACCTGCGGAAAGTGTTACGGATGCACGATCTTGCGCGAACCGGTCGCGTGCGAGAAGCGCGGATACGGTTTCCTTCAGCGCTCCGATGTCTTCCCGTACGCCACCGGCGGGCTCGTGCGCTACTGCTACGTGACTCCTGGCGCGGCGAAGCTTCTCCTGCCCGACGACGTCAAGGACACCTGGGCCTCGATGTCGGGCTGCGCGGGCAAAACCGTGCTGCGGGCCGTCTCGCGTTCGGGCGGGATCCGTCCCGGGGCGACCGTCGTGGTGCAGGGCGCGGGTGCGCTGGGCGTGTTCGCCACCGCGGTCGCGCGGATCTCCGGCGCGGGCGCCGTGATCACCATCGGCGGGCCCGCCGATCGGCTGAAGGTCGCCGAGCGTTTCGGGGCCACAGCGACGATCCCGGTCGACGGCACGGTCGAAGACCGCGTCGAACGGGTCAAGGAACTCACCGGCGGCCGGGGCGCCGACCACGTCTTCGACTTCGCCGGCGGTCCGACCATCGGTGAAGAGGCCGTCGCTTTCGCCGCCCAGCGCGGGACGATCGCGATCGTCGGCTCCACCGGCCCCGCGCCCTCCCCCGTGGCACTGGGCACCGTGATGGGCAAGGAACTCACGGTCGTCGGCTCGCTCAACGGTGACATCGCCGACTACCACCGTTCGGTGGACTTCTTCCGCACGTTCGCCGACCGGCTGCCGTGGGACGGGTTGTTCAGCGCGCCCGTCGGTCTTTCCCAAGCGTCCCAAAGCGTCGAGTCGATGTCGCGGCTCGGTGAACTCAAGGCCGTCATCGATCCCCGCCTCCCCTAGGAGACCCTCATGACCGTCATCCCCCAGCGCCGGATCGGCCGCGACGGCCCGCTCACCGGCGTGCTCTCGCTCGGTTCGTGGCACACCTACGACCGGATGGACTTCCGTGAGGCGGTGAACCTGGTCCGCACCGCCGTCGATTCCGGGATCACGCTCTTCGACGTCGGCGTCTACGGTTTCCCCGGCAGCACACCGGTCTTCACCGACGTCCTGTTCTCCGCGATGGTCCGCGCGGCCGGGCTCAAGCGCGAGGACTACCTGCTCTCGGCCAAGCTCTGGCTGGAGGGCTACCCGGAGCACAACCTCCGCGACCAGCTGGACAACGCGCTGTTCCGCGCGGGCGTCGAGCACGCCGACCTGGTGGTGCTGGGCGATCTCCGCCGCGACGACACCGATCTGCACCGGCTGGTGCTGGATCTGAACGAGCTGCGCGAAGCCGGGCTCATCCGGCAGTGGGGCGTCAACAACTGGTCCGCCACGACGATCCAGGCCCTGCACGATTTCGCCGCCGCCGAGAACGTGCCCGGTCCCGCGATCGCCCAGCTGAAGTACAGCGTCGCGCGAAGGTCCATTCCGGACGGTGAACCCTTCAAGAAGGTCTTCGGCGAACTCGGGGTCACGCTCCAGTCATCGGACATCTTCGAAGGCGGGATCCTGCTCGGCAAGAACAGCGGCGCGCGCCAGGTCGGCCGCGACCCCGGCGACATCCGCGAACGCATCGCCGCCTCCGCCCCGGAACTGGCGAAGATCGCGGCCGGTTTGGACGCGACACCCGCTCAGCTGTGTCTCGCGTTCACCCTCACGCATCCGGCCAACACGACCACGCTCTTCGGTGCGACGAGCACCCAGCAGCTCGAGGACAACCTCGGTGCCGTCGACCTCGTCGAGCGCGTGGGCGCGGAACAGCTCCGCGAACTCGTCGAGCCGTACTGGGCCGACCGGGGCGTCGTCGATCCGGAGGGACCGTGACGGCCTTCGACCCCGAACTCGCCGAAGCCCTGGCCGGGCTGCCCGCCGGACCACCTTTGGGTGCCGAATCGCTGGCGGAGGTCCGGCGGGCGATGGCCGACGGGAACCTCAGTTGTGCCGAGGCGATCGGCGACCGGGATCTTGTCTGGGAGGACCGGGAGGTACCCGGCACCGACGTGGTCGTCACGGTCGTCAAGCCGAGGGACACCAGGAACGCGCCGGGGTTCTACAACATCCACGGCGGCGGCATGGTGCTGGACGACCGGTTCGCCGACCTGCCCAGAATGGTCGCCCTCGTCGAGGAGTTCGGCTTCGTCGCGGTGACCGTGGACTACCGGCTCGCCCCCGAGCATCCGCATCCCGCGCCCATCGAGGACTGCTACGCGGGCCTGACCTGGATGGTCGAGCACGCGGAAGAACTCGGCCTCGACCCGGGTCGACTGATCGTGGGCGGCGGCAGCGCCGGAGGCGGGCTCACCGCGGGCATCGCCTTACTGGCCAGGGATCGCGGTGGACCGGCGCTGGCCGGTCAGCTCCTGTTGTGCCCGATGATCGACAGCCGCAACGACTCTGCGTCCACAGTGGAATTCGCGGAACGCGGAGTGTGGGGCCGGGCGGCGAACGAGTTCGGCTGGCGATCGCTCCTGAATGGACAGACCTCGCCGTACGCCGTTCCGGCCACCGCGACCGAGCTCGCCGGACTCCCGCCCGCCTTCATCGAGGTCGGCGCGGCCGAGATCTTCCGCGACGAGGACGTCGAGTACGCGCGACGGCTCTGGCAGGCGGGCGTGCCCACCGAACTGCACGTCTGGGCGGGCGCGTACCACGGCTTCGACCGGATCGCCCCGGACAGCGAGGTGACCCGGGCCGCGCTCGCCGCCCGGGCCTCCTGGCTGCGCCGCACTATCGGCCGAGGATGAACCGGGCGGCCTGCTCGCCGACCAGCACCGCCGGCGCGTTGGTGTTGCCCGTGGTCACCCGCGGCAGCACCGACGCGTCGGCGATCCGGAGCCCGCTGATCCCGTGCACGGCGAGCTCCGGGTCGACCACGGAGTCCGCGTCCGTGCCCATCCGGCAGGTGCCGACCTGATGGTGGTAGGTGATCGCGGTCCGCCGGACGTACTCGCGGACGTCGGCCTCCGGCCCCGGATACAGCTCACGGGCACCCCAGTCGTCGGCCAGCGCCGACGCGCGGCCGATCTCCCGGCACTGTTCCACCGACGCGACCAGGCTCTCGAAGTCGGCCGGATCCTCCAGCGCGGCGAGATCGATCAGCGGTTCGTCGAGCGGGCTCGGCCCCGAAAGCCGGAGACTGCCCCGGCTGCGCGGCGTGACCATGCCCGCCATCAGCGAGAACCCGGTCTCCGGACCGGTCATCCACGACTCGTACATCGGCACGCTGAAATGGATCGGCTGGGTGTCGGGCACTTCCAAGCCAGGGCGGCTGCGCCAGAACAGATGGGTCTGCGTGACCGAGCGGCCGGGCGCGGGCGGATCGACCTGACGGCGATCGGTCGCGAAGATGACCGGCGACAACAGGTGATCGTGCAGGTTCTTCCCGACGCCCGGCAGCTCCGCGACGACGTCGATACCGTGCACTTCCAGCTCGTCGACCGGCCCGACCCCGCTGCGCAACAGGATCGCCGGGGACGCCAGCGCGCCGGCGGCGAGCACGACCTCGTCGGCGAAGACCTTGCGCAGTTCGCCGTCGACCTCGGCCAGCACGCCGGTCACCTTGTCGCCCTCGATGAGCAGCCGGTGGACCAGAGCTCCCGTGTGGACGGTCATCCGCTCGACTGCGGGTTGCCCATAGGCGAGCCAGGTGTTGAGCCGTTTGCCGTCGCGCGTGGTGACACGCTGCACCGACATGCCGTCGAGCTCGTCGCCGTTGTAGTCCGGATTGAACGGCAGCCCGATCTGCACGGCCGCGTCCACAATGGACTGTTGGATCGGGTGCAACGGCTCGTTCGGCACGACGTCGAGCAGGTCCTTCTCGATCCGCTCGAACACCGGACGCACGTCGTCCCACCGCCATCCGGGCAGGTCCCAGCCGTCGTAGTCGGCCGGGGCGCCGCGCACCCAGATCATCGCGTTGAGCGAATGCGACCCGCCGAGCACCTTGCCGCGCGGCAGGTGCAGCCGCCGGTTCGCCGCGTGCGGCTGCGGCACGGTGTAGTAGTCCCAGTCCTCCGGGCCGTGCCACAGCTCTCCGGCCCGTGAAGGGTCGTGAATGGCCGGATTGGTGTCCGGCCCGCCCGCTTCGAGCAGGGTGACCCACGCCCCGGAATCGGCCAGTCTCCTGGCGACCACCGAACCGGCCGAACCCGCTCCCACCACGATGACGTCCATGTCCCCCACCCTCGCAAGGCGCGACGGCGTCCGGCGGATTCGGTTCGCTGGCCGACAATCGGCGTGCCCTGGCGGGCAAGACCGGAGACCGCGTGGCGCCCGATACTCGATCACACACCGGTCGAGGGGAGCTAGCCATGGCCACACGCCTGTTCATCGACGGACAGTGGACCGCCGCGGGAGGCGGGTCGCTGCCGACGTACGATCCGGCCACCGGCCAGGTGATCGAGGAGGTCGGCACCGCGTCGGCCGCCGACGTCGACGCCGCCGTCGGTGCCGCGCGGAAGGCACTGAACGACCCCGCCTGGGCGGGCTTGCTGCCGGTCCAACGCGCGGCACTGCTGTTCAAGCTGGCGTCCCTGGTCGACGAGCACCACGAGGAACTGGCCGCGCTCGAAACGCGCGACCAGGGCCAGCCGATCGGTATCTCGCGCCAGGTCAGCGTCACCGGCGCGGCCGAGCACCTCCGCTACTTCGCGGGCTGGGTGACCAAGATCCAGGGCACCACCAACCCGGTGTCCTTCCCGGACACGCTGCACTACACCCGCCGCGAGCCGGTCGGGGTGAACGCGCTGATCACGCCGTGGAACTTCCCGCTGATGATCCTGGTGTGGAAGCTCGCGCCCGCGTTGGCCACCGGCAACACCGTGGTGATCAAGCCCAGCGAGGTCACCCCGCTGACCAGCATCCGGCTGGTGGAGCTCGTGCACGAGGCCGGGTTCCCGCCGGGGGTGGTCAACCTGGTCACCGGTGACGGCGCCGTGGGCGCGCTCCTGAGCAGGCACGACGACGTCGACCACCTGTCCTACACCGGGTCCACAGCGGTCGGGAAACTGATCACGGCGGCCAGCGCGGAGTCGAACCTCAAGCGCCTCACGCTCGAACTCGGCGGCAAGGCGCCCAGCATCATTTCCGGCGACGCGGACATCGACGCCGCCGTCGCGGGCAACCTCGCGGGCGCGACGCTGAACAGCGGGCAGGTCTGTGCCGCGTACACCCGGTTCTTCGTGGACCGGAAGCGCGAGCAGGAGTTCGTCGCGAAACTCGCCGCCGGGTTGGAGGGCCTCAAGCTCGGTCCGGGCCTGGACGAGTCCACCCAGCTCGGCCCTCTCGTGTCCGCGAAGCACCGCGAGCACGTGGACTTCCTCGTCTCGACCGGGAACGAGCAGGGCGCGGAACTGGTCACCGGCGGCAAGCCCGTCGACCGCGACGGCTACTTCTACTCCCCGACGTTGTTCGCCGGCGTCGCCGACGACATGACGATCATGCGCGAGGAGATCTTCGGCCCGGTCCTCGCCGTCACTGCCTACGACGATCCGGACGAACTGCTCGCACGGGCGAACGACACCGAATACGGTCTCGCGGCCACCGTGTGGACCCGCGATCTGGGCGTCGCGCAGCGGTTCGCCAACGGCATCCGGGCGGGCGCGGTGTTCGTCAACATGCCGCCGATCCCCGACATGGCCGCGCCTTGGGGCGGCTACAAGGCCTCCGGCTGGGGCCGCGAAATGGGACCATGGGCGATCGACGCGTACACCGAGATCAAATCCGTCTGGCTGCACTACTCGTGACCGCGGGCGACGCGGTCAACTCGGCCGCGATGAGCAAGTCGCAGATCGCCTACCACTGGATCAAGGCGAGGATCGACGACGGCACCTTCTCCCCCGGCTACCGTCTCGTGTTCGGGCAGATCGCCCAGGAACTCGGGGTCAGCACCGTGCCCGTGCGCGAGGCGGTCCGGCGGCTGGAGGCCGAGGGCCTGGTGACCTACGAGCACAACATCGGCGCGCAGGTCGCCATGGCCGACGAGAGCGACTACCAGCACACCATGCAGACGCTCGCGCTGGTCGAGGGCTACGCCGCCGCGCTGGCGGCGCCGTCCCTGCCCGGCGAGGCGCTCGACCAGGCCAAGGCACTCAACGCGGAACTGACCGCCTGCCTGGACAACTTCGAGCCGTCGCGGTTCACCGCGCTGAACCGCGACTTCCACCGCGTCCTGTTCGGCACCTGCCCCAATCCGCAGGTACTCGACCTGGTCAACCGCGGCTGGAACCGGCTGGCCGGGCTGCGCACGTCGACGTTCAGTTTCGTCCCCGGCCGCGCGCACGAATCCGTGCAGGAGCACCAGAAGATCCTCGACCTGTTCGATCGGAACGCGCCTGCCGGGGAGATCGAACTGGCGGTGCGCGAACACCGGTTGACCACTTTGGAGACGTTCCTGGCTTGGCGGCACCCGTAGGGCGCACAGTTCGCGTGGAGGCGTCGTGAGTGGCGATTCAAGTCACAGCCAGGAGACACTTTCGGGCGACGAAATGTCTGCTTAGTGCCCAAATGCGCGATTTTCGACGGGGGTCGTGAGTGGTAATGACGGTTAGAACGCTCATTACCACTCACGACCCCCGCGCAAAGTACCCAAAAGGGACACCGTTGCCTGCTTGATGTTCCTTGTGGACGGTCAGGAGTACGCCGGCTTCCCCACCCAGAGGCTCGATCACGCCATCTTTGACTTACCCCTCAAGAGAACCCGAATCGCCAGTCACGACCACGATCATCGGTAGCCCAAGCCCCTAGGCCGGGGCGGTCTCCGGCGGAGGGAAGGCGTAGAAGCGCACGGAAAGTTCCTTTTCACCCGCCACCGGACGACGACGGCGCCGGCAGTACCGCGTGATCAGCTCGCGGTACTCCGCGTCCAGCTCACGGAACTCCTCCTCGGTCAGCCGCGCCGAGGTCCGCTGGGCCGTCGCCCACGGTCCGAACTCGTCGCGGTGCGCCGCGGCCCAGGACAGCAAGGCGACCTCGTCCGCGTACTTCGCGTCAAGGAACGCCGCGACCCGCTCCCGGTCCGCGCCGTCGTAGTCCTCCGGCCTCGGCTCACGCAGATCTTGCGGGATCGCGATCCAGTTCCCTTTCCGGTCACGGCGGACGAAGCCGTTCTCCCGCAACGTGTTCAGGCATTCGACGACTTCGGCCCGCTCCAGTCCAGTCCGGCGCGCGACCGCCTCCGTGTCGCCGGGAAGCTCGCGCGTCACCCATTGGTATCGCGGATCCTCCCGCATCTCGATATCCCTCAAGGTGACCGATCGCCGCGGCAGCGCGTCACTCAACAGCCTCCGCGCGGCGAAAGCCAGCACCACGGCGACCGGGATCTCGACGAAGACGGCGAGCGCGACACCGGTCCACCGCTCGGACGACGTCCAGCCGAGCATGACGTCGAACCACGCGTCGCAGCACAACATCGCGGCCGTGGCCGAAAGCAGTGGTACGGCAGCCCGGCGACGACGCATCCCCAGCCACGCACCGGCCGCGAAGCAGAGCAGGAGAGCGACGTCGAATCCGACCCAGGCCGCGCGCCACTGCCCGGTGTCGTACCGGTCGGGCAAGGTGTGCGCGAGGTAGACGGTCCAGGGCACGAGCAGGACCGCCGCGCCGGCGAGCACCGTCAGGAGTATCCGTCGGGTCATGATCACGACGCTAGAAGCGGGCGGCGGCCCGGGCATCCGGGATTCTCCCTGGTCCGGGCTCAGGGTCGTCACGCTAACGCGGAAGCGACGTGCCCCAGACAAGGAACCAGAAGGCCACGAACACCAAGAGCAACCAGGGCGGCGCGGCGCGGCTTCCCGCGAGTTTGGGCAGCCCGCGATCGGTGACCTCCTGTATCCGGTCGACGATCCTCATGACCACACCGCCGTAGTCGTAGACGACCTGCGGAGGGATATGGCCCGCCCGCCGGAAGGCGCGGCTGAGTGCCCAGTCGGGCACGAGCAGCACGAACCGCAAGCCTTCGGCGACCTTCCTGACGGGCCGGCGCAGGGCGTTGCCCGCCCAAGGCACGACGTACGTGACGACCAGCCACGCGACGAGGTAGCCGAAGGCGGCCGCGTAGACGAAGCCGAGGAGGATCCTGAACCACAGCGCGAACCCCAGCCGGTCCGCGGCCTCGTCGAGCAGACCGAAGAGATCGCCGATCAGCGGCAGGCCTGAAATCGGGTTCACGGGAACGTCACTAGGCATCGTCGTCTTCGTCGTCCTCGTCATCGTCGTCGTCCACGCGGCGGCTCGTGACGCGGGTCGGCGGCGGCTTTTCGTCCACCGCGGCCGGCTTGCGCGCGGCGAGCGGATTGACGTCGGCGATGTGGCCCGAGACCGACTCGACCGCGTCGTTCATGATCACCTTGACGTCGTGCCGGTTGACCAGCTTCTCCTTGATCAACATGTCCAGGACGTCGCGCGCCTTCTCCGAGTTCCTGTCCTTCTCCCGCAACACCAGTTCGATCACGGCCTTGGCGTCCTCGCCGTGTCCGGCGAGCACCAGGGCGAGCATGCTCATGTTGTCGGCGCGCAGCGCCTCGATGTACATGTCCATGCGCTGCTTCCTCAGCGCGAGATCGTTCTCTTCCCTGAGCATGGACAGTTGCCGATCGTGCGCGGTGACCCGCAGTTCCTCCACATGCCTGCGCTGCCCGGCTTCGGGATCGATCAGCACGGAGCAGCGGTCGATCACCAGCGCCGAAGACACGACGATCGGCTTGCCGTGGTAGATCGCGTTGATCTCGGCCTCCGCCATGGCGTTCTCGGTCAGCGAGAACTTGCGGGTCACCGGGCGCAACTGCCCCTCGAGTGCACGCTGCACCTGCCCGACCGGGTCGTTCAACCCGGTCCGCACCGCGATGATCGGGTCGGAAACCCGCCAGCTGACGTTCACGGTGGCGGGGAAGCGAAACGCTTCCTCCTTGGACGGCAGTTCGAGCGGGATCACGTCGTCGTGTGTGGTGAGGTCGACGGAGTACATCTCGCTCGGCGTGCCCAGCCAGACCTCGCCCATCGTCATCCTGTTGACCGCGAGTTCGTACGTACCGCGCCTGGTGAGGTAGACGATGGCCGTATGCCCCGACGAGACCGGATTGACCTTGCGCAAGCTCGCCCGGTTGACGTCCAGGGTGCGCACGATCTTGCCGTCGTCGGCGGGCTCCTCGGTCATTTCACGATCCTTTCGTCGAAGTGCAGCAACAACGTTCGTACGGTCCCGGCCAGGCTCCGCTTCATGGAAGCCAGGTATTCGAGGTGTTCGCGGATGCTTTCGAGCTCACCGGATTCCCTGCCCACGTCGTAGAGGAACCGGGCGAGCGGCGCACGAAGTGTCTGATCACGCCGCGCCCGCCGGACCCAGTTGTTGATCCGGGCATAGCCTCCGTGCATGAATCCCGCCGCGATCAGTACCCGGCCGAACAAAGTGAGAACCTGCTGCCGTTGGTCGGCGTCCTGATCGGCCACCCACAGGAAGATCGGCCACTCTTCGGCGCTCTCCACCACTTCCACGTCGTCCATGAAGCGCGAGATGTAGATCAAGGCCCTCAGACCGGTCTCGCGTCGTTGCGGGAACTTCTCGTCCGCCGTCCAGTTCAGCAACGCCCGCAGCACGGCCGGTCGCTGTTCCGGTTGCCGGAAGAGCCGGCAGATGCTCTCCGCGATCATGAAGGAGAGGACCAAATCGTCTTGCCTCGCCGCGTATTTCAGCAAGGACAGAACTTTCTCCGGGCTCATCGCCTCGGTGGTGCCCAGAGCCTGTGCCGCGGTTCTCCGCAATACCATCGGCATGGTCGGCTTCTTTATCCAGTCGGTGAGCAGCCGGCCGATCAACCGGCTGAGCGCCGGGTCCCTGCTGGGCAACTGCAAGGCCGCCGCGGCCGCCCAGCGCGGATCGTAGCTGTCGGTCGTCGCCCAGGCGCTGATGATCTTGCTGTAGATCGACGGGAAGTCGTAAACGCTCAGCAGGCCGACGGCCACCGCCGCGCGCATGCTCAATCGATCGTTGTTCTGCTCGCCGAGTTCGGTGAGCCATTCCCTGACGATCTCGAATTCCTCGCTGTACTGGGCGCAGATGTGATCCAGCAGCCACCGCGGGAATCGGTCGTCGTTGAAGCGGACCTTCCGGACCGCCACGTCGCCGTACTTCAGTTTCAGGGTGTCTTGGACCAGTTCGGCCTTGGCTGCCTCGAGTCGCTGCGTCAGCGAGGTTGTGAACAGCGGCTTGGCCCGGTCGAAGCGACGTGGGACCTCCACCGCCTTGATCCGCTTGGCGAGGATGGCCGCCGCGTCGGACACCAAGGTCACCGTCTCGTTGTTGAGCACCGCCAACGCGATCACGAACGCTCGCTGCTCCGGGTCGGACTGCTCGTCGAACCACTCCAGGAAACCGGTCTGGGTCACCCGGGAGTACCGCTCGCGGACCCGTTCGAGGTCGATGCGGTCGTGTGCCACCTCCACCAGCAGGGCGCCGAGTTCGGCGAGTTCACGCGGCGGAACGTCCTCAGTGATCTCGGCGATGATCTCCTTCACATCGGGGCGGGAGAGCAAAGCACCGGCCGTGCTCTCGATGGACGATCCACGGAGACCCCATTCGACATGCCTGGTCAGCAGGGTCCGCGGCTCGATGGTGCCGAGCTCGTCTATGACGAAGTCGTCCACCTCCCGCGGGGGAAGCGGCACGGTCTCGCCGACGATGACGATCATCATGCAGCCCTTGTCACGCATCAGCTGACTGAGCTTTTCCGCGTGGAACAGCCGGAGCCCGGCCGCTTGATCCGGGTCGAGTGACTCCAGCAGGTAGCCGTGGGAGTCCTCGAAATCGTCTGCTCCGAGCGCCTTCAGCCTGGTGTCCGGATCGAGTTTGCGTACCCCGGTACGGCAGGTCTGATCGAGCAGGCGCAGCGCGGTCGTCGTGCGCCCGGAGCCACTACGCGCCCTGACGAAGACGAGCTGCCGGGACTCCAGGGCGTCCTTCAGCCGTTGGTAGCCCGCAGGTTCCACAAAGGACGCGCGAATCCGGTCGAGCAGCGTGGACGAGACAGGTCCACTGCGTAAAGTCGCCTCGAAGCGGCCAGGGGCACCGGACGCGTGATTGTCCCCGAGAGTGGCGACCGAGGTGGTCCCGAAGAAGATGTTGTTCGTGCCGGGCCCGCCGAGTCGCAGCCCACCGTCGCCGAGCAACGCCCGCAGGGCCTCGTCGAAGTTCTGGTTCACCTCCCTCCACGTCGCCGGGTCGGTGTCCTGCTTTTCCTCTTCCGGCGCACTTTCCTTGGTATCGCCCGGAGGTGTCGGCTCCGTCGCCGGTGCCGGTTCCGGCGGAGCGTCCGGCTCTTGCGGCTCGGCGCCCGTCTCTTCGGGCTCGTCCGCCCCCTCCTCCGGGGTGACGTCTTCGTCGTCAGCCATTCGAAACCCCGTAGTTGTCGCCCAGGTGACCGACCGAGGTCTGACCGAAGAAGGTGTTGGTCGTCGTCTTGCCCTGGCTCTCGCGTTTCGGTTCCCCCGGAACCGGAGGCTTCGGGTAGCCGGGCACCCGCAGGAAGAGCGCGCTGCCGTCCGGCTGGGTCACCTGCCGGTAGCTCGCCGCGCCGGCGCGGCCCGTCCGGAGCACGTGGTCGTGGACGCGTTGTGAGGCGACGACCACGCAGTCCGCCTTGGGCGCGGCCGCCAGCGTCTCGTCCACGACGGCCGCGGTGACCGACGCTTCCGTCGCGGTGACGTCGAGGCACCGCAGGCCGTTGCCGGCGGGCACCTCGCCTTCGTGCACGCCGATCCTCAAGGTGGTGCCCGGCAAGCGGGCGAGCCGTTCCTCGGCGACCGATTCGAGTGCGGGAACCAGTTCGGCCATCACCTCGGACACCGTCCGCTCCGACAACGGGATCATCGTCGTGCTGCGGGTGGCCGTCGCCGACCGCAAGTCCGGCGGTACCTCGGCCCGGCACCGGGTGAGGGCGAGTTCGAGTATCCGGTCGAGGCCCAGGTCCGGGTTCTCGGTGGCCAGGACGAGAATGGTCCCTTTGACGGTCTTCAGGCCCGGTGTGCGTCCCATTTTCGCGACGAGCTTCCGCACGAGTTCAGCGGGCGAGGTGTCCCTCGCGTCGACGTAGCCGATGGTTTCCCGGAGTCCTGGGATCTTCGTGTCGTCGAACCTGACCGGCAGGATGTACGCCTCCGCGCTGCGAATGGCGCGTGCTTGCGCGGAAACGCGTTCGTGGTTCGGCCAGACCTTGCGCGCGAAATCGGCGGAGGCGAACAGCAGGCAGAACCGGGACTGGTAGTTGTACACCTCGTCGAGATGCGTGTAGGTGTCCTCGCCCCACATGTCCACGGTCTTGTACTCGTCGAAGAAGACCTTGACGCCGTCCGCCTCGAGCAGCTCGGCGACTTCCCTCGCGTAGTCGCGTTGCTGACCGGCGAAGGACAGGCAGACGTCGTACCGCTGCTCGGCGGATCGATGGTGGTCGGTCATGCACATGCTCCTTGGTGTCCGGATCAGCCGACGTCGCCGACGATCTCGGTGACGGGCGATTCCTCGGCGAGTGGCTCGCGGGCGAACAGGGCCAGGTCGGACCAGACGATCGGCGGGGTCGCGTCGAGTCGCGCGGAATGCGCGGTGACGGGCTCCTCGGCCAGATCCGGTGAGCCGATCGGCGTGGAGATGTCCGTGTGGTCCGGGCCCAGCGCTTCCGGCAACCAGACCCGCGTCGCGTTCGTGACGGCGCGGTAGCCGGACCCCGCGTTCCAGTACCGGCTGTTGAACGTCCCTTCGCCCGTCGCCCGAAGACCGGTGAAGAAGGCGACGGCCGACGTCGGTTCGCCGCCGACCGGCGAGACGGTCGGGAACAGCTCTTCGAGCCGTTGGCCGGGAAGCTCTTCGACGACGTGTGCGCGGATCTCCTCGACGAGGGTCTCCTCCGCCACGCCCTTGCGCAGGTCCGCCCACAGTGCCCGGCGGGCGGCGGGCTCGGTGTCCGGATCCGGCCGGGGATCCGCTTTCGCGAGGCCCCGGTCGAATTTGAGCGCGGACATCGATTTCGCGACGGTTTCGGCGTGCAGGCCGGAGAGCCAGCCGCCGGTGAACACCCGGCCGCCGACGATCGCCGTGAGCCGTGCCAGCGTCGGCGGGGCGATCTCGGCCGTCGCCACCCCGAACGCCCACGGCCGGGGCAGCGCCGCGAGGTCGACGGGCGCCCCCGTGGGTGCCGCCGCACCGTCGCAGCCGGAGTGCGTGAACATCGCGATGGTCATGGCCACCTCCTGGTATTCACCACAGGCGGTCGTGAGCCGGATCAGTTCCGCGGCCTCGTGTTCGGCCGCGCGGTGAGCTTCCTCGTATTCGGTCGTGAGCCGGATGAACCCGCGCGCGTCGGACAGCCACAGACGGAGCCCGTAGGTCATGACGAATACCGAACAAACGACGAAGCCCCCAACGGAGCAGCCGGCGAGTAGCGCGGCGTCAGACCAGTCGAGCCTTTCGGCGAAGCCTGCGATCAGGCCGCCGACGGACCCGGTCAAGGCCAGCACGCAGATCACGAGCCAGGCCCACCACAGCCGCGTCGTCAGCGTGAAACTCGCGGACAACGCGGGCGGTGCCGCACGCAAGCGCTTCAACGCGGCCAAGAAGGCGTTCTTCGCGGCGTTCGCGTCGTCGAGCAGACGGACGCCGATCCCGGACAGCAGCGAACCGGGCCGCTCGGCCTGCCATTCACGTAGCGCCTTCTCCGAGGCAGGCGGCGCCGGGCTGATCGATGCCGGGCCGAGAACCTCGCGCCGTGCGCCGGACAGCGGTTCCGCGCAGCCGTCGGGGAGTCGTCCCGCGTCGGCCAGGCCGAAGGCGAGCTGCCGCAAGCGCGTCCACTCGTCGATGAATCCGCCTGGCCTGGCATGCCTCGCGACGTCGGCGAGCAACGCCCGCGCCAGATCCACGGTGCCCTTGGTGATCTCCAGATCGGGCAGCTTCCCCGTGTCCAGGTCCCGGTCGTCGAGTCCCACCACCGCACCGGTCTCCGGTTCCACCCGGAGCCGCTGAGCGAACCGCTCGACCCGGTCATGGGCCCCGTCGGTGACCACCGAGCCGAGTTCTTCGCGCAGTTCGGGGAACCGGCCGAGGACGAACAGCCCCAGCAGCCGAAGCACCTGGCCCGGCGTGATCCGCAGAAGCCGCCGGCTTCGGCCGGCATACGGCGCACGGCGTACCCGGACACCCGGTCCGGCCAGGAACTCGACAGTGGCACGCTCGACGATTCCGTCCGGATCCGCGGCGGGCACGGCGTTCGCGCGGAGCGCCACCCATTCCGGATCACGGCGATGGGACAGAATCGCACGCACGAGTTCCGCGGCGATACCGTCGCCGCGTAGTGCCCGTGCGTGGGTGCGCACCAGCCGAACCCGTGGTTCCTGGTGCCCCGCACCCGCCACGTCGTCGTCGAACGGGGCACCGTCCATACCCGGCCAGATGCCCCCGATCGTGGCGACGGCGAGGGCGGCGTGGGCCGCCAGATCCTCGGCGGCATGGATTTCGCGGCTGGTGTGAAGAGGATCCACACCGTCCTGGTCCACCACGACCGCGGTGGTGTCCCATCGGTTGGAAAGCACCGATCTGGGCACCTTCGCCGCGCCTGTCGTCGGCACCAGAACGCCCACTGTGGACAGTCGCTGGCCGTGGCCGAGATGGCGCTCGATGAGTCCCTTGATCCGCAAGGAAAGCGCGACCGATGTGGAGTCGCTTTCGTTTCCGGTCAAGGTCTGCAGGCAGAGCAAGCGCACCCGGTCGTATTTGACCGCCGCCAGCGCGTCGAGCAGCGGGACCGGTTCGGTGTCCTGGTCACTGCGGCGCACCCAATGCCTGCCCTCCTTTTCCTCTTCCCACCACAGAAACGGCCGGACGAGACCTGCCGCTGCCCAGCTCAGCAGCACATCCCTGGCTTCCTCCGCTCCGATGACGACGGCGATGGTCCGCACCGGCTCACCCCACATCGGACGGATCGATGGTTTCACCGTTGACCACGGCATCGTGGAAGGTCGTGAGCGCACTCCAGATGTCTTCCCGGATCTCCCACGCGCGCGAGACCCCGAGGGCCGACGCGGCGTTCAGCGGGAGTTCGCGGAACTCGTCGTAGTGGTCCTGGTACTTCTGCACGTACTGGAGCGCGAACTTCACCCGATCCTCCGGTGAGTCGTGCCTGGTTCCCGCGACCTCCGGTTCGGGTGTGGGCGCGCCCGCGCCGGTGAGCCCGTCCGCCAGCCAGCGCGCGAGCTCACCCCGGTCACTGAGTTCGTCCTGGCGCTCCAGCGACTCGCCGAGCTGGATCAACCGTTCGTACGGCGCGGAATCGGCGACCCCCACGACGGTGAGCGCCACGGATTCGAGCACCGCGGGCAGCCACTCGTTCAACTTGCGGATCTTCTTGCCCAGCAACGGGAAGGGGAAGTTCGCGTAGCCGTCCGAGGTCCACACCGCGGTGGGTACGGTGCGCAGGTCTCCGCCCTCGCACTTGATCTGGTTCAGGAAACGCGCCAGGAACCAGCCCCGCACGATGGCGCGGCGGACGGCGGGAGGACACGGCACGAACCACGGCAGCCCCCTCGCCCGGCGCCAGGTCCAGAAGCCCCCCATGTTCGGCTGGTTCTTCTCCTGCTGCCACTGCGCGGCTATCGGTCGCGTGAGCGAGGAGATCACCGCGGGCTGGACCGGCGCGTCGAGGAAGGTGAAGATGTCGATCCGCTCGGTGTCCCGCGTCCCGAGCAGCTGCCCGAAGTCGGCGTCACTGTGCGAGGCGAAGACCTTTCGTGCGGCCTCCTGCCCCGGATGGCCGTTCGGGAACGGCAGCGGTGTCATCACCTCGCGGTAGCCGACGGACCGCTGGTGCACCCGCATCAGGGCAGGCGCGTCGATCGCGATCAGCGGACGCGACAGTTTCACCGCCTGTGCCAGCAGATTCCGGAAGTGCTCGAGCCGGAGCTCGTGCTCCTGGCGACGGTCGCTCCGCTCGGCCAGATACGTGCCGAGGGTCTGGCCGAGATACCGGGCCATCGGGGTGTCCGGACGCCGGATCCAGTCGCGTGCCCGGTCCCGCAGCGCGGGCAGGCCCAGCCCGGTCTTGAACTTGGCGGCGGACGGGCTCTGCGCCTGCCGCAACCGCGCGTCGCGAGGCACCCAGCGCTTCGTCGTTTCGATGGCTCGTTGATCCTGCCCGGCGATCACCGCACCGCGCGCCCGGACGAGCGCGTTGCCGTCGTTCTCCTCGTTCGACTGCGCACGCAACAGCCGGGTGAATTCCTCGGGGTACGAACCCACCCGCTCCAGCACGAGCTCGTTGCCCGCCGGGTAGTACGAGCCGGGGACCGGCGCGTCCTCGACCGGCCAGCCCGGCACGGGCGACGGCTGGACCGACGAACCCGCGCGATCCGCCTGCAACCCGTCGAGGCCGCCGACGAGCGCCGTCCGGAGCGGATCGAGCAGGTTGTCCCCGATGTCGCGGATGAGCTCGATCGCCAGTTCGTGCACCAGCACTTCGGTCCAGTTGTGGAAGCAGTCGATCGCCGCGTCGACCGCCAGTGTCACCTTGGGGTGGTCGGCGGGCAGTGTCGTCGTGCCGGCGAGCGCCGCGCTGACCCGGCTGTTCATCTCGGAGACCATGCGTTTCTGGCTGTTCAACTCGTCGACCAGCTCTTTGACGACGACTTCGGTGAGCTCGGTCTTGACCTGCCTGAGCACGTCGACCACCACCGGACCGCCTTCGGCCGCGAGCAGTTCCGCGGTCCGCGCTTGGACGATCTTCTGCAGATCGCGGATCCAGGCGGTCGTCGCCTCGAAGTAGCGCGCTTCGCAAGCGGCGAACTCCGCCGTCCACTGTTCGGTCATACGCTCGGTGACCCGCTTGGCCACCAGCCGCGCGTCGGCCTTCGGCGGCCATTGCGCGCGCACCTTGTCGAGCAGCTTCGGCCTGATCCGCGCGCGGACGTCGTCGCGGGCCTGGTCACTGCTCAGGCCGCCCCGGATCGCGTCGAGGATGTCGTTGCGGTGCGGTCCTTGTTCATCGAGGCCGCAACCGGAAAGGAAGCCCCGGACCGACACCTCCACCCGGTCTTGCCGGGCTTTCTCCTCATTGATCACCTTTTCGTCGGTGACACGCCAATGACCGGAGAGCACGTGTTCGATGGCCTCCCTGGTCAGCCGATCGGTGCTGTACCCGGCGAAGCGGTCCAGCCCGATGCCGACCGACGCGCAGCCGAAGGAGCTGAGCGGGATTTCGGTTTTGTCCCCGGTCAGTCCCGTCCGATCCGGCCCGTTGGCGCGCGACGCCCAGTTCCCGATCTCGTAGCTGGAGAACCTCGACTGGATCTCGGGGCTGGTGGCCCACACGGTCATCCCGCGGGCCACCGCCTCGTACACCTCGCCCTGGTCGGAGTAGTTCACCTGGCCGTTGGTACGGCCGATCAGGTAAGGGATCCGCGGTCCGCGCGTGGTGATCCGGTCGACCGCGGCCGCGCCCGCCGCGCGCAGGAACGAGAACTCGTCCTGCGACGACGCCTCCCCGTTCCACCGGCCGTTGAGCAGTTCGCAGACGGTCGCCAGCGCGTTGGGGTTGATCCCGGCGCGGTCCGCGGGCGACAGTTCGTCGAAGACCTCCGGCGTGTACATCACCGAGACCAGGCGGCCCCGCACACTCGGTTCGAGCTGCCCCAGCATGTCGCAGACGTCGAGGAACAGGCCGGAGCCCGAGCCGCCCGCGAGGGACGTGACCACCACGACCTGCGTCGGGTTCTGACTGGGCACACCGTCGCCGGTCAGCCGACGGCACACCTCGCTGAACTCTTCGTTCGCCTGTTCACTGTGGAGGGCGTTGACCGCGGTGCGAAGCCGTTCGTGTGCCGCGGCCATCCGCGCGCCGAGGATGACGCGCCCCACCGCGCGGAACCGGCCCCCGCCGGACTCCGGCGCGACGTTGCACTCGTCGGGATCCGGCCGCCAGCCCGCGGTGTGCCGGACCACGGAATCGCCGCGCGCACACAGCATTTCGTCGACGTCCCGGTAGGTCAGTCCCTCGACCGCCAGCCCGACGTAGTCGCTGGGCGGCAGCAACGGGATCCGTTCCGGCCTGCGGTCCTGTTCGAGCGGCACGTCGATGTGGACGAGCTGCCACGCGGCGGGCATACCTCCGTCGTGACCGCGTTCCGCGAGATACTCGAGCAGTCTGGCTCGCAGCATCCGCAGCGTCACCCCGCCCGATCCGCCGACGCCGACGACGAGGAACTTCTGCAACATCAGGTTCTCCTAGAAATCACTGGGGCGGGATGAACGGTTCGGGCTCCGGCGCCGAGGCCGGCACCGGACCGGTCTCCGTTGGCTTGATCCGGTCGGCCGAATTACGGACCTCGGCGGGCACTTCCGTTTCGACGGCTTCCAGCAACCGCGCGAGCTTCGCCCCGATGTGGAAATCGGTCACGAAAAGGTGCAAGGTCGCGCGGAGCGGGCCTTGGGTCTCGGGAGGCACCTGGTCGACGACGAGCACCCAGGTCTGACCGAGGTCGAAACCGACCCGGCCCCAGTCGGCCTTCTTCCGCCGTCCGCCCGCGGCGGTGAGGACGGCGGCACCGCCGGCGCGGACGGTTCCGTAGGGCAGGGTCCACGGCAGCACCGGGATCCGGCGTCCGAAACTCAGGACGCCGGAAGCGAAGCCTTTGCATTTCTCGCTGGGAGCACCGTCGAGGTAGCTGAACGACTCCACGTCCAGCACCTCGCGGAGTGGTCTCGCCGTCGCGGCGTCACGGACGTCGATGCTGGTGACCTCCACCTCGCATTCGGCGTGGCGGATCTGCCCCGGATCGAGGTACCGCGCGGCCCACCGATTCAGCAGCCAGAGCAGCACGAAGGGCAGGAGCACCCCACCCACGACGATCAGGAGGAACAACGCCCACTGCGTGACGGCGTCCGGCGCACGGTCCATCTGGAACCGCACCGGGACGGTCTGTTCGCGGGGGGATTCGCCGTCCGCGGTGAGCGTCGCGGTGAACTCACCCTGCGCTACCCCACTGCGCACGTTTTCCGGCGAGACCTCGACGGAGATCTGCGCGTTCTGCCCCGGTCCGACGCGCACACAGCGCTGCGGATCGGTGGCGTCGGGAGTGAACGTGGTGGTCATCGCCCCGCTGTTCGGCGGGGTCCGCGTGAACCTCGGCGTGAACCAGACACAGCCGTTGCCGCCACGTCCGCCGGTGATGGTCAGTGAGCCGGTCGTCGTACCGCTGTCGAGGATCGGCGGCAGCTCCAGTGCGCCGGTGACGGTGGGATAGGCCGACGGAGGTTTCACCGTCACCTGCCGCGTCACCGCGCGCGGTTGCAACCGCAGACCGGACGCAGTCACCACGTCGAGGGTCACCTTCAACGTGGCGACCGAGGAGACCGTGGTGTCGGGCATCGCGAACCCCGCGGTGTACGCACCCGCGGCTCCGGGGGTCACCGGAATGTCCGCCGACTTGCCCTGCGGATCGGTCAACGTCGCGGAGATCTTGGCGGAGCGCACGAAATCGGCCGGAGTGCGCGGCGATCCCGCCGTGTCGGTCACCCGGATCCGGAAATCGGTGCGCTTCCCCGCCTGGAACTCGGGCGCCTCCGGTTCGATCACGGGGACCAGGCCGCCGAACACGGTGAGCTGTGACTGCGCGATCGCCGCCGGATTGGTTCCGCCGGTGTCGACGAACCGGACGGTCCAGGTGCCCGCCCAGGCCGGTGCCGCCGCGGGCAGCCGCCCGTCGACGACCAGATCCGCCGCCGTCAGCGCGGATACGGTGAGTTCGGCGCCTCCGATGGTGAGCGGGCTTCGCTGATCGGCGGTCAGCCGGACGGTGTTCCCGGCGGGCGGGGTCAGATCCACCGCGATCCCGGGGCCGCCGAGTTTGAGCAGCAGGTGGAATTCGCGTAGGGACTGATCGAGGGTGAAGCGCTGAGCACAGCGTTCGTCCGCGGGGGACGCGAGCGCGCACACGGTGACCGGATGTGGCGGCGGGACCGGAGTGCCTCCGAGCGCCTGTGCGATCGCCGAGTCGAACGCGCTGCGCAACTCCTCGAGGCCGCCGACGGCCACGTAGTCGCCGGGCGGGCTGTTCGACTCCCCGCAGCGGGTTCCCGGCGCGTCCCGTTCGGCGATGGACTGCAGGAACCCTTGCTCGCGGGTCGCCAGCCCGAGCGCGACGATGGCCGTGCCCGCCGCACGAAGCTGATCGGTCAGCTGACCAGGCCCACAGAGGAAGTCCTTGCCACGAGCGATGATCGTGTCGAGGTCGGTGCGGCTCGCGCCGCGACTGTAGGGCCGATCGAGGTTTTTCGTGGTCAGCTCGTACATCCCGTCGGTGAACAACAGGAGAAGACGGCAGGGCGGCTGTGCCCCGCTCGCGGCGTCCTTGCGGACGAACTCGTTCTGCGCGCCGAGCAGCGCCGTGGCGAAGTCGGTGTCGTTGGCTTTGTCGCGTTCGGCGAACCCTTTGGCCTGGCCCTCGAGCTCACCGATCGTCGAAGGGTTCAGCTCACGCCACGGACCGGCCGCGAACGAGGTGCCGAATCCCGCGAGCTGCACTTCTATCGATTTCTTCGGCGTCGCTTCACCGGTCGAGCCGTACCTCGAAAGCGTCCGCAGCATGCTCACCAGCGCGTCGACCCGATTCGCGTCGGCGTCCGTGCTCTTGAGGCTTTTGGATTCGTCGACCAAGGCCAGTACGGCGAGTTTTCCCCGTGCGGTGAAACACGAGGCGACCTCGCTGTACGCGGTCGCCGGACCGTTCTGCGCGGAGGCACCGCCCACCGGTGAGAAGCTCGTCAGGACGACGACCAGCACCACCGTGATCAGCCGGGTGAACCGGGACATCAGCGCACCGCCAGTTCCGTGGCGATCGACCAGGCGTGTGCCCCGGAAGCGCCAATTCCGCCCAGCAGCACCGTTGACCAGCCGAACCTGGCCGAAGTGGACGCCAGGTACACCACATCCGGTGCGGTACGCCGATTCATGTCGACCTTCATGAATATCGCGATCAGTCCGGCGCAGACCACCGATCCCAGCAGGTAACCCGAGAGGTGGCTGCCGAAATCGCCGAAGAGGAGCAAGATGTACGAGCCTGCCACCGAAAGCACGGCCAGCAGCAGAATCGCCATGGGCGGCTTCTTCTCCTGCCATGAGTCGGCGTATTCATCGTTCATCGCGGACAACCATCCGTTTCCAGTCACCGGGCCGGGCCACCACATAGTCGATTACTCCGAACGCCACATCACGGTTTGGTCAGCCTTTGTCCAGAAGTTGTCCGATGTGACGCGGCGGCCCGATTTCTGGACGCCGCGCCGCGCGTTTGGTCAGAACTTGGACAAATATCCGTGCTTCTGGTGAATCCGATGGCCGAACAGGGCAGGGTGGGAATTCGTTCTCGATGGCTGCCACCGGCAGCGCCGAGCGCGGCACCAGTCGACGAGCAGGCACAAGCAGAGGAATCGAGCGCTGATGCACGAACACCGTCCCGGTGCGCCGATCGACGCCGACCTGCCCGCGAGGGTGCGGTGGTCCCCCGGTTTCGTCGGCAGGCGTCCGCAACTGCGGGCGATCCACGACATCCTGTGCGGCGACACGTCTCCCGCGGTGCTCGTGATCACGGGCGCGCCGTGGATCGGCAAGAGCAGCCTCGTCGCGGAGTACGCCCGCTTCCGCCGGAACACCTACCCGGGCGGGATTTTCTGGCTGGGCCCCTTCGGACAGCATCCCCCCGAGGATTTCCTCTCGCGGTTCCACCTCGACCTGGCACGCGTCGTGACGGAGAAGTTCGGCCTCGATGTTCGAGGAGTTCCGTTCACGAGGCTCCGGCAAGTCGCCGCGGACCGGTTGTCGGTGACGAGGGCGCTGGTGGTCATCGACGACCTGCCGGTGGACCTGCCGCCGAGCGTGCTCGACCAGTTGCCGATCCCCTCGGGACAGGTGGCGACCTTGTTGACCAGCCGGGCCGAGAAGCGGGCCTGGTGGGCACCGTCCATGGAACTCGAAGGGCTCACGCCACACGACAGCCTGGAGTTGTTCTCGGCGGCGAAGGCACCGGTGGACCGGGAGGACAGGGAAACCGTGCTCCGGTTCGCCGAACGCTGTTCCGGCCGCCCCGGCGTTCTCCACAGCGCGGCGAGGGCGATCGCCGACGGGCTCGAAGTGAAAGCGCTGGACGGTCGCCCGCACGATGTCGCGACGACCGTCCGGGACGAACTCGACCGGCTCGATCCGGCCGCGCTCGCCGTCCTTCACGTCGCCGCGGCACTCGCACCGGTGCCGGTGCCGACGCGGTTGATCTCCGAAGTGCTCGGCTCGGCGACCGAACCACCCATGCCGCCCTTCACCGATGTGGCCGACGGAGGCTGGCAAGTACACGACATCGCGCTCGCCGTACTTCGCGAGGATCCCGCACGGCTCGCGACATTCGCGTTCCGGGCGGAACCGTTCGTGCTCGACTGGCTGAAGCACGATCATGGTGATCGCCGGGACTTCCTGATCCAACACGCCGAAGCGGTGGCCGAATGGCCCGTGTCGCACCGGGTCCGGTTACTCAGGCCGACCGCGGACGCCCACGAGCGTCTGGGTGATCTTCCGGCGGCGGGCGAAATCCGCGCGAGGATACTGGCTATCCGGCCGGACAGCCCGGAGGACTTGGCAGCGGCGGCACGGGTGGAGCTCGGCTGCGGACTGCAGATCGAAGCGGTGAACCATGCCGGCAGGGCGGCCGCGCTCGCCGAAGCCGATGAACGAGTCCGTCTCCGGGCGAAACTGATCGCCGCACAGGCGTTGGACGAACTGGGGAGATACTCCGAAGCGGAACAAGGTTTCTGGAATGAACACGCTCCCTCGGCCGGTGAAGTCGTCGCCGACGAGGAAGGCTTTCGCTTGGTGCTGGCGACGGCCGTCGCGTATCGGCTGCGCGGCGAACCGGCTGACGCCGCCGCCTTGATCGAGACGGCACTGGGTGGCCCGTGCCGCGATTTCACGGAAGCCACGGTGAAAGCGAAGCTGGAATGGGCGCGGGCTTTGCACCTGGCCGGGCGACCGTCGAAAGCCAGAGCCGTCGCGGGCGAGGTCGTCGACGCCTACCGGACGACGGGGCGTGAGTGGCATCCGGAGTGCCGGGAAGCGCAAGCCGTCCACGCGGAAGCAGTACTCGAACTCGACTTGTCCGAGCTGAGACCCGCCGCGCAGTCCTGGGAGTGGTCCGCGAGCAGACTTCGCGAGGTCAAGGCCGGCTACGAAAAAGACCACGGTCGCGACCATCCGCTGACGCTGGCGGCGGCCGTCCGTGCGGACCGCGCGCTGCTCTCGCACGGACAACCGAGACGCGCGCTCGCCGCACTGACCGTCACCGAACGGAAGATCGCCCGTGTGCTGGAGAACGACCATCCGCTTCGCTGCCGGGCCCGGCACGGGATGGCGCTGGCGCACGGCGCGCTCCGAGAATTCGGGCGACAGGCGGACATCCTGGACTCGATACTGGAACCCCAGATCCGGCTGCTCGGGGTCGGTCATCCCGAAACCATCGAGACTCACCTCGACCTGGCCATCGCCTTGGCGTTGTCCGGCCGGGTGACCGGGGACCGTGAGGTCGCGCTGGTCGAGGCCGCCCAACGCGGCCTCGACGGCACGGCGAGATCGGTGGCGAAACTTTCGGCGAAGGCGATGACGGCGAACTGGGTCACCCGGCTGCCCAAACCGGTACTGTCGCACATCACCACCGTCGACCGGCTCCCCTGAAATCAGGAGAGCAACGGCTCCGGCCAATTCCATTTGACGCCATAGGCGAACCCCGGATCGAGGTTTTCGAAACGGACATGGACCTCGCCCGCTTCGTTCACCGGAATGCTCGTGCCTTCGGCGATCGGATCCCGGGCGTCGTCCTGGAGGGCCTTGTTCAACAGGACGACCTCGCGAGGTGCCCGCTCGCTGCCGAGCCGCACGTGGAGGTCGAAAAGATCGCAGGGATGCCGAGGGACGCACACGTAGTGCGGCTCGATCCTGGCGCGGAATCGCAAGGCGATCTCATGCCGGTCGCCATGGTTCAGCACGTTGGGCAGTTTGAGCGCCAGCCCGAATCGGTCGGAAGACTCCATCCTCCGGCCGGTGAGGATCCCGCCGTGGAAGACCTCGACGTCGAGATCTTCCTTGTGCGCCTTCGCCCTGGCCGAATCCGGTGCCGTCACGGTCAGCGCGAGATCGAGTTCGGTGAGGGCGTCGGTATCGGACACCACCCGGCGGAATTCGAAGGCTTCCGGCACCGGCCTGTCGACCGCGAGCGCGACCCGCAGTTCCTCGGTGTGCCATTGGTACGCGACACGTTTCGCCTCGGAAACCGGCCGCAGCATGCCGATCGCGAATTCCGCGAGCTGCGCTATTCCTTCATCGATCCGCCGACGCGCCGTACGGTCGTCACGCTCGATTCTGGTGGCCGCCCAATGCACCCGGTCCTGATAGAACGGCATCCGCGCGTCCGGAGCGAGCCCGAACGCCGCGAGCACGACCGTCCGCAGATCGTCGGGCAAGTGGGCACTCAGTGCCGTCAGCCGTGCGGAGATCTTTTGCCGGACTTCGGTGACTGCGTCCCCGCTTCCGAGCTCGCACACCATACGGAGAGCGGGGCCAACCCGCTCGGCCAGCTGTGGCATTGCCACTCCGCGACCTTTGCGCAATATCTTCAGCTCACTGATCAGGTCGCCTTTGCTGACGTCCACAGAACCTCCCCTGTCTGTCACGTGGCTGCACATCCTGGCGAGTCGAGGAGGCGGTTGTCCAGTCGATCTTGGCGGAGGTCCGGGAGCCGAGCCTCGCCGGCCGGTTTCCTGTTGACAGGCAACAGGAAACGCTTGTCGCGAACCCGCGGTGAGTGAAACCATTCAAGAGCGGCAACGGAAAAGGCGACCGATCGGTAAGGAGTCGGAATACTCGATTCACCTGATCGTACCGCCGTGAATTCCGGTGACCGCGGCCGGTTGGCGTGGGACAAGAGGGGGGCACGCCAACCGGCTCCGGTCGTCGACCCTCACCGGAATCCGCTACGCAATCCGATGCCCTCCGGGGTCGTCCGGCTCGGAATTCGTGGATCGCGACTTGAGTCTCCACCCACTGGAGCCTTTACCGTCGCTTTCATGACGATCACCGTTCTCGACACCTACCCCGCGATGCGAGCGATCCTGCGCGCGCCGCGCGCGGACCGCGCCGCGATGCTGAAGGCGATGGTCGAACCCGCCGCCGGGATGTACCGCTACTTCCCCGGCGAGGTGGACCTCGTCGCGATGCACGCGATGAGTTCCGGATTCCCGCTCGACCGCGACGAGGAACGCTGTCTGGAGGCGCTCGAAGCCCTGCACGAAGCGGACGCCTGGAACCGGATCCAGCGGGCGCTCGACGACGCCGTAGCCACACAGCTCGCGGCGACGCCCGGGCTGACGGTCCCGGACATCACCGTCCTCACCGTGCTGGGTGACCCCGGCGACCAGCACTACCTGGGCCCGAATCTGGGGATGACGGCGAACGGGAGCGTCTCCGGCTACATCCTCCTCAACTTCTGGCCGTATCCGGAGAATCTGGCGCGGCTCGAAGCCACAGCGGTCCACGAGCTGAACCACAACCTGCGCTACAGCCCCGGCGGGGTGATCTGGGATCCGGCGACGGTCACCGTCGGCGAGCAGATCGTGTCCGAGGGCCTGGCCGACGCGTTCGCCCGCCAGTTGTACGGCGACGAGCTCGGCTACGCCCGCATCGGTGTGCCGCATCTGCACGACGACGCCGTGTTCGCGAAGGTCGTCTCCGGACTGGAGATCACCGGCATGCGGAACTTCACGGCGTGGGTGCACGGCGACGAGACCGCCGCCCGCTACGGCGCCACCCCCGTCGGCCTGCCGACCGGCGCCGGGTACGCGGTCGGCAACCGGCTCGTCGACGCCTATCTGGCCGCGACGGGCCGGACCGCCGCGGAGGCCCTGCTGGCGGACCGCCGCGACGTCATCGACGCCGCCCTCGGCTAGGCCGCGTCCTGTTGGCGGGTCTCCGCACCCCGGTGTCGCGAAAGCCACTTTCGGGACATCAGGCGTCGCGAAAGTGGCTTTCGCGACACACTCCGGCGGCACGACCACGTGCGGGACGCCACCGCTGACCCCACTGTCCACCAAGGGCTCGACCCGAGAGGAAACCGTGAAGGCCTCCTTGCCTACCCTGACGGTAGGGAAGGAGGCCTTCACGGCCTGCCACCCCACATGACACGTTTGCCTTACCTCACGCCCTCAGTCGCCAAGAAGCGTCCTTTGTGGACTTTGAGAAAGGGCGCAAACTTACCGGACAGCGTCTAGGACTCGCGGCGCCGCGACCGGATCGTGAGTGCCACCAGCACGCCACCGGCGAGCAGCAGGAACAGACCGGCGACCAGCAGGCCCCTGACCTCACTGCCGGTCGAGGCCAGGGGGCCGCTGTCGGACGGCCCGCCGCCCGGCGCGGTCCCGCCCGGCTGCCCAGGCGTGGTGGTCACCGTGACCCCGGGTCCCGGGGTCGTGGTCGTGGTCGTGGTCGAAGTCCTGCTGCTGGTCGGCACGGTGCTGCTCGAGCTCGACGACGGCGTGGAGCTGCTGCTCGTCGGACTCGATGACGTCGCGCTGCTGGAGGAACTGCTCGACGTCGAGCTGGTGCTCGTCCGACTCGACGACGTGGTCGACGTCGGCGTCGTCGAGGTGGGCGCCGTCGACGTCGACGTGACCGACGTGGAAGTGGCCGAAGTCGGACTGGTCGACGTGGCGCTGGTCGTGGTCGAGCTGCTGGTCGTGGTGCTGCTCGTGGTGGTCGAGCTGCTGCTCGTCGGAGAACTGCTCGTCGTGGTGGAGCTGGACGAAGACGTGGAGCTGCTCGGCGTCGTGGTCGGCGTGCCGAGACATTCGGGCAGGTCGCCGTTGAACGGATAGGCGTGGAACTCCTGCCCGCCACCGCCGGTCGCCTCGGAGGTGTGCACCAGCGAGCCCGTGGTGAAGAAGCGGCCGTTCATCCCGGAGGCGGTGACGGTCGCGGTGCTCCCCGGCTCACCGATCAGCACACTCCCCTGGAACTGGGCGCCTCCGGCGATCTTCACCGCACTGGCGTCCGGGAAGTTCCACAGCAGCCGCTCGCGCAGCTTGTTCAGCGGGTCCTGGTCGTTGAGGTCGCCGGTGTAGGTGTTGATCGTCCGGGCGCCTCCCACCATGTTGACCAGGATCGTCGCCCCCGCCGGGATGCCTTCGAATTCGATCCCCTGCATGCCGCCGGTGGGGCCGGTCAGGTCGAAGTCCACGGTGAACACCTGCAGCGCGGATTTCCCGTCCCCGGTGAACAGGGTGCGGTATCCCTGGTTGACCGCCGTGCCCGTGGCCGGGCGCGGCGTGGTGCCTTCCCGTGCGTAGCACTTGCTCGCCACCCGAAGATCGTCGCGCAGGCCCAGATAGGGTTTCGCCGCGTCGGGGTCCTTTTCGAGCGTGCCGATCACCGTCCCGGTGACGGTTCCCGCGTGCCGGACGACGCCGCCTTCGGCGAGCAGCCGCTGGTCCGCCGCGACACTGACGTTCCCGCCGGTGGTCAGGAAGTCGGCGCCGTCCGGTGGTGGGACGCGCGATCCGACACCGGCGACGCCGACGTTGTAGATGGAGGACGCGCCCGCTCGTTTCGCCATGTCGAAATCACCGAGGACGACGACCCGCCCTTCGGCTTCCGCGGCGGCTTCCCGTACCTGGAACTCGCCGCCGACGTAGACGTTGATGCCGTTGTCCCGGCCCGCGTAGTCCTTGTTGTTCACCGGTGGGTACACATCGGGACAGGCCGGCCCGACGCACGGTCCCAGGCCGCCCGGCAGAGGGGCGGCGACCGCGCCGTCGGTGACCACGAGCGCCGCGACGCACACCGCGGCCGCTGCACCGGCAGAAAGAGAGGCGAACCGCCTTGCACGCATGCGGCGATTCTTGTGCCCGGAGACCGTCCGAACACAATCGGAATGCGGAAATACCCCCGACCGGGCGAGGCGGGTCACCCACCCCATTCGTGGCCGTCCAGCGTTGTCCAGACAAGGGAATTCCAGGTGGAACACGAAGTACCTGCCCCGGTGCGTGCCTCCGGCCTCGCGATCGTCCATACAGGACGAGCGGTCGCCCCGATGGCCGACCTGACGGCGGGGTTCGGCACCGTCCTTTCGCGAGGGTCGTTCGTCTGGTGGTCGGAGGGCGGGAACGAATCCCTGACCTGGCGGGTACTGGACCTGCGCACGATTGAAGCATCTGCTTGACTGCTGCCGTGCCGTCCGATCGTGAGACCTCCGTCGAAGCGGAGTTCTCACGGGTGGTCGGCCGGTTCGCCGGCCCGGCCAGGGGCGCCGGACTGCTGGTGATCAGCGTTTTCGGAGTGCTCGCGACGCCGTCCGGGGCACTCCCGCTCGCCTTCGGCCTGCTCGCGCTGGCCTTGGTCACCGCCGTGGCCGAGCATCTCATCGGAAAGACGGGCCGGGGCAGGCCGGTGGCCTTCGCGCTGACGCTGGTGCGCGCGGCGGCGATCTGCGGCACCCAGTTCCTGACCGCGCCCGAAGCCGCCGAGCTGAACCAGTGGGCGCTCAACGTCCTCACCATCACCGCGATCACCCTCCAATGGGAATGGCCGCCGAAGGTCACCGTGCCCGCCATCGCCTGCCTGCTGGCGATCGAAGTGGTGCCGCTCGGCTTCGAGGACGGTTTGTCGGTGGTCGTGCGAGTGCTGATCGAGGCCACCCTCGCCAGGGTCGCCTTCCTCCTGCTGTCGCACACGACGCGCCGGATCGACGATCTGCGAGAGCGCCAGGCCCGGCTGACCCGGGAGGAATCCCTTGCCGTGCAACGACGGCTGCGGGAACGCGAGTATCTGGCCGTCCTGCACGACACGGCCGCGGCCACCTTTCTCACGGTCGCCCAGCGCGGCGAAACGACGGAGCCGTCCGAAGTCGCCGGATACGCCCGCCGCGATCTCGCGATCCTCACCGGCGAATCCGGCCCCGGCAGCGTCGTCGACCTCGAGACCTCGTTGCGCGGCGTGCTCGCGCAAAGCCCGGTGAAGGTCGAGGCGCGCTGGTCGCCGATCGCGCCGATCCCGGCGTCGGCGGCGCTCGCGATGGTCCGTGCCGTACGCGAGGCGCTGGTGAACGTCGACCGCCACGCCGGCGTCGGCGAGGCCCGACTCACGGTGGAAGACGGGGTGCGCGTGACCATCCGGGACGAAGGCCGCGGTTTCGACCCGGCGAAGACCCCGGCCCAGCGGCGTGGTGTCCGGGGCTCGCTCGTCGAACGCATGGCCGCGGCGGGCGGCCGGGCCGAGGTGACCTCCGCACCCGGCGCGGGGACCACGGTGGACCTGGTGTGGCCGCATGAATGAGACCGCGGACCGGGTGCTCGGCGGCTGCCGGATCGCGGTACTGCTCGCGACGGCGGCGATCCAGCTCGGGCTCAGCCTGACCCGGCTGGACGGCACCCCTGGCCGGATCGCGTTCGCCGCGCTCGCCGTCGTGCTCGTCGTCGCGGCGTGGTGGGTGCTGCGCTGGAAGCCGGTCCCCTGGCCGGTCGCGCTCGCGGGAGCGATCGTGGTCCTCGCCGCCTCCGCGGTCGCCATCTGGAGCCTGCCCGCGGACCGGCTCCTCGGCGACGAGGACTGGGCGTCCGGCCTCGCGGGGTGGCATCTGCTGGTGCTGCTGCTGGACCGCCCCGCGGTCGCGATGGCCGCGCTCGTCCTCCAGATGACGCTCACCTTCGTCCGGCAGATCGGCGCCGCGCCCACCGATCGCGGCGAGATCGGCAGCGTGGTGATCGCCGGGCTCAGCGTGCTCACCTTCCAGGCCGCGACGCTGGCGCTGATCAGGGTCGTCAACCGGCGGGCGGGCGAAGCCGCGGAGGCTTCGGCCGAACGCGACCGGCAGGCCCACCGCAAAGCGCTCGCGGAGGAACGGGAGGCCGACCAGCGGAGCCGGTTCGCCGGGCAGCTCGGCGCCACCCTGCCGCTGCTGGCCGGGCTGGCCGACCACACCCTGGACCCGCGTGACGACGCGGTCCGGCAGCGCTGCGCGCTCGCCGCCACGCAACTGCGGCGGCTGTTCGCGGAGAACGACGACGTCCCCGACCCGCTGCTGCACGAGGTCTCGGCCTGCGTCGATCTCGCCGAGCGGCGGGGCTTGACCGTGACACTGGCGGTCAGCGGCGAAGCGGCGCCCGTCCCCACCGCCGTCCGCCGCGAACTGACCGGTCCGCTGATGACCGCGCTGGCCGCCGCCCGGACCCAGGCCAGGGTCAGTGTCCTGCGCGCCGACGACGAGATCCGCGTCGCGGCGATCACGGACGGTGAACCCGGGCGGACGGCGAACGGATCGGGCGTCGTCGACGTCGAATGGCACGCACTGGGAGAACGATCGTGGATGGAGGCGAAATGGCGTTCGCGACCGAACTGACCGCGGTGGTCGTCGACGATCATCCGGCCGTACGGGCCGGGGTCGTGCACTGGCTGTCGTCGGGCACACCGCCGGTCACCGTCGTGGCCGAGGGCGAAGACGTGCGGGCCGCGTGGATCGGCGAGGGCGCCCGGGCCGACGTCGTCATCCTCGACCTGCACCTGAACAGCACCACCCCGGCGATGGGCGATCTGCGGCGGCTCACCGAGGCGGGCCGCCGTGTCGTCGTCTACTCGATGCGGTCCGACGACGAGACGGTCCTGCAGTGTCTCGAACTCGGCGCGCTCAGCTACATCACCAAGTCCGAAGGCGCGGAACACATCCTGGAAGCCGTGCGCGCGGCGGCGGCCGACCGGTCGTACACGCCGCCGTCGCTGGCGGGCGCGATGGCCGGGGACCGTTCGGAGCGGCGTCCCGCCCTTTCCGCGCGCGAGACGGAAGTGCTCATCGAGTGGTTCCAGTCCGAGTCGAAGGACTTCGTCGCCCATCGGCTGGGGATCTCGCCGAACACGGTCAACTCGCATCTCGAGCGGATCAGGGTCAAGTACGCCCAGATCGGCAGGGAGGCCCCGACCAAGGCCGCGCTCGTCGCGCGGGCGATCCAAGACGGGCTGATCGGCGTAAGCGATTTGTGATCAGGTGTGGTGTGAACGGCCCACAGTCGCGGCCTCCGGTTGCGGCTACGGTGCGTGACGAGCACGCCGGTACAGGTTCGGCGGAAGTCCGAGGAGATCCATGAAGTCCGCCCGTACCGCCTTGATCGCCACCGGCTGCGCCGCCGCCCTGCTGCTTTCCGCCTGTGGCGGGGAAGCGGCAGGGAAGACCGTCCGAGCCGACGGCACCATGGCCCCCGGCAGTGAACTCAAGGTCGGCGAACGCGCCGTCGTCCCGTTCAGCGACGCGGGCAAGTCGGGCACGATCGCGATCACCGTCAAGTCGGTCGAGATCGGCCCCAAGGAGGATCTCGCCAAGTTCAAGGACAAGGGCGAAGGGTCGCTCCCGGTCTACGTCCGGATGGTGATCGAGAACGTCGGCGGCACGGACCTCGCCGACACTTCGGTGTCCGTGCGCGCGGTGGACCCGAACGGCAAGGGCACCAAGGTGATCATGGCCGGCGGCACCCCGGCCTGTAAGGGGGAGACGGCGCCGGAGACGTTCACCACGCCGGGCGCGACCTACGAGACCTGCGACACCGAGGGCGTCAAGGACGGCAGCGAGGTCGGCGGCGTGTCGTTCGTCGACGGCGACGGCTACCGGGACGACCCCGTCACCTGGAAGAAGTGAACACCTCCCCATTAGGCCGAACAGCGTAACCGTTTTGTGACCATTCGTGGTGCGAATGGCCCACACCGACTTGCTCCCTCATCGACTACGGTGCGTGGCGAGAACGCCGGAGCAGGATTCGGCGGGGAGTCCGAGGAGATCCATGAAGTTCGACCGCATCGCCCTGTCCGCCACCGGCTGCGCCGCCGCGCTGCTGCTTTCCGCCTGCGGCGGCAAAGAGGACGGGGGCAGCCCCGCTCCCGCCCCGTCGCCCGCGCCGACGTCGGCCGCGGCGTCCTCGCCCGCGACCAGCGGTACGGTCCCGGTCTCGAACGCGGACGCCACGGCGCCCGGCACCGAACTGAAGGTCGGCGAGCGCGCCGTCGTCCCGTTCAAGTACGGCAACGACAAGTCCGGCACCATCGCGATCACCGTCAAGGCGATCGAGCTCGGCCCGAAGGAAGACCTCGCCTCTTACGGCGAGAAGGCCAAGGGCATGACCCCGGTGTACATCCGGATGACGGTGGAGAACGTCGGCGGCACGGACCTCACCTACAGCACGGTGCGCCTGCGCGCGGTCGGCCCGAACAACAAGAGCACCGGCGTGATCATCACCGGCGAGACCACGAACTGCCAGTCCGAGTCCGCGAAGAAGGACTTCAAGACCGCCGGCGCGACCTTCGAGACCTGTGAACTCCAGGCCATCCGGGACGGTGGCGAGGTCGGCGGCGCGACGTTCAACGACGGTGACGGGTACAAGGACGACCCGATCATCTGGAAGAAGTAAGCCTCATCAGCGCGTGAAGGCCCCCTTCCCTCGGCTGAGCCGAGGGAAGGGGGCCTTCACGCGCTTCAAGCAATCTCTTGAGGGATGAGCCCGAAGGCGTAACTCGCGTGATTGAAGGCGTAACTCACGTGCTTGGAGGCGCGACTCGGGTGTGCGGCGCCTGACCACGCGGGTTGCTCAGCCGCCGCACCGCGTTCGCACAGGCGAGGGATTCCAGCAGCGGAAGGGTCCGCTCCCAGCCCAGGCACGCGTCGGTGATGCTCAGGTCGGGCCGGGGCGGAGCGGAACTGACGTCCTGCCTGCCGTCGGACAGGTACGACTCGATCATCACCCCGGCCAGCGCGTCGTTGCCCGCCGAGATCTGGTCCGCCAGGTCGGCGACGACCACGGGCTGCCGGTTGTGGTCCTTCCCGCTGTTGCCGTGCGAGGCGTCGACGACGAGCCGGTGCGGCAAGCCCGCGGCGGTCAGCGCGTCGAGAGCGTCCGCGACGGCGTGGGCGTGGTGGTTGGGTTTCGGGCCACCGCGCAGGACGAGGTGCGCGTCCGGATTCCCGGCGCTGCGCTGGATCCGCGGGCGCCCGTCGGCCGCGGCTCCCGGGAACACGTGGGGCAGCGCGGCCGCCCGGACCGCGGCGACGGCCGTGTCCAGCCGTCCCGACACGCAGTTCTTCATGCCGATCGGCATCGGCAGCCAGGACGCCAGATGCCGGTGCGGCTGGCTGGCGACGGTCCGCGCGCCGATCGCGCCCCAGCTGATGGTGTCCGCGAAATAGGGCGCGAGGAACGGGTCGACGAACTCGTACGCGAGCGGCAGCCCGGTCGCGGCGGCGTCGTCGAGGAACTTCCGTCCGATGCGGACACCGGACGCGAGATCGCCCTTGCCGTCCAGGGTGGGATCGGGCACCAGCCCGGTCCAGCCCGCGATCGTCCGCGGTTTCTCCAGGTAGGCGCGCAGGACCACGACGAGGTCGTCGGCGAACCGGCGGGACGCCTCGGCGAGCCGGTGCGCGTACTCGAGCGCGCCGTCGGTGTCGTGCACGGAACACGGGCCCACGACGACGAGCAGCCGGGAGTCTCGGCGGGCGAGGACGTTCGCGACGGTTTCGCGGTGCCGGACGATCTCGTCCGGCACGACGCCGCTCGTGGCCACATCGGCCGGGCTGGGCAGCGTGTCCTGGTCAAGCATCCGCATGACCTCTCTTCTTGTCGGGGGCGGCCGCCCCGGCCCGGGGCAGCCGCGTCGCACCGGCCACCGCCACGACGGCGAGGCCGAGAACACACCAGAAGGCGTCGGCGAAGGCCGCGGCGACGTCCGGGCCGCGGGCGGCCAGCCGGGCCTGCAGCACCACGGCCAGCACCGCGGTGCCGATCGAGCCGCCGAGCGTGTTGAGCAGGTTCAGCGCCCCGGCGGCGCGGGGCAGCCGGGCGGGTTCGACCCGGCGGTAGACGATCGCCATCACCGGCGCGCCGATCATCGCCGCGCCGAAACCGCGCAGCAGCAACGAAAGCACGATCACCCAGTCCGGAAGGCCGGGACCGAGCTGAGTGAAGGGCGCGGTGCCGAGGGCGACCAGGCCGATCCCACTCAGCACCAGGGTGCGTGGCGAGATCCGGTCGACGAGGCGGTTCACCAGTACGGAACCGGCCGCCGCGCCGATGCCCTGGGGCACCAGCAGCAGCCCGGTGTCCCAAGCGGACAGTCCGGGGCCGCGTTGAAGGTAGAGCGGGAGCAGGAACATCGTGCCGAACACCGACGCGCCGAGCAGGACCAGCGCCAGCGCGGCGACCCCGAACGGTGGCCGGGTGAACAAACGTGGATCCAGCAAGGGCGCTTCGGCGCGAAGACCGTGCCGCACGAACGCCGCGAGCATCACGACACCGAGCGCGACGGCGATCCCGGCGACCACCGGCGTCCCCTGATCGAACCAGGTGAGCCCGAAGACCAGGACGGCGAGCCCCGGCGAAAGCAGCAGCGCGCCCCGGAAATCGAACCGTGCGCCCTTGCCGCCGGGTTCACTCTCCGGAACCCAGCGCCGCGCCAGGATCACCGCCACCACACCGACCGGGAGGTTGACGTAGAACAGCCACGGCCAGTCCGCGACCGCGAGGATCGAGCCGCTCGCCATCGGGCCGAGCACCGGCGACAACAGCGGTACGAGCCCGACGACGCTGATCACGCGCCCGATCCGGTCCGGTCCGGCCGCGCGGGCCAGGAGCGCTTGGCCGGTCGGCGGCAGCAGGCCGCCCGCGAGCCCTTGCAGGACACGGAAGGCGATGAGCGCGGGCAACGTCGGCGCCAGCGCGCACAGCAGCGACGCCAGCAGGAACACGACGACGGCGGTGAGCCAGACCCGCCTGCCGCCGAACCGGTCGGCGAGCCAGCCCGACGCCGGTACCGCCGTGACCACGGCCAGCAGGTACGCCGTCGTCACCCATTGGACGCCGGTGACCGGCGCGCCGAACTCGTCGGCGAGGGTGTCGACGCCGACCGAGACGATCGTGCTGTCCAAGGTCGCCATGAACGTGCCGAGCACCAGCACCGCGGCCGTGCGCCACAGCGCGGCGTCGATCGGGCGCGCGGTCACCGCTCCCCCACGAAGCCCGCGGCGTCGCCGTCGAGCCAGGACGGCAGTTTCCGCAGGAACCCGACCAGATCGTCGGCGAGCGACCTGGCGTCCGCCTCCCTCGCGTACAGAACGCCTTCCCAGCCGCGCTCGCCGGGGACGACGGTGACGCTCACCGGGTGGTGCGTGCGTTCCCGGAACCTCGTCCCGGTGACGGTCAGGCCGGGCGCGGGTTCGCGCAGCTTCGCCGGGTCCACCGGGTAGTTCTCGAACACGAGCAGGCTGTCGAACAGCCGCTCGCGGCCGGCCAGCGACGCGAGCTCCGGCAGGCCGATCCGGTGGTGCCCGGACATCGCCTGCTGCCGTGCCTGCAAGTCGGCGAGCGCCTCGGCGACCGTCCCGGTGAACCGGGCGCGGACCGGGACGCTGTTCGCCAGCAGGCCGATGATGTCCTCGACACCGTCCACATCGGACATCCGGTTCGAGGTCATCACCCCGAAGCTGACGTCCCGGCGCCCGGCGTGGTTCGCCAGGACGGCCGCCCACGCACCCTGCAACAGGGTGTTGACGGTCAGCCCGCGTGCCGCCCCCAGCCTGGTCAGCTCCGCGACCAGCTGACTGTCCACAGTGAACAGAGCGGGCTCGGCGGACCCACCGGTACGCGGCAGGTGGTCGCCTTCGGGCAGACCGGCGAGTTCCGCCCGCCAGGCCCGGACGTCGGCCGAGTGATCGGCCGCGGCGAGCAGGCGGGTGTACCGGGTCGGCGGCACCGGATCCGGCAACGGCTTCCCCGCGTACAGGGCGAACAGCTCGCCGAGGATCCGTGGCGCGGACCAGCCGTCCGACAGCAGATGGTGACTGGTCAGCACGAGGGTCTGACGGCCGGGCCCGTGGCGCAGCACGGTGACCCGCCACAACGGACCCTGGGCCAGGTCGAACGGTTCCGCCAGCTCCTCGTCCAGCGCGCTGTCCACATCGGACACTTCGTGGACACGGAACCCGGCCCGTGGCTCGGCAGGGATCACCTGGACCTCGTGCGACGCCGGGAACACCGCGCCCAGGTTCGGCTGCCGTCGCACCAGCGCCGCCGCCGCGGCCCGCAGCGCATCGACGTCGAGGTCGCCGGAGAGCGTGAACGCGGCCTGCACCGGATATGGATCCTCCTCCGCCGCCCGGGATTCGCGCAGGATCACCTCCTGCAACGGGGTCAGCGGCATGATCTCGCCGGGCCCCGGCACGTCGGCGGCGAGCGCGTCCAGCTCACGGCGGAAATGCTCGCCCAGCACGACGATCTCGTCTTCGGTGAACAACGCGGACGGCCACGTGAAGCGGACTCCGAGCGTGCCGCCGTCGGGGACCATCGCGTTCACCGTCAACGCGTACGGCAGCGGCATCTCCGCGCCACCGCCGGAACCGAGCGGATCGGCGTCCGGCGGACGCTGCCACAGGGTCTCCTCGACCGGCGCCTCGGGGAACCGGCCGAGATAGTTCCAGGCGATCTCGGGCCGCGGCCCGTCGACGCCGAGGATTCCGTGCCCGAGGCCGTCCCCCGCCGCGCGCAGATGGTCACGTACCGCCCGCAGCGCGTCCGGCAACGGTCCGTCCGGTGGGGTGATCCGCGCCGGATGCACGGCGGTGAACCAGCCGGCGGTCTGCGCCAGGTCGACCGTGCCCGCGAAATCCGGGGTGTGTCCCGGCCTTCCGTGGCTTTCGACGGCGACGACCAGATCGGCGGCGGTCCCGCGCCAGGCGGCGACAGCACGGGCGAGCGCGGTCAGCAGCACGGTGTCCGGCCCGGTGCGGTACGCCGTGGGCAACGCGGTGAGCACGGCGTGGGTCGTGCCCTCGCCGACGTCGAGCCGGTGGTGCCGCGCGGTCGCCACGGTGTCGCGCGCCGGATCGAGCCGGGTGCGGCCGAGCGTGGCCTCCGGCGCGGCGGCGATCCCTCGCCAGTACGGCACTTCGTCCTCTCGATGCGGGGCGGCCGCGCGCAGCGACCGCGCCCAGCCCAGGAACGACTGCCCGCGCCGGTGCAGCGTGTTGCCGTGGAAGGCCTGTTCGACGTCGTCGAGCAGGACACGCCAGGTCACCGCGTCGGCGACCAGATGGTGCGCGACCAGCAGCAATCGTCCCGGTCGCTCCTCGCCCGCGTCCGCCAGGACCGCCCGCACCAGCGGGCCGGTGCGCGGGTCCATCCGCGCCACGATCTGCTCGACCTGCGTGTCCAGCGCCGCACGCGGATCACCGGTCACGCGGACGGCGGTGAGCACGTCGGCACCGGTCACGGCGCCGACGTCCGGGACGCGGAGCGCGTCCTCGACCAGATGCGCACGCAGGACATCGTGACGGGCGAGAACGGCGTCGAGCACCGAGCGCCAGCGAGGAATGTCGTCCGCCGAAGGCACGCAGATCTCGACCCACTGGCAGAACCCGTCGGCCGCCTTTCCCGCGCGCCGCAGCAGATCACGCATGATCGGCGTGAGCGGGGCATCGCCGACGGCGTGGGCTTCCTCAGCCTGCTCGGGTTCTCCACAGCGCGCGGCGATCCCCGCGACCGTGCCGCCTTCGAGGACGTCGCGCGCGGTCAGGTGCAGCCCTTCACGCCGGGCACGGGAGACGACCCGCAGCGAGGCGATGCTGTCGCCGCCCGCGTCCAGGAAGCCGTCGTCCAGTCCGACGTCGGGCCCGAGCAGCTCGCGGACCACCCGCAGCAGCACGGCTTCCGCGGGAGTGGCGGGTTCGCGCCCGCCGTCGGAGCGGGCTTCCGGAGCGGGCAGCGCGGCGCGGTCCAGCTTGCCGCTCGGTCCGAGCGGAAGCCGCTCCAGCGCGACGAACGCGGTCGGCACCATGTACGCGGGCAGTTCCGCGGCGAGGTACTCGCGCAACGCGGCCGGGTCGGGTTCGGCGCCGTCCACGGGGACGACGTAGGCGACCAACCGGTCCTCGCGGACGATCACCGCGGCGGCGCGCACGTCGTCGTGCGCGGTCAGCGCGGTCTCGATCTCGCCGAGTTCGATCCGGAACCCGCGCAGTTTGACCTGGTGGTCGGCGCGGCCGAGGAAGACGATCTGCCCGTCCGGCCGCCAGCGGACCAGGTCACCGGTGCGGTACATGCGCTCCCCCGGCGGACCGAACGGGTCGGCGACGAAGCGTTCGGCGGTCAGCGCCGCCCGGCCGACGTAACCCTGCGCGAGCTTCGGCCCGGCCAGGTACAGCTCGCCGGTGACGTTCGTCCCGACCGGGAGCAGCCCGCCGTCGAGCACGTACGCGCGGACCTCCGGGTCCGGGCGGCCGATCGGGAGCGGGCCGGGGTCGGCCGGGTCGTAGTGCCAGGTGACCGAGTTGATGGTGACCTCGGTCGGCCCGTAGGCGTTGAACAGCGCGCGCCGGTTCCCCCAGCGCCGCGCCAGTTCCGGGTCGAGCCGTTCGGCGCCGACGACGAAGAACACGTCCGGGTCGACGGTCGCGTCGTCGGGCATCGCGGAAAGGAACGAGGGCAGCAGGTTGAGGCCGGTGACGCGGTGTTCGGCGGCGTAGGCCAGCAGATCGTCGCCGGAGACCCGCACCTCCTCGGGCGCGATCACCGACGTGCCGCCGGACAGCAGCGGAAGCATGAACTGCCAGAAGGCGACGTCGAAACTCGTCGAGGCGAAATGCAGGTACCGCTCGGCGGTTCCGATCCCGACGACGTCCTCCTGCAGCGCGATCAGGCTCGGGACGCCGCGATGCGGCACCGCCACACCCTTCGGTTTCCCGGTGGTGCCGGAGGTGTAGATGACGTAGGCGATCGCGTCCTCGCTGAGCCGGATCCCCGGGTCGGTGTCCTCAGTGGACAGTTCGGCCGGGTCGATCACCGGAAGGCCGTCGACGTCCGAAGTGGACACGACAGCGGCGGGCTCGATGTCACCGAGCATGTACGCCAGCCGGTCGGCCGGATAGTCCGGGTCCATCGGCACGTGCACCGCACCCGCCTTGATCACGCCGAACAGCGCGACCACGAGGTCGACGTCGCGGCGCAACAGGACCGCGACCGGGTCCTGCGGTTTCACCCCGGCGTCGATCAGGGTGTTCGCGAGCCGGTTGGCGCGACGGTCCAGTTCGGCGTAGGTCAGGCTCCGGTCCCGGCACACGACGGCTTCCGCGTCCGGGGTCTCCCGGACCCAGCGGCCGAACTCCTCCAGCATGCCGCCGCGTTCGCGCTTCGGTTCCGGTCCTTCGCCGAGGCGCAGCATCGCGCGTTCTTCCTCGGCGTCGAGCGCGCGCAGCCGGGAGACCGGCTGCACCGGGTCGGCCACGATCTCGTGCAGAACCGCCCGGAGCCAGCGGCCGTAGGACTCGGCCTCCTCGCGGGTGAACGCCTGCGGCTGGTACCCGAGGCCGACGGTGAACTCGTCGCCGGGCAGCACGATCACTGTGAGCGGATAGTGCGTGGCGTCGGTGATGTCGACGCCGACGAGGTCGAGGCCGGGCGCCAGCGTGGTGCGGGCGCGGCTGGAGAGCGGGAAGTTCTCCATCACCAGCATCGTGTCGAACAGGTCGCCGACACCGGCCGCGCGCTGGATGTCCGGCAGCCCGGCGTGATGGTGGTCGGTGAGCCGGACACTTTCGGTGTGCACGCGCTCCAGCACGGTGACCGCGGTGTCGGCGGCGTCGAACCGCACGCGTACCGGGATCGTGCTGCCGAGCTGGCCGATCATGCGCTCGACGCCGGGGACGTCGGCCGGGCGGCCGGAGACCGGGCAGCCGAAGACCACGTCGCGGCGGCCGGTCAGCCTGGCGAGCAGCACTCCCCAGGCGGTCTGGAACACCGTCGTCGGGGTGATCCCGCGTTCGCGGGCGAAGGCGCGCAGCCGTTCGCTGAACTCGCCGCCCAGTTCCACGATGACGCGTTCCGGACGATCCACAGTGGACTCGACGCTCGCCGGAGCGAGCCGGGTTCCTTCGTCGAGTCCGGCCAACGCCTCGCGCCACGCTTCGAGCGCCGCGTCCGGGTCGCGTTCGCCGAGCACCCGGTGGTACTCCGAAAGCGGCGGGGCGACCGGGGCCGCCGGGCCGCCGCCGAGTTCGGCGTAGGTGGCCAGCAGGGTGCGGCCGACCAGCGGCATCGACCAGCCGTCGAGCAGCGCGTGATGATTCGTGAGCACCAGGCGGTGCTCGTCCGGGGCGAGGGTCAGCAGCAGGAACCGGATCAGCGGCGGGGTCGCCGGATCGAAGGGGCGGGCGAGTTCGGTGCGGCACTCGGCCTCGACCTGATCCGGCGAGACCTGCGCGAACCGCCAGTCCAGCGTGACCTCGGCGGGCACGACCTGGACGACCTCGCCCGCGTCGGTGGTGTGCAGGTGGACGCGCAGCGCGGGATGCCGCAGCAGCACCTCCGCCGCGGCCTCACGCATACGGTCGGCGTCGAGCGCGCCGCTGAGCAGGGTGACGGCCTGCACCACGTAGACGTCGGTGTCCTCGGTGCCGCGCGCGAGGGTGTGGAACGAAAGCCCCGTCTGCAACGGGGTCGCGGGCAGCACGTCTTCGAGCCGACCGCGGCGTTCGAGAGCGTCGATGTCGGCCTGGTCGAGGCCGACCAGCGGCAGATCCGACGGCGTGAGCCCGCCACCGTCCGGGCCGATCCGGGTGGCGTGCGCGGTCAGGGCGTCCAGCGCCCGCGACCACGCTTCCTGAAGTGCCGCGACGCTTTCCTCCGGCAGGACCTTGCCCGCCGCGGTCCATTCGACGGCAAGCCGGGGGCCGCCGTCCTCGCGGACGAAGCAGTTCAGCGCCAGCACCTGTTCCAGCGACTTGGCGTCCGGTTCGGTGACCGCGAACGGATCCTCTTCAGGCAACCGCCAGCCGGTGCCGGGCAGAGCGGCGAATCGGCCGAGGTAGTTCAGGACGACGTCCGGCGGCGGGACGGCGGCGAGTTCGTCCCGGGTCAGCGGATCGAGATACCGCAGCACGCCGAAGCCGACGCCGTTGTCCGGAACGGCGCGTTTGGCCTCCTTGGCGGCCCGCAGCAGCTGCCCGGCCGCGTCGCCGCCGGACAGCGCGCTTTCGAAGTCCGTGGTCGCCGCCACCGCGGTGGCGGGCACCCGCAGCGGATGTTCGGCGGTGAACCAGCCGACGGTACGCGAGAGGTCCAGGCCGTCTTGGTCCCGGCCGTGTCCTTCGAGGGACACGGTTTCGGCCTCGACCGGAGCACCGCGCCACGTCCGGAGGGCGAGCACGAGCGCGGCGAGCAGGACGTCGTCGGGGCCGGCGCGGTAGGCCGCGGGCAGCGCGGTGAGCACGACGTCGGTCTGCTCCGGGGTGGCGAGGGTGACCGAACGCCGCGCGGTCGCGACCGTGTCGATGGCCCGGTCGAGCGGCCGGTGGCCGAGGCGCGGACCTTCGAGCGCGTCACGCCAGTGTTCGAGTTCGCCGCGCCGGGCACCCGAAGTCCCCTGCTCGGCAAGGAGAAGCGCGTGTCGCCGCCAAGAAGTCCCGACCGGTTCGAGCTGCTCACCGGCGCAGGCGGCGCGCAGGTCCGGCAGGAGGACCCGCCAAGAGACCCCGTCGACCGCCAGGTGGTGAAGCACGATGACGAGGTGATCCGGCAGCAGCGCGACCTTGAGCACTCCGGCCCGGAGATCAAGGGACTCCGCGAGTTCCGCCGCGACCTCGGCCGGGTCCCCGGTCGTCTCGATGACGACGTCGGACGCCTTCACCGCGCCGCGTTCCCGAACCCGCATTTCGTCCTCTAAATGCAGCCGGAGGACGTCGTGGTGGTCCAGGAGTGTTTGGACGCCTTCGGTCAGCTGGGCGGGAGGAAGATCCTCGTCGAGCCGGAGCGCGGTCCATTGCGTGTACCCGGCGATCGTCGCGACGTCCGGATGCGGGTCGAGCAGGGCGCGGACGATCGGCGGGGCGGGTACTACTCCGATGGGCTCGTCCGGCGGTGCGGCCGGGCCGCCGATCTCCGCGCTCGCCGCGGCCAGCGCCTCGAAGCTGCGGCGGGCGAGCAGATCGCGCGGCCGCAGGTCGAGGCCGTGCGCGCGCAGCCTGCTGCTGACGCTGATCGCGGTGATGCTGTCGCCGCCCAGTGCGAAGAAGTCGTCGTCGACGGCGACTTCCGCGACGCCGATCACCTCGGCGATGGTGGCGCACAGCAGCCGTTCGCGCTCGGTGGCGGCCGTCCTTCCGGCCGCAGCGCGCGGGGCGGGCAGCGCGGCCCGGTCGATCTTCCCGTTGGGAGTCAACGGAAGCGTGTCGAGGACGACGACCGCGGCGGGCACGAGGTGCTCGGGCACCCGCCCGGCGAGGTCCGCGCGGACCTCTTCCGGGACGACCTCGCCGACGACGTAACCGATGAGCCGGGGTCCGCGCACCGCCGCGGCGGCCGCCCGCACTCCGGGAACGGCGGCCAACGCGGCCTCGACCTCGCCGAGTTCGACACGGTGGCCGCGCACCTTCACCTGGCCGTCGCGGCGGCCCAGGTACTCCAGACCACGGCCGGGCACCCAGCGGGCGAGGTCCCCGGTGCGGTACATCCGGTCGCCGGGCGCGCCGAACGGGTCGGCGACGAACCGTTCGGCGGTCGCGCCGGGGCGCCCGAGATAGCCGCGCGCCAGATGCGGTCCCGCGAGGTACAGCTCGCCCGGCGTTCCCGCGGGCGCCGGGCGCAGCGCGGCGTCGAGCACCCGGACCGCCGTACCGGGCACCGCGGTGCCGATCGTCGGTTCCCCGTCGTCCAGCCAGGATCCGGCACCGTCCACAGTGGCCTCGGTCGGGCCGTACATGTTGCGGGCGCGGACACCCGACTCCGCGACCTTGCGCCACAGCGCGGGCGGAGTCGCCTCGCCGCCGAGGACGAGGAGCGCGGGCGGGTTCGGGCCGTCGAGCAGCCCGGCGTCGACGAGCGGCGCGGCCATCGACGGCGTGGTGTCGACGACGTCGATCCGGTCGCGGGCGAACGCGGCCAGCAGTTCGTCGGCGTCCCGGGCGACGTCGGTGCCGTAGACGTGCAGTTCGTGCCCGAACAGCAGCCACATCAGCTGATCGAGCGCGGAGTCGAAGGCGAACGAGTAGGTGTGCGCGACACGCAGCCGCCTGCCCGCGGCACGTTCGGTCTCGGCGACCGTGGTCGCGCGGTGATGGCGCAGCAGCGTCGCGAGTCCACCGGCCCGGCCCAGGACACCCTTGGGCCGCCCGGTCGAGCCGGAGGTGAAGATGACGTACGCGAGATGTTCCGGATGACGCGGCACATCCAACGGCGAGGAGTCCAGAGTGGACAGATCAGTCTCGCCGAGCAGCAGCTGTGGTCCCGGCACGATTCCCGGGTCGTGAGCGACAGTGAGCACCGCGCCCGCTTCGGCGGCGAGCTCCCGCAGCCGCTCGACGGGATGGGCGAGATCCAGCGGCAGGAAGGCGGCTCCCGCGTCGAGCACCGCCAGCAGGGCGACGACGAGATCCGCGGACCGCGGCAGCGCCAGCGCGACGACGTCGTCGGTCCCGACACCTCGGGCCCGCAAGGCTCGGGCGAGACGGTGCACCCGCGTGACGAGTTCGCCGGCGCTCAGCCGTTCTTCACCGAAGACCAAGGCGGTCTGTTCGGGATCGAGTCGGGCGAGAAGTTCAGGTACGCCAAGGAGTTCGCCGTCCGGGGCGGGCGTGGACCACGCCGCCAGCAGGGTGTCCCGCTCCCCCGCCGGAACCAGATCCGCACCGGCGACCGCCGGTCCGTCCGGTTCGGTCAGTGCGGTGATCAGGCACCGCAGCGCGGTCAGTTTGGCGTCGACGGCGGCCTGGTCGTGGGTCCGCGCGTCGACCTCGAAACCGAGTAGCAGCCCGCCCTCGGCGGTCGGGAGCACGGACAGGCCCATGTCTTCCGGCGGTCCACCGGCGACGTTACGCATCGTGCCGTGCGAGCCCGCGAAGTCGAGCTTCAGGTCGAACGCCTTGAGGTTGATGCCGCGGCCGTGCAGCAGCGCCCCGGCACCGGGCACCGCCAGGTCCTGGGGCAGATCCTCGCCGCGATACCGCTGGTGCGTGCGCATCTCCTTCAGCGCGCCCGCGACCCGCGCGGTCAGCTCGGCCGCGGAATCCTCCGGCAGCACCGTGACCCGCAGCGGCAGCACGTTGACCGCCATCGCCGGGGTCCGCAGCGCGGCCCCTTCACGGCACATCAACGGCATCGCGAACACGACGTCCGTCCAGCCGAGGACGCGATGCAGGAAGGCGGCGTAGCAGGCGATCAGCGCGTCGCCCCAGGTCGTCCCGGCACGTTTGCCCAGTTCACGCAGCCGGGCCACGTCCGAAGCGGGCAGGACCGCCCGCGCGGTCACGGTGTGCTCGGGCGGACCCGACGCGCTGCCTCCGTCGTCGAGGTCCGGCAACGGCGTGAACCGCTCGCGCCAGTACTCGCGGTCTTGGGTGAACCGTTCGCTCTCGCGGTAAGCCTGGTCAGCCTCGACGAGATCGGCGAACCGCGCGAACGTCGACGGTGGCACATCCTTGCCCAGGACCGAAGCGGTGTAGCGAGCGGCCGTCCGGCGGGCGAGCATCGCCGCGGTGTAGCCGTCGAACACGAGGTGGTGCCCGAGCTGGGTGAACCACACATGCGAGCCGGAAAGCCGCAGCACGAGATGGGCGAACAGCGGCCGGTCCACCATGCCGCGGCAAGCCTCGGCGACGCGGCGGCGTTCGGCGTCCACCCGAGCGTGCGCAGCGGCCACCGGATCGGCCTCGCCGCGCAAATCCACCACCTCGGGCGACGGCACCGCGTCGCCCGAAACCACCTGCCGTGGCCCTTCCTCCGTCTCGAAGACACGCAGCCGCAGGCTGTCGGCCTCCTCCGCGGTCGCGCGGATCGCCTCGGTCAGCGCGTCGAGGTCGACCGGCTTTTCACCGACGATTTCGATGACGTCACCGACGACGTAGTAAGGCGAGTCGGGCTCCAGCCGCTGCGCGGTCCAGATGCCCAGCTGGGCACCAGTCAGGTTCAGCATGTGGGCACCACCATCGGGGTTCCGGTCACCGGGTCGGGCACGACGACGCTGGGGAGATCGAAGACCTCCTTCATCAGCTCGGCGTCGACGATGTCCGAGGGCGCGCCCTCGGCGACGATCCGGCCGTCCCGCAGCGCGACGAGGTGATCCGCGTACCGGCAGGCCTGGTTGATGTCGTGCAGAACGGCGATCACCGTGCGGCCTTCGTCGCGCAGGCGCGCCAGCAAGCTCAGCAACTGGTACTGGTGCGCGATGTCGAGGAACGACGTCGGCTCGTCGAGCAGCAGGTACGGCGTCTTCTGCGCCAGCACCAGCGCCACCCACACGCGCTGGCGCTGCCCGCCCGAAAGCTCCTGCACCGGCCGGTCGGCCAGTCCCGCCACCCCCGCCGCGGTCATCGCCTCGATCACCGCGCGTTCGTCCTCTTCGGACCATGACGCGAACAGCGACTGGTGCGGGAACCGGCCGCGCGCGACCAGCTGCCGGACGCGGACGTCCTCCGGCGCCACCGGATCCTGCGGCAGGAACCCGAGTTCCCGCGCCAAACCCTTGCCGTGGAAGGAACCGACGTCCTTGCCGTCGAGAAGGACCTCACCGTCGGCCGGACGCAGCAGCCGGACGAACGCGCGCAGCAACGTCGACTTGCCACACGCGTTCGGTCCGACGACGGCGGTGAACGCGCGGTCCGGCACGTCGAGGCTCAGCCGGGTCGACACGACCCGGTCGCCATAGCGCAGGGTCAGGTCCCGGGCGGTCAAGCGGGCACTCATGTGCGCCGCACCTCCTTGGTGAGCAGCCAGATCAGGTAGCCGCCGCCGATCACGGTGCTGATCACACCGACCGGCAGCGCTTCCGGCGCGAGCAGCATTTGGGCGGCCAGGTCGGCGCTGGTCAGCAGCACGGCGCCGGTGAGGGCGGCGGGCAGCAGGGAAATACCGGGCGAGCGGGCCAGCCGCCGCCCGATCTGCGGGGCGGCCAGCGCGATGAACGCGATCGGCCCGGCGACGGCGGTGACCGTGGCCGTGCAGCCGACCCCGAGCAGCACCAGCACCAGCCGCAGCCGGTCCCAGCGGACGCCGGTGGTGACCGCCAGCGCGCCGCCGAGCGCGGCCTGGTGCAACGCCGGCGCCCTGGTGAACAGGACGACGAACAGCACCGCGAGCACGGCGAACGGGATCGCGACATCGTCCCAGCCGATCCCGTTGAGCGAACCGGCGTTCCAGCCGACGGCCGCGATCGCGATCTCGAGTTCGGCGCGAAGCACGATCCACGAGTTCAACGCCGTCAGCATCGCGTTGATCGCGATCCCGATGACGATCAGCCGTAAGCCGGACAGCCCGCCGCCGAGCGACAGCGCGTACACGATCGCCGCCGTGATCACGCCGCCGAGCACCGAACCGACGGTCAACTGCGTGGACGTCCCCGAGAGCACGGTGATCGCGAACAGCGCGCCGGTGTAGGCGCCGGCGTCGAGGCCGATCACGTCCGGGCTGCCGAGCGGGTTGCGGGTGATGTTCTGGAAGATCGCGCCCGCCAGGCCGAGCGCGGCGCCGAACACCAGCCCCGCCAGCACCCGCGGCAGGCGCCATTCGCGGATGACCACGCCGGGGCCGCCGCCGGACCCGGTGAGCGCGGCGAACACGCGGGCGGGACTCGCCCACGCCGCGCCGTAGCAGAGCCCGAGCAGCGTCAAACCGGCGATGACCACGATCATCGCCACGAGGAAGACGAGGGTGCGGCGTTCGATCCGGGCGGAGAACCTCCCGCGCCGCAGGACGAGTGCGTTCACAGTGTTCACAGGGTTCACAGCGGTGCCGCCCCGTATTTGCGGACGGCCCAGATCAGCACCGGGCCGCCGAGGAACGCGGTCACGATCGCGACCGGGACCTCGCCGGTCGGCAACAGGACCCGGGATCCGACGTCCGCGGCCAGCATGAGCACCGGGCCGAGCAGCGCGGCGAACGCGATCAGCCACGGGATCGACGCGCCGGCTACCCGCCGGGCCAGATGCGGCACGATCAGCCCGACGAACAGGATCGGCCCGGCCAGCGCGGTCGCCGCGCCCGCCATCAGCGTGATCAGCAGCAGGGTGATCGTCCGGACCCTGGCGACGTTCGCGCCGAGGGTGTGCGCGACCGTCTCGCCGAGCGCGATCGCGTTCAGCTGACGGCTCACCGCGAACGCGCCCAGCAGGGACAGGCCGATGATGATCAGCGGGACCGTCGTCGGCGCCTGTTCGCGTCCGGCCAGCGAACCCACCGACCAGAACCGGTAGACGTCGAAGGTGTCCGGGAACAGCAGCCGCAGGCCGAGGGTGAGCCCCAGCAGCACGGCGCTCAACGCGGTCCCGGCGAGCACCAGCCGCAGCGGCGACTTGCTGCCGACCGCGTACACCAGCGCCGAAGCGCCGAGCGCGCCCAGCACCGCCAGGCCCAGCTCGACGGGCGCCGACGCGGCGAGCCCGAACGAGGACCCCACCGCGATGGCGAACCCGGCCCCGGCGGTCACGCCGAGCACACCGGGTTCGGCCAAGGCGTTGCGCGACAAGGCCTGCACGAGCACGCCGCCGACGGCGAGCGCCGCGCCGACCCCGATCGCCAGCACCGCCCTCGGCATCCGGATGTCCAGGACCACCGCCCGGTCACTCGGATTCCCTTCGCCCAGCAGGGCGCGCACGACCTCGCCGGGGGCGAGGGCGTGCGCGCCGATGCCGACGCTCAGCACGGCGACCACGACGAGCCCGAGCAGTGCGGCGCCGAGCAGCGCGGACCGCCCGCTGGTGGTCACTTCTTGAGCAGCGGCGCGAACGCCTGGTCGACGGCGTCCAAAGTGGACGTCGCGGCCCGGTAGGTGGCGGCCTCGGTGTAACGGAACGCGTAGACCTTGCCCGCCTTCACCGCGGGGAGTTCCTTCCACAGCGGCGAGTCGAGGACGTACTTGACCGGCGCCGGCACGGACCCGTCCGGGCCGACCGAGTAGCTGATCGCGTCGGCCTCGGCGAACGCCGTCGGCAGCTCTTCGATCGACGGGTACTCGCTGACGTCCTTGGAGCCGCCGCCCTTGACCTTGACCTGGCCGTAGTAGGTGGCGCCGATGTCCTGTGCGGCGTTGGTGCCCCACGAACCGTTGAACTCGCGCTGGAAGTTGCCCTTGGCGACCTCACCGTAGGCACCGACGTGCCCCAGCTTCAGCTGCGGCAGCACGGCCTTGTACTTCTCGGCCAGCCCCTTGGCCTTGGTCTCGTACGCGGTCTTGACGGCGTCGAACCCGGCGGCCGCACCCGCGGCGTCGGCCTGCTTGCGGGACAGCTCACGCCACATCGACGGCACCGACGGGCCGATGGCCACGACCGGCGCGATCGCTTCGAGCCGCTTGATGTCGATGTCGGCGAGCACCGGCTTCGGCACGCCGATGACGATGAGGTCCGGATCCGCCTGCGCGATCGCCTCGTAGTTCGTCTCCGCCGCCGACTCGCCCGCGACCTTGGCCAGCTCGTCGTACTTCTTGCGCTCCTGCTCGTTGAACAGCGGGATGCCGCGCTTCCAGCTGGACACCCCGACCAGCGGCGCGTTCGCTTCGAGCAGGGCGGGCACGGCGTAGCCGGTGGCGATGACCCGCTTCGGCGAGACCGGGATGGTGATCTGGCCGTTGTCGGCGGCGAACACCCTGGTCTGACCGCCGTCGGCGGCCTTGCCGTCTTCGCCGGAACCGCAGGCGGTGGCCGCGGTCACGACCGTCAAAGCGAGCGCGAGCGCTCCGGCGAGGCGTCGGGTTCTGGTGGTGCGCATGGGTTTTCCTCGTTATTTCAGTGGGTGGGGATCAGTGGTCGTGCTCGTCGTCGAAGTCCGCGACGCCGCGTTTCCAGTAGCCGGTCACGTCGTGGTCGTCCTTGCCGAGCCCGAGGTCGTTCTTGAGCCAGCGGCGCAACGGCTTGATCTGCCCTGCTTCACCGGCGACCCAGGCGTAAAGCCGTTCACCGGCGGGGACCTCGATCGTCATGACCGCGCGGGCGAGCATGTCCGAAGCACCCGGCGCGACGTCGCCCCGGTGCAGCCAGTGCACCTCGACGTCTTCGGGCGCGGACAGCTCGATCTCCTCGCTCGCGTCGGTGACCTCGATGAACGCCCAGCCCGCGGCGGTGCGCGGCAGCTCTTCGAGCCAGCGCGCGATCGCGGGCAGCGCGGTGAGATCACCGGCGAGCAGGTAGCGGTCGTAGGTATGCGGCACGATCAGCCCGCCGGGCGGACCGGCGACGTGCACCGGCGTGCCGGGGGCGACCTTCTCGGCCCAGCCGGAGCCGAGCCCGCCTTCGTGCAGCGCGACGTCGAGGTCGAGTTCCCCGGAAGCCGGGTCGTACCGGCGGACCGTGTACTCGCGCGACGTCGGCGAGGGCTTCGGCCAGCGCAGCATGTCGCCGTCCTGGACCGGCAGCTTCGGCTCCGGATCCAGTTCGGGGAACAGGACTTTCACGTGCTCGTCGGGCGAATGCGCCTCGAAACCCGCGGTTCCCGGCCCGCCGAGGGTGACGCGGAGCAGTCCGGAACCGATCATCGTGGTGCGCACGACCTCGGCCTGCCGGACGCGGATCGGGTACGGGACCTTCTCCGCGTGCGCTCCCCCGCGCACCTCGGCGATGCGTTCGAGGTGCCGGTGGCGATGGTCGGCGCGGCTCACGCGGTGCTCCCGGTGAGGACCTGGGTCCAGTGGCCGAGGGTCGGTTGTTCGGCGAGGTCGGCGAACTCCAGGTTGTCGGCGCCTTCGGTGCGCCACTGCTCGACCAGGCCCATGATCCGCATCGAGTCGAGACCGAGATCGGTCAGATCGGTCTCCGGCTTCAGCTCGGCCGGGTCGCAGCCGAGCAGTTCGGCGACGTCGGCGTGGATCTTCGCTGTGGTCAGGCTCATTACCGCTCTCCGGCGTGCATCGGGGCCAGCGCGGCGAGCGCGGCGGCCGTGGTGGTCAGTGCGCCGCAGCGCTGGGCGACGTATTCACAGGCCTGGTCGTGACGCTCGCGGGAGAAGTCCGCGACCGCGTCGCCGACGAGGAACGGCTGGATGTCCCGCATGAACGCCTCGACGGCGGTGGCCTGGCAGCCGATATGCGCGTAGACGCCGGTGATCAGCAGCTGGTCCCGGCCCACCTCGGCGAGTTGTTCGGTGAACGTGCTGCGCTGGAACGCGCTGTAGCGCCATTTCGTCAGGACGGTGTCACCCGGTTTCGGCGCGAGTTCGGCCACCACGTCGGCGGCGGCGGGGTCTTCGTCGATGACCGCGCCGATGCCGTCACCCCAGAACTCGGTGAGCAGGCCACGATCCTCCGCGGCCTGGTGACCGGGCTGCGCGGTGTAGAACACCGGGACACCCGCGGCGCGGGCGGCGTCGGCGAGCGCGGCGATGTTCGCGACCATCTCCGGCACCGGGGATCCTTCGTACGGCGCGAGGAAGTACCGCTGCGCGTCGTGCACCAGCAGCGCGGCGCGGGCGGGGTCGGGTTTCCAGCCGACCCGCCCGGCGGGCAGCTCGGCCTCCGTCGGCAGGGCGTACGGCTGGATCTTGGGCAGTGACACCGTTCACTTCTCCTTCGCCAGGGCGGCCAACGCCGCCCGCAGCTCGCGTTTGCTGGTCTTGCCGACGCCGGTCACCGGGAACTCCGGCACGACCTGGACCAGATCGGGCACCTTGAACGCCGCCACCCCGCGTTCGCGGACGAACCGGCGCAGTTCCGCCGCGGCGGGTTCGGCACCGGCGGCGGGGACGACGTAGGCGCAGGTGCGCTCGCCCAGGTACGGGTCCGGTACCGCGACGACGGCGGCGTCGAGCACGCCGGGGTGGGCCATCAGGTGGTTCTCGACCTCTTCCGCGGCCACCTTTTCGCCGCCGCGGTTGATCTGTTCCTTGGCCCTGCCGACGACTTCGAGGTGTCCCGACGGGTGCTGCCGCACGAGATCCCCGGTGCGGTAGAAGCCGTCCTCGGTGAACGCGGTCTTGTTGTGCTCGGCGGCGCGGTAGTAGCCGCGGATCGTGTACGGGCCGCGCGTCAGCAACGCGCCGATCTCGCCCGGCGCGACGATATCGTCCGAAGTGGACAGTGGGTCGTCCGGGTTCACGACGCGGATCTCGTCGTCCGGCGAGATCGGCCGTCCCTGTGTGGCGAGGACGTACTCGTCCGGATCGTCGAGCCGGGTGTAGCAGACGAGTCCCTCGGCCATGCCGAACACCTGCTGCAGACGGCAGCCGAGCGCGGGCCCGATCTTCTCCGCCAGCTCGCGGGCGCATTTGGCGCCGCCGACCAGCAGGACGTCCAAAGAGGACAGATCGCGGGTGGTCCGCGCGGCCGCCTGCGCCCACGCGGCGGCCAGCGGCGGCACGAGCCCGGTGATCGTCACGCCCTCGGCCTCGATCAGCCGGAACGCGGTGTCGGCGTCGGGGCGCGGCGCGAACACCGTGGCCGCGCCCGCGTGCAGGGCACCGAGCAGACCGGGCGAGCTGAGCGGGAAGTTGTGCGCGACCGGCAACGCGGCCAGGTACACGCTTTCCGGGCGCAGACCGCAGATCCTGGCGCTTTCCCGGACGCTGTAGAGGTAGTCGTCGTGCGTGCGCGGGATCAGTTTCGGCAGTCCGGTGCTGCCGCCGGACAGCTGGAGGAACGCGACACCGGCGGGGTCCGGATCCGGCAGTGCGCGCGGAGTCGCCGCTTCCAGCACGGCGAATTCCTCCGTGCCGACGACGAAGACGTTCCGCACCGAGGGGATTTCGGCCGCGACCGCGTGCGCCATGGCCGCGTGGTCGAACCGTTCGTGCTCGCCGACGGTCAGGATCGCCGCGGCCTCGCTCTGTTCGGCGAAATGCCGCAGCTCGCTCGCCCGGTGCGCGGGCAGCGCGAACACCGGCAACGCACCCGCGCGCCACAGTCCGAACACGACGGACGCGAACTCCGGCACGTTCGGCAGCTGCACGACGACCCGGTCGCCCGCTTGGATCCCGGCCCCGGCGAACCCGGCGGCGAGCCGGTGCGCCCGCTCGTCGAGTTCGGCGAAGGTCCAGCGCGCGTTCTCGCCGATCACGGCGGGCCGCTCGGCGTAGGCCTCGGCGAGGCTGGTCAGCAATTTGCCGAAGGTCTGGCCGCGCCAATATCCGGAAGCCCGGTAGCGCGCCGCGGTTTCCGGCGGCCAGGGCACGTGGTCGACGGTCATTCCGCTCCCTCCAGACCGAGGGCCCGCAGCATGGTGCCGAACTTCGCGCCGGTCTCGGCGAGTTCGGCCGCCGGATCGGAACCCGCCACCACTCCCGCGCCGGCGAACAGCCGCACGGTGCGGTCGCGGACCTCGGCGCAGCGGATGGTGACGACCCATTCACCGTCACCGTCCTGGTCGGTCCAGCCGACGAGACCCGCGTAATAGCCGCGATCCTCGGGTTCGAGCGCGGCGATCGTTCCGCGGGCGAGCGCGGTCGGGACGCCGCAGACGGCGGGTGTCGGATGCAGCGCTTCCGCCAGCCCGAGCGCGGAAGAACCGGCGTCGCCCGGGTCGGCGAGCCGTCCGCTGATCCTGGTCGAGAGGTGCCACATCGTGGGCGTGCCGATCACCTCGGGTTCGGCGGGGACGTCGAGGTCGACGCAGAACCGGCCCAGCACTTCGGCCACCTGGGCGGCGACGTGGGCGTGTTCGGCACGGTCCTTTTCGGACGTCAGCAGATCGTCGATCCGGCGGGCGTTTTCGGCGTCGTCGGCCACCCTCTTCCGCGATCCGGCCAGCGGGTTGGCCGTCACGACCCGGCCGCGACGGGAAACCAGCAGTTCCGGGCTCGCACCGATGAGGGTGCGCGGGGCGGGATCCCCCGGCGCGCTGACGTCGACCGCGAAAGCGTGGGCCCCGGGGTCCGCGTGGACGAGACGGGCCAGCAGCCGCGGCACGGCGATGGGGTCGCCACCGGTGACGTCGAGGCAGCGGGCCAGCACGATCTTGCGCAGGTCACCGTCGCGGATCTCGTCCAGCGCCTTGGCGACGGCAGTGGTGTAGACCTCCGGCGCGGGCCGTGGCGACACCGACCAGCTCCCGCCGCCGAGCGGGGCGACCGGACCACTCGCCGTCGGTGGTCCGGCCCGGCGCACCACGGCGGGTACCACCAGGCTGCTCGGCGCGTCGGGCCGGAAGCCGATGGCCCCGGCGACCACGGGTTCGGTCACTCCCGCCACGAGGGCGGCGTCGAGGACTTCGGCGGCGGCACGGGCGCGTTTGCCCGGCACCGCGTGGACCGGGGAATACACCCCGTCGGCGAGAAGCGATCCTCGAGCGGACGAGTAGTAGAACGATCCGGGCAGGTACGCCGCCAGCAGATCGGCCGCCTGGTGGACCGGCCTTGGTCGGGCCGGTGCAGGTGAGGACACGACTGGATTCCCTTTCGCGAATACTACTGACCAGGTCGACACCTTGTGGTGCTGCGGTGCCCTATGCGGCGCGGAACGCCATCCCCCGGACGCGCCTTTCGGTTAGCCTAACCTAATCATACGGACCCGAAAAGTCTTCGTTGCGTCATCGAGATCACGCGCGGAGCGTGGCCCCGCCGTCGACGTAGAGGTTCTGCATCGTGATGTGCCGCGCGCGGTCGGAGGCCAAAAACAGGACGGCGTCGGCGATGTCGGCCGGTTCGGCTATCCGGCCCAGTGGTATGCCGACACGGTATTGCTCCGGATTCCCCGCGATGACACGGTCCGCGCCGTTCTCGTCCGTCCACAGTAGACGTTGCATCTCGGTGTCGGTCGAGCCGGGAGAGACGATGTTGCAGCGGATGCCGGCGCCGGCGAGTTCGAGTCCGAGACAGCGGGTCAGCATCGTCGCGGCCGCCTTCGACGCGGCGTAGGCGGCCATCCCGCTGCGTGGGACTCCCGCCGCGTTCGACCCGACGGTCACCAGTACCCCGCTCCGGCGGGGAACCATCCGGCGGGAAATCTCGCGGAGCACGGTGAAGACACCGGTGGAGTTGACCGCGAAGGTCGCCGCCCAGTCTTCGTCGCTCGTGTCGCAAACGGACCCCGGCTTCAGGACACCCGCGACGGACGCCCCGATCCCGATCGGCCCGAGTTCGCGTTCGACCTCGTCGACGACCCGCGCGACGGCGGCGGGATCCCCGACATCCGCGACGAACGACGTCACCCCGTCCCGGGGAGCGGTTTCCGCCAGATCCACCGCCGCCACGACCGCGCCGGCCCCGGCGAGCGCGTCCACGACGGCCGCCCCGATCCCGCGCGCGCCCCCGGTGACGAGCGCGACCTTGCCCTCGATCCCCTCCACGCCACAACCACCCTACGTTCCATTTGCTTAGCCTTGCCTAAGCTAGCGGGCCGATCCGGACAAAGCGAGGGACCGACACCGGTGATTCGGGACACTTCCGGGCTGGACGGGAGGGGTAAAAATGCCGTGGTGCTTGCTGTCCGGGTGTGCTTGGTCCCGCTCCGTGAAGGCCTCCTTCACCCCACCGCCCGGCACCGCCCACGAACACGACCCCTAACCGGGCAAGGGACACGACAGCGGACCGCGGACGGATCCTTCGCCCCGCAACGTGATCTGCGCGCTCCCGCCGAGAGAATCCCTGGCGGTGCACACGATCTGGTCGACCGCCCTCGCCGACAACCCGGCGACGCCGACCGACAGGGTCACCGTGACCCCGTTCGGCGCGGGCGTCTGGTCCAGAACCGCGGTGCCGGGCGGGACTTCCGTGGTGTAGTCCCGTTCCCGCTCGCTCTCGTCCGGTCCGGCGGCGAGCAGGTCGACGGGACTCGCCGGAGGCAGTTCCTGGGCCAGTGGACGCAACACGCGGACCGGCTGCCCGCCGGACAGGAAGTAGAGCACCGCGCCGTTCGCGGGGCCGGTCGGCGCGGGCGCCCCGGTGATCACGGCACTGGGCCGGACACCGCAGCCCGCGACCAGTAAAACGACCAGGAGCGCCGAAAGCCGGTTCCTCTTCACGCCGTCACTCCCTGCCGGGGCAGGCACAGCGTGAACACCGCGCCGCCGTCGGCGCCGTTGGCCGCGCTCAAGGTGCCGCCGTGCAGCCGGGCGTTCTCCCAGGCGATCGCCAGCCCGAGTCCGCTGCCGCCGGACCTCGCCCTGGCCGAATCCGCCTTGTAGAACCGGTCGAACACGTGCGGGAGCACCTCGGGCGCCAGCCCGGGACCGCGATCCGAGACCTCCAGCGTGATCCGGTCCCCCGCTTCGGAAAGCCGGAGCGCGACCGGCTTTTCCCCGTGCCGCAACGCGTTCCCGACCAGATTCGCCACGATGACGTCCACCCGCCTCGGATCCCATTCGGCGAAGATCCCGGACGGCAAGTCGCCCTCCACCTCACCCGTCCAGCCTCGGATGCGCAGGCGCGCCGTGATCACCTCGGCAACGTCGACTTCCTCCCGCGCCAACGCGGCTGCCCCGGCGTCGAAGCGGGAGACCTCGATGAGGTCGTTGACCAGCCGCGTCAGGTTGTGCGTCTCCTCGATGCTCATCTTCGCCGCGCGACCGGCGTCCCCCGGCAGCTTCGACGCCTCCTGCTCCAGCACGTCCGCGACCGCGGTCATCGCGGCGAGCGGGGTGCGCAGTTCGTGGGAGACGTCGGCGACGAACCGCCGTGCGTCGGCTTCCATCCGTTCCAGCTCACCGACGTGCCGCTCCAGCGCTTCGGCCGTTTCGTTGAACGTGCGCGCCACCCCGGCCAGTTCGTCCGAGCCGCGAACGCTGATCCGCGCCTGCAGGTCTCCCTTTCCCAACCGCCGCGCCGCGTCGCCCAGTTCCCGCACCGGCCGCAGGACACCGCGGGCGGCCAGCAACGCCAGCCCGATGGCGAAGACGAGCGCCACCCCGCCGATCAGCCAGGCCCGGGTGGCGAGGTCGTCGATGCTCTTCGCCTCCGGCGCCATGCTGCGCGCGACGTACGCCTCGATACCCGAATCCCGTTGCTGCCCGCCGGGAAGCAGGACGGTGAACCTGGTGCCCACCACCAGCATCGGCGTGCCGCGGGAGTCGACTCGTTGCCAGGCGACGTTTCCCGACCGGACCCGCTCGCGAAGCTCGGGCGAGATCAGCGTCCGCATCTGCTCGTTCCCGCTCGACTTGTCCTCGTACAGGACCAGAGAGCTCAAGGCACGGTCGGACAGTTCGCCGCTGATCCGGCTCAGCGTCCCGTCCCCCGGCGGCAGCGGGCCGAGCGGGAACAGCGCGGCGGCCTTGTCGACCAGGACGCGCGCGGTGGCGTCCTGCGCCTGCTGGAGGATCACGGTGCGGGACTGGACGTAGGCGCCGCCGGCGACCGTCGCCGCGGTGATCACGACCAGCAGGCTGAACGCCAGCAGTAGCCGGGTGCGCAGGCCACCGAGCTTCACAGTGGCCCGAAGCGATAGCCGAACCCGCGGACCGTCTGCACGTAGACCGGCGCGGACGAGTCGTCCTCGATCTTCGCGCGCAGCCGCTGCACACAGGCGTCGACGACCCGGGAGTCGCCGAAGTAGCCGTGCTCCCACACGCTTTCCAACAGGTACTGCCTGCTGAGCACCCGGCCCGGCACCTGCGTGAGTTCGAGCAGGAGCCGCAGTTCGGTCGGGGCGAGGGCGACGGGCTTGTCCCCTTTGGTCACGGTCAGCCCGGCACGGTCGATGCCGAGGTCGCCGTGCCGCTCGATCCCGGCCGTCGTGGGCACCGACGGCGCGGGTTGCCCGCTGCGGCGCAGCACCGCGCGGATCCGGGCCTCCAGCACCTGGGCCCTGGCGGGTTTGACCACGTAGTCGTCCGCGCCGGCGGCGAGCCCGGCCACCACGTCGATGTCCTCGTTGCGCGCGGTGAGCATGATGATCGGCAGATCCCCCGCCGCCCGGATCCGGCGGCAGACCTCGAAACCGTCCAGTCCGGGCAGCATCAGGTCCAGTACCACGATGTCCGGCGGCCGGGACGCGAGCCGGGCGAGGCCTTCCTCGCCGGTGGCCACCGCGTCGACCGCGTGGCCACGGCCGCCCAGCGCCATGCTGAGCCCGTCACGCACGGCTTGGTCGTCCTCGATGAGCAGCACCCTGGGCATGCCGACGACTATCGCAGCGCCGGACGGAATCCGCTCGTCCATGACACGCCATGGTGCCCGTCCCGTTTCCGCGGAACGTCCACGGAATGTCATCGTTGCGTCACGGCGTGCTCCGTGCGGAACGGTGACCTTTTCGTCGGCGTCCGCGCACGTCGCCGCGATCGGGTTCGCACAGGCGTCGGCGAGTGTCGACGGCATGAAAGAACTCGTGCTCGCGGCGATCACCCGCGTCCTCGCGGTCCTGCTGCTGATCCCGGCGTGGCTGCGATCCCCAGGCCAGGCACGGCGGCTCGCCTGCGGCTGGGCGCTGTCGCTGCGGTTCCCCGCCGAAAACCTCGCCGGGCTGACCGCCGGGACGCTCGCCGCGTTCACCGCCGCCAGGACCGAGGCGTTCTGGCGGCACCGCACACTGCTCGGCGTCACCTCGGGGCACCGGGACGCCGCCGAGCAGCACCGGCTGTACCTCGCCGAGGCCGGACGGAAGCGTGTCCTGCCGCCGCAGGATTCCGCGCACGTCAGCGGTACGGCGCTGGACGTCCGGCCGCGCGAGGGGGCGCAGTGGCTGGAGGACCACGGCGCCCGCTTCGCCCTCTACCGGATCTACGACAACGAGTGGTGGCATTTCGAGTACCGGCCCGGCGAGGTCGCACCCGCGCGGCTGCCGCATCCTGGCTGGCGCGAAGGTGTCACCCGGTGACGGTGATCCGCGGCGCCAGTGCCGCCAGGAAGTCGGCCGCGTCGAAGACCTCGCCCGCCGAGACGACCCCGGTCGCCTTCGTCCGGCCGTCGAGCACGCGCTGGACGGCCTCCACCACCAGCGGTGCCGTGATCGCGTAGATGTCCTGCCCCCGCGCGACGATCCGTCGTTCTTCGCCGCCGGACCGCACGACGACGTCGACCACGAACTCCTGCGAGGAAGGGCCGTCGGCGGGAGGCGCGGGCGTCTCGGGCGTCACGACCTCGCGGGCCGCGTTCACGGTCATGTACGTGGTCACTTCGGGAATGGCGAGATGACTCGGAACGGTGACGACGTCGGCCATCGTGAACTCGCCGAGCACGGCGCGGGTGCCGAACGGTGCGGGGAAGTCCCAGTCCAGCTCCGGCAGCGCATCGTCACGGCGCTCGATCCGGCCGCCGGAGAAGCGGATCCGCTTTCCGTCCCGCCGCTCCCGCGAGACCCTGCCCGCCGCGCGAGTCCCTTCCGTCGGATGCCAGCTGCTCAGTGCGTACGCGACGTGCGCTTCGTCGGCGGACGTCCAGTCGCCCATCGCGGCGGTGACCATCAGGTCGCCGAGGCCGCCGAAGAACGCCATCGCCGGGATCACCGTCGCCCCCGCGGCCCGGTCGCTGAACTGCGCGAAGGTGTCGATGTTCGCTTCGAGCTCCGCGGCCACGTCCAGATACGGGACGCCCGCCCGCAGCGCCGCTTCGATCACCGGAGCGGCGGTGTCGGCGAAGGGCCCGGCGGCGTTGATCACCGCGTCCGCGCCGGCGAACGCGCGGTCGAGCGAAGCCGGGTCGTCGACCGACGCCTGCCGGACGTCGAGATCAGGCCACGGCAGGCCGCGCAGTTTCGCCTCGTCGCGTCCGACGGCCAGCACGCCGAATCCGCGTTCGCGCAACTCCGCCACCACGAACCGCCCGGTGTGCCCGTAAGCCCCGAACACCGCGACGTCGTACGTACCCATGGTTTCTCCTGCCCTCGGTCGATCCACTGTGGACCATCCTGTCGAGGGATCCCGGCGTTCGACAGTGTCCGGAACGCCATCATGCGTACACTTTCGGACATGAGTACGGTCGCCCTCGCCGCCACGGACGGAATGCTGCAGTTCGAGCTGTCCATCGCCCACGAGGTCTTCGACACGGGCCTGTACGAATTCGGCGTCTACGGCTCGAAGCCGGTGAGGGTCGGCCGATTCCTGCTCGAACCGGAGCACGGGCTCGACGAGCTGAAGCGCGCCGGCACCGTCATCGTCCCCGGCTGGGCCGACATCGACGTCGATCCGCCGTCGGAGCTGATCGAGGCCGTGCGCGCCGCCCACGAAGCGGGCGCGCGGGTGGCGTCCCTGTGCACGGGCGCGTTCGTGCTGGCGGCCGCCGGACTGCTCGACGGCCGCCGGGCGACGACGCACTGGGCGCACACCGACGTCCTCGCCGCCCGGTTCCCCTCGGTGGAGGTCGATCCGGACGTCCTCTACGTGGACAACGGCAGCGTGCTCACCTCGGCGGGCAAGGCCGCCGCGATGGACCTGTGCCTGCACCTGGTCCGGTCCGACCACGGTTCGGCGGTCGCGAACACCATCGCCCGCCGCCTGGTCGTCCCGCCGCACCGCGCGGGCGGGCAGGCCCAGTTCGTCACCGCCCCGGTGCCCGACCAGGACGACCATCCGCTCGGCGGTCTGCTCCCCTGGGTCACCGAACGGCTCGACCGGCCGCTGACCGTCGAGGACCTCGCCCGGCACGCGAACATGAGTTCACGCAACCTGGCCCGGCACTTCCGGTCGGCGACCGGGACGACCCCGCTGCGCTGGCTGCTGAACCAGCGCATCCGCCGCGCGCAGGAACTCCTGGAACGCACCGACGACAGCGTCGACCTGATCGCCGAGGCCACCGGGATGGGTACCGCCGCCACGCTGCGGCGGCACTTCAACCGCACGGTCGGGGTGCCGCCGGACAGCTACCGCCGGACTTTCCGCGCTAAGGCAGCCGTGCCGTGACCAGATCCGCGACGGCCGCCATCCCGGCCTCGTTCGGGTGGTACGGCACGCGTCCCGGCGCGGCCGCGTACCGCTCCATCCACGGGACGGCGGCACAGGCGTCGTGGTCCGCGCTGACCGCGGCCGCCGGGATCAGGGTGGCCCGTTCGGCGCGGGCCGCCCGGCGGGTCGCCGCCGCGAGCCGGTCCGCGACCTCGCGTTCGAAGGCCAGCTGCTCCGGGGTGAGCGGAACGCCGTCGCAGGCGGGCGCGGTGCGCGGCACGATCGTCAGATAGTCGACGACCAGCACACGCGCCCGCGGCGCGCGCCGATGGACCGCCGCGATGACGGCGCCGATCTTCTCGTGCACCGTGGTCAGCGCCGTCCGGACGGCGTTCTGGTCGACCTGCCCGCAGTTCGCGCCGCCGGTGTTCTGGCAGCCGTACGTGAACAAGCTACCGACGTAGCCGACGTCGTTACCGCCGATGGTGATGGTCACCAGCCGGGTTTCCCGGGTGACGGCCTCGATCTGCGGCGGCTGCCCGGCCTGTCCGGTGGTGAGGACGTTCGCCGTGGTCGCTCCGCTGCACGTGACATCCGTGAGGGCGAATCTGCGTTCCCCGGCCACGAGACTCGCGTAGTTCTTCGTCGAACGTCCGCACGCCGCCGGGGTTCCGGGCTGCTGCGGCGGGATTCCGGGCCCCGCGGCGAAGGAACTGCCCATGGCGACGTAGCGGGCGGCCCCGGCGGCTTGGCCCGGCGGCGTGACCAGGAGACCGAGCGTGACCGCGGCGAGCACCGCGACGGACATCCGTTTGACCATGTCGAACCCCTATCTCAGGAAGGTGACCGGTTCCGGTCCCGCGATGCCGTCGATGACACCGAGGGCGAGCAGATCTTCGGGACGTGGCTTCAGCGCGTCGGCGAGCGCGGGGATCTCTTCAGGATCCCGTTTCAGGATCCCGGCCGCCAGTTCCGGGGCGATGACGGAGAAACAGGCGTCCGGGGTGAGCCAGATCCGGTCCGCCGAGCAGAAGGCGAGCGCGCCGCCCGACCCGCCTTCGCCGATCACCAGGGTCGTGATCGGCACGTTCGCCGCCGCGATCGCGGCGAACAGTCCGGCGATGGCGTTCCCGGCCCCGGCCGTCTCCGCGGCCGGATCGGCGGCCGCGCCCGGGGTGTCGACGAGGGTCAGCACCGGCAGCCCCAGCCGGTCGGCGAGGCGGATCAGCCGGGTCGCCGTCCGGAAACCGCCGGGTGTGGTCGCCGTCCCGGTCTGCGCCGCGAAGGCGACCGGCCGCCCTCCCCTGCTGCCGAGTCCACAAAGGACACCGTCGTCGGCGCCGCCCCGGAGGGTGACGCGGGTGTCGAAGTAGTCGTCGAGGTAGGCGCCCGCGCGAGGCCGGTTCGCCGACCGGGCGCGGAGAACGGCCTGCCAGCCGTCCGGAGCGGGATCGAGGGCGCCGAGCGCGCGGGGCAGATCCGCCGGACGGTTCCGGGAAGCACCGGTCAGGAGACCGAGCCAGACCTCCAGCCGGTCCGTGATCGCCTCTTCGGCCACGAGTTCGTCGACGTATCCGGCCGCGTACTGGTTTTCCGCCGTGTACGCGGGATCGTCGATGTACCGTTCCGGCCGCACCCGGCGTCCGGCGAACCCCACTTGAGCGCCGGGGACGGCGAGCACGACATCGGCGTCGGCGCCGAGGGACGCCCACACCCCGCCGGTGGTGGGGTGCCGCGCGACGGTGATGTGCGGCAGCCGCGCTTGCCGCAGCAGCGCCAGACCGCGTGCGATCCGCTGCAGTTGCCGCAGCGCGGGAACGCCCTCCTGCATCCGGGTGCCGCCCGTGGACGACAGCGAGACGACGGGCAGGCGGTGCGAGCGCGCCTCGTCGAGCGCCTGCTCGATGAGCGCGCCGGTGCCGGTCCCGACCGAACCGCCGAGGAAGCCGAACTCGAAGCGGATCACCACGACCTCGTGGTCGCCGATCTTCGCGCGCTCCCAGACCACCGACTCGTCCGTACCCGTGCGTTCCCTGGCGCGTGCCAGTGAAGCGGCGTACCCGTCCCAGCCGAGCGGGTCAGTCATGGAGCGCCCGCTTGAGGACCTTGCCCATCTCGTTGCGGGGCAACGCTTCCAGGTAATGCACCACCCGCGGCCGCTTGTGCGGGGACAGCAATCCGGCGACGTGGTCGGCGAGTTCGCCCGCCGTCGGCTTGTCCCCGGCCGGGACGATCCAGGCCACGATGCGCTCGCCGAGGTCGTCGTCCGGCTCCCCGGTGACGGCCGCCTCCGCGACCCCCGGATGCTCCAGGAGGGCGTTCTCGATCTCGCCCGCGCCGATCTTGTAGCCGCCGCTTTTGATGAGGTCGGTGGCGCGGCGGCCCACGATCCGCACGTAGCCGTCCGGATCGCGCACCGCCATGTCGCCGGTCTTGAACCAGCCGTCCCGCATCGCGGTTTCCGTGGCGTCCGGCCGGTTCAGGTAGCCGAGGAACAGGTTCGGGCCGCGGACCTCGATCTCGCCGACGGACTCGCCGGTGAGCGGTTCCCCGGCGTCGTCCACCAGCCGCAGTTCGACGCCGGGCACCGGCGGGCCGACCGCACCCGGCCGCCGGTCCCCTGTGGCGCGGACACCGCAGTTCATCAGCGTTTCGGTCATGCCATAGCGTTCGACGACCCGCTGCCCGGTCGCGGCGGTGATCCGCTCGTGGTCGGTCGCGGGCAGGGCAGCCGAGCCCGAAACCAGCAGCCGCGCCGCGCCCACTCCGGCGGCCAGCGCGGGATCGGCCTCGCAGTCGGCCGCGAGCCGGTGGTACATCGTCGGGACGCCGAAGAGCATCGTGCCCGCACCGGCGAGTTCCTTCGCGGCCGCTTCGGTCGAGAACCGGCCGAGGTGATGCAGCGAACCGCCCCGACGCAGCGGGCCGACCACGCCGAGGATCAGGCCGTGTACATGGAACAACGGCAGGGCGTGCACGAGGACGTCGGCGTCGGTCCAACCCCAGATCTCCGCGAGCGCGTCGAGATTCGACACCACCGCCCGTCGCGGGAGGACGACGCCCTTCGGCGGGCCGGTGGTGCCCGAGGTGTAGATGACGAACGCCGGGGTTTCCGGATCCGGTTCCTCGCCTTGCCAGGGTGTGCCCGAGGTGTCCGGCTCGACCGGAACCCGCGGCAGGACATCGAGTTCCGGCGGCAGGTCCGCGTCCGGTGCGGCCAGCACCAGGTCCGGCACACTGTCGGCGACGATATGCGCCAGTTCGCGGGAGCCTGCCTTCGGATTGATCGGCACCACCGGGACTCCGGCGGTCAGCGCGGCGACGATCGCGACACAGGTCCGCAGCGTCGGTGTCGCCCACACCGCGACCCGCGTGCGGCCGGCCAGCGTGGCGGCGAGCGCGCCCGCGACGGACGCGAGTTCGCCGTAGGTCAGGGACTCGGCCCCGAACCGCAGGGCGACGCGGTCACTCTTCCCGGCAACCAGCATGGATCTCCTCCTCAGCCCCAGTTGGGCACGACGAACACGAGCCAGGCGATCAGCGGCACGACGGCCACCACGAGCGCCCCGTAGACCAGAAGTTGTTTGAAGAACTTGTCGCGATCGACGTCCTTCGCGTTGGCGAGGACGAGCGCGCCGTTGGTGGAGAAGGGACTGACGTCCACCATCGTCGCCGAGACCGCGAGGGCGGCGATCATGCCGACCGGCCCGATCGTTCCCTGCGCCAGAAACGGAACGGCGAGCGGGATGAGCGCGCCCATCAGCCCGACCGACGACGCGAAGGCGGAGACGACACCGCCGATGTAGCAGAGCAGAAGCGCCGCGAGCAGCGGGATCCCGACGGTGGTGACCGCGTTGCCGACGTAGTCGATGGTGCCGATCTCCTTCAGCACCGCCACGTAGGTCAGCACACCGCAGATCAGCAGCACGGTCGGCCAGGTGATCTCGGAGACGGCGGAACGGCTGGTCTTGGGCCACGCGACGCTCAGCAGGACGGCGACGGTGATGGCGGTCAGGCCCGGGTCGAGGTCGAACACGAGGGTGCCCACCACGAGCGCGATCAGACCGGTCAAAGTCACGATCTTGGGGCCGTCCAAGGGAATGCGCTGTTCGTGCGGCAGCGGTTCTTCGTCGGTCCCCACTCCCCCGGCACCTGCCGTCACGAGCGCGCGGCGCCGCAGTTTGGTCCCGCCGAGGACGACGAAAAGGACGCCCGCGATGGCGAGGTTCATGCCGAGGCTCGCGAAGAACAGCACCACGGGGCTGCCCGCGATGTGGTTGCGCTCGACGATCCCGTTGACGATCGAGCCGTAGACGCTGATTGGCGAGAATCCGCCGCCCTGCGCGCCGTGCACCACCATCGCGCCCATGAGCAGCGGGCTGATCTGGTAGCGGGCGGCGAAACCGAGTGCGATCGGCGCGACGATCGCGCAGGCCGCCGGGCTCACCGCGCCGATCGCGGTCAGGGCTCCGGTGACCACGAACATCACCCACGGGATGAGCGCGATCCGGCCGCCGACCAGGCGGACGGCCGCGGCGACCAGCCAGTCGGTGGTGCCGTTGGCCCTGGCGATGGCGAACAGATACGTGACCCCCACCAGGACCACGAAAATGTCGCCGGGGAAGCCGGCGAAGATGCCGTCGGTGTCCAGGCCACCGGCGAGGGTGCCGACGAGGAACGCGCCGGCGAAGGCGAGCGCCCCCATGTTGATCGAGCGGGTCGTGGCGAGGGCGAAGATCACCACGAGAACGAGGATCGAGATCAGCTGGGCGGACATGACCGTCCTCCTTGACGGCGGGAGCCCCCTGGCGAGTGGCCGAGTGGACTAGTGGCTGAGCCACTTTCCCTGTGACGGCGACCACCTGTCAACCCATGAGTGGTAAATTGGCTAAGCCACTTGACCAGCCGAGGGAGGGACCGAGTGCCGGAGGCGCTGAGCCGGTTGAACCGGGCGAAGCTCTACGAGCAGGTCGTCGAGCGGATCAAGGCGCACGTCGAGGAGTCCGGCCTGCACGCGGGCGACAAACTCCCCAGCGAACGCGACCTCGCCGAGCGGCTCGGGGTCAGCCGCGCGTCGATCAAGCAGGCGATCGTCGTGCTCGAGGTGCAGGGTCTGCTCGAGTCCCGGCACGGCGGGGGCACCTACCTGCGCAACGATCATCTCGACGTCGAACCGGTCGACGAACTCGTCGCCCGCCGCAAGCGGCTTCCGGAAGTGCTCGAAGCCCGCGAGGCGATGGAGACCAAGCTCGCGGAACTGGCCGCGTCGCGACGATCCGACGCGGATCTCGCCGCCATCGACGCGGCGCTGGAGTACATGAAGACCGAGATCGAGGACGGCGGGCACGGCGCCGAAGGAGATCGCCGGTTCCACGAAGCGATCACCGCCGCCGCGAACAACGCCCTCCTGGCCGAGTTCATGCGCTCGATCGACACGCAGATCGCGGAAAGCCGCAACGAGTCCCTGCGGCAGCCCGGCAGGCCGTGGCGCTCACTGAGCCAGCATCACAACATCGCGGAGGCCATCCGGAACGGCGACCCGAAGGCGGCCGCGAACGCGATGCGACGGCACGTCCAGACCGTCAGCAAGGTCCGGCTGCTGACCTGGGATCCGCAGGCCGACTAGCGCTTCACCAAGCCGTTCGCCGGCCCGAGGGGCTTGAGCGCCGGTCTCGCGTCCTGTGCCGGCTACCGCGTCGCGAAAGCCACTTTCGAAACATCACACGTCCCGAAAGTGGCTTTCGCGACACATCTGGGCGGCTCGTCTCTACGGCATCTTCACCTTGACCCCTCACCGCGACAGGGCTTTGCCCAGCCTCCGCAAACCCTCGGCGATCGTCTCCGGCGCGTGCGTGGCGAACGACAGCCGTAACGCCGACCGGTCCGGCTCCCCCACCTGGAACGCCGAGCCGGGCACGAAAGCGACGTCCTGCCGCAGCGCCTCGGGAAGCAGCCGGTCCGTGTCCGCGCCGCCGGGAAGGGTGACCCAGACGAACATCCCGCCGTCCGGGTCCGTCCACTTCGTACCGGGCGGGGTGATCGCGGGCAGTTCGGCCAGCATCGCGTCACGGCGCAAGCTGTATGTCGCGCACAGCCTCCGCACGTGCGCGTCGAGATCCGCGACGGCCAGATACTCGGCCGCGGCCGACTGGTCGACGGTCGAGGTGTGCAGATCCGTCGCCTGCTTGAGGATCGTGACGCGGCGCAGCAGTTCCCTCGGCGCCCGGAACCAGCCCAGCCTCATCCCGGGCGCGATCACCTTCGAAAAGCTGCCGAGGTAGATCGTGCGCCCGGCGAGCTCGGGGCGGGCCGACAGCGGTTCCTCGCGTTCGCCGCGATACCGCAGTTCGTGGTACGGATCGTCCTCGACGAGCCAGAATCCGTGACGCGCGATCACTTCCGCGATCGCGCGGCGTCGCTCCGAGCCGATCGTGCGCCCGGAAGGATTCGAGAACGTCGGAACGAGATACAGCAGTGCCGGCCGTTCCCTGGCCGCGATCTCGTCCAGCGCGGCCGGGTCGATCCCTTCCGCGTCACCGGGAACGGGCACGACGCGTGCCTCGGCGAGCTGGAAGCATTGCAGCGCCGACAGGTACACCGGTTCTTCCACCAGCACGGTGGCGCCGGGGTCGAGCAACGCCGTGCTCAGCAGTTGCAGGCCCTGCTGCGAACCCGTGGTGATCAGCAGATCGTCCACAGTGGTCGTGACCCCGCGTCCGGACAGCCGCCGCGCGAGCAGCTCTCGCAGCCGTGGATTCCCCTCGGTGGGCGAATACTGCAACGCGGACCTGTCGGCGAGTGCCCGGTCGAAGGCGGCGCGAAGGCCGTCCACATCGAACAGTTCCGGCGCGGGCATCCCGCCGGCGAACGAGATCACGCCCGGGCGGGCGGTGAGCGCGAGCAGGTCGCGCACGGGAGAACCGGTGACGCCGTCCATACGACGGGCGAGGGGAAGAGACATAGAGGCTCCTCGGGAGAAACGTGCGGCTCCAGTGCAGCAGCCGGGGGTCTCCCGCGCGAGCAAGCAACTGCCGCCACGATAGCAGTTTCGCCTGCCCTAGGCTTGTGCCGTGCCTCTCGTGGAAATCACCTACGCGCCCCATCTTCCCGAAGCCAAGCTGCGCGAACTCGGCTCGGTCCTGCCGCATCTCGTGTCCGTCGCGGTGGAATGCCCCGAGGAGCCCTACGACGGTGACCTCCAGCCCGGCGACGTGGAACTGCGTTTCCGCACACCCGGTCCGTTCGACCGCTTCGGCCTCGACCTCCTGGTGGAGGTCCGGTCGAAGTGGTTCCCGAGCCGGGCGGACAACCGCCAGGAACGAGTGGACATGCTGCGGACGAGCATCGAATCCGCGACCGGGATCGACGACGTCGGCGTGTATCTCTCACTGCCGGTCGCGGCTTGGTCGCAGTCGGACTAGCGCTCCCCGAACACGTGCCGCCGGACGAACGGGTTCCGGAACTTGCCGTCCGGGTCCAGTTCGCCGGCGAGTGCCCGGAAATCGGCCAGCTTCGGGTAGTTCGCCGCACGGTGGAAGAGCTTTCCCCAATGCGGCCGGACGTCGAACGGTGCCAGCCGCTCCTCCATCACGGGCAGCAGTTCGCGGACCGCCTTCTCGTCCGGCAGCCACGTGAAGTGCAGCGCCAGCCGGTCGCCGCCGTGGAACGGGCTGAGCCACAGGTCGTCACCCGCGACAGTGCGGATCTCGGACGTCAGCAGGACGGGTGCCAGCCGGTGCCCGAGTTCGCGCATCGCCTCCATCGCCTCGACGGCGTGCCGGATGGGCACGAAGTACTCGGTCTGGAGTTCGTTCCCGATGCTGGGCGTGAAGTCCAGGCGGAAATGCGGGATCCGTTCGTGCCACGGGCCGGTGACGCCGAGCTGTCGCGTGCAGTTGTCCGCCGGGATGCCGGCCGCGTGGGCCGGATGCCGGGGCCCGTCCGCCGCCGTCGCACCGAAGAAGTCCGCGCCCGGCAGACCCGGTCCTTTGACCCAGACCTGGTCGACCTCGTCGCGAGCCCAGTTCGTGAACAGGCTGACGCTGTACCCGGCGTCCTGGATCTCGTCGAAGTGCTCGTACACCGATTCCCAGGGCAGACCGTCGAAGACGTCCTGGCGGAGGTCGAACGACGGCACCAGGTCGAGGGTCAGCCGGGTCACCACACCCAGGGCGCCGAGGCCGACGACCACGCCGTCGTGCCGGGAGAACGTCTTCAGCTCACCGTCGGCGGTCACCAGCTCCAAACCGGACACCGCCGACGCCAGGCTCTGGTTACGCCGCCCGGAGCCGTGAGTCGCCGTCGCGACGGTGCCCGCCACCGTGCAATGAGGCAGCGAAGCGAGGTTCGCCAGCGCGAACCCGGCGGCGTGCACCTGGACGGCGATGTCGCCGTAGCGGGCCGCAGCGGGCACCGAGACCGTCGCTGACTTCGCGTCGAGGACGACGTCCATGTCGAGCGCGGACAGGTCGAGCTGGACACCACCCGGGCAGTCCGCGATGTCGTTGAAACAGTGCCCGCTGCCGAGCGCCTTGACCGCGGCCGCACCGGCCACGGCGTCCTGGATCTGCTCGATGGTGCGCGGGCGGAAGATCCGTTCCGCGGTGAAGGTCTGATTTCCCGCCCAGTTCGTCTCGCGCACCAGGCCCAGACTACCCACGCTAGATTGCCGAAGTCGGCTTCACGCGGAGGAGGTTCGCACTGACTGGCATTCCGGGCGAGATGCTGTCCATCACGCTCTTGCTGGTGGTACTGGCCTTCGCGGTGATCCGGCCACGAGGACTCCCGGAAGCGGTCGCCGCCGTCCCCGCGGCGGCGATCGTCCTGGTGGCCGGAGCGATCTCGTTCTCCGACGCTCTCGACGAGGTGACCAGGCTCGCCCCGGTCGTCGGCTTCCTCGCCGCCGTACTCGTCCTGGCCAAATTGTGCGACGACGAAGGACTGTTCCAGGCGGCCGGGACGCTCATGGCCCGCTTCAGCCGGGGACGGCCGCAACGGCTGCTTCCCGCGGTGTTCGTCGTCGCCGCGGCCGTCACCGTGGTGCTCAGCCTGGACGCCACCGTCGTCCTGCTGACCCCGGTCGTGTTCGCCACCGCCGCGCGGATGGGCGCGCGGGCGAAACCGCACGCCTACGCCTGTACGCATCTGGCGAACTCGGCCTCGCTGCTGCTGCCGGTGTCCAATCTGACCAATCTGCTCGCCGTCGCGGCGACCGGGATCTCGTTCCTGCGCTTCACCGCGCTGATGACCCTGCCCTGGCTCGCGGCGGTGCTCACCGAATACCTGGTGTTCCGCCGGTTCTTCGCCGCCGACCTGGCGGCCCGGCCACGAGGCGGCAAAGCGGTCCCGGCCGGGAAGGTCCCGGCGTTCGTCCTCGTCGTGCTCGTCCTGACGCTGGCCGGGTTCGTGATCACGTCGCTGCTGGACGTCAGCCCCGCGTGGGCCGCGTTCGCCGGTGCCGCCGTCCTGGCGTGCCGCGCCCTCGTGCGGCGGCGGACCTCGCCCGCCGCGATCGTCCGATCGGCGAGCATCCCCTTCGTCGCTTTCGTGCTCGCGCTGGCGATCGTGGTCCGCGCCGTCGTCGACAACGGACTGGACGAGGCGCTCAGCCACCTGGTGCCGACTTCCACTTCGTTCCCCGCCTTGCTCGGCGCGGCCGCGGTGGCCGCCGTCCTGGCCAACCTGATCAACAATCTGCCCGCCGTGCTCGTGCTGCTGCCGCTCGCCACCGCCGGCGGGACTCCGGTGGTGCTGGCCGTGCTGATCGGGGTCAACCTCGGGCCGAACCTGACCTACGTCGGCTCGCTGGCGACGCTGTTGTGGCGGCGGATCCTGCACCGGCACGACACCCGCGCCGACCTGGGCGAGTTCACCCGGCTCGGGCTGCTCACCGTCCCGTCGTCCATCGTGCTGGCCGTCGGCGGGCTGTGGCTCGGGCTCGTCCTGACTTCCACTCAGTGAGAAGATGGGCGCATGCCCGGGAACCTCTCGACACCCGGCGCCAGCGTCACGTCGCGGGCGTTCGCGCTGCTCGGCGCCTTCGACGTCGATCATCGTGAGCTGTCGCTGACCGAACTCGCGCACCGAGCCGGGCTGCCGCTGCCCACCGCGCACCGGCTCGCCCGCGAACTCGTGGGCCTGGGCGCACTGGAGCGGCGCGAGGACCGGTACGCCGTCGGCAGGCGCCTGTGGGATCTCGGACTACTCGCGCCCGTCCAGTTCGAACTGCGGCAGGTCGCCGCCCCCTTCCTCCAGGATCTCTACGGCGCGACCGGCGCCACCGTGCACCTCGGCGAACGTGACGGTGACCAGGTGCTCTACCTCGACCGGCTCTCCGGGAACGCGTCCGTGCCGGTGGTCAGCCGGATCGGCGGACGGCTGCCACTGCACGCCACCGGGATCGGGAAGGTCCTGCTGGCCTGGGCGCCGGAGGACGTCCAGCGGCAAGTGCTCGCTTCGCTGACCCGCGTCACGCCGTACACCATCACGCAGCCCGGCCGCCTGCGCGAACAGTTGCGCCGGGTCCGGCGAGAGGGCTATGCGCAGACCGTCGAGGAGATGAGCCGGGGCGCCTGCTCGGTCGCCGTCCCGATCCGGCCGTCGGGCGGCGACGTCGTCGCGGCGCTCGGCCTGGTCGTCCCCGATCTGAGCCGCGGCCGGGCCCGGCTGATCTCCGCGCTCCAGGTCGCGGCCGCCGGGATCGGCCGGAGCCTGCGGTTTTCACTGAGTGGAAGCGACCGCTAGCGGTTCCACGGCCGCGCGATCAGACTCCGGTCATGCATACCCCAGTCGCCATCGTCGGCGCCGGCCCGGCCGGACTGCTCCTGTCGCATCTGCTCGATCGGGCAGGGGTCGAATCCGTGATCGTGGAGACCCGCTCGCGCGAGTACGTCGAGGCGCGGATCCGGGCGGGCATCCTCGAACAGTCCACAGTGGACCTCCTTCGCGAGACGGGACTCGGCGACCGGCTCGACCGCGAAGGCGACGAGCACCGCGGGATCTACCTGCAATGGCCCGAGGAACGGCACCACCTCGACTTCGTGGACCTGGTGGGCCGAAGCGTCACCGTGTACGGCCAGACCGAGGTGACGAAGGACCTCGGCAAGGCGCGTGCGGCGGCCGGGCAGCAAATCCACTACGAAGTCACCGACACCGCCGTACACGACATCGAGACCGAGCGGCCCTACGTCACTTTCACCGACGCGGACGGTGCACAACAGCGGCTGGACGCGGACGTCGTCGTCGGCTGCGACGGCTCCTTCGGCCCCTGCCGCACCGCGATCCCCGACGCCGCGAAGCAGACCTGGGAACGCACCTACCCGTACTCGTGGCTCGGCGTGCTCGCCGACGTCGCCCCTTCGACCGACGAGCTCATCTACGCGTGGCATCCCGACGGTTTCGCCATGCACTCGATGCGTTCGGCCACCGTCAGCAGGCTCTACCTGCAAGTGCCCAACGGCACCGACATCGGCGCCTGGTCCGACGACCGGATCTGGGATGCGCTCGCGACCCGGCTCGGCCACGGCCAGCACGGCTGGACACTCACGCCGGGGCCGATCACCGACAAGAGCGTGCTGCCCATGCGCAGTTTCGTGCAGCAGCCCATGCGGCACGGCCGCCTGTTCCTCGCCGGTGACGCCGCCCATATCGTGCCGCCCACCGGCGCGAAGGGCCTCAACCTCGCCGTCGCCGACGTCGCCCTCCTCGCCCCCGCCCTGGCCGCTTTGGTGCGGGACAAGGACTTCGCGCTCGCCGACGCCTACTCCGACACCGCGCTGCGCCGGGTCTGGCGGTGTACGCACTTCTCGTGGTGGATGACGACGATGCTGCACCAATCCGGTGACCCGTTCGACCGGCAGTTGCAGCTATCGCAGTTGCAGTGGCTGGCGCGGAGCGAGGCAGGACGAGCGGGACTGGCGGAGAACTACGCGGGACTGCCCATCGGGTTCTGATTCGCCGTTTCGCGGCAACAGGCACGGCCTGCCGTCGATCGTCACACAAGCGGACTGCGGCCGCTTTCCGGACCACCGCGGACGTCCCAGGGATCCCCGACCAGGGCATTTACCCGGGACGGCCGCGGTCGCCGTTTTTTGGCAACGATGAAAGTCTCGCGGCGTTTCGGGCGCCTTTTCGGCAGACGTCGACATCTTGATCGTCCTGTAGCATGGAGCCGACACCGCGACGAGGGGTTGATCGCATGGTCTATTCCAGGCAGCCCGGGCACCGGATATTGCTACTCCTCGACGTGGAAGGATTCGGCAGCGCCGAACGTCGGCGAAACCCCGTCCAGGAAGCCGTTCGCGACGGATTGTATCAGGTTTTGCGCTGGGCTCTCAATGCGGCGAATATTTCCTGGGAAGACTGTTACCATGAAGATCGCGGCGACGGTGTCCTCGTCTTGATAGCACCCCAGGTACCCAAGGCGCCGTTCGTCGAATCGCTGCCGCAGATGCTCATCAAGGCCCTACTGCAATACAACGAAAGCGCCGCACGGCCAGAGGAACGCATCAGGCTGCGCATGGCTCTGCACGCAGGCGAGATCAAACACGACACCCAGGGCGTCACCGGACCGTCGATCATTCGCGCATTCAGACTGATCGAAGCACCCGCGTTGAAAACGTCGCTCGCCCAGTCGCCAGGCGTGCTGGCCTTCATCGTATCCGACTGGTTTTTCGAGGAAGTCGTTCAGAACAGTTCGATTGACGATCCCAGCCGCTATCAGCCGGTGACGGTGAAGGTAAAGGAAACGAACACCCGCGCCTGGATCTGCCTTCCCGACCACCCGTACCAACGCGAAACCGAACAATTAACGGAGATTTCCGCACCGAGGCAGTTGCCCGCCAGGTCGGGACTGTTCACCGGTCGCATCCGTGAGCTTGCCGAACTGACCGCTTCGTCGATTGTCGACGCCGAGTTCAAGGGCACCACGCCCATCATGGTGGTCAGCGGCATGGGTGGAATCGGCAAGACCTGGCTGGCGTTGGAATGGGCACACGAGAACATCGACCGGTTCCCGGACGGACAGCTCTACGTGAACCTGCGCGGTTACGACCCGTCCGGTGCACCGGTGGCTGGCGAAGTCGCCATCCGCGGTTTCCTGGATGCCCTGTGCTCCTCACAACGGGAGATCCCGGTCGGTACCGCCGCACAGGCCGCGCTGTATCGACGCAAGGTCGCTGACCGGCGCATGCTGATCCTGTTGGACAACGCCCGCGGCGGCGCTCAGGTGGTACCCCTGCTTCCCCAGAGTTCCAGCTGCACCGTGCTGATCACGACGCGGCACCAACCCACCGAACTGATCGTCGCCCACGGCGCACGACCGCTGAGCCTGGGCACCCTGAATGACACCGAAGCCCGTGAACTGCTGACCAAACGCCTCGGCCCGCACCGCGTCGAGGCCGAGCCCGCCGCGGTGAAGGACCTGGTGGGCTACTGCGCCGGGCTGCCGCTAGCGCTGAGTATCGTCGCCGCCCACGCGGCCGCTCACCACGACTTCCCGCTCGCGGCGCTCGCCACCGACCTGGGTGACGCCTCTGCTCGGCTGGACGCTCTGGACGGCGGTGGGCTCTCCGCGAACCTACGCACCGTCTTGTCCTGGTCCTATCAAACGCTCGACGCGCAGACGGCCGAGGTATTCCGAATGCTCGGCCTGGCCCCTGGCCCGGATATCGGCGAGGTCGCCGCAGGGGTGCTCACGAATTTGAAGACCGACCAGGCACGCAACCTGCTGCGTCGGCTGGAGGAAGCACACCTGTTGCAGCGGTACTTGCCGACCAGGTATCGCATGCACGACCTGGTCCGCCTTTACGCCGCCGAATGGGCGAGGCAGGACGATCAGGCACTGGGCAAGCTGAACAGGCTGATCTCGTACTACATCCATGCCGGTTACGCGGGTGAACGGATGCTCTATCCGGACCGGAAGAAGGTCGAGATCGGCGACGCTCCGGTCGAGTTCGAGCTACCTTCCTTCACCGACGACAGCTCCATTCTGGCTTGGTTCGACCAGGAACATCCGTGTCTCATCGCCGCGCAGACGACCGCCGAAAGACTTGGCTGGCAGACTCAGGTGTGGCAGCTGGCGTGGATCCTGCACGGATATCTGTGGCGACGCGGCCACCTCCACGAACAGCGGACCACCTGGGAAGCCGGCCTCGCTGCCGCGCGCGAACTGGACGACGCCACGATCGAAGGACTGGCCCACCGACTACTGGGTCAGGCATATGCACGGTCGCAACGGCTCACCGAAGCGTTGGAACACCTGTACCGGGGGCGCGAACTGGCCAAGGAGACCGGTGACACGCACGGCGAGGCTCGTTCGTACTACGACCTGATCATGGTGTGGCGGCAACAGAACAACGACCAGCTCGCGCTCAACCACGCGAAGGAGGCCTTCCGGTTGTTCGAGCCCCTGGACAACCTCGTGTGGAAGGCGGAAGCACTCGATCGAATGGGGTGGCACCAAGCGCGGCTGGGTCTGTACGACGAGGCCCGCTCTTCATGCGAACAGGCACTGGCCTTGTTCCGAGATGCCCGCAATCGGCAGGGCCAAGCAGTCACCCTGGACACACTCGGCTACATCGCCCATCATTGCGGCGAATACGATCTGGCGCTGGATCACTTCCACGAATCACTGGAACTGTGCCGCGACCTGGGAGCGACGTACTACGAAGCCGATACCCTCGAACATCTCGGCCAATCCTTGGCAGCGCTTCGGCGCCGAGCCGAGGCTCGCCTGGTGTGGCAACAGGCTCTGCGACTCAACCGGACCCAGGAACGCACAGCTGATGCCGACCGCGTCGCACAGCAGCTCGCCGCACTCGACGACGAGTCCGTCAGCTGACGCAGCTTGATCGCCAGAGTCGACCTTGGCCCCCACCGCAGACCCGGCCGACCGAGCTTCAGCGGGCCATGCTGAGCCGCCGTTCCCGATGCGCGGTCATGGACACCGGCGTGTTCACCACCCCGTACCCGCGATACCCGCCGATCCGTTGCACGAACTCGAAGAACACCTGCGATCCGACCAGTTCCGTACAGAAATGCAGGAACTCGCCGGACGAGTCCCGGTCGTACAGCACCGAATTCTCCCGCAACGAGCCCGAAAACGGCAGATCGAATCGCGCGTCGAGGTCGTCGTAGTAGTTGCCGGGGATCGAAAGCAGTGGCGCGCCCGCTTCCCGCATGGCCCGCGCGACGGCGATCGCGTCGTCGCAAGTGAGAGCGATGTGTTGGGGCGACGGCACTCCCGGCGCCCACTCCCCTCGCCGCACCAGCGCACTGTCCAAGGTCAGGCGGACGTCCCGGTTCCCGACCGCCCGGCTGCGCACGAGCCCGAACGGCGCCGCGAATTCGGACACCGGCTCGGGCTCCAGGCCGAGCACCGAACGGTAGAACAGGGTCGCCTCGTCGAAGTGGTCGAAAGGCTGGGTCAGGGCGACGTGGTCGATGCCGGTGATCCCCATGCCCGCCTGGGCCGCTCCGGTGGGAACGAAGTCGCGAAGCCACTCGTCGTTGCCACAGAAGAAGATCTCGGTCCCGTCCGGTGCCGCGACGGCGGAAAGGTCCGCCTCGTCCGGGCCGTGCTCGCGGGGCAGTACGGGTGCGAGCAGGGTCTCCGCGCGCCGCGCCGACCCGCCCGGGTTCGCGCTGGTCAGACCGAGCGCGCTGATCGTGCCCTCCGCGGCGGCTTCGTTCACCAACAGCCGCGCCGATCCCTGTTGCCACAACTGAACCGGCTTCGAACGATGGGTTCCGACGTGCGTGAAGCCGAGATCCGCAAGCACAGTGCCTGGAACGGCCAGCTCCGCGAAGGCGTGCCCATCCAGTCGAGGAGCCTCGGGAACCTCAAGGGCGCCCACGGATTCGCGCAGGGCCACCAGCGATCGCATCGCGTCGACGGCGGCCGGCCGCGGGTCCGTCTGCCGGAAGACGTCGTTGAACACCTCCAGCGAAAGCGGCCCTCGGTAACCCGCCGCCAGGACATGCCCGGTGAACGTGGCCAGGTCGAACGCGCCCTGGCCGGGGAAGAGCCGGTGATGCCTGCTCCAGTGCAGCACGTCCATGTCCAGCAACGGCGCGTCGGCCAGTTGCAGGAAGAAGATCTTCTCCCCCGGAATCGTCCGGATCGCCCGGGGATCGCTGCGACGCGACAGGATGTGAAAACTGTCGAGGCAGACACCCAGCGCCGGATGGTCGGCTCGCCGCACGATGCGCCATGCGTGCTCGTAGGTGTTCACGAACCGGCCCCACGCGAGCGCTTCATAGGCGACGCGGATTCCGCGCGATGCGGCCAGCGAAGCGAGCTCGTGCAGCTGGTCGGCGGCGAGATCGTCGTCGTCGACGGCGTCGGGCGAGACCGACGAACAGACCAGGACGGTGTCCGCCCCGAGTTCGGCCATGAGGTCGAACTTCCGCCGCGCCCGGCGGAGGTTCGCGCGGAGCACGTCCGGCGGCACCGCCTCGAAATCGCGGAACGGCTGGTAGAGATCGATCGTGAGGCCGAGATCTGCGCAGAGCCGCCGGATCTCCGACGGCGACCGCCGCGACGCGATCAGGTCGTTCTCGAAGATCTCGACGCCGTGGAAGCCGGCCGCGGCGGCCGCCGCGAGTTTGTCCTCGAGCGTGCCGGACAGGCAGACGGTCGCGATGGCGGTGTCACCGGACATGGGCGGGTTTCCCTTCCAGCGCTTCGAAATGCCGGAGCATCCGGTCGGCGTCCGGCTCCGCGCCGGTGAACAGGCGGAAGGAGTCCGCGGCCTGGAAGACCACCATCCCGCCGCCGTGCAGCGTCCGGCATCCGCGCTCCCGCGCCTGTTTGAGCAGTGTGGTCTCCAACGGCCGGTAGACGATGTCGGCCACCCACATCCCCGGGCGCAGCGACTCGGCGGGAACGGGCGACCCCGGATACGCGGCCATCCCGGTCGGCGTGGCGTGGACGAGGCCGTCGGCGACGTGGACGTCGTCGAGGGAACCGGTCAGGGCCCGGCCTTCACCGAAACGCCGTCGCAGCGCGGTGACCAGGGTGCCGGCGCGCGCGGCGTCGACGTCGTGGACGATCAGCCGCCCGGCTCCCAGGGAGAGCAGGGCATGGGCCACGGCCGCGCCGGCCCCGCCAGCGCCGAGGAGGACGACCGTGTCCATGTCGGCGTCCGGAAGGCCCTGGATGAGGTTGCGGGCGAAACCGGTCGCGTCCGTGTTGTGCCCCGTGGCGAGTCCTTCGCGGAACACCACCGTGTTCACTGCGCCGAGCGCCGCGGCGTCCGGCGCGACCTCGTCGAGGTACGGCAGCACCTGTTGTTTCACCGGATGGGTGATGTTGAGACCGTCGAAGCCCGCGGTCCGCGCGGCGGCCAGCACCTCGCCGATCGGCAGCCTCAGCACGTCGAGGTCGAGCCGCCGGTAGAGATAGCGCAGCCCGAGCTCGTCGGCCTCCCGTTCGTGCAGCGCCGGGCTCAGAGACGGCCCGATACCGGTACCGACCAGGCCGATGAGGTAACTGGTCACCAAGATCCTCCGTTAATGTACGAACTAGTGAGTTCACTGTAGCGCGGACCGGTCGGCACGAGAAGGGCTGCGCTAGAGTGGGGCCTCCACCAGCGGTTCGGAGGGAGTCAGGTGGCCGCACCGTCGTCCGAGGTCGAGCGCCAGCGCGACAAGGAACGCACCCGCGCCGAAATCCTCGCGGTGGCCACCAGGGAGTTCGCCGACAAGGGGTACGCCGGCGCCAGGGTGGACGAGATCGCCGCTCGCACGAGCACCACGAAGCGGATGATCTATTACTACTTCGGCGGCAAGGAGCAGCTCTACGTCGCCGCGCTCGAACGGGCGTACGCGACCATCCGCGCCCTCGAACAGGATCTCGACGTCGACCACCTCGAACCCGAGGACGCGATCCGCCAGCTCGCCGAGCTCACCTTCGACCATCACGAGGCGAACCCGGACTTCATCCGGCTCGTGAGCATCGAGAACATCCACCACGGCGAGCACATCGCCCGCTCCGAAGCCTTGTCCGGCATGGCGAACCCGGCTCTCGACGTGCTCACCCGCATCCTCGGCCGCGGCCGCGAAACAGGCCGGTTCCGCGACGACGTCGACGCGCTCGACGTGCACATGGTGATCAGCTCGTTCTGCGTGTTCCGCGTCGCGAACCGGCACACCTTCTCGGCGATCTTCGGCCGCGACATGCTCGATCCCGCGCGCCGCGATCACTATCGCCTGATGCTGGGCGATCTGGTGATCGAGTACCTGACGGCCTGAAATCCCGGCTCTTGACAACCCGGGCATCGTCTCGCACGCTGTATTAACTAACTAGATCGTACATTGCTCGATCGTACCTTGGAGCGTCGACGTGGCCTCTCCCTCCCCTGTCACGCAAGGCATGCCCCGCAAGGCCGCATTGGCGGCCTGGATCGGCAGCGCCTTGGAGTACTACGACTTCTTCATCTACGGAACCGCCGCCGCACTGGTGTTCAACAAGGTCTTCTTCCCCGCCTCCTCCCCCGCCACCGGAACGCTGCTCGCGCTGGCCACCTTCGGCGTCGGCTACCTCGCCCGCCCGGTCGGCGCGTTCGTGCTCGGGCACGTCGGCGACCGGCTGGGCCGCAAGAAGGTCCTGGTGTTCACGCTGGTGCTGATGGGCGTCACGACTTTCCTCGTCGGCTGCCTGCCGACGTACGCCTCCGTCGGCGTGCTCGCGCCGGTCCTGCTGGTGATACTTCGCCTCCTGCAAGGGCTTTCGGCCGCCGGCGAGCAGGCGGGCGCCAATTCGATGTCGCTGGAGCACGCGCCGTCCCACCGGCGCGGTTACTACACGAGCTTCACCCTCAGCGGCACCCAAGCCGGCCAGATCCTGGCCACCGCGGTGTTCCTGCCGATCGCCGCGCTCCCCCAGGAGCAGTTGCTCACCTGGGGCTGGCGGATCCCGTTCTGGTGCAGCGCCATCGTGGTGGTGGTCGGCTTCGTGATCCGCCGCAAGATCGACGAGACCCCGGTGTTCCGACAGAACCGGGCCGACGTCGCCAAACTGCCGGTCGCCGTGCTGTTCCGGACGCACTGGAAGGATGTGCTCCGCGTCGTCGTCGCGGCCACCATCGCTTCGGTCAGCACGATCTTCACGGTCTACGCGCTGAGCTACGCGGTCAACACGGTCGGGCTGGAACGCGGGCCGATCCTGTGGGTCGGCGTACTGGCCAACGTCGCCGCGCTGCTCGCGATCCCTTTCCTGGCCGGGCTCTCCGACCGGATTGGCCGCAAACCAGTGTTCATCGCGGGCTGTCTCGCCTGCGCGGTACTGATCTTCCCGTACCTGTGGTCCATTTCGGACGGCTCGCACCCGCTGATCTTCGCGCTCGGCATCCTGCTGTTCGGTGTCGCCTACAGCGCCGTCAACGGGGTGTGGCCGTCGTTCTACGGTGAGATGTTCAGCGCGAAGGTCCGCCTTTCGGGGATGGCGATCGGCACGCAGATCGGGTTCGCCATCGCCGGATTCGCCCCGAGCGTGGTCTCGGCGATCGGTTCGGGGAAGGACGACTGGCTCGGCGTCGCCGTCTTCACCGCCGCCGTTTGCCTGCTCAGCGCCGCGGCCGCGCTCACCGCGCGCGAAACGCACGACGTGCCGACCGAGGATCTCGGGATGGACGGTCAGAACCCCGGCCAGCCGCGCCGCAGGAAGACGAAAGCGGCGTCCAGCGCCGCGGCCGGATCCGCCTCGACCCCGGCCAGGTCCGGAACCTCCAGGACATAACGCGCCAGCAACCGCACGGAGAAGTCGTCCTGGCCCGATTCCTCGGCGATGACCTTCGTCAGCGCGTCCTCGCAGCCCGTCCACAGTGTCCTGGCGTAGGCGCGCAGCGCCGGGGTGGCGACCACCAGATCCGCGACCCGGCGCGCCTGCGGGTCCCGATTCGGATCGAACGGGCCGCGGGTCGCGAGGAAGTCCCGCAACGCCTCGAGGATCGACGTGCCCTCGGCCCGGTCACGCACCGCGGCGGCCAAGGCCGCTTCGCGTTCGTCACCGTGGCCGAGGATCAGCGCCTCCTTGCCGCCAGGGAAGTGCGCGAACAGCGTCGACACCGCCGTGTCCGCGGCGTCCGCGATCTCGGCGACGGTGACGTTGTCGAAGCCCCGTTCCAGGAACAGCTCTCGCGCCGCGCTCGACAGGGCTTGGCGTGTCGCCGCCTTCTTGCGTTCACGTCTGCCGGGCTCGGTCCGTTCCATGCGCCCAGCCTACATCGAAGTCACTCCGAAATCATAATGAGTGTATCTTCGGAGTGACTTCGACTTTAAGGAGACCGTCATGGGCCAGTGGGACGTCCACCACCTGCCTCGCGCCGACGGCAAGACCTTCCTGGTCACCGGTGGCAACGCGGGGATCGGCTACTTCGTCGCCGAACAGCTCGCCGGCTCCGGGGCCACCGTGCTTCTGGGCAGCCGGAACGCCGCCAAAGCGGAAGCCGCGATGTCCTCGATCCGCTCCCGGGTACCGGACGCGGAACTCGGGCACCTGCGGCTCGACCTTTCCGATCTCTCGTCCATCGAGTCCTCAGTGGACACTCTGGGGATCGAACGGCTCGACGCCGTCGTCTGCAACGCGGGCGTGCTCCTGGAGGACCAGCCGAGACAGGAGACAGCCGATGGCCTCGAACTGACCTTCGCCACCAACCATCTCGGACATTTCGTGCTGACGCACCGGCTGATGCCCTTGCTCGAAGCGGCGGAGGCCGGTCGCGTCGTCACCACGGGCAGTTTCGTGGGCAAGTCCGCGGAACTCGACCTGGACGACCTCCAGAGCAAACGCGACTACCAGCCCAAACGCACTTATGCGCGCTCGAAGCTGGCGCAGATGCTGTTCGCCTTCGAGCTCGACAGGCGGCTGCGCGCGACCGGGAGCACGGTACTGAGCGTCGTCGACCATCCTGGTGGCGCGCTCGATTCCCTGACCCCGCCGCGGCCCGTGCACGCGGCACCGGCCGGACGGAAGTTCCCGGCCGGGCTTCTGTTGCAGGGCAAGGAAGCCGGGGCTTGGCCCGCGGTGCGCGCCGTCCTCGATCCCACCGTGCGCGGCGGCGAGATGTTCGGCCCCCGGGTGTTCGGCCTGCGCGGCGAACCCCGCCGGGAACCGGTCCGCGGGAAACTCGCCGACACCGCGCTCGCCGCCCGGTTGTGGGCGGCGAGCGCGGAACTCACCCGGTGACGTCGGCCGAGTCCGGTTCGGAGCGGCCACGGGACCGCAGGCCCAGCAGCAGATCGATGACCAGGAACGCCAGCAGGCTGATGCCGAGCAGCGGCACGAACCAGCCGATCGCGGCGGCGGCGGCGAGAAGCCCCACCAGCAGCGCGGGCGGTGCCTTGCGCCACTGACCACGCGGGATGGGCCGCCCGAAGGTCAGCCCGGTGGCGCGGGTCGGACGGCGCCGCCACCACATGCGGTAGCCGAGCACGACCAGCGTCACCAGACCCGCGCCCAGCAGGAGCAGCACGATCTGGTTGGGCCAGCCGAAGAGCACGCCCATATGCGCGTCGATCCCCCAGCGGGCGAGCTTCGCCATCAGCGGATAGTCGTCGAACCGCACTTCGCTGAGGATCTGCCCGGTGGTCCCGTCGACCGCGACGGCGTCGACCTGCGTCGGCCAGCCGCGCTCGATCTCCGCCACCTGCCAAGGAGCGCCGGGTTCGGCGGGCAGCCCGATCTCCACCGAGGGTGCGTCGATCCCGGCGGCGCGGGCCGACGCGAGCATCGCGTCCACGCTCTCGGGTTTCGCGGCGGGCGTTTCACCGTGACCCGCGTGTCCGTTGTGTCCGGCGTGCTCGTCGGCGCCGGTCACCTTCAACGCCGGAGTGGCCCAGCCGAGGGATTCACGCAGCGCCGAGACGTTCTCTCCCGCGTACGTCGACCACGTCAGCCCTGTCGCGGAAAGGAACAACGCGCCGAGCAGCACCCACAGACCGACGGATCCGTGACGGCGCACCGACTTCCCGCGCGCGGACTCGGCCTTCTCGGTCCGGCGGGCGCGGCGGCGGCTCACCCACAGCACGAGACCGCCCAGCGCGACCACCCACAACCAGGACGCGGCCAGTTCGCTGTAGAGCCGTCCGGGTTCACCGAGCAGCAGGTTGCGGTGCAACTGGTCGAGCGTGGTCCGGAACGGCAAGGCGCCGCTGGAGCCGTACGCGACGAGATCCCCGCGCACCTGCGCGGTGGCGGGGTCGACGAAGATCGCGCGTCGTTCGGACTCGCCGAGCCCGTCCTCGGCGAACAGCACGCGCGTGGTGTCGCCCGGTTCGGGGGCGGGACGGATGGCGACCAGCTGCCCGCCGGGGTTGGCGGTTTGAGCCGCTTCGACCTGGTCGGCCAGTGAGACCTGGTTCAGCCCGACGGGTGCCCGGAGCTGATCGGAGTAGATCCAGGACTCCATCTGCGGAGTCGCCGCGTACAGAACGCCGGTGAGCGCGGCGATGAGGACGAACGGTCCGACGAGAACGCCGGCGTAGAAGTGGAGACGGAGGAACAGTCCGCGCCAGCCGGAGGCACGCGGCGGGCTCGTGGTCGATTCGATTCGTGTTGCCATGGGGGAACTCCTGAGGCGTCGGTGGGGAGGCGTGCGCCTGCGCCGCGCGCCGGGGTGGTCACGGCACGCGTGCGGAGCCCTGCCGCGACAGGGGGTCTCGGCAGGGTTTCGGGAACCAGAGCGCGTTTCATATCGAGGCGTAAGCCGAAGGTGGCGTGTCGCGAAAGCCACTTTCGAGACGTCTGGTGTCCCCAAAGTGGCTTTCGCGACACGAGCACCGGAGCGCCGGCTTCGAGCGGAACGTGCCCGCGGAAGTGCCGACCACTCCACCTTTGCCTTGGCTTATGAAACGCGGCCTAGGCGAACGTCACCGGCGGGCCGCGCCGCGAGAGCACGTCTCGCAGGAGCGCCTCGGTCGAGGGGAACTTCACCACGAGCGGGACGCGGATCCGCAGCGGCGCCGTCGCCGGCCGCGGTGACAGGCGGCGAGGGAGGACCGAAGCGATCAACGCCGTGAGCGCGAACAGGACGCGCTCGGCGCCCGCGAGCACCATCGCCACCACGAGGGTCGCGGCGGCGTGCCCGGCCGCCATGGCCAGGCCGTTGCCGGGGGTCTCTTCATGGTGGGCGTGCGACTGCCAGGTCAGGAACGTCAAACAGGCGTGCATCGCCAGCTGCCCGCCCGCCACCAGGCAGAGGATGGCGAGCGGACCGCGACGGCGGCCCGCGAACGCGTACGCCACCCAGCTCAGCAAGACGACGAGCAGCACGACCACGCCCAAGTCGGGGACACGTCCGCTGGTCCCGGCGTGCGCACCGGTCGCCAAAGTGCCGGTCAGGACCCCCACGGCCCCGCCGCGGAGGCGCCTGGCCGGGCCTCGGGCCGAGGTCGGCGTGCGCACGGGAGGCAGAGTAGAGCGCGAGAGGGCCTGCTGTCTCTCCTTGCTATCGTCACCCCGGTGTTCCGCAGCCTGTCGTTCCTCCGGCTCTGGACCGGGAACACCGCCTCCGGGCTGGCGACCTGGGCCCTGCCGTTCATCCTCGGACTCGCGGTGCTCGAACGGTCGCTTTCGGCTGTGGACCTCGGCATCGTGCTCGCCGCACGGACCGCGGGATTCCTCGTGGCCGTACCGGTGGCGGGCGTACTGGCCGACCGGTACTCGCGGCGCGGGGTCGTGCTCTGGGCCGGTCTCGTCGCGGGTGTCGCCACTCCCCTGATCGCGGTCGGTATGGGCCGTTCGGTCCTGGTGATGGCCCTCGCGGCCGCCGTCGTCGGCATCGGGCAGGGCGCGTGCCGCCCGGCCTTCCAAGCGCTGACCGCCGAAGTGATCACCGAAGACCGTCGTCAGCAGGCCAACGCCGCGATGACGCTCGCCGTCCGGGTCACGACCCTGGTCGCGCCCGGGCTCACCGCCTTGCTCTCGCAGTTCGCCTCGACGTCGGCCCTGGTGATCGGGACCGGCGTGCTGTGGCTGGGCGCGGCACTGATCCCGCCGCGAGGCACTTACGCGCCCGCCCCGGCCACGACCAGGGTCCGCTTCTTCGGCGAATTCGCCGACGGCCTCCGCGAGGCCCGCCGTCACCCGTGGTTCCTGGCCGGGCTCGGCGCGCTGACCGCCGTGATCGCGACCGGCTATTCCGCCACCGGTGTCGTGCTGCCACTGGTCAGCCGCGACCGCTACGACACCGAAGCCGTCCTGGCCGCCGGGCTCACCGCGTACACCCTCGGCGCGCTCGCGGGTGCCGTCGTCATCGCGCGCCGGCGCCCGAAACGGCAGGGCTGGGCGGCGCTGATCGGGCTCGGCTGCTACGGCTTCGCGCCACTGAGCCTGCTGTTCCCGGTGCACCCCGTTTTCGTCGTCGCCGCCTACGCGGTCGCGGGGCTGGGCATCGAACTGTTCAACGTCCCGTGGTTCACCGCGACCCAGCGGGAGGTCGAGCCGGGGAAGCTCGCGCGAGTGTCCTCTTTGGACTTCCTGTTCTCCTACGGACTGGCGCCCGCCGGGCTCGCGCTCATCGCCCCCGCGATCGACCGGTTCGGGGCGGCACCGGTGCTGGCGGCGTGCGCGGTCGTCTGCTTCGCCGCGCCCGCGGCCGCCGCTCTCGTTCCCTCTTCGCGCGACTTCCGCGTCTTGCGGGAAACCGGCACCGCACCGATCAAGAGTGTCTAGGTTTTGCGCTCACTTGCGGTAAAGTTTCAGCCATGACGCGTCGTCTTGCCGAAGTCGCCCGCAAGGTCGGGGTCAGTGAAGCCACGGTCAGCCGGGTGCTCAACGGCCGGTCCGGGGTCTCCGCCGGCACCCGGGCCGCCGTCCTCACCGCGCTGGACGTGATGGGCTACGAACGGCCGACCCAGCTGCGCGGGGATCGCGCCCGCCTGGTCGGACTGGTCCTTCCCGAACTCCAGAACCCCATCTTCCCCGCACTGGCCGAGATCATGGGCAACGCACTCGCCCAGCAGGGCTTCACCCCCGTGTTGTGCACCCGCACCGCGGGCGGCGTCTCCGAAGCGGAGTACGTCGAACTGCTGCTGCAGCAGCAGGTCTCCGGGGTCGTGTTCGCCGGCGGGCTCTACGCCCAGGCCGACGCGGTGCACTCCCACTACCACCACCTCGCCGAGCGCCGCCTGCCGACGGTGCTGATCAACGCCGCCGTCGACCACCTCGGGCTGCCGCAGATCTCGTGCGACGACGCGGTCGCCGTCGAGCAGGTCGTCGGGCATCTGAGCTCGCTCGGCCACGAGAAGATCGGCCTCGTCCTCGGCCCGAACGACCACGTGCCGTCGCAGCGCAAACTCGAGGCGTTCCGCGCTTACGCGGCGAAACTCGGGCTCCCGGTGCTGGACGAACTCGTCGAGCACGGCATGTTCTCCATCGAAGGCGGCCACGCGGCCGCGGCCAGGCTGTACCCGCGCGGCGCGACGGCCGTCCTGTGCGCGAGCGACCTCCTGGCATTGGGCGCGATCCGCGCGGCCCGGCGGCAGGGTTTGTCGGTCCCCGAAGACATCTCCGTGGTCGGCTACGACGATTCGGCCCTGATGAACTGCACCGATCCGCCGCTGACCACGACCCGCCAGCCGATCGAGGCGATGGGCCGCGCCGTGGTGGAACTGCTGGTCAAGCGCATAAACGGCGGCGAGGTGGCGGCCGAGGAACTGCTGTTCGCCCCCGAACTCGTCGTCCGGGGCTCCACCGCCCGCCGCATTTAGCCGGCTGACTGCGGGATCCCCCAGCGCGTGAAGGCCCCCTTCCCTCGGCTGAGCCGAGGGAAGGGGGCCTTCACGCGCTTGAGGCACCTCCGGACAGTTCCTGTCGAAAAGTTGCAAGTTCTCATCCAGTTATTGCGTTGATCCGGGGCTTCACTTTAGAGTGACCGCAATCACGTGACAGCCGTCGCGATCCCGAGATGAGGCTTGAAGATGAGCAGCACTTGGTCCCCCACCGTGCGCCGCCGGATGTTCTGCCTGCTCCTCGCGGGTGGACTCACCCTGGGGGTGGCCGCCTGCGGTTCCGGTTCCGGTGAAGGCACCGGGGGCAAGGTCAAGATCACCGTGACCGGCCAGCCCCCGACCAGTCAGCCGTTCGAGCGTGGCGTGTTCGACGCCGACGTCAAGGAGTTCGAGGAGTCCCACCCGGACATCGACATCGAGCCCCACGAAGGGTTCATGGATCCGAAGACGTTCTCCGCCAAGCTCGCCGGCGGCCAGCTCGAAGACGTCTACTACGTCTACTTCACCGACCCGGCGCAGATCATCGCGCGCCGCCAGGCCGCGGACATCACCGAGGCGGCCAAGGGCCTGAAGAACTTCGGCGACATCAAACCGGAATTGCTGGACAACTTCCGGGACGCCGACGGCAAGCTCTACGGCCTGCCGACGATGAACTACAGCATGGGCCTGGTCTACAGCCGCCCGCTGTTCCAGAAGGCCGGGCTGGACCCGAACAAACCGCCGCAGACCTGGGACGAGGTCCGCGAAGCCGCGAAGAAGATCGCCGCGCTGGGCAACGGCACGGTCGGATACGCCGACTACAGCAAGAACAACCAGGGCGGCTGGCATCTGACCGCCTGGCTCTACTCGATGGGCAGCGAGGTCGCCCGCAAGGACGGCGACAAATGGGTCGCCGCGTTCGACAACGACAAGGCCAAGGCCGCCCTGAACCAGTTGCGCGCCATGCGGTGGGAAGACGACACCATGGGCAGCAAGCAACTCCTCGAAGCACAGGACGTCCAGCGTATGATGGGCGCGGGCCAGCTCGGCATGTACATGGCCGCCCCGGACAACGTCCCGGTACTGGTCAAGCAGTTCAACGGCAAGTACGAGGACTACGGCGTCGCCGGGATGCCGGGCGGGCAAGGCACGCTGCTCGGCGGCGAGGGCTACATGATCAACCCCAAGGCCTCGCCCGAGAAGATCAAGGCAGGCCTGGAATGGGTCCGCTGGAAGTACCTCAACCCGGAGCGTTTCGAGAAGCACGTCCAGCAGTACGTCGACGGCAAACAGCCGGTGGGGCTGCCCGCCGAACCGACCCCGGACGTCTGGCTGGGCGCCGTCCGCGACCAGCAGCTCGCGATCAAGGCCAAGCACGCCAACGTTCCCGCCGAGAACTATCAGTCCTATGTGGACTCCAGCTCGCGGATCAAGGGCAGTATCGAACCGCCGAACGCGCAGCAGGTCTACGCCGTTCTCGACAGTGTGATGCAGGCGGTGCTCACCGATCGGAACGCGAATGTCGATCAGCAGCTGTCGTCGGCCGTGTCGAAGGTCAACAGTGTCCTCGCCCAGGTCAAGTAGCGTCCTCGACTGGCCCGCGACACCGTCGTCGCGGGCCGGTCGCCCGGTCGCTTCGGCCGCCGAACGCCGCCGGAACCGGTTGCGCCGCAAGCTCAAGGAGAATCTCACCGCGTACGGCCTGTTGTGCGCCGCGCTCGTGGTGTTCGCGCTGTTCTCCTGGTATCCGATCGTGCGCGGGGTCCTGCTGAGCTTCCAGCAGGTGGACTTCGTCAACCCGCCGGCGTGGGTCGGCTTCGACAACTTCACCCGGCTGTTCGAAGACCCGCTGTTCGGCATCGCCTGGCGCAACACGCTGTTGTTCACCGTGCTCGCCCTGGTCTTCGGGTTCGTGGTGCCGTTCGTGACCGCGGTGCTGCTCAACGAACTGCGGCACGCCAAGGCGTTCTTCCGGCTCGCGGTCTACCTGCCGGTGATGCTGCCGCCGGTGGTCACCGCCCTGATGTGGAAGTGGTTCTACGACCCGGGTGCCGGTCTGTTCAACTCCGCGCTCGGCGCCGTGGGCCTGCCCGGCGGCCAGTGGCTCGACTCGAGCGACACATCGATGTTGTCGCTGGTGTTCGTGTCGACGTGGGCGAACATGGGCAGCACCACGCTGATCTACCTCGCCGCGCTCGGCACCATCCCCGGTGAGCTCTACGAAGCCGCCGAGCTGGACGGCGCCGGGCTGTGGAAACGCCTGATCCATGTCACGCTGCCGCAGACCCGGTTCGTGTTGCTGGTGCTGCTGTTGCTGCAGGTCGTCGCGACCATGCAAGTGTTCACCGAGCCGTACGTGATGACCGGCGGCGGGCCGGACGACTCGACCGTCACCGTGCTCCTGCTGCTGTACCGCTACGCCTTCGTCTACAACGACTTCGGCTCGGCCAGCGCGTTGAGCCTGCTGCTGTTCGTCGCGCTCGGTGTGTTCTCCGCGTTGTACGTGCGCCTGACCCGGAAGGCGGATCAGTCATGAGAACGCTCGTCTCCCCCAGCACGCTCCGAAGCCCGGGCGGCAAGATCGGGTACGCCGTGATCTTCGGCTGCACGCTGCTCCTGTTCGTCATCGCGTTCCTGTTCCCGCTGTACTGGGCGGTGACCGGCGCGATGAAGTCACCGCAGGAGCTGGCGCAGACGCCGGCGACATTCGTCCCGAACGAGTGGCATCCGGAGACCTTCGCCGACGCGTGGGACCAGCTGAGCCTCGGCAAGTACTTCGTCAACACCGTCATCGTCGCGGGCGGCGCCTGGCTGGCCCAGCTGGCCATCGACGTTCCCGCGGCGTTCGCGTTGTCGAAGCTGCGGCCGAAGTTCGGCAACGTCGTGCTCGGGCTGATGCTCGTGACGTTGATGCTCCCGGCGGCGGCGCTGCTGGTCCCCACCTACGTGACGATCACCGATCTGCCGCTGCTGGACATCAACCTGATCAACTCGCCGGCCGCGGTCTGGCTGCCCGCCGCCGCGAACGCGTTCAACATCTACCTGCTGAAACGGTTCTTCGACCAGATCCCGGACGAGCTGATCGAGGCCGCGCGGCTCGACGGCGCCGGGCCGGTGCGCACGCTGTGGCGCATCATCCTGCCGATCTCCCGGCCGATCCTGGCCGTGGTCTCGATCCTCGCGGTGGTGGCCGCGTGGAAGGACTTCATCTGGCCGCTGCTGGTGTTCCCGGACACCGAGAAGCAGACGCTGTCGGTGATGCTGCAGCGGGTGGCCATCGACATGCCGCTGAACGTGCTGGTCGCGGGCATGGTGCTGGCCAGTCTGCCGATGGTGGCGCTGTTCCTGGCGTTCCAGCGGCATATTCTCGCCGGGCTCACCGCCGGCAGTGTCAAAGGCTGAATTCTTCGCCGCATTCGGGGTATCCACGAACGACTGAGGAGGGCACTTCCGTGACCGCATTGGGGCAGTCCGCCGGATGGTGGCGGAGCGCGGCGATCTACCAGGTCTACATCCGCAGTTTCGCCGATGGGAACGGCGACGGCGTCGGCGATCTCGCCGGGGTCCGCGCACGGCTGGACTACCTGGCCGAACTGGGGATCGACGCGATCTGGTTCACCCCGTGGTATCCGTCGCCGATGGACGACGGCGGCTACGACGTCGCCGACTTCCGGGAGATCGACCCGCTCTTCGGCACGCTCGCCGAAGCGGAGGACCTGATCGCCGCGGCCCACGCCAAGGGGATCCGCGTGATCATCGACATCGTCCCGAACCACTGCTCCGACGAGCACCGCTGGTTCTCCGACGCACTCGCGGCGGCGCCGGGATCACCGGAGCGGCAACGCTTCTGGTTCCGGCCGGGTCGCGGGCCGGACGGCTCCGAGCCGCCGAACAACTGGCAGTCGCGCTTCGGCGGCTCCGCGTGGACCCGGGTCCCGGACGGCGAGTGGTACCTGCATCTGTACAGCTCGCGCCAGCCGGATTTCAACTGGGACAACCAGGACATCCGCGCAGATTTCGAGGACGTGCTGCGGTTCTGGTTCGACCGCGGGGTCGACGGGTTCCGCATCGACGTCGCCGACGGGCTGGTGAAGGACCCGCGGCTGCCCGACGTCGACCCCGGCGACGAGACGCCGTTCTCCGATCAGGAGGGGCTGCACGAGATCTACCGGTCGTGGCGCAAGATCGCCGACAGCTACCCGGGCGACCGGGTGATGGTCGGCGAGATGTGGCTGCCGGACATGTCGCGGGCCGCGCGGTACCTCCGCCGCGACGAACTGCACGCGGCGTTCAACTTCGATTTCCTGGTGTGCCCGTGGGATTCCACGCGGTTCCGGGACGTCATCGAGCGGACACTGGCGGCGCACGAGGAGGTCGGCGCGCCCGCGGCCTGGGTGCTGTCGAACCACGACGTCACCCGGCACGTGACCCGGTACGGCCGTGCGGGCGACACCGGTTTCGCGTTCGCCGACCGGCTGCACGGGACTCCGGTGGACCGCGAACTCGGGACCCGGCGGGCGCGGGCGGCGGCGTTGCTGACCATGGCGCTACCCGGTGGTCTGTACGTCTACCAAGGGGAGGAACTCGGCCTGTGGGAGATCGAGGACATCCCGGACGGACTGCGCCAGGATCCGGTGTGGACCCGGACGAACGGCGCCGATCCCGGCCGGGACGGCTGCCGGGTCCCGCTCCCCTGGTCCGGTGACGCGCCGCCGTTCGGTTTCGGCGCCGGTGGGACGTGGCTGCCCCAGCCCGAGGAATGGCGCTCCAGTACCGCGGAGGCGCAGGCGGCCGATCCGGCGTCGATGCTCCGGCTCTACCGCGCCGGTCTGCGCCTGCGGAGCGAACTTCCCGCGCTCGGCCCCGGCGATCTGGAGTGGCTGGCACTGGGCGACGGCGTGCTCGCCTTCACCCGGGAGCCGGGTTTCACCTTCGTGCTGAACTTCTCGGACCAGCCGGTGGCACTGCCGCCGCACCGCGAAGTGCTCATGGCCAGTGGCCCCGTCGAGGGTGAACTCCCCACGGACACGGCGGTGTGGCTGCGCACCTGATCAACGGCCGGTCGTGACCCGGCTGATCCGGCCGCGCATCCGTGCGCGGCCTGCCGGGTCACGCCACCGGAGGTGCCTGTCGAGCACCTCGCGGAGCACACCGCCGAGGACGAGGCCGTCGGTGTCGGTCTCGACGCAGGGGTGGTCGCGGAGCCAGTCGAACAGCTCCGAAGACCGCCCTCCCGGCAGCACGGACCGGAGGAGGTCTTCGGTGGTGTGATCAGCTTGCGCGCACACGTACAACGCCCACCGATGTGCTTCCGTCGGCGGGTCACCGGCCAGATGCGCGTAAACGGCGTCCACCACGTAGCGCGCCGCATCGGGCCGCGGTGACCTGCCGACCTCGGCGGCCAACGAGAGCGCGAACGGGTTTCCCGCCGCGAAGTCCACAATGGACCCACCTAACGCCGGGTCGACACCGCGTGCTTCGAGCAGCGCCACGGATTCGTTCTCGCTCAACGCTTCGAGCTTCCGGATCCGGATCCTCCCGGACCACGCCGGATCGACCAGCAAGGTGGCTTCCGGCCCCGTCCGGCTCGCGATCACGACCGTGGCGTCGTCGGGCAGGCGGCACAGGACAGCCGCCGGATCGTCGAGCCCGTCGAACAACCGCACCGGCTTGCCCATGACGGCCGCGTCGTCGGCGAACTTCCGCAGCAGGGTCGACTTCCCGATGCCGGGCGGTCCGGTGACGAACAGGACCTCGACACCGTCGGCCGGATCTTTCGCGAGCAGCCGCCGGAATTCCGCGCGTTCGCGCTCGCGACCGATGAACAACGGGGCCGAGTCACGGAGCCGGGGCGCCGGATCGTCCTCGGCGCGAAGCACCTTCTCGTGCAGCGCCCGCAGTTTCGGCCCCGGCCGGACCCCGAGTTCTTCGTCGAACAGCTCGTGGATCGAGCGGTAGAGTTCGAGCGCCTCGGCCCGGCGCCCGCCGCGATGCAGGGCGAGGAGATAGATCTCGTACAGCGGTTCCTCGAGGCGGTTCCGCTCGATCAGCACGGGTACTTCGGCCATCACCTCGTCGTGTTCCCCGAGTTCGAGGCGCAGCCGGAGCAGTTCCTGGGTGGCCGTCAGTTTCAGTCGCTCAAGGCGCGAGCGCTCCTGTTCGGCCGCTTCGCCGGGGACGCCGGCCAGCGCCGTTCCGGTCCAGAGACCGAGTGCGCGTTCCAGCAGCTTCGCCGCCGTATCCACGTTGTGCGCCTGACGCGCGCTCTCGATCAGCCCGGCGAATTCGACGGCGTCCACCTCGAAGCGATCCGGATCCAGCCGGTAGCCGCCGGACCGCGAGACGATCGCCGAACCCAAGCCCTGCAAGGAAAGCAGCCGCCGGAGACGGGAGATGTAAGTACGGATGACAGCCTCGCCGGTGGCCGGCGCCCGCTCGCCCCAGAGCCCGTCGATCAGCTCGGCGGTCCGGACGAAACTGCCCGCGTTGGCCAGCAGCAGCATCAAGACCGCCTGCTGCTGCGGCGAGCCGAGGTCCAGGCGGGTGCCGCCGCTGGTGAAACCGGGCGGGCCGAGCACGGTGAAGCGATACCGGACTTCCTGCGGCAGGCTGGACATGAGCGGAAAGTAGGCGAGCCCGCGCGACGGCCGCGAGCGTCGGACGACGTCATCGGCGTACGTCGTCCACCCATGACGTACAGGGATGACGTCGTCCGACGGTCGCCGCCGTCAGGGCGGGATTCCTACGGTTGCGGCATGTCTGAAACCACGTACACCGCCGTCGCCACTTCGACCGCGGAAGGCCGCAACGGCGGCCGGGCGACCTCCGACGACGGCGTGCTCGACGTCGGCCTCGCCGTCCCCAAGGCCTTCGGCGGCTCCGGCGACGGCACGAACCCCGAGCAGCTGTTCGCCGCTGGCTGGGCGTCGTGCTTCGTCGGCGCTGTCCGCCGCGTCGCGGGCGTCAAGAAGGTCAAGCTCGACGACCTCGCCGTCGTCGCCGAGGTGACGCTGCACCACGACACCGAAGCGGGCGAGTTCCACCTGAGCGCGGTGCTGCACCTGGAGGCCACCGGAATCGACCAGGCCACCGCCGACGAGCTGGTCCAGGGCGCGCACCAGGTGTGCCCGTACTCCAAGGCGACGCGGGGGAACATCGAGGTCACGTTGGACGCGACGGTCGCGTAGCAGAGATGTCGTGAGTGATTCGGGCCGTTCTAACGGCCCAGATCATTCACGACATCTTTCAGCTCGGCCCGGGACTTCACCCCGAGCTTGGGGAAGATCCGGTGCAGGTGCGTGCCGACCGTCCGGTGTGACAGGTAGAGCCGCTGCCCGATCTCCCGGTTCGTCAGGCCCTCCGCGGCCAGCTGCACGATGCTCAGCTCGTGCGGGGTGAGCTTCTCCCGCGCGTCGGGGCCGCGGTGGGGGCTGGACTCCCCCGCGCTCCGCAGTTCACGGCGCGCGCGTTCGGCCCACGCGGTCATGCCGAGCGCGTCGAACGTCTCCCGCGCGGTGCGCAGATGCGCCCGCGAGTCCACGACGCGCCGCTGCCGCCGTAGCCATTCGCCGTAGGCCAGGTGCAGCCGCCCGCGTTCGGCGGGCCAGCCGTCCAGCTCCGCCCGGAGTGCGGTCTCGAACAGTTCGTCGCTCGGTTCGAGCACGGCGCGGGCGAAGCGCAAGCCGATGTGCAACGCGGGCGACGGCGTCTTCAGCGCGAGCCGTTCCATCTCCGCGACGATCTCGCGCAGGGCCTCGACCTGCCCCGCCCGGACCGCGACCTCGGTGAGTTCCGCGACGAAATAGACGCGCAGCGCCTGCTGGAAGGCGGGATCGGCGGGGTCGAACAGGCGCCGCAGATCGGCGAACGCGTCGTCGAAACGGCCTTCGCTCGACGCGGTGATCCCCCTGGCCAGCTGCACGGTCGCCAGCACCGGACGGGCGCCGGCGGCGAGCGCGGTCCGCTCCGCCTCGTCGGCCAGCGCCTTGGCCTGTTTGTGGTCACCCCGCAGCGCGGCGATCTCGGCCTGTACCGCGGTGGCGAGGCCGTACATGAACGGTTGCCCGGTCTCCTTGGCGAATTTGGCCGCTTCCGCCGCAATGGGCACGGCCGCGGCGAGGTCACCGAGCCGGACCCGGCTCCACGCCTGGACCGCCAGCGCTCGCGGCAGCAGGCCGAGCCTGCCTTGTGCCCGCAGCCCCGGCGCCGCGGCCGCCGAGAACCGGGCCGCCAGATCGACCGCGCCGACCTGCAGCGACGCGCTGCCGAGAAACCGGTCGACCTCGGGGTCGGCACCGGTGGCGGCGGCCAGTCCACGCAGCTCGCCGAGCACGGATCCGGCCCGGTCGAACGGCGCCACGTAGGCGGCGACGGCGACCAGGCGCGGGTCCGAGTTCTCGACCGGGAGGCGGTCCGCGACGGCCAGCAGCGTTCGCCGCGTCTCCTCGCCGGGTTCGGCCCAGAAACAGCGCATGGCGGCACCCCACAGGACGCGCATCGCCGGATCCGGCTGCCCGTCCTCCGCGACCGATTCGGCCAGCCGCGCCAGTTCCGCGATCCGCGACAGGTCTTCGCGGACGCCGTCCTCGAACCCGCTGAGCAGCCAGCTCGCCGTCGCTCCCTGCCGTGGCGTGAGATCTCCCGCGCGGGCGTCCCGGACGAGCCGTTCCGCCGTCTCGCGGCCGCCGGAATCGACGGCCAGCTCGGCCGCGCGCAGCAACCGGTCCGCCCGCCGTTCCGGGTCGGCGCTCAGCAGCGCCGCTTGCTCCAGCGCGGCGACGGCGGCCGTCGCTCCGCCTCGGTGCCGGGCGCGATCGGCGGCGTGCTCCAGTTCCCGGGCCACGTCCTCGTCGGCGCCGGTCGCGGCGGCCGCCCGATGCCAGGCGCTCCGATCCGGCTGCCCGCGGAAGACGTCGGCAAGGCTCAGATGCGCGCGGCGCCGCTCCTCGAACGGCGCCGAAGCCGGGATCGCCGAACGCATCAACGGATGCCGGAACGAGACCGCACGGGCTTCGAGGTCGATCAACCGGGCATCGGCGGCCGGCGCCAGCGCCGACGGCTCGATGTCCTCGCCCAGCAACGCGCCCGCCGCCGCGAGGGTCTCGGCGAGCGAGCACGTCTCGTTGAGCGCGGCGACCAGCAACGTCGTCCGGGCCGGCTCCGGCAGCGTGGTGAACCGGGCGCCGAACGTCCGCTCGAGCCGTTCGGTCAGCGGCAGCACGGGCTCGGGCACTTCGGTCACGGCCGACGGCAACTCGGTCAGGGCCAGCGGATTCCCGGCGGCCTCGGCGAGCACCCGTGCCCGGACCGGCGAGGAGAGCCCGGGGGCGACGGAGTCGAGCAACTCGGCGGCCACGTCGCCGGGAAGGCGCTCCAGGTCCATTGAGGACAGTCCCGCGTCGCGCAGCGGCGACGGCTCCCCGTCCCGGACGGTCGCGATCAGCACGATCGGCTCCGTCTCGATCCGCCTGGCGACGAACGCGAGCGCGTCGGCGCTCTCGCGGTCCATCCAGTGGACATCCTCGGCGACGATCAGCAATGGCTTGGCCGCCGCCTCGTCCGACAGCAGTGTCAACGCGGCGAGCCCGACCAGATACGGGTTGGGCTCCGCCCCTTCGGCGAGCCCCAGCGCCGCCCAGAGCGCGGACCGCTGCGGCGCGGGCAGGCTGTCCGCACCCGCCCGGTTCGGATGGAGCAGCTGGTGCAGGGCGGCGTACGCGAAGTTCCGTTCGGCCTCGACGCCGGTCGTGCGCACCACCCGCAGGCCCCCGACCGTCGCGGCGGCCACCGCCTCCGCCACTACAGCGGACTTGCCGACGCCCGGCTCGCCCTGGACGAGGACACCGCCGCAGCCCGCGGCCGGCCCGTCGACGAGCTCGGCCAGGTCCTTCAGCTCGGCTTCCCGTCCGAAAAGCGGCATGGTGCGGCATTCCTCCCGTCGGCCGTGGGCGGCCGCCCGTCCGACGATACCCAAACCGTCCGGTTAGGACTCCCCGGCGGCGTCCACAGGATGTAGACGGCGTGTCGACACGGTCGGCCTAGCTTCGGGAAAGTGATGAGACGCAAGAAGTTGTTCCTGGCGGCGGCACCGCTGGCCGCCCTGCTGCCGCTGGTGCTGACCTCGGTCACGCAGACGGCGCCCGCCGAAGCGACGGCGACGGCGTGCGCGGCGGTCCCCGTTTCGGCGCCCGAAGGCGCGCGTATCCAGTCCGTCCGGGCCGAACAGAAGCCCGGCGGGACCGTCACGTTCCCGCCCACCCCGTTCTCGGCCCCCGCCGCGATCACGGACGTGCCCGCGTACTGCGAAATCACCGTCACGCTGACCCACGGCACGGCGGGCGACCACGTCAAGGTCGCCGTCGCGCTGCCCCGGACCGGGTGGACTGGCAGGCTCCAGGCGGTCGGCGGCAGCGCCTACACCGCCGGTGACTTCGGTGCCCCGCTGGTCCAGGCCGTCAAGGACGGCTACAGCGGCGTGACGACCGACGCCGGTGTCCCGCTGACGTTCCTCGACACTTCGTGGGCGCTCACTCCCCAGGGCGAGATCGACAAGCCGCTGGTGACGAACTTCGCGACCCGTTCCGTGCACGAAGCGGCCCTCGTCGGAAAGGACGTGACGCGGAAGTTCTACCAGCGGGAAGTCGCCTACTCGTACTGGAACGGCTGCTCGACGGGAGGCCGTCAGGGCTACTCCGAAGCGCAGCGGTACCCGGGAGACTTCGACGGCGTCCTCGCGAACGCGCCCGCCGTGCACTGGGCGGAGTTCGCGGTCGCGACCCTCTGGCCGCGGGTCGTGATGAACCAGGAGAAGACCTTCCCGGCGCCCTGCGTCTTCACCGCCTTCCAGCAGGCGGCGATCAAGGCCTGCGACGGCCGCGACGGCGTCACCAACGGCATCGTGGACCGGCCGGACGAATGCGGTTATGACCCCAGATCGCTGATCGGCACGAAGGTGCTCTGCAACGGCAGGGAGGTCACCGTCACTGCGGCGGACGCCGAAGTCGTCCGCAAGATCTGGGCCGGGCCGTCCGACGAGCGCGGACGACGGCTTTGGGCAGGCCTCCCCCAGGGTGCCGACTTCGGCCCGGTGACGACCGCTCCCGGGTTCCCGGTGGCCACCGGCTGGGTGCGGACGTTCCTGAAGAAGCAGCCCGAATTCGACACCGAAACGCTCACCTATCGCCAGTTCGCCGACCTGTTCCGCCAGTCGGTGCGGGAGTACGACGACGTCATCGGGACCTCGGACCCCGATCTGTCGGCGTTCCGCCGGGCGGGCGGCAAGCTGATCACCTTCGTCGGCACCGACGACCAGCTGATCCCGCCGGGCGGCACGCTGCGGTACCGCCACGAGGTCGAGCGCGAGATGGGCGGCCCGAAGCGGGTCAACGACTTCTACCGGCTGTTCCTCGCGCCGGGTGTCGCGCACTGCTCCGGCGGCGCGGGTGCCGCACCGACGAACGCGCTGGGCGCGCTCGTCGACTGGGTCGAACACGGCAAGGCGCCGTCGACCCTGCCCGCGGCGAACGCCGACAAGACCGTCACCCGCGATCTCTGCCCGTATCCGCAGGTCTCGCGCTACCGCGGCCATGGTGATCCCGCGGTGGCCACGAGCTATCGCTGCGCCGGCCGCTGAGGCCCCGCACACCAGTGCCCGTCGTGCCGTCGCCCCCTCCGGCACGACGGGCACTTCCCCACACTGTGAGAAGTTCCGGCGTTCCCTTTGCCAGACCCCTCAAAAGTACGGTATTGACGACAGTGGACACCGGGTCGAAGCACCTCGAGCACCGGTGCCACATTTCTCCCGGTAGCGGCTGAACCGTTGCACCGCAACGAAAACGCCACCCGGATCCGCACGGATCACCGCCATATCACCCCGCGTTCCGGCCGGGCGATATGACCCAAATGGTATGTACCAGTTGCGTGATCCGCCTCGTACGGTCGGGGACGAATCCCCCTCCCCCGCCCGTTTCGAGGAAAGCGTTGAAATGAACAGAAAGATCTTAGCCGCCACAGCCGCGGCCATAGCCGGGGCAGGCCTGGTCACGGCCATCGCCCTCACCCCCAACGCGAGCGCCGGTCAGCAGGCCACCACCGGTGACCAGGTCCAGTCCGAAATGCTGGCCGCGATGGCCCGCGACCTGAAGATCAGCCCGGAGCAGGCCAAACTCCGGCTCGCGAGCGAACAGCGCGCCGCGGTCGCCGACAACACGCTGAAGAAGCAGCTCGGCATGTCGTACGCCGGATCTTGGCTCGACGGCTCCGGGACCACGCTGACCGTCGCGGTCACCGACGCCGCCGTGGGCGACCTGGTCCGTGCCGCGGGCGCCACCCCGAAGACGGTCGCCCGCAGTGCCGCGGATCTCGACGCGGCGAAACTCCGGCTCGACGCCAAGTCCGCCAAGGCACCGAAGACCGTGCCGGGCTGGTTCACCGACGTCACCACCAACTCGATCGTCGTCCTCGCCAATGCCGGTGGCGAAGGCGCCGCGAAGGCGTGGGCCGCCGAGGCCGGTGTGCCGTCCGACCTGGTCCGAGTCGAGGCCAGCGCCGAACAGCCGCGCGCGCTGATCGACATCATCGGCGGCAACGCCTACACCTTCGGCTCGGGCCGCTGCTCCATCGGTTTCGCGGTCGACGGCGGCTTCGTGACCGCCGGGCACTGCGGCACCACCGGCACCCGCACCTCGAACCCGAGCGGGACCGTCGCCGGCTCCAGCTTCCCCGGCAACGACTACGCCTGGGTCCGCGCCGACGCGGGCAACACCCCGCGCCCGCTGGTGAACCGCTACCCCGGCACCGTGCCGGTCGCCGGTTCGACCGAGGCCCCGGTCAACTCCTCGGTGTGCCGCTCCGGCTCCACCACCGGCTGGCGCTGCGGCACCATCCTGCAGAAGAACACCTCGGTCACCTACCCCGAGGGCACCATCACCGGCCTGACCCGGACCAACGCCTGCGCCGAGCCCGGCGACTCCGGCGGTTCGTGGCTCACCGGCGACCAGGCGCAGGGCGTCACCTCCGGTGGCTCCGGCAACTGCACCTCCGGCGGCACCATCTACTTCCAGCCGGTCTCGGAGATCCTGAGCGTCTACAACCTGCGTCTGACGGTCAGCGGCAACCCGCCGTCCAGCACCACCACGACGCCGACCACGCCCACCACCCCGACCAGCCCGACGACGTCGAACCCGCCGGGCGGCACCTGGGCGCCGTACACGTACTACGGCTCCGGCGCGACCGCCAGCTACGGCGGCAGCAACTACCGGGTCATCCAGCCGCACACCTCCATGCCCGGCTGGGAACCGCCGAACGTGCCCGCGCTTTGGGAACTCGCCTGACCTGGACCGCCCCCGGCGACCTCACCTCGCCGGGGGCGGCTCCTCCCCCTGACGACGGCGCGCTGACGGCGGATCTCGAATCCCTCGTCCCCCGCGCCCGCCGCGGCGACCCCGCGGCGACGAACGAGTTGATGACCATCGTCCAGCCGGTGGTCGCGGACTACTGCCGGAGCCGGGTGGACGGAACGGACGCGGACGACGTCGCGCAGGAGACCTGTCTCGCCGTGCTCACCGCGTTGCCCACCGCGCGGACCACCGGCGGTTCCTTCCTCACCGCCGTGCTCGGGATCGCCGCCAGGAAAGTCGCCGCCGCTTTCCGGCGGCGGGCAAAGGACAGGTCGGAGCCCACACCCGATCCGCCCGAACACGCGACACCCGAACCCAACGAACCGGAACGGCAGGCACTCGCCGCCGACGGCCACGACCGGTTGACGCGGCTGATGAGCACCCTGCCCGGTATCCAGCCGGAAATCCTCCGGCTGCGGATCACGGTCGGCATGACGGCGCCCGAGGCAGGCGCGGTCCTGCGGGTGAGCCCCGGACTGGTCCGGGTCGCCCAGCATCGCGCCCTGCACAAACTCCGCACGATCATCAGCGAGGACGACCTGTGATCAGCCCCCTGATCGGTCCCGGGGACGGCCACACCTGGCCGGTGGAGATCGACGTCCGGCATCTGCGCCTCCTCGACGCCATCGCGTCGGCGGGCAGCATCGCGAAGGCCGCGACCGCGCTCGGGCTCTCCCAGCCCGCGTTGAGCGCGCAACTCCACCGCGTCGAGCGGGCACTGGAACGGACGGTGTTCGAACGCGACCGGCACGGCGTGCGGCCCACCGCGCTCGGCGAGGTGCTGCTGAACCACGCGCGCCGGGTACTGGCCGCGGCGGACGACCTCGAACGGGCGATCCGCCGGTTCCACAGCGCGCCTTCCGAGGGACTGCTCCGGATCGGCGCGCTTCCGACCGTCTTCGCCGAGACACTGAGCGGCGTGGTCGCCGCGGCGACCCCCGACCGTCCGGTCGAACTGCTCACGGTGACCAGCCGGACGGCGCTGTTCTCGGCGCTCCTCGACGGCACCGTGGAATTGGCGCTGTACGTGGATCACCCCGGGCAGGAGATCGTTCCGCCCGACGGTGTCCACCTGCTTCCCGTCGGCACGGAGCCGGTCTTCGTGGTCGTATCGCCGGACCATCCCGCCGCAGGACGCGGCGAAGTGTCCCTGTCCGAGCTCGGCGGCTCGGTCTGGCTGGTTCCGTCGGGCGAGGACGACGAGTTCCCCGAGCACCTGGCCGACCAGTGCGCCCGCGCCGGCCTCGGCGCGATCACCGTGCGGAAGCTGGAGCCGACGGTGTTGCGGCAGACCGTCCGGCGCGAACCCCGCGCGGTGGTGCCTGCCCGCTCCCTCGACTCGGGCACGATCCCGGACTCGGTGGTCGCGCTGCGGGGTGTACCGCTGCGGACGCGGCATCTCCTGCTGTGGCGGGACGGCTCGTCCGTCGACGTCCCCGCTGTCCGAAGTGGACTGATGCACGCGATCACCGAGCCCGGCGCGATCCGGCATCGGCTTCCCGAATGGGCGGCGGCCAACCCCGGCTGGCTCGGCACCTGACCGGATTCAGCGCTGGATGCAGTCGAGTCCGAGACCGAAAGCCGTGAGCACGTACTGACAGATATGCGTCGCGTGCGCTTCGTCGGTCTCGAGGCAGCCCACCGGCACGCCCAGCAGATCGACCGCGCACGACGCGTAGAATTGATTCGGGCTGCCGGGCACCGGATCCGCCATGGCGGGCGAGGCGGTGACGGCGCCCAAGAACGTGACCGCGGCCGCCAGTGCGGCGATTCGAGTCTTCATCGTGTCCTCCCTTTCCGTCGATGCCCCCGAGTTCCCCGGATCCGGCCGGTTCACCTGGCGATCACCGGAAAGTGTCACGGTGACTTACACCGATGACGTCGTCCGACGGGCGCCGCGGCCCCTTCGGCCGTCCTAGCGTGAACGCATGCCCGCACTGGGAAAAACCGCCCTCGTCGCCGCCGTTCTGCTCACCGCCGCCTGCGCTGCCCCCGCGCCCGCTCCCCCGGTGACCGCTCCCCCCGCCGGCTGGTCGCCCGCTCCCGTGGCGCCTCTGCCGTCCCAGCCGCCGCCGTCGCTGGTCGTGGACGAGCCGTTGCCCGAACAGCTGGCGATGGGCCTGGTCGTGCTGCGCTATCGGGCGGAAAACCTCCGGATCGTCCCGGTGTACGGCCCCGCCGCCCTGGACGTCTCGCCCCGGATCGGCCATCTCCACGTGACCGTCGACGACGCGGCGTGGCACTGGGCGGACGGCAGCGGGGAACCGCTGATCATCCAGTCACTGCCCGCGGGACCGCACAAGGTGTGGATCGGTCTCGCCGACCCGACGCACAAGATCCTCGACCAGAAGACGGTGAACTTCGTCGTTCCCGCCCACGCCGGACACCACTGAGGAGACGTTTTCATGACACTGGACCAGTACTATCTGCTCGGCCGTTCCGGACTGCGCGTCAGCCGGATCGCACTCGGAACGATGAACTTCGGCACCGGCGGTTTCCACGCCGCGTACGGGAAGTCCGAGGACGAGGTCCGCCCGATCTTCCGCAAGTACCTGGAGGCGGGCGGGAACTTCATCGACACCGCGGACTTCTACACCGCGGGTGAAAGCGAGACCATCCTCGGCCGTCTCATCGCCGAAGCGAAGGTGCGCGACCGCGTCGTGCTCACCACCAAGTACACCAACAGCGTCGACCCCGGCGACCCGAACGCGGGCGGCAACGGCCGCAAGCATCTGATCCGGGCGCTGGAAGCGTCGTTGCGACGGCTGGGCACCGACCACGTCGACCTCTTCCTGTTGCACACCTGGGACCGCGTCACCCCGGTGGAAGAGGTGATGCGCACGTTCGACGACCTGGTGCGCGCGGGAAAGATCCGCTACGCCGGGCTCTCCGACGTACCTGCCTGGTACGCCGCCCGGGCGCAGAGCTTCGCCGAGGCGAACGCGCTCACCCCGGCCGTCAACCTCCAGCTGCCCTACTCGCTCGTGGAACGGACGATCGAGACCGAACACGTGCCGATGGGCCGGCACCTCGGACTCGGCATCACCGCGTGGAGCCCGCTGGCGGGCGGATTCCTCACCGGCAAGTACCGCCAGACCGGCGAGACCACCTCCGGCGACGGCAGGCTGAGCGACCCGGGGAACGCCGGGAAGTCGTGGACCGACCGCGACTGGGCACTGCTGAAACCGCTGGAGAAGGTCGCGGACGAACTCGGCGTCACGATGGCCCAGGTCGCGATCAACTGGGTCGCGACCCAGCCGGGCGTCGCGGCCGCGATCGTCGGGGCGAGCAGCGCGGACCAGCTGGGCAAGAGCATGGCCGCGCTGGACTTCACCCTGCCGCCGGACCTGCGGGCACTCCTCGACGAGGCCGGCGCCGTGCCGCCGGAATCGGTGTACCGGATGTTCACGCCCGCGTACCAGAACTGGGTGATCAGCCCCGGGGTGAAGGTCGGGGACAAGCCGGCGGGATACGCGCCCGCGGTGCGGAACTGGTGATCTGACCGCTGGTGTGGCCTGGGTCTGTTGCCGTTTCGCGGCAATGGGTCGTGGGGCCGCTCGGCGTTGCCGGCGTGTGGCGACGGACGCCGGTGACCATGTCGCGAAGCCGGCCGATCTCGCCGCCGTCCGTGGGTCGTCGCCGATTCGCGGCGACGACCCACGGCTGGTCCCCGGCGCGTCCCGACCCCACGCCTCCTCGACACTTCCGGCTCGTCGCCGTTTAGCGGCGACGACCCCCACCGAGTCTGTCGCCGACTGCCGGCAAACCACAGGCAGACAGTATAGATCGTTATACAGTCAGCTCCGCGAGACCGGCCCATGGGGCTGCGCTCACCCGGTCGTAGATCGCCCGCAGCCACGGCTGCCGAACGGCCGGAAGCCGCGCCAAGGTATACAGGAATACATCCGGAGTGGGACGAAAACGGTTACGCGGGCGCTTCGGCAGCGGATCGTCTCGCAGGACGCCCGTCGGCATCACCCCGGAGACCGGGACCGTCACCGGGTCGTGGCCGAAAGCCAGCCACGTCCACACCTCGGCGGCGACCGGCACCACGTCGGCCGCGCCGGAGTGCGGCCACGACCGTCCGGTCACCGGATGCCGTGGCACGAGCGCGATGTCGTCGGTTTCCGGCAATCCGGGGCCGGCGAGCGCCAGGTTCCGGCGCGGCGGTCCGGGAGGAAGCAACAGGGCGAGCGCGGGGCCGAACACCTCGGCGACAAGGCCGTCCTCGAGGGCGATCGCCCTGCCGCCGGAAACCGCGAGCAGATGCGCCAGCGCCTCGGCGATCGCCGCCTCCCAATACAGACTCCATGCGCCCTCGGGCCCGACCGGCGGCACACCTTCGACGGTCTCATCGAAGATTTCAGGAGTTTCCTCGCATCGCACGGCATCCGGAAGGAGCCGCACGGCCTGCCAGAGTGAGCAGTCGTCGATCCGGGTCCCCACCTCCAGTCCACAACGGGCGCAGGCGAGATTGGGACCGTCGCGACCGTCGACTCCGTAGCAGTCGCCGTCGCACTTCTCCGGGATCAGCACGGTTCCCCGGGTGTCCCCCGGGGCGACCACGATCGTCCCGGCGAGCCCGCACGAAAGCGAGGCGACGGGAGCGAACAGCCCACGGGCTTCGGCTTCGGCCTCGTCCCACGGCCGCCAAGGCGGGCCGAACGGCTCGGGATCGATGGCATGAGTTCCCGCCCGCATGAGCGGCGGAAGCAGGACGTGTCCAGCGCGGCTATGGGCATGCACCGGGAGAGCGACCCGGCAAACCGGCACGGTCAGGTCAGCGGCACACCCCGCACAGGTGAACACGGCCACCGGTCCTCCCCCAAGCCAGGACACTCAGATTACGCCGGCCCGAGGAACTCCCCCGCCACCGCCGCGAACTCCTCCGGCCTGGTGCGATGCACCCGATGCCCCGCGTCCTCGATGGTCACCAGGCGGCAGTCCGGGATCAGACCGCACATCCGCTCCAGCGACTGCCGGGTGACATGACTGGACGGCCCGCCGCTGACCAACAGGGTCGGCGCGGTGATCGCGGCGAGCCGATCCCACCAGGCCGGATCAGGCGTGCGGAGTTCGGCCATGATCGGGTCGATCAGCCGCCAGTCGAACGGTAACGGCTCGGGCGGCTCCTGCGCGGGAGCCAACGGCTCCAAGGACTCCAGAGGTGGCGGCGGAGTGTCCTCGACGACCAGCCGCCGGACGCGTCCCGGTAGGCGCTGGGCGAGCAACACGGCGACCCGGCCGCCCAGCGAATGGCCGACCAGATCCGCCCGCTCGCCCAGCAGATCGGCCACTCCGTCGGCCATCGCCGCGAGCGAATACCTCTCGGCGTGGGCGCTGTCGCCGTGTCCCGGCAGATCGACGGCCAGCACACGACGGCCGGCCAGCCGGGCGCCGAAATCGGCCCAAGTACCCGATCCGCTGCCCAAGGCGTGCAGCAGGACCACGGGCACACCGGCCCCCGGCCCCGTCTCCCGAACGGCGAGCGTCACGCCCGCAAGTGTGCCCGGTCCGGCGCGACGGCGTGCTGGAGCGGCTCCCCGAGCACGAACCGCCGCAGCTCAGCAGCCACCAGCTCGCCCATCCGGGCGCGTTCGGCGCCCAGCGCGCCCGCCAGGTGCGGGGTGAGCACCACGTTCGGCAACGTGTACAGCGGCGAGTCCGGCTCGGGCGGTTCGGGCCAGGTGACGTCGAGGATCGCCGTGATATCGGGACGCTCGCGCAGCACGGGGACGACCGACGGCTCGTCGACGACGGCGCCACGGGCGGTATTGATCAAGGTCGCGCCGATGCCCATCCTGGCCACCAGTTCCCCGTCGACCAGCCCTTCGGTCTCCGGGAGCAGCGGCGCGTGCAGGCTGACCACGGGACACGTGGCGAACAGTTCGTCCAGGCCCACCAGCCGCACGCCGAGACTTTCCGCCGTCGCCGGGTCGACGACGGGGTCGCTGGCGAGCACGTCCACGTCGAAACCGCGCAAATGGGACGCGACGAGAGCGCCGATCTCGCCGAGGCCGAGCAGGCCGACCCGCGACCGGTAGGCACCCGCGACCCTCGGGTCCGGCGGATAGGCCCGGCGCTCCCGGATCTCCCGGGAGATCCGGTGCACCTGCTTGAGTCCTAAGAGGACCTGGGCGAGGGTGAACTCGGCGACCGGCACGGCGTTCGCGGCCGCGGCCGACACGATCGGCAGCTCGCGCGCCCAGAACTCGGGCGTGGTCAGCGGCCGGACCGAGCCGGCGGCGACGAGCACGGCCCGCAGGTCCCGCGCGTGTCCCAAGAGGACGGAGTCCAGTACCGGGGCACCCCAGCCGGACAGCAGGATCTCGACGCCTTCCAGTGCCGCCGGGTCCTCCGCCAGCCGCTCACGGGTGAGCGGCTCACGCAGGTCCACCAGCGTTTCGATCTCCTTCAGCACCGTCTCGGGATAAACGTCGTCGCGGCGGCGTTCCTCCATCACGAGAAGTGCCGTCGGCCGGTGTCGCAGCTCGGTCATTCCTACCTCCGCGGCGACCATACATCGGATGCTTACCCCGGTCCACGCGCGGCGAGTCCCGCGCAAAGGCAAACACGGGCGATTGGAATTCGTAATGATCGGACCATTGACCGGAGACCGGGAAAGCGCTTACCGTCCCCTCCGAGGTAGACAGCGTGGTCCACAGTGAACAGGAGAAGCGATGCGGAAATCGCGGTGGATCGGCGTGGGACTCACTGTCTCAGCGCTGGTCCTTTCGGGCTGCTCGGCAGGCCCCGCCGGAACGAACGTCGCGCAGGACACCAAGGCACCCTTGGAACTGTGGACCCGGACGACCCCCGGCGGCGCCGGTGAGCAGGCCACCAAACGGCTCGCGGAAGCCTTCGAGAAGGCCACGGGGTTCAAGGTGCAGGTCACCGCGATCTTCGACGACTTCGAGACGAAACTGGCCCAGCGCGCCGCCCAGCGCGACCTGCCGGACATCGTGATGAACGACGTCACGCAGCTGGGCACGCTGAAGAGCCAGGGCCTGGTCCGCGAGGTCGAACCGGGCAAGATCAAGCACGCCTCGGAGCTCACCGAGCAGGCGCTGAAGTCGAACCAGACCGCGGACGGCAAGCTGTACGGCCTGCCCTACAGCGCCCAGGCCTCGGCGCTGCTCATCCGCAAGGACTGGCGGGAGAAGCTCGGCAAGGGCGTCCCGCAGAGCTGGGCCGAGCTGGCGGACCTCGCCAAGGCCTTCACCACCGGCGACCCCGACGGCAACGGCAAGGCCGACACCGCGGGCCTGAACGCGACGCTGTCGACCAAGCGGGGCTACGCCTCCTGGTACTTCTCGAACTTCCTCTGGGCCGCCGGCGGCGACTTCATCTCCGAGACCGGGGGTGGCAAGTACAAGCCGGCGATGAGCACGCCCGAATCCGTGGCCGCGGTGCAGTGGTTCCGCGACCTCGGTTGCAAGGACAACGTCATCCAGCCCGGTTCGGTCACCATGCCGACCCCCGCGACCAACGAGACCTTCGAAGCGGGCAAGGCCGGCATGTACGTCGTCGGCCCGTACCTGCTGCCGCGGTTCGACAAGTCGCTCGGCAAGGACAAGTACGAGGTCGTCCCGATGCCGAAGGGCGCCAAGAACGCCGACGTCCTCGCGGAGGGCCTGTCGATCTACATGATGGCCGGTTCGCCGAACCAGGCCGGGCAGGACGCCTTCGGTGACTTCGCGATCTCGGTCGACGGCCAGAAGATCGGCATGGAGGGCGAATCGGCCTTCATCGTGCAGCTTCCGGTGAACAAGAACGTCGACATCACCCAGGTCCGTTCCGACCCGCGCTGGAAGACCTACGCCGAGATCTACACCAAGTCCGGCCACTACGCGCCGTCCATCCCGAACTGGACGCCGGTCCGCCAGGACACCGCCGACACGATCAGCGCGCTCGTCGCCGACTGCAAGCTCGACCTCAAGGCGGAACTGTCCAAACTCGACACCAAGCTCACCGCGACCTTGCAGCAACAGGGGATCAGCGCCTCATGACCGTAGATCACGCCAAGCCGGCGGCCGTCGGCGCGGACCGTCCCGCCGTCAAGCGGACGCCCGCGCCGAAGGCCCGCAGGCGCAGCGACCGCGACGGGAAGTGGTGGACGCCGTGGCTGTTCCTGGCCCCCGCCCTGATCCTGTTCGTGTACTTCAAGTTCATCCCGATGTTCACCGCGGTGACGATGTCCTTCCAGGACGTCCAGCCGTACCTGGGCAACACGTGGGTCGGCGGGCAGAACTACGGCACCGTCCTCGGCGATGAGGCGTTCCACTCCGCGATCTGGCACACCATCGTGATCGCGGTCGGGCAAACCGCTGGGTCGATGATCATCGGCCTCGCGCTCGCCCTGCTGATGGAGGGCCAGAGCAAGCGGCTGAAGTTCCTGCGGTCGGCGGCGTTCCTGCCGGTGGTCGTGCCGATCGCGGTGGTCGCCGAACTGTGGCGCATCATGTACCACCCGACCGAGGACGGGATGCTGAACTCCATCCTCGGCCTGGTCGGGATGGGCCCGTCGGGCTTCATCAACGATCCCGACAGCTCGATGATCTCGGTCATCATCACCGGGATCTGGCGCGGCGCCCCGTACGACATGATGATCTTCCTCGCGGGCCTCGCCGGAATCGACCGGGGCCTCTACGAAGCGGCCACTGTGGACGGTGCCTCGCGCTGGCGCAAGATCCTCCACGTGACGCTGCCGGGCCTGCGGTCGGTGTTCTCGATCCTGTTCGTCCTCGCGGCGATCCGCGGCCTGCGGGTGTTCACCGAGGTGTTCCTGCTGACCAACGGCGGGCCGAACGGCTCGACCGAGGTGGCGATGACCCTGATCTACAAACTCGGCCTGGAACAGAACCGGCTGGGCGTCGGCGCGGCGGGCGCGGTCCTGCTGTTCCTCGCGACGCTCGTGCTGACCTTGTTCGTCCAGGTGCTCCGACGGAGGCGAGACGCATGACCGCGGCCAACGATTCCGCACTCGGCCTCGACGCCGTCAAATCGCCGGGCGGACGGATCCTGAAGTTCGTCCTGTACGCCCTGCTGCTCCTGGTGTTCGCCGGACCGCTGCTGGCACTGCTGGTCAGCGCGTTCAACAACGTCTCCGATCCGACGGCGCTGAGCGTGATCCCGTCCAGCCCGACCCTGGACAACTTCGGCATCGCCTTCGACCTTGGCGTGGGGATGTATCTCCTCAACTCGTTCCTGGTGGTCGGCTTCGGCCTGCTGCTGCAGGTCGTCATCTCGGTGCTGGCCGGATACGCGCTGGCGCGCAAGAAGTTCCGGTTCATGACCTTCGTGCTGGTCGCGATCCTGGCGACGCTGATGCTGCCGGAGGAGATCCTCGCGATCCCTCTGTCGCTGATCCTGTCGGATCTGCCGGTGGTGCATCTGAACCTGATCGGCAGCCTCGCCGGGATGATCGTGCCGCTGGGCGCGTGGGCCTTCTCGATCCTGGTGATGACCGAGTTCATGAAGGACGTCCCGCGCGAACTCGAAGAGGCGGCGCGGATCGACGGGGCCGGCGACCTGCGGATCTTCGCGCAGATCATCCTCCCGATGTGCAAGCCCGCGCTCGGCGTGATCGGTGTCTTCGGCTTCACGATGATCTGGGACCAGTATCTGCTGCCGTTGCTGGTGTCGACCGACTCCTCGACCTACACCTTGCCGCTGGCCCTGCGGACCCTGCGGATCGACACGGACGTCACGCCCGGCGTGATCATGGCCGCGTCGCTGCTGGCACTGCTCCCGTCGGTCGCCGCGTTCCTGTTCTTCCAGCGTTCGTTCGTCCGCGGCCTCGCCTCGGGCGCGCTCAAGGGCTGACCCACCATCACCACAAGGAGCGATCCTGCAGTGAGTTCCACCGCCTGGTTCACCCACGACCGGTTCGGGATGTTCGTCCACTGGGGACTGTATTCCCTCGCCGCCCGGCACGAATGGGTGCAGAACCGTGAGAAGCTGACCGACGAGCAGTACCGGGTGTACTTCGACCACTTCGAGCCGGACAAGTACGACCCGCGTTCCTGGGCGCGCGCCGCGAAGGCCGCGGGAATGACCTACGTCGTGCTGACCACCAAGCACCACGACGGTTTCTGCCTGTGGGACAGCGACCTCACCGACTTCAAGGTGACGAACACGCCGTACGGCAAGGATCTGCTCGGCCCGTTCGTCGAGGCCTGTCGTGAAGAAGGGCTGAAGGTCGGCTTCTACCACTCGCTGATCGACTGGCACCACCCGGCTTTCCCCGTCGACGGCACCCATCCCCGCCGTGACGACGCGGAGTACATCGCGGCGCACCAGTACGCCGACATCGCCGAGTACCAGCTCTATCTGCACGGCCAGGTGCGCGAACTGCTGACCCGTTTCGGCACGATCGACTATCTGTTCTTCGACTTCTCCTACAAGGGCCGCAAGGAATGGTGGGGTGGCAAGGGTCCGGACGACTGGGACTCCCCCGGCCTGCTCGCGCTCGTCCGCGAACTCCAGCCCGGCATCCTGGTCAACGACCGCACCGGGATCCCGGGGGACTTCATCACCCCGGAGCAGTACCAGCCGTCCGGCCCGATGACCCGCGACGGCGTCCCCGTGGTGTGGGAGGCGTGCCAGACGCTGAACGGCAGCTGGGGCTACGACCGCGACAACCTCGACTACAAGAGCCCGGAACTGCTCATCCGGATGCTGATCGACGGCGTGTCCAAGGACGGCAACCTGCTGCTCAACGTCGGCCCGAACGGCCGGGGCGAGATCGACCCGCGGGCGCTCGAGGTGCTGGCCGAACTCGGGCGCTGGATGGACCGGCACGAACGTTCCATCCGCGGTTGCGGGCCCGCCGAGTTCACCGCGCCCGCCGACGGCCGCTACACCCAGCGTGCTGACCGGCTGTACCTGCACCTGTTCAGCTGGCCGATGAACCACGTCCACCTGCCAGGGCTCGCCGGGCGGGTGCGCTACGCCCAGCTGCTCGACGACGCTTCGGAAATCCGGCAGGTGCACACGGATCCCGGCCAGACCGCGCAGAACACCCAGATGGGCGGGCAGCCGGAAGGCACGCTCACCCTCAAGCTCCCCATCCGGAAACCGGACACCCCGGTGCCGGTGATCGAACTGTTCCTGACCGAACAAAGCCCCGCCGCCGAAACCCTCCCCACCGATTGAGCACGGAGGCATCATGGATCGCAGAAGGTTCCTCAGCGGCGCCACCCTCGGCGCCGCGCTGATCACCGTCCCCTGGGTCACCGCGGGCACGGCGTCGGCCAAACCGACGGGACTGTGCGCGCTGAACGTCAGTTCGCTGACCGAACTGCAGAACGCGATCAACAAGGCGGGTCCGGGTGCCGTCATCACCGTGAACAACGGCACCTACACCGTGCCCACGGGCAAGCCGATCAGCATCAAGGGCAGGCGCGGCACGAAGGACCAGCCGATCACCATCGTCGCGCAGTCCCGCGGCGGCGTGACGCTGAACGGTGAGCAGAGCTTCGTCTTCGACGACTCCACCGGCGTCACGATCAGCGGGTTCAAGTTCCGCCAGAGCACCACGCTGGAGATCCCGCCGAACTGCTCGCGGATCCGGCTGACCCGCAACGATCTCCAGTTCGCCGACATCGCGGGCCTGCACTGGGTGATGGTCCGCGCGGACAACAGCAAGATCGACCGCAACCACTTCCACCACAAGACCACGCTCGGCGTCATGCTCTGCATCGAGGGCGCGGACGAGGACAAGATGGCGGCGGACGTCGAGGTCTTCCGGAACTACTTCTCCGACCACACCTTCGCCGGCGACAACGGCGGTGAGCCGATCCGGCTCGGCGTCAGCCCACGCGCGCTCACCACTGCCGGCGCCAAGATCGAGTTCAACCTCTTCGAACGCGCGAACGGCGACCCGGAGGCGATCTCGGTCAAGTCGTCGGGCAACTTCATCCGCAACAACACCATCCGGAACAGCCTGGGCGGCATCGTGCTGCGCCACGGGAACAAGTCCGTCGTCGAAGCCAACTTCATCCTCGGCGGCAAGGAAGGCATCCGGATCTACGGCAACGACCACAAGATCGTCAACAACTACATCGCCGGAGTGTCCAGCAACGCGCTGGTCGTCGGCAGCGGCAGCGTCCGGGACCACTTCCCGGGTGAATCCAAGGAATCACGGCGCGGAAACGACGCGGCGGACCGCGTGCTCATCGCGCACAACACGCTCCTGAACAACAGCAGCACACTCTCCGGCGAGACCAAACGGACGATCGAACCGCGCGACTGCACGATCTCCGACAACATCTTCGTCGGCAGCAACGGCGACCTGGTCGCGATGAGCACCACGGGCAACTTCACCTGGTCCGGCAACATCCTGTGGGGTTCGGGCGGGGACGGGAACATCCCGGCCGGCACCTTCCGCCGGGTCGACCCGAAGCTCGTCCAGGGCAGCGACGGCGTCTCGCGGCTCGCCGCGGGCAGCCCCGCGATCGACGCGGCGACCCTGGGAGGCGCGCCGGTCACGCTGGACATCGACGGTCAGGCTCGCGGCAGCCTGCGTGACGTCGGCGCCGACGAGTACTCGACGGCCGCCATCGCCAACCGGCCGCTCACCCCCGCGGACGTCGGCCCCGGCGCTCCGTAGCCGGGCGGTCGACATCAGAGCCGGGCTCACGCCGGTGTCAGCCCACACCGGCGTGAGCCCACCGCACCACCGAGGAGGAAGCATGGCGCAGCGCGCCGCGGGTTCGGCCACCCTGGCCGACGTCGCCCGCGAGGCCGGAGTGTCGCTCGCGACGGCGTCGAGGGCGCTCAACGGCGGGACCAGACAGGTCAGCGTGACACTGCGCGAATCGGTGCTTCGGGCCGCGGAACGGCTGCAGTACACGGCGAACGTGCCCGCGCAGGCGATGGCCCGCGGCCGCGGCAACGTCGTCGGGCTGCTGGTGCACGACATCGTCGACCCGTATTTCTCCTCGATCGCGTCCGGCGTCATGCGCGTGGCGGCCCGGCACGGGCTCACGGTGACCATCGCGAGCACCGAGAACCATCCGGAGAAGGAACTCGAGTACGTGACCACGTTGCGCGGGCAACGGGCGCGAGCGGTCATCCTCGCCGGGTCGCGTAACGAAGACAGTGCCCTGCAACGGAATCTGACCAAGGAACTCAAGGCGTTCGAGGCCGCCGACGGTCAGGTCGTGGTGATCGGGCAGCGGAAACTGCCGTTCGACACCGTCATGCTGGAGAACCGGGCCGGAGCGGCGGATCTGGCGGAGAACCTCGCCGCGCTCGGGCATCGGGACTTCCTCGTGCTCGCCGGGCCGCCCGGTCTGCTGACGTCGCGGGATCGTGTCCTCGGCTTCCGTGACGGACTCGCCCGGCACGATATCCCGCTGCCCGAGAACCACGTGCTGCGCGCGGAATTCACCCGCGACGGCGGCTACGCGGCGATGGTGCGGGCGATCGAGAACGGTTTCCGCGGCTGTGTGTTCGCGGTCAACGACGTGATGGCCGTCGGCGCGATGGCCGCCTGCCGCGACCACGGGTTGCTGGTCCCCGCGCAGATCGCGATCGCCGGGTTCGACGACATCATCACCTTGCGGGACATCAGGCCTTCGCTGTCCACCGTGCGCGTGCCGATCGAGCGTATGGGCGAACAGGCACTCGATTTCATCCTCGACGCCCGCGCGGCCGTTCCCCGGGTCAAGCCGATCACCGGTGAGGTCGTGCTGCGCGAAAGTACTCGACCGTTGGAGGGAAAATGATCCGCCCGGGACTGTGTTCGGTGACGCTGCGGCGGCTGGACGCCGACGAAGTCGCCAGCCGCGCCGGAAAGGCGGGCCTGCAAGTGATCGAGTGGGGCGCCGACGTCCATGTGCGCCCCGGCGACGACTGGGCGGCCGAGCGCGCGTTCGAGGCCATGACACGGCACGGGCTGACCTGCGACTCCTACGGTTCGTACTTCCGCGCCACCCCGGTGGAGGCCGGGAAGTTCGGCGACATCGCCGCCACCGCGGTGCGGCTCGGCGCCTCGCGGATCCGGGTGTGGGCGGGCAAGGCGGGCTCGGCGGACGTCGACCCCGACGAACGTGAACAGGTCGTCGCCGGTCTCCGCGAGGCCGCCGATATCGCGAACGAGCACGGTCTGGAGGTCGCGCTGGAATTCCACGGCGGGACGCTGACCGACACCGCGGAATCGACCGTCCGGCTGCTCGAAGAGGTCGGCCGCGACAATCTCGGCACCTACTGGCAACCGCCCCAGGACCTGCCGGACGACCAGGCGCTCGCCGGGCTGGAACTGGTGCTCGACCACGTGCGCGCGGTGCACGTCTTCTCGTGGTGGCCCAGCAACGAGCGGCATCCGCTGACCTTCCGGACGGACCTGTGGACGCGGGCGTTCGGCCTGCTCGCGAAGACCGGGCGGCCGCTCGACGCGCTGCTGGAGTTCGTCCCGGACAACGATCCGGACCTGATCCCCGGCGAGGCCGACTCGCTGCGGAAGCTGATCGAGGCGGGCGCGTGAGGTTCACCGAAGCCGACAGGCTGCTCTTCGCCGGCGACTCCATCACCGACTCCAGCCGCGACCGTACCGATCCCGCGTCGCTGGGCAAGGGTTACGTCCGGCAGATCGCGGATCTTCTCGGTGACGGGCCGGAGGTGCTCAACCGGGGCCTCAACGGCAACCGGATCTACGACCTCGAAGCCCGGTGGGCCACCGACGTCCTCGCGGCACGCCCCACGGTGCTGACGGTGAAGATCGGCATCAACGACACCTGGCGGACCTTCGATCGCGGCCTGTCGAGCCCGATCGCGAAGTTCCGTGCCGCCTACTCCCGGCTGCTGGCCGGTGCGCGGGAGCACCTCCCCGCCGAGTTGTACGTGATCACGCCGTTCCTGCTGCCGGTGGAGCCGGAACAACAAGAATGGCTCGGCGATCTGGCGCCCCGCGTCGAAGCGGCGATCGACGTGGCGACCGAGTTCGGCGCTCGGCTGGTGCGCGCGGACCTGTTCATGCCGCGCGCGGCGGCCGAGCACGGGGCGGCGACGCTGGCCCCGGACGGCGTCCACCCCAGCCCGCTGGGTCACCGGCTGCTCGCCGAAGCCTGGCTCGCCGCCGCCGGTGCGCCGGTCGAGGAGGCCACGCTCCCGTAGCGGATACAGTTGCCCCGTGAACCGGAACGCCATCATCGCCGGTCGTTACCGGCTGGAGCACAAGGTCGGCCGGGGCGCGATGGGCGTGGTGTGGCAGGCGCGGGACGAGCGGCTCGACCGCACGGTCGCGGTCAAACAGCTGCTGCCGGACAACTCGCCGGGTGACGCGCCGTTCCGGTCGATCGTGCGCGCGATGCGGGAGGCCCGGGTCGCCGCGCGGCTCAAGCATCCGCACGCCGTCACCGTCTACGACGTCGTCGAACAGCACGGAACCCCGTACCTGATCATGGAGTTCCTGTCGTCACGGCCGCTGACGGAGCTCCTCGCCGACGACGGCCCGCTCCCCGCCGGCCGTGTCGCGGAGCTCGGCGCGCAGATCGCCTCCGCGCTGGCCGCCGCCCACGAGGACTGCATCCTGCACCGGGACGTCACGCCCAACAACATCCTGATCACCGAGGACGGGCAAGCGAAGATCGCCGACTTCGGCCTGTCCCACGTCACCGGCGAAGGGACGATGACCGGCGACGGTCTCGTGGTCGGCACACCGGCGTACCTCTCCCCCGAGGTCGCCGACGGCGAGGAACCCGGCTACCCGTCGGACGTGTTCTCGCTCGGCTCCACGCTCTACACCGTGCTGGAGGGCGCTCCGCCGTTCGGCACCGACGGCAATCAGATCGCGCTTCTCAAACGGGTCGCCCGCGGCGAGATCATCGCGCCGCGGTCCACCGGCCCGCTCACGGACGTCCTGCTGCGGTTGCTCCGGCGCGATCCGCGGGAACGGCCGGACATGGCCGAGGCCGAGCGGATGCTCGCCGCCGTCGCCGACGGTCGCCCAGCGATCCTGTCCGGCACGAAACGGCTTCCCGCGCCCACCCGCCGTTCGCGGTTGCCGTTCGCCATCGCGGGCGGCGTGGTCGTGGCGGGTGGTGTCCTGGCGGGGATCCTGCTGTCCGACGGCGACCCGCCCGGCGCCGCCGCTCCGGTCGCGGCGCCGTTGCCTTCGGCCGCGAAACCGGTGTGCGAAGCGCGGTACGAGGTCGCCAACCGCTGGCCCGGCGGCTCGGAGATCCGTGTATCCGTGCGGAACGCCCAGGACACCCGGCTCACCGGCTGGGAGGTCAGCTGGACGCTGCCTCCCGGCACCCGCATCGCCAATCTGTGGAACGGTTCCCTGACACAGGACGGCGACCGCGTGCGGGTGTCCGAAGTGGACTGGAACGCGGTCCTTCCTGTTGGCGGGACGACCACCTTCGGGTTCATCGCGACCACCGAGGACGACGGCGGGGCCGCGCCGGTCGCGACGTGCCGGAGTTCCTGAGCCGGGCTGAAGGGGACTTTCCCCGCATCTCACGCGGTGAAGGGCGCTTTCGTCGCGTCGCATGCGGTGAAAGCGCCCTTCAGCTAGCGAGCGGTCGATTCCCGCGGGTTCAGCCGCACCGGAACCTCGATCCGGTGCGGCTGCTCCCCCGCCACACCTTCGACGAGATCCATCAACGCCGTGGCCGCTCGGCCTCCCACATCGCGGGGATGCACGAACATCCCGGTCACCTGCGGCGAAACGAGCCGGAGCGAACCGCTGTCCACCGCGCTGCAGATCCCGAGCACGCCGGGCACCTCGAGCCGTCGGCGGCGTGCCTCGTGGAGGACGCCGAGGGCGAGGTTCTCCGATGTCGTGAAGACGGCGTCCGGGCACACCTGCCGATCGAGCAGCCTGCCCAGCGCCGCCGCCGTGCCTTCGGTGGTGGGCGGCTCGTCGATCTCGACCACCACCGGCTCCAAGCCCCGGTCTTCCATCCAGCCGCTGTACCCCGCGACCAGATCGGCCGCGTACGAGCGGGCGGTGTCGGTGGTGATCATCGACGGCCGCTCGTAACCGTTGTCCGCCAAGTGATCCAGCATCAGCCGGGCGGCCGCGACCAGATCGTTGTCGACGACGACCGGCACCGGGCACGGCGCCGCCATCGGACGTCCGACGGTCACCAGCGGCCGGTCCTGGCACCAGCCGCTCGCGAAGAATGGCTCGTCTCCGCGGGGATCCACCAGGATCGCGCCGTCGACGGCGAAGGCGTTCAGCCGGTCGAGGTCGGCGTCCATCGGGGTGAGGAGCAGGGCGTACGAACGTTTCGACGCGGCCTCGGCCGCGCCGTTGAGGACTTCGAGGAAGTAATCCGAATTGGGCACGAGCGCGCAGGCACTGCTCGCGTCGACCGAGTTCGCGAGCTGGATCGCCAAGGTACGGCTGCGCCGGGTGACCAGCTGCTGCGCGTGCACACTGGCCTGGTAACCGAGTTCGGCCGCCGCCCTCGCGACGCGCTGCCGGGTCTCCTCGGAGATCCGGCCTTGCCCGCTGAGCACATGGGAAACAGTGGTGATCGAAACCCCCGCGGCGGCGGCGACGTCACGGATGGTCGGCGACACTCAGGCCTCCACGGGCGGTCCCCAAACGCGGTTCGGCCGGTCGGTGTCCAGCCGATAGTCGGTGACATGGGCGTCGCCCAGCCTACGGCCGAGGTCCGCCGCCGCCTCCAGCGGCCGCGCGGGATCGCACTCCACCTCGCCCCGGCTGTTGCCGACGCCGACCACGATCCCGGCGAGATCCTGACGCAGATACCGCGTGAGTTCCTGGAACTGGGCCTCCAGGCCGAGTGTCGCGCCGCGGTAGCTCTCCTCACACGAGATCAGCACCGCGGCGCGTTTGCGCATCAGCCCCGGCACGACCTCCGAGGTGTGCGGCGAACTGCCGGAGGTGTAACAGAAAAGCCGGTCGAAGAAGGACTTGAGGCGCCCGGTCATGCCGTACCAGTGCAGCGGCGTCGCGTAGACGATCGCGTCCGCCGGGAGCACGTGGTCGAACAGCAGGCGTTCGTAGCCGTCCCCGATTCCGCAGGACCGGTCGCTCAACCGGCATTCGCGGCAGTCGCCCAGCGGCGACTCGACGAAATCGGAGAGGCGGACGAAGCCCACCGTGTGCCCGGCTTCTTGCGCTCCCTTGGCCAGCGCCTGCGCGAGCGCCCAGGAGTTGCCTTCACGGCGCGGGCTCGAATCGAGCACCAAGACCTTCATGCGGTTCTCCCCCGGAGAGACTGCCAAAACGTTTTAGCAGTCTCTCCGGGGAGGGTTTCCCCTGTCAAGCGACCTTGGCCGCCGCCGCGAGAACGACCTCCGCGACGACGTCCGGCCGCGAGACCGAGACAGCGTGCGAAGCATCGACCCTGGTGACGTCCGAACCGGCACGCTCGGCCATGAACACCTGCGCGGCGGCGGGGATCGCGTGGTCCTGCTCAGCGACCAGCGCCCACGACGGCAGGTTCTTCCACGCCGGCTCGCCGTCGAACGGCGTGGCGAGCGCGCGCTCGGTGACCGGACGCTGGGTGACCGCCATGACGTCGGCGGTCTCCGCGGGGACGTCGGCCGCGAACACGTCCGAGAAGTTCTCGGGCTTGATCGACAGCTCACCCTGAGGGGCCAGGACGTTCGTGGTGTCCGGGCCGAGCTTGCCGCCTTCGAACCGGCCGGACAGCTCGAACACACTCTCCCCCGACTCCGGCTGGAAAGCGGCGATGTAGACGAGCGCCTTGACGTTCGGCGCGGTGGTGGCCGCGCGGCTGATCACCACGCCGCCGTAGGAATGCCCGGCCAGCACCACGGGGCCATCCACGCCGTTGACGACGTCGGCGACGTAGTCCGCGTCGGACTCGATCCCCCGCAGCGGGTTCGCAGCGGCGAGCACGCGATAGCCCTGCTCACGCAGCTTCGGCACGACGCCGTTCCAGCTGGACGAGTCGGCGAAAGCGCCGTGGACCAGGACGATGGTGGGCTTCTGGGTGCTCATGGTGGCTCCTTCAGACTTAGGGAGAACGATCGGTCTTTCTCCATGAACAATGCTCGCCGCAGAGGTCTTCCGCAACGTGACGAAGCCGACCTGGTGGAATGACCGTTCTTTCTCTAAGGTTGGGGAATGCCGACTGTCGACCGGGACGTCCACCCGAAGATCCGACTGCTCGAAACAGCGTCACGGCTCTTCTACGCCGAGGGCATCCATGCCGTCGGCGTCGAGCGCCTGGTCTCCGAAGCGGCCGTGACCAGGGCGACGTTCTACCGTCACTACCCCACCAAGGACGACCTCGTCGCCGCCTACCTGAGCACCACGAGCGAGCGGATCCGCGCGGGCGTCGACGCGGTGACGCAAGGGAAACCCGCCCGCGAAGCACTGCTCGCCACACTGGGCATCATCGGCGACCGGACACTCGACGACGACTTCCGCGGCTGCCAGTTCCTCAACGCGGCGGCCGAATACCCCGATCCCGCACACCAAGTACGCCAGGTCATCGACGACCACCGGGACTGGTTCTTCGGCGTGCTTCGCGACTTGGCGCGCGACGCGGGCCATGCCGACCCCAAGCACGCCGCCCGCACCCTCGTCCTTCTCCGCGACGGCGCGCTTCACGGCGGGAACCTCGACGACGCCGAGACCGTGCGCGCCACTTTGCACCGAGCCGTGGCCGAACTCGTCCCCTGAGCTTCATCGCGTCTTCTCGACGGTCGTAACAAGTGCTACCTTCGCGGAAGGGGGCACGGCCGGACCGAGGAGCGGCGACGATGAGGCTTTCTCCCAGCGCGCACGTCGACCCGTTCTGCCGCGACCGGCTGCCGCCCGCCGATCAGTGGCCTGAGTTCGTGTTCGACCTGCCGGAACTCCGATATCCCGACAGGCTGAACGCCGCGACCGCACTGCTCGACGACACCGCCGCGCGACTCGGCCACGACAGGCCGTGCCTGCTCTCCCCCGCCGAAACGTGGACATACGGCGAAGTCCTGGCCCGTGCGAACCGCGTCGCCCACGTCCTGGTCACCGATTTCGGCGTGGTACCAGGCGATCGCGTGCTGTTGCGGGGCACCAACACACCTTGGCTCGCAACGGCATGGCTGGCCGTGCTCAAAGCGGGCGCGGTGGCCGTCACGACCATGCCGATGCTGCGGCGCGCCGAACTCGACAAGATCGTCGCCCGCGCGAAGCCCGCGGTCGCGATCTGCGACGAACGACTGCTGGACGAACTCCCGCCCGATCTCCCCGTCGTGTCTTACGGAACCGACCTCGCCGCACGCGCGGACCGGCATCCAGCGACGTTCGCCGACATCCCGACCGCGGCCGACGACGTCGCCCTGCTGGCCTTCACCTCCGGCACGACGGGATCCCCGAAGGCGACCATGCATTTCCATCGCGACCTGCTCGCGATCGCCGACACGTTCTCCCGTTACGTCGTGCGCCCGACGTCCGACGACCTCTTCTGCGGTACGCCGCCCCTGGCGTTCACCTTCGGCCTCGGCGGCCTGCTGGTGTTCCCCTTGCGCGCGGGTGCTGCGACGCTGCTCGTCGAGCGCGCCACTCCGGAGGAACTCGCCGCCATCGTCGCCGAAAAGAGCGTCACCGTCCTCTTCACCGCTCCGACCGCGTACCGGGCGATCCTGAACGCCGGCGACGGACGACTATTGGCCGGAGTACGCCGGGCCGTCTCGGCGGGCGAGTCGCTTCCCGCCCCCGTGGCCGAGCAGTACCGGGAGACCGTCGGACGGCCGCTCATCGACGGGCTCGGCAGCACCGAAATGCTGCACGTGTTCATCTCCGCCGCCGACGGCGACGCGCGTCCCGGCGCCACCGGCAAGGTCGTGCCCGGCTATCAGGCGGCCGTCCTCGATGTCGACGGTTCGCCGGTTCCCGACGGCACTCCCGGTTTCCTGGCGGTGCGAGGGCCCACCGGTTGCCGCTACCTCGAAGACCCGCGCCAGCGGGATTACGTCCGCGGCGGCTGGAACTTCACCGGCGACACCTATGTCCGCGACGCCGACGGCTACTTCCGATTCGTCGCGCGCAGCGACGACATGATCATCTCGTCGGGGTACAACATCGCCGCTCCCGAGGTCGAAGAGGTCCTGCTCACCCATCCGGACGTGGACGAATGCGCCGTGATCGGCACACCGGATCCCGATCGCGGCTCGGTCGTGACGGCGTTCGTCGTTCCCCGGCCCGGGATCGAGCCGGGCGCGGATCTGGTGCGGGCGCTACAGGAACACGCCAAGACGACCGCGGCGCCGTACAAGTACCCGCGGCGCGTGCGGTTCATCGAGGCGTTGCCGCGCAATGCGAGCGGGAAGCTGCAGCGATATCTGTTACGGGAATTGTGAGTTCTGCCGGCGCCGTCCCCGGCCTTCAGCGAATCCCGCGTCGCCGATTCGCCGCGACCAGCGCGACAATACTCAGCGAGGCCGTCGCCAAAAGATAGTAACCAGGCGAAACAGGTGATCCGGTGGCCGCGATCATCGCGGTCGCGATGGTCGGCGTGAACCCACCGAAGATCCCGACAGTGGCGTTGTAGGCGAACGAAAGTCCTGTCGCCCTGGTGTGCGCCGGGAACACGTCCGCCATCACCGACGGCAGCGCGCCGAAGTAGGTGGCCTTCAGCAGCCCCAGGATCGTCATCGTGATCGTGAGGGTCAGGAACGACGGCGAGGTGGTGACCCACAGGTACAGCGGCACCACGCCGGCCCCGATCACCGCCGCGGCGCCGATCATGATCCTGATGCGGCCGTGCCGGTCGGTGAGCAGCCCGACGATCGGTGTCACGACGGTCAGGATGGCGGCGGTGATCATCAGCGCGACGAACGAAAGCGAGTCGTCCAGGCCGAGGTTCTTGATCGCGAACGTCGGCAGCGACTGAAGGATGAAGTTCAGCGAGGTCGAGACGACCAGCGCTCCCCCGGCGATCAGCAGGCCGCCCCATTGGAAGCGGAACAGCGTCCGGACCGGCGTGGACTTCGGCTGATCCTCTTTCGTGGCCTCGGGTTCGTCGACGTGGCGCCGGATGTAGTAGCCGATCGGGCCGACGAGCAGCCCGAAGACGAACGGGATCCGCCAGCCCCAGGACGTCATCGCGTCGGCGCTGAGCGAAGCGGTCAGCCCGGCGGCGAACCCGGCGGACATCAATGTCGCGAAACCCTGGCTGGCGAACTGGAAACTCCCGAGGAAGCCTTTGCGGCGATCGTCCTGTTCGATCAGGAACGACGTGGCCGCCCCGAATTCCCCGCCCGCGGCGAAGCCCTGGATCAGCCTCGCGACGATCACGCCGACCGGCGCGAGGAAACCGATCGTCGCGTAGCTCGGCATCACCGCCAGCAGGAAAGTCCCGGCGACCATCAGCCAGATGGTCAGCACCAGCGCCTTCTTGCGGCCGAACCGGTCGGCGTAGGCGCCGAGCACGAGACCGCCGAGCGGACGCACGAGGAACGTGATGCCGAAGACCGCGTACGCCTGCACGAGCTGGACGGCGGCGTTCCCGCCGGGGAAGAAGGTCTTGCCGATGTAGGCCGCCATGAGCGCGTACACGCCGAGGTCGAACCATTCGAGCGCGTTGCCGATGGTCGCGGCGGCGATCGCGCGCCGCGTGGACGACGGCGTGCGCGGCCTCGCCACCGTCCGCTCGCTCATCATGCCTCCCCGCCGCGCCGTCCGAGCGCGTGGAACAGTGCCGCGGCGAGGACGATTCCCTCGCGGGCGATCGGCGCGAGCAGGTGTTCGTCGGGCGCGTGTTGCAGGCATCCGGGATAGGAGTGCGGCAGCCACAGCGTCGGGAGGCCGAGGAGGTCGGTGAACACATGGTTCGGCAGTCCCCCGCCGAAGCTCGGCAGGATCGCCACGCGCCGATCGGAAACGTCGTCGAGGACGCTCTTCGCCCAGCCGACCCACGGGTCGTCGACCGGGGTGCGGCTGGCACGGAAACTACCCTCGGCGGTGACGCCGACCATGGAGAACCCCCGCGCGGCAAGATGTTTCGTGATCGCCTCGCCTACTCCGTCGACATCGGTGCCCGCGACGTAGCGGAGTTGCAGCATCGCCCGTGCGCGGCCGGGGATCGCGTTGACCGGCCGGTCGATGTCCGCGGCGCCGAGCGAGAGGACTTCGAGGGTGTTCCAGCCGTACAGCCGCTCCGCCGCGGTCAGCCCGGTGTCGCCCCAGCCCGCGTCCAGCGCCGGATCGCCCGGCTTGTTCCCGATCTCGAGTTCGGCGAGCGCCGCGCGGACGCTGTCCGGGAGTTCGGGCGGCAGAAGCTCCGGCACCTGGACGCGGCCGTGCCCGTCGACGAGGCAGGCGATCGCCCCGGCGAGGGTGGTGGCGGGGTTGCGCAGTACGCCACCCCAGTTCCCCGAGTGGTAGGCGTCGGGGCGGAGGTCGACGTCGAGGGCGATCCGGACACTGCCTCGCGCGCCGAGGAACAGCGTCGGCGTCGCCGCGTCCAGGCGCGGGCCGTCGGACGCGATGAGGACGTCGGCGCTCAGTGCCTCCCGGTGCGCCGAGACGAACTCGTCCAGCCCCGGCGAGCCGATCTCCTCCCCGGTCTCGAACAGGAACTTGAGGTTGAACCCGAGCGAACCCGTCTCGGCGAGGAGAAGCCTGAGCGCGGTCAGATTGACCAGGTGCTGCCCCTTGTTGTCCGCCGAACCGCGGCCGTACCAACGTTCACCGTCGGCGGTCAGCGTCCACGGGTCCCGGCCGTCGCTCCACCGGCCTTCGTGCCCGTCGACGACGTCCGCATGGCCGTAGCACAGGAGGGTCGGCAGCTCGGGCGACTCGATCCGGGTGCCGATCAGGAACGGGCCGCCGCCGGGCTCCGGATTGGGATGGATCGCCACGGAACAGCCGAGCGCGGTGAGCGCCGGGGCGAGCGCCTCGTCCAGGTATGCCTTGATGGCAACGCGACCGCTCGGATGATCACTCACGGTCGGATACCGGACGAGCTCGGCGAGTTCGGCGAAGAACGCTCCCGAGTCGACGTGCTCGTGGGCCTTCGCGACCAGTTCCGCAGGGATCACCGTGTTGTCTCCCGATTCGCTCGTCCAGTGTCGCAGAGGAGCGTAATTCGGTTTGCGGATCCGGACCATTGCCGTTTACCGTGCTCCGCGTTCTCATTGCGGCAAACCTGCGGAGACCTGATGCGACTACTGCCGATCGCGTTGACGTACTTCCTCGAAGTCGCCCGCACCGGCTCGGTGTCCGAGGCGGCGACGGAACTGACGGTGGCGCCCTCGGCGATCAGCCGCCAGATCGCCAAACTCGAAGCTGGTCTCGGCGTGCCGTTGTTCGTCCGGCATCCGCGCGGCATGGTGCCGACCGAGGCCGGGACCCGGCTGCTCGACCACGTCCGGCGCAGCGAGGCCGAATCGGCCGTGCTCGTCGACGAACTCCGCACCGGCCGCGGCTTGCAGGCCCGGTCCCTGACGGTCGCCTGTTCCGAGGGGTTCGCCCGCCGCGTGGTCCCGCAGGCGATCGCAGCCTTCCGGCGCGAGCACGACGTCACGTTCCACATCGACGTCGTCACCAGGGAAGAAGCGACTCGGCGGGTGCTCGAAGGCGCGGCGGACGTCGCCGTCACGTTCGCGACCGGACCGCAGCACGGGGTACGGGTCGAAAGCGCGGTCGTCGTCCCGGTGTACGCGATCGTCCCGCTCGATCATCCGCTGACCAGCCGCGACTCCGTCGATCTCGCCGAACTGTGCCGTCATCCGCTCGCGCTCCCGGCGCCCGGACAGAGTCTGCGCGACCTGTTCGACATCGCCGCCAGGGTCGAGAACCTCGCCACCCATCCGGTGCTGGAGTGCGACGAACTGAGCCCGAAGTACGAATTCGTCCGCTGCGGCGGCGGGATCGCGCTCGTCGGCGGGCTGGGTGACATCGAGCAGGACGCGGCCACCGAAGGCGTCGCCTACGTGCTGCTCGACAACGCCGTGTTCCGCAAACGCGAAGCCCAGGTGCAGACCATGGCGGGACGGACCTTGTCCTTGGCGGCCTTGCGGTTCACCGCGCTGCTGACCTCGTTCGTCCGCCCGCCGGTCAGCCGATCAGCACCCCTGGATTGAGGATCCCGGCCGGGTCGAGCGCGGACTTGGCGGCGGCGAGCGCGGTGGCGAACGGGTCTGGACGCTGCCGGTCGTACCAGGGCCGGTGATCCCGGCCGACGGCGTGGTGATGGGTGATCGTGCCGCCGTGGCCCGCGATCGCCTCGGAGACCGCGGCCTTGATCTCGTCCCACTGGGCGACCGTGCTCCCCCAGCGCCCGGCGGCGTAGATCCCGTAGTAGGGCGCGGGGCCGTCGGGGTACACGTGGCTGAAGCGGCACGTGACGACACCGGCGCCGCCGCACACTTCGTCGATCGCGGTGCGCGCCGCCGAGGTGATCGCGTCGTGGAACTCCGGGAAACCGTCCCAGGTGCACGCGGTCTCGAACGTCTCCACGATCAGCGAGCGGCGGGCGAGCGCGTCGCGTTGATAGGGCATCCGCAGGAACGACGACCGCCACGTCGAAGCGCTGTCCTGACCGGCGGAATCCTTGCTGCGCCTCGCTTTCACGACACCGCCGTGGCCCGCGGCCACTTCGAGCGCGCGGTCGAGCCAGGTGTCGACCGGGTGATCGGCGGATTCGAACGCGACCAGCAGGAGCCCTCCGCCCACACTCGCGCCCGCGTTGATGAACGCCTCCGCCGGGTCGAGGAGGCGGCAGTTCGACGGATGGAGCCCGGACTGCGCGATCGCGCGAGTGGCGGCGACCGCCTCCTCCTGCCGTTCGAAGGCGACGGACGCGGTCACCTGCCACACCGGCCGGTCCTGCAGGCGCATCCAGGCTTCGGTGATCACACCGAGCGTGCCCTCGGAGCCGAGGAACATCCGGTCCGGCGAGGGACCGGCGCCCGAGCCCGGCAGGCGTCGCGATTCACTGATCCCGGCGGGCGTGACGACGCGCAGCGCTTCGGTGAGATCGTCGATATGCGTGGCGAGCGTGGCGAAATGCCCGCCCGCGCGGGTGGCGAGCCAGCCGCCGAGCGTCGAATGGGCGAACGACTGCGGGAAATGCCGCAGGGTCAGCCCCAGCGGACGAAGACGGTCTTCCAGCGCCGGCCCGAAGACCCCGGCCTGGATCCGCGCCGCGCGGCTGACCGTGTCCACTTCGAGCACTTCGCCGAGGCCGGCCAGGTCCATCGAGATCGCCGGGCCGTCGAACCGGGGTTCGACCCCGCCGACCACGGAACTGCCACCACCGTAGGGAATCAGCGGAATACCGGAAGCGGCGCACCAGTCGAGGAGGTCGACGACGTCCTGTTCCGTACGCGGGCGGGCGACCAGATCCGGGACATGATCGACCTGCCCGAGCAGATTGCGGACGACGTCGCGGAACGCCTTGCCGCGGGCGTGGGACAACCGGTCGGCCGGTATGTCACTGCACAACGCGGCGAGCGTCGCGGGCGGGCGGATCCGCGATGCCGGGACGCCGAGCTCCGCCGGGTCGGGCGGGGCGTGGTCGGTGAAGTCGTGGCCGGGCAGCACACCCGCGGTGCGGGCGACCAGCGCGTCGGACTCCTCTCGGGACAGTTCGCCGTCGAGGGTGCCCCAGCCCCACCAAGACCGCTCTTCGGTCGGCATCGGCGCCTCCGTTCGATCTGACTCACCAGTAAGTTACTCATCAGTCAGTTACCGTGTCAACGCGTGGAGCCCCGCGGCGAAGGGGACTTTCCTCGCATCGGACGCGACGAAGGTCCCCTTCATCCCACCCGGCACACCCAAAGCCTCCTGACACACAGGACAGCTCTCCCGCCCAGGACCGATTCGAGGCCTTCGACGCTTTACAACGTTGTATCAACGATGTAAAAACATCCTGACGGCCAGCCGTGGCCCGGCTCACACCGGTTCCCCCGGCCACGGGGTCGTGGTTTCACGCCTGCACAGGTCCAGTGGGAGGCGCACCTCCGCCGAGGCGGCCGCCCCCGGAGAAGGGTGTCGAGCAGATGTTGCCAACGTTGTCACAACGTCCCCGGAGGCCGAGACGCTTCCGGAAGCCCCTGACCGCCGCGGTGGTCGCCATAACCGCCCTGGCGTTGACGTCGGGGGCCGCGACGGCCGCGGAGAGCGGCTGGAAGATGGGCAAGCCCCGCCTGACCACCCCGTGGACGAACCATGTGTCGCCCACCAACGCGTTGCCCGAGTACCCCCGGCCGCAACTGGTCCGCGAGAACTGGCAGAACCTCAACGGAGTCTGGGAGTTCGCCGGCGCCGCACCCGGCGAGGTCCCGCCCTTCGGCGAGAAACTCGCCGAGAAGATCCTGGTCCCCTACCCCACCGAATCGGCGCTTTCCGGGATCCAGCGGCACGAGGACTTCATGTGGTACCGGCGGACGTTCACCGTGCCGAGGCACTGGAACGTCGGCAGGGACAACACGCTGCGGATCAACTTCGGCGCCGTCGACTACAAGGCGAAGGTCTACGTCAACGGCAAGGAGGTGGCCGCGCACCAAGGCGGCTACGGCGCGTTCTCCGCGGACGTGACCTCGGCGCTGAACCCCAAGGGAGAGCAGGAGATCATCGTCGGCGTCGAGGATCGCGCCGACGCGACCTGGCAGCCCGTCGGCAAGCAGCGGCTGGTCCCCGATCGCGGGATCTTCTACGAGGGCGCCTCGGGCATCTGGCAGACGGTCTGGATGGAACCGGTCGCGGCGAAGCACATCGGCACGCTCGGCATGGTCCCCGACCTCAAGTCCTCCACGCTCAAGCTCACCGTGGACACCGGCGGGAACTCCGGGCTCACCGTCGAGGCCGTCGTCCGCGACGGCCGGAAGGTGGTCAGCCGCAGCAAGGCGTCCTCCTCCGGGACGATCGCCCTGCCGGTGCCCAAGGCGAAGCTCTGGTCGCCGGATTCGCCGTTCCTCTACGACCTCGACGTCGAACTGAAGGACGGCCGCCGCACCGTGGACAAGGTGTCGTCCTACTTCGGCATGCGCGAATTCGGCACCGCCAAGGGCGCCGACGGCAAACTCCGGTTCACCCTCAACGGAAAGATCCTCTTCCTTCAGTCCACTTTGGACCAGGGCTACTGGCCGGACGGCATCTACACCGCGCCGACCGACCAGGCGCTGCGCTTCGACCTCGAACAGCACAAGGTCCTCGGCTTCAACACGGTCCGCAAGCACATCAAGACCGAACCCGACCGTTGGTATCACCACGCCGACAAACTCGGCCTGCTCGTCTGGCAGGACATGCCGTCGATGCGCACCGGCGGACGCCCGCCCGCCGACGCGCAGCGGCAGTTCCAGGTCGAGCTGAAGGAATTGGTGGAGCAGAAGAAGAACTGGACCTCGATCGTCGGCTACGTGCCGTTCAACGAGGGCTGGGGCGAGTGGTCGCGCGAGACCACCGGCAGGATCGCCGACGACGTCAAGGCCCAGGACCCGACCCGGCTGGTCAACGCACACAGCGGTGTCAACTGCTGTGACTCCCTCGGTGACTCCGGCAAGGGCGACGTCATCGACTGGCACGCCTACCCTGGCCCGGCGAAGCCGATGCCCGACGGCAAGCGGATCTCGATCGACGGCGAACACGGCGGCTACGGCCTCGAGGTCGAGAACCACATGTGGTTCGGCGAAGGCCACGCCTACGAGATGGTGAAGGACCAAGCGACCTTGAACAGCCGTTACGTCCAGAACCAGCGCGACGTGCTCGCGTCGGCGCAGAGCTGCGGCATCAGTGGCTCGATCTACACGCAGATCACCGACGTCGAACACGAGGTCAACGGCTTCTTCACCTACGACAGGCAGGTGAAGAAGATGGACTTCGCCCAGGTGCGGGCGGTCAACCAGGCGATCATCCGCAACGCCGACGGCAGCGGCTCCGGCGCTCCCGACCCGGGCCCCGGCACTCCCGGGATCGACGGCGTGCACGCCTACAAGTTCGACGAGGGCACCGGATCCAGCGCCAAGGACTCGGTCGGCACCGCGCACGCCACGCTGACCAACGCGCAGTGGGCGGGCGGTGTCCAGGCCGGTGCGCTGGCCTTCGCGGGCAACGGGCAGGCCGACACCGGGGCGAACCTCGTCAACACGGCCGGCAGCTATTCGGTTTCGGCGTGGGCCAAGCTGGATGAGGCGAGCGGCGCGTTCCAGACCGTCGTCAGCCAGGACACCGGCCGTGACAGCGCGTTCTTCCTGCAGTACTCCGGACAGGACCAGCGATGGGCGATGAGCTTCGTCGGCCTCCGTGCCCTGTCGCCGGAGAAGCCGGAAGTCGGTCGCTGGTACCACCTGACCGGAGTCCGCGACGCCAAGGCGGGCACGTTGTCGCTCTACGTCGACGGCAAGAAGGTCGCCGCGCAGAACGCCTGCTCCGCCGCACCGAGCACCGGGCACACGGTGATCGGCCGCGGGCAGTACGGCGGTCAGCAGGTCGACTTCCTGCGCGGCGCGGTGGACGACGTCCGGCTCTACGACCGGCCGCTGACCGACGCCGAAGTCGCGACGCTCGCGAAACGCGACTGAGCCCGGACACGCGGCGCCGGGGTCACTCCCGGCGCCGCGTGCCGGCCACCCACTCCCGCACGATGTCGCCGAGCACGGGCAGCGGCACCTGCCCGTTCCTCAGTACGACGTCGTGGAAATCCCGGATGTCGAAGGCCTCGCCCAGCCGCTCCTCGGCGAAGGCCCGTAATCGCTGGATTTCCAGCCTGCCCGTCATGTACGACAGCGCCTGACCGGGCCATTCGATGTACCGGTCGGTCTCGGACTGCACTTCGACGTCGCTCAGCACGCAATGCTCGGCGAGGTAGTCCACGCATTGCCGCCGGGTCCAGCCGAACGCGTGCAGCCCGGTGTCGACGACGAGCCGCGCCGCGCGCAACGAGTCCTCGGCGACCATGCCCAGCCGCATGACGTCGTCGGAGTACAGGCCCATCTCGTCGGCGAGCCGCTCGGTGTAGAGCGCCCAGCCTTCGTCGAACGCCGAGAGCGGGACGAGCTTGCGCAGCCGGGGCACGTCCTCCAGTTCGAAGGAAACGCAAGCCTGGAAATGGTGCCCTGGAACGGCTTCGTGGAAAGCGACCGACTCGGCGATGAACCGGAACCGTTCGGTCACCCGGTAGGTGTTGGTGGAGTAGACGCCCGGACGACCGCCGTCGGCCGACGGCGGCATGTAGTACGCCTGCGCGGCGGAGGGCCCGTCGGCTTCCGGCACGGCGCGCACCACGCATTCGGCCGACGGCACCCGGCGGAACCAGTCCGGTGCCGCGGCCGCGGCCCGCGCGACCGCTTCCGTCGCGGTCGTGATCATCTCGTCCGCGTCCCGCCAGCGCAGCGACGGATCGGTGCGCATCCGCCGCCGGACCGCGACGGGGTCGTCCTCGCCGAACACGGCCGCACCGAGCCGCCGGTACTCCTCGTCCAGTGCCCGGCCGATCGCGAGGCCGGTCTCGTGCAGTTCCTCCGGCGAGATCCCGGTGGTGGTGTGCGTCTTGACCAGGCCCGCGTAGCTCTCCTTGCCGCCGTCCAGCCAGGAGAGGCCCGGGCGATCGTCGGATCGGCCACGTCCGGCGATCTCGCGGGCGAGAACCTCGCGATAGGCGACGAGCGCCGGGCGCACCTTCTCGGTGAACAGCCGCCGCCGTCGTTCCGCGCGGTCACCGGTCAGTGGCGGGACGAGCAGCGGGTTGGGTTCGACGGCCAGGAACCGGTCGACGTGGTCGATCGCGCCGCGCACCGCCCGTTCCACCGGGGTCCGGCCCGCCGCGACCCCGGTGCGGTGACGATCGGCCAGCGCCGCGAAGAACTCCGGGAACGCCGCCAGCCTGGCCAGATAGTCCTCTTCCGCCTGCTCCCCCGACGGCTCGAGCTGCGGGAGCCAGGACAGCACCCCGGTGCCCTCGGCCGCCATCTGATCGGCGAGGGTGAACTCGAGACTCCGCGAGTCGAGCCTGCTCAGCAGCGATTCCGCGTGATGGGAAACGACACCGAGGGTGATCCGGTCCGGATCCGTGGAGCGGGCGGCGTGCCCGGCGATACGGACGGCGCGCTCCCTGAGCCATTCGTCACCGGCCTCCGAGACGTCCCGCAATTCGTGGTCGTGCCCCGGGACGTTGTCGAAGGTCGCCATCAAGGGCATCTCGGTCGCGAGGACGTCGAGGAGTTCGTCGGCAAGCTCCGCCGCCGTCGGCTGTTCGCTCATATCCGATGACTACCAGAATCCACACGGCGTCCGCTGGCAGATATTCGCGTTCGCGAATGCGGGTTCGGCATCGAGAGCGTCACGACATCTCATCGTTCGCGTATCCGGGTAACCCCTTCTCCGGAATCGCCGACCTCCGCACAGGGAGGCAGCGATGACCACCACGAATTCTTCCGCCCGTCCGCATGATCTCCGCCTGGCTCTGTGCATGCGTGGCGGGGTCAGCCTCGCCGTGTGGATGGGCGGCGCCTGCCGGGAAATCACGGCACTCCGGTCCGCCGACAGTTCCCAGGCGGCACCGGACGCGGTGACGGCACGGGACATCACCCAACGCGCCATTTACCGGAAAATCCTCGCTGTCGCCGGATACGAGCACGTCGATGTCGACGTCATCGCCGGGACCAGCGCAGGCGGGCTCAACGGTGCCCTGCTCGCCAGTCACCTCGTCTACGGAATGCGTTTCGACGACGGGATCCGCGACATCTGGCTCAAACTGGGCGACCTCGAGTTGCTCACCCGGCATCCCGGGCACGGGATCCCGCCGTCTCTGCTCGACGGCGACGGCGGTTTCTACGCGAGGCTCTCGGAACAACTGAAACAATTGCTCGAAACCTCGTCGTGCCGCCGCTTGCGGACCGATGACTCTCCCCGCCTCGTCCGCCTGATCCTCACCGCCACGAGACTGTTCCCCCGCAATGAATACCTGCGTCCTTCCGTCGGGCAGGCCTTGCTCGCGAGTTGGTCACAGGCCCACCTCGCCTTTCGCCATTACCGGACCGAATGCGGCGTCGCGCACCCGATCTTCAGCGATTTCCCCGCCGGTTCGACGGCGCATCTCGACCGGCTCGCCTATGCCGCGCGGACGACGTCGTCGTTCCCCGGCGCCTTCGAACCGGCGAGGCTGACGGTGACCGGGCCCGAGATCGTCGACGACAAGCCGTGGCTCGACGCCGTCGGCACATGCAGCGAGACCGGCGTACCGGACGCGGGCAGTACTCAGGCACAGCTGATGGACGGCGGAGTTCTCGACAACATCCCACTCTCGTGGGCCATCCGCGCCGTCGCCGGCGCGCCCGCGCAAGCGCCCGTCGACCGCTGGCTGCTCTATCTTCAGCCGGTTCCCCCGACACCGGCCAAACTGCCGGCCAACAGCACGGAACAGGGTTCGCTCGCCCGGCTGGCGCGAGTGGTCAAAGCCTTGATCCGCACCAAGATGAACAGTGAGACCTTGCTGGACGACGCGGCCGAACTGAGCGACGCCTGGACGTCCGCGCAACGGCTGCACGGCACCGCCGGGGGTCTTCCCGGAGACCCGGGCCTGGCGAACCTTCCCGGCAAGAGGGCACGCCGGAAGCTGATGCCCCGCTATGCCGAGGCCGTGGCGTCGGTGGAGGCCGACCGCCTGGCGAGACTGGTCGACGATCCGATCTCCCTGACCGGTCCCGATCCCCTGCCGATTCCCGACAGCCGCACGTTCACCGCCGGGCAGGCCGCGGCCCCGATCCTCGAACTCCTGCGGGGTCCCGCCGTCGCCGACCTCGCCTGCGCGCCCGGCGCGAACAGGCTCACCATCTCGTGGTTCCGTTCCCTGCTGGCGCCCGCCCGCGCCGTCGCGCTCGTCCTGGACTGGGTCCAGGCCATCGAAGCCGGGCAAAGCCTGGACGAGGATCAGAAAGGCGCGCTCGGTTCGATCCGCGACAAACTCTATGAGACCCGCTTCGCCTGCGAAGTCCTCCTCGCCTGCCGGGATCGGCTGCTCCTGCGAGGCGGCTCGCCGGACTTCGAGGTCCTGCCCTGGGTCATGGCCGCTTGCCGTCGGCTCTCCTGTTTCATCGACGCCGCCGGCGGGCTCCTCCCCGGCGAAAACTGGTGCTGCGTCATCGCCGACGTCGCCGAACACGCCGTCCAAGCGGACCTGCTGCCCGTCGAGCCGGACTTCCCGGAGCCGTTCCTCACCCCGATCTGGAACCGGGTGGGCGAGCTGGCCGGCGCTCTGGTCGCCGAACTGGGCGAACGCGCGAAGGTTCCAGGATTCACCGCGCTCCACGAGGCGGCGTGCATCGACCTGGCGAGGACGCTCGACGTCTTCGCCGTGGCCGAGATCCTGATCGGCCCGCTCCGTCCCGATCCGCTTTCCGAGCCGAGCCGGATCCGGGTGCACGCCATGTCGGCGATCGCCAAGAGCCCACTGGAGAAGATCCTGCTGGCCGAGGAGCCGGTCGACGACGTCCAACGGGTCGAGCGCAAGCTCAGCGGCAACCAGCTGATGAACTTCGCGAGCTTCCTGTCCTCGCGCTGGCGGCTCAACGACTGGACCTGGGGCCGTCTCGATGCGGCCTGCTCGCTGGTCGATGTCGTCGCCAGGAGCGAGCGTCTCCAGGCGAAAGAGGAAACCGAACTCGTCGACTGGCTCCGAGACCTCTACGCCGAGCACTACGTCCATGTCTTCGGCAAGACGTCGGACGATCTCGACGCGCGTCCCGAACTGGCGGGTCTCATCGGCCCCTGGGAAGCACTCGGCGTGACCCCGGCGAACGTCCGGCACAAACTCCCGATCCTGCTCACCACCTGGCTGCACTGGAACATCCTGCAGCAGGAGATCCCCCTGCTCACCGGCCTGGCCGAACTGCGGCACAACGGCGATGTCCCACCCACCGACGAGCAGCTCAAGGAGGCGACCGGGACATCGGTCGCCCGGCTCTCGGACAAGGCCCAGGTCCTGGGGAAGGTCGGCGCGGAAACGGTGCGCGTGCTCTTCAAACGCCCTCATCTCCGGCGGGCGGGTCTCCGCCTCGGCCTGGTCACCTGGCGCGCCATCCAGCCGGCGGGCACGAGCAAGGGCGCCAAACTGGGGCGGACCCTGTTCGCGGTGACCAAGCCCATGGTCGTGCCGCCGCTGCTGATCGGCTTCCTCGCTCCCTTGTTGAGCGTCGCCGCCGGGTTGCTGGCGTGGGGTGCGGTGTCCGTCGCCACGGACGAGTGGTTCAGCCTGCCAGGGCACCTCTTCCTGGCGATCGGGATCGGCTTCGCGGGCGGGTATTCCTGCTGGCACTACCTTCCTGACAGAGGCGGCGCGACCCCGTTCCGCAGAGTGGTCGTGTTCGCGGCGGGCTCGCTCCTGTACCTGCTCGGGCTCGGCCTGCTCCTGCGGGAGACCGCGTTGCCGTGGGAATTCGGGCCTTGGGCGCGTGCCGTCTGGGTCGGCGTGCTGAGCGCTTCGAGCGTCCTCGTCTCGTTGTGGGGTGTCACCGCCATCGGTATCCGGAGCGGACGCGGACGGCGGCTCACCTTCGTCGGGCTCACCGTGCTCATCCCGGCGCTCCTCGCCGCGACGCTGACCGCATTGGCGTCCGTGCTGTTCTGGCCTGGAGATCCGCTCACCGGCTGGGCGGCCGCCGGCATCCTCTACTGCACGATCGCGTGGGAGACGATCATGCTGACCAGGTACTTCCCCGATCCGCCGTCCGCGCAGTCGCCCAAGGCCCGAACGACGCGCTGAGGCGTGCGCCACAAGCGCCACATGGTCGGACGTCCTACTTTTAGGGTGGCTTCGTGAACGACGTCCAGTTCCTCGTCGAGAGCGGAATCGGCCGGATCACGCTGAACCGGCCGCGTGCGCTGAACTCGCTGAACCACGGCATGGTCCTCGCCATGCTCGACCATCTCGAAGCGTGGCGCGCCGACCCGGGTGTCCGCGCCGTGCTGATCGACGGCGCCGGTGATCGCGGGCTCTGCGCGGGCGGCGACATCCGCGCCATCTACGAGGACGCCCGCGGCGGAGGCACCGCGTCCCTGCGGTTCTGGGCCGACGAGTATCGCCTCAACACCGTGATCTCGCGCTATCCCAAGCCCTACCTCGCGCTGATGGACGGGCTCGTCATGGGCGGCGGGGTCGGCGTCTCCGCGCACGGCAGCCACCGGATCGTCACCGAACGCTCCCGGGTCGGCATGCCCGAGACCGGGATCGGCTTCGTCCCGGACGTCGGCGGCACGTACCTGCTGTCCCGCACGCCCGGCGAACTCGGGACGCATATCGCGCTCACCGCCGGGGCGATCTCGGGGCCCGACGCGATCCACTGTGGACTCGCCGACCATTTCGTGCCCAGCGAACGGATCCCGGACCTGCTTGACGCGCTGGCGGCCCGCACACCGGACGACGCGCTGGAGCTGATCGCCGAACCCGCGCCGCCGAGCACACTGGCCGGGGACGCCGGCTGGATCGACCGGTGCTACGCGGCGGACACCGTCGAGGAGATCCTGGCCAGGCTCCACGCCGAGGGCGACGCCGCGGCCACCACGGCCAAGGAGATCGAGGCGAAGTCGCCGACCGCGCTGAAGGTGACCCTGCGGGCACTCCGGTCGGCCGCCGCGATGCCAGATCTGGAAACCGCGCTGGCGCAGGAGCTCCGGATCTCGACCCACGCGTTCTCGACCGCCGAGTTCGCCGAGGGGATCCGCGCGCAGATCATCGACAAGGACCGCTCCCCGAAGTGGTCCCCCGGCACACTGTCCGAAGTGGACGAAGAGCTCGTCGACGCCTACTTCGCCTGACCGGTGATCGCCCGGTAGAGCGGCCGCAGCAGGGCGGTGACCGAGGTTCCGTCCACTGTGGCCGTGAGGGGCGGGACCTCGTCGAGCAGTCCCAACGGGTCCCCGGCCCGCGACCGCCGCGTGCTCGTGACGTCGCCGGCCGGACCCCAGCCGAAGAAGTCGTCCATCACCTCGTCGAGGCCGGGCGTCTCGGCGTCCGCGGACGGGGCGGTGACCCGGGCGCCCGCCTGCCGCCCGATCTCGTCGAGCAAGGCCGTGCGGTCGCGGCCGCGGAGCGTGAAGATCGCGAACGGGTCCTCCTCGCCTTCGAGCGCGATCAGCGCGGCGACGAGGTGATCGCAGGGAACACGGGTGCCGGGGCACGTGCAGTCCAGCGACAGTTCCCACGCCGCCTCGGGGAACAGCGGCACCTGCTCGGCGGCGAAGAAGCGAGCGATGTCGTCCGGGACCCGGCCGTCGAGCAAGGCCGTCCTCGCGGTCTCGTCCGCCGCGACGGCGGCGATGACCGCCGTCCACACCTGCTTGCCGAACGTCGGCAGGCCGATGCGGACCTCGTAGAACCGCTGCCGGGTCACCCGGACGCCGGCGACCGCGGCGCCGGGCCCGATCGTGAGCGTGTCGACCCGGCAGGGCGGCACGAGTCCTTTGTGGACACCCAATTCGTCGAGTGCCCGGCGGAATCCGTCAGTCATCGCCCGCCTCCCGCCCGAGCGCGAAGACCTCGCGCAGTGAAGCGGTGGACAGCTCGGTGAGCCAGTCCTCCCCGTCGGTGACGACGAGATCGGCCAGCGCCTCCTTCTTGGTGATGACGGCGTCGATCCGCTCCTCGATGGTGCCGGGGCAGACGAACTTCCGCACCTGGACGCTGTGCCGCTGGCCGATGCGGAAGGCGCGGTCGGTGGCCTGTTCCTCGACCGCCGGATTCCACCACCGGTCGAGATGCAGGACGTGGGTGGCGGCGGTGAGCGTCAGCCCCGCTCCCCCGGTCTTCAGTGACGCGAGCAGGATCGGCGGCCCCTCACCGGACTGGAAGTGCTCGACGATCGAGTCCCGGCGCCGCTGCGACAGGCCGCCGTGCAGGAAGGCGATCTTCGCGTTCAGCCGATGCGAAAGATGCGGGACGAGCAGGTGCCCGAATTCGGCGAACTGGGTGAAGCACAACGCGCGATCACCGGCGTCCAGGATCTCCGCCAGGAGCTCCTCGAGCCGGTTGACCTTGCCGGAGCGGTGGCCGATCGGCGAGCCGTCGTGCAGCAGATGCGCGGGGTGGTTGCAGATCTGCTTGAGCTTGGTGATCGCGGCGAGGATGTTGCCCCGCCGTTTGACCCCGGCGCTGTCGGCGATCTTGGTCATCATCTCGTCCACGGTGGCGCGATACAGCGTCACCTGTTCGCGGGTGAGGCGGTACTCCTGGAGGATCTCGATCTTCTCGGGAAGGTCGGCGAGCACGGTGGGATCGGTTTTGAGGCGCCGCAACAGGAACGGCCGGGTCAGCCGCCGCAGCTCGGTGGCCGCGGGAAGATCGCCCCGGCGCTCGATGGGCACCTCGAACCGCTCACGGAACTCCTGCCTGCCGCCGAGCACGCCGGGATTGAGCAGATCCGAAAGCGACCACAGGTCGGCGAGCCGGTTCTCCACCGGCGTCCCGGTCAGCGCGATCCGGTGCCCGGCGGAAATCCGGCGCAGTGCCTGCGCGGGCCCGGTGTTCTGGTTCTTGACCGCCTGCGCCTCGTCGAGCACGAGCCGGTGCCAGCGGATGGCCGCGAGCTCGTCGGCGTCGCGGGCGGCGGTCGAGTAGGTGGTGACGACCAGGTCCGCGCCCTCGGTCCGGACGCGGCCGCGATCGGCGCCGTGATGGAGGTGAACGCGCAGTTCCGGCGCGAATTTGGCCGTTTCCCGTTGCCATGTCCCGAGCAGCGACATCGGGCAGACCAGAAGGGTCGGCCGCCTGTCGCCCTGAGCCCGCTCGATCGCTTCGAGCGCGAGCAGCTGGACGGTCTTGCCCAGTCCCATGTCGTCGGCGAGGCAGGCCCCGAGCCCGATCGACGCCATGAACGAAAGCCACGCGACACCGCGGCTCTGGTAAGGCCGGAGGGTCGCCTGGAACGTCGGCGGCGGCTCGACCGGCTCGATCGTGCGCTGGACCCGGCCGGCCAGGAAGTCGTCGATCCAGCCGTCGGTCGTGACCTCGGTGACCGGGAGTGGCGTGTCGTCGAACCCGTGGAGCAGGGCCAGCAGGTCCGCCGGGGTGGGCAGCGGAGGTTTCTCGCGGTCCGGGTCGCGGCGGAGGTACTCCAGACCGGCGCGCAGCAGTTCGGGGTCCACGCTCACCCAGCGGCCGCGCAGCCGGACCAGTGACGACTTCGCGGCCGCGAGCCCGGCGAGTTCTTCGTCGGTCAGCGCTTCCTCACCGACGGCGAGCGCCCAGCGGTAGGAGGCGAGCTGGTGACGGCCGAGCCGGTGCACGGCGGCCTGGTCGACCGGCGCGCCGCGGACGGACAGCTTGAGCGCCAGCTTGCGCCTGCCGCCCCAGCTCGCCGGGAGCTGGACGTCGAATCCGGCCGCCGCCAGCCGTTCCGCGCCGCCGTCGAGGAACTCCACGGTTTCGGCGACGGTCAGGTCGTAGCTGCCGGGCTTCTCGGCGTCGACCGCGGGGCCGAGCAACGGCAACACACCGGCGGCGCGTTCCAGCTCGGCGGCGAACAGGCCCTCGGGGTCGGTGAATTTGGCGCCCGCCTTGCCGGACCAGACGTCTTCCGCCGGGAGCAAGAGGCTCGGATCGGCCGTGGAGCGCAGAAGGAACCGCAACTGCCACTTGGTCCCGTCGCCGGTCTGGTCGTCAGGGTCGTCGGCCGGGCCGTGCAGCGTGGGGACCTCGTCGAGCCGGAAGCAGACGGTGCCCTCGGTCAGGTCGGTGTCGCCGACCGCGTCCCAGGCGGCGATACCCTCGGCGACGATCCCCATGCGTCCCGGCGCCTGGCCGATCCGGTCGTCGGCGCTCTTCAGCGCGTGGAGCCACGACCCGAACGGGCCCTCGCGGCCATCGCTTTCCGTGGCATGTCCGGCGGCGGCCAGGCGATCGCGGACCGCCGCGTCGACCAGGGTGTGGAGCGCGTCGGTGACGAGCGCCGCCGGATCCGGCCCGGGATGTTCGGCCCGGCCGACCGGCGGGGTGGCCGCGATCAGCGCCCGGACCGCGACCGCGTCACCGCCCCGGGCCACGGGCCGCCAGCGCGCCCGGGCCACGATCTCGTTCCGCACGAGCGTGGGCAGCACGCGACCGCGGCGCACCAGATCGTCCGCCAGCCGGACGACGGCGCGGAGATGGCGGACCGAGGTGCCGTAGCTGACCGTCTCGGCCAGGTCCTCCAGCTCCGAGGGGTCGATCAGGAGCGCGGGCACCGACCAGGGTTCCAGCGTCAGTTCCTGCTGCGGGCGGCCGCGGGAGCCCAGTTCGGGCGAGGCGACCGGACCGCCGCGACGCGACGGAAGCAAAAGAACGGCCGATGCCGGTTTGCCGGGGTGCAGGGCGGTCAGATCCGCGACCGAGGCGGCGAACGGATGCGGCCGGGCCGCGCTCGACGGCCGCATCGACGTCGTCGCCGGGCGGTCGCCGTGTTCACCCCAGAGCACGATCCCGCGGCCACGGGACCACAAGCCGTGCACGACGAGTGGCGACATGGTCCTCCCTTCCGCGGTCTGGTCCCTCAAGCATGCCCGGGACCGATCAGCGTCCGGTCAGCGAGGCGCTTTAGGGTTCGCGGGTGACCGTTCTGAACGCGATCGAACCGCGCGACAGCCTGATCGTCCTCGGTCCCTCGAAGGCCAAGAACCGAGGCAGCGACGCCTCCGCGGGGGCCGACGCGCTTTGGCCCGAGCCGATGCTTCGCGCGCGGGCCGAGGTCCTGACGCGGTCCAAGGTCGACGGCGGCGGACTGCGACCCGCGTGGCTCCGCTACAACGGGAACTTCTACCGGAACGTCGGCGGCGCCCTCGGCGAGGCCGCCGCGTCCGGGCGGCTGCTGATCCTCAGCGGTGGCTACGGAATCCTGCGCGCCGGCGAGCCGATCGCCTACTACGACCGGAAACTCAAGCTCGGCGACTGGCCGCCGGGAGTGCTCGAAGACGCCGTGCTCGGTGAGGCCCGCCGGCTCGGGGCGGCGAACGTGGTCACGTTCGTGTCCGCCAGCGCCGACTACGCGAAACTGATCCGGCGAATCCCCTGGGACACCTCGGAAATCGGCGGTGTGCTGGTCACGATCGACTTCCACGGCGGCGGCGCACAGGTCGAGGTGCCACGGCGGCTGGCTCAGGCCTTCGGCGCGTGGTGGCGCCGGTCGCCGTCGGACTACCCGCCGGGCATGGTCACCGAAGAACTCGGGTGAACCCGCTCACGGCCACTCGGCTTCGGACAACAGGCGCGCGGCGCGAAGGAACGCCGCCCGGTCACCGGCGGGAAGCCGTCCGAGCAACCGTTCCTCCTGCTCCTGGATCTTCGACTGGGCCGACCGTCGCGCGGCGCGGCCGGCTTCGGTGATCCCCAGCAGCCGGACCCGGCGGTCCTTCGGGTCCGGTTCGCGGGTGATCAGCCCGTCCTCTTGAAGGTTGTCGAGGGTACCGATGATCCGCGTCTTGTCCGCGCCGATGGCCTTCGCGAGGGCGGCCTGCGTGCGGACGGGCCCGTCGTCGAGCGCGCTCAGCACCACGTAGCCCCACATGGTCAACCCGTGCTCGGCCAGCACCGGCGTCTCGGCGTTCATCAGCCGTCGCATCAGCCCGCCGAGCATCGCCGCGAGATCCGGCCTCCCCTGCTCCGCCATGCGCAGACCATACCGACCCGGTCGGTGGAACCCGTTGACGAACTCGTACGCGTGTGTAGATGATATGCGTATGCCTATCGATGAGCTCCGCTTCCTCGACGCCCTCGTGACCCGGACCAGCCTCGACCTCGTCAGCAAGATCACCCCCGCGGATCTGGTCAAGCCGACCCCATGCAGCGCCTGGACCTTGCACGGCCTGCTGGCGCATATGACCACCCAGCACCACGGGTTCGCCGCCGCGGCCGAGGGCGAGAGCCACCTCGGCCATTGGCGGCTGCTCCCGCTGGGCGACGACCCCATCGCCACCTACCGCGCGTCGGTGAACCGGGTCCTGAACGCGTTCGTCCCCCACGACCTCGCCGACCGGAGGTTCGCCCTTCCCGAGTTCTCCACCGAAATCACCTTCACCGCGGAGCAGGCGCTGGGCTTCCATTTCGTCGACTACCTGGTGCACTCCTGGGACGTGGCCAAAACCCTCGGCCTGCCGCTCAAGTTTCAGCGGGAGGTACTCGACGCCGGACTGCGGTTCGCCAAGGCGATCCCGGACGGGAAGAACCGGACGGCCCCTGGCGCCGCCTTCGGCCCGGCCGTCGACGAGACGGGTCCGTCCGATTTGGACACGATCGTCGCCCTGCTCGGCCGTTCGCCGTCGTGGCCGGATCAGGTGGCCGCGGCGTGACGCGCGGCCTCGATGATCCGGGCGGTGACCAGCTCCGGCTTCTCCAGGGACAACCCATGGGTCGCTTTGGGCACGACCTCGACCTCGATGTGCGGGTTCAGTGAGGCGAGCCGGTCCGCCACCTCGCGGGCACGGTGGATGACACTGCGTTCGGCGACGATGATCCGGGTGGGTACGTCGATCCCGGACAACTCGTCGTCGCCGAACAGGTGCATCTCGGGGAGACGCTGCTTGTACTTGAGCGCGGCGAACAACAGGGGCCGCACGGTGTGCCGCACGTCCGGATCCCCGGAGGCCACCAGCCGGAGAAACCACTTGGGCAGGAACCAGAGGAAGATCTCCCGGAAGCTCCACCAGATGAAACTCCGGTCGATCACGCCGAACCCCGCGGCTTCGATGGCGATGACACCGGCGATCCGGTCGGTCGAGCGGGTCGCGAGGTTCAAGGCGAGCCAGCCACCTCGCGAAACACCGGCGAGGTGGACCTTCTCGTGGCCGGTTCCCGCGAGCACCCCGTCGACGACCTCGGTGAGCCAGTCCGCGCAGTCCTCTGTGGACTCGATGGGCATGGTCTGGATCGACCGTCCCGGCTCGCCGATCGAGTCGACGGCGTGGATCCGGTGCCGGGCGGCGAGTTCGGCGATATGCGGGTACCAGGACAGCGACGTGCCCATTCCCCCGGAAAGCAGCACGATCGGCGGACCGTCTTCCGGCCCGCAACTCCGGACCCGGGTCGGGCCGAATCTCGTCTCGATGTCCCGTTCCTCGGCGGGAACCGGCCACTTCCGCAAGATCGCGTCGTAAGTCGCGAAGAAGCGCTCCTCGGCCTTCTTGTCGGTGAACTCCCCCAGCATCGGACCTCCTCGAAGTTTTTATAGTGCACTTGCACCATAACAGTGGGTGGCCGTTCCGGCCAGCCCTCGCCGACATGGCAGAGTGATCGCGTGCCGAAACGTGTCGACCACCAAGAGCGCAGGCGCGAAATCGCGGAAGCCCTCTTCCGGATCGCCGCCGCCCAAGGGCTGCAGGCGGTCACCCTGCGTGCGGTGGCCGCGGAGGCAGGCATCTCGATGAACCTGGTCCAGTACTACTTCCCGACCAAGGAGGAGATGCTGCGATTCGCCTGGCAGCGGGTCGTCGAACTGACCGGCGAGATCGCCGGAAAGAGCATCGGCGAGGCGATGAAGACGGAGGACGAACGCACCATCGTGCGCGCCTACCTGACCGCCGTCCTGCCGGACGGCGAGCGCCGCCGCATGCTGGCCGCGGTCCAGATCTCGTATTTCGCCGTCGACGTCACGCGCGGAAGCCAGGATCCCGACCAGGAACCCCTTCTGCCCCACCTGGTCCACGCGATCGCCGGCCTGCTCCGGACGGCACAGGAGAAAGGTGCCGTCCCCACCCGCCTCGACCCCCTGCTCGAGGCGGACGCGCTCGCGACGATGTCCGCCGGCCTGGTCACCGGGATCATGGTCGACGCCTACACGGCCGAGCGCGCGTCGGAGATCGTCGACTACCGGCTCGACGGAGTGTTCACCGGCGCTCGATGAGCGCCTCGATGCCGTCCAGGATGCGACCGAGGCCGAACTCGACGTCGGCTTCCTCCATGCCCTCCTCGCCATACGCCTCACCGGAAATCACGGCGGCGACGCGCGTGTAGCCCCGCCCTTCGAGCCGCGGGCCGAGGAACGCGCTCAGCGCCCGGACCTGATCAGGCGGGCTCGCGTTGACGTCCCGGAGCAAGGAAGCCGTACTGCGAACCCATCCGTCGACCAGTACGGCGCAGCCGGTCACGTCCTGGACGCTCAGACCCGAATCCGCCATCCCCGCGAGGAAGTTCTCCAGCCACCCCAGCAGATTCGGCGTACTCGGCGCCCTCCGCACCGGAAGGTCGATCAGCCACGGATGGCGGCGGCAGCGTTCGAGGAGCGTGCGCGCCCAGACGGTGACCGCGGCGCGCCAATCGCCGGACACCGGGTCCGGCGGCGGCCCCCACGCCGCCTCGGCCACCAGGACGAGCAGTTCCTCTTTGGAGCTCAGATACCGGTAGAGGGCGTTCGCGGTGATGCCGAGACGTTTGGCGATCGACGGCATGGACAGCGCCGCGTAGCCCTCCGCGTCCGCCTGCGCGATGGCCGCGTCGACGATCTGTTCGAGGCTGTATCCCGGCTTGGGCCCACGCCGGGGTGCCGGGGCGTGACCCCACGCAAGCGCGGTACCCGGCGGCAGCGACTCGATCTCCACGTCGTCCATGGCCGCATTGTTGCACCCAAAACAGGTAAAGGCATACACTGTTCATGGCATACACAGTTACTTCACGAGTTGGGGGATCGACCATGACCGAACCGACGAGGCGGAACGTGCTCCGCGGGGCGGCCGCGCTGGCCATCGGCGGAGTCGCCGCGACTGCCGGCAGCGGCGGAACCGCGTTCGCCTCACCGAATCCGGCGACACCGCGCTACCCGTTCGTCGAAGGTGCGTTCGCGCCGGTGAAGGAGGAGGTGACCGCGTTCGGCCTCCCGGTCACCGGCCGCATTCCGCAGGATCTCTGCGGGCGATACCTGCGCACCGGGCCGAATGTGCTCGGGCTCGAAGATCCACGCGCCCACCACTGGATGCTGGGTGAGGGCATGGTGCACGGCGTCCGGCTGCGCGACGGAAAGGCCGAGTGGTACCGCAATCGGTGGGTGCGTTCGTCCGGCGTCGCGGCGAAACTCGGCGAACGGTACCCGTGGCCGGTACCCGCCGAGGACTTCGCGCCGAACACCCACGTGATCAGCCACCACGGCCGCATCCTCACCCTGCAGGAGTCCGGCGCGCCGCCGTACGAGCTCGACGGTGAGCTGAACACGTTGGGGCCGTTCGACTTCGGCGGTTCGCTGGAAGGCTCCTACACCGCGCACACGAAGTTCGACGCCCGCGCCGACGAACTCCACGCGGTGACCTATCACCCGACGTGGGATCACGTACGGCATCTGATGGTCGACCGGACCGGCCGCGTCGTGCGGACCACCCGGATCCCGGTCACCGACAGTCCGATGATGCACGACTTCGGGCTCACCGAGAACTACGTGGTCGTCTTCGACGTGCCGGTCACCTTCGATCCACAGCCGGGCAAAGTCGTGCCCTACAAGTGGAACACGGACCATCCGGCCAGGGTCGGGGTGATGAACCGCGACGGCGGCCCGGTCCGCTGGTTCGGGGTGGATCCGGTGTTCTATTCGCATACGCTCAACGCCTACGAACAGGGCTCCACGGTCGTGGTCGACCTGACCACGATGCCGGCTCCGTTCGAGGTGGCGGGCAAGCAGGGCTTCGGCGGCCCGTCGGCGTCGGGCCCGCCGGTGCTGGAGCGCTGGACGATCGATCTCGCGCGAGGGCGGGTCCATCGCCGAGTCCTCGACGACCGGCCGCAGGAATTCCCGCGGGTCAACGAAAGCCTGGTGTCACGGCGGCACAGGTACGGCTACTCGGCCTCGCCCGGCGAACTGTTCGACGTCTACCTGGACAAGCCCTCCGGATCCTTCGGCAACGCGCTGATCAAGCACGATCTGCGGAACGGGCGTTCGGAGGTGCACCGCTTCGGGCGGGGCGCCGACGCGAGTGAAGCGGTGTTCGTACCGTCGTCCCGCAGCAAGTCCGAAGACGACGGTTACGCCCTCGCCTACGTGAACAACCCCGACCGCAACGCCTCGGACCTGGTGATCCTCGCGGCACAGGACTTCACCGCGAAGCCCTTGGCCCGTATCCACCTGCCGAGGCCGGTGCCACTGGGCTTCCACGGAAGCTGGGTCGCCGACTGACGGATCGGGCGGTCGCCGGCCATGCGGCGACCGCCCTCGGGTTCACCCGCCGGTGAGCACCTCCTCCAACGCGGCGGCGGAGTCCGGATACCGCTCGAGCAGCGCCAAGCCGGCGGGCGCGGTGCTCCCCCACGGCTCCTCGCAGCCCAGCAGGCCCGCCACGGCGTCGCAGGCCGCCGGGTGCGCCGCCAGCAACGCGAGGCCGCCGCCTCCGGTCTTCCTCGTCACCGCACGGGGTTCCGGCTGGTCCTTCCAGGGCGGGACCCATTCGTCGAGCGCCGCGAGCCTGCCGGGGAAGATCCGCCCTGCCTCACGTACGAGCAGCGGCACCAGCTCCGCGCCGCGAGACCGCAGCGTGGTGATCAACGTCGGCAACCACGGCAGCAGCAGCCTGTCCGGTAGCTCGGCGAAAGCGTTCGACACCGCCTCGACGACGAAGTCTGCCAATCCCGGCGCCGGCTCCAACGCGTGGACGAAACCGCTCAGGTAACGCGGATAAGCGGGCAGCACCATCGGGTTCGCCAGCAGTCCGGCGCACCGCTCACGCAGTTCCGCACGCGAGAGACGGCCGAGCTGGACCTGCGCCGCCCACAGCAGCGCCACCTTCGACGGTTCCTCCGGATGCGATCCGGCCATCGCCAGCTCCAGCTGCGTACGGTCGCATCCCAGGGACAGGGCGAGCGCCTCCATGCTGAACAGGAAGCCCAGCATCGCGGCGACCTGCTCGACACCGGCCTCCTCGTCGACGAAGGCCGCCGGGAGCAGCGTGCAGTAGTGCGCGTACCCCGTCCGGACGAAGTCCTCGATCCACCGGGGCAGCACCGGCTCGCTGGTGCGGTAGTGCGCCAGCAGCCTCCGCACCCGCCGCAGCAGTTCCGGGGCGCCGTCGACGGTGCGTTCGGTGGCCAGCACCTCCAGGGCACGCGTGCCCAGCTCCCCCGCCAGCCGGGCGCTGCGAAGGTAGAGCGTCGCGTCTTCGACCGCTCCGAGCACCTTCGCCGCGGTGGCCTGCGGATGATAGGCGGCACGCCGAAGCCGTTGCTCCAGCACCTGTTCGACACTGACGCCCTCGTAGCCCAGCTCGATGAGGGCCCGCTGGTGGGTGCCCAGCGCCAGATCCCACGATTCCTGGATCGGCCGTTCGCCGAGCCGCCGCTCCCCCATGATCGGCCGCGCGGCACCGTGCGGCATCAGGTAGCGCAGCATCCAGAGCAGATCGGAACAGGGCTCCAGTTCCGACCTCGACGCGATGTCGAGCAGCGCCCGTTGCACACCTCGTTGCTGCAGCTTGAGGTTCAGGGGTTCGAGCCGGTCGTGCACGTCACGTGCCAGCGGCGGCAACGCGTCGTAGCCGACCTGGCCGATCCGGTCCCCGCCCATCATGATCTCGACGAGGCGGCGCACGTCGCGCCTGCCGGGCACGACGTCCTTTTCGATACAGGTGACCGCCGCGTCCTGGAAGTCGTACGGCGTCGGCTTGGCCCGGTCGCGCAGGCCCGCCAGCAGGATCGAGGTCTCGAACACCGCGATGGCGTCGGCCGTCGAGGCCAGGTACCCGTTGCGCCGCGCCGCGCGGACGATCTCGACCGACCACCCCAGCAGCTCCGCCTCGTCCAGCCGGTCGAGCACCGGAGGTCGTTGCAGGAAACCCGAAAGCTGGTCCGATGGGTCCACTGCCACCGGATCCGGTGTCGGCGCGGGAAGCTCCGCGGCTTTCTTCCGCTTCGGCCCTCCTACCTGTCCTTCCAGCTGGAACTGCTTCACCTTGGTGCGCTTCAGGTTCTTCGCCCACTCGGTCGCGGCGATCGACACCGATCCCCCGGCGAGCCCGAACTGCGCCTCGATCGAGGCGTGGCTCGACGGGATCAGGCCGTACTGCCACGTGCTCTCGCTGCGCGGGCTGATCACGAACCCGTCCGTACCCTCGACGCCGAACTCCGCGACCCGGCTGGCCGCGTGGAAGGCACCGCAGATGTAGAGACAGTCCGCGGGATCCGCGCCCGAGGCGGCGAGGTGCTCGCGCATGCGGGTCCACATGTAGCGCTCGCGGTCTTCGTCCACCCGGACGCGCTTGGTGTCGCCCGGCGCGAGACGGCGGAACAGGCTGCCGATCAGGAACATGACCTGGCGGTAGGTGTCGTGGTCGCTGTCGCCGAGCGGCAGCTCGACGTACTGGTGCCACCACTCCGACCAGTGCCGCACCCGCCCGTGCCGCAGGAGGTGTTCCTCGAGTTCGGCGAACCGGGGCCTGAGATCACCGATCTCGACGCCGACCGCGTCACCGTGCAGCGCCGCCTCCTCCTCAGCGGGCGGCGCGTCCGGCTCCGGGGACGGTTCGCCTTCGTTCCACTGGAAGACGTGGTCCGAAGACCGGTCGACGAGGACGAGCTCGACGCCCGGGGTGTCGAGGGCGTACGCGATCGCCTGGTACTCGGCCGAAGCCTCGGTGATCGGCGCGACCACCGACAGCGGCGCCCACTCCGCGGGGAATCCCTTCACCTCCGTCGCGAAGGCCTGAACCGCGACGGGGAGACGGCAGTTGCGCAGCTCGGTCAGCAACGGGGCCATGTCCTCGCACAGTTCGAGGTAGACCACCTTCGGCTGCTTCTCCCGCAGCCGCCGTGCCATCGCCACGGCCGAAGCCGGGGAATGGTGGCAGACCGGGAAGATCTCCAAAGGCTCGCGCACCGCGCGGTCGACGTCGTCGACGAGCCCGAGCAGGATGCCCTCCAGTGCGCCGGGCCCGTCGGCGAAGGCGGCCGCGGCCTCCTGCAACTGGCCGCGCAACGCCTCGAAGGCGCCGCTCACGAGAGGGAGGCGATCGCGTCGCGGCCACCGTCGAGGAACTCGGGCCAGTCCCCGCCCTCGTCCTTGCTGCGCGGCTCGACGACACCGTGCAGGTACTTGTTGAGGATCGCCAGATCCTCGGGCTCACGACGGGCGAGCGAACCGACCAGCGAGGACGCCAGCGCGCGGGCGGTCAGCTCGCGTTCGCCGAAGAAGTTGCTGTGCAGCACCGCGTCTTCGAGCACGCCGATCTGTTCGGCGGTGGACAACGCGGACTCCAGCTTCTCGTCGTCGCTGCCCGCCGACGCCGCGGCGGCACGCAGGTCGCCGAAGCTGCGCAGCAGCACGTCGAGCAGCGTGGGCGGAACGTCCAGCTCGATCTGGTGACGGCGCAGGAGTTCCTCGGTGCGGAAGCGGACGATCTCCGCCTCGCTCTTCTTGTTGGTCACCACCGGGATGCGGACGAAGTTGAAGCGGCGCTTCAGCGCGGACGACAGGTCGTTGACGCCGCGGTCGCGGCTGTTGGCGGTGGCGATCACGGAGAAACCGGGTTTGGCGAAGACGATGCCGTCGCTGTCCAGTTCCGGTACCGAGATGTACTTCTCCGACAGGATCGAGATCAGCGCGTCCTGCACGTCGCTGGTGGAGCGGGTCAGCTCCTCGAAACGGCCGATCGAGCCCGCCTCCATCGCGGTCATGATCGGCGACGGGATCATCGACTCGCGGGACTGGCCCTTGGCGATGACCATGGAGACGTTCCACGAGTACTTGATGTGGTCCTCGGTGGTGCCGGCGGTGCCCTGCACGACGAGCGTGGAGTTGCGGGAGATGGCCGCGGCCAGCAGTTCGGCGAGCCAGCTCTTGCCGGTGCCGGGGTCGCCGATCAGCAGGAGCCCGCGGTCCGAGGCGAGCGTGACGATGGCCCGCTCGACGATGTTCCGGTCGCCGAACCATTTCTGCGCGATCTCGCGGTCGAGGCCGTCGGCGCGCTCGGAACCGAGGATGAACAGGCGCAACATCTTCGGGGACAGACGCCAGGCGAACGGCTTGGGGTTGTCGTCGACCGACTCCAGCCAGTCCAGCTCTTCGGCGTACTTGATCTCGGCGGGGGCGCGCAACAGGTCGGACATGTCTTGCCTTTCGGGAAGGTTCAGGAGGTGAGGAAAGTCTTGAGTTCGTGGACGAGCTTGGTGATGTGGCCGGAGATCACCGGCGTGCCGAGATCCTTGAAGCGCTCGCGGAACCAGGGGTTCACACTGCCCCGGCCGGCGCTGGTGACCGAGCCGACCGGGATGAACTTCGCCCCGGACCGGTGGATCGCGGCCATGCTCTCGAAGAGCTGCTCGACGCGGGTCTCGTAGAAGTCGGAGATCCACACCACCACGGTGTTCGCGGGTTCGGCGATCTTCGGCTGGGTCAGCGCCATCGCGACCATGCCGTCGTTGCCGCCGCCCAGATTGGTGCGCAGCAGCGTTTCGAAGGGATCGTGCACCCACGGCGTGAGGTCGAGCGCCTGCGTGTCGTAGGCGATCAGGTGGACGTCCACTTTGGGCAGTCCGGCGAAGATCGAGGCCAGCACCGCGCAGTTGACCATCGAGTCCACCATGGAGCCCGACTGGTCGACGACCGCGATGAGCCGCTGCGGCGTGGTCTTCTTCGCGGTCTGCTTGTAGTAGAGGCGATCGACGTAGAGCCGTTCCTCGTCGGGGCTCCAGTTGGTGAGGTTCTTCCAGATGGTGCGATCGAGGTCGAGGTTGCGGAACACGCGTTTCGGCGGGACCGAACGGTCCACCTTGCCCGTCGAGGCCTTCTCGACCTGGGTCCGCAGGACTTCCGCGATCTCGTCGACGTAGCGGCGGATGAGCGATTTGGCGTTGGCCAACGCCACTCCGGACAGGTTGTCCTTGTCCCGCAGCAACTGTTCGATGAGCGACATGCTCGGGCTCAGCTTCGCCGCGAGCGCCGGGTCGGCGAGGACCTCACGCAGCTGCATCCGTTTGACCAGGTCCGCCTCGATGCCACCGAGCTCCGGGCCGATCGCCGGGAGCAAGGTGCTCAAGTCGGGCGCGCCGCCACCGCCGGTGCCGCCGAGGCCGGTCGGGGCGCCGCCGCGACGACCCCCTCGCAATTCGCCCGGACGGCAGCCCAGCGCGCGCTCCAGCCAGCCCGCGTCGGCCTGCCAGCGGGACAACTGCTCCGCCGTCACCGTGGGCGGCGCCGGAGCGAAGACGTTGAGCAGCACCTTCGACACGAGCGCCGCGCGCCGCACTTCCGCGGCCTTGTCCCGGCTGTCCTCGGCTTCGGGAACCATCAGCCGGTCGAACTCGGCCGCCAGCTCCGGATGACGCTGGACGACCGAGTCGACCGCGACGTTCGGATCCAGCACGGCGGACGGCAGGCCGATGTCCTCGACCACGGCCACACTCGCCGATTCGAGCGCGGCCTGCTCCTCGCTGTCGAAGAGCCGGGCGAGCAGCCGCCAGTACAGGACCTGGCGGCGGTTGTCCTCGGATTCGGTCATTTCCGCAGCAGCCTTCCGGCGCGCTCGCGCAGTACGGCCGCGGCGTCGGTGGCCGCCTTCTCGGCTTTCACCCCGGCCTTGTCCGTGGTGCCGCCGGCCCAGGCTCCGGCGTGCACGGCGGTGGTCTTCTTGCGCACGGTCGTCTCGACCGCGAGCGGCTGGAGCCGGAATCCGCCGTCCCACCGGATCAGGCCGATGCACGCGCTGGAACCCGCGACCGCCTTCGGGGTCAGCGGACCGGCCGCCGGAATGCGGTCGGTCTCGACGGAGAGCCGATTCCCGGCGAAGGTGAACGTGAGCGCGTCTTCGTCGCCCTCGATGCCATAGCCCTCAAGGAAGACGGGAACGGCGAGCCGCACCGGGTGCCGATCCAGCGGCGCGACCGTCGGCGTGACGGCCTTCGGCAGAGCGACGCGCGCCGTGGAGAACGCGTCCGCGGGCTCTCCGAGACGAGCATGGTCGTCTCGCCAGAGGAGGTCGCCCTCCGCCGTGACCGGCATGTCGGCGACGTCCATCGAGCGGCCTTCGCTGATCGCCGTGAGCAGGGAAAGATGCGGGCGCAGCAACTGCCAGATCCCGGCGCCGATGATCGTGTCCGGCTTCGGCGCGGTCACGTTCGCGCGCACGAGCCGCGGAGCGGTGCCGTCTTCGGGTTCGAAGACGGCGTGGACCTGGGCCTGCGCGGCCGTCGCATGTTCCAGCAGGTCGACCCCGAGGGGCAGCAGGCGGCCGGTGACCGTGCCGATCGACGGCGCCGCCGCCCCGGGCAGGGTCAGCAGCATTCCGCGCGACCACAGGTCGCCCCAGCGCCGAGCGGGGATCCGCTCCAGCGCCGCGCCAGGACAGGACGCCGCGAGTTCCGCGGCGAAGCCGTCGAGCAGGACGGCCAGCCGACGCAGGCTCGGCTCAGCGAGCAACGCCGAGATCACCTGCGCCGAGGCCGAGATCAGGTCGTGGTCGATACCCTGCCAGCCCGCGCGGGCCAGATCGGACAGCCAGGACCTCGCGGCGATCAGCAGATTGGGCAACTCCGGCTCGGCTGCTTGCCCGGCGGAATCGTCGCCCAGTGGCCGGCCGGTCGCTTCGACAAGCCGGGCGAGGACCGCGTCGTGCACGGAACCAAAGACCGCGATCCTTGCCGCGGCAAGGGAAACGAAGTGTTCTTCCCCCGCGGCACCGGCCGCGGTCTTCTCCGCTGCCTCCGCGACCCGAGCCGCGAGCGGCGACCCCGCGACGGCGTCAGCCAGCTCGATCAAGCCGGCGGTCTTCTGGGGACGGAGCAAGCCGGCGACGAGCACGTCGTCGAAGGCGTCGACAACCGCCAGCGCCTCGTCGAGACCGGCGATGGGATCGGTGAGCAGATCGACGCGCATCACACCACCGTCCTCGTCGGCGGGAACCACTGCAGCTCCGGTACCGGCGCCGTCGACGGCTCGAATTCGAGGTAGGCCAAGTGCCGCAAGAACTGGCTGAACACGGAAGCGGCGGCGGTGTTGTCGCCTTGCGACGGCCGCGTGGCGCTCATGGTCTGCGAAATGGCCTGTGCGGTCGGCTCCGGAACCTCGACGCGCAAGTACCGCGCGACCCGCTCGGCACCGTACTGCAGGGTGGATTCGTTGATCAGGGCGAGAATGTGGTTGCAGAACATGCCCCGAGCCCCGCCGCAGGGCCGGTTGTTGTTGGTACTGCAGGCGAATTCGTAGGTGCTCGCCGCGACCGACGAGACGTACACGCGGCCGATGTCCGATCCGCTGGACACCACGCCCTGCACCCGTCCGTCGGCCAATTCGACGAACGGGACCTTCGCGAGCTTGCGCGGGCGAGCGGGTGGCAACACCCTGGCCGTGCTCGCTCTTTCCCAGTCTGACAACGCATCTTCTCCTTGCGGGGGTGCCTCGGTGGGGACTGGGATGAACCTAGCGGGAGGCACCGACAGTTTTGATCACAACCGCCTTTTCGCGAGCTGAGCCGCCAGATCGGCGAGGCCGTCGGCATGGAGGTCGAAGCGATCCGTGGCCGTCGGCGGGTCCCCGACGGGCCTGGCGACGTAGGCGGTCCGGAGACCGACGCTCTGTGCTCCCCTCAGGTCCCACGCGTGGGTCGCGACCATCAGCAGCCGCTCCGGCGGGACACCCGAGGCCTCGACGGCCAGTTCGTAGACAGCCGGGTCCGGTTTGTAGGTCTGCGCCTCCTCGGCGGAGAGCGCTAGATGCCACCGGAGGCCCGCATGGGCGTTGAGGCGAAGCAGGCTCGTCCGGCTGGCGTTGGAGAGCCCGATCAGCGGGTATCGCTCCGCGAGGAGAGCCAGCCCGTCGAGAGTGTCAGGCCATGGCGGGAGCTTCGGCACCACGTCCGTCTTGGTGACCGACTGGGCCGCTTCACGGTCGAGAACGTCGCTCGGGGCGTACGGCCTCTCCCCCGCGACGATGCGCCGCTGCTCGGTCTCGACGTGGCTCAGCCACTGGTCGACCAGGCCATCGGCATCCGGCACGGCTCGCCGGACGGCCTCGCGGATCCCGGCCGGTTCGTCGACGAGCGTGCCGAGTATGTCGAACACCAACGCGTCGATCTCCACGGACAACCTCCCAGTAAGGGTTAAAGTAGCGGTTAACCGTGAACGTACGAGAGGTCGGTAAGGGATGCAAGTGGCATTAGACGATTACGTCCGGTCAGCGGGCGTCGCCACCGACCTGGTCAACACCGCCCCGGAGGTCTGGCACGGCGAAGACAAGCTTCCCGACCTGGAGTCTCTCGCCGCTTTCGCCGAGCTTCACTCACTGCCCGAACCATCCCGGCCTGGCGATCTGCGCGCCGTTCACCGGCTACGCGCCACGGTGCGGGATCTGGTCGACCACCCGGACCGGGCGCGCCTCATCACCGGCGCCACCGCGCTCACCTCTTCGATCGGTGGCGTCACCCTTCTGACCGACAGCGCACAATGGGCCGTTTCGGTCCGGCCTGGCGCGACGGCCGCGGACTCCCTAGCCCTGGTCTGCGGCGTCGGAATACTCGGCGTCGTCCAGTCTCTCGGCGTGGAACGGTTCCGGGCCTGTGGCGCACCGACCTGCCGAGGTGCGTTCATCGACACGACGCGCCCCGGTCGGCGCCGCTATTGCATGCCAGGACTGTGCGGGAATCGCGTCAACGTCGCGAACCATCGGGCACGTCGAGCCTCAGCGCGCGACGCGACATGATCTCGGCCGGCCCGCCCCCTCATGGGGCCGGACCGGCCGACTCACCCGCCTTTGGGCATCACCGATGGCGCCGACGCGCCTCGACCAACGACACTCGAAGCGGGATCGCGCCTGTCGCCCTCGGCCGGAAATCGAACTCCGCCATCACCCGAACACGCTTACTACAGGTGCGCCACCATGGACGGCAGCAGGTCCCGGAAGGTCTGGCCGGACGCCGGCGAACCGATCGCGGTCATGGACCAGCCGTCGCCCTCGCGAGCCAACTTCGCCATCACCTGGGCCGTATGCGTACCAGAGCCACTCAGATCATAACGCGCGATCTCAGCCCCTTCCACCTCGTCGATCAACCGGCAGAAAGCATTCTCGATCTGCGAGAAATCCTGCCCCGTGAAGGAGTTGACAGTGAAGACGATCGAGGAGACGGCAGCAGGAACCCGCTTCAGGTCGACCTTGATCGACTCGTCGTCACCCTCGCCGTCACCGGTCAGGTTGTCTCCCGTGTGCTGAACCGAGCCGTCGTCGCTTCTGAGTTGCTTGAACCAGACCTGGTCGACGACGTTGCCCGCGGCATCGAACAGAACCGCCGAAGCGTCCAGATCGATCGTCTGCTTCTTACTGCCGAAAATACCCTTCTTCTTCATGGCATCCCAGCCGAGCCCCATCCGGACCCGGGTCAGAGATCCACCTGTCCGTTTGGAGAGCGAAACCTTTTGACCTTTGACCAAGCTCATCGTCATCTTGTTTCTCCTTTACTCGTGAACGACCCGCTTTGCGGAACCCGGTCAGACCGCCGCCGATTCAGCACCGGGAACGATGACATCAGGACTCTCCTTCCCCTTGCGCCTGTTCCGGATGATCGACGACAAGAAGGCCACTCCGATGAATCCGACGCCGACCGTTCCGGTGAGCAGCTGAGGCACTTCGTACTTGATCGAGGCGAGGAGCAAGACGGCCAGCGCGCCGATCGCCCACTGCGCCCCGTGTTCCAGATAGACATACTCGTTCAGTGTCCCCTTCCTCACCAGGAACACGGTCATGGAGCGGATGTACATCGCTCCGATCCCGAGACCGATTCCGATCACCACAGGATCGGAACTGATGGCAAACGCGCCGATCACTCCGTCGAAACTGAAAGTCGCATCCAAAACCTCAAGGTAGAGGAACAGCATGAATGCAGCCTTGCCCGCGACCTTGACCAAGCCTCCGTCATTGCGGTCTCCGCCGGAGGAGAACATCTGACCGGCGCCATCGACGAGAATGAAGACGATCAGCCCGAGCGCTCCGGAAACCATCACGCTGATCGGCTTTCCGACAGGAGCGAGGAAGTTCGCCGCGAGCAGCAACGCACCCCCGGCGACCACCACCGGCAATTGATCGAGTTTGCCCGCCCTTGCCAACGGCCGCTCCAACCAGGACAGCCACGTGATCTCGCGCTCCTCGAAGATGTAGCTCAGGAAGAGCATGAGCAAGAACACGCCACCGAAGGCCGCGATCGCCGGGTGCGCTTCATGAAGCACATGAGCGTAACTTCCCGGCGTGTCGACACCACCGCCGTCCATTGCGAGCAGGTAGGCCTGCACCGGTGAGAGCTTCGCCGTCACACAGACGATGATCACCGGGAAGAGCAGGCGCATCCCGAACACGGCGATGAGCACGCCGACCGTGAGGAACAGTCGTTGCCACTTTTCGTTCATACGATCCAACACCGTGGCGTTGACGACCGAATTGTCGAAGGAAAGTGATATCTCCAGTACCGCTAGAACGACAACGACAGACAGACCGACAACGCCACCGTACAGGAAAGCCAAGATCAGGCCGACAACGGTGATCCCGAGCGCCGTTCCGAACGTTTTCAGAAACATCTCTTCCCTACCATTTCACCGGTCAGCGACTCGTTCAGCCGACGTTGACGCCGAAATCCTTGGCGATACCGGCAAGACCGGTCACGTAGCCCTGGCCCACCGCCCTGAACTTCCAGTCGTCGCCGCTGCGGTACAGCTCGCCGAAGACCATGGCGGTCTCGTTCGAAGCGTCCTCGGAAAGGTCGTACCGGGTCAGTTCACGCCCATCGGCCTGGTTCACGACCCGGATGAACGCGTTGCGGACCTGACCGAACGTCTGCCCACGACCGGCCGCATCGTAGATCGAAACCGGGAACAGGATCTTGTCGACCTCCGCGGGAACACCCGCCAGATCGACCTTGATCTGCTCGTCGTCACCGTCACCGTCGCCGGTCAGGTTGTCACCAGTGTGTTCGACCGAACCGTCAGGGCTGCGCAGGTTGTTGAAGAAGACGAAGTGCTTGTCGGAAAGGGCATTGCCGTCGGCGCCGGCAATGATGGCGCTCGCGTCGAGATCGAAGGGTTCACCGCTCGTCGTACGCTCATCCCAGCCGAGACCGACAGTGACCGCGGACAACCCAGGCGCCTCCTTCGTCAAAGAAACGTTTCCGCCCTTGGCAAGACTGACTCCCATGATCTTCCTCCAATGTTGTGATACTTTCGGTAAGTCACGAACAATCCACTATCGGGCGAACACTCCCGAACGGCTCGCTCCGACATGGCGAGTTTTAGTGAGTCCGTGTTGCCCTTCATCGTCGAGCCCACGACTGAACATGTTTCCGACAAAAGGCGTTTGTCACTGATTTGTCCAGTTATATCCGACCGGACAAGACCTGTTGCCGGAACAGAATTTTCCGGGAACAGGCCAGATTCATGACATTTCTTTTTCGTCACCTGAAACGAGTAGCGAAATTGCCCTAGCCTGCGACCAAGTGGTCATATCCAAGAAGTAAGGGGACCCATCATGCGCATCGTCACCATGGTCACCTTGGCGGCTGTCGTGGGGCTGACCACTGTTTCAGGCTGCGGCCCTACCGGTCCCAGCACGCGAACCGAGGTCTGCACCACGTTCGACCAGCTGGGCGAGAAACTCCTCGGCGCGAACGGACTGTATGACAACGCGCTGTTCAGCAAGGCCGAAGACCTCGCAGACGCGGCGGGCCGATATCCGGGAGCCCCTGGTCTGACCATGGATTCCGCGGCGCTGACCAAGATCGCCGACTCGAACTCCACCACCGGCCACGCACTCGTGCAGGCCACCTCGACGATCGCCGACCTGTGCGGTCATCCCTTGGGGTTCGGCGGCATGTTCGGCGGGAAAGGACCAACAGGGCGACCGGGGCAGTGAATCCGACCAATGCCGATAGTGCGCCGAACCCCTACCAGAAAGGCCATCGATGCACGGATTCGACCCGTTCAGGCTGAGCCGGACAAACCCGGTCCACCAATTCGACGTGTTCATCAGCTTCACCAGGGCGGACCCGGCCGGATCGGCTGTCGTACGGTTCATCAAAGGCTCACTGGAATCGGCGGGCCTCCGCGTCTTCTGGGATGAGGACATCGAAGAATTCGACGGCATCACACAGGATCTGGTCGACGCACTGGCCTCGACAAAGGTCCTGCTCGCGTACTTCTCGGAACAGTTCCCGACTCGTTACGCCTGCCAATGGGAACTCACCGCGGCGTTGATCGCGGCGCGACGGCACGGGAATCCGGCAGATCGAGTACTCGTGGTCAACCCCGAAGGCCCGTTGAAGGATTCTCATCTGAAGCCGATCGAGCTCGCGGACGCCCGTTTCTTCGCGGGCCCGGTCACCCAGGACACGATCGGCACACTCGTCGACCGTGTCGTGAAGAAGGTGAGAGCCGCAGACTGCTCCTTGGGTACTCCCCGCGCACCGGCCGATCCTGCCGTGATGCCGGCTCGGATTCTGCGTCCTCGCCGGTTCATCGGTCGATACCCCGACATGTGGGATGTCCATAGTGGACTCCATGCTTCGGATTTCCCCGCCGTACGCCTGCCCGAATCCCGACCGGCGGTGATGATCCAGGGTATCGCCGGCCAAGGCAAGACCAGCCTCGCCGAGCAGTACGCCTACCTCTACCGCGACGCCTTTCCAGGCGGCGTCTTCTGGCTTGAACCTTTCGGCGCGCTCCCGTCGCACACCAACCATGAGAGTGTCCTTTCGCGCTATCACGCGGCCCTGCGCGACGTGGCCGACAGCAGTCACGGACTCCGCGCCCAAGGGGTCGACCCCACTCGGCTGGGCAAAATGATCGCGGACCACCTCACCGGCCGACGCGAACGCGTCCTCTGGGTGATCGATGACGTGCCTGCCGGCATTCCGCCGGATGTACTCGATCAGCTCCTCATCCCGTCGCCGGTGGTGCGCACGATCTTGACCGGACGGGGCGGCGCTCCCGGCTGGGACGTCCGGAGCGTACGGCTGCAGGGATTGAGTCACACCGACGGCCGTTTGCTGTTCGCGACCGGCCGCGAACCCGCGAGCGATGCCGAGCGAGCCGCTGTCGACGACTTCGTCCGGCGTTGTGATGGCCACCCGATGGCCATTCGAGGCGCGGCGAACGCGGCGCGCAATCGGCCGGACCTGATCACCAGCCAAAAGTTCATCGACCACCTCGACCGGACGTCACCCTCCGTCATCCGGGCCATTCGGGACGACCTCGAGAACATCAGTGCCCTGGCTCGCCGCATCCTGCGAGTCGCGGCGGTGCTCGCGCCGGTTCCCTTCCCGGCGACACTGGCCGGTCGAATCCTCGGGTGCGCCGAAGGTCCGGCTCAAGAGCGCCTCGGTTCCGCGGCGGACGAGTTGGCCGCCAGCAGCTTCCTCAGCGTCATCGACGGCGGGTGGCAGGTGCACCGCCTCGTCACCGAGGCGGTCGGTGCCGACGAGTCGATCACCTCGGTCGCGGCGCCCGCGGTACTCGCGTTCCTCGGAGGATCGGCTGAAGGCAACCTCGTTCAACACGCCGAGACACTGGGCAGGAATGAGGCCGTCGCCGCGTCACACCGGGTATCCCTGCTGCGTCTTGCCGGAACCTTCTACGAGCGCCAAGGCAACCTGGTCGCGGCGGCAGAGGTATTCGGCGAGCTACTGGCGGTCGACGACGCTGTCATCGATCTGCTCACCGCGGCGAGAGCGGAAATCGGCTGCGGTCACTATGACAAGGCCGTGGACCATGCGCGACACGCCGCGGCGAACACTGACGACCATCAGGTGAAGTACCGAGCGAAACTGCTGGCAGCACGGGCTCTGGACGCGCGAGGCGATTATCGGGAAGCGGACCGTGAGTTCTGGGATCACCACGGCCGGCAACCTCCTGTTTGGATGAGTGACGAAGAACGTTTGTGGACGACGCTCGCGATCTCCGTCAGACAGCGCCAGCGGGGTAGACCCAAGGACGCGGTGGCATCGCTTCAGTCCGCGGTGACCGAGTTACGAGCCGCGCCACCCGGCCCGCTCCGCGACGACATCGAGCCGTCCGTCAAGTTGGAACTCGCCCGAGTCCTCCAGTTGACCGGCAAGGCTCGCCAGGCACGCGTGCTCGCCAGGGAAGTCGCCGACGGATACACCGAGGCGGGTATGCCCCGGCACGGACGGCGCCTCGAAGCTCTCGTCATTCAGGCGGAAGCGACTCTGACCCTCGACTTCACGGAACTCGGCGCCGATCCGGAAAGCTGGCGCCACTCCGCCACCGGACTCGGAGAACTCAAAACCCACTACGCGAAGCTACTGGGCCCGGAGAATCCCCTGACCTTGGAAATATGGGTCAAGGCCGACCGCGCGTTGCTGGCATTGGGTCAGCCTGAGGCGGCTTTGGCCGCACTCGCCGCCACCGACGACGAGATCGCTCGGCGACTCGGCGCGAACCATTTGCTGCGGCTGCGCGCGAGGCACGGGATGGCGCTGGCGCACGGACAGCTCAGGGAGTTCCACCGTCAAGCAGCGATGCTGGAAGACCTCTTGCCGCAACAGATCGACACTCTCGGAAGCCATCACCCCGAGACTGTCGAGACTCAGCTCGATCTCGGGATCGCCCTGGTCATGGGCGACTGCGGGCAACGAAAACGAGCTGTCGATCTGGTCGACGCGGCGGCCAAGACCCTCCGTAGCGTACTTGGTCCGAACGTCGACCTGTCGGCCAAAGCGACCACGGCCCAGTGGGTGCTGCGACTACCCCACTGGATGGTGGGCTCTTACCTCGTCTTCGAGCGGATCCTCGGCACCAAGAAGGAGAACTAGTCATGGATCGTGCGTTGGGCAGCCGGTATCGGGTGGGTGATCTCCTGGGCAGCGGCGCCATGGGGCAGGTATTCGCGGGAACGGACCAGGATGGACAAGAGTTCGCGTTCAAGATATTGCGCAGCGACCTGACCGGTGATCCAAGCGTGGTCGCACGCTTTCTGCAGGAGCGGTCGATCCTCGTCGGGCTACGGCACCCGAATCTCGTCCCGGTCTACGATCTCGTGGTCGAGGGCGAGACCGTCGCGATCGTCATGGAGTCGGTGCATGGTGGCGATCTGCGAACGTGGCTGGCCGGCACCGGCACCGTGCTCCCGTCGGAGGTCGCGAGGATCGGCGCCGGGATAGCGTCGGCCTTGGCCGAAGTGCACCGCGCAGGTGTCGTGCATCGGGATGTCAAGCCGGAGAACGTCTTGATGGACGACTCAGGCGCGGCCAGGGTTCCTCGTCTCACCGACTTCGGTATCTCCAGGATCGCCCACTCCAGCGACGTCGGGCGGAGTTCCCTCTTGGCCGGGACTCCGCAGTACGTCGCTCCAGAGCTCGCGGAAGGCGACGAGGCCACCACCGCGGTGGATCTCTACTCGCTGGGCATCGTTCTCTACGAGCTGTGCTGCGGCGTGACTCCCTTCGCCGGCAAATCGATGCTCCAGGTAGTACGGCAGCACGCCGAATACGAGCCGGGGAGACCGGACGGAATCCCCGACCAGCTCTGGGACATGATCAGCTGGCTTCTGGCGAAAGGGCCACGCGCCAGGCCTCAGTCCGCGCAGCAAGTGGCCACCGTGCTCGAGGCAATGATCCCGGAGCTCACCGGAATCCCGGTGGCACTCCCCCTGTCGGCTCCGCCCGCAGCCACGCCGATCGCGCACACGCAGGAAACGGTTGGCGCCATACCGCTGACTCCACAGATCCAAGTCGGTCCGCCCGACGTCATGCACGGCCCTGGTGGCGGAGTTCCCGTGCCCAAGCGCAAACGCACGAAGAAGATCGCCTTGACACTACTGATCTTCGCCCTCGTCGGCGGAGGTGCGGCCGTGTGGAACTCGGCACGGCAATCACCCGAAGCCGCACCAAGCGGACAGACCACGACACCGGGAACTTCGCGCACCGTACCACCGGTGAGCGACGTTCAGACCACCAGTTCCGCGCCGGCCATGACCACGGCCCCTGATCTGGTCGGCAAGGCGGTGTCGGAAGCGCAGGATTCACTGCCGTCCAGCGTACAGGTGGAGATCATCGAATCGATCGAACAGACCGGCAAGCCGGGAACCGTGATCGAGCAGGAACCCAAACCCGGCGATCGGTTGAACGGGAAGATCAAGCTGACCGTCGCCAGGGAAGCTGTTCAGGTGTATCTGGACGAGTTGCAACCCGTACGCGGCGAGTGGTCCAGCCAGAGCGCCGCAGGCAGGATCGCCGGCAAGATCCTGACCCACACCGTTCACGACGAGCTGGGCTGCAGCAACGCGGCTCAGGCTGTCGAATACAACCTCACCAAGGGCTACCGGCGGCTGATCGCCACGGCGGGTATCGATGATGATTCACGAGATACCGACTTGAAGGTCCAGCTGGAGATTTTCGCGGACGGCCGCAAGCTGATCTCGTCGCTGCTGGAATACGGCAAGGCGACCGAGGTGAATGTCGATCTCAGCGGCGTTCTGCGCTTGAGAGTGCAATGGCAGCCACTCGGTTCCAACTCGGAGTGCTTCGGCGGAACGGTGGATATCGGTGAGGCCCGGCTTCTCGGGCTTCCGGGAGAAGTGCCCAGCTCATCAAGTGTTCCGACGAGCTGACCGATGAACCCACCGGAACCTGCCTTGTCGATCACCTTCGGCATACGCTCGTGGCGGTTTACTCCCGGGCAGATCGTCACCATCGGACGGTCCGGCCACTGTGACGTCCTGGTCGATGACGCCCGGGTGTCCCGGGAGCACTTGCGGATCAGCTACGACGACGGCTGGACGATGGCCGACCTCCGAGCGAACAGCACCACCATGCCGGAACCACTCGCCGGCAGCCGCTCTGTTCTGCTGGCAGAGGGTCTGCCGATCGAGCTGGCCGTCGAACCGTCGCGTCGGAACGCACCGTCCGGTACCGCCGTGTCCGTGGGCAGGGCTCGCGACAACGACTTGATCGTGAACGACGTGCGCGTGTCACGGCACCATGCCCGGCTGGAACGTAGCTTCTCAGGCTGGCGGGTCACGGACCTGGGTCCCCGGAACCGCACCCTGCTCAACGCTGTCCCGATCTCCGGCCCGACCCCGGTCTTCAACGGCGATCGGCTGACCTTCGGCGGAACGGATCTTCTCGTCGACGGCGACGACTTCGTTCCGGCCGGGACCACACGAGCCGCTCTCGTCGCCAGACATCTCGGCTACAGCCTGCCCGGAGGCCGGAAACTGCTCGTCGGAGTCGACCTGGAGGCGGGACCGGGTGAGCTGGTCGCCATTCTCGGCCCCTCGGGCGCGGGGAAATCGACACTGCTCAAGGTGCTGTCCGGGGAGTTGCGGCCGGAGACCGGGACCGTCCACTACGACGACTACGAGGTCCATGATCAATACGCGGCGGTACGCAGCCGGATCGGCCTGGTACCGCAGGAGGATCTCGTACATTCCAGATTGACGGGGCGCCAGGCGCTCACTTACGCGGCCGACCTACGGCTTCCGGACGACACCAGCAAGCCGGAAGTACGCGCCAGGGTCGAAGCGACACTTCACGAACTCGGCTTGACCGAGCACGCCGACGTCCGAATCGCGCGCCTGTCCGGGGGCCAGCGCAAGCGGGTGTCGGTGGCACTCGAACTTCTCACCTCACCGTCCTTGCTGTTCCTCGACGAGCCGACATCCGGCCTGGACCCGGCGCTCGATCGGCTACTCATGTCCAGTCTGCGGAAGATCGCGGACGCGGGCCGGACCGTGGTGCTGGTGACCCACAACGTGCTCAATCTCGGTCAGTGCGACAAGGTAGTACTGCTGGCGCCGGGTGGAATTCCCGCGTTCACCGGTGCGCCGGGCGAATTACGCCGACGCTTCGGGACCGACGACTGGGCCGACATCATCACCAGTGTCGTGGAGAAGCCTCCTGCCCTTCTTGCCGACGACCTGCCACGTCGGTCGGCCGCGGTCAGGAAGCCACGGGATCCGGGCGTACGCAAGCCCGCCTTCACACGTCAGGTTCGCACCTTGGCGAGGAGGCATACGCGCCTGATCTTCGCCGACCCGGGATACGCGATCTTCCTCGCCGTCCTCCCGGCCGCTCTCGCTCTACTGGCATTGACCGTTCCCGGGCGGGCCGGTCTTCGAAACGGGTCTCCGACCGAAGCGGCCGAAGCAGGTCAGATCCTCGTGCTGCTGTTCATCGGCGCGGCTTTCATGGGTGGTGCCGCCGCTGCACGAGAGGTGATCGGTGAACGATCGATCGCCCTGAGGGAACGTGCGGCGGGTTTGCTGCCGGCCGCGTACTCTGTGGCCAAAGCAGGTATGTTCTGCCTGGTGTGCGGCGCTCAGAGCGCCTTGCTGGTCGGTGTTCTCGTCACTGTCAAACCGAGACCGGTCGACGGCGTCGCACTTGGCAGCGTGTCACTCGAACTCGCGTTCGCGGTCTGGGGTACGGCGACCACGTCCTGTCTGTTCAGTCTTTTGGCTTCCGCGCTGGTGCGCTCGAGCGAGCAGGCCATGCCGGTGCTGGTGGTCACCGTCATGGCTCAGTTGGTGCTCTGCGGCGGAATGATTCCGGTCACCGGCCGGGCCGTGCTGAATCAGCTTTCCTGGTTCGTACCGGCAAGGTGGGGGTACGCGGCAGGTGCCGCGACCGTGGATCTCAACAGGACCGGGACTCCTCCGGACGTTCTGTGGACTCACGCGCCCCACTGGTGGCTGCTCTCGATCGCCGTTCTGGCGGTGACCACGATCCTGTGCGCGGTCCTCCTCACTGTCCGCATGGTCCGGCTTTGCCGAGCCTGACGCTCCCGTCCGATCGGCGACAATGAGAGCTGAATAGTCGCCGTGGCGGGCTTTCCCAAGCCGGATTCGGGGCGGCGTAGGCGAAATGCCGTAACAGCGGTTCACGAATTCGGCCCATCAAAGAATAGTGCTCGCTCCGAAGTATGATGCACGCGAGTGAACTTTCTCGACAGCAGCCGTGTCATGTTGGAAAATCAGATGCGCGCGACACCTTGTTGCCAATCCTTGTCGCGTTCAGTTCCCTTACTCCCATCATTTGGCGAAAAGGAACCCCATGCATGACGATGATGAGCCAGTAGGCCGAGTTCTCGGCAGGCGACAGGCGCTGATTCTCCTCGGTGCCGCCGGCGCGACACTCGCCGTCGCCGGATCCACCACCGCGAGCGCCACCACCTCCAGCCCGGGCGCACCCGATATCTGCACGCTGGATTGTGTGGTCAAGCCGGAGCAGATGGAGGGCCCGTACTTCGTCGACGAACGGCTCAACCGCTCCGATATCCGCAGTGAGCCGTCCACCGGGCAACTGGTTCCCGGCACCGCACTGGCGCTCAATTTCACCGTTCAGCAAATCCGCCAGCAGCAGTGCACGCCATTACCGGGCGCCATGGTCGACCTCTGGCAGTGCGACGCGTTCGGGCTGTACTCCGACATTCCGTCCCAGGGCAGCAGAGGCCGCCGTTTCCTGCGCGGTTACCAGAACACCGACCAAACCGGAGCGGCCCGGTTCACCACCATTCTGCCGGGGTGGTACACGGGACGCACACTGCATATCCACCTCAAAATCCGCACCACCGGCACCAATGGCAGGCCGTACGAGTTCACTTCGCAGCTTTATTTCACCCCCGAGTTCGGCGCGGCCTATCTGCGGACCGATCCGTACCGGCGGAAAGGACCGGCCGACACGACCAACAGCCGGGATTCGATCTACCGCAACGGCGGGGCCCAGATGCTGCTGCGTCCGCAACAGGCGGGAAGCGGCTACACGGCGGACTTCGCGATCGGTCTCGACCTGTCGAACACCCAGGTCGGCCGTCCCGACTAGAGCGAAGCACAGGGCCCTCCCCGGCAACCGCCGGGGAGGGCCTTCACGACTTTTCCACAAGGGACACTTTCAGGAGAGTGGGTCGTGAGTGGCAAAGAGCGTTCTATCGAGGGGTAAGTCAAAGGTGGCGTGTTGCGAAAGCCACTTTCGCAACCTCTAGCGTTGCGAAAGTGGCTTTCGCAACGTCGGCGGGGTGAACGGTCGACCGGATGGGGATCGAGGGTGGCGGGAGTGCCGGCGCTCGCGGGTGTGTCGCGAAAGCCACTTTCGCGACATCTGGTGTCCCGAAAGTGGCTTTCGCGACGCGAGCATCAGGGCAGCAGCTTCGAGGGACACGGAGGTGCCGACCACGACACGTTTGCCTTGCCCTCAATAACCCTCATTACCACTCACGACCCCACTCGGTAAGCTCACGTCAGCCAGTTCGACTCGTACTGGATCACGCCGACCGTCAGACGCCGGCGATACCCTGGATCCAGGGCCGGTACCGCGTGATGTTCGTGTACGCGGTCGTGGTCTGCCGGTCGCTCGTCGAGGCGACGCCGACCTGACGACCGGAGGCGAACATCGGGCCACCCGAGTCCCCGCCGGCGGTGATGCCGTCGCCGCGGCGCGCGCACACCGCGATGCCGCCGTTGTAGTCACGGCAGGAGACCGACGTGACCGAGACGTTGGCGACCTTCAGGTAGCGAGACTGGCAGTTGATCTCTGAGCCGCACTGGCTGGTCGCACCCCAGCCGTAGACCTGGACGGTCTGCCCGACGGAGACGTTGGCCGTGGTGCCCAGCGGCGAGTACGTCGCGTTCACCGGCGCGGTGAGCCGCACGATCGCGAGGTCGGCGCTCGGGTGCCGGGTGACGGTGGAGCCGGTGGCCATGGTGCCGCCGCTCTGCTGGTCGAGGCTGCCGATCCGGAAGGTGAACGTGCCGCTGCTGGCCACACAGTGCTTCGCGGTCAGGATGTACTGCGGCGCGATGATCGTCGAGGTGCAGGTCTGCCTGCCGTTGGCGAAGAGCCTAGCCGCCCACGGGCCGCTCGTCGCGTTCTGGCCGCCGATGATCATCGGCTGGACGTCGGAGGACGGTTCCGCGGCGGACGCCACGGGGGCGGTGACGCCGAGCAGCGCCGCGAAGGCGGTGCCGGCGATCAGGGCGAAGGAGCGCAGTCGCATGGTTCCGACTCATTTCTGCGGCCCGGATTCGGCCGCGCGATGGGGACGGGTGTGCTGATTCTGGTGCGCGGCAAGAGAAACCTGACACCGACGAAAGTCGTGCAGTGGATACCTATCTCTACGCCGCGACGACCACTGAGTGGCGCTCTAGGTACCGGAAACACCCGCCGGTTACGACGACCGGCGTCCGTCCACTTGGGACAGACGGCGGCATAACTCCAGGGACATAACCTCGCTCCGGGGCTTCCCGAAAACCGGGTCCGCCGCCAGAATCGCCATCATGACCACAGCACAGTGGACCCCGACCTACGGCGACCCCTTCGAGCCGGTGCCCTACCGTCCGGCGCGTGTGCCCGCGGAAGAAGCGCTGGCCACCGCCGCCGATCTGCGCCGCCGCATGGACACCCGCCGCACCGTGCGGATGTTCTCGACGGACCCCGTGCCCGAGCAGGTGGTGGTGGACGCCATCGCGGTGGCGGCGACGGCGCCCAGCGGCGCACACCAGCAACCGTGGACGTTCGTGCTCATCAAGGACGCCGAGACCAAACAGCGGATCCGTGAGGCCGCCGAAGAGGAAGAACGCGTTTCGTACGAGGGCAGGCTCGGCGAGGAGTGGCTGTCCGCCTTGCGCCCGCTGGGCACCGACGCCGTCAAGACCCACCTCACCGACGCCCCGTACCTCATCGTGGTCTTCCAGCAGCGCTACTTCCTCGACGAGGACGGCACCAAGCACAAGCACTACTACGTCGACGAGTCGGTGGGCATCGCGGTCGGCATGCTGCTCACGGCGTTGCATCTGTCCGGGCTGGCCGCGTTGACGCACACACCGTCGCCGATGCGGTTCCTCGGCGAACTGCTCGAACGGCCGCAGAACGAGAAGGCGTTCGCCGTCATCCCGGTCGGCTATCCGGCGGACGACTGCGTGGTGCCGAACCTGGTGCGCAAGTCGATCGACCAGGTGCTGATCCGCCGGTGACCGCCCGCGCGGCCCGGGTGTGTACGCGCACCCGGGTTGCGCGAAACACCGGCCAACGAGCAAGCAAATTGCGCAATAGTGCAGTTTACTGCACACTTTGGCGCATCTCTTGACATATCCGGCGGCGATTGGACAAGGTCTGGGCACCGAAGGCGACACGAAGGAGTGTTCTTCATGGCCGACCTGCCCTCTGTCTCCCGGCGGACACTGTTCGGCGGCGCGCTCGCCGCCGGGGCGCTCGCCGCGATCCCGACGAGCGCGACCGCCGCGGAAGAGGCGGAAAGCGCGCCCCGCCGTCCTGGTCAGCGCAGCATGATCGGGGTCCCGTTCGAGCGGCACCAGACCGTCCGGATCGCGCTCATCGGTCTCGGCAACCGCGGGATGTCCATGATCGGCGGATGGAGCGCCGTCCCGGGCGCCGTCGTCACCGCGGTCTGCGACATCCGCGCCGAGCGCGCGAAAGCCGCCGCGGACAAACTCGCCGCCGGCGGGCGCCCGCGCCCTGCCGAGTACGGCGGATCCGCCGACGCCTACAAGAAGATGCTCTCCCGCGACGACATCGACCTCGTCTACATCGCCACCCCGTGGGAGTTCCACTACGCGCAGGGCAAGGCCGCGCTGCTGGCGGGCAAGCACGTCGGCGTCGAACTGCCCATCGCCACCGAGCTCGACCAGTTGTGGGACCTGGTCAACACGAGCGAGCAGACCCGCAAACACCTGTTCCTCGCCGAGAACTGCAGCTACGGCCGCAATGAGCTGGCCATCCTCAAGATGGCGCACGAGGGCGTCTTCGGCGAGGTCACCAACGGGCACGGCGGCTACCTGCACGACCTGCGCGAGCTGCTGTTCTCCGACACGTACTACACCGACGCGTGGCGCCGGAAGTGGCACACCCGCAGCACCGCCAGCTTCTACCCGATGCACGGTCTCGCGCCGATCGCCGCCTGCATGGACGTCAACCGCGGCGACCGGTTCGCCACGCTGCGCGCCACGGCGACCGAACCGAAGGGGCTCGCCGACTACCGGAAACGCCACATGCCGCCGGGCCATCCGTCGTGGAAAGAGACCTACATCAACGGCGACCTGGTGACCTGTCTCATCGAGACCGAGCAGGGCCGGATCATCCGCGCCGAGCACGACGTCAGCTCGCCGCGTCCGTACAGCCGCATCAACAGCCTCGCCGGCAGCCGCGGCATCGTGGAGGACTACCCCGCCCGGATCTACGTCGAGCCCGACCACAGCGGCCACGCGTGGAAGGACTTCGGGCCGTACCGCGAGCGCCACGACCACTGGCTGTGGAAGAAGCTCAAGGACGACCCGAACCTCGGCGGGCACGGCGGCATGGACTACGTGCTGCAGTGGCGGATCGTGCAGCAGATGCGCGCCGGACTGGTGCCGGACATCGACGTCTACGACTCGGCGGCCTGGTGCTCCCCCGTGCCGTTGAGCGTGGTCTCCCTGGCACGCGGCGGGAAACCGGTCGCGGTACCGGACTTCACGCGTGGCGGCTGGACGAAACCGCGGGCGGGGCTGGACTCGCAGCCTTCGGAGATGCCCGGCTAGGGCTTGCGGCTCGTGAAGGTGTGAAGGTCGAGTTTCCTCGGCTGAGCCGAGGGAAGGGGGCCTTCACGCGCAGCGGCTGTGACTGCTGGTGCAGGTGGGTCGAACGTGGCGATCCTGGAGTCCGTGAAGGCCTCCTTGAGGGACTCTGGGTCCCTCAAGGAGGCCTTCACGGACCTGGCCCTACACGACTGGCCACTCACGAGGAGTAACGAGGCACGACCCGGTAGACACGGAGGTCCTTCGGGGTCCCCTTGGCGCGGAAGCTCCGGCGCGGTCGCACGATCACCGCGCCGGGGTCCAGCTCGTCGACGACGCTTCCGCTGGCCAGCACCTCGTCGCCGTCGGCGGCGGCCATGATGCGGGCGGCGATGTTCACGTCGACGCCGAGGTAGTCGTCGCCGACCCGCCGCGGATTCCCTCGGTGAAGCCCCGCGCGCAGATGCGGGAGATAGCCCTCGGCCTTGATCACGCTCACGGCGGAGCACGTCTCGTACGCGGCGTTCACCGCCTCACCCGGATCGGCGAACACGGCCATCACGCCGTCGCCGAGTCCCTTCACGATGCTGCCGCGATGCCCGGCGACGACCGATTCGGTCACCTCGGCGACCGAACGCAGCAGCTCCAGAACGCGCTCGTCCCCCGCCTGCAGCGCCCATGTCGAGAAGCCGACCAGGTCGGTGAACAGCACCGTGATCCCGTCCGCGGACACCGGGTGCGCGCCGGACCGTCGGACGGCCTGCCAGGCCTGCACGGCAGCCAGCCCCAGCTCGCGGGTGGCACTGGGCCGGTCCGCGCCCGCCTCGGCGAGCAGCCGGGCGAGCCGGTCGGACGAGCGGCCCGTCGACGGCGCCAGCGGGTCACCCGGGACCAGCCTGCGGAGGAACCGCGCCCCGCGCACCAGTTCGCCGCGCTGATCCGTCGCGCGCAGGAAGCTGCGGGTCCGGCGGTGCCACGGCTCGGGTCGTTCGGTCACGATCAAGACACTAGGCCGTGTCCTGCAAGTCTGTTCGATGGGCTTCGTGATCCAGGTGGCTCCTGACGGTGCGGGCGGGTCGGCCTCGTACCGGGTCGTACTCGGCCGCACCCGCCCGTGCCGTCAGCCGGACACTGCCTAGCCCGCTCGCCCCGGGGCCGGCGCACCTGTCACCGAGGTGACAAGAACGCGGACGCCATTTCCCCTTTCCTCTTCCGCATGACAATTCACGAACTCACCATTCCGCCTCCGCGTGACAAGATCGAAGCGTAAAGAAAACGCGAGAGATCTTTTCCTTTCCTCGTTGGTGACTTTCCACCTACATTCGCTTTCGAGCCCATTCAACGACGAAAGGACCAGATATGACGGAAACCCTCGTACGGAAGGGTGTTCGGCGGTTCTGCGCGGCCGGGATCGCGGCCGCGGTCGCCGGAACGGTCATGCTCGCCGCGGCCGGAACCGCTGCCGCCGTCGAAAAGAATCTCACGTACAAGGGCGGCTTCCCCATCATCGGCGACCAGAAGGTGGCGGTGGTCGTCAAGGCGGAAATCCCGGCGGCCGCGAAAGCCGGGGAGCCGGTTTCGGTGCCGTTCACCCTCGACGTCGACGCCGGTCAGGCCGCAGGCGACGGGCTCCGGCTCGTCGGCGCCAAGAAGCTCTCCGGCACGATCAGCTCGAAGGTGAACATCGCGCTCGGCGAGCAGAAGATCGCGATCCCCATCGAGCTGCCGATCCCGGACACCGAGGTGCCCGCCGAAGGACCGCTCAAGTTCACCGCGGAGGGCAAGGTCGACTTCACCATCCCCGCGGGCACCCCCGCCGGTGAGGCGACCAGCAGCGTGGACGCCGCGGCGACCTCGCATATCGTCACCGACAGCTCGCTCGGTGAGTTCGACGTCCAGCTCGCGCTCGACCCGCCCGACCAGGACGCCGTCCTCGGCAAGACGACCGTCAGCTGACCCCGTCTTCCCCCGGCTCGCCGAGCCGGGGGAAGACGCGTCTTGACCTCCAGCGCACTGGAGGTCGCAAGCTGTCGATCATGTGGATTTGCGACAGGTGCGGTATCGAACATCCCGCCACTCCCGAGCCTCCCCGGTGCGTTCTCGACCGCGGCGAGGTCGGCATCGAGGAAGCCGGCGACCTCGGCGCGCACACCGGCCGCTGGTGGACGCACGAGGAACTGATCTCCGCGCCGCACAAGACCTTGCACCGGGATCACGGACGCGGCCTGCACAGCATCAAACGGGAGCCGCATTTCGCGATCGGGCACTGGTCGTTCCTCGCGGTGACCCCGGCAGGCACCCTGCTCTGGGATCCGCCGTCCTGGTTGGACACCGAGGTGCTCGACGTCGTGCGCGGGCTCGGCGACGTCGCCGTGATCGCCACCAGCCATCCGCACATGTTCGGCGCCCAGCTCGGCTGGAGCCGCGCGCTGGGCGGGGTCCCGGTACTGGTCAACGAACGCAACCGCGAATGGCTGCCCGTTCCCGATCCGGCGTTCGAATTCTGGGACGAGCACGTGGAACCCTTGCCGGGCCTCGAACTCGTCCGGCTCGGCGGGCATATGCGCGGCAGCGCCGTGGCCAGGACGCCGGACGGCAGCATCCTGGCCGGGGACACGATCAGCGGAGGATTCGCGCCGAACTGGGTTTCGTTCCAGCGCAACTTCCCCAAGCACATCCCGCTGTCGGGCGCCGTGGTCCGCCGTATCGTCGACCGGCTCGACGAGTTCTCCTACGACCGGCTCTACACCCTCGGCGGCGACACCATCGACCAGGATGCCCGCGCGGTGGTGCGCCGAAGCGCCGAAACCCATATCCGGTGGGTGAACGGCGACTTCGACCACCTCACTTGATCGCGCGTTTGTCCTTGCCGCGGAAGGTCAGCGCGATGGCGCCCGCCATCGCCATGAAGAAGGCGACGGCCCACATCCCGGCACGGAAGCTCCCGGTCAGACCCTGCAGCCAGCCGGTGAGATAGGGGCCGACGAAGCCCGACAGGTTACCGAAGGAGTTGATCAGGCCGATCCCGGCGGCAGCGCCGACTCCGGACAGGAAGGCGTTGGGCAGCTGCCAGAACACCGGGATCGCGGTGAACACGCCGACCGCGCAGAGGGTCACCGCGATCATCACCCACAGCGGCGAGCCGAGATACAGCGCGGCGGCGATCGCGACCGCGCCGACGAACGCGGCGATGGCGACGTGCCCCGCCCGTTCGCCGGTGCGGTCGGAATGCCGCGCCCACAACACCATGGCGACGGCGGCCACGGCGTACGGGATCGCCGTGATCAGCCCGATCTCCACGATGCTGTAGTTGGTCTGGAACTGCTGCTGGAAGCCCTTGATCACCTGCGGCAGGAAGAACGCGAGCACGTAGAGGCCGAAGATGATGCCGAAGTAGACGGCGCTCAGCGCGAGCACCCGCGGATCGGTCAGCGCCGATCGGGTGCTCACCTCCTTGCCGACCTCACGGATGTCCTCCGCGTCGATGGCCGACTGCAACGCCGTGCGCTCGCCCGAGGTCAGCCATTTCGCGTCCTTCGGCTTGCTCGGCAGCAGGAAGAACACCGCCACCCCGAGCAGGATCGACGGCACCCCTTCGGCGAAGAACATGAACCGCCAGCCGGCGTCGAAGCCCAGGACACCGTCACCGTGCTTGATGAGCAGGGAGGAGACCGGGCTGCCGATGACCGAGGACAGCGGCACCGCGAGGAAGAACAGCGCGACGATCTTCGCCCGCTGCTTACGCGGGAACCAGTAGGTCAGGTACAGGATGATGCCGGGGAAGAACCCGGCCTCGGCGATCCCGAGCAGCACCCGGACGATGTAGAAGCTGACCTCGCCCTGGATGAACGCGGTGGCCGAGGCGACGATGCCCCAGGTGACCATGATCCGCGCGATCCAGATCCGGGCGCCGACCTTGTGCAGGATGACGTTGCTGGGCACCTCGAAGAAGAAGTACCCGACGAAGAACAGGCCCGCGCCGAGCCCGTAGGCGGCCGAGCTGATGCCGAGGTCGGCGTTCATGGTGAGCGCCGCGAACCCGACGTTGACCCGGTCGAGATAGTTGAGCAGGTAGAGCAGCCCGAGTAACGGGACCAGCCGGATCATCGCCTTGCGCACCGCTGACGCGGTGGACACCTCTGCCGTCTGTTCGTCCATCCGCGGGAGTGTAGAGGGCGATCAGAACAGCGGAGGCAGGAACGCACCGAAGTTTCCGCCGGCGGCCCGATCGGCCGGATCCGGATCCACCTGGACCGAGTCGGGGTTCAGCGGGTCGTAGGTGACCTTCACCGTCGAACCTCGGGCAGGAGCCTGCATCGGCGGCGTGATCATCGACGTGATGACGGTCCGCTCGCCGTCGTCCGTGGGGAACCGGACCTGCACGGTGAACCTCGGATTGCCCATCACCCAGACGTTCGTGAACTCGACGCCGAGCACGTGGCCCGGCACCTGACGGCCCGTCTGGGCCAGCGCCTGCGCGCGGTCGTCCGCCTCGGCCTTGGTGACGAACGCTCGTCCCAGCACCATGATCATGACCAGCGCGGTCACCCCGGCCACCGCCGGAACGAGGTACGGCTCGTAGTAGACGATCCAGTCCACCTCGGTCCACGGTTCGGACGGCAGCCGCTTCCCCACCGCCTCGGGCGGCGTCCAGGACGGGATCGCGACGCCGCTGCCCAGCGCGATACCGAGGGACGCGGCGAGGCTGCTCGCCCGGAAGCCGATGCCCATCCCGCGCAGCGACATCCCGCCGCCCCACAGCATCGCGAACCCGAGCGACGACGCCACCGTGATCGAGACGCTGAAGAACAGGACGAGCGAAACCGCCGGGCCCGCGTCGGGCCCCCACGCTTCGACGCGGTTCAGTGACATCAACCGGAAGCCGTCCAGCAGCCCGAGGGCGCCGGACCAGCCCGCCGCCGCCCAGGCGAGCGTCGTCGGCACGCCGAGCAGCCAGAGCCGCAGGCCGGGGCTGCGGGCCTGCCGGGGATCTCCCGGCAGGCCGAACTCGAAGGTCCCGAACATCGCCGCCGCCTAACCGATCGGCCCGAACACGGCGACCTTCGCCGGGTCGGCGGGGTCGACGCGGGCTTCGTGACGGGTGCCCGGCGCGTACTGCTGGATCGTCGCCAGCGGCGCGATCAGCTGCGTCACCGTCCGGTACGTGGTGCCGTCGGTGCGCGTGACCTCGAGCGTCGCGGTGTACTGCGCCTGCCCGGCGATCTTCCGGCCGGTCGGCTCCAGCTCGCGGACCACCAGGGTGGCGGGCTCGCAGGTGTCGTAGAGCCGCCGCAGTTCGGTGCCGTAGGCCTGGAGTTCCTGCTGCTGACGCAGTTGCTCGTCCATCGGCAGCGCCAGGAACGCCGCCATGTCCGGGTCGGCGTTGAGGCTCCGGAAGGCCTGCGCGGCCAGCTGCGGCGTCGGCAGCTGCGGGGTGATGTCGTGGCCCTGCGCGGCGGCGGCCTGCCGGAACTGTTCCGCGTGGCGGTGGAAGTCCTGCTCACCCCGCGCCATGCCCTGCTGTGTCGCGTCGTTGATCTTGTCGCGGATCTTCTTGAACATCGGGTGCCGCCTTTCGCCGTGTCGTTCGTGCTGGACACAGCTTCGGCGGGCCCTCCCGCTACCGAACCCAGGTTTTCCCGTCGTCGGTCGCGTCGAGGCAGGTCAGCGGCGCCCAGAAGACCGGCGAGGCCGCCGGTTCGGGCTTTTCGCGCCAGCGACCGAGGCGGGACCGCTGCCAGGCGCACAGTTCGGTGACCGGATCGTCCCCGGCGAGCGCGGTGTCGACGGCGATGACGAGTTCGGACATCGGGTCCGAACCGGGCACCGCGGCCGAAGTCGGCAACGCCCAGACCGTGGCGGCCACCAGTCCCGCTCCGGCCGCGACGGCGGCGAGCAGCACACCGAACGGTTCGGCGAGGCCGAAATCGCCCGCGCTGGCGCAGCCGATCAGCGCCACCCTCGCGGGCATGCTGTCCATTTCGGACAGTGCGAGGTCGGCGGCGGTGAACGGCCGATGCGTCCCGATCGGCGCGGCCGTGCCCGGAAGGTCGGCGGAACAGGACAGATGCAGCGCGGTCTGCGCGCCGTACTCGTCGCGGACCCGGCTGACGTGTCCGACGAACACCAACCGGGAACAGGGGCCCGCCAGCAGTTCGGCGAGCAGACGGCGGTCGGTGTCGGTGCGGCGGACCAGATCGAGCCCGCGGGCGGCGGCGGGAAGGACCGGGCCGTCGGCGAGCCGCTCGTCGAGATGCCGGATCAGCGGCGACGCCGGATCCTGCTTGCCGAGCACGGATCCCAGCTCGCCGAAGGCACTCTGCCCGGGGATTCGCGGGTCGAGCAGATAGACGGGCGGGCCGTCGGCGGCAGGCGGGCGGCGCGGGATCGCGGCCGGGGCGAGCAGCGAGACGTCGGCGACGTCGAGCACGCGCTCGTCACTGTCGAAACAGCCGCCGATCTCGTCGATTTCGAGCACGTGGTCGGCCCGCCTGTCGGGCAGCGCGAGCAGCCCCCACGGGACACCGGCGAGGCTCGGCGACGGCTGGATCCGCAGGAGCGGGCGGGTTCCACCGTCGGCGGCGCGCCGGAGCCGCTCGACGAGATCCGCGGGCAGGAGGTTGAGAGCGAGGACGCGGGCCAGACGTTGTTCGCCTTCGAAGCTGCCGAAGGCGTCTGCGCTCAGTGAGCGACGGACGGCGTCGGCCGCGCTTTCGCCTTCGCGTGGTGTGGGCGACGCGGCGTCCAAGAACTGGCGAGCGGTCCCGACCAGGGCGAATTCGATCGGATGGGTGTGGACGGTGTCGAGGTCCTCGGCGGTCCGCCAGGTGAGGAAGGTGTGGCCGGCGTCGGCGTAGCGCAGGAGGAAGGTCTCGCGTCCGGGCTTCGCGGACGGCCAGGTCTCGACGGTTTCGGTGACCGTGCGCGGAAGCTGGTACCGCTCGGCGGCGAGGCGAAGCCACGGGTCCAGCTCCATGGGTGACGAGGGCGACCAGCGCAGCGCGGGCGGCGGGGCGAGCCGCAGCGGAAGCGACGACGTCACGGAACCCAGTGCCGCCAACGGAAGCCCTTCGGCGACCGGCGCCATTTCGAGGCTGGGCAGCGAGCCGGTGAGGTCCAGCGAGCGTCCCTCCACGCCCGTGTACGCCCCGACGGCGCAGGTGCGCTCGATCAGTTCCGCCGCCAGCCTCGGCTCCTGGAGCTGAGCCAGCAGCGCCATCAGCATTTCCGTCGCCGGACCGGCGACGTCGCGCGCCCAGGCCGTGCGTGCCTGCGGCGAAGTGAACTCGAACCGGTACTCCGCCGCCGCGAGGGCGAGCGGGAGCAGCAGATCCAGCACCGCGCGCAGGTCTTCGCCGTGAGCGAAGCCGATCGTGGCCGCCACGAAATCCGTGTGCAGACGGTCCGACCAGTCCCCCGACGTCCGCGCCGACTCCCGGGCGCGGGCCACGTGCTCCCCCGCCGTCGCCCAGTTGCCTTCGGCCATCGCACAGCGGGCCAGCGCAACGTCGAGGCGCCGCAGGCCCGGAACGTCGGCGTTGGCCGTCCAGATCTTTCCCGCGTGCTCGAACTGGTCCCTGGCCTGTGCGACATCACCCGCGTACAGCAGGAGTGTGCCCAGCGCGTGGCTTGCCTCCGCGACGTCGCCGTTCAGACCCGCGTCCGCGAGTTCGTCGCGGGCGGCGACGATCGCGGCGACCGCTCCGGGGAGGTCGCCGCCGAAGGCCCGGTCGGCCGCCAATTCGATGCTCGCCCTGGCGGCCAAGGGACGGCCCTCGTGCTGGGCGCTCAGCCGCAGCAGATCCGCGCGCGCGTCGGCGTCTTCGCCACCCGCCTGGCGGACGCGGGCCCGCTCGGCCCGCGCCATCGCCTGCAGCGCCGCCACCTGCCCGCGGATCTCGTCGATCTCCGCGATGGCGTCCAACGCCGTCAGGATCTCCTCGATCGCGGCCCGCGCACCCGCCATGTCCCCGGCGGCGATCTGGACACGCACGTCGAAGATCCGCAGTTCCAGCTCGTCCGCGCCGTACACGTCGAGCAACTCGGGCGGGTACTGTCCCGGTCCCTCTTCCTTGCGCAGCGCCGCCCGACGGCGTTGCCCGGCGATCAGCTCCCGCGCCTTGGCGACGTCACCTTCCTCCGTGCACAAGGAGATGAGCACGCGCTCGGCGACCTCGCGGGAGCCCTCGATCATCCGGATCTCGGCGAACTGTCCGAAGTGGACGATCGCGGCCGTGCTCACCTTGAAGGCCTGAAGCACGGCCTCGGCGCATTGCCTCGCGTTGCGCAGGTCGCCCGCGGAATAGCAGACGGTGGCCAGGTCGCTGACGGCGGCGAGGTCCAGATCCGTGCGGTCCAGCCGCTGCGCGATCTCCCGCATCTTGCCGTACGTCCGGTGCGCGCCGGCGACGTCCCGGGCGGCGGCGAGCCGTTTGGCCTTGTCCTGGAGCTTGGCCGCGTCGACGAGCAGCTTCCGGTACTGGCGTTCGGACAGCGAGCACGCCGGCAGTTCGCCGTACGGCGCCGGATCGAGGCCGAAATGCCTTGCGACACAACGGCAGTTGTAACCGTGCGAGGTCGCCGGGCCCAGTTCGGGCGGGAGCGGCCGGTCCGGTCGGTTCCGGGGCGGTGGCATGCCGACGAGCACGTCAGAACTCCTCATCGGCGGAAGCGGCCGCCGCCCGTTCGGCGAGCGTCCTGGCCTCCGGCGGGCGGGCCCGCACGAGCGCGACCACTTCCGCCCGGTCTTCCGCCGTGGTCCCGGCGACACCTTCTCCCGCGACGCCGACGACGACGGCTATCTGTCCACTGTGGACCCGGGCGGCGAGCCTGGCCGCGGTCTCGTCCAGCTCCGCCGTGCCGGAGAACCGTCCGGCGCCCAGCTCAAGCGGCACCTCCGCGAACGGCTCGCCCTCGTGACTCGCGAACGCGGTGATGGCCGCGTCGGCGAACGCGCCCGCGACGACGGCTTCGAGCCTTGTCGCTGCCGCAGCCGCGACGATCCGCCAGGTCACCGTGTCCTCGCCGGCGTCCAGGATCCCCGGTGGCACGCGCGCCCAATCGACGCTCGCGCGTCCGCTCGCCAGTACCCCTTCGCCGGGTGCGAGCGGATCGAGGCCCGCGGCCAGCGCGTACTCGCGTTGACCGGCTGTCGCCGTTTCCAGCCGTGCCGACACTTCGGCCGCCGCTTCGGCGCGCACGACGTCGTCCTGGTCGTCGAACCAAGCCGCGAGGCGAGTGCACAAGTCCCGGGCTCCGCCGGCGACCGGCACTGCGGCAGCGAGAAGGGCGCCGTCCGCGATCGCCGCGTCGAACAGTTCGGCCGGGGATGCTTCGAACTCGTCGAGTAGACCTTCGGCCACGTCCTCCACGTCCGCCGTGGCGACCGCCGTTTCGAGGTCCAGCAAAGCCGGATCCAACGAAGGGATTCCGAGCGACGGTCCGGCGGGCCACCAGCGACGCAGCCAGAGCAGCAAAGCGAGCCTGCCGAGTTCAGGCTTGGCGACGAGGTCCGCCTGACCTTGGTCGAGCGCGGCGAGGCTCGCCTCGGCGCCCGCGAGCCGGGTCAGCCAGGGTTCGGCGGCTGCGGCGTCGGTGAGTTCGAGGTGCATCGTGGCCGTCCGGCCGGCGAGAAGATCGGCCAGGCCGAAGCGGATGAGGCCGCCGTCGGCCGCGATGACGGGAGTGTGCACCGGATGCGTCACGACACGGCCTCCAGCTCCGGCAGACGGGCCGTGAGCGCGCGCCGCACCTTCGTCCGCAGGTCCAGCGAGGTCGAACGGACCACCCCGGTGACGAGGTCGCGGACGTCGGCGGCGTCGGCGGGCAGGTCGCCGCGGACGTCGAAGCCGTGCAGCCGCACCCACAGCCTGCTGAGGAAGTGCTTGGCGAATTCGCGAAGATCGCGCAGGAGTTCGGGGTCGGGCCGCGGAGTGAGCGGCGTGGCACCGGCGAGAGCCCGGCGAGCGTGCAGGACGTAACCCTCGCGTGCGACCTGCGCGTTGAGCTGCCGCGCGAATTCGGGAACACCGGCGGGCGCCGCGCCATCGAGTGGCCGGAGCGCGGGCGCGAGGACGACACCGAGCGCGAAACACGCGGCCAGCGCGGGCAAGCCGAGCCCGAATCCGGCGGCGATCCGGGTGAGTTCGTCGTCGACCAGCTCGGCGACGGGAGCCCGCTCGTCCAGCGGCAGACGGCGCAGGGTCGCGCGCACCCGTCGCTCGACACTGCGCTCCAGGAGTTCGGCTCCGGTTTCGTCGCTCCGGCTCAGTGGTGGGACGGCGGTGCGATCCCCGCGCTGCAGACCGAGATCCGGCGCGCGCAGCCCCGAAATCTCCTGGACGACTTCGCTCAAGCCCCGGGCCCCGCCCGGCTGTCGCAGCATCAGCCCGAAAGCGTGCCCCGCCGCCGAATCGGCGAGCGAACGCCAAGCGGAGTCGGAAAGACCGTCGACGAACGCCCGGAGCGCGGCGATGTCTTGCGGTACAGCGGTTTCGGCGTGCCAGCGGCGCCGCAGTTCCGCGGTGAGCTCGGCCGAGTGCCGCGGATCCGAGAGGTAGGAGGTGAGCTGATCGACGCCCACCGCGCCGCCCTCACCGTGCAGATCCCGCAACGCCGCCGCGGCCGTCTCCGCCGCGTCCGGGCCCGGCGAGCCGAAACCCGTCGCCAATTCATAGGCGAGCGGGAAACAGACGTCCTGGACGTTGCCCGCGGTGATCCGCAGGGCGCGGCGCTGCCGTTTGAGGTGGGTGAACCACGAGGCCGTCGCGCGCAACCTGTCGGCGTCGGCCAGCAGCACTTCCGTCAACTCCGCCGCCGCGACCGCGTCCAGCACGGGACGCCCCAGCCGGGGCCGCGCCGCGGTGCGGACGACGAGCGGGTCGATGATCTTCTTGATCGTCCGGGTCAGCGGACCGCCGTCGGCCGACGACAGGACTTCCACACCGGGGATACTCGCCCATGCCCGCGCGAGAACGGCCGACCGCAGCCGGGACTCGTCCGATCCCCTGGTCACTCGCCCTCCCCCCACGTCCGGCCGCAACTCTATCCGAGAGACCGTTCGGCCTAACTTTCGTCCGTTCTGTACATACTTTCGTTGACTTCAATCGAAAGTCCTCTTAGGTTCAGCGACGTCACAGAGGTGCTCCGCCGCCGACCCGAGGAGCAACGATGCTTCCGTCCGTCCGCAAGCGCTTCAACCGGACCATCGTCGCCTCGTTGGCGCTGGTCACGGCAGTGTCCGGGCTGGTGACAGCCCCGGCAGAAGCGGCCATCCCACCCCAGCAACCCGGTGTCACGCTCCGCACGTACGACCTGCAACGCGAGCTCAGCAAGCTCTGCACGATCAAATCCGGCCAGACGCCCAACGTCGACAAGCTGATGCCGACGATCAACTGGACCGCCACCGCCGACTTCGGGCTCAACGAGCAGTTCGTCTCGGAGGTCATCGGCAACATCACCATCACCACCGCCGGGCAGTACGAATTCCGGCTCACCAGCGACGACGGCTCACGGCTCCGGATCGACGGCCAGACGGTGATCAACCACGACGGTCTGCACGGCGCGACCCCCGCGACCGGTTCGGTCCAGTTGGGCACCGGCTATCACGCGTTGCGGATCGACCATTTCGACAACCTCCACGATCAGCAGGTCACCCTCGAATGGCGGCCACCCGGCGCGGCGGACTTCGCGCTCGTGCCGAACTCCGTGCTCAGCACCGATGCCGACGTCGTCCGGGTGACCTCGCCGGGGCGCAAGGAATGCGAGGGCGCCACGGACTCGGCCGGTGACGGCCTGCCGCTCAACGGCGTCCACCCCGGCTTCACGCTGACGAATCTGCGACCCGACGGATTCCAGCCGCAGGTCACCGGCATGGACTGGCTGCCGGACGGACGGCTCGCCATCGCCACCTGGGGCGGTTCCGACAAGACCCTCGGCGAGGTCCACCTGCTGAGCAACGTCAGCGGGAACACCGACCCGAGCAAGGTCCGCACGCAGCGCGTCGCCAGCGGGCTGAAGGAACCCATGGGCGTCAAGTACGTCGACGGCAAGCTGTACGTGTCGGAGAAGACGCGGCTCGTCGAACTGAACGACACCACCGGTGACGGCGTGACCGACGACTACCGCACCGTGGCCACCTGGCCGTTCGGCGGCAACTTCCACGAGTTCGCGTTCGGCCTGCTGTACAAGGACGGATTCTTCTACGCCAACCTTTCCGTGTCCATCAACTACGGCGGCGCCACGACCGATCCGCAGCCCGCGCCGAACCGCGGCACCACGATCAAGGTCGAAAAGGCGACCGGCAAGGTTTCCTACATCGCCGGTGGGCTGCGCACGCCGCACGGCATCGGCTGGGGACCGGAAGGCGACGTCTTCGTCACGGACAACCAGGGCGGCTGGCTGCCGGCGAACAAGCTGGTGCGGGTCAAGCAGGACCGGTTCTTCAACCACTACACCAATCCCTCGGGCCCGTTCGACTCGAAGCCCGTCACAGCGCCGGTGTTGTGGTTGCCGCACAACGAGATCGCGAACTCGCCGAGCAACATGGTCATGCTCTCGCAGGGTCCGTTCGCCGGCCAGATGGTGTACGGCGACGTGACCTACGGAGGGCTCCAGCGAGCGTTCCTGGAGAAGGTCAACGGCGAGTACCAGGGCGCCGTTTTCCGTCTCACGCAAGGACTCGAGTCCGGTGTCAGCCGGATCAGCCTCGGCCCCGACGGCGCGATCTACACCGGCGGGATCGACGGCGGCGGGAACTGGGGCCAGCCCGGCAAACTCGCCTACGGCCTCCAGAAGGTGACGCCCAACGGCACGAACGCCTTCGACATCCGGGCGATGCGGGCCGTCGCGGGCGGATTCGAACTGGAGTACACCCAGCCGCTGTCGGCCGAGACCGCGCAGAACCTCGCGGCGAAGTACCAGGCCCAGCAGTGGCGCTACCAGCCCACACCCGCGTACGGCGGACCGAAGATCGACGAGCAGACCCTGTCCGTCACGTCCGCGAGCCTCTCGGCCGACCGCAAGAAGGTCACGCTGCAGGTGGCGGGGCTGAAGGCCGGGCACGTGGTCCATGTGCGATCGCCGCGGCCGTTCGCGGCGGAATCCGGTGCGGCGCTCTGGAGCACCGAGGCTTGGTACACGCTGAACTCACTGGTCGGCGGCCCGGCGGCGAGCACGACCTACGAGGCCGAGCGGGCCGCGCTGAGCGGCGGCGCCGGGACGAACACGAACCACGCCGGCTATACGGGCACCGGATTCGTCGACGGCTACTGGAACCAGGGCGCCGCGACGACGTTCACCGTGAACGCACCGAAGTCCGGCGCCTACAACGCGGCCCTGCGCTACTCGAATGGCCCGGATCCCGCGCCAGGGACCAAATCGGTGACCGTCCACGTCAACGGGACGAAGGTGAAACAGGTCAGGCTCGCCAGTACCGGCAACTGGGACACCTGGAACACGCAACCCGAGACGCTGAACCTGAAGGCCGGGTCGAACACGATCTCCTACCGCTATGAGACGGGCGACGCGGGCAACGTCAACCTCGACAGCCTCACCCTGACCGAGTCGCAACGTATCCAGCTGTTCAAGGGCACCGACCTGAACGCGTGGGAGAAACGCGCGGGCGGCGCGGCGACCTGGCCGGTCTCGGGCGGCGCGATGGAGTCGAACGGCGGGGACATCCGCACGAAACAGCAGTTCGGCGATTTCCGGCTGCACGTCGAGTGGAACGAGCCGAACTATCCGCCCGAGGTCACCGGGCAGGCCAGGGGCAACAGCGGCGTCTATCTCCAGGAACGCTACGAACTGCAGGTGCTCGAGTCCTTCGGGGACACCACGCTCGCCAACAACGAAGCGGGCGCGATCTACTCGAAGAAGGCACCTGACCGGAACATGGCGACGGCTCCCGGAACCTGGCAGACCTACGACGTCACCTTCCGTGCCGCGCGGTTCGACGGTGCCGGGAACAAGACCGACAACGCCCGTGTGACCGTGGTCTGGAACGGCGTCGTGGTCCACAACGACGTGGCGATCGACGGCGGCACGGGCGACAGCATCCCGGAGAGCGCGGCACCGGGCGCCATCCGGCTGCAGGACCACGGGGATCCCGGTGAGAACCCGCGGTTCCGCAACATCTGGATCGAGCCCATCGGCTAGGACGCGTTCTCCCCAGTACATGAAGGACCCCTTCCTTGCGCCTAGGTACAGGAAGGGGGCCTTCATGTACTGGGAGGCAAGGTCTTAAGGACCAAACGTTGCCGGTGCGCGGTTGGCGGTTTCGCGTGACTGAACGGACGACACACGTGTTGGGATGGACGACACGCGTGTCGTCCGTTCAGTCACGCGACAACGCCTGCTTGTCCTCGTGAGTGATTCGGGCCGTTGGAACGACCCGAATCACTCACGACCGGCCAGGCTCAGCGGCGGCAGGGGCCGAGGTCCACTCCGCCGGTGATCTGCCCGGCGGTGACCGGAATCGGTGTGGCGGAAGCGAAATCGGCCGCCCCCCGGTACCAGCACTCGGTGTTCGTGTAGTATCTGATCTTGACGTTCCCCGTGGTGAGGCCGTTGACGGTGTACTGCCCGTTCGAGTCCGGCGTGGTCCAGTCGACGATGTCTCCGGTGCGCGCGTTGTAGGTGTACACGTACCCGAAGGTCGGCTTGCCGTCCGCGCCGAGGATCCGTCCGCTGACCGAGCCGTTCGGCACGAGCGCGGCGTTCTCGGTCACCGTCGCGCCGGGCCGCACCCGCACCGGACGGGCGGCGAACCGGTCCGCGGCGCCTCCCGACCACTGCCACGCGTAGTCGCCCCGGGACGAGGCGAACTCCAGCGGCCACTTGTACGGTCCGAGGCCCTTGATCGTGTAGGTGCCGTCGCTCCGGCTGCAGTTCACGTCGAAGCGGAAACCGATCCGGGGATCGACCGCGTACGGGTAGACGCAGACGCCGCCCACCGCGGCCGCCGTGGCGCGATCGGTGACCTTGCCGGTGATCGTCCCGGCGGGATCCATCTTGATGTCCGGCGTCGTGACCACCTTGCCGAGTTCGGCGGTGACCGTGCGGGCTTGGCCGATGTCGCCGGTGCCGCCGTCCGCCCCGGCCCACTGCATGCCGTAACGCTCGTCCAGCGATTTGACCAGCAGCTTGTACGCGCCGGGCTCGATCGGCCCGATCACCAGTTTCCCGCTCTCGTCACTGCAGTGGTACAGATAGTCGGCGTCGAGGACACCGACGACCGGAAGGGCGTAGGTGTCGACGCAGACCCGCGCCAGCGGTGCCTTGGTCTTCGCGTCCCGCACGGTGGTCACGATCGAAGCGGCGGGTTTCATCGACGCCCGGAATTCGGTGGTCTCTCCCGGAGCCAGGTGGACACGCTCCCAGTTCACCGGTTGATAGGAACCATCCGGTCCCCAGACGCTCAACGAGTAGTAGCCGAACGGCGGCATGTCCTCGTAGAGCATGACGCCGTCCGCGCCGGCGCATTTCCGCAGCTGGGGCGGATGCCCTTGTTCGACCTGCGAGCACGCACCCGCGACGGGCGCGCCGGTCTTCTCGTCCGTCGCGATCACTCGGAGCTTCCCGTACGGTGCGATGGCCTCGTCGACGACGGCGACCTGGTCATCGGCGACGGCGAAGGTCTCCGCCGCCGGGAAGCTCGACTTCTGCCGGATCCATTGCGTGCGATCGCCGTAGGTGATCGCCATCGTGTAGGTGTCCGCCTTCACGCCGCTGAACGAGTACGTGCCGTCCGCCGCGGTGAGGACCGTCGACCACCACCGCTGGTTCTGGTCGGTGAGGCTCACCGACGCCCCCGCGGCGGGCTTTCCCTGGTCGGTGATCTGCCCGCGGACGGTGGCGGTGCCTTGCCGCAACCCGAAGTCCAGTCCGTGGGGCAGGTCCAGCACTTCCGCGGCGAGCGCGCTTCCCTTGTTGTACGCCCAAAGCTCGGCGTATCCGGCGGCGGTCGCGCGTGCCTTGTACTTGCCGGGAACGACGCCGGTGATCTCGTAGCGGCCGTCCGCACCCGCGCACGCCGAGCCCGTCTCCTTCAGGTCGAGATCGAACAGCGTCACGCACGCTCCGGCGACCGGCTCGCCGGAAGCCGCGGCTTTGACCACCCCGGCCACGATTCCCTCGTCGGCGACCGCCGGTCCGGTCGTCAGCAGGGCTGCGATCGGTATGGCGGCGGCCAGGAACAATGCTCTCTTCATCGGAAGCTCCCCTCAGTGTCCGCCAACGATGGCGCCGGGGAGCCGCCGTGTCTGCGTCATCTGACACAGACACGGCCGGGGAGCCTCAGGCCGTCTCCGCCGCGAGGACCTCGCGGGCGACGAGCACACCGCCGACGAAGCCCACCGGCATCACGATCAGCGCGGCGAACGGGATCAGGCACAGCAGCGACACGGGAAGCCCCAGCCCGAGCGCGAGCGCACGGTGACGGCGCAGCAGCGGCCGACGCTGCTTCAACCCCATCCCCCGCCGATAGAACGGCACGGCGATCAGTTCCAGCGCCAGGAACCACGCCGTCACCAAGGCCAGCAGGACCGGCACGACCGTTTGTCCCACCACGGGGATGAAGCCGGCGAACAGCAGCGGAATCGTGAACAGCAGCGAGCGGAGCACGAGTGCGAGACCGTCTTTCAGGCCCAGCACCAGCAACCGCCACCCCGAGAGATCCACCGCGCCGGGCACGCCACCGAGGTCGTCCTCGACCTTCTCCGCGATGTGTTCGTAGAACGGCCCGCCGACGGCGAGGGTGATCGCCGTGAACCCGATCATCGCGATGGCCAGCGCCGCCCCGAACACCGCGACGCCGACCGCCACCCGGATCGTCGTCTGCCAGCCCGGCGACCAGTCGTCGGCGAACGGGGTGAGCAGCAGCGAGAGATCATCGATCCAGAACGCCAGCGCGACGACACCGCCGATCAGCAACAGCGTGGTCAGCAACGCGGGCAGCGCGCCGATCAGCAGCAGTCTCGGCGACCGCAGAAGGATGCCCAGGCCTTGCCCGAACATCCGGAAACCCTTGAAGAAATCCCGCATCGGACATTTCTACCAGTGTCCGGGATGGCCGGTCAGGGCACCAGCATGCCCTGACCCGGATTGAGCAGGTTTCCCGGCGCGTACCGGGCCTTGGCGCCGGCGAGTTTCGGCCACGCTCCGCCGAAATGCGCGCGCCAGTCCTCTGTGGACATCGGCAGCGCGTTCGACGGATAGACCTTGCCGCCCAGGTCGAGCGCCTTCCGGTGGAGGTCCACATTGAGCTCCACCAACCGCGCGTTGTGCAACGGATCTCGGGGCGAACCGACGCGCAGCGGCGAGAACAGCCAGGAGATCTCCCCCGGCGGCACGGCGAACAGCGGAGTCTTCAACCGGTCGTTCCGCACCGGGTAAAGGAGGACCAGGCCAGTGGCACCCAGTTCGGGTTCGCCGGTGGCGGCGAGGGTTTCGGCGACGAACCGCTCGACCGTGTCGTCCGTGAGGAAGACGTTCAGCCACGGATGCGGATGGAACCAGCTTCCTTCCGCCCGCAGGGCCGCCTCCCCGTCGGCCATCCGGTTCAGGAAGCCGAAATACGCGGTGTCCTCGTCTTCGGACTCGTCGAAACCGAGCGAGTCCAGCAACGCTTCCTCGTCCGGCGCGGCGGGCGGCGAGTAGTAGGCCACCGCCTCCAGCATGTACCGCCAGCCTTCGCCGACGGGGATCAGCTGGCCCTCCACGTAGTCGAAACGACCGTCACGGACCACGGCACGCTGGTCCGCCAAGAAGGCCGGAAGCGAGTCGTAGTAGAGCTTCCACCGCCGGGCCCGCGCCGGGGCCGGGGTCAGCCGCAGGGTCGCGCGGGTGATCACCGCGCATTGCCCCAGGCCGCCGAGGACCGCGTCGAACAGGTCTTTGCCGCTCTCGCGTGAGCAGGTGAGCACCTCTCCGGCACCGGTGACGACCTCCAGTTCCACCACGCCGTCGGTCTGCGTGCCGTGGTGGTGGGTGGCGCCGCCGATCCCGCCGACCACCAGGGTGCCGGCGACGGTCAGCTCGAGATAGTCGGTGAGCACCGGAGGTGCCAGCCCGTGCGGCAACGTCGTCTCCAGCACTTCCCGCCAGCGGGCGCCCGCGTCCACCGACACCAGATCGCCGGTGACCACCCTGCGCGGCGGCAGCGAGGTCATGTCCAGCAGGATCCCGCCCTCGACCTGTCCCTGCCCGTACGGCGAATGCCCCGCTCCCCGGGCGGCGACCGGCAGGCCCCGCGCGGCGGCGAACCTGAGCACGATCGCCACGTCGGTCACCGAGGCGGGCTTCACGACCAGCCCCGGCCTGGTGTGGATCAGGTTCCCCCAGTCCTTTCCCGCCACGGACAGGGCGGCTTCTCCGGTGAGGATCTCTCCGGCGATGGCGGGCAGGATCTCGTCGGTCATGCCCGCACGCTACCGAGAACGGGCGGACATAGGCGATTTTCACCGACGCGAACCCGGCGGTCCCGCTGCGAGGTTGGTGGCGTGACGAACACGTTGACGCCGACGCGGCGAGCCCGCAGCACCGTACTCGCCGCGGCGCCGCTGACCATCATGGCCGCGGCGATCATCGCGCCCAGCCTGCCCGCGATGCGGGAGGTCTTCTCCGGTACCCCCGGCTCCGGCCTGCTCGTGCGGTTGACGCTGACCGTGACCTCCCTCGCGATCGCGATCAGCGCACCCCTGTCCGGGATCGTCGCCGACCGCGCCGGACGCCGCCCCCTGCTGTTGGCGGGCCTCGGGCTCTACGCGATCTCCGGTACGGCCGGGTTCTTCGTGAACGACCTCTACCTGCTGCTGATCACCCGGGCGGGGCTCGGCTTCGCCGTCGGCGGGATCATGACCGCGATCAGCACCCTGATCACCGATTGGTTCTCCGGCGAGCGCCGGGCCTCGTTCCTCGCGTTGCAGCAGGCTTTCGCGAGTCTCGGCGGTGTGGTCTTCCTGCCCATGGCGGGGTTGCTGGCGACGGTCAGCTGGCAGGCGCCGTTCTGGATCTATTCGGTCTCGGCGGTCGTGGCGATCTTCGCGATCACGTCCCTGCGCGAACCGGTCCGGAGCAGCCCCGCGGTCAGTGAGCGTGAACGGACCCGGCTGCCCGCTCGCATCATCGGCGTCTACGTCCTCGCGTTGGTGGCGACGCTGGTCTTCTACATGGCGCCGACGCAAGTGCCCTTCCTGCTGGAGGGATTCGGCAGCGGTCCCGCCGTCGTCGGGGCCGTGGTCGCCGGGAGCACCTTGACCAGCGTCGCCGGCGCGCTGGCGTTCCCTCGACTGCGTGAACGCCTGAGCCCCACGGCGATCACCACCCTGAGCGTCGCGCTCATGGGCGCGGGCTGGCTGGTGATCGGCACGGCGGGCACCGTCGCGCAGGTCGTGTCCGGACTGCTCGTCGGCGGGTTCGGCGTCGGCTTCGTCGTCCCGAACCTCAACCTGCGCCTGGCGGAATTCGCCCATCCCGCGCACCGCGGCCGCGTGCTCAGCGGCCTGGTCGCCGGGATCTTCCTGGGGCAGTTCCTGTCCCCGCTCGTCGTCCAGCCACTCGTCCAGGGCGTCGGCATCGCCGGAGCGTTCACCTGGACCGGTGTCGCCATGGGCGCCGGAGCGGCACTCGCCGCTCTCCTCCCGAACCGGAACAATGGAAAGGAATCACGATGATCTACCACGGCAACCGCTTCACCCTGCGCCCCGGCGCCTCCCCGGAGCAGGTCGAAGAAGCCTTGGAAAGCCTCCGCAACCAGGGCCGCGTCATCCCGTCGGTGAAGTCCTTCGTCGTCGGCCGCGATTTCGGCGGTGACTACGAATGGGGCGCCGTCTTCGCGATCGAAGATCTCGACGGGTACTGGGAGTACCTCATGCACCCGGCGCACCGGAACACCGACCGGGTCGGGCTGCCGCTGGTCGACAGGTTCGCGTCCTTCGACATCACCGACGACCCGGATCCGGAGATGGGCGCGAAGATCGCCGAACTGCACCAGCGTCGCTACGACGGCGACGCCGAGCTGACCGCGCTGATCACCGATCTCGGCGAGTACTCCGGCAGCGCCGCGCCGGGAAAGCACGGAACGGCTTCAGCCACCGTCCGCGAGTGAGCCGCTGCCGTCGGGGCCGGTCACGATCACCCGGGTGCTCACAGCGGTGCCGAACGGGACGGTCGTGACCTGCCACGTCTGCGGTTCCCCGACTTCGATGGTCGCCTTCGCCCGCCGCACCAGGGCAGGGACGCGGTCGACCTCCAGCGCGCGGAGGTCGAACCGCGGCACCTGGGCGCCCGACGGTGCGAAGACCACGGTCAGCCGCCGGTCCTCGACGACCACGGTGATCACCTGCGAAACGTCCGTGGCCTGCGCCAGTGAGTCGATCGCCCGGCGCAACTCCCCTTCGCCCAGCAGGGATCTGTCGACGTCGACGGTCGCGGAGCCCGAGGTGGACGTGGTCACGCCGGACTGGGTTTCTTCCGCCCGGGCAGGTGCTTCGGGCGCGAACAGCTCCGCGCGGAACAGGAACAGCACGAGCCCCGCGCCGAGCAGGAACCCGAGGACGGCGAGCGCGGAGAACCCGCAGCCCTCCGGCGGTTCCTGCACCAGGCTGGACTCCGGAGCGGAGTCGATCGTGGCTTCGGCCGCACGGTGTTCCCACGACGGCGGCGGCCGGTCCACGACCTCGGCCTTCCACGGCCGGTCCGGCGGATACCGGATGACGAGGACGTCGCCCGTCCGGTAGTTCGGGATGTCGACCAGGTTGATGTGGTGGGCGACCTTCAGCCGGAACGTGGCCATGCCTTCGGGTGCGACGGTGAAGACGAAGTCGACCGGGATGTCCCCCGTCTCGGTGCCCCCGGCACGAAGGCTTTCGATCTTGGCGAGCGCGACCACCGGAACGATCTTCGCCTCACGGGCGCGTCGCGGTGCCCCGGCGAGGTGGAGCAGGATCCCGTAGACGATCGGGAGCCCGACGCCGGTGATGGTCAGCGGGACGTACTCGATGACGATGCCGACGACGAACGCGCACAAGGTCGTCCCGCTGATGATCCCGGTCAGGAATCCGCGGACAAGGGTGAGCGGCATGGACACTCCAGAGCTCAGTTCGCGGACAGCCAGTCGCTGAGGGCGGGATGGCGCCGCAGCGCCACGAAGATCTTCTTGTCATCGGCGGGTGAAGCCGGGTCGAACAGCACTTCCGCGCCGGCGATCGTGGTGTCGCCGGTGCGGCGGGTCACCCAGTGCCGGACGCCCGAGAGGTCGACGAACGACACCGTCACGTCCGCGCCGACGACCCGGGTGCCCGACTCGTCCCCTCCCATGCGCACCTTCACTTCGACGACCTCGGCGGGCATCCGGCGGCCGTGCCGCAGCAGCCGGTCCCTGGTGCGCGCCAGTTCGGCTTGGTGCCGCGAAACTCCGACGGCGTACCACAGGGCCAGCAACGTCAGAACGAGCAGGAACGCGGGCGCCCACCGGTCGGCGTAGTACAGGAACCACCCCCAGAACCCCCACTTCTCGTCCGTGTGGAACACGGGGTCGACCGCCGTGCCGACGGCGAGCGGCGGAAGCCACCCTCGTGACGATTCCCAGAGGCCGAGCGTACTGGCCGCGAAGGCCAGGACGAACGGGAACGCCGGCCCCGACCGCCGCCCTTGGTAGCGCCGCATCGCGGCTCGCGCGAGGTTGCCCGCGGCGAGACAACCGAGGAGGCCGAGAGTCCCCCAGATGGGGCCATACGGCGGCTCGCCGTCACCGCGGTCGTCGAAGACGCTGTCGATCGCCATCGTCCGGAACTGTTCGAGGAGCGCGCCGAATCCGTGCCCGGTCAGGAAGCCGCAGACCAGGGTGACCAGCGAAGCCAGGACCGCGCCCACGAGCAGGCGCCGATCTCCCCGCCACCGCTCGATCCGGTCGTGCCGGGCCTTGGCCGGGTCCACCGTGTTCATCACGTCCACCTCCGTTCGTCCTGCGCCCAGCCTCCGCCGGGCCCGGCGCTACCGAACCCAGGTTTCGTCTTCCTAATCTCATTAGGTAAATCCCGAATGGACTATGGTATGGTGGCAACCATGGTGCGAGCGGGACTGACCACGGACCGCGTGGTCCGGCTGGGTGCGGAACTGGCCGACGAGATCGGCTTCGAGCACGTGACGCCGACAGAGCTCGCGAAACGGTGCGGCGTCAAGACGGCGAGCCTGTATTCACATGTCAAGAACGCCCACGAACTGAAGACCGAGATCGCCCTGCTGGCCTTGGCCGAACTCGCCGATCTCGCCGCCACCGCGGTGGCGGGCCTGGCGGGCAAGGACGCGCTGGTCGCCTTGGCGAACGTCCACCGCGACTACGCCCTCGAACACCCGGGCCGGTTCACGGCCGCGAGGTTCCGGCTCACCCCGGACAAGGCGGTCACCAGCGCAGGCGTCCGCCACGCCGAACTGACGCGGGCGATCCTGCGCGGCTACGACCTCGCCGAACCGCATCAGACGCACGCGGTCCGGCTGCTGGGCAGTGTGTTCAGCGGTTTCGTCGGCCTGGAGGCCGCCGGCGGGTTCAGCCACAGCACCCCCGGCTCACAGGAGAGCTGGGCCGAGATCCTCGACGCGCTCGACGTCCTCCTGCGCGCCTGGCCCCGAACGAAATGAACGGAAGAATGCTCACGACCCCGATCACCGCCGACCTCGTCCGCGGCGCGCTCGACCTCGAGTCCACCGAACGCGGTGTGCTCCCCCACCGGCTGCCCGCGCGGGCCAGGCAGCAGATCCCCGACGGCCAGCTGACCATGGCGGAATCGCAGCCGTCCGGTGTGCGGCTGGTCTTCCGCACCGCGGCTTCCCTCGTCGAACTCGACGTCCTGGCCACCAAACGGGTCTTCGCGGGCACTCCGCCCCGTCCCGACGGCGTCTACGAACTGTTCGTCGACGGCCGGCGCTCAGGGCAGGCGAGCGTGCCCGACGGCGACACGATCAGTGTCGACCTGGCCACCGGTGCCGCACGGCACGAGCCCGGCCCCGTGCGAACCCTGCGGTTCGACGGCCTGCCCGGTCACGAGAAGACCGTCGAAATCTGGCTGCCGCACAACGAAACGACCCGGCTGGTCGCCTTGCGCACCGACGCGTCCGTCCACAGTGCGCAGTCGAGCGGCCGCCGGACCTGGCTGCACCACGGCAGTTCCATCAGTCACGGTTCCAACGCCACGACCCCGACCGGGACGTGGCCCGCCACGGCCGCGGCCCTCGCCGGGGTGGACCTGGTCAACCTGGGCTTCAGCGGCAGCGCGCTGCTCGACCCGTTCACCGCCCGCGCGATGCGGGACACGGCCGCCGACGTCATCAGCGTCAAGATCGGCATCAACATCGTCAACGCGGACTTGATGCGGCTGCGCGCGTTCGGCCCGGCGGTGCACGGTTTCCTCGACACGATCAGGGAAGGCCATCCTGCCACGCCCTTGCTGGTCGTCTCGCCGATCCATTGCCCCATCCACGAACACACGCCGGGGCCGGGCGAGTTCGACCCGGAAGCCCTGCGTGAGGGGAAAGTGCGGTTCAGGGCCACCGGCGATCCCACGGAGACCGCCTCGGGAAAGCTGACGCTCACCGTGATCCGCGAAGAACTCGCCCGCATCGTCAAGGAACGGAGCGCGGCCGATCCGAACCTGCGCTACCTCGACGGCCTCGAACTGTACGGCGAGGCGGACCACGCCGAGCTGCCGCTGCCCGACGCCCTCCACCCGGACGCGGCCACACACCGGCTCATCGGAGAGCGCTTCGCCCGGCTGGCCTTCGACGCCGCACTCGCGTGAATCACGGACCCGCCGTTTGCTCTGCGCGTATCCGTCGGTAGGCCGAACGGCGGCTACCTATTTTTCTTCCTGTCCAACGAAAGTCGGTATCCGCCTCCGGTGCGGCGGATCACCATGATCGGCACCGGATCACCGGTGCCGGGTCGCCTTGGCCGCACCCGGCTACCCACTGTGTCCAGTGCACCACCCCTCGCGCTGGATGTCCCCTCGCGAAAGTGAGTCACCGGTATGCGCACAAACCCCTTAGCCCGTACCGCCACGACACTGGTGGCCGCGGCCGCGGTCATCGGATTCCTCGCCCCGTCCACGGCCACCGCCACCACCATCGCGGGCTACTCCCCCACGGTGCAGCACGAAGCGGTGACGGCCCTCGCCGCCGAAGCCGGGATCAGCCAGGCCGCCGCCGTCGAGTTCCTCCGGACGCAGACGGCGAGCGTCGAGAAGCTGCAGCAGGTCACCGTTTCGCTCGGCGCCCGTGCCGCCGACGGGTACCTCGACGACGCCGCCAAGCCGGTGGTGAACGTGCTCGACCAGGCCGCCGCGGACCAGGTGACCGCGACCGGGGCACAGGCCCGCGTGGTCAAGCACTCCAGTGCCGCGCTGGCGGGGGCGCAGAACGCCCTGCAGGCGTTGCCGTCGGTCGCGCACACGTCGATCGGCCTCGACCCGAAGGCCAATCAGGTCGTGCTGACCATCTCCGACGCGGCGAAGGGCACCGAGGCCCTCGTGAAGGCCGCCGAAGCACTCGGCGACCGCGTCCGCGTGGAGCGGACCACCGGCGAGATGCACACCGCGATCTACAACGGTGAGGCCATCACCGGCGGCGGCACCCGGTGCTCGGTCGGGTTCAACACCAACCGCGGCGGCCAGAACTACATCCTCGACGCCGGCCACTGCACCCGCGCGGTCTCGCAGTGGAACGTCGGACCGTCGCAGGGCGCCAGCTTCCCGACCAACGACTACGGCCTGATCCGCAACACCACCGGCAGCGCGCCCGGCGCGGTCACCCTGTGGAACGGCTCCACCCAGCGGATCGCCTCCGCCGGCACCGCCACCGTCGGACAGCGGATCAGCAAGAGCGGCAGCACCACCCGACTCACCTCGGGTTCGGTGCAGCGGCTGAACGTCACGGTGAACTACGCCGAAGGCTCGGTGCACCAGTTGATCCAGACCAACGCGCTGGCCAACCCCGGTGACTCGGGTGGCTGCCTCTTCTCGGGCAGCGTCGGGCTCGGCATCACCTCCGGCAAGGGCAGCGGCACCTCGTACTACCAGCCGATCGGCGAAGCGCTGAGCGCCTACAGCGTCACGCTGAACCCGTAAGCACGTCCCACCGGGCCCCGGTCACCGCGACCGGGGCTCGGCCCGTGCGTGGAAGTGACCGACCAGATGGTCGCGAAACCGCTGGGCGGCAACGGAAAGGTAGGTGTCCTCGCGCCACGCGACGCTGAGCACGCGGCGGCATTCGGGATCGTCGACGTCGAGCCAGACCACCGCCGAACCGGTGACGGCGCGCAGCCCCAGAGAAGGCACCAACGCGACGCCGAGCCCCGCGTCGATGAGCTGAAAGAGCACCGCGGCTTCGTCTCCCTCGCAGACGACGTGCAGTTCGAGCCCGGCCTTCGCGAAAAGACGGTCGACGAGCGCACGTTGCCAGTAACCGGGTCGCGTGGTGAGGAACGGCTCGCCCTCGAGGTCCGCCAGGCCGACACTGCCGCGGTCGGCGAGCCGGTGCCCGGCGGGCACGCAGAGCATCACCGCTTCGTCGAGGAGCACGCGGCTGCGGATGTCGTTGCCCGTCACGGGTTGCGAGGTGACACACAGGTCGACGTCGCCGGCTTTCAGCTTTTCTGCCATCCCCTCCCCCGACGCCTGGGAAAGCCGCACGTCCACCAGCGGATGGCCGGGAACGAAGGTGCGAAGCGGTTCGGTGAGGACGAGCAGGCTTTCGGCCGCGACGGCGACGGTGCCACGTTCCAGCCCGGCGGCGTCGTCGAGCTCCTGACGGGCGTCGTCGAGTTCGGCCAGCGCCCGGTCGACGCGGCGGAGGAACGCGGTGCCGAACCGGTTGAGCCGGATCCGGCGGCCGTGCCGGTCGAACAGCGGAACGCCGAGTTCGTTCTCCAGCCTGGCCAAGGTCCGGCTGAGCGAGGGTTGCGCGACACGCAGCTTTTCGGCGGCGCGGCCGACGTGTTCGAGCCGGGCGACCGTCTGGAAGTACCGGAGCGCCAGAAGATCCACTGCTGATACCTCACCTGTTATGAACAGATAACCGATCTTGTCTTGGACAGCATAAGTCGTCGGCTCCTACGTTCGAGCACGTGAGTGAAACCCTGACCAGCCCGAGCCGGAAGGCGAACGGGACGCTGGTGGTGAACCGGGTGCTGGTGAGCGCCCACGCCGTCGCGATCATCGGCCAGCCGGTGTTCGCCGGCGGCTATCTCGGCGGCGACTACGACATGCTCTGGCTGCACCGCTGGGGCGCCGACGCCGTGTCGTACCTGGCGTACGCGCAGATCCTGGCGGCACTGGTCCTATGGCTGGTCCGCGGACCGCGCTGGCTGTTCTGGATCAGCCTGCTGCTCGCGCTGGGCGAGACCGGGCAGTACCTCGCCGGGATGAAGGGCGCGCTCGAACTGCACGTCCCGCTCGGCGTCGCCCTCGTGACCGCGACGGTGCTGACGACCATCGCCGTCTGGCGGCCGCAGACCTGGCGGGCCGACCGATGAGCAGGCGGCTGCCCCGCAGGACCTTCCTCGGGCTCGCCGGCGGGGCCGGTGTCCTCGTCGCCGCGGGGATCACGGCTCCCAGCCTGCTCGCGCAGGGCGCTCCGGGGACCGGCGAACTGCTGCGCAGCGGACTCCCGTTGCCGGAGCCTTTCCGCGTTCCGCTGCCGATCCCGCCGGTCCTGCGTCCACAAAGGACCGCCGACGCCGACCACTACACGATCACCCAGCGGGCGGCGACGGCCGAGATCCTGCCCGGCGTCCGGACACCGATCTGGGGCTACGACGGGATCTTCCCCGGTCCGACGATCGAGTCGCGGCGGGACCGGGCGGTGGTGGCGCACCACCGCAACGAACTTCCCGTGCCGACCGTTGTCCACCTGCACGGCGGGCACACCCCGGCCGATTCCGACGGCTATCCGACCGACCTCGTCTTGCCGCGCTCAGGCTGGAGCACCGCGCATGCCGGGCACGGCATGGTCGACTCGCGCGCCCGGATCTCGAACGGGGAACGCGACTACGTCTTCCCGCTGCGGCAACGGGCCGCGACCCTCTGGTACCACGACCATCGCATGGACTTCACCGGTCCGGCCGTGTACCGAGGCCTGGCCGGATTCCACCTGATCCGCGACGACGAGGAAGACTCGCTGGGGCTCCCGTCCGGTGACCGTGAACTGCCGCTGATGATCGCCGACCGGTCTTTCGACGAGCACGGCGCCTTCGCCTATCCCTCACTCGACCGGTCGCTGCGGACCACACCGGGCGTCGAAAGTGCTTACGTGGAAGGCGTTTTCGGGGACGTCATCCTGGTCAACGGCGCGCCTTGGCCGGTGCACGAGGTGGCGGCCGTCAAATACCGGCTGCGCGTCCTCAACGGCTCCAACGCCCGCCGCTACGACCTGGCGCTGGACCCGCCGCCGCCCGGCGGGGGCGGTTTCGTGCAGATCGGCGCCGACCAAGGTCTCCTGGACGCGCCGCGCGAACACGACCATCTCCCGATCGCGCCGGCGGAACGGTACGACCTCGTCGTCGACTTCGGCCGGTATCCGGTCGGCACCGTGGTCACCCTCGTGAACCGGCTCGGCACCGGCTCGACCGCCCAGGTCATGCGGTTCGTCGTCGCGCGCCGCGCGGCGGACGACAGCCGCGTCCCGGCGAAACTCGGCGAAATCCCGCCGCTCACGCGCGAACAGGCCACGACCACGCGGGACTTCTCGTTCCGGGCGGGCACCGTCCACGGCCGCGCGGGCTGGGTGGTCGGCGGGGAACCGTTCTCGCCGGACGTGATGTCGGCGAGCCCGCGCCTCGGCGACACGGAGATCTGGCGGTTCGTCGCCGACATCCATCATCCCGTGCACCTGCACCTGGTGGGCTTCCGGATCCTCTCGCGGGGCGGGCGGCCACCGGGGCCGTTCGACGGCGGCATCAAGGACACCGTCGACCTGGCCCCCGGCGAGTCGGTCGAGGTCATCGCGCGGTTCGACGGCTACCGCGGCCGCTACGTCTTCCATTGCCACAACGCCGAACACGAGGACATGGCGATGATGGCGAACTTCGAGGTGGTCTGAGCGGAAGGTCACTTCTTATTCTGTTGGACTTTCCGTCCAACGCTTATACAGTCAGTCTCGTGACCAACGAGCATCCGTACCCGCCCGCCTTCCGCAGCGGCGACCTGGTTTCCGTGTCCGGACGGCTCGGTGTGACCGGGACCGGAGAACTGGTGCCCGGCGGATTCGACGCCGAATGCCCGCAGTCCTTCGCCAACCTCGACGCCGCGCTGCGGTCGGTGGGCGCGACGCGGGCCGACGTGGTGAAGGTCGTCGTGTACCTCACTGACATCGCCGACCGCGACGGCCTCAACCGGGTCTACGAAGAGTTCTTCGCCGAGCCCCGCCCGGCTCGGACCTGCGTCGGAGTCGCGTCCCTGCCCTACGGCGGCGTCGTCGAAGTCGAGGCCCTGGCCCGAGTACGCGATGTCTGAGCAGGACGCGATCCTCGACGCGCTCGCGCCGGTCGCCGACGGCATCGCGGCCACGCTCGGCTCGTTCTGCGAGGTCGTTGTCCACGATTTCCGCCGTCCGGAGAAATCGGTGGTCGCGATCGCCGGCTCGGTCACCGACCGCACCGTGGGCGGCTCGATGAGCGAGATCGGCATGGGCCTGCTCGCCCGCGGTGACGACGCCGAAGACCAGCTGAACTACGTGACCAGGACGGCGTCCGGGAAGCTCGTGAAGTCGTCGACCATGCTGCTGCGCGACAGCGGCGGCTCGGTGTTCGGCGCCTTGTGCGTGAACCTCGACGTCACCGCGCTGGGCCAGCTCAAGACCCTGGTCGGTGAACTCGCCGACGTCGGTGCCGTCACCGAAACGCCGACCACCACCTTCGGCGACGACGTCGACGCGGTGGTGGACGCGATCGTCGACGAACATCAGCTCCGGCTGAACAAACCCTGGACCGCCCTCAGCCGCGAAGAACGTCTCGATCTGTTCCGCAGCCTTCACGCACGCGGCGTCTTCGCGGTGCGACGGGCCGTGCCCCAGGTCGCCGCCCGCATCGGGATCTCCCGTGCCTCCGCTTACAACTATCTCGCCGAAATCCGTGATCAAGGAGCATCATGACCGCCCCCGTGACCATCGACGACATCCGTGACGCCGCCGCCCGTCTGGCCGGTGTCGCGCACCGGACCCCGGTCGTGCGTTCCCGGACCCTCGACGACCTCGTCGGCGCCGAGGTCTTCATCAAGTGCGAGAACCTTCAGCGCGTCGGGGCCTTCAAGTTCCGTGGCGCGTACAACGCCGCTTCGCGACTCTCGCCGGAACAGTTGGCCAAGGGCATCGCCGCCTACTCGTCGGGCAACCACGCCCAGGCCGTCGCGCTCGCCGCGCGGGAACTCGGGAGCAGCGCGGTAATCCTGATCCCGGAGGACACCCCGCAGTCCAAAAAGGACGCCACCGCGGGCTATGGCGCCGAGATCGTCACCTACGACCGGTACACCGGCGACCGCGTCGCGATCGGTGAAGCGCTGGCGGCCGACCGCGGTCTCGCGCTCATCCCGCCGTACGAACACCCGCACGTGATCGCCGGCCAGGGCACCGCGGCGCTGGAACTGCTGGAGGACACCGATTCCGTCGACACGCTCGTCGTCCCCGTCGGCGGTGGCGGCCTGATCGCGGGCAGCTCGACCGCCGCGAAGGCCGTCCGGCCCGGAATTCGGGTCATCGGCGTCGAACCCGCCGCGGGCGACGACACCAAACGCTCGCTGGAGGCCGGCGAACGTGTGTCGATCCCGGTGCCGCGGACCATCGCCGACGGCCAGGCCGCCGAGATCCCCGGCGAACTGACCTTCTCGATCAACCGGCGGCTCGTCGACGACATCGCGCTGGTCACCGACGACCAGGTCCGGGACGCGATGCGGTTCGCGTTCGAACGGCTGAAGCTCGTCATCGAGCCGAGCGGGGCGACCGGGCTCGCGGCGCTGCTCAGCGGCCAGGTGCCCGCTTCGGGGCGGGTCGGGGTGATCATCAGCGGCGGGAACGTGAGCCCGGAACGCTTCGCCGAACTGATCGCCGGCTGACCTCTCCGCATTCAGTCCTCTCGATGCGGTGTCCCGTGAACGACCTGCGGGTGTGCTGGCGCGCAACTCGCGTGATTGGAGGCGCAACTCGATGTGCCGCCTCTGATCACGCGAGTTACGCCTCCAAGCACGCGAGATACGCCTCTGATCACGCGAGTGCGGCGTTCGGTCACGTCACAGACCGAGCCCACCTGCCAGAACCGGCCAGGAGTTCCGCAGCGCCCGTTGCCAGTACGGCCAGCTGTGCGTGCCGTCGCCGTAGTAGTCGACGGTCGCCGGAATCCCCTTGGTCTTCAACCGATCCGTGAAGCTCACTGAGGAAGCCAGCGCCTGCGGTTCGAAGATGTCGGACTGCCCCGGCGGGTCGAGCGGACCGGTTTTCCCGTTCCCGCACGAGATGTACAGCGCCGTGCCACGCAAGCCATCTGCGTTGTCATACGGGTTGTTCGCCGTCCAGAGCGGCCGCATCCCCCAGGAGTCGCCCCAGAGTTCGAGGTAGTTGAAGATCCCCGCGCGGGCCAGGATCCCCTGGATGAACAGCGGGGCTCCCTGGTTGAGCGTGTTCGGCACACCGCTGTAGGACGCCGCCGCGGCGAACATGCCCTTGTGCTTGTACGAGTACGCGAGCGCGCCGTAGCCGCCGATCGACAGTCCGGCGATCGCCCGGCGCGTGCCCGCCCGGTAGCCGCGTTCGACGATCTGCCGCACCTCAAGAGTGTGGAAGGTGTCCCAGTCGGGGGTGCTCTTGAACCCGAAGTTCCACCACTTCGTGTACATCCCGGCAGGCCCGCCGGTCGGCATGACGACGAGGGCGTCCTTGTCCGCCATGAACGCCTTGACGTCGGTGAACTGGTCCCACGAGCGGTAGTCGACCGGTTCACAGCAACCGTGCAGCAGGAACAACGTCGGCCAGGTCCGCGAGGGTTGCGCGGCCCAGCCCGCCGGGACGAGCAGACGGACCATGCCGGTGGTGCCGAGCGCGGGCGAACTGATCTTGAGGTCGACGGTGCGCGCGTCGAGCCAGGTCTCCTCGACGACCTTCGCGCCGTTGTCGGCAGTGACCGGCGCGGGCGCCGCGCTCGCAGGGACCGGGCTTGCGAGCAGGGCGACCATGGCCAGCGCCAGCAGAGCCCACCGCCGGGTTCGCTTCATCGTTTCTCCTTGCTCACAACGGGATGTTTCCGTGTTTCTTGGCCGGGAGGGTCTGCCGTTTGGTCCGCAGCGCGTGCAGTGCCCTCGCCACCTGAAGGCGGGTCTGGGACGGCGTGATGACCTGATCGACGTAGCCGCGTTCGGCCGCCAGGTAGGGGTTCGAATGCCGTTCGCGGTACGCCTCGGTGAGCCGTCGCCGTTCGGCGGACCGCTGTTCCGGGGGCAGCGCGGCCAGTTCGTGCCGGTGCAGCACCCGCACCGCGCCCTCGGCGCCCATCACCGCGATCTCCGCGGTGGGCCAGGCCAGGTTGACGTCCGCGCCGAGATGTTTCGACCCCATCACCGCGTAACCGCCGCCGTAGGCCTTACGGATCACCACGGTCACCTTCGGCACGGTCGCCTCGGCGTAGGCGTAGATCAGCTTGGCGCCGCGCCGGATGATCCCGTGCCGCTCCTGCGCCTCACCGGGCAGATAGCCGGGAACGTCGGCGAGGGTGAGGATCGGGAGGGAGAAGGCGTCGCAGAACCGGACGAACCGCGCGGCCTTCTCCGAGGCGTCGATGTCGATCACGCCCGCCCGATGGCGCGGCTGGTTGGCCACGACACCGACCGTGCGGCCCCGGATCCGGCAGAACGCGCAGATCATGTTCGGCGCGAAGCCGCCGTGCACCTCCATGAAGTCGCCGTCGTCGACGAGCCGGACGATCACCTCGGCCATGTCGTACGCCTGGTTCAGCGAATCGGGCACCAGCCGGTCGAGTTCGAGGTCGGCGGCGGTGAGTTCGGGCGCGGTCTCGTCGGCGTATTCCGGGACGGCGTCGAGGTTGTTGGACGGCAGGTAGCCGAGCAGGGTCCGCACCCAGTCGATGGCGTCGTACTCGTCGGCGGCCCGGTGGTGGGCGTTCCCGGAGACCTCGCTGTTCACCGCGGCGCCGCCGAGCCGCTCGGCGGTGACCCGTTCGCCGCTGACGGCGTGCACGACGTCCGGCCCGGTGACGAACATGTGCGCGGTCTCGTCGACCATCACGGTGAAGTCGGTGATCGCCGGCGAGTAGACCGCGCCACCCGCGCAGGGGCCCATGATCAGCGAGATCTGCGGGATGACGCCGGACGCGAGCGTGTTGCGCCTGCCGAGTTCTGCGTAGTAGGCGAGCGAGACGACGCCTTCCTGGATCCGGGCGCCGCCGGAGTCGTTGATCCCGACCACGGGACAGCCCAGCGTCATCGCCAGGTCCATCACCTTGAGGACCTTCTCGCCGAAGACCTCGCCCATACTGCCGCCGAACACGGTGAAGTCCTGCGAGAACACACAGATCCGCCTGCCGTCGACGGTGCCGTGCCCGGTCACCACCCCGTCGCCGTAGGGCCGGTTGGCGTCCATCCCGAATTCGGTGCACCGGTGCCGGGCGAACTGGTCGAGTTCGACGAAGGAACCCGGGTCCAGCAACTCCTCGACACGTTCACGCGCGGTCAGCTTCCCCTTGGCGTGCTGCCGGTCGACGGCCCGTTTCTCGGCGGTCCGGAGCTCTTCCCGGCGGGCGTCGAGATCGGCGATCCGGAACGCCGTCGTGTCGGTCATGATCTCGCCGTCCTCGGCGCTCCGAGCCGGGCCGCGAGTGCCGCGGCGACCACTTCGACGTGCGGCGGGTCGATCATCGACAGGTGATCGCCTGGTACCCGCACGACCTCCAGATCCGGGCAGAAGGCGTCCCAGCCGAGAGTGTCGTCGGTGCGCAGGTACCGCGGATCGAGGGTGGTCGTCAGCGGATGCGGTTCCTGCGCGCGCAGCAACAGCACCGGCCCGGCATAGGGTTCCGGCTCGTAGCGTTCGGCGACCCGAGCGTCCACATAGGACTCGTACTGGTGCCGCAGCACGCCGTGTCCCAGCTCGGGCACCTGAGCGGCCAGCCTGCCGATCACCAGCCGGATCTGGTCGTCGTCGCCGAGCCCGGCGAGTTCTTCACGCGAGATGTCCAGCGGGACACCGTAGGTCCGCTCGACGTGCTCCGCGAACCGGCCGAACCGGTCCAGCAGGATCTCCCCCACCGGTTTTCCCGGCGCGTGCAGCGGCAGGATGCTGTCGATCATGAACACGAGATCGACCCGCTCACCGGCCGCGGTCAGCCGCCGCGCGGTCTCGTAGGCGAGGCAGCCGCCGAACGACCACCCACCCAGCCGGTACGGGCCGCGCGGCTGGATTTCCCGGATCAGCTCGACATAGCACTCGGCTTTGTCCTCGACGGTGTCCTCATCGTCGATCCGCTCGAGCCCGTAGACGGCTCTGTCCTCGGGCAGCAGGCGGACGAGCCCCTCGTAGACGCTCGTCGGACCGCCCGCCGGATGGAACAGGAACACCGGATCCGTGCCGCCTTCGCGCAGCGGCCGGACAGGGCACCCTCCGCGTCCTTCGATCTCGTCGCGCAGCAAGTCGGCCATCGCGGCGATGGTCGGTGTGGCGAAGACCTGTTCGGGAACGGCTCCCAGCTGCCCGGCGATCACGGCCCGCAGCCGCTCGGCCGCATCGGTGTCGCCACCGGCGGCGAAGAAGTCTTCGTGGACGCCGGGCTCCGCGCCACCGAGTTCCGCCTGCCAGTGCCGGGCGATCCAGCGTTCGGCCGGATCGCGTGGCCCGGCGGACGTGACCGACGCGGCAGGCCGGGCGCCTGTCTCACCGAACCCCGCCTGGTCGGCGAGATGGTCGGCGACTTCGGCGAGGCCCGCGCCCCGCAGCAGCAGCGGAATCGGCAGCGTCAGGCCGAAGTCGCGTTCCACGACTCCCCTGGCGCGCAGTGCGGCGAGCGAGTCCAGGCCGAGCCGGGTGAGCGGTGTCCGCCGGTCGATCTCGTCCGCGGCGAGGCCGAGCATCCCGGCGACGAGCCCGGCGAGGTAGTCGGCCAGCATCTCGCGGGCGGCTTCCGGGAGGACCGCCCGCAGCGCGTCCAGTCCGTCCCAAGTGGACGGTCCGGCTGCCTGCTCCTCCCCCGGTACCAGGAGCTCGAAGAACGGCCGTCCGGCCAGCCGGGGGAACAGGGCGAGCACGGTCCCGGGGTCGACCCTGGCGATCCCGGTCGACGCGCGGTCACGGCGCAGCACGGCCTCCATCGCCGCCAGCGCCTCCTCCGTGCCGAGCGGTTCGAGCACCGGGTTGCGGTTGCCGACGGCCGCTCCGGCCTCGCCCCAGGCTCCCCAGCCGATGGTCGCCGCCGGCAGTCCCGCGGCGCGGCGCCACGCGACCAGGGCGTCCACCCACGCGTTCGCGGTGGCGTAGGCGGTCTGTCCCGGTGATCCGAACAACGCCGCCGCCGACGAATACGTCAGCCACCAGTCGAGTTCGTGTCCGGCCGTCGCTTCGTGCACTCGCCACGCCCCCAGCGCTTTCGCACGCCAGACGGCCTCGACGGCGTCGGCGTCGAGGGTGACGGCGGCACCGTCGGACAGCACACCGGCCGCGTGCAGCATCCCGCGCAACGGCATGCCACCTTCGGTCGCGGTCGCGACCAGCGCTTCGGCCGTCCCCGGCTCCGCGATGTCACCCGTCACCACGCGGACGTCGACGCCCTGCTCGCGCAGGTCCGCCAGAAGCGGCTCGACGGAAGGGCGCGCACCACGCCGTCCGGATAGGACGAGCCTGGTCGCGCCGCGCTCCGCCAACCAGTCCGCCGCGACCAGGCCGAGGCCGCCGAGACCACCGGTGATCACGTAAGCACCATCGCGCACCACGGTCTCGTGGCGCGGTTCGCCGAGTTTCGGACGGGCCAGCAGCCGCGTGTACCGCACTCCCCCGCGCCAGGCGATCTCGTCGTCCGGCGCGTCCGCGCGGATCTCCGCCACCAGCCTGGCGACCCACAGCCGGGCAGGATCCGGCTCGGCGTCGAAGTCGACCTGGCTCGCGCGCAGTTCGGGATGCTCGAAGGCGAGGACCCGGACCAGTCCGCGCAGCCAGGCCTGGCCGGGGTCGCCACGCTCGCCGGGTTCGAGGGCCGAGGCACCCGTGCTGACGAGCCACAACCGCGGCGCGGTTTCGACCAGTTCGGCGAGGACGCCGGAGAACTCGGCGACCTTCCGCGCCGCGCTCATCGGGTCGGCCGAAGTCCCGGCGCAAACGAGGACTCCCGACACCTCGCGGGATCTCAGGACTTCCGCGAGCGCCTTCCGGTCTCCAGGCCGAACCGTCACCAGTTCGTCCCCGGCTTCGGTGAGCCGCTCGCGCAACGCCGTCAGCCACGGCGCGTCTTCGTGCAGCACGACCCAGCGACGCGAGCCCGGCGCCGCCACCGGCAGGTCCGCCTCCCGCCAGACCGTTTCGAACAGCAGCTCCGCCATGGGCACCGGAAGCGCCGAACGCTGGAACCGGCGGCAGTAGACCTCGCGGAACTCGACCAGCACGACGTCGTCGGCGTCGACCAGCTGGACACCGCCGACCAGGCCGTCACCCGCCGGATCGAGCGAATCGAGGACCGCGTCGACCCGGACACCGCGGCGCGGATCACCGGCGAGGACGACCTCGCCCAAGGTCAGCGGCAGGAAAGCGCCGTCGGCTTCGCGCAGCGCGTCCCCGGCCGCGGCGGCCAGCGCGTGCAGGCAGGCGTCGGCGATCACCGGGTGCAGGACGTAGGCCGGATCGTCGGTGGGCAGCGTGATCGACGCCGAGGCCCGGCCAGGCGCGGCCAAGACGTCGCGTAGTCCTCGGAAAGCGGGACCGTAGCTCTGCCCCGCCCCGGCCAGCACCTGATAGAGGTCGATCGGCCGGGCGTCGCCGCCGACCGCGCCGAACGGCACCACCGCGGTGTTCCCGTCGCGGACGCGGGCGGTGGCGTGCCGCACCCAGCCGCCGTCCGCGGACCGCGCGTAGACGTCCACGCTTCCGGTGTTCAGGCTGGTCGTCACCTCGGTGTGCGCGGCGAGCGGGAGGACCCGGTGCAGTTCGAGACCGCCGACGCGCAGCCGCCCGCCGGGCCGCTGGACCGTTTTCGCCGCCGCGAGCGCGAGTTCCAGGAATCCGGCGGCGGGGAACAGCGGGACACCCATCGCCGCGTGGTCGGCCAGCCACGGCAGCGCCTCGGTCCCGACGTCCGCGCGCCACAGGTGCCCGCCCGTCGGCTGTTCGATGTGGACGCCCAGTAGCGGATGTGCGCCGCTCCGGGCCGCCGGGCGTCGCGGCCAGAACCGCCGGTGCCGCCAGCGCGGTCCTGGCAGTTCGACCGGCAGCGGACGGGGGCCGCCGTCGTCGAGCACGACGGGCAGCCCGAGGGTGTGGAGCCGGGCGAGCGTGGTCAGGAACGCCACTCGCTCGTCACCCTTGCGGCTCGCCGTCGGAAGCGCGAGCGCGCCGGTGCTCTGCTCGATCGCGGCCAGTGCCACCGGATGCGGCGAGATCTCGACGAAAACGCCGTACCCGTCGGCGGTCGCCGCCGCCAGTGCCTGGCTGAAGCGCACGGGACGGCGCAGATTCGCCGCCCAGTACTCGACGTCGAACACCACTGACCTTTGTGGATCGTCGAGAACGCTGCTGTAGCAAGGAATCTCCACCGGTCGTGGGGAAAGGTCGCCGAGTTCGGCGCGGAACCGGCCGAGAACGGCGTCGACGGCTTCCGAATGGCCCGCGCCCCCGACAGGCAGCCGCTTCGCCAGCCTGCCGAGGCTCTCGACGTGCGAAACCAGCGCCTCGACCTGTTCGGCGCCGCCGCTGACAGTGCACTGGAACGGCGAGGCGTAGACCGCGACGGTGATGCCGGGGAAGTCCGTTTCCAGGTCGGCGAGTTCGGCCGGGGACAGTTCGACCACCGCCATCGCGCCGTCGCCGGACGCGTCGACCTCGGCGAGCAGCCGGGCGCGGGTGGCCATCACGCGCAGGCCGTCGGCGACGTCCAGCGCCCCCGCGACGACGGCGGCCGCGACCTCGCCCATCGAATGCCCGAGCACCGCGGCCGGGACGACGCCGTGCGCGCGCCAGAGTCCGGCGAGGGCCAGCTGCATCCCGAACAACGCGAGCTGCGTCGCCGCGAGATCCGGCAGGTCACGCACGCCGGAGAACACCTCGCTCAGCGTGAACCCCGCTTCGGCGCGGAACACCGGATCGAGTGCCTCCACCTCGGCCCGGAACGCGGGCTCGGTGCGCAGCAGGACGCGGCCCATCCCGGGCCACTGGGAGCCGTAGCCGGAGAAGACGAACACGACACCCGGCACAGGTCCTGCCTCGCCGAGGACGACGTCGCCGCTCTCGCGTCCGGCGGCCAGTTCCCGCCAGGCGGCGGCCACCCGGTCGCGTTCCTCCGCGATGACCGCGCCACGGATGGGGAGGTGTTCACGGCTCCGGGCGAGTGTCGCAGCGACCGTGTCCAGCGGGATCGACCGGTGGGCGGGGTCTTCGAGCCAGTCCGCCAGATCGGCGGCCCGCGCCCGGAGGACCTCGGCCGAGCGCGCGGACAGCGCGAAGATCCGCGGCCGCCCGGTCTCCGTCCCGCGAGGGGCGAACGACGCGGCGGGCCATTCTTCGAGGACGACGTGGGCGTTGGTGCCACCGAAGCCGAACGCGGAGACGCCGGCGCGCACAACGTCGGAGTAGCGGGGCCAGGCCGTTCCGGTGTCCACCACCCGGAGGCCGAGACCGGCGAAATCGACATGCGGACTAGGTTCGTGATGATGCGGGGTCGGCGGCAGCCGCCGGTGGACCATCGCGAGGACGACCTTGATCAGCCCGGCCATCCCGGCCGCGCCCTCCAGATGACCCAGATTCCCCTTCACCGAGCCGATCAGGAGCGGGCGGGCGAGTTCGCGTGCGGATCCGAGCACCGCTCCGAGCGCGCTCGCCTCGATCGGGTCCCCCACCTCGGTCCCGGTCCCGTGCGCCTCCACGTAGTCCACAGTGGACGGCTCGACGCCCGCCGCCGCGTACGCGTCCCGTAACAGGTCCGTCTGCGCGCCAGGGCTGGGCGCGACGAGACCGTTGGACCGGCCGTCGGAGTTGACCGCGCTGCCGCGGATCACCGCGAGCACCCGGTCTCCCGCGCGGCGAGCGGCTTTCAGCGGTCTGAGCACGATCACGCCACAGCCCTCGCCGCGGGCGATGCCGTCGGCGGCGGCGTCGAACGGTTTGCAGTACCCGTCCGGGGCCAGCACCCCAGCCCGCTGGAAGGACGCGGTGACCGCCGGTGAGAGCAGCAGGTTGACCCCGGCGGCGAGCGCCGTCCCGCACTCGCCGCGACGGAGGCTCTGCACCGCTTGGTGCACCGCGACCAGCGAGGACGAGCACGCGGTGTCGACGGTGAGACTGGGCCCGCGCAGGTCGAAGAAGTACGACAGCCGGTTGGCGGCGATACTCGTCGCGGCACCGGTGGCGGACCAGACGTCGACGGCGGCGGGATCGGCCATCGTCAGGTGGCCGTACTCGCCCGCCGAGAGCCCGACGAACACCCCGGTCCGGCTTCCCCGCAGCGTGGACGGCGGGATCCCGGCGTGTTCCAGCGCCGCCCACGCCACTTCGAGCAGCATCCGCTGCTGGGGATCCATCGCTTCGGCCTCGCCCGGGGTGATGCCGAAGAACTCGGCGTCGAAACCGGCGATGTCGCCTAGGAACCCGCCACGTGCGGGGATTTCCCAGCGCTCCTCCGGAACCTCGCGGATGCCGTCGCGTCCCGAGTCCAGGAGCCGCCAGTAGCGTTCCGGGGAGTCCGCCCCGCCCGGCAGGCGACAGCCGACGCCGACGATCGCGATCGGTTCCTCTTCACGGCCTTCACCGCTCACGATCGCCGACTCTTCCACTGTGGACAGACGGTCGGCGAGGGCGGCGATCGTCGGGTACTGCCACACCAGGGTCTGCGGCAACGGGCGGCCGAGGTACCGGCCCAGCTCCGCCGCCAGTTCCATCGACTCCCGCGAGGAAAGCCCGCTCTCGTGCAACGGCCGGTCCGGATCGACGTGGTCCGCGGGCGACCCGGTCCGCTCCGCCACCCGCGCGACGAGCCAGGCACGGATCTCCGCGGTCACCCGAGCCGCCGCGCGGTCAGCGAACCATCCGAATAGGACTCTCGGCACCGGGCCCGGCTGATCTTGCCGCTGGAGGTGCGCGGCACTTCGCCCGGGGCGAGGAAGACGACGTCGTGCGGCCGCAGCCCGTGCACGGCCGAGACCACCCTCCGGATCTCCGCGGTCGCCACGGCGAGGTCGGCCTCGGTCTCCTTGGCCCGCTCCACCAGCACGACCGCCGCTTCACCGTCTTCGTGCCCGATCGCGAAAGCCGCGGCGGAATGCGGCCGGACCGCGGGATGCGACTCCACGGTCTGTTCGATGTCCTGCGGATAGTGGTTGCGGCCGTCGACGATGACGAGGTCCTTGAGCCTGCCGGTCATGAACAGTTCGCCCTCGTACCGCACGCCGAGGTCTCCGGTCGCGAGCCAGCCCGCGCCGGAGTCCGGATCGATCGGCGGCAGGCCGAAGACGCCGTCGGAAGCGGCAGGCCGTCCCCAATAGCCCACCCCGACGTTCGGGCCGTTGACCTGGATCTCCCCCACCCTGCCCGGTTCGACCAGCGCGCCGGTGACCGGATCGGCGATGCGGACCCGTTGTCCCACCGGGAATCCGCAGGAGACGAGCGTGGTGGACGCCGCGCCGGGGAGCGCCGGCGCGGCCAGCCCGGCGGCGAGGCTGTCGCGGTCGAAGGCGACCTGCCGTGGCTCCTTGCCCGCCTCGGTGACGGAGACGAGCACCGTGGCCTCGGCCAGCCCGTAGGAGGACCGGTGCACCTCGGGGCGCAGCCCGCATTCCGCGAAAGCGCCGTGGAACTTCGCGATGGTCGAAGGGAGAACCGGTTCGCTGCCGTTGATCAGCGAGACGACCCGGCTCAGTTCGAGGTAGCTCTTCTCGGCCTCGGTGACCCGGGAAGCGGCGTAGGCGTAGGCGAAATTCGGTGCCGCGCTGATCGCGCCCGGGCTGGCAGAGAGCGCGCGCAGCCACCGTGACGGACGTTCCAGGAAGGCGTGCGGATCCATCAGGACCGACGCCGCGCCCGACGCCAGCGGCGCGCCGATCCCGAGGATCAGGCCCATGTCGTGGAAGAGCGGCAGCCAGCTGACGGTGGAGGTCGTCCCGGTTTCGATCGCGTAGGCGTCGCAAGCCTGACGGGCGTTCGTGAGCGCGTTGCGGTGGGTCAGCATCACGCCGGCAGGCGTCCGCGTGGAACCGGACGTGTACTGCAGGTACGCCACTCCGTCCGGTTCCGGTCGCGGCCAGGAGCGATCACCGGCCGCGACCGGGGCTGTGGTGTCGACGGCGAGCACGGCGGGCCGCTCGAAATCCGTCGAGGCGAGGAAACCGGCGGCGTCGTCGAGTCCGTCGGTGGTCGTGAGCACGACCCTCGGCGCGCAGTCGGCGAGCACGGCCGCCAGCCTGCCCGCGTGCCCGGGGAGGCCAGGCGAGAACAGCGGGACCGCGACCAGCCCGGCACGGATCGCGCCGAGGAAGGCGACGACGTAGTCGACGGACTGCCGGGCCAGGATCGCGGCCCGGTCCCCCGGGCCGGTGAACCCGGTCAGCCGGGTGGCGAGGGCGTCGACCCGGTCGTCGAGCTCACGCCAGGACAGGGTGATCGCCCGGCCGTCCGCCCCGGCACGATGGTCGAGGTAGGTCACCGCGACGTCGTCGCCCAGCCGCCACGCCCAGTACCTCAGCAGCGTCGCGAACGACTCCCCGCCGCGTGCGTCGTCCGGCGCGTGGGCGGCGACGACCGATTCCGAAATGGTTTCCATGGCCCCTCGTTGTGACGACTCGTGCAGGAGCGGGTGAATTCGGAACGGCGCCGTTGCCGAAAGCGGATTCCATTCCGGAGACCGTTCTTTATCTGCCCGGAACTGTATGGACGTCGCGGGAAGAGTGTCAATGAAAGGATGATGGAACGCGGGCGAAAACGCGGACGTGCTCACGGGGACGTGAGAAAGGGGGCACTCCGCTTGTCACTTGGGGACGAAATGTCCGCGATTCAGAGCCAGCCCTGCCGGGACGCCTGCGCTCCCAGCTGGAACCGGGTCCGCGCGCCGAGCAGTTCCTGCAACCGGCTGATCCGCCGGAGCACCGTCCGCTCACTGATGCCGAGCTCGCGCGCGATCGCCTCGTCGGTCAGGCCTCCGCTCAGCAGCGCGAGCAGGCGGCGCGTGGCGACGGTCGGTTCCTGCGCCGCTTCCGCGTCGTCCGGACCACCCGCCCGCACGGGCACGGCCATCCGCCAGAACGAGGTGAACAACTCGATCAGCGCACTCAACAGCATCGACGGATGGATCAGCAGGGCGAGCACGTCACCGGCGTCGGAATTCGGAACGGCGATCAGCGCCCGGTTGCTGTCGGCGATCACCAGCTTCAGCGGCAGCCCGGGGAACACCCTCGCCTGCTCCCCGAGGGCGATACTCGACTGCACCTGGGCGAAGCCGTCGTCGTGCTGCAGCACGGACGAGTCGTAGACGACGCGGTACGCGATGCCGCGCGCCATCGAACCGGGCTGCACCGTGCTCACTTCGGCCTTCGGGCTCATGTACGACCCCGGGTCCAGCGCGACGATGTCGACGCTCGCCTGGGTCTGCATGGCTTCGAAGGTGGCGATCACCTCTTCCCGGCTCCGCAGCACCTCGACGAAGTCCGCGTCGCGGCCCGTCCGCAGCGCGTAGGCGGCGCCGAGCACCTCGGCCGCTTCCCGCGCGCGGATCGCCGCGGCCTCGTGCTGCGCCGCGAACGCCGACAACGCCGCGCGCGGCGGGCACACCTCGACCCCGGACGCGCCTGCCCGGACCAGGCCGAATTGCTCCAGCTCCGCCAGCTCGGCGCCGGGCGTGATCGGGCGCCCGTCCAGCAGGGCCCGGTACAGCTGCTCGGCCTCCATCGACAGGCCTCGCGACTCGGCGAGCATGACGCTTCTCCTCCCCCACCCCGGGATCGATCGGCGTGACATCGATGTCACGCCCGGCGGACCGGCTGTTTCCGCTCACCGGTCATGAGGGGGAAAGGCGCGTGATCGTGCGCCCGAACCGATAACGAAAGCGTCACAGATCATGCCGGAGAGGCTCCCGCGAAACCGCGGGAGCCTCTCGTGTGGCCACTAGGACTCAGGCGTTGGCGGGCAGGCCCTTCTCGTCCGCTTCCGGCGTCGCGGTGCCTTCCAGCAGCTCACGGACGATCTCGTTCGCCTTGCGCACCTGGGGCGTGATCATCTTGATCTTGATCTTCCCGTCGTGCCCGAGGTGGCCGCCGACCTCGGCCGTCTTGTCCTCACCCGGCAGCGGCAGGCCCTGGCAGCCGGTGAACTTCTTCTTGGGCGTGAGCCCGGTCTGGAAGTAGGCGACGATCGGGTCGTCGACGCAGTCGGTGTTGTACGGGAAGATCCCGTGGCTGCCTTCGTTGTCGACGCTGATCATCTTGGCGCCCGGCAGGCCGTTCGCGGTGGCGAGCGCGCCCTCGTACGGCGTGGCCGCGTCGAGTTCGGTCTGCGCGATCAGCAGCTTCGGGAACGTCTTGGCGTCCGGCGCCGGCTTGGCGTTGGTGGTCGGCCAGAACGCGCACAGCGGCGCGCCCGACAGGGCCATGATCGGCGCGATGAACGGCGCGTTCACGGTCAGGTCGGCCTGCCAGTAGTTCCAGTAGTGCAGGTTCTGGTTCCACTGGCCGTCCTGGCAGCGGATCGCCTCGAACGCGGCGTCCCAGGTCTCGACCTCGGCGCCGCCCTGGTAGGAGGCCTTGCGCTCGACCGAGTCCTTCTTCGCGATGGCCTCCAGCGCGTTGCCCTTGGCCTTGTTCAGGAACGCCTTGTTCGCGTCGGTCAGCCCGGGCGTGGCGAGAGCCTTCGCGACGACCTGCTCCAGCTTCTCCGCGTCGGTCCCGGCAGGCGCCGGTCCCTTCGCCAGCGCGGCCACCATCGAGGCCGCCGAGGGGTACTGGCTGGTGTCGTACATCGCCGGGATGATGAACCACGCGGCGTACAGCATGCCCGCGAATTCCCGGGTGCCGCCCGCCTTCTCCCAGTTGCGCCGGATCTCGAGCGGATCGGTGCCCGCCTTGTACTTGGCGTCGTTGCGCGCGACGTAGGGCAGCAGCGCCTCCTGGAACTGGCGGTCACGGCTGCGCGGCTGCAGGTCCCAGGTCTTCTCCAGCGTCGAGCGGCTCGCGTCGGTCGACGAGTCGAGCAGGAACCGGTGCGCCTTGGACGGGAACGTGGTGGCGTACCAGGTGCCGAGCCACGTGCCGTACGAGTAACCGATGTAGCTGGTCTTCTTCTCCCCGAGCAGCACCCGGATGAAGTCCATGTCGTACGCGGTCTGCTCGGTGGTGATGAACTTCGTCAGCGGATTCTTCAGGCAGCCCTCGACCTTCGCCCGGCTGATCACGTTCTGGTCCGTGCTGTCCGGGACGGTGTAGCTACAGGTCAGCGGGGTGCTCTGGCCGACGCCGCGGGGATCGAAACCGACGAAGTCGTACTGCGAAGCCAGCACGGGGCTGCGCATCGCCATCGCGGCGCCCCACGGGAGGCCTTCGCCGCCGGGTCCGCCGGGGTTGACCAGCGCGATGCCCTGCCTGCCGGTGCCGGGGTAGGCGGTCGCGGTCTTGGAGACGCGGACGCCGATGGTGTTGCCGTCCTGCGGGTCGTGCCAGTCGCGCGGCACCTGGACGGTGGCGCAGGCGAGGCCCTTGACCTTCTTCAGCTCGGCTTCCGTCGCCGGCGCGACCGAGGGGAACGAGCACTCGCCCCAGGCCACGGCCTGCTTGGTCAGCGCGCCGGCGAGCGCGGCGGTGTCCGGCTCGGCCTTGGCCGCGGGTGCCGCACCCGCCGCCGGAGCCAGCACCAGGCCGGAGGCCAGGATCGCACCGGCGACCACCGCCACCGTGCCCCTCCGCGTCTTTCTCGTACTACTGATCACCATGATCCCTTTCGACAGGAGCCCCCGACGTCCGTACGTGAAGTAAAGACGGGTGATCAGCTTTCCCACACGGCCGGAAGATGGCGGATACCCGACATGGCAGGATCTCGACACCGCGCGGCTCCGGCGAGTTACGAGTTCTCTTCCGGATGCAGCCCCGGGCCATGGTCGGGGTCGGACGACGGTGCGATCGGGGTCGGGCTGAGCGACGCCTCGTCCTCCCCCTCTTCCAGCAGGGTCGCCGCGGCGCCGATCACCTTCAAGTCCGGCTCGCCGACGGCGTCCTCATCCTTGTCCGCGTAGTCCACGCGAGCGAGGACGCTGCGCATCGCCTCGACCCGCGCGCGTTTCTTGTCGTTGCTCTTGACCACCGTCCACGGCGCGATCTCCGTGTCGGTGGACCGGAACATCGCGACCTTCGCTTCGGTGTAGGCGTCCCAGCGGTCGAGCGACTTGATGTCGTTGGGACTCAGTTTCCATTGCCGCACCGGGTCGACCTGCCGGATGAGGAACCGGGTGCGCTGCTCGGACTTCGACACCGAGAACCAGAGTTTGACGAGGATGATCCCGTCGTCGACGAGCATCCGCTCGAACGTCGGCGCCTGCCGCATGAACCGCTCGTACTGTTCGTCCGTGCAGTACCCCATCACCCGCTCGACGCCGGCCCGGTTGTACCAGGATCGGTCGAACAGCACGATCTCGCCCTCGGTGGGCAGGTGGTTCACGTAGCGCTGGAAGTACCACTCACCCTGCTCGCGCTCGGTGGGCTTGCTCAGCGCCACCACTCTCGCGCCGCGCGGGTTGAGGTGTTCGGTGAACCGTTTGATGGTGCCACCCTTGCCCGCCGCGTCGCGCCCTTCGAACAGGATCACCATGCGGCCGCCGGTGTCCTTGATCCAGTACTGCAGTTTCAGCAGTTCGATCTGCAGCGACCGTTTCACGACGTCGTATTCCTCACGCGACATTCGCGTCGTGTACGGGTAGTTCTCCCGCCAGGTGTCGATCGGCGATCCGTCGGCGCGGAGCAGCACCGGGTCGTCGGCATCGTCGTAGTCGACGACGAGACGCTGGTCCTTCAGTTCGGGGAAATACGAGTGGTCGAGCACGGGCGGCTGATACCCAGACCGGGCGGCACGCAAACGCGGAGAACGCGCCGTCACCCTTCGCGCAGGTGGTCCCGCAGCGCCCGCGCCACGCTGGCCATCAGCACTTCGGCCTCCGGCTGGATCGCGGCGGGCACCCGGGATCCGGTCAGCGCGGCGATCGCGTAAAGCCCGCCGTCGGCGTGTTCGACCACCCCGACCTCGTGCCGCAGGTTCAGCACCGTGCCGGTCTTCGACGACCATTTCGTGGCGTCGGAGACGAAATCGGGGCTCAGCCGCTGACGCAGCAGGTTCAGTCCCATGAGTTCCCGCACCCGCGCCGCCACCCCTTCGTCCACTTTGGACGGTTTCCACAGCGCTTCGAGCAGGTTCACGAACGCGCGGGCCGAGCCGGAACTCGCGCGCGTGACGTCGAGCTGCGGAACAGGATGGCCCTGCCCGGCGGTGCCCGCGTTGATCGCGAGCGCGTGCGCGAGGTGGACATCGGCCGGGGCGAAACGTTCGGCGGGCGTGTCGCTGAGATCCGCGGCCGGATGCCGTGCGGTGATCCCGGAAACGCCCCATTCGCGCGTCATCCTGGTGACCTCGGCGGGCGGTGTCAGCGCGAAGAGCGCGTCCGCGGCGGTCTCGTCGCTGATGGCCATCGTCAGGTAGAGCAGGTCGTCGATCGCGACCCTGGCCGGATGCCGGAACCGCGTCAGCCCGGTCGGTCCGGGGGCGGTGGCCCGTCCCGGCTCGACGTCGATCGGCGCGGAGCCGTCCAGTTCGCCCCGGCGGATCCGCTCCAGGGTCGCCGCGGCGAGCGGGATCTTCACCAGCGAGGCGCTCGGGAACTCGAGGTCCGGGTCGATGCCGATCTCGTATCCGGTCCGCAGATCGCGCACGAGGAACGAACCCCGCAGGCCGCCGTCGTCCAGTTCGGCGCGCAGCCCGAGGAGCAGCGTCTCGGTGTTCATGTCGTCTCCTCCGCGCCGAGACACCGGGCGATGTCCGGCCACAATCGTGCCCGGAGCCGCCGCGTGTCCTCACCGGGCCCCGCCGTGATCTCGAACCCGCGCGCGAGCCGGGTTTCCCCGATCGGGCGCCAGTTCAGGCCGAGCTCGGTCGCCTGGGCCGTCGAGCACAGCAGCAGGTCGTCCGAACCGAACACCGCCGCGGCGGCCGCGGTGAGGGCGTCGGCGACGGACACCTGCGCGGGCCGCAAGCCCACCGAGTCACGGATCCGGAAGAGGCGATCCCGGATATGCGGCACGTCGTCCTCCGGCTGGATCCAGACCCGGCGAGGCGACCGGCCGGACCGGCCGACCCGCAGCGTTTCCAGGTGGAGGGCGCCCGCCCGCGACCTCCCCCCGCCCGCCAGCCCGAGCGGCACCGTCCAGGTTCCCTCTTCCGCGGGGACGGCCGTGAGCGCCGCGCGCACCTCCTGTGTGCGCACGAGTTCCGCCCGCTCCCCCGGCGGCGCCTGCCGGAACTCCAGGAAGACGTCCAGCGCTCGCGCCGCCGCGTCGAGTTCGGCGAGTTCGCGGACGGTGCAGGTGTCCGGCATCGCCAGCCGCAGCGGGCGCAGTTTGGCGCGCTGCGCGTCGTGTTCCATGGCGTCGGCCAGCGCCACCAGCCGTTTCGCCGACGGCAGCATGTCCCGGCCGAACGGGGTGAGCACGGCGCGGCGGGTGGAGCGGTCGAACAGCCGCTCGCCGAAATGCCGTTCCAGCGCCGCGATCCGGCGGCTCGCCACCGGCTGGGGGATGCGCGCGATCGCGGCTCCCGCGGTGAAGGTCCCGGCCTCGCTCACGCTCACGAACGCGCGGCAGCTCCCGATCAGGTCCACGACCGCATACTATGCCGATTGCGCATGAAAGAGGTCGTTCGTGTCTTGGACAGCATGACCGGTGCTGGACAGACTGCGGACATCGAACGATCTTGAAAGGAACCACCGTGTCCGTCACTTCCCGCCGCTGGGCCGCCCTGCTGGCGCTCTCGGTCGCGTCACTCACCGCGTGTTCCGCACCCGCCCCCGCACAGCCGCCGGCCGCCACCTCCTCGCCTGCCGCGGCGACCGGGCGAGCCGACTTCGAACAGCTCGAACGCACCTACCGCGCCCGGCTCGGGGTGTACGCGATCGACACCGCGACCGGCCGCGAAGTCGCCTTCCGCGCCGACGAACGCTTCGCCTACGCCTCGACGCACAAGGTGTTCAGCGCCGGCGGTGTCCTGCAGCGGACGCCGGTCGCCGAGCTGGACCGAACGGTGACCTACGAACGCAAGGACCTGGTCGTGAACTCACCGGTCACGGAGAAACACGTGGCGACGGGGATGCCGCTGCGCGCCGTCCTGGACGCGACTCTCCGATACAGCGACAACACCGGCGGGAACCTGCTCTTCCGCGAACTCGGCGGCCCCGAAGGGCTCAACGCGGTCCTGCGCGGGATCGGCGACACCACGAGCCACGCCGACCGGATCGAACCGGAACTCAACGACACCGCGCCCGGCGACACCCGGGACACCAGCACACCGCGCGCCCTCGCCGTGAGCCTGCGTGCCTTCGCCCTCGGCGACGCGCTTCCCGAGGACAAACGCAAGATCCTGGTCGACATGATGCGGGCCAGCACGACCGGCGACCAGAACATCCGCGCCGGGGTGCCCGGCCGGCCGGTCGCCGACAAGACCGGGACGGCGTCCTACGGCACGCGCAACGACATCGGGGTCGTGTGGCCGCCGAACCGGGCGCCGATCGTCCTCTCGGTACTGACCGACCGGTCCGAGAAGGACGCCAAGATCGACAACAAGCTCCTGGCCGACGCCACCGCGGCCGCGGTGAAGGCCCTCCCCTGAGCGAAACCGCCGGGACGGACGTGGTTCCGTCCGTCCCGGCGGGATTCAGCGGCTCAGCGACGGCAGGGGTTTCCCGCCGGATGCGCCGAGGTTCCGTGCACGTCGGCCTGGGACTCCGCGAGCACGATCTTCGCGAGCGCGGTGTCCAGTGCGACGGCCTGCTGCTTCACCACACCGTTCGCCACGGTCTGGCCGTTGAGCTTCAACGAACCGATGACCAGCGGGATGGTCAGCGGCGCCGACCCGACGGTGATCGACTCGCCGTTGATCTTCAGCGAAGCGACGTTCGAACTGCCCGCCAGCACCGGGGCGAGCCCGCCCGGCGACGGCTGACAGGTCGCGGTCGCCTGCGACTGGATCACGCCGAGTTCGACGGTCAGCCCGAGCGTGCTGATCACCGTCTTGTCGATCTTGGCCGACGCCAGCGCGCGATCACCCGCGGCCGGAGCCGCCGACTGGTCGTCCGGCGTGAGATCGGTCGACGCGGTCAGCACCTTGGTGTCGACCTTGATCAGGCCGGCGTTGAGCGTCGCGGCGGCGACGGTGCTGCTGTCGTCGGCACAAGGCAGGTTCGCCGGGTTGGCCCGCGCCGCGGTCACCCCGAGGACGTTCGCCGCGGTGCCGGTGCAGGAGAAGACGCCGTCACGGTCGTCGTCGACGATCGTGCCGACACCGGTCGGATCGATGAGGCCGGCGCCCGACGGGGCCGAGAGAGTCACCGTGAACGTCTCGTTCGGCTCGTCGACGGTGTCGGGGTTGACCAGGACCGTCACCGGCCTGGTCGTCTGTCCCGGTGCGAACGTGACCGTCCCGTTCGCCGCCGCGTAGTCGGCGGGCGCCGTCGCGGTGCCGTTGGCGGTCGCGTACTGGACCGTCACCGGATTCGGGCTGGGGCCGCCGAGCAGCGACACCGTGAACGTCGCGGGTACCTGCGCGCCACCGGAACCCTCGCCGACGGTCACGTCGTTGATGCTCAGGCCGAGCACGCGCACGGTCGTGGTCTCGATGTACCCCCGCGAAACCCCGTCGACCTGGTAGTCGACGACGCACTGGTAGGTGCCCGGAGCGGCGCCGGCGGCGGCCTTGATCGTCTCGGTGAACGTGGCGACCCCGCCACTGGTCACCTTGACGCTGCCCGGATCGTTCGTGACGGTGAGCTGCGGGTCGCAGCTGGTCACCTTCGGGGTCACCGTGACCTCGATGGACTTGATGCCGTCCAAAATGGCCTGGGAGACCTGGCCGGCCGGGACGTTGTTCAGCAGTACACCGCCCGTGGCCGAGGTGATGGCGGAAGCCTGCCCCGTGGCGTCGAGCGCGCCGACGTTGACGGCGACCACGCGGATCTTCGCCGCCTGCAACGCCGCGATGGTCTGGGCCAGGGTGTGCCCGCCGCTCGGGTCGTGCGACGGCGCGTCGCCGAACCACGCGATGATGCGGGTGCCGTCGGGCCGGAACGCGACCGCGCCGGTGGCGAGCTGGTAGAGCGCGTTCAGGTTCGCCTCCGGCGTGTCCCCGCCGCCCGAGGCCGCCCACTGGTTGATCCCCGCCTGGACGGCGGTCGTGTCCCCGGTGATGCCCTGATTGACCTTGAACGGCACCGAGTCGGTGAAGTCCTTGTACTCGGCCACACCGAACTGCGCCGTCGGCTGTGCGGCGAGGACGTCACCGGTGATGGCGCCGGCGTTCGTCCGCACGTTGCCGATCGGGCCGCCCATGCTGCCGGTGGTGTCCGCGAGCAGGACGAGATCGGGATTCGGCGGTACGGCCGAGGTCGTCACGTTCTTGGTCACGGTCGTGCTCTGCCCCGCGTTCAGCGTGAGGTCGAGCGTGGCCGGGTCGACCCCCGGCGGAGCGGCGGCGGCGACCGCGGTGGACGCGAGCATCGCCGAAACGGCGGCCAGGGCGACGAGCAGTGGTCTTCGTGACATGGACTTCCCTTTCGAGACCCGGCCGGAGCCGGAATTCCTGTGGGCTCGGTGGAGAAGACGGAGAATTCCGCTTTTCGTTAGCGCGGGCCCCGCACGTCACCCGGAGCGCCCTGTGTCAAGGCACCCAACGGGCTGTTACCGGGAATCCGGGCTACTCGGACCAGGTCCGTCTTGCGCCGTCCAGCCGAAGAACGTTCGGCACCTCTCACTCTTCAGCGTGAGAGGTGCCGAAGATTCCGGCGTTTTCCGTGATCACCTCAGCGGGCGGAAACCCGAATTCCTCCGGTACTCATCGGCGAATACTCACCGAATGTCGTAACGTCGCCCGCCGACCGATACCTCGGCGAGACCTCGGTCAGTAGACGCACTGGATGACCGCGTCGTCCAGCCGGATGTACTTCGCCGGCCCGCCGTTGTTGCCGTAGATCGGCTGGAGATAGACGGTGCCCACGCCGTTCAGATTGAGATTGTTCAGCGTGATGAGCTGATAGCCCGCCCGGTCGTCGATCCACCTCACCGTGTGGGATATTTTCCGCCAGCCGACGGGGTCCCAGATCTCGAGACCGACGTTCGCTCCGCCACCGACCGGGTCGGCGTAAATCGCGGCTGCGCAATTCGATCGGTTCGCCGGGAAACTGGCGAGCGACTTCGGCGTCCTCATCGCCGACCAGCCGTTGTCGGCGAAGAGCCAGCCGTTGTTGTTGCCGGTCCGCGCCACTCCCATGCCGATGTCGAACCAGGAATGCCCGTCACCGCCCTGAATCCCGCGCTCCCAGACGCCATGGGGATTCGATTCGTAACCGTCGGACCATTGCACGATGCCGGCGTGTGCCGTTCCCGTGACACCCAGGAGTGCCATCGAAAACACCGACACGACGGCGAATATCTTCTTGAACACGAGATTTCCCCCTCTTCGCGTGAAATGAACCCCGTCAGAGGACCAGAGTCCGGAACGCGAGCACAAGGTCCCTTCGCGCGCACAATCGACTGCCTCTCAGGACAGCGCCTAGGGCTGCCCTGCAAGTTGGTTCGCGGTCTCCGCGCCCAGGTGTCGCGAAAGCCACTTTCGGGACATCAGGCGTCGCGAAAGTGGCTTTCGCGACGTGCTCCGGCTGCACGATCACTCGCGGGACGCCGTCGGCGACACAGGAGTCCACAAGGCCTCTCTTCGAGGCGACCGTGCCCGCTTAGGCCGGTTTGAGTGGTTTCACGAAGGAGAAGCGTCCTTTGTGGACGCTTGGAGGACGCGGGCTTACAGGACAAGCCCCTAAGCGAGGTCGGCGGGCCGCGTCCGCAGTTTGGCGGCGATCCGGGCCAGCGCCTGCTGATCCTCCGCGGTCAACGGGTCGAGGACGAGCTCCCGCACCGAGCGGACATGCGTGGGAGCGGCCGCGACGACCACGTCGTAACCGTCGTCGGTGAGCACGGCGAGCGTGTACCGGCCGTCGCCGGGGTCCGGCGTCCGCTCCACCCAGCCTCGCTGCTCGAAGCGTTTGACCACATTGGACAGACGCGAGAGCGAGCCGTTGGCGAGGTAGGCCAGCTCGCTCATCCGCAGCCGCCGGTCCGGAGCCTCTGAAATATGACTGAGGGTCAGGTACTCGAACAGCGTCAGCCCGGCGTCGTGCTGCAACGGCGACTCGAGCCGCCCCGGCAGCAAGAGGACCAGGGAGACCAGCCCGGTCCAGGCCTCTTTTTCGGCAGGGGTCAGCCACAGCGCTTCGTCGGGGTCCGGGGCGGCCATGGCGGAACCTTACCCAGAACCCGATGACTTCACACATGAAGTTGAATCGTGCTACGTTGACTTCAAGCATGAAGTCAACGAGAGGATTCACCATGACCCAGCCGGAGTTCTTCGCCACGCCCGGCTACGGCGACCGGCAACTGGAGGTGATGCGCTACAGCCAGGCGGTGCGCATCGGTGATCGCGTCGAGATCTCGGGGCAAGGAGGCTGGGACGACGACTTGAACTTCCCTGAATCTCTCGAAGAGGAGATCGTCAAGGCCTTCGAGAACGTCGGGCGGACCCTCGCCACCGCGGGCGCCACCTGGCGCGACGTCATCGCCGTGAACTCGTACCACGTCCCGGAGACCCCGGGGTTCATCGGCGAGACCCACAACCGCGTGATGGTCGAGCAGTTCCGCGAGCACCTGGGCGACCGCGCGCCGATCTGGACGGAGATCGGTGTCCCGGCCCTCGGCGCGCCGAAGATGCGGGTCGAGATCAGGGTCACCGCGATCGCCGGGAGTTCCCGCGTGTGAACCCCGCGCTCCCGGGGTACTCCCTTAGCGCGCCCATGCTCTTGGCCAAGCTGGGAAACCCGCTAAGGAGAACGCGTGGGTATCACGAGAACACGACAGGCTTACGAATTCCCCACCGGAATCGCCCCGCCACTGGGAGAGGTCCGGGCCTGGTTGCGAGAGCGGCTGACCGAGGTCGGCCGCGCCACCATCGCGGACACCGAACTGCTGACGACGGAACTGGTCACCAACGCGCACGAACACGCGGACGGCGTCACCGAACTCAGGGTCTCCGTACCCTCGGGCCGGCACGTCGTCCGCGTCGAAGTCGACGACCACCGGCCGCGCCTTCAGCCGCACCGCGTGGCCAAGGCCGATCCGACGAGCCCCCGCGGGCGAGGGCTGGCGCTGGTCGAGGCGATCAGTGCCCAATGGGGAGTGACCACCGGCGCGGGGTTCAAAACGGTGTGGGCGGAGATCGCGGTGCTCTGACACGATCATCCGGTGACAGCTTCGCGCCGCACCCTGGTCGCGCCGATCCTGCGACCGGGTGATCACGTTCGCCTCGTCTCTCCCGCCAGCTTTCCCAGCCACGAGCAGATCGCCGAGACCGCGGCCGTCCTGGAAAGCTGGGGGCTGGTCGCCGAAATCGGGACACACGCGCTCGACCGCTGGGGTTACCTGGCCGGCCGTGACGAAGACCGGCTGGCCGATCTCGACGACGCGTTCGGCGACCCGGCCGTCCGCGCCGTGATCGCCACTCGTGGCGGAGCGGGCGCGTACCGCATCGCCGACGATCTCGACTTCGACGCGGTCCGGGCCGATCCCAAGCCGTTGGTCGGCTTCAGCGACATCACCGCCCTCCACCTCGCGCTCTGGCGGCACTGCGGGCTGGCGGGGATCCACGGTTTCCTGGCCGGTCCCCGTTCCGCGGCCGCGACCCGGCGGCTGCTGATGGACGGCGAACCCGCCGTCCTCCACCGCGACCCGGGAGCCATGACCGTCGAGGCCGAAGCGCCCGGCACCGCGACCGGCGCCCTCGTCGGCGGAAATCTCGGCACTGTCGCCCACGCGGTCGGCGTCGGCCTGCCTTCGCTGGCGGGCACCATCCTGTTCCTCGAAGCCGAGCGGACGATCGGCCTCGGGCAGGTCGACCGCCAGCTGACCCAGCTGATCCGGTCCGGCGCACTCCACGGCGTCCAAGGGATCGCGCTCGGCCGGTTCCCCGGCTTCGAGGACTACACCGATCGCGGCTGGACCCTCGTCGACGTCTTCAAGGACCGGCTGGGCTCGCTGGGCGTTCCCGTACTCGGCGGAATCGACGTCGGACACGGCGCGGACCCGCTTTCCCTTCCGCTGGGACCGCTTGCCGTACTGGACACGGCCGCGGGCACGCTCACCGTCGAACCGGCGGTCGGCTCACGAGCCGCGGATCCACCGCTCCCCCGAGCCAAGCGCGAAGGACTCCGTTGAACAGTTCGGGATCCTCCACATTCCAGATGTGGTGCATCCCCGGCACGAGCCGGGACCGCGTCTGGGGCGCGACCCGCGCGATTTCCGAGAGGGATCGGCGCACCGCCGCGGAATCCTTCTCCCCCGCTGTCGCGAGCAGGGGCCCGGTATAGCGACGTACTTCGGCGGGCACCCCGCCCGCGCACACCTCGGCGGCCATCGCGGACGCGGTTTCGCGGCGCACCGAGAGACCGTGCTCGACGTACCGGGCGCGTGCGTCTCCGGGAAGGCCGAAGACGGCCGCTTGGGCACGCCAGTACCAGCGGGCCCACGAGAACGCCGATTGAAGCCCGCAGTACAAGCGCATCCCGGGGCCGGCAGGCGTGAGCGGCGCGCTGGTCAGGAACGCCGAACTCACCCGGTCCGGGTGCCGTGCCAGCACACGCAACGCCGTGAGCGCGCCGAGGGAAAGCCCGACGAGATCGAACTGGCCGCCGATGCCGTGCCCGGTCACTCTCGCGACGACGTCGTCCGCCACCGCGTCGAGTCCCGGCCAGCCCTCGCGGACCCGTTCGCCGAAACCCGGCAAGTCCGGCGTGACCACGGTCCGATCGCCGAACCCGGACAGCTGCGGCTCCCACATCCAGTTCGCGACGTTGCCGCCGTGCAGCAGCACCACCGGCCGATCCGCGGTGGCCGTCCCGGCGGAATGCACCTCGGGGAACGCGCTCACGCGATCTCCTCCTCGAGCGCGTCGAGCCAGTCCAGTTCGACGCGCAGGTGCGCGATTCCGTTGTCCAGTGTGGACAGTCGCAGCCGGGCCGCCCGGTCAGGCGCGCCCGACTCCGCCCGCGTCCGTTCGAACTGCTCCAGCCGCGCCTGGGTCGCCTCGCGATGTGCAGCCAGGAGGGCGTGGAAGGCGTCGTCGTCGAGATCCGCACCGAAGAACACCCGTGCGAGGAACGGATCGCGTTCGACGTGACGCTCGGGCTCACTCGCCAGCCACTCGGCGAGCGCCGTCCGCCCCGCGGCGGTGATGCGGTGTTCCTGCCGGTCCGGCGCCCCGGAACCGGCCACGGTCTCGACCTCGGCGAGCCCGTCCGTGACGAGCCGGGCGAGGGTGCGATAGATCTGCGCCTTGTCCGCCGCCCAGAAGTGGCCGACGGTCGACTCGAAATGGCGTTTGAGGTCGTAGCCGGTCATGGGCGCGAGGGCGAGCAACCCCAGGATGAGGCGGGAGAGAACCATGCCACTAGTAGACTAGTCACCTATAGGACTTGTCAACTAGTGGACCTTCGCTTCAACCCTCCCGAGCGGATCGGACTCGGCGGCCAGTGCCTCGACGGCCTCTTGCCAGGCAGGATCGCCCGGGTAGAGCTCGCTGCGGAGATAGGCCGCCGTGAGCCGCTGCAGCACGGCCACCCGCGCCGGATTCTCGTCCGTGGTCTCGGCGACGTCGTAGCCGGAGATCCCGCCGAGACCGTGTTCCGCGCCGAACAGGGTGAGCAAGGTCTTGCGCCCCGGCGAAAGGAAGTACGGATCGGTGTGCCATTCCGGGCCACGGACCGTCAGATGCGCCGAGGCGTCCTTGTCGCCGGCGACCACGAGCGCGGGTGTCGTCATCGCGGAGAAATCGGCGCTGACGAAGAAGGAATAGTTCTCCGCCACGAATTCGGTGACGGCGTCGCCGCCGCGACCGGGCGCGGCGAGCAGCACTCCGGCGGAAATTCGGGACTCGGCCAGGTCCACCACCGTGCCGTCGCCGGGCTCGGTGTACCGCGCGCCCAGCAGCAGGCTCGCGGTATGCCCGCCCATCGAATGCCCGGCCACGGCGACCTTGCCCCGATCCACCCGTCCGCGCAGACCGGGCACCGCGGCCTCGATCTCGTCGAGGCGGTCGAGGATGCCGATCATGTCCTCGGCTCGGGACCGTTGGTACAGCGGCGCTTCAGGATGATCGGACCCCAGATCCAGCGTCCTGGAACTGAGATGGGTGGGCTGGAGGACGACGAATCCGTGCGCTGCCCAGTAATTCACGAGCGGGGCATAGCCGTTCAGCGACGAGAGGTGATTCGAATAGCCCTGACCGTGCGACAGCAGGATGATCGGCAACCCACCTCCGGTCATCGGCGCGGAGACCCGGACCTGCAGATCCACGACCCGATCCGGGCTCGGCAGTGTCACCGGGGCGATCGAGATTACTGGCGTGCTCATGGTGATTCTTCCCTTGTGAGACGGCGCCGCACTAAGCGGAGCACTGTTCCACAAACATACGGAGCACTGTTCCGCTTTGTCAAACCCCCTTTGCCCAGCCCGCTCGCGCAGGATCACGACGTCGGGATCCTCCACAGGCCAGGGGTCCTCCCGGTCGAAATGGTCCAGCGGAGGCTCGACGCTCATGCCTCAACGATCACGCGTACGCAAGATATTTCCGGGCCCAGTCGGCGATTCCGGTGAGCGGGAGGCCCAGTTCGCGCGCGTATTCCGGACGCCCGGGCTGGCCGACCACGTTCAGCCACTCATGCGAGGCGCCCATCGGCGGCATTCCGGCGGCGACCGCCTGCTCGACGGTCATGTCCGGTGCCGCCAGCGGGGTACCCAGCACGTCGGAGAGGACCTCGGCGATCTCCGCCATGGTCAGGAAGTCGCTCGCCAGTTCCAGCTCGACCCCGGTGAACCGCTCCGGTTCCGCGATGGCCGCGGCGGCCGCGGTGCCGATGTCGTCGACGGCGGCCAGCGAAAGGGACGTCGACGGCTTGATGACGCTCACCAGACCGCCGTCCACCCCGCGCGGGAAGAGGAACTTCATGTCCGGCAGGAAGTTCTCCATGAAGAAACCCGGCTTGAGCAGGGTCCACTGCGGAAATCCGGCTTCGCGGAGACGGTCTTGGATCGCGGCCTTGGCCCCCAGCGTGGGCTCCATCGACGCCCAGCGCCCTTCGGCCCATCCGTCGGCCTCGACGTGCTGCCCGGCGCCCGAAACGGAGGTGTGCACGAACTGCGGCACCCCGGCCGCCTTCGCGCCCTTGATGAGGTTGACGCCTTGAGTCACCTCACCGGCGAAGTCGAATCCGTCGGCGTTCATGCCCGGCATCTGCACCGAGAAGACGGCGCGGGCGCCCTTGGCCGCCCGGATCACGGAATCGACGTCGTGGAGATCGCCGACGACGAGTTCGGCGCCGAGCGCTTCGACGGCTTTCGCCCTGGCCGGGTCGCGCACCAGCGCGCGGACGGGAACACCGGCCGCGAGCAGGGCCCGGGCAGTCGCACCGCCCTGCCTGCCGGTGGCGCCGGTGACCAAAACGGGTGCTGGGGACATGGGGACTCCTTCGGTCGACTAAGTGGCGGGGCCCGCCACTTATCGTCCGCTACGATATGGCGGGGCCCGCCACTTACGCAAACTCCGAGGTGAAGACATGTCCGACGGCCGGCGCGCCGACGCACGGCGCAACTACGCGCGCATCCTCGCGGTCGCCGAGGAGGAGGTCGCGACCCACGGCTCCGGCGCCTCCCTGGAGCAGATCGCGCGGACGGCCAACGTCGGCTCGGCGACCGTCCGGCGCCACTTCCCCACCCGGCGGGCACTGCTGGAGGCGGTGTCCGCGCAACGGATCGCGGCGTTGTGCGACCGCGCCGTCGAACTGACCGGCGAGCACGACAGCCGGAAGGCGCTCCTGACCTGGCTCGACGAGGTCGTCACCTACTGCGTCTCCGCCCGCGGTCTGGCGGCCGCGCTCGCCTACGACGGTCCCCTGGAGCACGAGAACTCCTGTTCCGCCGCCATCGAGGAAGCCGGGGATCCGCTCGTGCGGCGGGCCGCGCGGGACGGCGTGGTGTCTCCGGAGGCCACGGTCGCCGACCTGATCACCCTGATCGTCGGCATCGTCCTGGCCACCGAGCACTACCCGGATCCCGCCGCACAGGCGGACCGGCTGTTCCGCCTGGCCGTCGCGGGGCTGAGCCCCCAGGCATGAAACAGGGCCGGAGCGGTCTCCCGCTCCGGCCCCGGATCACTTCCGGCTTACCGCGTACGGCGGCCCGACGAGACCACCGCCGGCACCGGCCCTCCGTTGATCACGAACTGCGACCCCGGCTCACGGACGATGTCGCCGTTCGCGGAGTTCGTGATCGTCACGTTCGTCAAGGTCGCGCTGCCGCGGGCGCCGCTCATCGCGAGGATGCCCGCGCCGTTGTTCGACTTGTCGATCTTGACATTCGTCAGGGCCGCGGTCACGACGCCGCCGCCCGTCTTGAACTGGACACCGTCGTAGGTCGAATCGTGGATCTCCGTGTCCCGCAGGACGACCCCGGGGATGTCCTTGCCCTGCGCGAAGAACGTGATCGCGCCGAACTCCTGCTGTTCGCCCCAGAACACGCCGCCGCAGCGGTACAGGGCGTTGTTCGCGATGAGCGTCTCCCCGGAGAACGGCAGCGGATCGTGATCCGTCGCCAGCATGATGCCCGGGTAGTTCATCGTGTCGTGGACGACGTTGTTCTCGATCTTGTTGCCGTAGCCGCCGTAGATCGCGATCCCGTTGGCACGCCACGGGAGCTGGATCGTGTTGTTGGCGAACACGTTGTCGTGCGCGATGTCCTGCGACGGATCCTTCACGTACTGGTTGGCCCACACCGCGAGCGAATCGTCACCGGTGGTGCGGAACGACGAGTTGACCACCTTCGAGTTCCGGGTGCCGTTGGTGAAGTTGATGCCGTCGGCGTAAGTGTTCCGGATCCGCATGCCGCTGAACTCGAGGCCGTCGCCGGGGCCCCACAGGGCAGGCAGGTTGCTGTAGTCCCGGCCGACCCACACGCCGACGTTGGCGTGCTCGATCCACACGTTGGAGATCTTCGTACCGATGCCGAAGCGGCCGTTGATACCGACGCCGCCTTCCGCGCCGCCGTCACCGCCGCGGATCCGGCCGGAACCGAAGATGGCGATGTCGGAGATCTGCGTGTTCTTGTCGATGTCGAACCCGAAATTGCCCTCGTGCGGATGGTTGATGCCGCCCGCGTTCTGCGGCTCGATCTGCGAGTACAGCTGCGCATGCCACATGCCCGCGCCGCGGATCGTCACGTTGGAGATGCCGATCTGGTTGTACTGGCCACCGCCGTTGGGCACGTTCGGGTCGTCGGTCAGGATCTTCTTCTCCTGCCGCCACTGGCCCGCCGGGATCCAGACACAGCCGATCACGCCGTTCTGGTCGTCGGTCACCGCGCGCTGGAGCGCCGCCGAGTCGTCGTTCCCGTCGTTCGGCACGGCGCCGTACTCCGTGATCGACACGCAGTTCGCGGGCTTCTCCGACGCCGGGGCGACCTGCTCCAGATCGATGAGGTCGACGATGTAGAACGCCGCGTTGTCACCGCTGTCCCGCTGCAGCTTGAACTTCGTACCCGGCGGGTACGACCGTGACAGCAGCGCGTGCGACTCGTCGAACAGCCGTCGCGCGTCGGCCTGCGGGGTGTTGGTCAGGCCTTCGGGATCGTCGGTGCTGCCGTAGAGCCAGCTGTGCTTGGACGACAGCGTCAGCTTCTGCGCGAAAGTCCCGTCGACGTACAGGCTGAGCGTCGCGTCCTGCCCGCCGCCACCGGGGGCGTCGGGAATGGAGTTGCGCACGACGATCGAGTTCGCCTGGTTCGCCGACGTGAACTCCACGTACTGCCCCTGATTCGCCAGCCGCACGGACTTGCGGCCCGAGGATTCGGTCGCGAAGTTCGTGTGGCCGAAGGTGCGAAGCGGGTCGGCTTCCAGCAGTTGTCCTTGGTACTGCGCGGCTTCCGCCTCGTATTCGACGTACGGAAGCGCCGCGCCGCGGCCCACGACCATCGCCCGCGAGAGGCTGTTGTTGGACTCGTTGGTCTCCGTGACCGTGCCGTTCGCGTCGGCCGTCGCGATGAGAGTCGCCCCACCGTTGGCGGCGGTCCACGTACCCGAAATCGCGACGTTCGCGGTGGCACCCGCCTCGATCGCACCAGTGGCGCCGGTCAGCGTGGTACTACCGACCGCCAACCGGGTCACCGAAGCGCCCGCGCCGCTCGTGCCACGGTTGTGCACCGCGACGGTGAAGGACACCGCGGAACCGGCCGCCGGAGTGGGCGGATTCGAGGTGATGCCCGTGACCTCGAGGTCGGGTCCCGGCGACTGGGCGACGACCAGCGCTGTCGGCGAGGTGTAGGTGTTGTTCGTTTCGTCCTGCTCGGCCACCTTGCCCGCCGGGTCGGCGGTGGCGGCCACCGTGTAGGTCCCCTGTGGACGCGTTCCCGCGTCGATGGTGACCGTGGCGGACTCGCCGGCGGCGAGCGCCCCGACCGCCGCCTCACCGACGACCGCGCCGCCGAGGCTGACGTTCACGGTGGAGGCGGCCGCGTTCGCGGTGCCCGTGTTCTTCACCGTCGCCGACACGGCGAGCCTGCTGGTCTCCGTCGGGTTCGACGGCGTCCAGGTCGTACCGGTGACGACGAGGTCCGGATTCGGCGCGGGAGTGCCGATCACCTGGAATTCCGCGACCTGACCGCCGGGGGCACCGGAGTTGGCGAAGAACTGCAGGCGAACCTCCGCGGCTCGTCCGCTGACCGGGATGACCACTGAATTCTGGTTGGTGGCCGGGTCGAAGCGGTGGTCGGCTCGCGCCGACAGCGCGGTGAACGCGGTGGACCCCTGCGGACGACCGAGGACCTCGAAGTTCTGTGTCCGCGCGCCCCAGATCGCGTCCGGGGCGAGCTTCACGACGACCGAGTCGACGTCCGCGTCGACCCCGAGCTTCACCGTCAGCGCGTTCGGGTACCCCGCGGCGGATTCCCAGTACGTGGCGGTGTTGTTGTCGTTGGCGTTGGCCGCGACGAACGAATGGACCGTCGAGGTCGCCTCGATCGGTTTGCCCGCTGCCAGGTTCGCGCCCGCGCTCGTCCCGGAGCGCACGACGTGGTTGCTGTCGCCCGACTCGTTGCCCGCCGCGTCCTTGGCGCGCACGAAATACTCGACCCGGGTCCCGGTGGGCCTGGATTCGGTGAACGTCGTGCCGGTGATCGTCGTGACCGGCGTCCCGTCGCGATAGACGGTGTAGCCGGAGACACCGACGTTGTCCGCCGAGGGCGACCACGTCAGCCGGATCTGGCCGGCGGCGGGCTCCGTCAGCGCTAGATTCGCCGGCGCGCTCGGCGCCTGCGTGTCGCCGGTGTCCGGCCCGTACAACTCGAATTCCGCGAGTTGCGCGGCGGGCCACCGAGAGTTCGCGGTGACCTGCAGCCGCACGTAGCGGGCCGACGCGGTCATCGGGATGGTGACGGTGTTGGTGCCGGGTGCGAACGCGTAACCGGTCGGCGCGGCGAGGTCGGTGAACGCCGCGCCGTCGGTGCTTCCGCGCACGGCCAGCGTCTGGGTGCGGGATTCCCAGCCCGCGGGGAGTTTCAGCACGATCCGCGAGAGGGATTTCGCCGTGCCGAGGTCGGCCTGGATCCACTGCGGGAACGCGTTGTTGGCGGATTCCCAGTAACTCTCCTGGTTCCCGTCGACGGCGTTCGCGACGGGATAACCGGGCAGCGCGCTGCTCGCCGACACCGTACGGGTCAACGGCACCTCCGCGAGCGCGGCCGGAACAGGGTCGGGAGGTGGCCCACTGGCGGCGGAAGCGAGGGAGAGTCCGGCGACGGAAAGCCCCGAGACCAGGAGACCGGCGATGAGCCGGGACAGGCGCATACGTGTCATGGCGTCTTCTCTTCTTTGAGACGGCGGGGAGGGAGCCAGAGCCGTACGAGCATGCAACAACCCGGAGACAAAACGCAAGAAGTAGACACATTCCCGAAATTTTTCGACTGCCATCGACCGCGGCCCGCTCCGGCACCCTTTTGTGCTTACGGACGTTCTCCCAGTTTCACCATTTTTGTTTCTTGCAACAGAATATGAGCTCGCGTATTCCTTCGATACGGAGTACGGCTGTACACTCAAATCCAGGCTAGCCGCGTGGAGGTCGATCCCTGATGGACGTGACGAAAACCTTGAGGTCCGCACTCACCGGGACGACGAACGAGTCGAGGTCCGCGGTCCGGGAGCTGCGACGGGAGACCGAAGACCTCGTGGCGCACCGAGCGGGCCGGACGGCGAACCGGCTGACCGAACTGGGCGAGCGGCTCGCCGATCTGGTCCTGGTCTCCGGAAACAGGCTCGCGGGCCTCGCCGAGCGACACAACGTGCCCGCTGGCGAGGGCGTGCGCCGGGAGGCCGGCCGGATCGGCGGGTCGGTCGAGCGCTTGTCCGCCACGCTGTCGGAGCGGACGATCCTGCTCGCCGAGGAACTGCTCGACGCCAGGCCCCCCGGAAAACGCCGCCGTCGATGAGCGCGGGGTAGCTCGCAAGTCCGTGAAGGCCTCCTTGTCGCGAAAGCCACTTTCGCGACACCCCTGAGAGCACCTCCCCACTCCCCTGTGACACATCGGTGCCACCGGCACTCTCGTGCCGAAAGCCCAGGTCCGGTGCCACCCGGCGTGGTCTTCTCCCGTCTTTAGTCGCTATCTACCGCCGTATCCGCCTGCCTAGCATGGGAAACCGATTTCGGATCCGGCCGGGCGATCCCTGGCGATCCGTCGCGTCCGCGAAACGGGTGACCCGTCGATTCCTTTCCCTGATTCCCCTGCATTGGAAGGCACCCATGCGCATCCGAGGTCTCCTCACCGCCCTGCTGTGCGCGGCCGGGCTCACGACGGTCGCGCCCGCCGCCGTCGCGGCCCCCATCATCGACGGCGAATACGCGCAGTCCGGCCCGTGGGCCGCCATGATCGAACAGAACGGCAGCCAGTGGTGCTCCGGTTCGATCATCAGCGCCCGCTGGGTGCTCACGGCCGAGCACTGCGTCGACGAACCCGGCGCCGATTACTCCGTCCGGGTGGGCGACGTCGATCATCGGGCCGGAACCTACGCCGTGGTGACCGACATCTACACGCCCTCCAGCGGCGCCGACATCGCGCTGCTGAGGCTCGACCGCTCGGTGAGCACGACGTACGCGTCCCTCGGTACTTCGGTCGCCGTCGGCGACACCGAACACGTTTACGGCTGGGGCTACAACGAAGACGGTGACCTGCAGCGTTACCTCAAGGTCGCCAGGATGACGGTGATCAGTGTCGGGAGTGGACTGATCAAGGCCCGCCGCGGCGACGGGCTGACCAACGGCGGCGACTCGGGTGGTCCGGTCTTCGTCGGCGGCAAGCAGGTCGGCGTGCACATCGCCGGCAACAAGGTGGACACCTCGACACACACCAGCATCTCGGCGAACCGCACCTGGATCCGCGACACCTCGGGCGTCTAGGCCCGACCCGGTCCGGGAGCGGTGGCGCCACCGCTCCCGGACCGCTGAGAGGCAGGTGGAAAGTGGTATCGACGACTCCCCCGGACGGGCTCGGCGCGCAGCTGGCCAGGCTGGGTCTCGGCGAGACCGCCGCCCGGATCTACCGGCGGATGCTCGAAAGCGCGCCCGTCACCGCCGGGGAGCTGGCCTGGCGGGAGGACGACGCGGAGACCGTCCAGCTGGCACTGAAGGAACTGGCCGACGCCGGGCTCGCGGTGTCGTCCGGAGTGGACGGCGCCGAATACCTCCCCGCGAATCCCAGCGAAGCGCTGACGGCGCTGACCACGCGACGGCAGGCCGAACTGCACGACGCGCGGCTCGCGGTCCAGTCCGCGTACCGTGCTTTCCGGCGCGCGCATTCGGGGATGCCGAACGCGCAAGACCTGCTCGAAGTGGTCACCGGCGACGCCATCATCCCCCGGCTTCAGCACCTCGCGACCACGGTGCGCCACCAGGTGCGCCGCCTCGACTCCCCGCCCTACTTCACCGGCGGACGCCGGAATCTCCTGGAGGAGGAGCAACTACGGCGCGGGATCACCTACCGTTGTGTCTACAGTGGAGCGTCGCTCGGCGACCCCGGCTATCTCGCCGCGAACATCCTGCCGTGCCTGCGCGCCGGAGAACAGGCCCGTCTGCTGCCCGAACTCCCGGTGAAACTGACGCTGTTCGACGACCGGGCGGCGACCATCGCGCTGACCATCCGCGAGGCCGATCGCAACCAGTCCATCGTCATCGTGCGTCCCTGCAGCCTTTTCTCCGCGCTGGAGGGGCTGTTCGAAACCTCCTGGGCGGCCGCGCTTCCGCTCGACCGGCATGGACGGACGTCCGAGCAGCCGATCCGGCCGGTCGAACGGGAACTGCTGCTTCTGCTCGCCGCCGGGCGCAAGGACGACGAGATCGCCGCCGGACTCGGCGTCAGCAGGCGAACCCTGTTCCGCTATCTCGAAAACCTGATGGACCGCGCGGGTGTGTCCAGCCGGTTCCAGCTGGGGATCTTCGCCGCCCACAACGACTGGCTCTGAGAAACCCCGCTCACCCGGACGGGGTCACCCGGGTAGCGGCGAAGGCGCCGAAAGCGGATGGTGATCTTGGAAGGAGGGCGGAATCATGGGGAATCACCGACACCACACCGGCACCGCGTCGCTCCGGATCGCCACCGCCGGCCTGCGGGTGATCGCGGTCGTCGTCGCGGTCGCGGCCTGCGCCTGGCTCGCACTCTGGCTCGCGTTCACCCTCTGAGTCCCGCCGGGCCCGGCTGGGCTTCCGGCGGGCTCTCGGGTTCCGGAACCGGGCGGTCCGGCCCCGGATCGGGGACCCGTTCGGGTACCCCGGGATCCGGTACCGGCTCCGGCCTGCCCGGGTCCGGCACGGGTTCGGGAATCCCGGGGTCGGGGACGCCGGGGTCCGGCGGCATGGGGTTCGGCGGCGCCGGAGGCGCGGTCATTCGAGCAGTCGTCATCGCAGTACCTCCTGCTCACGCCACTACCCGGTCCGCCGCCGGACGAAACGGCCCGTTAGCCCGTCCGGGTGGCGATCCAGTCCGCGATGACGTCCGCGCGCGAGGTCGTCTCGATCCCGGCGTGCGGGCAGTCCGGCCCGGTGGCCTCCAGCGAGACCAAGGTGCCGGCCTTGCCTTCCGGGACGAAGTACGGCGCGCCCGAGTCGTAGGTGCAGGCACTGGTCGTGATCGAGGGCGCAGCGCCGCGGACACCGATCGTCGTCGGGGCCACCGTCGCCACCTGGACCGTGCCTTGCTGCATCCGGGTGGCCGGAGCGGGGTTCTTGGCGGTCAGGCTGCCCCAGCCCGCCAGCGTCAGCTGCTGGCCGATCTTCGGGAGCGCCCGGTTCACCGTCAGCGGGGTCACCGTCGTCACCGGGGTGTCCAGTTTGATGAGGGCGACGTCGTTTTCCTTCGCCTGCAGCACTTCGGTCGCCTTGCGGGCCACGCCTGATTCGATCGCCTCGTCGACGAGGCCCAGCGTCACCGTCGTCGGATACGGCACCTTGCCCGCCACGCGCTTGCGGTGCGCGTCGTGGAAGCAGTGCCCGGTGGTGGCGACCCAGCCGGGCGCGACCAGCGCACCCGTGCAGTAACTGCTGTAGGTCGAGCCGTCCGGGCGGGGGATCTTCGTCATCGCGATCTTCGCGACGAACCCGAACTGCCCTGGTGGGACATCGGTGCCGTGGGCGACGTCCGGCGCGGCGAACGCGGCCGGAGCGGTGGTGATGGTCAGGACAGCAGCGGCCAGCAGGGCGCGCAGACGCAATTTCTTACCCTTCGTCGATGAGGTGATCCGAGGCTAAGACCCCTGCGCGACAAGGGGAATTCCCTGACCAGGTGTCACCCGATGGCACGCCGCCCGCCGACCGGTTCACCACGACGGGCGAGCCAGTGGCGATAGGGGTGGCTGCTTTCGGTGTCGGACCGGTAGGCCGCCTCGGCCGCGGCGATCAAGACGTCGCTGTCCGCGCCGAAGGCACCTTCCGTGCTCCAGGCGATCAGGTACCGCATCCACAGCGGATCCTCCGCGAGGGGCCGGATCACGATCCCGGGTGAGGCGGGAAAGGTGACCTGGCACGGGGAAATCGCCCGGCCCGCGGCGATCAGGCGTTGCAGGGGCCGCAACTCGGTGCTCCGGTGCGCCACCTGCGGCCGGAACCCCGCGCGGGCACAGGCCTCCTCGAAGCACTCCGGCCAGCCGGCACCGTCGGACGGCCCGAGCACCCACCGCTCCGCGGCCAGGTCGGCGAGGTCGATCTCGGCGCGGCCGGCGGCCGGATGGTCCGCGGCGATCGCCACGAACACCGGTTGCGTGGCCAAGGGCCGTGACGCCACCCCGGGGGCCGACGGCAGGCTGTGCCCGGGATAGTCGGCGACCACGGCGGCGTCGAGTTGCCCGCCTGCCACGAGATCCAGCAACCGCAACGGCGAGAACTCGGTGGTCACCGAAACCGCTTGCCCCCGGCCGGAATCACCGAGCCGGTCCGCCAGTTCGACCACCATCGAACCGCCGATCCCACCCAGCGCGACAGGGCGTTTCTCGCCTTCCGCCAGGAAACGCGCCGCGTCCCGGTGCATGGTGTCCGCCGCGGCGAGGACGGCACGGGCCCGGACGAGCACGCATTCACCGAACGCCGTCGGGAAGACCCCGTCCCGCCCGCGGACGAACAAGGTTCCCCCGAACGCGCGCTCGATCCGCTGAACGGCGGCGGTCAGCGCGGGCTGGGTGCTCCCGATCCCGATCGCCGCGCGCGTGATGCTGCCCGCGTCGGCGACGGCGCACACCACTCGCAGGTGACGTAACTCGACGTCCATCACGCGGACCTTATGGCCACTTGGGATGTGCCGGAAGCCGTCGAAAGTCGGGATCGTTTTTCGTACTCCCCCTCGTCCCCGCAAGGAGTACGCATGCGACGCGCCTGCCTGATGGTCGCGCTGACCGCCACCCTCGTCGCCGGGCTCGTTCCCGCGACGGCGTCGGCGGCGCCCGGATTCACGACGTCGATGGAGGCCTTCGAACCAGGAGGGACCATCACCCGGGTGAACGTCACCCGGCCCGCTTCGGACAGATCCGCCGCGCCGCAGCAGATCGCGAGCGCCGCCGCGGTGACCCCGATCGAAACCAACGGTCCCAGCGAGACCACCTTCGACCTGGTCTTCGTCGGTGACGGCTACACCTCGACGCAGCTCGGCACGTACTCGCAGCACGTCCGCAACAGCATCGCGGCGCTGTTCGCCATCGAGCCGTACAAGAGCTACCGCAAGCAGTTCAACCTCTGGCAGGTCGACGTGGTGTCACCGCAGTCCGGCATCACCAACGACCCCACCCAGGGGGTGCGGCGCAACACCGCGCTGGGCTCGTACTTCTGGTGCGGCGGCATCGAACGGCTGTTGTGCGTCAACGAAACCAAGGCGAACCAGTACGCCGCGGCCGCACCGGACGTCGACCAGGTCATCATGCTGGCGAACACGACGAAGTACGGCGGCGCCGGCGGCGGGGTCGCGACCTCTTCGGGCGGCAACATCCAGGCCAGTCAGATCGTCGCCCACGAACTCGGGCACTCCATCGGCGGGCTCGCCGACGAATACGACTACGGCACCTGCGACACCCGCGAACCCCGGGAGCCCAACGCTTCCGCGCTCACGGCCCAGCAGATGAAGGACCGCCGGGCCAAGTGGTACACCTGGCTCGGCAAGCCCTCCCCCGACGGCGGCACGGTCGGCGTCTTCGAGGGATCCCGCTACTGCAAGACCGGGATGTACCGCCCCAGCGTGAACTCGCTCATGCGCACCCTGGGGCAGCCCTTCAACCCGCCAAGCACCGAAGCGATGATCGCGGGCTTCCACCGCGAAGCCGCCCATCGGCACTGATTCCTCGTCACGGCCTCTTGACCGGGCTCCCGGCGTGACCGGCGAGCCCGGTCGCCATGTCGCGCATGAAGCGGCGGAGGTACCAGCGGAAGATCCACGCGTTGCCCTTGCCGACGCGATACGTGCCGTGCCAGCGGATCCGGGTTCCACCTCCGAGTGTTTCGCACAGATCGACCGAGGCCTGGTAGTCGAGCATGACCGGGACGTCCACGCCCTCGTAGGCGAATCGTCGTTCGGGGTCGAGGTCGGTGATCCGCTCCTTGGTGACCGTCTTGCCGGTGCGGAAGGCGCGCACCGCGCCGACGCCGTCGCGTCCCTCGGCGGAAAGTCCTTGCGACGCGGCGACTTCCAGTGAACCCACCCGTGACCAGACCGGCCAGCTGCGGGCGTCCAGCAACAGTGCCCACACCGCGGCGGGCGGCGCCGTCGATTCGGCGGTGACGTCGTACGACTGCATTCCAGAGCTACTCACCCGTCTGACCCTAGGAACGGGCGGGCGGCGTCACCATGCGCCCGATTGCGGGGCGACGATCAGGAATTGCGGTACTCCGACGGACGCGATCCGGTGTGCTTCAGGAAAGCGGCCGACAAGGCGCCCGGAGTGGCGAACCCGCACCTACCGGCGATCCCGGCGATCGGGAGATCGGTGTCGCGCAGCAGCCTTCGCGCTTCCGCTATCCGCAGCCCGCCGAGAAAACGGTGCGGGGTCTTGCCGGTCTTTTCCTTGAAGACCCGGATGAAGTGGTAGACGCTCAAATGCACTTCCCCGGCGATTTCGGCGACGGTGAGTGGTTCGGCCAGCCGGTCTCGCATCATCGCCACCGCGGCGCGGACCCGGTGGTCCTCCCGGCCCGCGTCCGGCGGCTCCGGTTTCCGCGCGTGGCGGGTGAGCAGGTGCACGGCGAGGAAGGCGGCCGCGGATTCGGCGTAGAGGTCGTCCTGTTCCCCGGCGTTCCCGACCGCCCGGACCAGCTCGTCGAGCAGCGGGTCTCCCCCGGCCACGGACGCGGCCATCGCCTCGTGGTCCACCGCGCGGCCGCCCAGCCGGGCGGCCACCGACTCCACCGTGGTGCCCGGGATGTGCACCTGCAGGCTTCGCATCGTTTCGTCACCGCGGTAGCGGCGCTGCAGCGGCAGGCCGGGAACGGCGAGTTCGAGCCGTCCCGGCCCCCACTGGTGCCGGTTCCACCGGCCTTCACCGCGGGTCTCCATCACCGCCCGCCCCGAAAGCGGCAGGACCAGATGCAGATCCGCGACGCCGGGCAGCCGCATGTCCTCGGCGACGGGAACGTGGTCGAAGCGCTGGACGAGCAGCGACTCCCAGCCGGAATCCTCCCAGCTGCAATACGTCCGCCGGACATAGCGGGACATGTCGAAACCGGTGTACGGCTGAAGGTCGAATCGCGCGGAATCGAACACCACGCCTTCGAGGCTAGCCGAGCAGCTCCTTCACGCGGGGGACGACCTGCTCGCCGTAAAGCCGGATCGAGTTCAGGCGCTGCTCGTGCGGAAGCGAGCCGACGCTGTATTTGAGCTGGAATCGCGACAGGCCGAGGGTCCGCACCGCCCACGCGATCTTCTGCGCGACGGTTTCCGGTGAGCCGACGAAGAGCGCGCCGCGCGGACCGGCCATGGCGTCGTAGTCGGCTCGGGACATCGGTCCCCAGCCTCGTTCGGCGCCGATCTTGGCGAAAGCGGCCTGGTGATGCGAGAAGTGCTGGGCGACGGCGAGTTCGTCGGTCTCGGCGACGTGGCCGGGGCTGTGCATCGAGATCGGCAGCTCCTGGTGGCCCGCCTCCTTCACCGCGCGCCGGTACAGATCCGCGAGCGGGGTGAACCGCTCCGGCGATCCACCGATCACGGCCATCACCAGCGGCAGGCCGTACGCGGCCGCGCGGACCACCGACTGCGGGGTGCCGCCGACCCCGACCCACGCGGGCAGGCTGCCCGATTCGGTGACCGGGAAGGCCTGCGCCCCTTCCAGCGCGGGGCGGACGGTCCCGGACCAGTCGACCGGCTTCTCCCCTTGCAGATGCGTGAAGAGGTCGAGCTTCTCGGCGAAGAGCGCTTCGTAGTCCTCCAGCGAGTACCCGAACAACGGGAACGACTCGGTGAACGAGCCCCGGCCGAGCGTGACCTCGGCGCGCCCGCGCGAAACGGCGTCCAGCGTGGCGAACCGCTCGTACACGCGCACCGGGTCGTCCGAACTGAGCACCGTGACCGCCGTGCCCAGCCGGATCCGTCCGGTCTGCCCCGCGATCGCGGCCAGCACGACGTCCGGTGAGGACACCGCCATCTCCGCGCGGTGATGTTCGCCGACACCGAAGTAGTCCACGCCCACCTGGTCGGCGAGGACGCCCTCGGCCACGACCTGGCGGATGGCTTCGGCCTGGCTCACCGGCTGGCCGTCGGCGCCGTTCTCGACGTCGCCGAACGTGTCCAGGCCGAAGGTCGGCGCCTGCGGGGTGCCCAGGATCTCGTAACCCATGTCCAACTCCTCAAGTAGTTGAACGCTCAAACGTCGGGTCGCGTGATCGTATTCCGCGCCTTCCCGGGTGCTCAGGCGCCGGCGATGTCCCGCGCCAGCTGACGGGCGTCGGACATGGTGAACTTGCCGTTGATCTGGGTATCCCCGCCGGTGATGGCGGACTGGATCATCGGCGCGGTCAGCACCCGGCTCTTCAGCACCATCGCGACCTGCTTGCCGACGTTCGCCGCGGTCCAGTCGGCCCACGTCCGCGCGCCCGCGTCGGTGAAACTCAGCCCGACGAGCGGGCCACCCGACTGCGAATCGAGCAATGCCTTCGCCTGGCTGAGGTCAGCCCCGGTGAGGAAGGCCGGGCCGAGCAGGTATTTGGTGCCCTGCACGCGGTCACAACTGACCAGCGGGAGTGCCGGATCGTCGCGGCCGTCCAGCGGATCTGTTCCCTCCGAGCAGTCCAGTGCCGCCGCGGCGGCCTGCTGTCCGGCGGGATCGGTGCTCTGCCGGTCGGTCGCCGCGCCCGTCGCCGGACCAGGTGGCAGCTCCGCCAAGACCGGGCGGAACCGCAGCCGCGACCCGTCCTTGATCGCGAAACTGTCGCCTTCGGGCTCGGCTTGGCCGGAAACCCCGCCCTGGCATCCGGTGACACCGAACAGGACGAGGGAGAGCGCTATCAGGATGTTCCGCACGGACGCATTCTGTCGTGTTCACCGCCCGTGCGTGGGCAAAACGCCTCGACGCCGCACGGTCCGCTCGAGAATTCCGAGCGTGGCCTTGAGCGCGGACTCCGGGACCACGGGGAACGTGATGCGCTCCTTCCACTCGTCGCCGACCTCCGACCAGTCGTAGTACGACGTCACCAGCGTGCCGCCCTCGGCGGGCTCCAGCCGGTAGCCGTAGATGTGCCGGGCATGCGGCCGGACCCGGCCTTCGACGGTCCAGGCGATCTCCTCGCCCGGGACGAGGGTGGTGATGACGACCTCGACGTCGTACTTGCCCAAGGGCACGTCCCCGAGCGCTTCCCGGTCCATGTGCACCACGAACCGATCACCCGCCCGCTCGACCGGATCGCCTTCCGCATCGAGGAGCATTCCCGACGCGTCGATGTCGACATGGCCCTTCGGGTCGCTCAAGACGCCGAAGATCGCGTCCGCGGGGGCCGGGATGAGCCGGGAGACCTCGATGCGTTCTGGGCCTGGGGTTTCCGCCGTGGCGACCAGGACCGCGCGACCGAGTACATGCTGGGAGATGGTGAAGCCGAGGAACGCCGGCGTGCAGTCGGCCGGGACGCCGAGCGACTCGACGTCGAGCGCGTGCACCACGACGAAGTAGCGGTGCACGCCGTGCCCGGCAGGCGGCGCGGCACCGAGGAAACGGGCCAGACGGGCGTCGTTGGGCACCTGGAATGCGCCTTCGGGAAGGCCGGAGCCACTGTCGTCGCCAGCGCCTTCGGGCAGCTCCGTGACGGCGGCGGGGATGTCGGCGACCGCCCAGTGCCAGAAACCGGAGCCGGTCGGGGCGTCGGGGTCGTAGACGGTGACGGCGTAGCTCTTCGTGCCGCGCGGGGCGCCGCTCCAGCTCAGGTGCGGCGAGACGTCCTTTCCGGCCAGCTGATCGGGTGACCAGGCGGCGCCGTCGGCGACAGAAGTGCTGGTGATGGTGAAGGAGGCCGCCTCAGGCAGCCGGGCGAAGGGATCGTTCATAAATCGACCATAACACAGATAATCGATTATCTTTGGGTTTGTCTATACTTCACGGATGGCTTCACCGGACAAGCAGATGCTCTCCGAGCAGGTGTACCTCCGCCTGCGGGACGCGATCATGCGCGGCGACCACGCCCCCGGCGCCCCGCTCAAACCGCAGGACCTCGCCAAGGACCACGGCGTGAGCCTGGCGGTCGTCCGCGAAGCCCTCGTGCGCGTGGTCGGCGACGGCCTCGCCGACCGGCTCCCCAACCGCGGGTTCGCCGTCCCGGCCTTCTCCGACCGTCGTTGGCAGGAGATCACGGAGGCCCGCCGGACGATCGAACCGCTCGTGCTGCGCCTCTCCGTCGAACGCGGCGACCTCGACTGGGAGGGGCGCGTTCGCGCCGCCCATCATCGGTTGAGCCGGACACCGCCGTTCGATGACGGCGAAGGCGAGCACGTCAGCGGCGCGTGGTCCGAAGCCCACCGCGTCTTCCACCGGACCTTGCTGGACGGCTGCGGAAACCCAGTCCTGCTGGAGACCTTCGACCGGATGTGGACCGCGAGCGAACTCGCCCGCCGCTGGGCCGCGCGGCGCTCCCCCGGCCGCGACCATCTCGCCGAACATCGCCTGCTGGAGGAGACCGCGTTGGCCCGCGACGCCGACGCGGCGGCCGAGGCGCTGACCCGGCATCTCACCCTGACCGCGGAAGCGTTGACCGAGAAGCCGTAAGCCGGTGCGGTCAGCCGACCGCGACCGTGATGGCCGCCGTGTGCACCCGCCCGCCGTGGGAGAATTCGAGGAACAGCCGGTACTCCCCGCGTTCCGAGAACAGCGAGTGGAAGGTCAGCTCGCCGTCGACGAGCGCCGCGCCGAGCGGCTGCACCGGATGCAGATGCGTGGCCGACAACAGCATGGTGTGGAATCCGGTCATATGGCCGTTGGCGCCCAGATGCGGGTCGACCGCGGTGACGAGCGCGCCGTCGGGGCCGCGGAGGGCGAAACGGAGGACCTGCGCCCGCATCGCCGGGATCCGGGCCTCCCCGTCCACCCGCGCCACGCGGTATCCGGTGGACGTCACGGTGTCGCCCGCCGGAGCGGGCACCGGCACGAAGGTGGTGTCACCCGGCACGGTGAACGGGACACCGAGCACCACCGGATGCTTCGGATCCTTGGTGTCGAGCGGGACGAACTCGGCGAACATCCGGTAGGCGCCGCCGTCGGTCAGCGCGAGGCTCGTGTGCCAGGTGTCGCCGACCAGCGCCGGGTGCACGTGCTGGAAGACGTTCATGTCGTCGCGCACGGCGAAGAAGTGCATCTGTTTGGTCTGGTTGTCCAGGAAGCGGGTGACCGGCCGCCCGTCGGGCCCGAGGATCCGGAACGCGACCGGCACCTCGGGACCCCGGACGGCCGGCGTGGTCACCCTCTCGAACCGGTACCCGCTTTCCGCCTCCGACAGCCCGTCGCTGTGCGCGGCGGGAAGCAGATCCGCCGTCACGACGGGCTGCTGGTGGGCAGAGTGCGCGGAGCCGGGCGTCGGCCGAAGCGCGACGAACACCGCGGCCACGCCGATCACCAGCGCCAGCGCGAGGAACAACCAATCCGTCAACCGGGGCTTGCGCACGCCTGCCCTCCGGTCACTTGCCGCCGAGGTTCGGCTTCACCACGACCAGGCCCTGTTCGATGCCGTTCACGATGACGATGCCGCTGGAGAAGTACGGGTAGTTGCTCCACGCGCCGTTGAAACTCGCCGCGTTGCCCGCCGGGTAGATGTCGAAGTAGCCGACCTCGGACAACCGCGCCGAAGCGACGCCGCTGACGTCCAGGATGCGGAGACCGGCCTGGTAGTTCGCCTGGTAGGAGTACTGGCCCTTGATGTACTGGTTGTGGTCGATCGCGGTGGCGGGCGAACTGTAGACGCCGGTGTGCACGGGGGCGGACAGCTTCGCCAGATCCCAGACGTAGGTCTTGGTGCGCTTGTCCGTGCCGCGGGACTCGTCCAGTTCGTCGTCGAGCAGGAAGTAGCGCTGGTCGCCGGTCAGCCAGCCCTGGTGCGAGTACTGCGCGCCCGAATAGCCCTTGCGCGAGATCTGGACCGGCCTGGCCTTGTCGGTGACGTCGACGATGGTCAGCGTGTCCTCATTGGCGTTGAAGCAGATTTCCCGGCCGCGGTAGGCCGTGTCCGGTCCGCGGTAGACGACGCACTGCGTGTCGTGGGTGTAGCCGTCCTGCGACACGCAGCCCGCCTTGGCCGGTGCCTTCGGGTTCTGGATGTTGACGACATGCGGGCCGCCGCTGCACGTGTTGGAGCCGATCACGTAGGCGAAACCGGTCTCCTCGTTGATGGCGATGTTGTGCGCGGGACCGAATTCCCGGTACAGCGCGTCGGCGGTGAAGGTCTGCGGTGTGGTGACGGTGCGCAGCCTGGTCAGGTCGAACACCTGCATCCCGTGCCCGGTGATGAAGTCGGCCACGATGAACGCGTGGTTCTTGTACACCTTCATGTCCCGCCACGAGCTGCTGCCGCCGTTGGAGGGCAGGTTGCCGAGGAACTTGGGCGAGGTCGGGACGCTCAGGTCGACGAACGCGGTGCCGTTGGTCCGCCCGACGATGGCGTATTCCTTGCCGGACGACGGGTCGGTCCAGCCCCAGATGTCGTTGCCGTTCCCGCCGCCGAGGCCGGACAACGGAAGCACGCTGAGCAGGTCCACGTTCTTGCACGGGTATTTGTCGGCCATGCCGTTGACGCACGGAACCCCCGCCGCGGTGCCGGTGACGGCGTGCCGCTCCGCCGGGACGTGGTCGGCCAGGAAGGTCCGGGCCGCGGCCTGTCCCTCCGCCGTCTCGGGATCGTGCGCGGACGCCGCCGTCATCGAAAACACCAACGCGGAGGCCGTCAGGACGGCCATCCCCATCATGCGCACGAGCTTCATAGCCGTACTCCTCACCGGGTTTCGGTCGGCTTCCGACGTTAAGAGCACCCACTCCCGGTGTATCCCCCCGAACGTCGGGGGTTTTTAACCGTTTACCGGGAGATCCCGAAAGGCTTCCCTGATCTCGGAGACCAGCAGGCCCGGTTGCTCCAGTCCCGGGAAATGCCCGCCGCGGTCGAGTTCGGTCCACCGGTGCAGGTTCCGGTAGCGGCGCTCCGCCCAGCGTCGCGCGGTCGGCCACGGGTCGGCGGGGAAGAGCGACACGGCGGTGGGCACGGTCACCGGCAGCGCGTTCTCCTCCTCCGCGCTGCGCGGCACCCACCGCATCGCCTCCCAGTACCAGCGAGCACTCGAAGCGCCGGTGCCGGTCAGCCAGTACAGCGCGATGTTGTCGACCTGCTCCGCCAAGCTCACCCCGCCGCCGTACTCCGGCCGGTCGTCGGCGTAGGCGGCGAACTTCTCGCCGAGCCAGGCCGCGAGCCCCGACGGCGAATCGAGCAGGGAGTAGCCGAGCGTCTGCGGGCGCGTGCCCATGAGCATTCCGAAGCCGTATCCGTCGGACAGGTGCAGGTCACGCCGATCCAGCATGCGTCGTTCAGGTGCGCTCGGCGCCGCCCGGTCCTCCGGCAACGGTGACGCCGAAGGCATCGTCAGGTGCAGGCCGGCGACCCGTTCGGGAACCTGGCGTGCCAGTTCCGTGCTGACGACGGCACCCCAATCCCCGCCGTGGGCCCCGAACCGCCGATAGCCGAGCGCGGTCATCAGGGTGGCCCAAGCCCGGGCGGTCCGGCCCGGATGCCAGCCTTGCTCGCTGGGCCGTTCGCTGAAACCGAAACCCGGCAACGAAGGCACGACCACGTCGAAGGCGTCGCTCGCGGAACCGCCGTGGGCCACCGGATCACTGAGCGGCCTGATCACCTTTTCGAATTCGAGGATCGACCCCGGCCAGCCGTGGGTCAGGATCAGCGGAAGCGCCGTGCGCTCGGGCGAACGGACATGCCAGAACCCGATGTCCAGGCCGTCGATCCGGGTCCGATAGTGGGGAATGGTGTTCCAGCGGATCTCCCTTGCCCGCCAGTCGTGTTCCCGCCACGCCCGGAGCAACGCCGTCAACCGGGCCAGCTCGATCCCCTGGGTGGCGTCGGGAACCGTCTCGGTTTCGGGAAGGCGGACCCTGGCCAGGCGAGCGTGGAGATCGGCCAGCTCGCGATCGGGAACGTGGATGGTGAACGGTTCGATATCGGGCACAGCGCCGAAACTACGGGCGGGTCAGGTGGTTTCCCATGCTCGGAATTGGGGTTCGGCGGTCGAGGATTGCGCAGTTGCCGCTGCGTGGCAACGCTGGAGCCGCGTCGGTGGGTCTCAGATCGTCTCGTCGAGAGGCCAGTGTCCTGCCTCCCCAATGCGGCGTCGGGAACACTCAACGGCACCACTGCCACATTGGGGGCACCGAGAGAATGACACTCGCACTCACGGAACGATGTGACCGCTGCTGCGCTTGGGGCGAGCGTGGCGGTCACAAAGGTAGTGAAGGCCTCCTTGCCAACCCTGAGGGTAGGTAAGGAGGCCTTCACGGAGCGCCGGGCATGGCGAGGGGCCCGTCGCCGGTGTGGCTGGCGGGCTCCTCGGGTTCAGCGGTGATGCAGGGTGTTGCGGCGGGGTTGTCGGAGCGGATCTCGGTATTGCGGCGGGATGAACTCCGGTAACCCATCGGCCGCCATCCGCACTTCCCAGTCACCGTGATGAATCAACCGGTGATGAAAACCGCATACCAGCACCAGATTCCGGAGATCCGTCGGGCCGCCGTCTGCCCAGTGATGAATGTGATGGGCGTGACAGTTCTTCGGTTTCCGATGACACCCGGGGAAAGCACAGCCACCGTCCCGGATGTTCAATGCACGTCGCTGGCCCGGGGTCACGAACCGCCGCAGCCGTCCCACATCCAAGGGTTCTCCGGCGGCGCTCATCACGACCGGCAACATCAGACAGTCGCAGGCAGCCAAGCGGGCTTCGCGGGCGGTCATCGTCCCAACGAAATCCAAGCAGGCGGCCCCCAGACCCGACTTGAGTTCGTCGAGTCCGATGGTGACATGCAGCAAGGTGCGGTAGCCGCTGGTGCCGGGCTGGTCCGGGCAGGCGATCGCCAGATCCAGGATGTCGACCCACGCATCACCCAGGCGCTCGCATTTCATCCGCAGATCGGCTTGCCCGAACTCATCGACCGGGCGCGGCTGGGCATACGCCTCCAGAGCGGCCGCCGTCCGGGCCCCGGTCTCGTCATCGAGCAGACCGGTGAGTTTCCAGAAGCCGTCCTTGCGGCGCTCCAAGGTGATTTCCCGGCGCGGCTCTTGGGGTTCGGGGTCTTTGGGCTCCTTGCCGTCCGGGTCGAGCACGGCCAGGAGGTTCGCTTCTGCGTCCGCCAACTGGCGAGGACCGGCATCGCGAGCGAGGATGGCGAGAGTCTTCTCGGCATAGGCACGGTCCTCAGCGGAGGTGTCGGCCGGGAGTCTCTTCAAGAACTCCAGGATCTGATCGATCCGCTCATCCCCGACCAAACCCTCCGCGACGACCGCGGCGGTGGCGGGCAGCGCGGCGGGAACCTCGGTGCCGTCCAACGCGCGAGTCGGGTTCAACGCGATCGCCCGCTTCACCACCGGACCAGCTTCACCGCGCGACAACCCCGCCACATCCGCGAACCAGGCAGCAGTAGACCCATACCCATACAAGTCCTTGACGCCCCGAGACTCGACCTCCGCCAAAAACCGCCCCAACCCGGCGGTCGCCATCCGAATCACCTGCAAAGACTGCTGCACACCATGCGCAAGCTCCAGCTTGCCAGCGCGCCACAACTCCTGCGGCAACTCAGGAAGGAAAGTCTCGGACACCCCTCAAGCTCGGGCTCAGATGGTCAGTGCACCGGCCGGGGATAATGATCGTTCTGGGTAGCGAGGGGGTGTTTCGTGTCGCGTGGTGTGCCGTTGCGTTCGGTGGAGCGTGAGTTGATCGCGTTCGGGTTGAGGCAGGGGAAGTCGTTTCGGGAGATTGGGGCCTGGATTGGGCGGGATCATTCGGTGGTGTCCCG
>NZ_QHJJ01000039.1:0-718 GCF_003947465.1 Amycolatopsis sp. WAC 04182
CCTCCATGACCAGCCGGGAACCGGTGCCGCCGGACCCGTAGCGTCCCCAGATCGCGGCGAGTTGCGGGTGTCGCCCGAAAGCCTCTCGCAGGCGCTGGGCTGTCGCGGTGATGCGCTGCTTCCAGTCGCCGTCGGGGCGGTAGCCGTCCATCGCGGCCGCCAGGATCCGGTCGGCGACCGCGCGCAGCCGCTCGGTCTTGTTGCGGAAGTGCCGGTAGAGGCTGGAGGAGTCGGTGCCGAGCACCGCGGCGAGCTTGCGCACGCTGAACGACTCGGCATCGCTCGTATGCAGCAGATCCGCCGCCGTGTCCAGGATCTCCTCTGTCGACCAGCGCCTTCGACCTGCCATCTCGCCCCTCTCGTCCTGTTCAGACTAACCTATGCACGCACTGTTGCACGCACCGCGTGCATAATGGAGGCACACCCCCGACCGGGGGAGATGAGAGGAGAGACGAGGACATGAACGAGACCACTGCCGTGCAGCGGCCGCCGGAGCCGGACTTCTCGGCGATGACGACCGAGGAACTGATCACCTACCGCACTGCGGAGAACCGCTGGCGGGCGTCCGGCGCGGCGCGGGCATTCCTTGGGGAGCCGGACCCCGGGGCCACGATCGAATGGCAGGACATCACGCTGCCGGGACGCGACCTTCCGGTCCGGGTGTACCGGCCGGCGCCGGGCGAGGGCGAGTCCGCCACCCCGACCGGCCTGCCGCTCG
>NZ_QHJJ01000040.1:0-718 GCF_003947465.1 Amycolatopsis sp. WAC 04182
CGGCGATGAGCAGGTGTTTGGCGGCGTCGAGGATGGCCGACCTGACCACGCTCTGGCCTTCCTGCTGGGCTTGCCGGTACGCGGTGACCGCCATGTGAGTAACACCGTTTCTTGTAGGTAACGCTGTTACCGTCTTTTCTACGCCTCCCCCCGCCCGCCGTCAACGCCCTTCAGAGGACTAAGGGGGGCCGCGCGGGTTAGAGGTCGGGCGTGACGGAGACGAGCCGAGCGCGGGTCACGGTCGTGGTGGCCGCCAGGGACCGGGTCCGTACGCTGGCCCGGTCGCTCCCCCGCCACCCGCGGCCGGTCATCCTCGTCGACAACGGCTCCTCCGACGGGACCGCCGGGTTCGTCCGCAAGCACTTCCCCGACGTCCAGGTGGTCGAGGCGGGCGCCAACCTCGGCGCGCCCGCCCGCAACCTCGGCGTACGCCTGGCCGGGACCCCGTACGTGGCCTTCGCCGACGACGACTCCTGGTGGGCGCCCGGGGCGCTGGACCGGGCGGCCGACGTGCTGGACGCCCACCCCCGCCTGGCGGTCCTGGGCGCGCGTGTGCTGGTGGGGCCCGAGGAGCGGCCGGACCCGGTGTCGGAGGCGATGCGGGACTCCCCGCTCGGCGTCGAGGACGGCCTGCCGGGGCCGAGCGTGCTGAGCTTCCTGGCCCGTGGAGCCGTGGTACGCAGGGAGGCGTTCCTGGAGGCGGGCGGATTCGACGACG
>NZ_QHJJ01000041.1:0-714 GCF_003947465.1 Amycolatopsis sp. WAC 04182
CGGCGGTCGCGGGAACGACGGTGTTGACCAGGACCTTCGTGGCCGGGCGCTGTCCGGCCGCCTCCAGGTCGTCGAAGAGGCTGCTGAGTTCCAGCGGGCGCCGGACCTTGCTGTGCACGACCTGGGTGCCGACACCCCGGCCGCACGAGCAGGCCCTTGTCGACGAGCGAATGGATGGCCTGGCGGACGGTTGGCCGGGAGAGGCCGAGCCGCGCTGCCAGCTGCCGCCGTGCGCCCAGACCAGCAGCCCCGCGGGAGGACGGGCCGCCGGCCGATGGACCCGGGCCGGTACGGGCGGCGAGCCGGGCAGGACGAGCCCGCACCAGGACGTCGCCCGCCGACCGAAGCCGGAGATCTCGAGGGCGGGGCCGGCGGCGCGCCGGCCGGGCAGGAAGAGCGCCGCGAGGAGTACGCCGAGCAGGACGAGGGCGGCGTTGACCGCGATCGCGACGGTGACGCCGTGCAGGACGGCCGCGCCGGTCGCGACGCCGGCCGTCGCGGCGGTGACGATCGCGGACATGATCGGGGTGCCCATGGTGATGCCGATCTGCTGGGACATCGAGGCCAGCCCGGTGGCCAGGCCCTGCTCGCGGTCGGGCAGGCCGGTGGTGGCGGTGACCATGAAGCCGACGATGACCAGCATGTTCCCCACGCCGCCCAGGAAGGTGGCGGGCAGCAGCAACCCCATCGAGGCCGAGGTGTCGCCGAGGAGCA
>NZ_QHJJ01000042.1:0-712 GCF_003947465.1 Amycolatopsis sp. WAC 04182
GACATTGACAGGGAATTACCCTGGCATGCCCAATGTTGGACAGAGTCGGCGCGGGCCATCCGCGTCCGGGCGTCGCAGATATACCTTCAGGCGCTGTACTGGGCCCGGGAAGACGTGCGTCAGCCCTTTGCCTGACCAGAGACCGCTGAATCCGCCTGGGTGCGGAACCGGGGACCCATGTGTCCATCGGGGTGAATCGGCACTGCTGTGCCGTAGGGCAGCTTCCCGCCCGAACCCGTCAGCTAACCCGGTAAGCGGCACGGAAGCACAAGGAGTAATCCCTCATGGCCAAGCACCGTCTTCACCGTGCCTTCAAGCTCGACCTCGCCAAGCTCGCCCTCGGCGCGACCGCCGTCGCCGGCGTGCTCGGCACGCACGCCGCAGTGAACGCCGACACCGCCTCGCAGGCCGCCGCCGGCACCACCGCCGCGGGGACCGCCGGGACCGCCGCCCGCCCGTACGTCGCCAAGGTGAGCGACGAGAGCGCCAAGGGCAAGGTCAACGTCACCGCCGCCCAGGTCCTGGCCACCGCCAAGGCCCAGGTCGGCACCACCGAGGACGCCAACGGCGGCGGCACCAAGTTCCAGAAGTGGTACGCCTCCTCGCAGCGCGCCGGCGAGACCGTCGCCCGTGACGGCGGCAACCGCCAGGCCTACGTCAACGCCGCCTGGTGCTCGATGTTCGTCTTCTGGGTCGGCAACCAGACCGGCGC
>NZ_QHJJ01000043.1:0-691 GCF_003947465.1 Amycolatopsis sp. WAC 04182
CTTGGGGGCGTTAACAGGCGCGGTGGCGGCGCCGCGCTCTATCGTGGCAGTCACGTTTGAACGCTAGGTATCCAGCAATGATCCGTCCAAGTCATCGCGGATCTGGTTTCCATAGCTTCCGGCTATGATGCTTGGTTTATACGGTCGGCATAAGGAAAAATGCTCGGCCGGTGCGAGGAAAATCACATGCAGTTGCAACAGCTCGCCTACTTCGTGGCGGTCGCGGAGACCAGGCACTTCACCCAGGCGGCCGAGCGCATGCGGGTCGCCCAGCCCTCGCTCAGCAAGCAGATCAAGGCTCTGGAGAGCGACCTCGGCGCGCGGCTGTTCTCCCGCGCGCGCGGCAACGTCACGCTGACGGCGGCGGGCGAGGCGCTGCTCCCCCTGGCCCGCCGGATGCTGGCCGACGCCGACACCGCCCGCCAGGAGGTGGCCGAGCTGGCGGGGGAGATCACCGGCCGCCTCCGCCAGGAGGTCCTGCGCCACGCCCGCCAGGAGGAGCCCGCATGACGACGACGGACACCCACGCCCAGCAGCTCGCCGGCCTCGACGCGCTGGAACTGGGCACCGGCCACCGCGCCGGTCTGGCCTCCCGGCTGTGGTCCGGCCTGTGGCCGATCGCCTCGGCGGTGGTCATCGTGCTGGCGATCTGGCAGGCCGTGGTGTGGGCCGGCTGGTGGCCCGAGTACGT
>NZ_QHJJ01000044.1:0-690 GCF_003947465.1 Amycolatopsis sp. WAC 04182
GGGCCGGCGAGGGGAACGGGTCCAGAGCTGACGGGAACAGCCACTGCACCGATGCGGCGCCCGGTCCCGGGGGTCACGGGAGACCTCCCGCGGCCGGTCGCCCGTCTCCCCGCTTGGTGGCCGCGATCGCGCACGCCCCGACGGCGGGCGACCCGGCACTGGTCGAACGGCTCATCGCCAACCTGGTGGACAACGCCGTGCGCTACAACGTGCCCGGCGGCCGGGTGGACATCTCCACCCGCGCCGAGGGCGACCGGGCCGTCGTCTCCATCGCGAACACCGGTCCGGCGATCCCGCCCGAGCAGGTCTACCGCCTCTTCGAGCCCTTCCAGCGGCTCGACCGCACCCGCGTCGACGACCATCACGGCCTCGGACTCTCCATCGTCCGCGCCATCGCCGTCGCCCACGACGCCCGGCTCACCGCGGACGCGCGACCGCAGGGCGGCCTCGCCATAGAGATCCACTTCCCGCTCGCGGGGCTCCGGTAGACGGCCCCGGCGGCCGTGGTTTTCCGTGCACGACACCGGTCTACGGGGGACGCGGTGACGCCGAGGTCAGAGAACGTGTGACCGTCGTGTGACCACGGCGGCTCAGATGCGGTAGCCCTCGCGCGGGACGGTCTCGATCACCGGCGGCTGCCCGAGCTTCGAGCGCAGCCGGTTGATCGTCGCCTTCACGGTCGTGGTGAAC
>NZ_QHJJ01000045.1:0-681 GCF_003947465.1 Amycolatopsis sp. WAC 04182
TCCTCTCCCCGGCGGGCGGGGCGGTGCTGCGCTACCGGCGGCTGCACTCGATGTTCACGCCCACGCCGTACGACGTGTGGGAACGCTACCTCGACCGCTACGGTCTCGACGGCGTCCTGCCGGTCGCGCGGACCGAGATCGGCAACCTGGCGGTCCTCGCCTCGGAGGAGATCCTGGTGCCCGAACTGGCCAGGGCGCTGGCCCTGCGGGGCGCGGAGGTGTTGTGCAACCCGACCTCCGAGGCGTACTCGCCGGCCCTGACCCCCAAGGCGGTCGCCCGGCGCGCCCGCGCCCTGGAGAACCTGGCCTTCGTCGTCTCGGCCAACACCGCGGGGCTGTCCGGCATCGCGATCCCGGGCGACTCGGTCAACGGCGGCTCGGAGCTGATCGACCACGAGGGCCGCGCGCTGGCCCAGGCGGGGCCGGGGGAGTCGCTGGTCGCCGCGGCCGAGCTGGACCTGGCCGCCCTGCGCCGCGCCCGCCGCAGGCCCGGCATGGCGAACCTGCCCAGCCGGGTCAAGACGCGACTAGGGGCGCAGGTCTACGCCGGCCACGACGTCGAACGGCCCGGCGCGCTCACCGAGGCCCCGGACCGCGCCTTCTACACCGCCCGGCAACACGAGATCATCGAACGCCTGCACGATCAGGGCTGAGCCGTCAGGCGCGCGCGACGGCGTGCCG
>NZ_QHJJ01000046.1:0-678 GCF_003947465.1 Amycolatopsis sp. WAC 04182
AGGCGCTCGACGTTCTGGTTCATCGGCAGGAAGTGCACCACGCCGGTCTGGGTGTGCCGGACGTAGACGTCCACGTGGGCCCGTTCGACGTCGGCGGTGATGTCGGTGACGTCGTTTGGCAGCAGTTTGCCGTCGATCGAGCGCGGCGGGTTCCAGTGCACGCGCTCGCCGTCCACCCGGTATCGGTCGGGCAGGCCGTCGCCGGACAGCACCTCCACGGTCAGGCCGATCACCAGGATGTGGGCGTCCCAGCGCATCTCGGTCAGCTCGGCGCTCAGGCCCGCGCGTTTGGAGGAGTTGGACAACATCACGATCTGGTCCAGGCGTCCCTGCCTGACGAACGCGGCCACCGCCCGGAGCTGGACCGGCAGGTAGCGGTCCGCCCGCTCCGGGACTCGCTCGGTGATCAGCTCCTGCACGAGCCGGAAGTGCATGCCCCGGTCGACGGAGGAGTCGGCGGACCTGGCGGTCAGCAGCGGCCTGAGCGCGGCGGAACGGGGCGAGTAGGCGTACATGCGGTCGCGCTGGCGGCCGGCGCCGAGGTAGGTGTCGATGTCGGTGAGCAGCGTGCTCAGCCCGGTCACGATGGCCCTGGGCTCCTCCTCGACCGCCTCGGGCCGCGGGCCGATATGGCAGCAGACGTCCTCGGCCAGCACGGCGATCACCTTGGCGTGCAGG
>NZ_QHJJ01000047.1:0-671 GCF_003947465.1 Amycolatopsis sp. WAC 04182
ACTTGATCACCATCGAGGAGAGGTAGCCGGACAGGTTGCGGGCGACCTCCTCCACCGAGTCGCCGCCGAACTTCTCCAGGGCCGCGTCGGCCAGCACCAGGGCGACCATGGCCTCGGCCACGATGCCGGCGGCCGGGACGGCGCAGACGTCGGAGCGCTCGTGGTGGGCCTTGGCGGCCTCGCCGGTCTTGACGTCGATCGTGGCCAGGGCCCTCGGGACGGTGGAGATGGGCTTCATGGCGGCGCTGACGCGCAGGATCTCGCCGTTGGTCATGCCGCCCTCGACGCCGCCCGCGCGGTTGGTGACGCGCTTGACGCCGTTCGCGGCGGTGTACTCGATCTCGTCGTGGGCGCGCGAGCCGGGCCGCCTGGCCGTCTCGAAGCCGTCGCCGACCGCGACGCCCTTGATCGACTGGATCCCCATGAGCTCGGCGGCTAGCCGGGAGTCTAGCCTGCGGTCCCAGTGGTGTAGCTGCCCAGGCCGGGCGGCAGGCCGTAGTCGAGCACCTCGACGACGCCGCCGAGCGTGTCGCCGTCCTTGTGGGCCTGGTCGATCACGGCGACCATGGCGGCGCTGCCCTCGGGGTCGGCGCAGCGGACCGGGTCGTCGTCGATGCGGGCCAGGTCGCCGGGGCCGGGCAGGACCTCGGTCGGGGTCTGGCCGCCGCCGA
>NZ_QHJJ01000048.1:0-670 GCF_003947465.1 Amycolatopsis sp. WAC 04182
CGTCTCGGCCGGTGTCTTGGCGGGCACGTCGCTGGCCGTCTCGACCGTGGGCTCCTCCTCGGCCTGCAAGGGCGCAGGGTTCGCCGGGATGGCGCGGGGGGGCGATGCAGGTGTGACCGCCTTCGGCTTGGCCGTGTTGTTCTTGGCCTTGCCGACCGGCTTCTTGGTGCTGCGGCGCTGCGGTTTCGCGGCCGCCTGCTGCTCGGCGACGGTCGTAGCAGCCTCACGCAGATGCTCGGGCAGTTCGGTGCCCAGGACGTAGCTCTTGTAGATCTCGATCGTGTTGTCGCGGTCGAAGAACCAGCGCAGGGGGTGGATCTTCGGGCGCGCGTTGCCCTGCTGGCGATTCCGTTCGTAGGCCTTCCGCGCTTCGACCAGCACCGACTCGAACACGATGACCGCGACGACCGGCAGCAGGGCGTTCACCCAGCGGCCGGAGGTGTCTTCGAGCTTGTTGTAGTTGATCACCGAAGAACCGAGGGTGAACACGATGACGAGCAGTCGCCGCAGGGGAGCTGCCCGGCCATTGCGTGCGGCGCGAAACGCACTGATGCTCAGGGCGAACGCCCCGCCGTCGAAAGTGAGGGGAACGAGCCATGCCTCGCTCTCGGTGTAGCCCATGTGCTTGGTAGCGAATTCGTGCAGACCGATGAACGACGCGGTCCATCCT